>JAPOWH010000020.1 GCA_026707735.1 Gammaproteobacteria bacterium | reverse complement strand
ATTGGGAAAGCAACGAGGGTCGTCCAAACCTTGCGGATAATAGTAAGGCGGCGGCGGATAATCTTTCGGATCCCACTGTCCCGTTTTGACGAAGTAGTCATAATGCGCCTTTGACGCCTCCTGCATGGCATCGCCCACGTATTCGAAGTCGATACCGATGCCCACATGTTCAATGCCGACGAGATCTGCGATATAGTCGACATGTTTGAGCAAATCATCAAGCGTGGGGCGCTGCTTCTTCGCCACGAAGGGCGGGAAGCCGTTGATGCCGATTACACCGCTCATTTCGGCGACGCGCCTGATTTGCTCGTCGGTCAGGTTGCGCGGGCTGTCACAAACACCTTTCGCCAGATTGTGGCTGAAGACCACCGGCTGTTCGGAGACATCCATCGCGTCCAAGGTGGTCTGTATACCGGTGTGGCTGCAGTCAACCGCGATGCCGGCGCGATTCATGGCTTTGATCAAACGCCGGCCAAAGGCGCTAAGGCCGGCGTCATTCGGCTCGAGGCAGCCATCGCCGACGAAGTTTCGGACATTGTAGGTCAATTGAATAACGCGTACGCCCAACGCGTGATACACGTCCACTAGCTCGATACTCTGCTCAAGCGGCAGCGAGTTTTGAAAGTGGAACAGAATACCCAACTTGTCTTCGCCCTTTGCCTGGCGGAAGCCCGCTACATCGGTGACGTGCACGAGCTCATAACTGCGCTCACGGATGTTATTCAGCCAGTCCGCGATCCGCATGATCGCTTCGCCGCAGTTGTGGTTGGCCGCCAACGATGGCGCAACGACTGTGACGCCGCCCTCAACGTAAAACGAGGTATGCTCCGGCGAGTGCGTCAGCAGCGGGCAAGTGCCATCAAACACGATCGCTTCTTCATGCACACGCTTGTAGTCGACCACGCTTATCCGCTCCCTGCCGTCAGCGATGAGTCACGTCCGTACAGGGGTTGAAAGGGCGCCGGCGGACTGATACCGATAACGGTGTCGTTGTGCCAGTCGATTTCGTAGCGCTTGCCGCCCACGTCCTCGGTGACAGTTTCCCGGCGGGATGGCAGCCAAACCTTCACGACCGTTTTTGGCGCCAGCGGGGACAGCCTAAGGTAGCCGTTCGAAATCGCGTCCCGAGCTGATGACCCGGGCATATCGTTGATTTGAAAGTTGACCCCCGCCGTTTGTGCCCAGGACGGGATGCGCAATTGCACAGATGCCGCTTCATGGAGGCGCAGGGTGATCGGTTCGGGACCTGGCGGCGGACAGTTCAATGAAAATGCGCTGTCTTCTTTAGAATAAAGCAGATCAACGCGGACCGTATTATCACGCACGCCGGCAATGGCCTCCCAGGCCTCACAGATGGCTTGCAGCGCGCCTCCAACCAGGTCTGCATTGACCTGGTACGCTTCTTCCGGATATGAGATGAGGCCACTGGTCCCCCCGAAACAGAAGCCGCCGCGCGCTCGCCGCGCCACGTTTCCGTAGCTGGCCTCGTCATCGTCCTCGCGCCCGCTGGCTTCCTGTACCCACGATGTGTCCATAACTTGCGATGCCAAAAGATGATTGCGAAGCATGCGATCGGCATCTTCATAATAGTCCCGGTAACCAGCCGCTCCCAGCAGCAGCGCCGCTTCGATGAGATCCCCCGTATTATTGGCTTCGCCCCGGTTGATGTCGAAGCCGGCATATCCCGCCGCATGCAGCGGTCCCGCAAGCCAGGGCGCCCATCGAAACTCTTTGACCCAGCCATAACTGCTGCGAAATGGGCGCATGCCGACATCGTAAGCGCGGCGCGCGCCTTCAATAATCGTTTCATCGCCAACCAGGATGCCATAATCGATCAGACCTGTGATCGTGCCCGTAATGGAATGCATGTGCGTTCCGGCGGCATCAGCGATCGATCCACCGGCGCCAAACGCCGTGTCGAGATTGTCCGCGGCGAACCGGCGCGCCAGCTCCAGCGCTGTCTCATCGGCCGACTGACGGTAGTACTGAACCAGCGGTCGAATGAGCCGGCCTGTGGTTGCTGGCGGCGGCGCCAGAATACCGCTGAACGCATTTGTCCAGCCGTCGGGACCGAGACTCTCGCCAGGAAAGCGCGCGCCGTCGCCAATCGCACCGAGAATGGCGCGGCATAAACGGCGCAGGGCCGCCGGCGCCCGCGCGTCGGGGCGCCAATTCCACAGCGCGAGCAATCCCAGGACAACTTCGCGACAATTGTGCATCGCGGCGACATCCGGCTGCCAAGGCGCTGGACTGTTCCAGGGCAAGCCGGATGGGTGACGCTCAAGGCTGTCGTAGAGTTGCTGGGCGAGCGCATCATAGATTTCGGCTTCGTCAGGCAATTCAATGATCCGCGAACAGCGGCCGAGCGCATCCAGAAATCGACCGACAACATGAGGCGAGTCGAATGGTCCGTGCCGAATGCATGTGGGCTGTTGGATTAATTCGTAGTGAAAGAAGGGTATGTAGTTCTGGCGCTCATCCAGGTTGTTGATAATGAATTCAAGGCCCAAGGCCAGATGGCGCTTCAGATCAACTTCGCGTCGTCGGTCATACACGGCGTTTTTCCACTTCCTATTACGAACTTCTATTAGAGTCTACCGGCCGCCCATTGGATACCGCGGCTGATGACCAGGCGGAAATTCGGATTCTCATAGGCATTGTGGTCGTGGCCCGATTGGAAGCAGAAGACGCGCGCGTTCTTATAGCG
>JAPOWH010000023.1 GCA_026707735.1 Gammaproteobacteria bacterium | reverse complement strand
GAAGTACTGCTGCGTCTGAGCGATCTGCGCCACGCAGAGGCGTTACAACTATTCGCAAGGGGGACGCGAAAAAGACCATTCGAAAGCGTACTAGCACTGTCGACTCCTCCAAGAAGCGACAGGAGCCCAAACTGTCGGCTCCGACTAAATCAAGAGCACCCGCAAGCAGAGTCAGCGATGCGAGCCCGGCGAAACAACGACCGAGGACAAAGTCTGGACTTCCGGATCTGGCACTACTGGACATTTCGCGTTCGGGTTCTGCAACTGCTGCGTCGCGAGATTCCATCAATCGTGTCGCTGATCAACTCGCAAAGAAGCTGGCCGACTTTGGAGTGGATGCGGAGGTTGTCTCAGTGCTCACAGGACCCGTGGTCACTCGATTTGAAATTCAACCTGCACCCGGACTGAAAGTCAGCAAGATTGCTGCGCTCGCCAAGGATTTAGCACGAGCATTGGCTGTCTTGAGCGTCCGGATTGTAGAGGTTATACCGGGCAAGTCCGTTGTAGGAATTGAAATCCCCAACGACGAACGGTCGCTTGTGGGATTGCAGGAAGTGCTGCATGGATCCAAGCGAGCTGGACTTATTGGTACGCCCTTGAGCATTGTCTTGGGTAAAGACGTGGCTGGAGCGCCTGTGATCGCCGACATTGAGAAAATGCCACATCTTCTTGTTGCGGGCACGACCGGATCGGGCAAGTCGGTTTGCATCAATGCGATATTGATTAGTCTGCTCTTGCACACCCGTCCCGATCAGGTGCGTCTAATACTCATAGATCCAAAGATGCTGGAACTCTCCATTTATGAAGACATTCCTCATCTTCTGACCCCTGTTGTAACTGACATGCAAGAGGCGTCTCGCGCACTAGGTTGGTGCATTGCAGAAATGGAACGCCGTTATCAGCTAATGGCTGCTCTTAGCGTGCGTAACCTGGCCGGCTACAACGCGCTAATCGAATTCGCCGAGCGAGACGGCGAAAAAGTTCTCGATCCCTTGGCAGCGAGAGAAGGGCGACTAGACGCCGAACCATTGGCGAAACTCCCCTCCATAGTTGTGATCGTGGACGAATTTGCCGACATGATGATGATTGTTGGCAAGAAAGTTGAGCAGCTTATCGCCCGTATAGCTCAAAAGGCGAGGGCTGCAGGCATTCATCTCATACTTGCGACGCAGCGTCCATCTGTAGATGTGATAACCGGGCTGATCAAGGCGAACATTCCATGTCGCATCAGCTTTCAAGTGTCTAGCAAGATTGATTCCCGCACAATCTTGGACCAAGGTGGCGCAGAACAGCTTCTTGGCCATGGCGATATGCTTTACCTACCCCCGGGCAGCGGAGTTCCCGTGCGAGTGCACGGCGCGTTTGTTTCGGATACCGAAGTGATTCGCATTGCGGAGCATTGGCGTTCTCAAGCTGAACCTGACTATGTGGACGAGGTTACGAGTGACGAAAGCGCACAAATTACCGATGCAATGGTCTACATTGGTAGCGACGAAGAAAAGGACGAGAACTATGACGAAGCGGTGGATTTCGTGCTACAGACGAAGAAAGCATCGATTTCGTCGATTCAGAGAAAGTTCCGGATTGGCTACAACAGAGCCGCTAGAATCGTTGAAGCCATGGAAAGCGAAGGGATTGTCTCTGCTCCAAACGACATGGGCAACCGCGAAGTGTTGGCGAAGCAAGCCTAGTCGCAATAGCACCATATTCGCAGTCGGCCTTGCACTGGTCATTGGAAATCTGCCCTTAGGGGCTCAAGACAAGTCTAGCGACGAATTGTTCGACAAACTGTCCGCTATAGAGTCTCTGCAGGCAGACTTTGTTCAGCAATCCGTGGACGAACTGGGAAGACAGGAAGAGTCGCAAGAGGGCCACATCGCCTTTCAACGTCCTGGCAAGTTCCTCTGGGTTAAGTCGAAACCCTTCGAGCAGCACGTGCTTATCGAAGGAGACACTATGAGCGTTTTTGACCCGGACTTGGAGCAATTGACTCATTCAAAAATGGATGCGAACAACGAACTGTCACTTGCGAATGTGCTGATAGCGCCAAACAAGGACCTTCTCGAACGGTTTGAAATCGCTCACACCGACTCCGAATTCAATCTTGTGCCGCTTGACGTGAACGCTCCATTCAAGAAGCTGACGATCCTGTTTGACGACGACAAGGTAAGCAAGGTTGATGTCGAAGATCACTTCAATATTGTCAACGAGTTCAAATTCTCGAACATACGCATCAACCACGAGATCGACTCCGATGTGTTTGAGATCAAGGTTCCCCCTGGTACAGAGGTTATTACGCACGGAGAGAGTGTGGATTCGACGCAAGATTGAATTCAAGCGAAATGGAAGCAGGACAACCGCTAGCCGCACGCGTCAGACCAAAGACATTAGATGACTTTGTAGGCCAGCAGCATCTCCTGGGACCGGGCAAGCCTTTGCGATCTCTGGCCGAATCCGGAAACGTCCACTCAATGATCCTTTGGGGTCCGCCAGGTACCGGGAAGACGACCTTGGCTCGACTGTTGTCGTATAGAGCCAGAGCCAACTGGATTTCGATGTCTGCCGTTCTCGCTGGTGTGAAGGATGTCAGGAGTGCCATTGCTCAGGCCGAAATCCAACCGGAGATGCCCACCGTGGTTTTTCTGGATGAAGTGCATCGGTTCAACAAGGCACAGCAGGATGCGTTCCTGCCGCATGTAGAAAGCGGCACGATCACCCTCATCGGCGCAACGACGGAAAATCCATCGTTTGAAGTGAACTCGGCTTTGCTATCGCGTACGCGAGTGTTCGTGCTGAAGCCGCTAACACAAGACGAGGTATGTCAAATTGTCAAGAGCGCGTTGGCAAATGAAATGCCAGACCTTGCGGTGTCCGCCGAAGCGCTCGACGAGATCTGCTCGTTCGCCGACGGCGATGCACGCAGAGCATTGAATCTCTTGGAAATGGCCGTTCAGCTCAAGAATTCAGATGGATTGGAGCTTGCACACGTCTTGGCTGCATCTGGTCAGTCGCACCGTAGGTTCGACAAGGGTGGAGAAGAGTTCTACAACCAAATTTCGGCTTTGCACAAGTCCATGCGCGGAAGCGATCCCGATGCTGCGCTCTATTGGTTCGTCCGAATGATCGATGGAGGATGCGATCCGCTCTATGTCGCTCGACGCTTGGTTAGGTTTGCGTCGGAGGACATTGGCACTGCTGACACGCGAGCAATGTCAGTAGCACTGGATGCTTGGGACGCCTATCATCGGCTTGGTTCGCCCGAAGGGGAACTATCGCTGGCAGAGGCGGTCATTTATCTCTCGTCGGTGCCAAAGAGCAATGCTGTCTACAAGGCGCTTAACGCTGCATCGTCGTTTGTTCAAGACAATCCGACGCTACCGGTGCCTTTGCGATTGCGAAACGCTCCTACCCGACTTATGAAGGAATTGGACTATGGCAAGGGCTATCGCTATGCACATGGCGAGGAAGATGCCTACGCCGCGGGTGAGCATTACTTTCCTGACGAAATGAAAGCTCAACGATTCTACGAACCTTCAGAGCGTGGACTCGAGCTCCGGATTAGGGAACGACTGAACGAATTGCGGAGGCGTAATCAACGCGACCGCGGTCAATGAAGTCTTGGCGTTGATTTCTGAGCGAGTTCGTTGCTTAGGACTCGGCAGGACGCTTAAAATGCGCACTTCCCGAGAGCTAGCAAAGCCCTCGCTCGTGGGTTCGTCCACTCTACCGCACCAGCAAGGAATGACTAATGTTGGATCCCCGATTGTTCCGACAGAATCCCGAGGCGATTGCGGGAGCGCTAAGCATTCGTGGCTATGACTTGGATCTCGACACCTATCGCGATTTGGAGAAAGCCCGCCGCGACCTTCAAACTGAGATGGAGTCCTTGCAGCACGAACGCAACATAGTCTCTCGAGAAATAGGGCGGGCCAAACGATCTGGAGAGGAGATCGAACCTCTAGTATCAGCGGTTGGTGATTTGGGACTACGCCTCGAGGTTATTCGGACGGAATTCAATAAAGTTCACGAAGAGCTTCAGGGCTACCTTCTGACCATACCCAACATACCGGACGACTCCGTCCCCGTAGGTGAAACCGATGAGGACAATCGTGAGCTCTACAGGTGGGGAGATGTGACAGAGTTTTCGTTCGAGCCAAAGGACCATGTCGACATTGCGGGAGACAGTTTGGACTTTGAGGCAAGCGTACGGATAGCTGGAAGTCGTTTCTCGGTGTTGAGAGGTCCCCTTGCACGGCTGCACCGTGGGCTTATCCAGCTCATGTTGGACATCCACACCGACGAACATGGCTACGAGGAGCTTTACGTTCCCTACATCGCCAATCGTGAATCGCTCACCGCCACCGGTCAGTTGCCGAAGTTTGAGGACGATGTGTTCTTTGTCAGTTCGGAAGTCGACAGTTTCCTCATACCGACTGCAGAAGTACCGGTGACCAACATGGTTCGCGATCAAATCTTGGATGCCAACGATCTTCCACTGAAGTACGTCTGTCATACCCCATGCTTTCGACGCGAGTCGGGCAGCCATGGCAAAGACACAAGAGGTCTAATCCGATTGCACCAATTTGAGAAGGTCGAACTTGTTCAAGTTACCCATCCCGATCGTTCTTGGGTTGCTCTTGACGAAATCGTGAATCATGCAGAAACGGTTCTCAAGAGATTGGAACTGCCATTTCGGGCCGTAAGTCTGTGTGGTGGGGACTTGGGGTTTGCCAGCGCAAAGACGATTGATCTTGAAGTGTGGTTGCCTGGCTTCGACAGGTATCGCGAAGTGTCGTCGTGCAGCAACTTTCTGGATTTTCAAGCACGCAGAGCCCAAGCTCGCTTTCGGCCAGCGCCTCAGACACGACCGGAGCTAGTTCATACGCTAAACGGCTCTGGATTGGCGATCGGGCGGGTATTGATTGCAATAATGGAAAACTACCAGGATTCTCAAGGGCGTGTGCACATTCCGGATGCCCTAATCCCCTACATGCATGGGGTGCAGTACCTCGAGTTTGAGTCCTAGGATCGGTAGAGCGTCAGACGCAGTCAGACGGTTTCGGAGTACCGCTGAGCTGAGCGACAACTTTCGAAGTATTGCTGGTAAACAGCTTGGCAAGCATTAACGAACTACCGAGCCGCGGCTCAACTTGCTTTGCGACATTCACCAGGGGCCGCATGGATGGGCTGACTCCCGTGTTCAGATAAAACTCCCGCGCTGCAAGAATGATTTTCCAGTGGTCTTCAGTAAGGCGAATAGCTAGCCGATCTGCTTCAGCAAGGGCGTGCTGCTCTGACCACGTCGCGGGATCCTTGAGGAATCCCTCGCTGTCCGCTTCGCTCACGCCCATGTTATAGACCTCTCCGTCGCCACAATGAGGTCTACGAATTCGTCGTAGGAGATGCAAGTTACTCCCTCCGGAGTTTCTAGCCCGCGACCCCCTATATCCAAATCTATGACAAAGGTGGCAGCACAGTCTATAGTCTTGGCGGAATACGCAGCATCCCCTGCAAATACAACTGAATCCGTTGCCTGTAGTGCGGTCTCGCACGATGCTAGGCCTTGAGGGTTGGCGACAATGTGAAGCACTAGTCACTCACCACACAATTTGCTTCACGAAATGCATCTTGAAGCTCGGAATCGGATGCTAGGCATACAAAGTTTGGCAACTGAGTGTCGGGGATGTTTCGTTCAGCTAGGCTTGGCAGATGTACAAGTACCTTATCAATGTCGTAGGCAGGGAGGGCTGTCCACTTCTTGGCGGTGTCCTTGCGTCGGATCTTTTCTCCGTCGCCAATGAGCTGAAACACCCCATCGTCCATGAAGACTACCGTGGTTGGTTGCCCGAATACGCCGCTAACGAGAACCATGTCGATGGTTTCGTTGGCCAGCGTTCCCGGCAGTTTCCTAACAAGATACAGAATGGAATTCATTTAGTTGAAGGTGACGACTCGGTCCGATTCGATTGTCGCTTCGATGAATTGTCCAAGTCCGACGATTTGGAATCCTGATCTCCCGTCAGTTGGGAGTGAAGCTTCTGAGATGCCTCTTCGTTGCGCCGCTCCTATACACACCATGAGTTCCATGTTGTTTTCGTTAGCAAAATCCAGCCATGCTTCCTGAATGTTCCATTCGTCGCTGGGAAGCTGGTAGGTGCTATTGGCAATGGATACAGCATCTTTGTAGAAAAACACTCTAAATAAGGTATGGTTCTTTCGAATGACGGCTCGAGCGAAGTTCAATGCCTGCTCGCAGGCTGTTGAGGAGTGGGGGGCACCTTGAACCAATAGTGAAATTTTCACGGGTCTGCCTTTACGTTCAGGCACTGGCGGAGGGGCAGGGATTCGAACCCTGGGAGGCCTAAACCTCGCTGGTTTTCAAGACCAGTGCTTTCGTCCACTCAGCCACCCCTCCAGCAGTATCCAGATATTGTGCCCGAACAGCCACTGCGAGCACATAGTTCCAGCGATCAAAGCCTCTCTGTGACAGACGATCTTGGCAGGACGTGCTGGATGTCAAACACAATCGCATTCGGCATGCAGACGTTCTCGATGAGTTCTAGGGGTTTCTCAGCGAATTCATCGTGGGCGACTGCGAGAACTACAGCCTCATATGACCCAAATACAGGCCAATCGTTCAAGTCAATGTCGTTGGGAATTGTGCTACCGCTGCGCTGCACGACGGGATCACATACATCAACAACCAATTCTCGGGAGCGCAGTTCCCTTACCAGGTCGATCGACTTGCTGTTGCGGGTGTCGGGGCAATTTTCCTTGTATGCAATCCCCAGCACAAGAACACGGGACGACTTTACTCCCGAACTTGAACCTTCCAATAAAGTGCAGACCCGATTGGCAACATACTCTGGCATGAAGTTGTTTACTTTGCGACCGGCCAGGATCATCTCAGGATCGAAGCCAATCTCTCGCGCCTTGTACGTCAAGTAGTAGGGGTCGACGCCGATGCAATGTCCACCAACCAACCCCGGTTTGAATGGCAGGAAATTCCACTTTGTAGAGGCAGCCGCCAATACTTCAGCAGTGTCAAGATCCAAGAGATTGAAGAGCTGCGAGAATTCATTCATGAGCGCGATATTGATGTCGCGCTGGATGTTCTCTATGACCTTTGCAGCTTCGGCGACTCTAATCGACGATGCCCGATGAGTGCCAGCACTAACGAATGAGCTGTAAAAGTTGTCCACATGTTCGGCGGCAATCTCATTGGACCCCGCGGTGACCTTCACGACATCGCTTAGTCGGCGCGATTTGTCCCCAGGATTGATTCGCTCAGGGCTGTAGCCGACCCAGAAATCTTGATTCAACCTGAGTCCGGAGTTGCGCTCCAGTCTTGGTATGCAAAGATCTTCAGTTGCGCCGGGGAATACGGTTGACTCAAAAATCACTACGCATGATTTTTCCAATATCGAACCGACTGAGTCGCAAGCATGCATAAGAAGAGTCAAATCAGGATTGTTGTCTTTATCAATGGGAGTGGGAACGGTCACTACGAACACGTCGCATCCCCGCATTTCTTCTAACTCATTGGTGAAGTATCGATTTGGATTGTCGTCGAAATCCGTGGGCTCAACTTCGCCAGTGTGGTCTTCACCCGCATTAAGGGACCGGATTCGATCAAGTGAAAGATCGTAGCCGCGTGTACGGTACAACTTGCTACACGACAGAGCGAGGGGCAGTCCGACATAGCCAAGACCAATCACGCCGACTGTAGTCGCGGAATTCAGCTCAGGAATTTGCTCTTGCACGCGGTTTGAATGCAGTTACTGCGACTCTGCGACAGACTTGGCCCACTTGTAATCTGCCTTCCCACTCGGACTGCGAAAAATCTCCTTCACGAAGACAAACGCTTTCGGAAGCTTGTAGCGGGCGATGTGGCGGTTGCACTCATCCAGCAAACTTTCCTCGCTAGGACGAACGTTGTCTCGGAGTTGGACAATGGCAACAACTTCGTTTCCCCATCTTTCGGAGGTTCGGCCCGCGACTACCGCGTCAAAGACATCCTCGTGATGCTTCAATGCCTGCTCGACCTCCTCTGCGAAGATCTTTTCTCCGCCCGAGTTGATTGTTACTGACTCCCTGCCGTGCAATTCGAGTGAGCCGTCTTCAAGCAGTCTCACTTTGTCGCCAGGGACCGAGTAGCGAATGCCGTCCACTACAGGAAACGTTGCTTTGGTTTTGGGTTCGTCATCCAAGTATCCCAAGGGTATGTTGCCGCTTCGCGCCCACCACCCCAAACCCTCATGTCCAGGCTTCAATATACGAGACATATCGTCTGAGAGAACTGCATTGTTTTCACTCAACGTAAACCGCCCTGTCGATGCTCCAGTCGCTCGATCACTCACGTGAGTGGCTTGGCCTCCCGTTTCGGAAGAACCGGCCGAGTCGATGATCTTGATGTTGGGAAGCGCAGCTAGGAGGTCGCTCTTCACCTTGGCCGTCATGATGGCGCCGCCGGTGATGATATTTCGCAAACTTGGCAATGCCCTGTGTGATCGCTGCAATTCATCGGCCAGGGGACGACCGAAGGCATCACCGACAACTAGCAAATTGTTCACTTCTTCGCGTTCAATGGCGTCAAGGACATCCTTTGCGTCAAACTTTCTGACATTGTCTTGAATTACTGTCGTGCCGCCCGCATTGAGCATTTGCAGAGCGTTCCAATGCCCCGCGCCATGCATGAAAGGCGGAGCGGGAAGCGACTTGCGGTACTGATAGCGTGATCGTTCAACAAATTCGTCGATTGAGCGTAGCAGCTCACCGTTAGTTCGTCGGCCGCCAAGCGCTGCCGTGAGAATGTCCGCATGTCTCCATAGCACTCCCTTCGGCATGCCGGTCGTGCCGCCTGTGTAGAGGATGTATAAATCATCCGCGGATAGCTCTACACTGGGAGATTCGTTGGATGATCTCTCAAGAGCTTCCTCGTAATTGAATGCGCCCGCGATCGGTGAAGTGTCGCTGTCGTCAACCTGTATGAGGAGCTCGAGACTGGGAACGTGTGCCCGAATGGATTCGACGTGATGCGCAAGTGAACTATGGAAGATTAGCGCTTTCGTTGTGGCATTGTTGAGAAGGTAGATGAGCTCTTCGTCAACGTAGCGATAGTTGACATTGAACGGCGCTGCCCGACACTTGAACGCGCCCAACATCCCTTCCAAGTACTCATTGCAGTTGTAGAGATACAACCCAACGTGGTCTTGGCCCGATTGCCAGGGATTGAGTTGTGATCTTTGCGTATGCAAGCCAATGTCGTTGTCGATTAGGAAATTCGCCAGTCTGCGTGTTCGATCAGTGAATTCCCCAAACGTGATTCGGCGATCCTGGAATACGATGGCTTCTCGCTGCGGTATGGCGTTGGCTACTGCTTCGTTAACTGCCGCAAGATTGAATTCCAACTCACTCCTCCTGTGCTTCCCTGCCGTTGCCTGATAGTTGAGGCAAACGGATTCTATGAAACCGCTGAGATCTTTGGTGGCGTCTCTTCGCTGGCGTCGGTGTCAGACTCGACGGATTCATAGCGTGACGGTTCGTCGTAGCCTTTCCGAATGCGTGCCAATTCCGGCATGAACACCTTCAAGGCGTATGTAGACCCGGCGAGGAGTACCGCACTGATTAGCAATGCGAAACTAATGTTCCAAATCTCAGCAAGCCAGCCGATGGGAATCATTCCCAGTGGCATGAGTCCATGAGTCGCCCACAAAATGGCCATCATGCGTCCACGCATAGCAGGCGGTACCACCAGCTGAACCACGCTCATGTTGAGTGAACCCATCACTGAACTGAATAGACCGATCAAAGCGCTGAACGTAAGCGCTAGCCACGGAGTAGCGGAAAACGCGAAAAGAGCAATGAATATCGACCACAGATAGGCTGTCAAGAACATTAGTCGCCCCTTGTGACCTACATCGCCCAACCGAGCTAGCGTAAGTGATCCAGTTAGTGCGCCTACGCCCATGGCGGCGACAAGATACCCCAGCATTGTTGAATCACCTTGCAGCATGTCGGCATTGAATGCAGGCATGAGAAATGTTGCAGAAAACCCAAAAGTCATGGGGAGAAGCCCCATCAGAAGAAGGCCGACCAAGGTGCGATTGCGGCGGATGTAGATGAATCCTTCGGTCAGGTCGCGACGCACTTTCTTGCGTATTTTCCGGTGTGGTTCCCCGCGATAGTGGAGGAGATAGGTGCAGTAAATTGAGACGGCGTGGAGACCCGTGATCACGAAAAAAACCATCCCCACGCCATATGTTGAAGACGTATTGCCCGCTGCGAATAGCGCGATCAGCGTTCCCGCCACCGTAGGTCCGGCAACTCTGGCGAGATTGAAGGTTGAACTCGAAAGCGCCATTGCATTCACGAGCGACTTGCGGCCTACGAGGTCTGGCAGTATCGATGTTCGGGCAGGCATGCTTAGCGCCATGACTGTCCCGTTGAACATGCCGAAATAGATGAAATGCCAGAAAGTTATCGCATCGAGAAAGATGATCAATCCAAAGAGAAAAGTAGCTACTGTGTTCAGGCATTGCGCTGCCAGCATGATCGACTTCTTGCGTACCCGATCAGAGAGAACGCCGCCGATCAATGAAAACAACGCCGAGGGCAGCAGAAAAGAGAGCATTACCCACGTCAAAGCAAGCTCAGATTCGGTTAGATCGTAAATCAGCCATCCGCGTGCCAAAATCTGCATTTGGATGGCAAACGCGGATGTAAGGCTAGAGATCCATAGAAATCGGAAATCGCGAGACCTTAGAGCTTCGAAGGTTCGGCCAAGTGAACCTTGCAGTAGCGAGGGCATATTGGGAAGAACCCAACGGAGTGGCGCATTTTGGAAGGTCGGAATGATAGCAGATGTGGAATTCGGCCGGTTCGCCTAGGCTGAGTCCCAATCAAGCGGAATGTTCGAGCGATTTGGCGACCGCTCGGGGCGCTTTAGATCAAGTGGTAGCTCCTATTCCACGTTCGTCGTTCTTCCTCACGTATCGTTCTGGAATTGGCAATTTGAACAATTTTGCCGCGTTCAGACCAAGGATTTTTGCGCGTTCAGCTTCGCTGAGTTGCCCCATCGTCCTTTCGATTGCTGCCGCTGAGTGGGGCCAGGTTCCCTCGTGGTGCGGATAATCATTCGCCCACATGAAGTTGTCAATGAGATTGTGCTCTCGAGCCAGATCGAGACCCGGTTTGTCTTCTTGAAACGTTGCAAACCCGTTTGATCGAAAGTAGTCGCTCGGTAGTTTCTTCAGTTTAGGACGAACGAACATGTGATGCTTGCGGTAAGCCTCATCCATCGCCCAAAGCGCCCAGGGAACCCACCCGATGCCAGCTTCCACACTTCCAAAAGTAAGGCCTGGAAATCGATCCAGCACCCCCGATGCGCACAGATTGGCGATGGGTTCCATAGTCGGGGCGAGGGAGTGAACGGCGTAGTTGATTACGGCTCCGCCGTTGCCTCTTGATGTACGTGGGTCCCGACCCGTCGATACATGAAAGGTAATGGGGAGACCAGTTTCCTCTATGGTCGACCAAAGCGGCTCGAATTCGGGCAGGTTGTAGTTCAGAGCTTCGTGATTGGGTGCACCCCATACGGGCTTGCACGGAAGAGCTAGTCCCCGAAAGCCAAGCTTGGCGCACCTCTCGATTTCCTGAATTGATCCTTCGATATCTTGCGAGGCAATACACGCCATGGGACAAAGTTGATCGTTGAATGCGCCGAATGTCTCCCATGCCCAATCATTCCAGACGCGGCACATGGCTTGGCTGAAGTACGGGTCTTGAGTAGCCCACATCGCCAACCCCTTGTTCGGAAACAGTATCTCTGCATCCACGCCATCGCGTGCAAGGTCGCGTATACGTTCCGTTGGAGTCGCTCCCGATCGGTTGCGAAGCGCATCTTCCCCTTTGAACTCTATGTTGCGGATCCGTAGAGGTCTAAACCCCTCAGTTTTCTGGTATTTCTTGCCGTCGGACCCAACCACTACGCCAGGTAGTCGTTCGCGATATTCTCGGTCGATCCTCTTGTGCCAGAGATCCGCAGGCTCTTGAACATGTCCGTCTGTTGAGACCAAGAAGAACTTGTTTGGATCGTCTGGCCTGGCAGTACGCGTCCACCCACGATTACCAGGTGTTTCGAGACGCCATGCGTTGTTGGGATCTGTAGATCTATCGTTCACATTGCCTCACTAATTGTTCGCTAGGTGTCTTGGACGAAGGCGAAGTCGCCGTAGCTCTCGTTTGTCTATGGACCAGTTATGAATTTATACCAACTTCGAAAATTACAATAGCGGCAAACAGGGCAATCGTGGCCCCTTAGTTTTCTAATGTGCCAATGCGCTCGGCTTTAACAGGTAAGCCGTAGCACAAATCTCATTCGAGTAAATCATGTCAAGAGCTGAGTATCAGCAAGTATTGGACTTTTGGTTCGACGACTGTCATTCAGATCCCGCAAAGTGCGATGAAATGGCAAAGCTGTGGTATGGCGGAGGACCTGAACTTGACGAGCGCGTTATTGAAAAATTCGGGAAGGTATATGACAGAGCTTGCAGCGATTCTCTGGCGTCTTGGGGCAAGACGGCGGAGGGGGCGCTAGCACTTGTTATCGTACTAGACCAGTTTTCTCGGCAAATACATCGCAGCACCCCTTTGGCATTTGCACAGGATCCCATGGCCCGTGCTATTGCAATTCGCACTGTGGAACATGGATTGGACGAGGAGCTGTCGATTCCGGGAAGGCTTTTCCTCTATCACCCGTTTCAGCACAGCGAATTTCTCGACGATCAGGAATACGGAGTGTCGGTCACTGAACGATTGCTGTCGGAGTGTCCAGCAATGTGGCAAGACTACGTCAAGGAAAGCCTCAAGTATTTCGAAGAACACAGAGACATCATTCAAGAGTTTGGTAGGTTTCCTCACCGAAACGAGATCTTGGGTCGCGAGTCCACCCACAAAGAATTGGAGTTCATGCAGTCGGCGTCCAGCTACGGACAGTGACGTCGCCTATCCGCGTCGTCGGTAAGACAAATGAAAATTGTTCAGGTCGTGCCGCGATTGGAAAGTGGCGGAGTGGAACGTGGCACCGTTGAAGTCGCAACGGCGCTTGCGGCTACAGAGCACGACCCCATTGTGATTTCGGAAGGTGGGCGCATGGTCGCAGAGCTTGCAGCCCACGGCGTTCGTCACGTGCAAATGCAGGTTGGACGAAAGACCATTGGTTGCTTGTCGGCCATCCGTCAACTAGAAAGTTTCTTCAATCAAGAGAAGATTGACATAGTTCATTGTCGATCTCGACTGCCTGCATGGTTGACGATGCTTGCTCTTGGTCGCATGTCCCAATCGCGTCCCCGATTTGTAACAAGCGTCCACGGACTCCACTCGGTGTCTAGGTACAGCGCGATTGTGGCTCGCGGCGACCGAATTGAAGTGGTGTCCCGTACTGCGAGGGAGTATCTCGAGGATAACTATCAAGGTGTGGATCCTGACAAGATTCGATTGATACTACGAGGGATTGACCCCGAAAAGTACTATCCGTCCTTCAGACCGTCTCAGGATTGGATAGACGACTGGAACGAGCACATCAGAGAATTCAATCCCGACGCCCTTCCGGTTGTTACATTGGCTGGTCGGATTTCTCGTTTGAAGGGGCACGACGATTTCCTCTCCGTTCTGGAAATGTTGAATCGTGGAGGTCGTTCCTGCAAGGGACTGATCGTGGGAGGTCACGGAGGGCGGCATACACGGTACGCTGAATCGCTAAAGAAGCGGGTTCAAGGGTCAAGCATGTTGAGAAACAACGTCTGGTTTGCAGGCCACCGCAGTGATCTCCGCGAAATCTTGTCGGCAAGTGATGTCGTACTCTCACTGTCTCGTACGCCAGAGTCATTTGGACGAACTGTACTCGAAGCTCTGTCTCTCGGTATTCCTGTAGTAGCCTACGATCACGGGGGAGTAGGAGAGATTCTTCAAGAACTTTACCCGCGAGGCGCGACGAGACTAGGGGACTTGGACTCTGTCGCCTCGAATATAAAGGCTGTTCTTGACAACTCTGCATCTATTGCTGACCACACAATGACGCTTCAAAGAATGTGCTCGGAAACCATCGCGATGTACGAGGAGTTGGCTGCGTGTTGACAGCTGTGGCGGCAATCGCCGTGTTAGCGGGTTTACTGTTCTCTTACCAATACGCTTGGTGGCGAAGAACTATCGACTATTCTGCGCCTCGAATTTTGATGTATCACATGGTTAGCCGGCAAAAACCGAAAGCTAAATTCAACAAGCTAAGGGTGGACCCTGCGGAATTTGAACGTCAATTGCGCTGGTTGCGCGACAATGGTTGGAAATTCCTCTTTATGTCGGAAATCGAACGTTCGACTGAACGAAAGGGCGTGGCACTCACATTCGACGATGGGTATCGCGACAACCTGCTCCTCGCCGATCCTTTGTTGAAAAAGTACAGTGCGAAAGCCACCTTGTACCTTGTCGTTGACAGGCACGATCGCGACTGGTCGCAGTCTAAGAAGGAGCACCACTCGGATGGAGAGTTGATGAATGAGCCGAAGTTGCTGGATGAGGATGTCGCAGCCATGCTGGACACTGGACGCTGGGAACTCGGAGCACATTCGCTGACCCATGCGAACCTTGTAGACTTGGAGACTGAACAGCGAGAAAACGAAGTTCGCGAGAGCAGGAAATTATTAGAGGAGAGATTTCGAACGGAGGTGCAGTCGTTTGCGTACCCATTTGGGATTTTTGACCAAGATGATGTGGCTTGCGTCGATGCAGCGGGTTTCCGTACTGCCGTCACTACAATCCAAGGAGTTTCCAAAGACGTTGACCAGGAACGATTGCAATTGCGCCGAGTAAAGGTTAGCGGCCACGATGGGCTGTTGAGCTTTCAGCTGCGAATGAGGACAGGGAAGTGTCGGTGGCGCAGTTAAAGTCTGTTTTGCGAACGAGCGCTTGCTGCGCCTTTCTAGTATTTGTGCTTGTTCATGCATTGGGTTCTGAACAAGACGCAGAGGAAACCAACGCAGTTGCTGAATTTGCACTCAAGTACGACGGAAGAGTGGGGCCGGTCCGTGTAGGAAAGCTAGAAGCTCTTCTTACTGTTCAGAACGACACCTACGAACTCGATGGATCCATTGTGGGCACAGGTCCGTTGAAACGGTTGTTGAAATGGCAAGGGGAATTCACAGCGAAGGGTGTCTTTCAGGAGGAGAGGCCCATCACTACTTCGTATCAGCTGACCGAAAGTGAAAAGCGAGGGGACGAAACTGAAATCAAGATCATCAGAATTCTAGAGTCCACGGCTTTTATAAGCGAGACGGGAAAGCCCGATATTGAGATACCAGCACCGGAAGGAATAGACATGATGTCATTCATGTTGGTAAACGCCAGTTGCGCTGAAGACATGGTCGTTCACGACGGTGAAGACCCGTTTCAAATCAAACTCAAGCATCCGGGAGAAGACAGGAAGCTTAGACAGGGACGCAAGTACTACTCCGGAGAAGCGGAGATGTGCCGTTACGAGTTCATCTACGACGAGGATGAAATCCGCAAGGTTGACATATGGCTAGCAGAGGTCGATGGGCGCAAGGTACCGGTACGAATCCGCATTCGTATTCCTGTGATCCCCGACGGTGTGTTCAAGCTTCGCCTGCTGGATGATAAGGAGAGTGAAATCTCCTCACCATAGACGTTCAGCTTATGTCAGGTGTAGGGCACTCCTTGTGCTTCTACATACAGCGAGTAGATGGAATGAGACGCGGTAACGAATAGACGTGTTCGCTTGACTCCACCAAAGCAGAGATTTGCCGCACCTTCTGGCAGGTGGATCTTGCCGATTAACGCTCCATCGGGATCGAACACATGAACGCCGTCTTCGTTGGGGTCGCCCCAGCCCGCACTTGCCCACAAATTTCCGTCTGTGTCGCACCGTATGCCATCGGAGCTAGTCCTTCCCATATTGCAGAAAACGCGGTGGTTGGCTAGCTTGCATCCCGATTCAACATCGAAGGCGTGAATGTCTCGAGGATGTCCTGGCTTGTGTGACGCGCCGGTGTCGACTATGTACAGAGTGTTGTAGTCGGGAGAAAAGCAAAGACCGTTGGGCTTTTCTAAGGATTCATTTACTACAGAAGCATTGCCGATCTCTGGATCAATTCGATAGACCCGTGTCGGCAGTTCGAAGGGCGCTTTGTGCCCTTCGTAGTTCCAGTGAATACCATAGCCCGGATCGGTAAACCAAATCGCACCGTCAGGGTGGACAACTACGTCGTTGGGCGCATTTAGTCTCTTGCCATCAAACGAGTCCATTAGCACGGTAATTGTTCCATCGTGCTCTGTTCGCGTAACCCTGCGAGATCCATGCTCGCACGATACCAAGCGGCCCTGCCTGTCTCGTGTGTGACCGTTGGAATTGTCTGACGGTTTGCGCCAAACGGTGGTCTCGCCGGTCACTTCGTCCCAACGCAGTATGCGATCATTTGGAATGTCGCTGCACAAGAAGTAACGTCCGTCTCCGAACCAAACAGGACCCTCTGTCCAACGTGCGCCTGTATACAAGCGTTCCAATGACGAACTGCCAAGTATGTACTTGCGAAATTTAGGGTCTACAACCTCTATTGCTGGATCCGGGTACCGAGTCGGAGCTGACCAATCACGTGGAAAGTTGTAGGCATTGGACATGATCGATAACGATGTACTAGAAGGACCTGACTCAATTCCTGTCCGTTGAATCCGAAGCATCCGGTTCTGGATTCTCGCTCTCGGTTACCCGATTGAACGCTCGGACATGCTTTTGCGCAACGCCACCTTGCGGTTTGATGGTCACCGTGACGATCATGTTGTCGTTTCGGTCAAGCGTGAACAGATGTTTGACACTTCGCGACGTTGATCGATACGACTCGGTGAGACGCTTACCCCGCCATGTAGTTCTTCGACCATGGCGATTGCCAACGTGAAACTCGCGCTCCGAGCCATTGTCGCATTCAATCTCGACAGTCTTGTCGATTTTGGACAGGGTCAATCCTACGCAATCAAGTACGAGCGGTTGCTTCAACGAGGCAGCGTTTGGATTCTGCGCTCCCGGACCGCCCGGAACGGGAAGCACCGCGTTTCTTAACCCCCGCCCGAAATCACGGTTGGTTCGCACTGGAGGCTCGAGTTTTTTTGTAAGTTCCTCATCCAATTCCCAATCGCCCGTAAGGTCGGGGGCATCCGTCAAGACTGGCAAAGCAAGCACACAGGCCAGACATATGCAAAGCTGTCGAATTTTTCCTAATGTCATGTCGGCGGTTGTTGCGTTTGAACCCCAGAATTCAATAATAACGCTATGACAAGCGATCCAAGATTCTACCCCGGGCAGATTGTCGAACACCTTCGATTTGCGTATCGCGGCGTGATCTATCTTTGTGACAACGAATTTGGATTGACGGATGACTGGTATCGCCAAATGGCAATTAGCCGCCCACCGAAAAATAAGCCATGGTATGGCGTGCTAGTCGACCAGAGCCATAGCACTACCTACGTTGCGGAACGAAACCTAATGCTTAGCGGGGACAAGTCCCAAATAGAGCATCCGGATATAGGCTACTACTTCGAGACGTTTGATGGTCGGGAGTACGCGGTACGCGTATTGAATTAGTCGCCTAAGCAATTGTGATAGGCGTTTACAGACCCGCCGCGACCAAGTCCTGCATGCGTACCAGTCCTATGGGGCGACTTTCCTCTAGTATTACGATTGACGTAATCTCGTCCTCTTGCATTTGTTCTAGGCAATCGATTGCTTTGGCTTGCGCGCTTGACGAGCCATGAGTTACAGGGGGCAGGTCATCACCACGTCGGCTTAGCCGAAAGCACTCGCTTGCATTCAGTTCTGTGATTGGTTCTTTTCGTTCCATCAGGCGTCTAATGTCCCCGTCCGTGAGCAACCCGTGGTAGCTGCCCGAGTTGTCGACTAACAGAACCAAACCGAGACCCTTCGAAGAAATTTCGTAGATCACTTCCGAAAAAGTCGCGTGGAGGGGGCGAATCGGCAGTGCGCTGCCTGAAATCATTAGATCGCCCACTTGCAGCAACAACCTTCTGCCAAGCGTGCCGTGGGGGTGGAATTGAGCGAAATCTTCAGCCGTCAAGCTCTTTTGCTGCTGTACACAGATTGCTAGCACGTCGCAAATGCCCATGCTAGTCATAGTGCTCGTGGTTGGAGCTAGATTCCACTCGTCGATTTCCGGTAGCTTGGGTATGTGCAGCGCGACGTCCGCTTGCTGCTCTAGACGCGAGTTGGGTTCTGTTAGTGTAATGACAGGACCGCGAGCTACTTGCTTGAATTGGCGTGCGAACTCGATCGTTTCTTCGTTTCCGCCGCTTTTGGAAATTGCAAGCATTCCAGTATGTTCCTCGACGATTCCGAGATCGCCGTGCAGCGCTTCGACAGGGTGGACGAATGTCGCACGAGTACCGGTGCTGGAAAACGTTGCTGCCGCCTTCTGACCAACCAACCCGCTCTTGCCAAGTCCAGTAATGACCAAGATGGAAGGCAACGAAGCGATCGCATCGACTGCACGCTGAAACTCTGGATTTAGCAAATCAGCAGTACGATGCATGGCTTTGGCATAGGTGGCAAGCATTGCTGAAGCTCGCTTAACGTCGTCAACCATGGATTCGGTTCACATATTGCATGTGGTGCTTGGGAACTCGCTGTGACTTGCTAAATTGGGATCTTGCGCATTCAAGCCTAATCTGTTTCCGTGCAACTAGACTGAATTAGCAAGCACTACCCAATTCCAACATAAGTGGTGCTTGGGGATTGATGGTCGTCCAATTGCAGTTTCGCTACGGTTGCAATAGCAGTGAAATCAAGGGTCGGGGCGATGGCGCCCATGGTTTTCGCTATGCTACTCCGCCGCCTAAAAGCATCATAATGGCCGAGAAGAAGAACAAAAAGACCAATATGACCAGAGCGACTGTTACGATGATCCAAACGGAAGTGACCTTGAATGCCATTGCGATCTTTTCCATTCCTTCCTGCATGTCTTCTTCCGTCAAGTTCAGTTCGTAACGTCCTATGGCACTTGATGCTTGAACTAGAAGCACCCCAATCCAAATAGGCAACCATGCAATGACAATGGCCAATCCGAACGACCCCAATATTTGCAATCCTGCATTTACGAAAGCTGCGACTGCCAAGAACGTAATCCAACCTCTTGAACGTACTAACGGCATAACAACATGCTCTAGGTTCATGATTTCCTCCACCTACTAGATGCTCAGCCGCCAATTGCGAAGAGGATTGCTTTCGCGCCCCTCAATTGAGCACATTTCCGGCTACTAGTGTATAGCAAGATTGATAGTGCACAAGGTCCGCGTGCCAAGCAACGGACAATGTTCGGTAGTGTTGTTTGTTTGGGTTCTTTCGGCGGATGAATACAGTGAAAGGAGATGGCTGTCAAAATTCAGTAGAGCGCGAGTACCATGCGCTATCTGTTTCGGCGAGTTTCTACGTTGCACTTGGCTCTCGAGTCGCTAGTTAGCATTAGATTGGACGTAGGCGAACAGTTATGAACGAAGGGATTTCGTTGGTTGTGGTCCCTCTGCTGTGGGTGGAGGACATGGCAACGTCAATGGAGTTCTACGGACGCCTAGGGTTTGAGACCGTGGACGTTTGGAAGCCAAATGACAGACCGATGTGGTGCAGCCTTAAATTTGGAGACGCCGAATTGATGCTGCAGCAATCCGAAGGTGAGATTGGCTTAGCGGAACAAGAGTCCGTAACAAGTGAAATCGAGCTTTACTTCGTTTGCAGCGACGTGGAATTGTTGTACCAAAGTTATGTGAGTAATGGATTGAAGGTAAGCAAGCCTCGCACGGCCTTCTATCCAATGAAACAGATCTTCTTACAAGACCCGGACGGCAGGACCTTGTGTTTCGAGACTCCGGTGCCAGTTCAGAACAATGACTAGAAAAACCGAAGACCCTAGCAGTTGCAATTGCAGAAATCTCACGCATGGCGTTAAACAAACCATACTTCAACCTATCCACCCACGGACGTTGGCACGAACACAATGTCAAGGTACCTAGGTAGTCGCAGTGAACAAAAATAGTGTTAACATGCTTGAGGCATGCGTGCTGCACGAAGTGTTCTACTCCCATTGCGGCTCGCATAGCATGGGTTGTGATTGTGTTTGAGGGACGTGCACATGAAACTACGAACAATTGGATTGCTGGTGGCGTTGTTTGCTTTCTTGACGGGATGTTCGGGAGGCGGATCGACCGACGATGCCGCGAATTCCGATGAAGCTGAGTCCGAGACCATGGACATGACCGAGATGACGGGAACCGCTACTACGGATGAAGGCACAACCGAGATGACGGATCTTGAAGAAGCTTCCGACACTGACGACTCAGCTGACGGCGAAGAGACAGAAATGACTGACGTCGAACCGGCAGAATCCAACGGCGACGACGGGTCTGAAGAAATGACAGATCTTGAAGAGAGCGAGGATTAGATTCTCGGGTAGGTGAAACCACTGGGCGAATCTGCGGCAGGATTCATTCAGTTCTTTGCGTTGACAGGTAAAACGGTCTGCATATTTCTACATAACGTACGTGTGTAGCATTCGCTACCGCAGGTTTTTCAGAGTGTCTATGCAGCCACCCAAAATGCCTTGGTCGAAAATCTGATTGGTGTCGAAACACTCTATTCGGGGGAAATTCTGCAACACGGTCTAGGAGAAAAGGAATTGCAATATTCTGCGACACTGCGGGCTGTTCGAACGAGGGACTGCAGGTAGTTCGTGCAGGTATAAGGCAGTCTTTGCCTCCATGTAGATTTGTTTCTAGTGTTGCTCAGCGATTAGATTGCACAAGTCAATCAGTCCGATTGCTTCGATCTCCGGATTGAGCATGAATCGGTCAGTGCCTGAATGGACCACGAAGCTTCGGTGAGGAGCAATGTCGTGACGCGCCGTATAGAAGCCTCGCCTAACTTTGGCCGAGAGACTTCGTTTGATCTCAAACGCCCACGCAGAAGTCGGATCCCCGGGGAATTGGAGTATCAGGTCTATTTCTGCGCCTCTTGCAGTCCGATAGAAGCTTGCCTGCGTTCTTAGGGGTGCTGCGCTTAGGACGTTTTCAATGACGAAACCTTCCCAACTGTGTCCAACTACGGGGTTGCCGTAGACTTGAAAATCGGTCTTTAGTCCCAACAGAGCGTGAGTCAATCCGCTGTCGCGAACATAGATTTTTGGACTCTTTGCGTACTGTTTCCTGACGTTTGCCTGAAACGGACGAAGCATCCGAATGAGAAGCATTTTTTCAAGAGTGCTAATGTAGCTTCTCACGGTTGGCACAGAAACGCCCAGAGATCTGGAGAACGAGGATTGATTCAATAGCGACCCCTGCGAGTATGCAAGCATGGTCCATAGCCTGTCGATTAGTGCGACATTTGTTCGTTCTACGAGAAACGGGATGTCCCTCTCAATATACGTGCGGATAAACTCTGAGCGCCATTCAAAACTATCTGCCATTTCGTCTGCAATCAAACTCTCGGGAAATCCACCACGCAACCACAATTGACTAAGTTCGATACCTGCAGAACTAGCTTCTATAACGTTGATGGGATCGAGATTTGCATAGGCTATTCGTCCGGCCAAGCTCTCGCTGCTTTGACGAAGCAAGTCCATTGACGCTGATCCGAGGAAGAGAAACATTGAGGTTCGTCGCCCCTGCCTTCTTGATCGGTCAATGGCTCCGCGGATTATGGAAAAAATGTTTGGAGCACGATGTACCTCATCGAGTACAACGAGGTTCTGTGTTTGGTTAGCCAAGAAGTACTCTGGGTCATCAAGTATCAATCGATCATTGGGACGTTCCAAGTCCAGGTATGTTGCATTGAATTCTTGTGCAATTTGAAGCGCTAGAGTAGTCTTGCCAACCTGACGAGGACCAATCAGTGCGACGCTTGCGTGACGATTAAGTGCGTGCACGACTCGTTCATGGGCCATCCGCCAAATTAACATCCTAAATTTAAACTGTCACTTTAAATTTAGGATGTTAACACAATGCTTGTCGATGGCGTGTTCGAAAGTCTGTTGACATTCAGATCATGGATTTGCACAGTGCTTCGATTGGATTGGGTGCTAAAAATATACTTGCTTGGGCACGGCACCTACGTAAATCTGACTTTGTGAACTAAATAAGAGTGTGCCGTAATAGTTCAAATTGGTGCTTGTTGTGGAGACGACTGCCAAGTGGCTAGACACTTGCGAGAAGCCAACGCCAAAGTGACCGGAGCAGGACAATACTTGTTCAATACCCCAACAATTGCGGTATGACATGCCTAAAGTTATACAATTAGCCAGCAGCAGGCTCTAATCTGCAGACTCTACAGATAGTCAAGCGTTCGAACTAAGCTTCATTAGCCAGTGAATTTCAAGGGAATTTTGGAGTACACGCCGGAACCCTGAGTCCATTTAGAGCATCACTTCAATCAATCGGGAGTAATTTTTCACATGAAAAACATTTTCGCATCAGTAGGACTTCTATCGGTGGCAATGCTAGTTGTCGCATGCAGCGGGAGTCCTCAGCGGCCGTACACAGTGACAGGTGAATTCCATGTCGCCGATGCGGAGGAGATTGCAGACTACATTCAAGCCGCCATCGATTCTGGTCAGCTGGAGGTCGACGAGCCAATCGACATTTCGGAGACTACCGTTTCACTAATTCAAAAAGTGAAGAACGATGCAGGTGAAATGGTCGACGACGTCTTGGCGTCCGGATCATTCGAGAACGACAGAATCGAATTCGAAGGAACAATTGAGAGTGCTACGAAAGTCATCATTTCTGTAGATGTTGGGTCTGATTCTCCACTAAAGCTGGACGCTGTCATAGCTCCAGGCCAGAACGTAGCTTTCAAGCTAGTTGATCAACTTACGCCGGCAACACCGGACCAACTCCTTTTGTCGGGCGAGTATCGATTACACACAGATGCATCCGATACGTACGTGATAACGGGCGATGTCAGTGATCTGGATGAAGACTTGACGTT
Source organism: Gammaproteobacteria bacterium (assembly GCA_026707735.1). Taxonomy (GTDB): domain Bacteria; phylum Pseudomonadota; class Gammaproteobacteria; order Pseudomonadales; family Azotimanducaceae; genus Bin55. The sequence goes on along the minus strand of JAPOWH010000023.1, from coordinate 105,325 downwards.
CGCAGAGGTGCAAGTCTTTGGAACTGCATGGGACGATGAGCTTCAAGATTCCAAACGATTCACGTTAGGGCCTGTAAATCCAAAGGATGGCAAGTTCGTGATTGAAGGTAGTGCGAGCGATCCTATGGTTGTTACCCTATATCTGCGACGCGGATTTGATCTTTACAAGAATGTAGAAGTAATCGCCGAAGCTGGAATTGAAGCCGAGGTCTCTGTGGATGGTTCGGATTTGGTTGTATCTGCTGCCGAGGGATCCCACCACTACGCCATTGTCGAGAGCTGGACCAAAAACGAGGACTACCTTGCAAAGGTAAGCGCTTACGAAGAGGCGTACGACGCTTACCAGCAAGAAATGGAGGCGCAACGGGCAGCAGCAGAAGCCATTCACGACGAGGCTGTGGTTCCTGCAGATGAGGTCGCGGCGGCTTCAGACGATGCTGAAGAACCGTCAGAGTCGGATAGTGTTGCAGTTGCTGATGAACCGGAAGAGCCGCAAGCAGCGAGCAAAATCACAACTGCAAACGCAGAGGGATGTGAACACGTTGATACAAGCACGTTTGAGCCATTGGATCTTTGGAGCTACGAGCCGCCGTCAGATGCCGATGCACCTGAGCATATGAAGCTTGCAAACGAAGTCGCCGCCTATCGAACTGCCGAATTGCAGAAAATCGCCAATAATCTCGACGCTCCGCTGTCAGCTCTGCTAGCAGTGGAAGTAGGAGCATTTTCAACTCAAGAAGAGAGATTGGCAGCCTTGGAGAAATTGGCTACGTCCTCACTCAGTGAAGATCTCATTGCAAGTCGCGTTGCACCAGCTCGCGACCGAATCGTTGCGCAGATGGAAGCTGAAACCAATGACAAGAGTCTCGTTCCCGGCCAGATTGCACCAGCGTTTACTCTGGCGTCTTTAGACGGAGAGGATGTTTCCCTTTATGAGACGCTTGCGTCCAACGACTACGTGCTTGTCGATTTCTGGGCTTCTTGGTGCGGTCCCTGCATTGCGAGTTTCCCAAAGTTGAAGAAACTTCACGCAGCGTTCAACAATGACGGGTTTGAGATCATTTCCGTTTCTATCGATGCGACATTCGATGAGTGGGAGGAGAAATCAAGGAGTTTGGAACTTCCATGGATCGATCTCGGCGAAGTGGATGGCGAGGAATTCCAGGGACCAACTCCGGTCGCATATGGTGTTGGCTGGATTCCGAAGGGTTACTTGTTGGATACCAAAGGTTGCATCCTAAACAAGGACATGGAAGGCGAGAAGCTTCAAGAGCTGCTAGTTGCGGAATATGGTGACAGGCCAGAACTGCAGGAAGAAGCAGAAGAGGAAGAGAGCGAACCCGAAGCTAGTGAAATAGAAGTAGACGAAGCCTAGTCAGATTCGATTCGTCTAGCCAATCGCGGCACTTGCTTGGTGTCGCGATTGGCCATTTAGCTTTGCGACTGCAAGGGATCAAACCCCAGAGCCGCCCGCAGGTCTTCCAAGCGCGTTAACGGCGCTACAATTGCGCTGGAGCTCGAGGCAGATTGCGATACTGCTGTCATTTGATTGTTGATTTCTGTTTGTACTGCTGGAAACCACATTCCCGCAGCCGCTAAAGCACATACTTAGTGCTCTCCAAGCAAATTACCTGTACGGGAACACTCCTCAATTGCTATTGAAATCGGCAATACCGGCTGAATGGCTTAACGAATCTCTTTAACTGAATCCAGGGCATCTCCGTGTATTGATTATTGGAGAGCTTGCATGGATTGCTCGAGATCCGGGATTGCGCGCTCGAGGACAACGACACGCAGCTGGCGGTTGATAGCATAAATCTCTCTTGTAAGGTGCGGATACCACTCGAGCAAGGGCAAGAGATTGTCTTCTTCGTCGTAGCAGCAGTCTTCGTCAGCCATTTGGATCGGAAGAAGTTCGGCAGTTAATCCGTTCAACATTCTTATGCTTCGATCTAGCGCTTCAAGTGCTGGACGACCGGTAATTATTGCGCCGAGTATTCCTTTATCAAGAGCTTCGAAATTTCGACCACTGAATGCCGCGTCTACTACTCCATCTTGGAATGCATACACCAGATTGCTGACAGGAATGATCGGACGATTCCCTTGCTCGATTTCCTCAACAATTGCCAGGTGCTTGAGAATCTTGGGCTCTTCTGCGTCAAGGTGTAATGCTAGGGCTCTGAACTCCAAAATCAGACTCTCGTAGTATTTCACCTGTATTTCGCGCTCACGAAACTCCTCTTGATAATCCGTAAGCAGGAACGCTAGGTAAATGCCAACGAAAACAATGAGGAACTCCACCAAGTAGCGAAAAACGTCTGCCCAACGAAAGTTTGCAAGCCGTTCAATGAGACCTGCGATACGAATTGCCATTGACCTTATCTGCTGTCGTCCGATTACTGCGATTCTAATGGAGTCAGTTTCGAAAGTTCCGGTTTTGAGGCACTGACTAGGAACCTAGTCGGATAGCGAGATATGGCTACACTCGTGAGCAGGTCGACACCTTGATAAGGGAGTCTGCAGAAGGACTGCTAGAGTGCCTGTGAACACTAAGCCAGTAGCTCTGTTGCTCATCAAGGCTTCGCCCGCTCTATCAGTCTATGTGTGTGGACGATTCCCTATAATCGGGTGCGGGCAAATTGCAGTCAATGGCGTGCTTCCACTCGATCAGTCACGTCATGAGCTAACGAAGGGCACCTGTTAGGGCCCAAATAAGAGAATTGAAAAACTCGCGTATCACACTCTAGAGCCATGCTCGATTCTGATTTCAAGCACAATTTTCACACGCACACATTTCGTTGCAAGCATGCCCGTGGCGAAACCGAGGACTACTGTGAAGCCGCTTTGCAGCGAGGCATGAAGACTCTGGGATTTTCGGACCACAGCGCATTGCCGGACAACCGCTGGATTTCGGCACGCATGCACTACGACGAACTTGCCGACTATGTTGAAGCAGTCAATCGGGCGAAGCGTAGCTATTCAAACCTCCGCATATTGCTTGGAATGGAATGCGAATACATACCCGAATTTCAGTCGTTTTATGAGGATGAATTGTTCGGTGAGTATAAGTTTGACTACCTGGTGGGCGGACCGCACTTCTTTACCGACGACTACGGAAATTGGCGAGGAACCTATAGTGGCGCTGTTGATGCAAAAGCACTCTGCCACTACGGTCGCTACGTGCAGAGCATGATCGAGAGCAATCTCTTCGACTTCATTGCACATCCCGATTTGTTTGGTGTGTGCTATAGCACATGGGACGCAGACACTGCGTCATGCAGTAGAGACATACTCGCCGCAGCACAGGAATGTGGCGTAGGTCTGGAAATCAATGCTCTAGGGTTGGAAAAAATTGCTAGAAGGAAGCCGAGTAATCCATTCCCGCTCTATCCGTGGGAGCCTTTTTGGGAGCTTGCCGCTGACTATGACATAGAAGCCATCGTAAACGCTGACGCGCATCGCCCTGAAGACTTGAACCGCAGGACCGGTGCCGCCGAAGCCATCAGAGTGAAATTTGGACTAAAGGCAATGGATCCAAACGCGATTGGCGATCGCAATGAAGTGCGGAATTCGTACGCTTGAATCCCTCCCACCACGATAATGGTAGCCGGATGCCCAAAGAATCTAGGAGATTTTGAATGAGCGAAGCCATTGACTATCAATACATCGGAACCCGACCGGTTAGGCCAGACGGTATCGAAAAAGTCACTGGCCGAGCCAAGTTCGGCGCAGACGAAATGCTCCCCGGCATGCTACACGGCAAGGTGTTGCGAAGTCCGCATGCCCATGCAAGAGTGCTTTCTGTCGACACCTCTGAAGCTGAGCAGATACCCGGCGTACTTGCTGTAGTCACATCAGCCGACTTCGAACATACACGAACGGGTAGTCCAGGCTTGAAGAGATTCGCAGAGAACTTGATAGCCGGAGAGAAGGTGCTGTATCACGGTCATGCTGTTGCGGCAGTGGCAGCACTCACTTCAACTGCTGCGCAGGCTGGGGTCGATGCGATAAGGGTGGAATATGAGCCTATCGAATCCGTGATGGACGCACTGGACGCCATGCGCGAGGATGCGCCGATATTGCACAACGACATGTTCACCGCGGGACTAGATTCTGAGCCTACAAAGCCATCCAACATATCTAGAAAGCAGACGATCGCCAAAGGCGATATTCAACAGGGATTCAAGGAAGCCGATTATGTAATAAAGAGGGTCTTCACCACTCCAATGGTCCACCAAGGCTACATCGAACCTCACGCTTGCACGGCTAATTTCCAGGAAAACGGCAAGGCAACCGTATGGTGCTGCACTCAGGGACACTTCGATGTTCGCAATTCAACTGCCCGCATGATGGGAATGGACATGGGCGACCTGAAGGTAACCGCCAGCGAAATTGGTGGCGGGTTCGGCGGCAAGACGACAATCTATCTCGAGCCCCTCGCACTAAAGCTTTCCCAAAAAACTCGTAGGCCCGTTCGCATGGTCATGAGTAGAGATGAAGTGTTCAGGGCTACGGGGCCTGCGTCAGGTTCGGTGAACACCATTAAGATCGGATGCAAGAAGGATGGCACAATCACCGCAATGTACGCGCATCTTGTCTACGAGGCAGGTGCCTATCCAGGAAGTCCGGTGGGTGCCGGCAGCATGTGCATTTTCGCTCCCTACGACGTCGAAAACATACTGATAGAAGGCTTCGATGTTGTGGTAAATCGACCCCGAGTCGCAGCATATCGTGCGCCAGGGGCGCCCCAGTCGATGTACGCCGGCGAGTCCGTGATCGATGAGCTGGCAGAATTGATCGGCATGGACCCGATTGATTTCCGATTGAAGAATGCGGCCACGGAAGGCACGCAGGCAGCGTATGGCCCTAGATTTCAAGCAATAGGTCTACGTGAATGCCTGGAAGCCGCGAAGGTGCATCCCAACTACCAGCGAGAGCTGCAGAAGGACGAGGGGCGAGGAGTTGCTGTTGGATTCTGGTTCAACGGAGGCAATCAATCGAGTGCTGAAGTCCACATTACCGATTCAGGCATGGTAATGGTTGTGGAAGGTAGTCCGGACATTGGCGGCAGCCGCGCTTCGATGGCCCTCATGGCTGCTGAAACCTTGCAAGTGCCTTACGACCGTGTCCGCGTAAACATAGCAGATACGGACAGCACGGGCTACTGTGCGACAACTGGGGGAAGTCGCACGACCTTTGCTACAGGCCTCGCCGTTGTGAAAGCTTGCGAGAGCGTGATAGCTGAGCTTCGAGCCAGAGCCGCACGCACGTGGGGACTAGACGTTGATCAAGTGGAATGGCGGGACGGAACAGCGTTTCCGGTGCCAGGCGTAAACGTCGAGACTGATCCGCTAACACTTCGGAACTTGGCGCGAGGAGCTGCGCGTACCGGGGGACCAATATCAGGACGAGCTTCTCTGAATGCTCAAGGACCGGGACCGGCATTCTCCGTAAACATGTCGGATGTACGTGTAGATCGCGAGACTGGCAGCGTCACTGTACTGAATTTCACATCGATTCAAGATGCCGGGACGGCCATCCACCCGGACTACGTCGAAGGGCAGATGCAAGGCGGCGCAGTTCAGGGCATTGGCTGGGCGCTCAACGAAGAATACATCTACGACGAGCAAGGGATTTTGGACAACCCAGGCTTTTTAGACTACCGAATCCCGGTATGCTCCGATGTGCCCATGATTGACACACAGATCGTTGAGGTGCCGAATCCCAACCATCCCTACGGTGTACGCGGTTGTGGCGAGACTCCCATAGTCGCTCCCTTGGCAGCAATTGGGAATGCGGTAAGCCGGTCGTTGGGCATTCGAATGACGGAACTTCCGATGTCTCCTCCCAAGGTACTTGAAGCAATAGCGAACCACGACAAGAACGCTTCATAGCAAAGTCATGCGGCTCAAGTTCCGGCATTCTGCGGAGCGAAGCTAGTGCTTGAGTCGCGTTTCACCCATGTTGCTGTATCGAATTGATTTCGGCGGAATTCCTTTGACGTTAGAGTCAATGGCGATAGTTCATGTACGGAACCTCAGGCAAAATAGCGTGGGTTTGTTGAATCTACCCGGTTTTCGCCCTAGTCCCCTACGTTAGAACTGGAAGAAGTTGGACTCATCTTCCTCCGGCAATAAATAGCGTAATGGTTGTGCGCACTCGATGTTTGTGAAAGCTAATTCGATTAGTTGATACATCCTTCCCACGATGATTGCTGACCCGTCCACTTCCATGGTCATGCGGTTTAGGGCGTGTCCACTGCAACTTTCAACATACGAGTAGTGTAATTCCATCTGAAATTTTGTGAGCTTGAAAAGGAAACGTTTGCGCAATGGTTTCTCGAGTTTCATCACAAGGCTAGTAGGCGACTGATCCCGTTTCCCCACTGCGAGTTCGGCAACCCATTTCAGTTTTTCTGCCACGCCATAGGGGTCGTCATCCGCTGCTTCGGCCATCATATTCATATCGAAATCAAAAATGAATATTGCTTCGTCGTCCGATTCGTGTAGGACCCTGCCAGTGGCTGCATTAAATGGAAGGGGAGGCAGGTAAACGAACGGGCTCGGAGTATTCAATCCCCAGACGATTGACTCAGTTGCATGCTTAATTTGGCCGTCGTCGGTTACAGACCAACTGGAGTTGCTTTCCGAAGGCTCTTCGTCTGAGCTTTCCTCTCGTTCCGATTGAGTGAAAGAACTCACCGGTACGCCAAGATACATTTTGGACATCGCCGTAGCGAGCAATTCTTGATGCTCGTCCGAGAGCGAGGACGATGCAAGACCTTCGGCTATTTTCTTGTAACGATCATCTCGATGACCCCTGATGGCTTCCATTGTGTCCAAGCGTGTGAAGTTGGGTTCTGCTGCAACAGAAGTCTCTTCGGTCTCTTGCTCGGCATTAGCGAGAGTGACAGATAAGGTAAGAAAGCAAGAAATTAAGGCCAATCTCCCGAAGATATGCGCTTTTCGTTCCATATTGGTTGTTGATTCCATGTTGAATTGCTCCTAGCCTGAAGTTAGTCCTAGTGACTTCAATTCACAGCGCTTTATGCCATTGCTGCCAATTCAATCCCTAAACACCGGCACATTCCACCATCAATCCAGCGAATTGAGTGACCACGGAACTGCGCGCTCTTACCACACTAGCCTGCAAGATTCGTGCCATTGCTTCTGCTTTGTCAGGTATGACCAATTGGGTACCTTGGCGACACACTCACGGTGATTTCACGACTATCTTGACTTGCTCAAGTGCCTCCTGGCCACCGCAAATGTAGTTTCGTGATTGGGTTCTCGATCTAGCTATAAAATGTCATTCAACCGGTAGTTGTTAGCAAAATGTCATGAGTACACAACCGATTTCAGCAGACTCCCACGTAGTCGAGGCCGAGGATGTATTTGTTGGACTTTCCGATCGCTTTGGGGACGATGCTCCTCGAATAATGCACGCCGGCACGAACAGAGATGCCATTGTCATTCCGTCGAAAGGGGCTGCTGGAATTCGCCGTCGGATTGGTATAGCCGGACTCAGGCGGAGAGATGGCGAAGACACCACTATCGAACGACGACACGGACGCAAACCCAATGTCGACAACATGGCTGCTCCCGATGTCGTGAAAATTATGGCCCAAGGCTACGACGGCATTCGCGAAGGCATCCGCGACGGTTCAAAGCGATACTTGGATCAGGAAGAAGACGGAATAAAAGCAGAGTTCCTCTATCCAGGATTCTTCGGTTTGTTTAGTTTCGAGAACCCAACTCTGTTAGTCGCCTGCCAAAAGAACTATAACGATTGGCTGCATGACTACTCGAGTGCCGGAAATGGACGCTTGTTTGGATTGGCCGCGATTCCGATCCAAGATCCAGAAGCGGCGACCAAGGAGCTAGACCGAGTTATAGGCATGGGGTACAAGGGTGGATGTATTCCGTGTACGGCACCGCCCGAGCGACCGTACTCCGATGTTTGTTACGAGCCCATTTGGGCGCGTGCGGAGGAAGCGAATTTCCCCTTGTCTATGCATGTTGGTACAAATGCTTACACGCCGAGAGAATTCAGACAGAATCGTGCGCTTCGCGATCCAATTCAGGACTATGCATCGTCCCAGACTACGATTCAACGCACACTTGTTGATCTCATTTGTCGAGGTCCGGCAACACGACACCCAAATCTGAAGTTCGTTGTGGCCGAGTTCAATGGAGGTTGGATTGCCCATTGGCTGGATCGCGTTGATCAGGGCATCCAGCGCGAGACTCGATTCAAGGGCACGAGTGAGTACTCAGGTGAACGTCCTCATGATGTCTGGGCGAGGCAGTTCTATGCAACTATAGAAGATGATCGTCCCGCGATCTTGACTCGATCATTGATTGGCGTAGACAATCTGATGTGGGGGTCGGATTATCCACACGTTGACTCCACGTGGCCATGCTCCTTGAATGTGATTGATGAGATGTTTGAAGGTGTGGCTGACGAAGAACGCGTGAAGATCACACGTACCAATGTCGAACAGCTTTATGGGCTGAACGCGGCGTAGAAACACAAGAGCAATCGCAGATACTTGATCGGTTGCTCCTATTGAATTTTCCTAGGCACGCGAGCATCACGTTAGGTGACGCTTTCCGTGAAGTAAGACAGTCCAATATTCGTGTTTCCTACGTAGCCAGTGTAGATTTGCTAGTTCAAAGTGAATGCTAGAATTGATTGCGTTTGGCACTACTTGATAGCCTCGCCTGGCCAGATATCCCGCAGGAGCAGCTCACTTGAACACTAACATAACGGTACGTGGCATCGATCCTGCGGACAAAACCTGGCTCCGGCGCTACTCCCAACAGCTCGGCGTGTCAATGGAAGAGCTCGTTCGTCGTCTAATACATGAAAAACGAAGAAAAACCGAGTGCCATCCGAAACCATCGGAGGCGTTTGCTCTATTTTTTGGGAAGGAACACGGGATTGAGTCTTTGCCGTCAGCGCGCTACGGCTATAGGCCAATTTCGTCTAGCGGCGAAAGTGAAATTTAACATTACCCATTAACTGGCTGTTAGACACCAATGTTGTGTCCGTAATGATGCATCCGAGTCCCGATACCCAGCCATGCGCGTTGATCATGGAAGTAAATGGCGACGAGGCGAAGCACTTGATGACCATCTTCCAGACGCAATGCTTGCTGCAGCTGCGTTCACCAGAGAGCTTTACAACTGACACGTAACACGTCTGAATTCCGAAACACGGGGTTAGACACTACAAATCCGTGGACCTCCCAACTTGGGTGACAGTACGAGTTGCCAGTAGTTGGCGTTTTCAACGGAAGCCTTCTAATTTTGGGCTCTCGGAAGTACGACAACATGGGTCGATTGGTAACGACTATCCTTCACTTGAACAGAAATTCTCAAGAAACTGCTGTTTGCCGCTCTGCCACGTACTAGTAGGAGTCACGGAGTCCACTTACGAGAAGTGGCTCAAGTACCGAAGTCCATCACGAAGACGACTTACGTTTGTCGTGTTGTACAGTCATTGCTTCAAGTTCGACCGAAGCGGTTGTCCAGTCGTATTCATGAAGTTTCTCCCAGGGGACCAAGCTGTCTATTCCACGAAACTGCACCGTGTTTCCGCCATACACCACGCAAATTGGGAATTGCTTTCCAGACTCAGTCAATTGATTCTGAACTCGCTTGGTACCACCAAACAGGCTTGATGACGGTGTGCTAGAAGACTTTGCATCCAGAAGCCTGCATTCGGTGGAGTCCTGAATGATTAGGTCGATTTCTGACCCATGCCTGTCTCGATAAAACGAAAGTCCCTGTGTAATTCCTGCATTCGTTCTATGTTTTGCAATTTCAGACACCATCCACGATTCGAAGATTGCACCGCGAAGTGGATGTGTGCGAAGTTGATCTGCAGTACGTATTCCTAGCAGCCAACACACCAAACCTGTGTCGTAGAAGTGCAATTTAGGCATTTTGACTAGGCGTTTTCGTAGATTTGAATAAAACGCAGGAAGCCGAAAAACAAGAAAGTGAGTTTCCAATATGCCAAGCCATGCTTTTGCGGTAGGTTGGGACACTCCGCAGTCGCTTGCCAAGGAAGAAAAGTTCAGTAATTGTGCTGTACGACCAGCACACAGGCTGGCAAACCTCTGAAATGTGGGGAGGTCAATCACCTGCGTGATTGATCGTACGTCTCGCTCTATGTAGGTTGCCACGTAGGAGCTGAACCAATCCGCAGGATTTAGCCTACGGTCGAATATCCGCGGGTAGGAACCTGCCACAAGTGCTTCATCAAGAGTCGTGGGATATTCAGAAAATCGAATTGTCTCCCCTCGGGTCAGGGGATGTAGGTTGTGTACGGCCGTTCGTCCAGCTAGCGATTGACTGATGGAATGCAGGAGTGCAAAGTTCTGAGAACCTGTCAGTATCCATCGTCCAGGCGATGAATCGTTGTCAATAAGCTCTTGAAGGTACGATAGAAGTTCAGGGACTCTTTGTACTTCATCAAGTATCGCTCCACTGTCGAACTGTGCCAAGAAGGCACGTGGATCTTCTTCTGCAAATGCACGGACGTCGGGTGCCTCAAGCGATGTGTAAGCATGACTGGGGAACAGTGCGCGACACAGTGTCGTTTTTCCACTCTGTCGGGAGCCGGTCAGCGTCACGGATGGCCACTTCCTTGCAGAGTTTTGCAGTATTGGAGCCAAATCTCGTTGGATCATGTGTCAAATACTACAAGAAACTTGGGCTAATTCAAAGTGTAACTTTGAATTAGCCCATAACGCTTTCAGCGGTAGTGTTTCAAGTCGGCTTCAGCTAATCAATTCAGGTCTCGGGTGTGGGCGGTTCATCTGTGTCTTGACCAAAAATTAGTATGTGACCTTCCGGGTCGGTCATTTCTATCTCTTTCATTTGATAGAACCTCACGGCAAAGTCACTGATTGGATAGCCTTTACTAACAATGTGGGCTCTAAGACTCATCACGTCATCCGTATAGAAATAGAAGAGCACTTCTGATAACCGTCCATCGGTTGGTCGTGGAGCTGGTAGGTAGCTTGGACTCGCCAGCATCAACTCGACTTCGCCACGTTTCAGCGATGCCCAACCCGATGTACCCACGTCGTCCATTCGGCCTTGCACTTGGAATTCCAAGACATCACAATAGAAGCGAATGGCTTCCTGCACGTCGTGGCAGATCATCATCGGAACTAAACTGGTAATGGACGTATTGGACATGGCTTTTGTCGTGGGACCTAGTTTGTTGTGCAGTATTGAATCAGCTTCAAATGATAGATTCAACGCTCTTGCGAATTCAGTTCACCGTGTGGGGGCAATGATTTTCAGTGCTAATTCTCGGACGAGCCGGATCCTTCTGGCAGCAACCTTCAATGAGTAGACACGAGGTACGGGTTGCAATCCTTGGCGCTGGTATGTCCGGTGTTTGCATGGCCATTCAGCTCAAGAAAAGGGGCTACGATTCCTTTGTCCTGCTAGAAAAGGCCGGGAAAGTCGGAGGGACATGGCGTGAGAACACCTATCCAGGTGTAGCGTGCGATGTGCCTTCACACCTCTATTCATTCTCTTTTGCGCTAAATCCCCAATGGACACGCATGTATTCTCCTGGCTCAGAGATCCAGCAGTACATCGAGGATCTCGTTTCGAGGTACGACTTAGGCAGTCATATAAAGTGCAATTCCACGGTGGTTCGTGCGAGCTATGTGGGGAACGCATGGCATGTCGACCTTGAGGATGGCACTCGCTACGTTACGCAGGTGGTCGTTAGCGCACTTGGTGGATTGCACATCCCGTCGATTCCCAACTTTGCTGGCATGTCAGACTTTGGCGGCGAATTTATCCATACAGCTCAGTGGCCCTCTGCCCTCGATGTGAAAGGCAAACGGGTAGCGGTTATAGGTACGGGAGCCTCGGGCGTGCAAATTGCTCCCGCGATCGCCGATCAAGTTGCCCAACTGACTGTGTTCCAAAGAACTCCAGCATGGGTCGTTCCGCGCGGAGATTTCGCATTCTCAAACAAAGCGCAGGAGAAATTTTCAACATGGCCCGGACTGTGCCGGTTTTATCGATGGTTCATCTTCTGGCTGTTGGAGATTCGCGGCGGATTCATAAAACGGGATAGTCGACGCAACCAATGGCTGGAATCAACCGCGCGTGAGTTTCTACTAAAGTCGGTTGCAGACGACGAGTTGCGTCAGAAACTTACTCCGAGCTTTCCCATTGGATGCAAGCGTGTCTTGGTGAGTGACGACTACTACGCGACATTGATGCGCCCTAACGTAGATGTCGAAACTCGACCTATTGGCCGCATTTACGAGAAAGGGATCCAAGTTGAAGGTGGAGCGATGCGCGAATTCGATGTCATCGTTGCAGCAACCGGATTTCAGCCATTCGTTGTGAATCGCAGCATTGACATCTCAGGCAGAAACGGGTGCAACCTGAACGAAGTCTGGCAAGAGCGGATAAGTGCCCATCGAACGGTTATGGTTCCAGGTTTTCCCAATCTGTTCTTTCTGCTTGGGCCGAACAGCGGACTTGGACACAACTCTGTTCTGTTCATGATCGAGTCTCAAGCCAGATTCATCATACGAGTGCTACGTACGCTACGACGGGCTGGCTTGTCCACTGTGGAGCCTCGCGCTGAAGCAAACGAGGCGTTCAACTGTCAACTCGCCACTGATCTGGAGAATACCGTTTACGGAGGAGGTTGTGGCGCTTGGCATACAGACTCGAACGATCACAATTTCACACTTTGGCCACATTCCACGATTCGCTACTACCTGACAATGCGAGGATTCGATCCGAATGAGTTCCTGTGGCAGCGCAGTGGCGCGTCCTCAGGTTAAGCAACTGAACTACACAGAAGTCCCATGAGCAGAATCTGGCGAATACTTTTCTTCCCCAAACAAATCTTTACCGAGTTACGGGAAAACGAGTCGTCTTTCATCCCACTTGCATTGCTCTTGACTTGCGGCGCACTTTGCATGGCACTGATCGCTTACGTCGAAGGTGTCGAATTCAACATGAGCGACTTGGAACACCTACAAATCGAAACGGAGCAGGAAGCGATTGCGATTGGAACTACAAGAGCCACGGCCGCAATTGTGGGATTGATTCTCTTTGTGTTTGGCATTGTCGGCGGCTTGCTGACACTCGCCACTTACTATTGGGTTGCTGGAAAGTCCTTTCAGTCTGAGAATAGATGGACCCACTGGTTTGCCTTTGCTTGTTGGTCCGCAGCGCCTGTCATTTTCTGGTCCATTTCTACAGGTGCGTTAGTACTTCTCATTGGCGTTGAGTACAAGCACGGACTTGCTCCTCTCACATGGTTGGGAATTGATCATCCTTGGGCGGAATTGCTAAACGTCGCGCTCCTTTGGACCATATTCATTAGCGTTCAAGGATTGCGCTGTTGGGGTTCGCAGCGGCTGAGTACTAGCACAATAATCGTGTTGGTGTCGTACGTTTTGTACATTCTGCTAGGCAGTTTCTACATGACCACAATGGACCTTGGATCCTAGCCTCCGGTAGAACATGTCGCCCCAATTCTGTTGGCCGTTATTGCGAACCTAGCGTTCTATTCCCAGTCCTCGCCAAGGGAGGATTAGTGAGATTAGATCGGCGAAGTGGGCTCGACCTTTGACCAAAAGTCTCGCATACAATCCAATTTGTCTGCAGTAGCTGGAAATGCATAGAGTGGAACGACTAGTTCGAGTTCTTACTTCGCCGCGAGAGGTCTTTGACGAGATTAGAGAGAGACCATCTATTCTGTTGCCTTTGATTTGCATCTTGATTGCTGGCGGGGTCTGGGCAGCGGTTCAAGCATACAACGTAGACGAGGCGATTTACGCACTAGAAGCCAAAGCGCAAAATGAACTTGGTCAGGTTTTCTCTACCATCCTGGGCGGTGACGTCGAACAGTTGGAAGAAAATGCTCAAGACCTCGAGGAAATCGAGGAATTAACCAGACGGGTTGCCGAAGGCGAGACTATTGATGTGGACTCCTTGGGTGTCTCCTCTGAGGATATAGCTCGAGTCCGAACGAATGCGACTGCAATGGCTCCCTTCATGTCTGCCGTTGGTATTGCACTAGTACTGCTTCTACTTGGAACCTATTACTTTATTGCAGCGAGGGTTGTAAAGTTTGAAGTGGGGTGGGAGAAATGGTTCGCATTCGCGTGTTGGGCGGGACTACCCTACGTAGTTGGCTACATTGTCAAAATAGTTCTAGTCTTCTTTGGAGGAGCCAAACTAGGCAACGCCTTGGCACCGATGACCTGGTTCGGATTTGAAGGAGCGTGGGCAATGTTCCTAGATGGTCCTCTGTTTTGGAGTTTCTTTATTGCGATTCAGGGCTTTATGTGCTGGACTTCGAAAGATGTAAGAACGAGCGCAGTTGTCGTTGTCCTACCCGCGGCTCTAGCAGTCGGTCTCCTGTGTGTGCTAGAAGGTTTTTCGGAATTTGCTGTACAGTCGCTACGGTAGAGGCGCCTCATTTTTGCGATAGCGGCCCGCACTTCTGGAGGTCAGTTCACTGATGAGCTAGAGCGATAGTACTCAAATCCATATAGTTTCGCAGCGTTGTCGCATATGACCTTCTGTTTGTTTTCGGAAGAGACGTCGACAAACTCACGTGATATGAATTCCAACGAGTCAGGCCAAACTCCGTCAGGATGTGGAAAGTCGCTGCCCCACATTACGTTGTCCACACCAATCGCGTCAAGAAGTCTTAACCCTATCGCGTCGCTTTGATAGGTGGCAGAACATTGAGCGTGCCAATATTCTGAAGGGCTACGTGACAGATTCAAGTCAGCGAATTGATCGCGCCATTCTAAATCCATGTGTTCAAGCAAATATGGAATCCAACCAATTCCGCATTCGCCAATCACTAGTTTGATGCTCGAGTGACGGTCCAGCACCCCACCGTAAATCATCTCCATGATGTACTTCGACATGGCCATTTGGAAGCCAGTGATGTGAACGGCGAACGCCTGCCGTCGCTGAAGCTTTTCGAATTCGCTTAGGTTGTAGTCCAAACGTGGACCGATCGTATGGAAGTGGAGAGGGAGTCCTGAACTGCCAATCGCCTTCCAGACGGGTTCCCAGGTCGGATCAAACAACGGTTTCATGTCATGTGAGCAGGCGATTTCCACTCCCCGGACCACTCCTCGGGCAGCGACCCGTTCGATTTCTTCCACAGTCGCGTCAACATTGCAATTTGGGAGGCTGGCGATGCCTGCGAATCGATCCGGTGCGTACGAGCAAAATTCCGCTAACCATTCGTTGTAGACCCTCACCATTTCAACGCTCGCCTCGTCGTCATTTAGGCGCATGGAGGCCCCGAGCACTCCATAGAGCACTTCAGCTTGCACTCCGTCGCGATCTTGGTCTCGAATTCTCAACTCAGGATCCGTAAGCCTAGGTATGCGTTTTTCACCATCGCTGTACAAGCCTTCAGATGCCATCCGGTCGGATCGATAGATCTCACCGGGAACATACCTTCGCCCCGCAGAACCCATTCCATTTCGCAGTCCGAACCGTGCGCCGTTCCGAGATACCCAGAATTCGCCGTTGTCGGTTTTCTCAACATACGGCATTCGCTCACGAAGAGATTTTTTTGCTCGACTGACAAATAGTTCGGGTGGAAGCCAAGGCAGATCTATGTGGCAATCTGCAGAAATGACTCGATAATCCATGTCGGTATTGATGCAGAGAATGTTGTTTCACGCATACTCTAACAGGCACGCGTTCTAAATTGCAGGGCTGGTCATCGCGACAGTTTCAGCCAGCGACGCCAGCATGGCTAAATGTCCTTTGTCTACCTATTTCATGACAACGGGTCGAGCAACTGCGAACGTATAATCGAGTGCAAGTAGACGCGGCGCCGACCGGCACGTGCCTCAAGCACATGTTAGGCCGTCGCGTAGCACTACTACGGTAGTTGGAACAGGCAGTGCGAGTGCAGGATAGGCTAGGAACGACGCGGGTCATCGATGACTTGATAGAAATGCGCGGCCTCCGATTTCACTATCGGGATTGGCAAGCGCAGTGTGAAAACGCTCCCACCTTAGTCCTGCTGCATGGTTTCTCAGGCCATGCACGATCATGGGACTTTTTCGCCGAAACCGCCACGGATCGATTCAGGGTACTCGCTCTCGATCAGCGCGGACATGGAGAAACGGACTGGTCGACAGATGCCTCCTATGGCGTGCTGGAAATGAAAGAAGACCTAGTTTGTTTTGTACGAGCACTGGGATTGGACAACTACTACCTTGTGGGGTTGTCAATGGGCGGCATGGTGGCAATGAACTTTGCTGGAGACTGCCCCGTCGGGTTGCAGAAGCTCGTGATTGTCGACATAGCTCCTGAAATTGGATCGGTTGGAGCGCGAGCGATCCAGGAACGCGTTCGCCAGTCTGACGAATTTGATTCCGTAGAACAGGCGTTCGAGCGAGCTCGTGCGGCAAATCCGATTCCTCCGGACGACGTGTATTTCCATCGTGTAAGGCATTCGCTCATGCGGACCGAAAACGGTAAATGGACCTACCGTTACGACCGAGCATATCGTACTCCTGGAGATGCTCCCCGCAGGCGACCTAGTGCCGAAGAGGGCTGGCAAGCGGTCGCAAGGATTTCAGTTCCTACGATGCTGGTGCGAGGTGAGCATAGCCCGTTGCTCACTCGAGAAATTGCCGACAAGTTTGTGGGTGTGGCAGAGGACTGCACGTTCGTGGAAATTCCCGGGTCCGGTCACTCTGTACCCTTGGACAAACCGAAGGAGTTTGGGGATGCGGTGCTCAGTTTTCTTTAGGAGCATGCTGGTTCTTGGGTTTTCATTGCTCGTAGCAGGCTGCACGAGCCTTCAGTATGTATTGCCCCAGTCGTTCAATCTCTCAGGCGATTGGACCCTTGACGAGGAAGCCAGCGATGCGTCCTTTGATGTATCTGAGATCTGGGATTCCGAGAAGCGTGCCATATTTGCGGGCGATGCGCCTGACCCAACCGATTCCGCCACCTTTATTGTTCATGACTTCCCAGTCGTAGTCTCCAACTCAGTACACATTGAGCAGGATGACGAGTCCATGGGAATACGATACGACGATGCTCCCTACGAGGACTACAAGTGGGGAAGAAATATTCGCGATGGCTGGCGACTCGATGTGGGTTGGGACGGTCGTTCTCTAGTTGTTTCCAAACGTCGCGACTCGGTGAAGGGGACAGAGATCTTCAGCTTGAACGATTCTGGTGATGTGTTGCGGGTTCGAGTTCGTGTCCAATCCAAAGACAAGAACTACACGTTCGACCGAGTTTACGCTAGGCAGTAATAGGGGCATTGAACCGCGTATGAAAGCCCTCATGTACCTGCCAATTCGTAGCGGCACTCTCGAAATGTGCGGTGAAATGCGATGCTAACTCGAGCTTGGCCAGGTGGGTACTTGCTGCCGTATACACAACGAGCCTGCGACGCAGCTCACGAGCTGGAAGACCAAGGAGCTACTTTAGTTTCAGGAGCATTCGCGAATAAAGAGATCGAATTGTTGCGTACGGAAATTGAGTCCGTGTACGAATCTATTCCGGGAGACGGAAGAGGCGCGAACACTTCGAGGAGTATTGACGACGACTTTCGCTACGAAATGTACAACCGCAGTCCTTTGGTTCAGCAGTTCGTAGGTCGAAGGGAATTACTTGACGTGATCGAGCCTCTGTTGGGAGAAGACTGCCACATCATCGCCAATACTTGCTGGCGCAATCCTCCTAATGATTCACCCAAGCATGGAGGAGGTGGTTGGCACATCGATGCGGGACCGCACATTCCACTTGTGGAAGGTCAAGTTTGGCCTGAAGACATTCCTCATCCAACATTTGCCGTAGGCGTCCACGTTTACTTGCAAGACTGTCCTCTTGAGTCAGGTCCTACTGCAGTTATTCCAGGCACCCATAAATCTGGTCGACCGCCACCCGGAGATTCTCGATTCGATACTGAGTTGACGCACAACGGAGTTGGTGCTTCGACATTTGCGGCTGAAACGGGGGATGTTCTATTTTTCGTCTCGGATGTGTGGCATCGTCGCATGCCCCCTTCCACCCACCACCAAGGCCGATTCTTCTTGCAGGTTCACTATGCTCGACGGGACATCGCGCAGCGTGTAAAGACCACGCAGGAGCGAAATCATGTGGACGACCAAGCGAGGTCTCGCATTACAGGCCCACGAGAAGCGCTGTTGCTTGGTCTACACAGCCAAGGCTTCTACGACGGCTAGAGCTTCCACTGCCCCATTGATCTACCCTAGATTTCCGCACATAAGACGTCGTGCAGGCCCATGTTGCTGTCTGTTGAAGTTGTAAGGTACACGGAATTCACGTGCCCAAACCGCTGCAAACATTTGACGCTATCCCGCAAGACCTCCGAGACGATGTTCGACGCCTGGGATCTATCCTAGGGGAAGTCATTGCTGCTGCCCGTGGGTCGGAATTCGTTGACACGATCGAAGAAATCCGTTCTTTAGCCAAAGATGCGCGTACACAGGATGTACAAAACCTAGATGGTCTATTGTCGCGTCTTCAATCTTTGGAAGACTCCGAACTTGTAGACATTGCGCGATCCTTCAATCAGTTTCTTAGTTTTGCGAACATAGCTGAACAACGCAACGAGGTTCGAACGGGGGAAGATCAGCTTCGCACAGATTTTCGACGAATTAGAAATGTCTTAGGCGTTCAATCCCGCGATGCCATTCTCAATACACGAATTGAGATGGTTCTAACTGCGCATCCAACCGAAGTGTTGCGCAGAACGCTAATTCGCAAGTATGACCGAATTTCACGAATATTGGATGAAAGCGATCCGAGCGCGGACGAGAAGTTGAGACAGCTTGTAACCGAAGTCTGGCATACCGATGAGATTCGCAAAACTAAGCCAACACCGATAGACGAAGCGAAATGGGGATTCGCCGTCATAGAGAATTCTCTGTGGGAAGCGATTCCTAATGCAATTCGGTCAATTGATGCTTTTCTGCATGAATCCGGTCAAGAATCCTTGCCTGCCGCTTTTTCACCGTTTCATGTGTCGACATGGATGGGCGGCGATAGAGATGCGAATCCTAGCGTGACTTGCGAGGTGACGAAGGAAGTTCTTGTTCTCTCCCGCTGGATGGCAGCTGATCTGTTTCTGAGGGACGTTGAGGAACTGGTCAGTTCCCTATCGATGTCGGTGTGCGATGAACATTTGCACCAGGCGTCTGAGGGTTCGTACGAGCCCTATCGGCACCAACTCAGGTTGCTGAGACACCGGCTTCAGATAACACGTGATTGGGCCGAAGGAAGGACTCCGCTGTCGTCTCACGTGATTCAGAATGATCGAGATTTAAGGCAACCCTTGGAAATGTGCTATGACTCCCTTGTTAGTTGTGGGTTGCAACGAGTTGCTAACGGACTGCTCTTGGATACGTTGCGAAGGGCGGCATGCTTTGGATTGTCGCTAGTGAAGATTGACGTACGCCAGTCGGTAGACCGACACACCCAAGTGCTTGACGAGCTAAAGGCCTACTACGAGCAAGCGGATGCCAGCGACGCACCATTCAGTCGCATGAGTGAGGTCGACAAGCAAGCATATCTGCTTGGGGAGCTCGCCAGTCTACGACCGCTATTCCCACGAGATTGGAATCCCTCTTCAGAAGCACAAGAAGTGATCGATACCTGTCGCTTAGTGGCGGACGATGCTGGCAAGGGGATCGCGTCTTACATCATTTCAATGGCGCAGAACCCGTCGGATGTGCTCGCGGTCGCCTTGCTGCTAATGGAAACGGGATCGAAAGAGCCTATTCCAATTGTTCCGCTGTTTGAGTCGTTGGACGACCTGGACCGTTCAGGCCATGTCATGAAATGCCTATTCGAGACGCCTTGGTATAGGGACTACGTGCAAAGGCTTGATGATTGCCAAACTGTAATGATTGGTTACTCGGATTCCGCCAAGGACACGGGGCAATTCGCAGCTGCGTGGGCGCAATATCGAGCGCAAGAGAATTTGTGCATGATTGCGAAGGATTTTGGGATTAGTCTGACGCTGTTCCACGGACGCGGAGGGGCGATTGGTCGAGGAGGAGGGCCGACTTACGAGGCGATCATGTGTCAGCCTCCCGGCGCAGTTGCTGGCTCGCTTCGAACCACTGAACAAGGAGAGATGATCCGCTACAAGCTTGGCTCGCCGAAGATAGCTCATGCAACGCTGATTCGGTATCTCCTTGCGACGATCGAGGCGACGCACGTATCGCCTGAGCGCATTTCAGATCAGGAACGTGCGGTTCTGGACGAGGCTGCTGGCTTGTCGGGTTCGGTCTATCGAGCTAGTGTTGGCTCGCGGGACTTTTCAACCACATTCCACGAGTTGACGCCTGTGCGGGAACTCTCCGAGCTAGCCATTGGTAGTCGTCCAGCACGGCGGTCGGCAAACGGCGATATTGCTTCGTTGCGTGCGATTCCTTGGGTTTTTGCGTGGACCCAGGTGAGACTCATGATTCCGGCGTGGTTGGGGACCGAAGCCGCATTGGATTGGTTCAGTAGGCGAAAGGACACATTTGATCAACTCTACGACCAGCCTTTTTTTCGTATGCAGATCGATATGCTTGAAGTTATGGTTGCAAAGGTGGAACCGATGCTCGTTCAGGTTTACGCGACACGCTTGGCCGACAAAAACGTCCAAAGTGTAGTCAGCGACCTCGCTGCGCGAATTCAGACGGTCAAATCCCAATTGCTCTTTCTGTTGGATGCGGACGAATTGCTGAGCGGCAATCAGTCCATGTTGGATTCTCTAGCTGTTCGCAATACCTATCTCGATCCGCTGCATTTGTTGCAGGCTGAACTTATGTATCGGCACCGCAACTCAGCAGGCCAGGAATCCGAAGTTCTTCACGCGTTGAAAGTGACCATGGCAGGCATCGCGACAGGTCTAAGAAACACTGGTTGACTCAAGTCACCACATACCACACGGGAGAAGCAAGTAGATACAGTGGCTCAAAGGCAAACGGTAAACAGCATTGTCCATGGCGACTACGTCGTAACGATGGATTGCGAGAGTAGAGTCGTGCGCGATGGTGCCGTAGCCATAGACTCCGGCATTATTGCGGCAGTTGGATCGGCTGAGGACATCAGAGAGAAATTCCAGTCTGACACTGAGATTGACGGGACAAATCAAATTGTGATGCCTGGCCTCATAAATGGACACACGCATGCCGCCATGTCGTTACTGCGCGGTTATGCCTATGACATTCCTCTGATGGAATGGCTTCAAGAGTACATCAACCCAATTGAAGCCTTTGCGGTGGATGAGGAATATGTTCGGGTTGGCACTGCGTTGGCGTGTTGGGAGATGCTACTAGGTGGAACTACCACATTTGTCGACATGTATTTCTTCCATGAAATTGCCGCGCAGGTCGCCGACGAAATTGGAATGAGAGCTTTGATCTCCGCAACTGTTGTGGATCAACCCAGAAACGACGCGGTAGACATCGACGATTCCTTTGAGCAGGCTCGCCAATTCGTTGAGGGATGGAAGAATCGAAAGTCGACTGTGGAACCTATTCTCGGTGGACATGCCATCTATACGTTAAAGAACGAGCATCTACTACGACTGCGGGACATGGCGGAAAGTCTCGAGGTGCCAATTCACATTCATGTCTCCGAATCTGAGTTTGAGCTGCAATTTTCCAACGAGCTCTACGGGACAACTCCGATCAAACACTTTCAAGAAATCGGATTGTTGGACTATCCGGTAATTGCTGCACACGTTGTGTGGCCGACGACCGAAGAGATGGGAATTCTGAAGCAGTATGGAGTCGGGGTAATTCACAATGCGACCTGCAACGCGAAGATTGCGTCCGGTACCGCACCGATAGTCGAGATGCTGGCTAATGACATCAAAGTGGGACTTGGCACAGACGGAGTCGCAAGCAGCAACAATCTCGACCTGTGGGAGGAAATGCGTGTAGCAAGTCTGCTACAGCGAGCACGAAGCATGGATTCTACGGACCTTCCGGCCCGGGAGATGCTGAGATTGGCTACGTCAGGCGGTGCCGCTGCCCTAGGGCTTGATCACAAGATCGGTCATCTTGCAGAAGGAATGGAGGCAGACATGATTCAGGTAAGCATTGATGCCGCGCACCATCTTCCTTTGTACGACGTTGAATCGCACGTTGCGTATTGCACGAAGAGCGGCGATGTTAGCAACGTGTTCGTGCAAGGCAGGCACGTAGTTCAAGATCGGCAGGTGATGACCATTGAAATTGAAGCTTTGAATTCAGCAATTCAAGGGGTAGCTAATCGAATAAGTTCGTTCAATAGAACTGGGAGCCCATAGTTAGATATTAGGGGTGTCATTCCTCTACTAGAGGTGCCCTCAATTCTCCATTTTGGTGAAGTGTTAACGCCACAATGTTCTCGTCTTCATCACGTTCAAAGTGAATTTCCGCGTCCACGACTTTGTAGAAGAACCGATCCTCTTCCAATGCGAAGATTGGAAACACCGGCTGTCCGGTTGCGTGAGCAAACAATTGGCCTTCACGATGCAGGATCGTTAGAAAAAAATTGTCCCCCAGTCTGTACTTTCCGGGGTATTGCTCGAGAGTCTCGACGCTCAATTCTATTTCTTTGCGGTAGGTAACGCTCTGACTATCCTCAATTCGCTTGGCGGAAATTGTGTGGCCCCGTTGTGACCACTCTAGTTCCTGGGCTTGGCCATTCTCGTCGCTTGGTTCGCCAAACGTGATGGAGATGCCACCCAATTCAAAATTAAAACTTCGTCCGTCCGAGTGTGTCAACGGGAATTCCTGTTGCCCCGATGCTTGGCCGAATAACTGACCGTCCCGGTCAGAGAATGTGATGTTTAAGTTGGGCGACAGTTCAAATACGCCAACGTAGGGAGAGAGGTCAACTCCCGTAGATTGTTGGGATGCTCGGAAGAACGAGACACCCATCTCATTGATCAGGGCAGACTCGGTCGAAGCGGCGAGAATGACCCATCCCTTGGACTCCTCTGGACTAATCGCCAAGAAACTTACGTAGCCGCCGGTTGCTCCGGCATGCCAATACACGGGTTTGCCACCGTCCGAATGCATAAGCGCCCATCCGAGTCCTTGATTGGGTGCAACTTGCGGTTCCCTAAGGTTGCTTAGCGATTTGTCAATTGGGGAGTCTGAGGTCTCAATGTTTCTACTCACGAATTTCATCAAGTCCTCCGCTGTGGAGAGTACGCCACCTGCGCCAACCATCACATCAAAGTTCCAATTTGGCATCGTGGCGCCGCGGGAATATCCAGGTATCAACATTTGATGATTCTCTGGAGTGTGTTCCACGTAGGAGTTGGTCATTTCCAAGGGTTCGAAAATGTTTGAACGCATAAGTTCGTCGTAATCCACCCCATAGGCGGCAATAGCTCCCAATAGTCCAAAGCCCAAGTTCGAGTAGACCTGTGTTTTGTCGAGTGTTTCTGGATCGTAGTCGAGCACGAACGATAGTAGCTGTTCGGCGCTGTAGTCGATATAAGGATCTAACAGGTCACTTGGTTGCATATTCGCGGGCAACCTTGGGAGTCCGGAGGAATGAATGGCAAGTTCGCGAAGCGTGATCTCCTGTACCCGATTGTTTGCGAACTCAAGAGTCGGAAGCGGCAGCGATTCCTTCAAAGTACTATCCCAACTCAGTTCTTCTTCTTGGACAAGGGTTTGAACCAACAAGGCTGTAAAGACTTTCGTAATCGATCCAATCTCGAAAACCGTGTCTTTTGTGGGTGGATCGGACGATCCTTTGGCTGTAACACCAACGCCTTTGTACGTTACTGCGCCTGAGTCGTAGGCTGCAACAACAGCACCTCGTACAAGTTCGCGATCTACTGCTTGCTGCAGCTTGTCAGCAACCGCCGTCAAATTCACCGTCGAAACTTCTGATCCGTAGACGGGAAGAGCCGCGGCCAACGTCAAGGTTGACACTATTAAGGCGGCGTGGAAAAGAGTGCATCTCGATCTGGCCCACGTGATTGCTTTATCTCTCATCGTAACGCAACAGTTTTCCTGTTCGGCGGGTGTAATGATTTTGCACAACGGACCAGAATGCGGTCGGCTAATCTGTTATTCGCTGCGCAAATTCCGTGTCTCTACGCGAACAAAGTCCTTTTTAGATACAAGACCTTCGTCATCTACTGCGAAGAAGCGGATCCTTCGAGAGTGACCGTCGATGTTGTCGGGAGTGTAGGTAACTTTGAATGTGCAAAGTTCGTTTGTCTCTTCGTGGCAAACGCCACCTATTTCAAAGGGTTTTGACTCTTCAATGGCCGTGGTTTCGTCGCCGTCGACTGCAATGCTCTTGGCAGTTCGTCCATCAATGGTCTCAATGACAAAGTAGTCGATGCTTCCGTCTGGATCGCGTGCATTGAGAGTGAATTCGATGGTTCCTTCGCTCTTGTTGTAGCGTGGTCGTGGACGCTCGAATATCGGAGGCGAGTTCCTGACATGGATGGTTACGATCGCCCAGTCTTCTAATCCCGTTTCGTCTTCAACTGTGATCCGATAGGATTGAGTTCCACGCTTGGTGGCTTCAAAGCGAAGCGTTCTATTCTCTCGGACGCGACCGGAAGATGGTAGAAAGTGGCCATTTGCCCTTCGTCGCTGACTTATGCTGAACCATCGAGCGTCTCCATCTGGATCGGAAACGCTGAATTGCAGGTCGACCGTCTTGCCCACATGTGTGGAAATGTCCTGTTGCGGCAGAAATATAGTAGGCGGATCTGGACTTTCAACGACATCAATGGCAACGGTAGCTGTGTTGCTTCGTAGCCCCAAGTCGTCGATTGCGACAAATTCAAACGAGTCGTCTCCCCAGAAGTCGGCGTTGGGTGTATATGTCAATTGCAGACCTTGGCCCAAAACGGATCCGTGACGAGGGGATCTCACTACTTCATACCGAACAACTTGACCATCTTGATCGGTGCTTTTGAATGGAATCGAAACTCTTCGGCTGTCTTCTGCTGTGATCAGTCTCGACCATTCTGCGATCGGCGGATCATTTGTCGGTTCCACCGAGAACGTTACCGTAGCGATATTGGAGTGTGACCCAAACTCGTCGGTGGCTATGAATTGAAATGAATCTGCGCCATGAAAGTTCGCATGTGGGGAATAGGTTCGCGTAGAGCCGGAACCAGTAAGTACACCATTGCTCGGAGTAGTCACTAGCTTGTAATCGGCCACCGATCCATCGGGATCGTCACTCTTCAGTTCGAACGAGACCGAGCTGTCTTCGGAAACTACCAGTGTCGCGGCGCGCGCACTGGGAGCATCATTTATCGGTTCGACTTCAATGGAAACCAATGCTGAATTGGAGACTGCTCCTTCGGAATCAGTTGCGACATACTCAAAGGAGTCGATTCCGTGGAAGTCGGGGTTCGACACATAGCGGCGGGTGGCTTCGGATCCAACTACGCTGCCAAATTTCGGGAGCTTTGTAAGTCGATACTCCAATGAGGCGTCCTCCGCATCCGTTGCGTCAAACTCAAGAGTTGCGGGTGTGTCCTCGGGCGTGGTAATGCTAATCGGATGGGCTTGGGGCGTGTCGTTCACAGGGGTCACCGTAACGGAGACGATTGCGGGTGCAGAGCTTTCTCCTCCGTTGTCGACGGCTATGTAGTCAAAACTGTCCGATCCATTGAAGTTCGGGTTTGGAACATACTCAAACCGCGATTGCGTGCTTGTGGCCGTCCCGTGTCGTGGGGGATTGGCAATTTCGAAATCCTCCACGACCCCATCGCTATCACTACCTACAGGTACTAGCTCTGCACGTCCATCTTCCAATACTTCCAAAGCAAGGGGGCTCGCCGTGGGAGGATCGTTGACCGATTGAACGGTGATGTTGACGGTTGCAGGCTCCGACGGTGCACCCCCGTCTGGCACAAGGACGAAAGAAAACGAGTCGCTACCGAACGAGTCTCTATGCGGCTGATACTTCAATAAAGGAGGTCTTCCCTCCAAATTTCCCAGTTTTGGCTGTGTCTTGATCTCATAGTCAAATGATTCTGGGATGCCATCGCCACCCGACAGATCTATTTCGATTGCGACATCCTCAAGAGTCACTACAGTCTGCGATTTGGGGCTCGGGTGCGAGTTGCTGCAACCAACTAGCATTAGTGAGGCAAGGAGAGACGGACCTAGTAGTGCTACCCACGCACTCCAGTGGAAAAAGCGTAGAAAATCTCTATTCATCCAACCATTACTACCGCAGTAGCAGTTTCCTGTGGCTCAAGGAACTGACTAAGAATCTTGGTTAACTATGGGATTGGCCAACCACCCAAAAGTTTCGTGAATCTCTATTGCCAACCTGTGTACGATTGGCTTATTGCATTGTCTGCGGGGCCGCTAGAATCCGCGCGAGTACAGGAATTGCGTCATCTGGCGAGACACAGTGGCAGTCTACTTGTCGAGCGGAAACAATGTGCTGGACACTTCGGGTATTGCCGAACTAGACTAGGTATTCAATTTTTGTCAGGGCATTGGAACTAAGGTAAGACTGGTAGCGGTAAGGTTCCCACGATTAGGAGCCGACGATTCCCCCATCCTTTCGGGTGATGACAACAGTGCAATCACGCGGAACATTAGGTCCGTCAAACCCCGGAAACTCTTGCTCACTCTGCGACGATTCGTAATTGCCAGTGCCTGGATGCTGCACATTGATGAACATTGTCTTTTGGTCGGGTGTGAACGCGATTCCAGTAATCTCGCAACCATCTACGCCAGTGAAGAGCCTGCGGATTTCACCTGTATTCGTATCGGCAACGAGAAGTTGATTGCAGATAGTTCGACTATCGGTAACACCTCCCTGAGTACCGTCAGTCTCGATAAATAACCGGCCATCTGGGTCCGCCCATAAGCCATCGGGGCTACCAAACATTTCTTCAGTTGTTTGGGTTTCGCTTGCTAGCTTGAAGATGTTCCATTCGAAAGTCGTGCCAGTGTGCATTTCCGAGTCCTTCCATCGAATGATGTGCCCGTACACATTGGGAGCCTCGGGATTTGCCGAATCCGTTTCGGATCGAGACGAGTTGTTTGTCAGCGCACAATAGACTTGCTCGTCGTGCGCGACTGTAATCCATTCTGGCCGGTCCATTTTTGTAGCGCCGACTTCGTCGCCGGCCATACGAGCGTGCACTAGCAGGTCTGCCTGATCATCGAACTCGCTTGCCAAATCGTCATTTTCAATTGTCAATTCGACCCACTCTCCAGTAAAGTCTTCATTGAATCGAGCTACGTACAGCTTGCCGCTCGCCAATGGCGACTCGCCACGAGCAATGATGTCCTCGTAGCTCTCTTCGCCGACAAATTTGTAGATGTATTCGTTTTGGCTATCGTCGCCCATGTAGACGACAACCCTCTTGTCAAGCCCAACTGCAACGGCTGCTCCTTCGTGCTTGAGCCGACCGAGCGATGTGTGTTTGACCGGAACTTGACTCGAGTCGTGAGGATCAATCTCCACGACCCAACCAAATCGATTTGCTTCGTTTCTATAGAAGGGACTTGAAAGCTGAAACCGAGAGTCTCGTCGAAACCAACCATATGAATCGCCTGATGTGTATGACAATCCGTATCGCGAATTTTCGGCAGAGTAGGGTGCTTCCGAAAAGTATTGATGAAAGTTCTCTTCGCAGGTCAGGTACGTGTTCCACGGCGTGTAGCCATTTGCACAGTTATTGAGAGTACCTTCTGGCTCGTACTCATCGCGATTCTTGAGCAGATCATGCTCTGCAGCGGGCCCCGAAAAAGTGACAGGAGTGTTCACATGAATTCTCCGAGCATTGTCGCCCTCGACTATTTGCCACTTGCCGTCGATTCGCTCGATGTTCACAACAGAAACACCGTGCGCATGCTGAGATGTTCGAACATCATCTAGCGAAAGTGGCAAGTCTTCACCCAATACTCGGGAGTTCGATCCGAATTCGTGGTTAATGACCAAGACGCCTCGCGAGTTCCTTAGCTGTTCCAATTCTTCCGGTGTTGGATCATCGTCGGTAGATCCATCGTCATCTGAATCGTCTTCGTCGGTTTCGGCAGGAAAGTCTTCGGGATGCGGGAAGTACCACATTCCATCGTGCCCCACGCCGACTTGTTGGGCTTGGTCGTCTGGGCTGGGGGGATGAGCAAATACTGGTCCGTCAGGCAAGATGGGATCGCCCCACGGAAAAAGTAATTCGTACTCGTAGTCTTCGGAAATCAGAGGCCAATTCCTCTGAGTTGCGGCATTCGCTACCGTTACAGGAGTGAAATTCATCAGAGGTTCTGTCGCGTCTGGGTCGCCATTGTCCTGCGCTTTGAGCGTTAGCGGCCTGCCAAACACACCAAGCACGGCCAATCCAACGCCTCCCTGGAGTACAACCCTCCGAGAGGTCGCAGCCTCGAGAATCTCTGAGAACGATCGCGATTTGTGCGACGATGAACCCGTGATTTGTGCATTCTTCTTAATGGCTTTCATGGCGACAACTTTCTAAATGCGGAGAAAATCCCGTACACAATCGGAAATGCCATTGTATTTGGGTTTGTAAAGGAATTTTCAGCAATTCCGACACCACAGACTCGCGAAATAGCTGTACTAAAGTGTTATGGACTATCCCCCTTAAACCGTGGGGGGTAGGCCAACGATGAAAGTAAAATGGCTAGCTGGCTGCTAACAACACGCTTAAGGGAAACATCGTGATCGATCTCTACTACTGGCCAACGCCAAACGGTTGGAAAGTCACCATCATGCTGGAAGAGTGTGGCCTCGACTACAACATCGTTCCAGTGGACATAGGCGGGGGCGACCAGTTCAAGCCCGATTTCCTTCAGATTAGCCCAAATAACCGAATGCCCGCGATTGTCGATCACGAACCTGCAGACGGCGGAGCGCCAATCTCCATATTCGAGTCGGGAGCCATTTTGGAATATCTAGCCGACAAGGTAGGGAAGTATCTTCCTCAGGAGCCACGGCAACGCTACAAAGTGCTTCAGTGGGTGCATTGGCAAATGGCCAATCTCGGTCCCATGATGGGTAATGCAAACCACTTCAAGAACTACGGAAGAAACATAGCCTCGGATCCCGCGCAGCTCGAGTATGGAGTCAAGCGATTTGTAGGAGAAGTGGATCGTCTGTCAGGAGTGATGGACGCGCAATTGTCCGTGAATGAATACTTAGCGGGAGAGGAATTCACGATCGCAGACATTATCAGCTGGCCATGGGCGCGACTTGCTGGACGCATGCTTGACGAGGAGGCATGGGAGACTTTCCCTCATTTGAAGCGGTGGGTAGACCTAATTCATCAACGGCCTGCATGCTACAAGGGCTATCGGATTGGCAGAGAACTTGGAGAGCGCGAACTGACTCCCGAGGAAGAGAAACGTCGAAGGGACATTCTCTTCAACCAAACTAACGAGAAGGTAAGAACAGCGCGCGAGGCAGCCGCCCGCGCTGCGAGCTAAATGTTAGCGGACTGACTTTTGCCTAGCCAGCCGGCTTGAAAAGTAAGCCAGCTCGTACTTCCAAGCCAACTCCATTAGTGTATGCTACCTAGTTCCGAAGCAACTTTGTAGGCTTGTATGAGTCATTCACTAATCATTTCTGGCGGAACTGTCTACGACGGAACTGGAGCGGAAGGAGTCAAAGCGGATGTGGCTGTCGATGATGGAGTCATTTCTCAGATAGGCGATCTTTCCGGCGCAGAAGCGGAACAGACAATTGATGCCAGTGGGAAAATCGTAACGCCAGGATTTGTCGACTTGCATACTCACCTGGACGCTCAAATCGGATGGGATCCCGAAATGAGACCAAGTTCCTATCACGGCGTCACAACCGCATTGATTGGGAACTGCGGCGTTACATTTGCACCCTGCGGAGCGGAAAACCGACGGTATCTCGCGGAATTAATGGAAGCCGTCGAGGACATCGCCGCCAATGCCATCATGGACGGACTTCCGTGGAATTGGACAAGCTTTGGCGAGTATCTCGATACCGTTCAGTCACTTAAGCCAACTCTCAATGTCGTTGGAATGTGCGGGCACTCGGCGATTCGTTTTGATGTCATGGGAGACAAGAGTTGCGATGAGGGAGTTCAGGCAGACGACAAGGAATTGTCTCGCATTGTCGATTTAGTCAAGGAATCCATCGAAGGTGGAGCCGTTGGGTTCTCAACTTCGAGGTTTCTAGGTCACCGCGTTCCAGACGGACGCTTGACTCCTGGAACATGGGCTGACGCTCGTGAGACAAGCGCTATCCAGAAGGCTGTCGTTGAAGCGGGTGGTCGAGGAGGACTTTTCCAGGTTGCTCCCGATATGCAATCTCGCGCAAAGATCGAACGGGAGATGTTCGAGAAGGGCGCAGAATTGGGTTGCCAGGTATTGTTCTCCGGAGGTACGGGTCCGCAGGGAGACGGCGGAGTCTCATATTGGCAGGACTTTCTTGGTCGCAACAACGACGAAGGCAAGCGCATCACTTCGATCTGCCACACGCGTCCCAGCGGTTCATTCTTTGGCTTGGCTCAACAGGCATTCCTGCGCACAGAGGGTTGGCGTGAGCTCATGAAGCTTCCCACCATCAAGGATCGCGTCGACGCGTTGAAGGATCCGGAAACGCGAAAGAAACTTGTCGACGAAGCCAAGGAAGCAGGAGGATTTGGGCGTGTAGCAAGCATTCTGCATCCCATGGGCACCGGTCTTTACCCAGATTTTGATCTGGACAACAACAGAAATCTTCAGAAGCTGGCAGACGATTTGGGACAAGATCCAGTGGACGTCTACGTTGATCGCCTCATAGCTTCGGAAGGCAAGGAGTTCTGGAACCTTTGGGCGTTCGGTGGCGCATTGGAAAATCAGTGGAACTACATGCGACTGCCCCACGTCGTTCCAATGCTGGGAGATGCGGGAGCGCATGTCGGTCAATTCACAGATGCGGATTCACCGACATTTCTGTTGGGCGAGCTCACTCGCGATCGCAACGTCTATACGCTGCAAGAAGCCATTCATCGCATAACTGGAAAATCCGCGCAAGTGCTTGGACTCAAGCGGCGCGGGCACTTGGAAGAGGGTTGGCATGCAGACATCAATGTCATTGACTATGACAACCTGAAGTCCTGCCATCCGGAGTATGTGAACGACTTTCCTCACAATGGCGGCCGAATCGTCGTTAAGAGTGAAGGCTACGATGCCACGATTGTGGGCGGCAAGGTTGTCATACAAAATGGCGAGTACACGGGAGATCGACCGGGGCAAGTCATTCGGGAGTTCATCCGCGACTAATATCGGCTGAGTTCAGACTGAACTGAACTCAAAGCACAACAACGAGCACGGGCTGCATGGTTTTGAGCCATGCAGCCCGTGTTTGTGTACCAAATTACACCACCAGGTGTGGGAAAGGAACATCGGCGGTCTGAACCTTGGTGTAGCAATTGTGTCCCAACAGTTCGCTGGGACTATCAACGAGCGATGCAAACCGGATGGCTACGCCTTTTGCCTTTCTAATGTGCTGGCTAGGTGAACAATCAGAATATCGCTAGTCACTTGCATCGATTGGACTTCTTCGTAGCAGACAACGAAATTCGAGCCTCATACTCTTGCGGTCAACTCCAATGAAGCAAATTCACGTTCGTGGACTCTCCAAGACGTTTCGTGTGGCGAAACGCCGTCCCGGAATGATTGGCGCTGTTACGGGTCTGTTCAATCGTTCCTATACGGACATTGAGGCCCTTTGCGGGATAGACTTCGACATTCAAGCGGGGGAGATGGTCGGCTACATTGGTCCAAATGGAGCTGGTAAGTCAACAACCATAAAAATCCTTTCGGGGATACTCGTTCCGAGCTCCGGCGAGTGTCTTGTAAACGGAATTGTTCCGTGGAAGCAGCGCATTCGCCATGTAGCGCAAATCGGCGTTGTATTCGGGCAACGCACGCAGCTTTGGTGGGACCTTCCGGTAGTCGAGTCTTTTGAACTGCTACGTGACATCTATCAAGTGGCAGAACAAGACTATCGTCGCGAAGTAAACCGGCTAATTGACTTGTTTGGTTTAAGCGATTTGTTGGATATCCCTGTTCGGCAGTTGAGTCTAGGCCAGCGAGTCAAGTGCGACATTGCATCGGCGTTGGTGCACAGTCCAAAAATCCTCTTCCTGGACGAACCCACGATTGGGCTTGATGCCTTGACAAAAGCCAATGTCAGGACGTTCATCAAGGAAATCAACCGGACACAAAACGTGACCGTGCTGTTGACTACTCACGACCTTGGAGACATAGAAGCGCTGTGTGATCGGGTGATCTTGATAAATCGAGGACAGTGCCTTATCGATAGTTCGCTTGTTGAACTGCGCAAGCGCTATGGGCAGGAACGACATGTCATTGTTGACTTCGAGTCCGTTCCAATTCTTTCTGAAGCCCACAAGAGCCTATTGATCGCAAACGAAGAGACTCAAATTACGTTTCTATGCAAAACCAATGCTGCATCTTTCGTTTCTCAAATCACCTCGCAGTATGCAGTCAAAGACATTGCTATCGCAGAGCCGCCAATTGAATCCATTGTCTCGGAATACTACGAAAAGGAAAGCTAGTTGACTGAACAGGCGCTGTCGAGCTACGTTGCTGTAGTCGCCACACGATTTAGGACTCTTCTTCAGTATCGCACGGCTGCGATCGCGGGTATTGCGACGCAGATTTTCTGGGGATTTGTCAAGCTCATGGTGTTGGGGGCGTTTTACGCGGTGTTGGAAGAGCCTCCTCCAATGTCGTTTGAAGCTATCGTTGTCTATGTATGGCTTGGACAATGCCTTTTCGCATTGTTCCCGATCAACGTGGATCCCGAACTGCGCGGCATGTTTAGGACTGGCTCGGTAGCCTACGAATTGCTACGACCTCTAAACCTGTACGCATTCTGGTGGGCGCGAACATTGGCATTCCGTACGGCACCGACTTTGCTTCGGTCGGTACCTGGCTTGATATTCGCGTTTCTAATCCTGCGCCTACTTGGTCTCGACGATTGGGTGATGCCTCCGCCCGCGTCAGTTCTTAGTTTCGTGGGGTTTTCAATATCGCTCATCCTAGCGATTGCTCTTTCTTGCTCAATTCTGATGATCCTCAACCTATCAATGTTTTGGCTTGTCGATGCCCGTGGCACGGTTGCATTGGCTACTGGATTCGTTTGGGTTCTAAGCGGAATGATCATTCCTCTGCCGCTCTTTCCCGACTGGACACAGAGCATCCTTTTCTGGCAGCCATTTCGCGGATTGTGCGACGTTCCATTTCGAATCTACAGCGGCGATATCGCCGCAAACGCCATGTTTGCGGAAATCGCCCTTCAAATGTGTTGGACGCTTGTGATGCTTGTAATCGGTCTTGGACTAGAACGTCAAGCACGACGCAAACTCTCGGTGCAGGGCGGATGACTTCCAGCGCTGCTCTTTTTCGCAAGTACCTTGGCATAAGCATTCGAGGTCAGATGCAGTACAAGGGCTCCTTCCTCTTGTTCTCCATTGGACAGTTCATAACCACGGGAGTGGAAGTCGTGGGCATTTGGGCGTTATTCGAACGCTTTGGACCGCTCGGCGTGTGGAGTTTCGCCCATGTAGCAGTTTTCTACGGTAGCGTGAACGTTGCGTTTGCCGTCGCCGACACGTTTTCCAGAGGGTTTGATACGTTTGGAACAACCATGGTCAGGACCGGCGATTTTGATCGTGTTCTCCTCAGACCACGTTCAGCTGTTCTGCAAATTGCCTGCAATGAATTCCCATTGCACAGGGTTGGGCGGTTCCTTCAAGGCGCGATAGTTCTAATCTATGGAGTCGTAGCGTTAAATCTCGACTTGTCGATTGCTCAGGTGTTTCTATGGTGCTACGCGCTGTTGGGAATGGTGTTCTTTTTCTACGGTTTGATGGTCATTCAAGCAACCATCAGCTTCTGGAGCATTGAGTCGCTGGAGGTTATGAACGTTTTCGTTTATGGAGGCGTCGAAGCATCTCAATATCCACTAAGCATTTATGAAGATTGGTTTCGCCAGTTCTTTACCTATGTGATTCCTCTTGGGTGCGTGGCGTACTTCCCAATTGTTGGGGTTCTAGGAGTAGTGGATCCTACAGGTTCAAGTCTTCTGTTTCAATATTTGTCTCCAACTGCGGGCATTGCATTCTTTTGTGTGTCATTGCTCCTATGGAATGTCGGCGTTCGCCACTATGCGTCGACCGGTTCGTGACTAAGCCACGTTTCATTGCCTTGGGTTTTCTAGGTAGCCAGGTCGACTCGGAACTTCAAACCAGAATCGCCTTGTGCAAATTGATTGAAAGCGGAAACATCAGTACTCCGTCTCGAATCACCCGACACAATCAACTAGGCAAGTGCAGCTAGAAAACATTGCTATTGATGCATTGTCGAACCCAAGGAACCACGCCCGCCGATTCGAATACAACGGGAAACCAACCGCAGTAGCGGAGGCGAGAATGTCGTGGCAGACGCTGAGGGTGACTTACTTGGTGATCTCACTTTGAACTACCGAGGATTCCTCGGCAGTTGCCTCATCCACTTATTCCTCATTGACATAGAGCTGGAAGAGTGCAGTCGAGCGATAGGAGTTGCTGCACCTCTACTCGCCAGGACTGCTCATATAATTCCGCCCTCTAATGGGGCTGGGAGCCAAATTGGTGAGCGCACAACTAACTTTCTATACGAATCCTAGGTCTCGTGGGCGAATAGCTCGCTGGATGCTGGAGGAGGTGGGGCAACCTTACGAGACCGTGATTCTCGAGTATGGAGGATCCATGAAGGAACCTGAATACATGTCAATTAACCCCATGGGCAAAGTTCCATCCATACGACATGGAGAGGTTAGGGTTACTGAGTGTGCTGCCATTTGTGCCTATCTAGCCGATGCATTTCCCAAAGCTGGTCTTGCACCACCACTAGAGGACAGAGGCACATACTACCGTTGGCTGTTCTTTGCAGCTGGTCCGGTTGAAGCTGCCACCACGAATCGATCGCTAGGATTTGAGTTGACGTCCGAGCAGGAGTCAATGGCAGGCTATGGAAACTACGGCCGTGTTTTGGCAACACTTGAGGGCATTTTTGCCGCGGGACCATATATAGCAGGTGACTCGTTTACCGCTGCCGACGTGTATGTCGGCTCTCAGGTCATGTGGGGCATGTCGTTTGGTTCAATCGAACGACGGCCCGTGTTCGAGGATTACGTCCGACGCGTTCAGAAACGAGAAGCCTATGTGCGAGCACAGGAGTTAGATGGATCCATGGGAAGTGGATAGTAAGAATTCCATGTCAAATCCATCATTTATCTCATACATCTAAAGCTGATCGAAAGGTTACATTGTGCAATCGGACCGCTGTACTTTCATTGGCTTTTTCAACACTAGAAGGCAAAGTGTCTACTCAATACAGACAACATAGATTCGCTAGTCCACCTGGATCCACGGACATATTGCTGATTCGACATGGTGAATCAGCTCCCGCCGATCCAAGCCGACCATTCGATCTTGTCGATGGTCACGGTGATCCACCATTGCATTCAGTCGGTGTGGCACAAGCGAAGCAGGTTGCGGTTCGGCTGCAAGACGAGTCCATTGATGCCATCTACGTATCAAACCTGCAGAGAACAAGGCAGACTGCGGAGCCGTTGTGCCGATTGCTCAATCTCGAAGCCGTTGAGATTGCTGATCTGCGGGAAGTCAATCTGGGTGAGTACGAGGGAGGGGTCTACCGCGAGAAAGTTGCTCAAAACGATCCAATTCTCAAGCTAGCGATTGGGGAAGACCGTTGGGAGATCATTCCTGGAGCAGAAACTACTAAGGGGTTTGAGCGTCGTTTGACGAATTCCATCAAGACGATCGCGCAAAGGCACCCCGATCAGCTTGTAGCTGCTTTCGTGCACGGTGCCGTGATTGGACAGATTGTCTCGACGGCAACAGGAGCTCGGCCAATGGCTTTCCTAGGTGCAGACAACGGGTCAATAACGCATGTCGTTGTGACCAAACGACGAGTTCATGTGCGTCGTTTCAACGACACATCCCACCTAATGACTAACTACCTCTCTCGCTATAGTGAATGATCTGAAAAACTACCTAGTGTCTTTTCCTAGTTAAGTCGTAAAAGGGCAAAACTAGCTAAGCCCGTAATCGATTAGCAACGATTACGTTCGGTAAGTTGCAGATTTAGGCGCGTGTCTGCACTTAGGGCAACTTTTTGCGAATACACGATTTCTCGGTCAAGTGTGTAGTCGCCTATGGCATCTTGGGAAATCTTGTCCGAAATGTGCCGCACGGTGGCGATGTGTGGACCGTTCACAGGTCCGCTTTCTTTGTGTATTTTGAACTCGCCTTTGGATGATGGATCGATCCTAACCCGAGCAGAGGGTGCATTTCGGTCCATAGGTTCCAATGTAAGCCAAATATGGCCGGGGAGATGTCCGTTTATCAGCACTTGACCACTCACCTCAACTCTTTGCTTCGAAGTCAGAAAGCCCTGACGGCGAATCCAGTTGTGAAGCAGTGAAAACCACAAGTTAGTATCAGGGTCACCGCTGGCCAATCCCACTCCGTGCTCTCCGCTTCCGAATACATGCATTTCTGAAGGAACGCGATGTCTGTGCAGGGCGTTATAGAAGATCATTGACTGTTCCGTCGGTACGATCTCGTCCTGGTGCGTGTGCATAAGAAATGTGGGTGGAGTTTCGGCATTTACTCGAGTGTCTGTAGGCGTGTACTCGTCCGCTTTTCTGCCGCGGACTATTCCATTCGTTACCGCGTAGCAAAGCGCAAGGAAATCTGGTCTCGCGCTCATCGCATCTACTGGGTCTATGCATTCGCCTTCGACTAACCAACGATCAGTTCCTACATTGGCCGCCAGGTGTCCTCCAGCAGAGAATCCCAACATTCCAAGACGCGAAATACCGTATTCACTTGATTTGTAGCGCAATATTCGGATTGCGCGTTGTCCGTCCAGCAATGAAATAGCCGACGAATACGTTGGCGCAACGCGATAACGCAGAACAAAGGCAGCGATACCGAGTTCGTTGAATGCTTGTGCCACTTGTAACCCTTCATGGTCCGACGCAAGAATGCGGTAGCCTCCACCTGGAGCTACAAGAACCCCGCAGCCCGTGGCATTGTCTGGGGAAGGAAGATGGATCGTGAGTCGGGGCTCGTGCACCGGGCCGCTGCCTGTGGCTTGTGGCACTTCTCCTTCCCACAAGGAGAGCGAGCCGAACTCTTTCATATTGGGGCTGCTTGACTGTAGTGGGCCCGTTTCCACTTACTGAGGAGCGCCATAATGCAACTCAAGCTGCTGAATGCCTCAGACGGTCGATTACTTTGGCTGGCTAAACATGAAGCCGTTGTTTTCGGTATCAGTGAGCATAGCAAGATGAATTCCTTCGTCGCCTCGATCCTCAGGCTGGGAACGAATCGAACCGCCGCCATCGATAACGGCGTGGCAGGCCTTATCGATATCGGACACGGTGAATGACAGTCCTGTTGCTCGGAAATCGGTGTCTCCGCCACCGTGCAGAGCAACGGTTGCATCTCCAAAGGCCAGTTCGCTCCAATGATCTGTATGTAATTTGACCTCAAGCCCAATTACGTCCCGATAGAACGCGATCGCCCTGTCCATCTCCTGAACGATAATCATGAACTTGGTGCCTACCAAGCCACATTGGCCACTAACTGCAATTGCTGGTTTCATTGTGCGTGTCGCCGCGAAGTCACGAGCTTCAAGTGTACAGCCAAGTCACTCGCTTGTCTTGTCGGCCAAGTCAAAACTCGATGCGATGGAGTCGCGCATACTTTGTTGGCGATACATGTCGGCATATTGGCCATCGATCTTGAGGAGCTCCTGGTGACTTCCCAACTCGACAATACGACCCTCATGGATGAACGCGATTCTGGTTGCGTTGCGGATGGTCGAAAGTCGGTGTGCGATCACAAAGCAGATTCTGTCCTTCAAGAGATTCTCGAGTCCTCTCTGAATGTGCTGCTCCGTGTCGGTGTCGACGGAACTGGTGGCTTCATCTAGTACGAGAACCTGAGGATCGGCCAGTATTGCACGGGCTATGGAGAGCAACTGCTTCTGTCCAGCTGACAACTTGCAGCCGCTTGCTCCCGCCTCTGTGGAATAACTTTGCTCCATGGCTTCAATGAATCCATGTGCACCCGCTAGCTTGGCGGCTTCGAATACCTCGCTATCGGACGCATCGGTCCGTCCGTAGCGGATGTTTTCAAGAATTGATCCGGAAAAGACGTGGGGATGCTGAAGAACAACACCAAGTTGTGATCGGTACCAATACAGCGGAATTTCTCGGTAGTCCAGATTGTTGACAAGAATGCGACCGGAGGTTGGTTCGTAGAACCTGCAAAGTAGATTTGCCAAGGTTGTCTTGCCGCCTCCGGTGGGTCCAACCAGCGCAATGGTCTCTCCTGAATCCGCTTGTAAGTTAATTTCAGAAAGTACGGTTTTTTGCTCCGAATAGGCGAAGTCAACCTCCTGAACCTTGATCGACGACACGCCGTTGTGTTGACTAGCAGCCAGCATGTCTCCTGCGTCGATGTCGGGAGTTGCATCCATTACAGCTAGGATTCTCTCAGCCGATGCTTGCGCAGTCTGCATTTCCGTAAACCAATGCGCCATTTCGATAGTAGGTTCAAAGAAATAGCGGACCCAGAGTAGGAACGCGATCAACGACCCAGCGAGCAAGATTCCATTCAAGAATTCCATGCCTCCAATCGACAGCACCAAGCCTGTCGACACACTCGCCATCGTCATCACAATCGGCATATAGAGTGCTGCCAGCGTAAGATTCTTGACTGAAGACGTATACATCCGGTCGGTCAAGTGAGTGAACTCCTGCAGGTTCTTCGATTCCTGCACAAACGACTTGCTTGTAAGTACACCCATCATGCTTTCGTTAAACGAACCTGTGATGAGAGAGTTGGTTGACCTAACGTCGCGTGCAGTGCGAAGGATTGACCTTCTGAACTTAATCGTCGCCCAGCCTATGATGGGCAGTATGGAAAATGCGCACAGTGCGAGCTTCCAGTTCAATATCACCATGACGACTCCCATCGAGAGCATCATTGCAGTGCCCCAGACGAAATCAATGAACGCCCAAGTGAGGATGTCGGTCAGGCGTTCGCAGTCTGAAGTCAAGCGAGCCATCAGCCATCCCACGGGTCGCTTGTCGAAGAACTTGAAGGACTGCTTTTGAATGTTCAGGAATGCATCCCGGCGAATGTCAAAGCTTGCCATTGCCCGGAGCTTGGAAACGTAGAAGACGAGGCCGACCATGGCAATACTGACGACCGCACTCGCAGCTACGATCAAGGCTGCCCAAGTGCTGAGCGACGCTTGCGTTCCATTAGCCTGAATGTCGTCAATCAACCACTTGGTAACCAATCCATAGGTCATTTCCGTGGCGCCAACAACGGCGCCGCAGATTCCTACTACGAGAAGGTGACCGCGGTAGTGCAAGACGTATCCAAACAGCCTTTGCCATAGGCTGACTTCCATCTTCGCGTTTTCCGAATCTTGGAATTCGTCGGTAGAGATCAGATCTGTTTCGCTGTAGACATCAGCCATGGCTGGCAACCTCGGTTTCGTATTGGATTGTCTCGTCCAGAAGATTCTGGATGTCGCACAGTTCCCGGTACGGGCCCGGCTCATACATCAGCTTCTCGTGAGGTCCTACCTGAACGATCCTTCCCTGATCCATGACCACAATGCGTTCAACCTGTCGAATAGTCGTAAGACGATGCGCAACTATGATGGTCGTCACGCGTCTCTCAGGATCCCCGAGATTTCGCAGAATAGCGCTTTCGGTTCGTGTATCGACGCCCGATAGGACATCATCTAAGATCAATATGGGTGCTCGAGTCAGTAGCGCTCGAGCTAGCGCCATGCGTTGTCGTTGACCTCCCGAGAGATTCACGCCGCGCTCACCGATTTTCGTGTTGAACTTGGCTGAAAACTCGTTAATGGTCGTGTGTATGGCAGCCAATCTCGTAGCTGTATTAAATTCATCCTCGCTTGCAGCGAGGTTTCCGAACTGCAGGTTTTCGCGTACTGTCTTGGAAAACAGAAATGGCTCCTGCAGGACGCAACCGATCTGTTTCCTCAACCAGGTCACATCTATCGATTCAATATCGATGCCATCCAACAGGATTCGTCCGCTCGCAATCGGATAAAAACGCATCAGGGCTCGGATGAGAGTTGACTTGCCAGAACCTGGTCTTCCAACAAGTCCAATTGTTTCTCCTGCGCGAATGGAGAGATCGATGTTGTCCAGCTGTTTGGAGTTTCCGTCGTATGTCAGCGAGACGTCTTCAAATGTGATTTCTCCACGAATGGACGCGGACTCAGGCACTGGCTGTACTGGCTCTTGTTCGGACGCCAGAATGTGGTTTATTCGCCGGAGAGAAACTAAGGTCTTTCCCGTGTGCTCGACGACGTCGATCATTTGACGTACACGCCAGATCACTATTCCCGATAGTGATGTGAACAGAGCCAGCTCACCAATCGTCAGTGTTTCGTTCATTACCAAGTAGCCGCTGGCAATCAAAACGATCGCAGACTGCAGCATGCAGACAAAATCGCTGATGCCCCAATACACAGCTTCAAAGGCGTTTAGTCGTATGTAACGATCTCGGAATTCCCTGTTGGAATTTTCAAAGCGCTCGTATTCCTTGGACTCCTGAGCAAAGGCTTGTACGACCCTAATGCCCGTCAGGTTCTCTTGAAGGACCGCGGTCAGCTTGCCTTCAGCTTCATCTGTTTGCTTGAACAACTGAGAGACGCTCTTAAAGAAGTAGATGCCTCCCAACACAACAACCGGCATTAGGACTACCGAATAGAGGGCGAGTGTTGGATTACGCCACCAAAGCACAGGAAACATAACTGAGAGGATCAGCAGCGCACGGGCTAACGCGTCGACATCGCTGTGCATGTAGCGACGCACGGTTTCCACGTCCGAGGTGCACCTTTGGACCAAGTCGCCAATCTCTTCCCTGTCGAAGAACGACGCCTTGACGCGCTGAATGCGATCAAACAGGACTTTGCGTAGCCGTCTGGCGATTCCTTCGGAGGCTTGCGCGGACAGGCGATCGCGACCGAATTGAAACGCACTTGCCAGCAAGGCGATCAC
This sequence comes from Gammaproteobacteria bacterium, assembly GCA_026707735.1. GTDB lineage: Bacteria > Pseudomonadota > Gammaproteobacteria > Pseudomonadales > Azotimanducaceae > Bin55. The sequence goes on along the minus strand of JAPOWH010000023.1, from coordinate 64,163 downwards.
AACTCCGAAAACGGCCGAAACTACGAGATAGCTGGCATAAGGTGTGTTTGGTCCGAAATATTCGGCAATCGCAAGCAGCAGTGAATTCGCGTAGCCAAAGTCGCGCTGATCGAGTACGTCCAGAGCGTACATGGTTACAAGTGGCAAACCTAGAGTACAGACGCTTGAAATCGTCGAGCTGACTGTCGCCACGACATAGCGTAAACGTTCTCCGCGCGTAATAAGCCATAGGGTGGGACGAGATGGCTTTCGTTCTGTGTGTTGTGGTGGTTTCATGAGTGATCGAAGCAAGACACGTTCACGCTATGCACAAGGCATAGCAGGAAGAAACAGATTGGTTGGCGCTCCTAGAACGGTTGGAGCAGCGGGCTAGGGTCTAGCGAATTTCTGTTTCGCAAAGAACTGATGGTAGGTCGGTCTTCATCGGAAATCCTTTGCGCTAGTGGTGTTGGTGTGCGTATGTTACGTCTCGACGATTAATCGTCAAGTCATTTGTTCATTGCGTAGCAACGATGTCGGATTAAGACACAAAGATTGCTGTAAGGTTCCTGAGAATCTACAAATCGTGCCAAATTAAACCAGAGACGAGTCATTCCTCGACTGAATCTAACCCGACGTCCAACATTCCGCAATTGGATTGAGAGGTTGAAGGCAACAATTGCCGCTAAGCGCTGAAGTCAGGCTGGTTGAAATCTACATGCTATGAATCAGGAATCTGAGTTCCGTGAATTGACCCACTTCATCCATGCATCTACATCTTTTCCAAAATCTTCACCGCTCACCGACGTTAGGAAGTCGTGGGCCGGCTTTCTAAACCTTTCGTGCTCTACCGCTGCGTGCGCGATCAGCAGCTCTGGCTTTTCTTGGATCAACTTCAGCGCGAATTCAGTGTCTACTTCTGTGGCAACCAAGGACTCCAGAATGTCGTTGAAAGCCCATGGATTCGTGCCGCTGAACAGAGCCAATAGTGTTTCCCGGGCCGCCGACCAATTTACTTGGGTCGTCTTGCCCGTGCGAACCAAGCCTTCGAGCACCTTGCCCGCCACATCTCTAACGGCAGCTTCTGAGTCGACTAGTGAATTGGCTAGTGCGTGCCAAGTCGATTCGTTATCGGGGAAATAGCCGAGAACCATTGTTGCAACCGCGCGCGCTGACCTTGAGGCGTCCTTTGCCAGCACCTCGAGAGCTAGACTTTGATCTGAGTCCTCGTATTCCCGATCCATGAGTTTCCAAACTGCATCAGCCGTTTCGGAATTTGCCCCGAAATACTCTGCAAGCATCGCCGCTTTATCCGGCTCACCAGCTTCAATGGCTTGGTAGCGTGCTTGCACAAGAGAGGCAAACGTGCCGAAGTCCTCGTCGAAAGCGGTCTGCAACTCCTGCCAGGTTTGAGGTAACACGATGGTTTCTTCTCCGGGAGAGCGATATTGCACTCCCGAATCGTCCTCGATACCTACAACTACGGTATACATGTACATTGAACCGTCTTCTAACTGCTTCATGAATCCAAACGCAGCAGCGTCCGCGAATTCCAAATTGCTCTTCAATGTAGCAGCGCAGGCGTGGAATGGCTTATCCGGTTCCTGTTCCTTTATCGCTTCAAACAATTCGGATGCGGTCCACTTCTCTAGTCCGACAAACTCCACGGGGCCTCTGGGTCCCTCAAGGACTTGCGCAACGCCTGGTAGGGCAAGGATGGTGCACAGCGTCAAAACAGCTAGCAAACGAACATTCTTCACGGTAACTTTGTCTCCTACTTGCTAAAGGGCAGATCGGTCCAATCGATGCCGATTAGCTACGAATTTGCTGTGGGAGCATACTAACCCAACGGACGATATCGAACAATACACGCACGTAACTCGCGGAATCTTGACCAATTCGTGAACACTTTCAAATTTTCTTAGTCAATGATGACGATTCTCCGTGCTTCACAAATTGCCTACACCAGCTGAATAACCCCTTAATTTCAACGAATTTCTTTTCTAATGATCAAGCAAAGTGCTCGCGCTGCTGATTAAATTTGCGATCTGACACATCTACACATCTTGCGGTTATTACACTTGCTCGCGGATACAGTGAGCAAAACGGGCGCCGTAGCTCAATATCGCATTCTTGAATAAGGGAGACATGACAAGCAACAACACACGATCCCACGCATTCTTCTACGCAGTCGTTCTCATGACGCTGCTTGTGGTAGGGACGATTGTTGTCTATTTCCTCATCCTTCCACGGGCCATTCCCAAACAGATAATTGTTGCGGCGCTGCCTTTCGACGGGCCCGAGCACCTGCCGAAGCACATGACTCACGCGTTTCCGAAACACCTGACAGAGCTCGTGGCGCTGAGCCGGGAACTCACTGTCATAGACTTCGATGAAGCCCGCGCGGCTTTGGAATTGGGTGAAAGGTTCCGTGGCTTTACTGAGGAACTCGGTGCAACTCATATTGTTGATGGCGAATTTGTAGAGGACGCAGAAGAACCTGGGAATTTTGTCCTAACTGTACGGGTTGTGAACGTCACCCAATTAGCTTGGAAGCTCCGCTGGGACGAACAATACCACTACCCCGAACAATCGCTAGCGCAGATCCGAGATCAAGCCGCAGCTGGAGTGCTAAAAGGGTTATACGACAACAGTGTCGGGGAAATTCCCATCGCGTCGAACTCTGCCGAGAACTTCGAAGGCTATCTGGAAGCACTATGGTTGGCAGATTCGGGTAATCGAACGCAAGCGCAGCAACGGTTGGTTGGATTGCCGCATATCGAGTCCAATCCCTATGCGCTTCATCTTCTATCGACCTTGCTTCCTGACGACGCAGAAAAATATGTCGAGCTGGCGCTATCTGCAGATCCAAACCACTACCCATCCCTAATAGAGCATGCCAAGCAAACCTATCGCAAAGATGGCGACTTGGCCCAGTATTTGCAGACCATTACTGCATTGGCTGGCAAATACCCTAATTCTGAAGCTGTCAAGGAAATGGCCGATCTATATCACGCATTGGGTTGGTATGACGAAGAGGAGCAATTGCTGTTTAGGTGGGTCAAGATGCGTCCGCGCTCTGGAGAAGCAGCGCTGGCGATGGCGTTCTCGCGCTTTCGACGCGGCGATGACCAGCAAGTGCAAGAAGCTTTGAGAATCGCCTATTTGCGCGATCCTAACAACCCAACTGTCCAACGCTACCGAGCGTTGTATGAGTTGGAAGTGGATTCTGTCGATCCTTCCCCCTTGGAAGAGCCGGGCTACAGGTTCCGGTATCTCGCAATAAATGGATTGATGGATGAAGCTATAGAGGTTCTGGAGACGATGGGAGAAGAGATGTCATGCGACGAGTCGGTGGAGGCAGGTTTGTATGTTGGCGACTTGGACCGCGCGTTCCGAAGTCTCGAATGTGCTGAACGACTATGGACGACACCCCCAGTTTGGTGGCAAGAGAGTGATGCTCGATGGGAGGAATTTACGTCAGATGAACGCTATTCCTCTTGGCTTGAGGAACGGGGTCTACGTGAATCCGCAATCGCTGGACTCGAACCGGCTTCCGTTGAAAAACTCTTTGCGCCAATTCGAAAAGTGCTAAAACCTAGCGAAGACTTCGCTCCTTCCAGCGACGACAACTAGCTCCAATACGCTATGTCTCCACGGTTAGCGGAATGTTGTCCGTTCAAATAGACTGAGGTAGGACAAATCTGCGCTTACTGTGAAACCAAACCTACGGCGTAGACTCAGGATCTAGATGCGCTTTCACTGCTGGCTCGTGCATTGCTCGCAAGTAGTGGGATTCGAATCGTTCTGTTTCGGTATTGGGTCCACTAGTAGTGAGCGACCAATCAGAAACGAGTCGTCCTGATTGGCAGGAAACGGGAAGCATGTTTTTTGCCTTCTTCGCATTGAAGCCACCTTATCCGAACTGACGCGCGAGCCACAATGGCGGCAACGGTGGATGAACGGATAGTGCAGTTAGATTAGGCAATTGCGGCGGCGTTGGAATTCTGTTGAAACCTTTCGCAGGTACTCCAACGACTGCTTACACTAGTACCAAGATGTGTTTGTGTATCGGTTCAAGTAATGTTCGCCTGATTAGTAGTGGCCGTTCCAGCTTCCGGAAGCGGTGGTCCTTCCTACACGCGCCGTCGCCCAATGCGGTTCGAGGTAGTTGCCATGAAATCTGGGCCAAGCTCATCGATTCGTAAGAACCTAGGAATGTTTGTTTGTGTACATTTGACACAAGAACGCGAGATTGGAGTCTGCAGTCATGCGGTGGCTGCGTTCCTGCGCGAACACTTCTTTAGGGGCGGCTGCAGTCTTGCTCGGCATAGCTGAGCTACATAGTGTCGTTGTCTTCGCTCAGCAAAAACCTTTTTGGAACAAAATACAGGATTCGCAATGACAAGGAGTCTTCAGATGTCAGGAGCGTCATGTCGTTGCATCTTCTACAGTGTGTCATCGTCGGTTGGCGATTAGACAACGCACCGTTTCGGCTTCCGGCGCCGTCATCTAGAGGATTCATCAACGCGCCCACGATAAGCGAGCCTCTGTTTCTCCGACTTTGGCTGTCAGGTCGAACGACCACCCATTGCGCTCGCAGAGACGGTGCACAATCTCCAGACCAAGGCCCGAATTAGGGCTGGCCAGCGGCTTGCTCCCCGGAGTACTTTCACTCGGGTTGCACACTACAAGGTCGAAAGCGTCCACGCGAATCACGATCTTCGAGCTCTTGTCCTTCGGTCTCCCGTGTTCAACGGCGTTTCGCAGGAGATTGCCAACCACCGTCGAGAATGCCAATGTGTGGCCATAGAACACGGGGTTCGCATTTGCCTGGATGTCAACCAAGTGACCTCTCACATGCTTGAAAAGCGGTCTGCAATCCTCGACCGTCTTCTCAACCACCGCGAGGACGCTGATTTCCTCATCCTCCACTTGTCGACCGTTAGACTCGCGAGCCAAAGCTAGAAACATCTCGATGGTGTATTGCATGCTTGTATTGGCGTATCGAATCCGTTCATGGATGCGCTGCACTCGTTCAGGCCGTTTCTCCCGTTCCAGCAATTCGAGAGCGCCGCCAATTACTGTCGTGGGAGTTCTCAATTCATGGCTTGCGGCAGCCGTAAAAGTCCGCTCGCGTTCAATGAACGCGCAGATCCGTGTCATCATTCTCTCAATCGCGTTTGCCAGCAGTCCAGCTTCGTTCCGGCCGAAGCGATGCGCCTTGATCCGCTCCCTATCCGACTCACCCACACTCTCCGGATCCACTTCCGCCACGACCTCAGCTAGACGAACCATCGGCTCTACGCTGAACTGGCCTATCAAATGTCCGATCGCCATTGCACCCACTCCTATCAGTAGCGCCAAAGCGGCAAACCCGATATACCACAACGCATCTTCCGAAGACGGTGCTTCGATATTCGACACATCGAACACAAGGAATCGAGCCGTATCGGCACTATCCGAGTCCAAAACCGCGACATGGAATTCCTCCTCAGTGAATTCGTAAAACCCGACTGCTGGCGATGCGAGAGCCCATGGCACCAAATCCGAAGGCAATTCGCGCGGGTCCCGATAGCTAGTGACGAAAGGACCTGCAAGACCCCCGATTTCCAACTGCGACAAGTCGAGTGCCGAGTCTGGATGATCCGTTTTACTGTATGTTTCGGCTAGTCGCCGATAGTCTTCGGCGATCAACTCAAGCTGCCGTTCCAGTACCCGGTCTTCCGCGAGCCGGAGCGCGATAAATGTTCCAAAGCTCCACGCAATGCTAAGTACCAGCGACGACACAGTGAACGCAAGCACGATGCGAGTTCGCAAGCTGCCGCGTAGGTCAGTCATCGGGAACTGCCAACCGATACCCGACGCCGTGCACCGTGTGCAACAATCGCTCTCGACAGGGCATTTCCATTGCCCGGCGAAGCTTGTAGAGATGCGAGCGCAATGCGTCGCTCTCCGGCCATTCGTCGCCCCAAAGAAGTGTCTCGAGTTCGGTGCGCGTCACGACGGTTGGTGACGCCTCCATCATTCTCTCCAAGATCTTGAATCCCACCGGGTTCAGCGAAATTCGCTGGCCCCCTCTTGAGACCTCCCGCGTTTTCTTGTCCAGAGCCAGATCTCCAACTACAAGCTTCTGCGCGAGACGACCCTTGCGACGGGCATACAGCGCCTGCAGCCGAGCCAGCAATTCCTGCATCGCAAACGGCTTCACCAAGTAGTCGTCTGTGCCTGCTCGAAAACCGCCGAGCTTATCCGTCAGCGTATCCCGCGCCGTCAGCATCAGGACAGGAACTTCGGACTTTGCACCTGCGCGCAATTCGCGGCAAACATCCAGTCCATCCATGCCAGGCAGCATCAAGTCGAGAACGATTACATCGTACTCGCCAATGAGAGCTAGACGCAGCGCGTTCGCTCCGTTGTAGGCGAAGTCGACTACATGGCCGTACAACTCGAGATAGTCTCCGATGTTCTGGCAAATGTCATGGTTGTCGTCAACGACCAGCACCCGCATGCGGTCTTCCGATGCAAACTCACTCATTGTCGCACCAAAGTGGGGCAAGCCCGATCACCAGGAGCGTTCAAAACGCAGGCCGAGCAACGGTTGCAACTCTCCATCGTCCTCAATGACCGTGCCACGGCTGATGTTAAACTCGGCTTCTTCAGAGGTATTGGCGCCGGTCACGTTGACGAGGTCAGCGAATACAATCGCATCAACGGGCCCGAAGCTGCGACGATAGTCAATTCGCAGGTTGATCAGGGACAGGCTTCCCCGGCGCATCGAGTTCTTTCCCGTTGTTTCCTTCGAGTAGCGAAATGGCCCCCGGTCTCTCAACACGTCTGCGTGAATCACGAAGGAGTTCGCTGGCCGTCCGGCCAAATATTTGCATCGGGCACCCACCTTCCACCGTTCACTGATTTGCCACTGGACACCCGCTGTGATGACGTGCGGACGGTGGAAGTCTGCATAGTATTCGCCGGCGCCGTCGCCATCATCCCGACGGGACACATTGTAGGAGTACGTCGCATTGCCGGAAAAGCCGTTTGAGAAACGTCTATTCAGAACAAGATCGGCCCCGTAAGACGTACCTTTTCCGTCGTTTGTTGCAACAAATTCGGTACCGTCTCCGAAAACCACAAGCTTGTCCAGACGCTGATAATACGCTTCTGCCAGCAGGTTCCAAACAGGGTTCAATCGAACTGTAACACCAGCTCCAATGTGTCCTATCCGTTCGTTCCGGAGATTCGCATTCTCGTGGTCAGCCGCTAGGTCGAGCTGGCGCGGCGACTGGTGAAAACTGCCCGCGGCTACTGAAAGTCGATATCTAGGTGACAAGTGCCAGTTTATGGCGAAGCGAGGAGAAACCAAGCTCTCGACCGAAAACCCTTCATAGTCGTATCGAGCCCCCGCCCTGAACTGCCAGTCGTCCGATTCAAACACCTGCTCGGCGTACCCCGCATATGAGACTTCACGACCGATCAAACTAGCATTGGCACCCGAGGGCGTCAATACCAGGTAACGCTGTTCAGGATCGGCACGGAAGTCGTTCTGATCGAATTCGAACCTAACCCAATCGTCCGCAAGTCGCGTAGAGTAGTCCAGCTCCGTGTTCGAAACTCTTAATCCGGCCCGCACGAGCCCCCAGCGGTTTAACGCCGTGTAGTCGGACCGCCATCCGGTTTTGGTTTCCTTCTCGCCGACCGTCAAGATAGCACGACGCACGGGGATGTCCTTTGCCGGCGTGCCGGGTAGTACCGTGTCCGGATAAGCTTCACCCTCCCAGCTCTCTTTGTCGCTCGACCTGATGAAGAAAGAGTTGTTCCACTCGCCCGTCTCGCCGACTAAACGACGCCAGGTTATACCGATCAACGTGCTATCCTGCTCAGTCGCGTATAACGTCACGTCCTGGAAATCGGGAGACTTCAACACATGCCGCACATCCCGGCTGTAGCTTTCTGGTGTGCTTAGCGCGAGGACCTCAATGACATTCTTGGGACTTGGCCGAGTAACTGTCTTGAGCACAATGTCCGTCATCACCGGCTCGCCGATGTCTAACTCGTCGATCATCTCAAACATGGCCCCGAGATCGAGCCTCCGAGCCGAGACCAGGATCGACGTGTCGTCCCGCAGACCGCTAGGTCCTTCGTATCCGACATCGAATCCAGCTATGTCGAGTTGCAAATAGGCCGAAGGGGATAGCCCGCCTTCAGCGACGTCGAGCTTCAGCAACGACCCTGCCCGGCCGCCATACGCCGCGCTCCATCCCCCGGGCGAAAATTCCGCTCCTCGGATCAGGTTTGGTGCGAAGATGGAGAAACGTCCACCTCCGCCGATATCTTCCGTTTCGCCGAGTGTCTGGTCGAAGTGCACAACCCGCTCGTACGGCAATCCGTCGACGAGAATCAAGTTGTCGCGGGGACCGCGACCGCGTACCGAAAAGTCCGAGAACTCGCCGAGCGAGGCTAGGCCCGGTGCGCCGTCGAGCGCTTTCAGCACGTCGCTACCGCTGCCGATCGCGCTGCGTAGCGTTTCTCGGTCGAAATAGAATGCACTCACTGAACCAGTCAAATCCGCGCGTGCAGCACTGGCCACGATCACGATTTCTTCCATATTTGGGTCGCTTGGGATCAGTTCCAATTCAATAGATGTAGTGCGACGCGGGGACACCCGCACTCTGGCTTCCTCCGCGGCGACATAGTCCGTACGATCCACACGCAACGAATAGAGGCCCGGAAGCAAGCCTTCCAGCCGGACTACGCCGTCCTCGTCGGTCTGTCGCTGTTCGCTGTCTCCATTGCGTGGAGTCAAAATCAATGCGGCTTGCACGACGGGCCGACGGGTTTCCTTGTCGATTACGGTGACATGCAGTTCCCCCGCGACCTCCGTAGCCAGTAGCGGCAGACCGATTACCAGCACCAAGATACACACCAGACACAAGCTGCCCACAGTGGCGTTCGCGGATCGCCTGGATTCTGCGCCGAAATGCTGTATTGCGATCATGGAAGCTCCTTACCTGTTGAATCATCGGTGGCTGATAGTAGAGAAGCTGTCGTGAAAAATTCGTGAACGTTGTTTACGCCACGAACGTAGTTGAATGCCAGTCGAGAGCACTCGAATAGACCTCGGTTTGTGCCTCAAGGATGTAACTACAACGGCATTGGTGGGTGCTTTGGAGATAAGAAACCAGTAGCCATTTCATTTGGTGACGCGTGAACCCACTTGGATTTCACTAGAGACGCCAACGAACAACTTGCCAACGGTTGATGCTGACCTATCTGATCACAACGAGTGTGTATGCATTTGTACAAATGAGAGGCGCTGGATACCGGTACTCCATTCTGAATTAGTCGGTAGATAAGGGAAGTCCGCAGCAGTTTATTGGTGACCTATTGCAGGTGTTCTGCTTGAGTTAACCGTGTCATTCCTGATCGAACCTGCAATTTCTCGGTGTAATGGGAATTTCCAGCAACTGAACGCAATGAAGCAAATGCTGAAGGACGTGGTTTGGGGTGGGTGCTAAAAGGCACGTACAGTCTTGGGCGCTACGAGAGAATCGGGGTGTTAGGAATTAGTAAAGAAAAATTGCCTCTGCACAAAGGCTGGCTTGTAGCGGGTGGCATCAATACCATCAACGATTGAGCCTTCAGGCATATGCACTTAATGAATGCGTTCCAATGGCACGTATCAATCGTTCGCTTTGACGCACCTGTGTCCACGCGTGATCAAATTCTTGCACCACGCGCAATTGCCACTGAACGACTACAGTCGTTCGTATTGCCTGTTATTTCTACGCGATTTGTTTGTGCGGGTTAAAGTGTAGACTTCTGCCAAACAGGCTGACCATTTTTGCAGTCCGTGGATTGAGTCTCGGTTTTATGGGTGTTTGAAGGTGAGTGTGTGTTCTTTCTCTTCGACGTCGACCTTGAACTTGACACGCTTCCAGCTTGGCATCCGCATGCGGATTTTTGGATCATTTGAGAACGCAAATGGTTCACCCGGTAGTCGAAAAACACCTTTTCTGTTGAATTCCTCGTCGTCATTGACATCGTGGTACGTGGAGACTGCATATTCCCCTGGTTCCAGTTCAATCGTCACCGTAGTCTTTGGACTTGCAGGCTTTGCGGTCAACTTGTGAGCGGGATCCAAATCCTTCCACGTCTCTTCGTTCGTGTAAACACCGATGTATATGGTTCCCACTTCCTCGCGCACATCAGCGATGGTGATTTGCAGCTCAACTTTTTCAGCAGGCTCCTCCGTTGATTCCAAGTCTTCGTCGTCGGTTTCTGACGAACCCGTCAAGAGTACGAGGACCAGGATCACAAGAGACAGCTTCGTTACCGCATTTGCCATTGAATTCCACGGTCGTTGATTCGATAGGCTATCGTGTTGCTTCATTGGTTGCTCAATCTCGATTCGTAAGAAAATCCTATTACTTCTGCGCTTGTGCGGCTTTACTGCTGCGTTGCAGCAATTCGACTGCAACAAGGACGAGTATCGCGAACACGATCAACAAAGTTGCGATTGCTAGGATTGTGGGACTGATCTCCTCTCGAATACCAGACCACATTTGGCGTGGGATTGTGCGTTGATCAACCCCGCCAAGGAACAACACGATCACTACTTCATCAAATGACGCCGCAAAGGCGAACAACGCACCGGTGAACACGCCCGGAGAGATGATCGGCAATTGGACACGTCGAAAAGCTGTCAGTGGACTCGCCCCCAAGCTGGCTGCAGCTCGAAGTAGTGTGCGATCGAAGCCTGCCAATGTTGCCGTTACGGTGATAACCACGAATGGAGCACCCAGCATGGCGTGGGCAAGAATGAGGCCAAGATGGGTCTGGCCCAATCCCAGCGAGGAGTAGAAGAAAAAGACACCTACCGCTACGATGATTACCGGAGTCACCATAGGCGAAATCAGAAGTGCGGAAATTGCGTCTCGCATTGGGCACATTGGATGATTCAGTCCCAACGCTGCCAGCGTTCCAAGTACAGTCGCGATAAAGGTTGCGCAAACGCCAATCAGGAAGCTATTGCCAATTGCCGTCCGCCACTCGGGATTCTCAATGATTGAGCGATACCAGCGCAATGAGTATGCCTCACCATCAAAACGCAGCATGCCTTCAGTAAACGTAAAGTAGGGTTCAGCATTGAAGCTGAGTGGAATGATGACGATCAAGGGCAAGATGAGAAATCCGAACCCGAGAGCGACCGCCACAATAAAAGCGATCTTTGCAGCTTTCCAAATAGCGTAGTCCATCACCCTAGCTTGAGCTTGTCGATGCCTACCCATCGATCAAAGATAAAGTAGCAAACGAATACACCGATTAGAAGAATGACTGAGATCGCCGCGGCCAGCCCCCAATTCAGCGACGTTTGAATGTGGTAGGCGATCATGTTTGAAATGAGTTGGCCCTTTGTGCCGCCGACAAGGGCAGGGGTTATGTAGTAGCCCAGCGACAGTATGAAGACGAGCAGGCAACCGGCCGAGACACCAGGCAGAGATTGTGGGAAATAGACCTTTACGAAGCCTTCGATTGGATTTGCTCCAAGCGATGCGGCGGCTCTCATGTAGTCCGGTGGGATCGACCGCATGACGGCATAGAGAGGGAGAATCATGAACGGCAGCAGCACATGCGTCATGGCGATTAGTGTGCCTGTCATGTTGTGAACAAGCGCAAGGCGTGAGTCATCGCTTACCAATCCGATCCATACCAATACGTCGTTCACTACTCCCTGGTTTTGCAGCAGCACGAGCCATGAGGTCGTTCGAACTAGTAGGGAGGTCCAAAACGGCACCAACACTATGACAAGGAGGATCTTTGCCCATGAGTCGGACACGCTTGCAATGGCGTAGGCTATGGGGTAGCCAATCAGGAAGCAAAGGACAGTAACAGCAAGGCTTACATATACGGTACGAAAGTACAAAGTGTTGTAGATTCTTTGGTCTTCCGACACCTGCTGTATTCCACCATCTTGCGCAGGCTCAAGATCAACTGAGCGCAAGTAGTGGCGGGCTGTGAATTTCTGTCCAGCCGATCGAATTGCACGCCACAATTCGATATCTTCCCACCTATCGTCAATTTCGATCATGGCTGTCTTTAGATCGGTATCCTCGACGCGTTCCAGCCTACGAGCTGTCTTGGCAAATACGCTTCGACTACCGCTTTTTATGCGGTTGACACGGGTGGCAACCTTTCCAATTGATCGATCTTCCCGGGAGGAAATCAGCTCGGAAGCAATTGTTTCGAAGACATCGGATGAGGGAAGCGCAGAATCGTTCCAGTCTCTGAGCAAATCCAGGGTTTTGGGCAATGCCTGAGCGACTTGAGGGTCGTAAGCGCTTTGCACCACCATCGTTCCGAGCGGAATAACAAATGTGACCAACACAAACGCGACCAAGGGAAGCGCCAAGCCTATGGGTACGAGCCTGCTGGGCTCCTGGTTTTGGCTTCTAGTACTGGCCATACAGTGTTCTAGGCGCGGCGACGCAAACGAATTTTCTGCACTTGTCTCAAGTTAGCGGAGCTATTCTGTTAGCGAGACAGCCACGCGTTGAAACGCTCCGTCAGTTCGTCTTCGCGTTCACTCCACCATTCGACGTCGTTCCACAGAAAATTCTTCGAATTCTCAGGATAGGTCGGCATGTGAGGCTGCATGTCTTCTCCTGTAACGGCGTGCTTGCCGACGAGCGGCAGACCGGAATGTCGAAGAGGGGCATACGAAATGTGGTTGGCGACGCCAACCATTGCACGAGTGCTAGTGGCGAACTTCAGGAATTTCTTTGCATTCTCAAGATTCGGCGCTCCCGCGACGATCGTAAGCGCGCCGACATCTCGAAGGTGTCCATCCCAAATGATCTTGAACGGTTGTTCCTCAATGACTTGCGCGTTGAATATGCGTCCGTTCCATGCGGTGGTCATGATCACCTCGCCATCCGCCAGCATCTGAGGGGGTTGCGCGCCCGTCTCCCACCAGATTACGTGTTCCTTGATGCTATCCAGTTTTCGAAATGCACGTTGCATGCCTTCCTCGGTCGAGAGAAGCTCGAATACCTGATCTGGGGGAACGCCATCGCCCATTAAGGCAAACTCCAAGTTTGATGCTGGAGAACGTCTCATGCCACGCCTACCTGGAAATTTCTCTAGATCGAAGAAGTCTTGCAGTGTTGTTGGCATCTCGCCATCGATGTTTTCTGGGTTGTATGCAATAACGGTTGCAAAGACGAGAGTTCCTATGCCACAGTCTTGGATCTGGCCGTCGAAAAAGTCTTCGGAAGCCGGTGTCCCGTCAGGAGCTGGGGGGAGATCCAAGTCTCCAACGTATTCGAACAGTCCTTCGTCGCATCCGGTCAGCAACGGCGAGCTTTCGGTATCGACCACATCCCAGTGGACCGATCCAGCATCGACTTGCGCACGTATCTGTGCCAAGCCACCGTTGTAGTCTTCAAGCTTGATCTTGATGCCGGTTTCTTCAGTGAAAGCTTTGTGATAACCGTCTACACACGCTTTCGCATATGAACCGCCGAACGAGACAACTGTCAACGTCTCCTCAGCCCAAACGCAGTTGGCGGCGATGCAGAGTAGTGAGCCTCCAATGAGACTCCGAAATTGAAAATTCTTGCGCATTAGGTTTTCTCCGAATCCATCGAAAGCGCTCGACAATCGAGCGTTGCCCAACCCACTTGAATTTCGTCTCCTGGCAGGACTGCACCATGGCCTACAAGGTTGGGGATCTTGATGATAAAGTTTCGAACACCGCAGGTGTCCACGTTGATTCTGAGGTGGTCGCCCATGAAAACAATGTCGTTCACGATCGCATCGAACTGATTGGAGTATTGGTTCTCTGTCTTGGCGATGCCTACCCGTTCCGGCCGGATGGCGACCCACACGGGCTCGCCAGGCTTCGTTTCTTCTACCGACAATGCTTGCACGTTTCTATCGGGACCAATGGAGACATGGCAAATGTCGTTGTCCTGCACTTCTCGTACTTCGCCATAAAGAACATTGTTGTCGCCAATGAAAGAGGAAACAAACACACGGCTGGGTTCTTCATAGAGTGTTTCCGGCGTGGCGATTTGCTCGATTCGCCCATCTCGAAAGACAGCGACACGATCGGACAAGACCATTGCCTCCTGTTGATCGTGGGTTACGTACACCATGGTCACGCCGAGCTGTTGATGAATTCTCCGAATTTCATACTGCATTTCCTCCCGCAGACGACGGTCCAATGCTCCCAGAGGTTCGTCCATCAATACGATTTCAGGCTCGAACACAAGAGCTCGTGCGATGGCTACACGTTGCTGCTGGCCGCCAGATAGATTTCTTGGCTTTCGATTTTCCAATCCCTCTAATTGCACAAGTTCCAATGCTCTCATCACGCGGCTGTTTCGCTCAGAGGCACTCATGCCTCGAACCTCTAAAGGAAACGACAGATTCTTGCGAACAGTTAGGTGGGGAAACAGGGCGTAGTTTTGGAACACCATGCCAATGCCACGCTTGTGAGGCAGGATGTCTTGAATAGCCCGGCCGTCGATCGTAATCGTGCCGGATGTAATGCTCTCGAAACCAGCCAGCATCATAAGGCAAGTAGTCTTGCCCGATCCGGAGGGACCTAACAGAGTTAGAAATTCTCCTCGATTGACGTCCAGATTGAGGTCTTTGACAACCTGAGTTGAACCGTCGTAGCTCTTGACAACATTGTCGAACGATATGTGGACGTCGGATGCTTGCTCCGTCGCCTTATCGGTTGTCATTTGCTCGTCCAAGTCTATGTTTCTTCGATGAAATCCAAATTGCTCAAATCCCCCTTGTGTAAAGGGCCGATCAAACAGTCTAGTTGGATGGATTTGGTCAGAGAGCTTCCCTCTGAAGTGAAGATTGCGCAAGTCGCTAGCTTGCGCCGGCGTTGAGCCTGTAGCTGATCAAATTTTAACGATTTGCATCAACACAATAGGAATTTCCCATGGTGACCAATTCAGCTACGCAGGACCAACACAAGACGCTTGAGCACATTCGTAGCTAATTCATTCGCGCATATTGGTTTTTCCGGTTCGTGGAGCATCACACATTACAAGGGAACTGACAAACGCGGCAATGTTTCAGGTGTTCTTGATTGAAACCCCTAGGGACAACGAGGACGCGACGAGACTCTCATGCGACACGTATTTCAGCTGCACGACCAGCAGCTTCGCTTTTTTGTTGTGCTAGCAATGCCACAACCGTGGTCCGCAAATTTCTAAGCGCCCTCGGCCACGGTTAATCGACACGAAATTGCGGCGTCTAGAGTACGCTATTGCTGTATTTGTGTTGACGCAAAAAAACGGCAACTTAAGGCTTATCCGATCAGGCTCGAGTAGTTGCCGTCTAGCGAATGGGCTAGTGCAAGTAACTTTCGCTGACCAATAGGAGAAGTGAATGAGGAAAGTAGGTGGAATTGTCGCAATTGTGGGTGGTGTTATTGGACTGTCTATAGCAATTGATGCAGTAGTGCACGTATATGCCTTTATAGATGCCCAAAAAAATGTGGAATTCACGGGGATGAATAATTTGGAACTCACGAGGATGAACAAGGTGCAAATCTCGGAGTTGGACGGTGCCATTGTGGTTACCGATGCGGAAACTGGTGAGGAGCTGCCTCCGGAAGAAGTGCGTATTGTGGTGGGAAGATTTGTGGTCGCACACGTTTGGTATGGACTTTTTTTCTGCGTGGCAACACTTGGGCTCGGTATGTGGGCATTCTTGGCTAAGAACTGGATGCCAGGAGCAGGGATAATTGTTGCTTCCATTTTTGGCGTTGTCTTAGGCGGCCTAGGGATACTTGTACCAATGGTTATTACGGGAATTGGGGGAGTTCTGGCTCTATTTCCAATTTCAGATTCTGTGACACGCGAAGACTAACGGCATAGTCTGTCCAACGGCAGGTTTCTCCGTGGCTGTCGGATCCTTGATTCGTCCTCCAATCGGTTGTCTACTTCTCTTCCAAATATAGGTTTCTTTGACGAGGTCCAATTGACGTCCAAAGTGCGCAATTGCGTTATTGGTGTTGTGGTATAAAACAGGCAACGTAAGCGTATCTGATAGAACTCAATCCGTTGCACCTGAAGCAACGGACAAATGCTAGTTCCTATCAATGACTACAAGGAGAAGTACGTGAGAAAGGCAGGTGGAATCGTGGCAATCATTGGGGGTGCCATCGGGTTGTTCGTGGCTTTTGGCATGGTGTTTATTGGAAGTGTTGGCGCAAGTGTTGCTGAGAATGCAGATCTGACGGAATTGGAAGAGGCCATAACTGTTACCGATGAGGAAACGGGCGACGAGATCGATCTCGATCTCGCAGCTGGGTTGGAAACGATGGGGAAATCGGCAGAACGAGCAGGTTGGTTTGGTCTCATTTTCAGCGTGGTGGCTCTTGGTCTAGGTATATGGGCAATCATGGCAAAGAACTGGATGCCTGGGGCTGGGATCATTGTCGCTTCCGTTCTTGGCGTCGTCTTGGGTAGCCTAGCAATGATCCTGCCAATGGTCATTACGGGAATTGGAGGAATACTCGCTCTGTTTCCAATTTCAGAGGCTGCAGCAAGCGAAGACTAACTGGATTGTTTGTCCAACGGATAGATTGTTCGTAGACTGACTCCACACGCAGAGTAGGAACAAAGCGCTAGGCGTCCTTCAGCGCCTGGCGCTTGTTTCCAATTTGCTAATCCTCGAACGAGCGCTGCAATTCGCGCTCACGTGCTCAATTGCGCCAAAACCACAGCGTTGTGTGATAGGCCAGCACAATTGACATCGTGACTCAAGGTGCCTAAAGCCTTCGCTATCGCTCGGCTTGTAAAATTGGCGACTCGTTGAATTGCCCTTGCCGGCAGAGATCAGAGGGAGGCGATTTGTGGCATACAACAAACCTGTACCCCGCAAGGGACAGCACCATGAGCCATTCTGGGAGGGCGCTAAACAGGGGAAACTGATGGTTCCACGCTGCAACGACTGCGGTCGCGTGCACTGGTACCCACGCTTGATTTGCCCCTATTGTCATTCCACCAATCTCGATTGGACACAAGCGAGCGGTGAAGGCACGCTCTACACATACGCCGTTCAACATCGAGCATTCGGCGGATGGGGCGAGGAAGCTCCCTATGTGACGGCCTATGTCGACCTTTTGGAGGGAGACCGAATGATGACGGTATTGCGCGGCGTGGACCCAAGCCGTCCCCAAGACATTCAAATTGGTTGCAAAGTTCGCGTCGAGTTCGAAAAAGTTGACGACGAGACCTTCCTACCGTTTTGGCGCGTAGTGGAGGATTAGGGTATGCCAGTAGCACACAACCTCTCTCGGATGGCAGCAATCGTAGGAGCCGCGGAGTCCAATGAGATCGGCTTTACCCCGGAACGAGGGCTCCGAATTACATCGCTGCAGCATCACATAGAAGCGATCAAGAATGTTTGCGACTACACCGGCATTCCCATTTCCGATATCGAAGGCATTTTCTCGGCGGGGTGGTCCTCTGAACTTGCAGAACATCTGGGGCTGCGCCCGAACTACATTGACACTACTTCAGTTGGGGGGTGTTCGTTTCAGATTCACGTTCATCATGCTCTAGCAGCAATTGCCGCGGGGATCATTGACGTCGCTCTGGTCAGCCATGGCGAGGCGGGTCGGTCGTACAGAGGTCAAGGCGGAAGAGGCGGAGGCGGGCGCGGAGAGGTTTCTCCCGGCGAATTGGCGACAGCTGCGTATGGCACTTTTGGTGCACCCTCTCAATATGCCCACGCCATGGTTCGGCACATGCATGCGTTTGGAACCACTCCAGAGGATTTCGCTCATGTAGCCGTAGTGACAAGGCAATGGGCAATGCTAAATCCGCGTGCGGTCATGTTCTCGAAGGAAACCGATCCCAATGGTGGACCAATCACGGTTGAGAGCGTTCAGAACGGCCCCATGATCGCTTGGCCAATGACCATTTCGCACTGTTGCCTAGTGTGCGACCACGGGGGAGCTGTAATTGTCGCTCGTCCAGAAATCGCCCACTCGTTGAAGACTCAGCCAGTCTGGATTGCCGGCGCGGGAGAGTCGATGGGGCACTCGAACATAGTGGAAATGGCAGACTTCACCGCAACTTCTGCGGCACAATCCTCGCGGATCGCCTATGAAATGGCTGGACTCGGTCCGCAAGACATGGACATGGCGATGATTTACGACTCGTTCACTATCACTGCCGCGATTACTGCCGAAATGTTGGGCTTGGTCCCACGCGGAAAAGGGCATACGCTATGGAAGGAAGGACATGCTGCTCCTGGCGGAGACCTGCCAATCAACACAAATGGCGGGGGATTGTCGTTCAATCATTCTGGCATGTACGGCATGCAGTTGCTTATCGAAGCTTACCGCCAACTGTCTGGAACTGCCGAAGATGGAGTAAACGGGATAGAAGGCAAGCAAACGTCAGCTTCTACATGTGTTGTGAATGGAACTGGTGGAACGCTGTCAACAACCGGCACTTTAGTCTTGGAATCCAACTAACAAGGGCACTGGAGCAATTGCGACATGGTTACCTATAACGCTACAGCGGCACTTCCGGACGGAAACCCAGGTCCTTGGGGAGATCCCGTATCAATTCAATATAGCCAGCGAGACGTGCTCCTATATGCCGTAGGAATTGGGATCAGCGATCTTCGCTACATCTACGAACGACACCCTTCATTCGGCGTATTTCCCACGTTCGCAATACGTTGGGGCGGGGCGGGAGCACCTGTAGATACGAGTCTTATACCCAGTTCGCCGGGTCCCCTGAACATTGACGCAGAACGATATCTAGAACTCTTGGCGCCGCTTCCGCATACAGGGACGGTTAAGGTTCGATCCAGATTGGTTGGTGTCCATCCTCGCGGACGCGGCAATGGCTTCTGCGAATACGAGAGCATCGTGTCGGACGAATCGGGCAAAGACTGCATCCGAATGGTGAACGGTTCCTTTAGAAGAGGGGTCGAAAAGCTCGGGGACATTGAGCCTTTCGAGGGGTCTGGCACGACGTACTCTCAGAAAATCACTGTGCCGGAATCCAATCCGACATATAGCGCGAGGTTGCAGATTGCTGAGAATCAGGCACACATCTATCGCTTGTCCGGAGACTACAACCCACTGCACATTGATCCCGGCTCCGCAAAGTTCGGTGGATTCGACACTCCAATCTTGCATGGACTGTGCACATTTGGGCACTGTTCCCAAAAGTTGCTGGAGACTATTTGCAACGGAGATGCATCACGCTTTAGGAAGATTAAGGTGAGATTCTCGGCTCCTGTCTACCCAGGAGATGTGCTGGAGATACGCGCCTGGGAGGAGAGTTCGTCACGAGTTGTGTTTGAAGCAAGCGTTGGGGAGACCATCGTCGTTTCGAATGCTTACTTCGAATTCGGATGATTGTCACAATTGTTGCCACATGCAATAGCGAAAATCATCCGACTAAATCGGATTATGGTTCCGAACCTTTTAGAGGAAGACAACATCGGAGGTTAAGAACCGTGAACAAAGAACATATTGTCGGAGTCATAAGGCAGATTACGACTCTGTCGACGAGTCGAACCAGACCGCGTTGTTAAATGATCAGAGACCTGAGGGCACCGGTTAAGTCGTTAGTAAAATGAGATACAGCGTTAGCTTACGCAGCAGAATTCTTGCAAATACTGTAGAAGCGGCAGTAATCGAACGTGGGCACGAATCGAGCCCTCGTCCAACCTAACTTCCTTTCTAAGTAACCGCTCTAGCCACCGATCGAGAGAACACACATGAATATTCGAAAGGCCCGCAATCTTGTACTTGCAGTGGTAGCAGTCTTTGTCACCGCAACATTTACACAGACAGCCCTAGCATCCGGTTCAGCTGGAGGCGGAGGCGGGGTGAGCAAGTTTGGCCAAGAATACACTCAAGGCAAAGCAATTTTCTTCAAGAAAGTTGCTTGTGATAAGGGATGTCCGTTGAGCCGCAAGCAGGTCACAGCGGAAATGGCGAAGAAGCTTGTTTCCACAATTCGGTCTCGAGATGAATTGGGCAAATCCGAGTCGGAAATGGACGAAATTGTGGCATTGCTCAAGGAGTCTGAAGTGGAGAAGGTCGAGCATTACTTGGCACGCCGCTTCAACATTAAAGATTGACCAGAATGCCTCAAGCACTATCGAAAATCGGACGCTGTGTCTTGGACCATTTAGTAGAGAAACGAATGAAATCAATTGAGTCGAAAGCGTGTGTATTGCTACCGGTATTACTCCTGAGTACTTCAGCGTTTGCCGAAGGCTCTCCTTGGTTGCCGGTACCCCAAACTCTGTCACTTTCCGTCGCACATGTTTCACAGGAAGCGGATCAGTTCTACCGGGGAGAGACACTCGCAAATTTACCCTTTGGTGAGTTCAACCAAACAACCATTTGGTTCATGGGTAAGTACGGATTGAACGACAAGACCGCCATCGATGCACGTTGGGGCACGTCTGAAGTTGATGCTGGCGCCCTAGGTTCCACGGACGGCGCATTTGACGCAACGATTGGAGTTACGCGATCATTGCTAGATGAAATCGAAACCGGCGGTGTTAGTGTTGCAGTTCGCGTTGCGGGCACGCTCGCAGGAGACTATGAGACTGGTAGGCCCAATTCGCTAGGTGATGGTGCGAACTCTATCGAGAGTTCGATAAGCGTCGGAAAATTTCTTAGACCCGAATTTGGCGTCGCTGGCGAGTTTGGCCTACGATTTTCAACCAATGACGTACCTTCTGAATGGTTTCTAAATGCAGGCGTCAATTACTTTCTCAGTCCTCATGTAAGTCTCTACGGTCAATACCAGTTGAAGCGATCCAACGGAGATCTAGACATTGGGGGTACGGGATTTACTCCGGCTGGATTCCCAGAAGTACAGGAAAACCTCTCTCGTATCCGAGTGGGTGCCAGTCTTCAATATGAAAACTTCAGTTGGGATATCAATATCTACAAGACGCAGGACGGACGAAACACTGCAGATTTCGATATTGTCAGTAACACATTCACACTCTATTTCGACTTGTTCCGTCCTTAACGCTCTGATTTTAAGTCTGAATAACGTATCGTTGCTGTAAGAAGCAATGTTTAGGGGAGTCAGAGTCGGTGCTGTCATTCCAGCACTAAATGAAGAGCAGTCAATAGGATTGGTCGTCCAGGACATTCGTTCTCAGAGAAACAACGACGGCACACCAATTGTTGACGAAGTTGTCGTGTGTGACAACGGGTCAACAGACCTAACTTCGCGCGTTGCGGTTGAAGCAGGTGCAAAGTTAGTCACCAATCAGAAGAAAGGCTACGGACGTGCTTGCCTGACGGCCATTGCTGCTCTACGAGAGAATTGGCCAGGAATTGTTATCTTCACGGATGGAGACTTTGCATTCGACGCGCGCGATATCCCACGAATGTTGCAGTCAATTGAACAGGGTGCGGACCTTGTCGTTGGCTCACGCACCCAAGGCTATTGCGAACCAGGTGCATTGTCACTCTCACAACGAATTGGAAACAGAGTCGCGACGTTCTTGATTGGTTTGCTTTGGAGGACTCGCGTAACTGACTTGGGACCATATCGAGCCATAACATCACGTGCCCTTGACAGATTGCTCATGCGGGACGAGGCGTTTGGTTGGACAGTTGAAATGCAAGTCAAAGCTCTAATGATGGGCATGCGTGTTGTCGAAATTCCCGTCGATACGCGAGTGCGATTGGGACAGTCCAAAATTAGTGGCACGGTTAAAGGAACGATTTTGGCTGGCATTGGGATCCTATCCAAAATAGTTCAGCTACGTGTTTCCCAACAATCCAGTTCGCACGTTGAATTGCGGTAATTGTTCAAATTGATCGGCAGTTGGATTTCGAAAGGTCGGTTGTGAATAAATCCTATCTAGTAGTAGCTTTAGTACTTGTCTGGAGCTTACTTGCAGTAGTTGCTGAAGCCGCACCGAAATCCGAACTAATTCCCTTCTGGGATGCGAGTAACGAGTCGAACGAGAGTTCGATCGATCATGCAGCTTGGCAGTCATTGCTCGACAAGTACCTCACCGAGCACTCTTCTGGTATCAATCGTTTCGACTACAACGCGTTGAAGGAGAACACAGAAGACTACGAGTCTCTAGTTGCGTACCTATTACGACTTTCCGACCTAGACCCGCGAAGATTCTCCAAAACAGAACAGTTGCCGTACTGGATCAATTTCTATAACGCACTTACTGTTTACATTGTTACTCAGCGATATCCCATTAAGTCCATAAAGGACATCAAGAGCGGAACATTTGACTTCGGTCCCTGGAATCTCAAGCTTGCAACCATCCAAGGGCAGAAAGTTACGCTTAACAACATAGAACACGGAATCCTGAGACCTATCTGGATGGACAGTCGCATTCACTACGCGCTTAATTGCGCAAGTCTGGGGTGCCCCAACCTAGCAAGAAAAGCCTACCGGTCGGACAACATGGAAGAACTATTGGAGGCAGGCGCACGAGAATACATAAACCACCCTCGTGGCGTGTCAATTGAGAACAATAGGTTGACTGTGTCCAGCATATATGATTGGTATCGTGATGAATTTGGTAATAGCAACGAGGGTGTGCTGGCTCACTTGCAAAAGTACGCCGAACCCGACTTGGCAAAACAGCTCGAACGATTTACAAAGTACAAACACGCCTATGACTGGAAGCTAAATGCACCTTAAGTGTGTCGGTCTCGATGCGACTCGTGAATCCACCCCAATTGAAGAGACGCGGTCTACACGAATTTGGGTGCAAGAATTCGTGAGCAAATGTTAGATACTCGATCCCAACTCGTTGCTTCGGACTTCCCATCTATCTACAGGGATTCCATTTCTACCCTACAAGTAAACCTTGGCTACAAGTGCAATCAGAGCTGTGTCCATTGCCATGTGGGTGCAAGTCCGTTCCGAACTGAAGTGATGACTGAAAGCACAGCAAAGGAGGTCCTCGACACCATTGATGTTCTACCCATTACGACACTAGATCTTACCGGTGGAGCTCCCGAGTTAAACCCTAACTTTCGCTCGCTCGTTGAAGAAGCACGTCGTAAGGGACTCAGGGTTATCGATCGGTGCAATCTCTCGATATTGTTTGAGCCAAATCAGGAGACTCTTGGAGCTTTCCTAGCAAGCGAAGGAGTCGTTATAGTTGCATCGCTACCTTGTTACCTTGAGGAAAACGTCGATCAGCAGCGGGGGAAAGGAGTCCACTCTCTAAGCATTCGAGCGCTTAGGCTTCTAAATGACCTTGGCTATGGGTCGAGTACACACTTGGAACTTGATCTAGTGTTCAACCCACTTGGCGCCGTACTACCTCCCCCTCAAGAAGAGCTCGAACGGGACTACAAGAGAGAACTAAAGAGTCGGTACGGTATTGTTTTCAACAAGCTCTATACCTTAACGAATATGCCGATCAATCGATTTGGCTCGACCTTGCTCTCCCACGGGAAGTTCGATGATTACATAAGCTTGCTCAAATCCAGCTACAGAAAGGAAAACCTCTGTGCCGTCATGTGTAGAAATACGCTCAGCGTGGATTGGCGAGGATATCTTTACGACTGCGACTTCAATCAAATGTTGCGAATGGGAGCGAAATCCAATGGATCACACCTGCACATTCGGGACCTAAGAGATGGGTTTCAGCTAACGAAGAGCCGTATTAGTACAGCTGATCATTGCTACGGATGTACTGCCGGGCAAGGAAGTAGTTGTGAAGGTGCTCTGTCATAGCAGCATTTGAAGGTATAGCGGGAAGAGCCCACAAGAGATTGATAGCTATACGCCGACTCGTATTCAATACCAAGTAAAGTCTCACACACGCGCTTGCCACGACAGGCTGAATTGAACACCAAGCGTCGTTTGCCATCCACAGCTAACAACGAACTACATCTCGCCGGAGTTCTTTGCCTCTTTGGCTACCTTTGCCTTGCTCTATATTCCCGGGGAACGATTGGGGAACCAAATCTAGTAGGTTTTTACGGCTGCATCGGGCTTGTATCGCTGCCCGTATTGGTTTTGTTTGCATATGCCGCATGGCGCGAGCAAGAGTTTTCAGTTGCAAACATAGTAATTTGGGCAGCCCTCTTTCGGTTGTGTGGTCTTTTGGGTGTACCACTCTTCGAAGACGACTACTTTCGCTATCTTTGGGATGGATTCCGCTTCGCCACTGACGGTACTCCGTACGGGTCTACACCGCATGACTTCTTCAATGACATGTCTGTGCCACCGATGTTTCAGGCGATTCTCAGTCAAATCAACTATCCTGATCTATCAACCATATACGGTCCAACCACTGAGCTAGCATTCCTAGTCGGCTATTGGCTCACTCCTGGCAACGTCGCTGGTCTACAACTAATATTCATTGCCTCAGACCTTGCCTTGATCTGGTTTTTGCGCAATGAGTGCTCTAGCCGGTTTCTCTTGCTCTACGCCTTCTGCCCACTCGTAATCAAGGAAATTGCGTTCACAGCACACCCAGAAGCCATCGGCATGCTCTGCTTGATTGGAGCTGTTCTTTGTCGACAACGCAATGCTCAAATACCACTGGGAGTCTTGCTCGGTTTGGCGGTTGGTTCACGAATCTTTGCTTGGATTCTTGTGCCATTTCTTCTTGTCCGCACTGGATGGCGAGCGTGGACGGCGTTTGCTGCCGCGGTCGTGTTGCTGTACATACCGTTCCTAATGCAAGGTGCATCCGAGTTCGACAGTCTCTTTGTTTTTGCTCAACATTGGGAGTTCAATTCGATCCTACATGGGGTTGCGAGTAGTCTCGTTGGATCAGATATTGCTAGGCTTTTCCTAGGTGCCGCTTTTGTTTGCGGAGTCACACTGTACCTGTTGAAGTATTACAAAAGCACACGTCTTGAGATTCCTCGAGGAGACTTGCTACTAGGTTGTCTTCTTCTGGTTTCGCCAGTTGTTAACCCGTGGTATGTAGTTTGGCTCTTACCTTTTGCTGTGATTTACCCTTCATTTTGGGCGTGGACAAGCGCTTACGCGGTATTCCTAGCCTATGTTTCGGCAATCAACATGGGATTGTTAGACCAAGATCCTTTTTTTCAGCCACTTTGGGCTCGAGTTCTTCTAGTTGGTCTATTGTTTTTCGCAATTGGATTTGATTTGAGTAAGAGGAAGTCACTGTTGTTGTTGTGGAAACAACGGCGTGGTTGATGGACTTCTAACTCTGTGAGAATAATAGATCTAGAGCCATTCTGCTCAGGTCATCCGCTCCTAATAGCTATGTGTGTCTTGCCATCAAAAACAGCGGTAATTTATAGGTGTAGAGAAATTTCATGGTTCATGGCTACGCGACCTACCGTTCGTGAGCTGCCTGCTCCAGTTTCGTTTTCGCCGCCCGCGCCCATTTCTACCACTTGGGTATGACGACCGCCAGGCCATCCTCGTAGACGTCGGCGGGCGACAGCGGATCCTCCGGACCACCACCGCGATGCGCTTGCAGCCCTAGAACGGATAGTGTAAATGTCAACTTAAAAAGTTAGACTTCTGTCAACTTCAGCGGTGGGACCCAGCGGGTCCCGAGGTCTTCTCCGAGGATCCGAGCCTCCCTTCGGACGTCGGTACCATGTCGACGTCGACACTCCCAGGTGGGCCAGCAGACGGGTCAGACGCAGTCTTCCGTTCCAGTGCTCCATCTCGTGGCGAACCCGATCGTGCAGCTCCTGCGTCACTCGGAGACCCCCTAGTTTTTTCTAGCACCTTCAGGACCATGGTCACTTCGCCGATCACCTGGTCCTTCTGTGCCAGCTCGCGAGCGTGACGACGCCTCTCGGCGTCGCGATCGGATCGTCCGTTCAGACCGGCGAATCCCGCGGGTAGAAAGGCGTCGTGCCACTGGTGCAGCGTGGGCTCGGAAACCGACGCCTCGCGGCAAGATCCGATGCCGTGGCCCCCTCCCCGAAGCAGACAAAGAACCAGTTCCCCCTCGCTCCTCTGCCGTCAAGGTGACTCGTTTCGACAAGATTGTGTGCTCCTAGTGGAATTTATACTAAAACACCTCGTTTTGATTCCCAATATTTTGAGCAACACACAAATGACTAACTAAACAAATCTCCTGACTAGATCAAAAAGATCCATTCAACAAGTAAAGGAAAATCGATGAGCCGACTGAATAGATTTCAACCAGTCCTAGAAGCTGCCCAAAAATGGAAGCAGCGATGTCTAATAGAGGGAAGGTCGGTGTTCGGCGAAGAGCCCCTTTGGTCTGTTGAACACTTTGAGGAGCTCTACATACATTTTGTACAACGGCCCGATGCCGGAAATCGTTCATTTGTGGACAAACTAAAGGATCAACTAGCCAATACAACACCTCAAGCAAAGTGTCTATGGGCTGAGATAACGTGGATTTTCTGGCTGCTAGTTCGTAGCGTGAGACGGGAGTCCAAGATTCAACAAATCCGTTTGGCTTGGGACTGGGCATCCAAACAACTGCCATTGGAACATTGGGCACTACAGGATGTATTAAGTCAAGGAGTTGTGAACCCCGGACCGGCTTATCAGATCCAACGCGATCGTGAACTCTCTTTCGTCGTTACTCTCATGCGATCGTGGTTTGCATTGCCGGAAAATGAACGTGAATCCCTGCTTGATGATCCATGGGTTTTCGCAAAGTGGGTAGATTCAAACGAAGGTGCGGAAAAACGTCAATTTCGTCATGTTCTGCTCTTCTTGCTATTCCCAGACGAATTTGAACCTTCTGTGGTGAGCAATCACAAACAAAAAATCGTACAGACATATGGGCAGGCAGCAGGTCAATCGTTAAGGGTTGAAGATCTTGATTTGGTTGGATTGGACAAAGCTCTATTGGCAACAAGAAAGCATTTGGAACGCGAGAATCCAGGAGACGAAATTCACTTCTACGACAACAGATTCCGCAATGAGTGGAGCAATGGCGCGACACTCGGAATTAGTCGCACGAGCGACGACGAGTGGTATAGCGAACGATTTGGTTCAGCCGACGTGTGGTTAGTAGCAGCTGGTATGGGCGCCAACATGTGGGACGAATTTCTCGGATTGGGAGTTTTCGGGATTCCGTGGGACTACTTGGGGGATATCAATGGTTACGAATCCAAGGATGCCATTCGCAAGAAAATGGTTGAGCACGGTATAGGGGAGAATCCAGTTAATGATGTACTCGGAGCTTGGGAGTTTCTAACCGAGGTGAAAATAGGAGACGTCTTCCTCGTCCGTGGAGGTCTAAACACAATACTCGCATTCGGCACTGTCAAAGGAAATTGCTCATATGGTGCTGGAAGGCGAAGTTTCAAGAATATTCGATCTGTCGAATGGCAACTTCTTGATGAGCCAATTAGTGTTGAACACCAAATCGCTGTAAAGACCCTTACTCGATTTACGAGCTACAAGTCGTGGTTGCGCGACCTTTTCGAAAAAATCGATGGCAAAGGAGAACCGGATCCATACACCATTGAAAGAGCTTTGGATGCGCTCTTCCTGGAGCCCACCCAATTTCAACGAATTGTCGACTCTATAGAACTTCGCAAAAACCTCATTCTTCAAGGTCCACCAGGGGTAGGAAAGACTTTCATTGCTAGACGTATTGCTTGGTGCGTCATTAAGCAAAAGATGTCGGAATCCATCGAAATGGTGCAGTTCCACCAGTCGTATTCATATGAAGACTTCGTACAAGGGTGGCGACCCACAGAAACGGGTGGTTTCACATTACGAAACGGTGTGTTCTATGAGTTCTGCAAGGCGGCAGAACAACAACCCGAAGTTCCATTCGTCTTCATCATCGATGAAATCAACCGTGGCAATTTGTCGCGGATTTTCGGGGAGTTACTCATGCTTATAGAAGGGGACAAGCGAGGATTCGAGCACGAAATTGCGCTCACCTACAGCCAACCTGGCGAACGTTTCAGCGTTCCCGAGAATGTCTATATTCTCGGTTTGATGAACACAGCAGACCGTTCCTTGGCAATTGTGGACTATGCACTGCGCAGAAGATTTGCTTTTGAGACTCTTATACCCGCGTTCGGAACAGAGAAGTTTCGCGAATACTTGATGAAATTCGAGCTCTCAGAAGACCTAATCGAGCGAATCAACACGAACATGATCGATCTCAATGAGCAGATTTGCGGTCATCAGGATCTCGGTCCTGGATTCCAAATCGGACATAGCTATTTCGTACCTGAGACTCCGCCACGAGAACTCGAAAATTGGTACCAATCCATTATCACGACCCAGATTGAACCTCTCCTTCACGAATATTGGTTCGACCACCCAGAAGATGTAGAAAAAGCGGTGGAGAGGCTGCGTCTGTGACAGGTCAAACAATTCCCATAGCAAATATCTATTACCTGCTTTGCTACGCCTGGAAGCATATCGACGAGCGTAACGTTGTTCGGATTCACGAACTGAAAGAGCTTAACCAGATATACGACTTGCTGGGCAAGGTTCTCGCGGAGGGTGTTTTACGTCTATTTCGAGGAGGTTTGGACCGAGGTTACATAGAGGTTGGAGAGGACCTAGCCGGAATTCGAGGCAAGATCGATGTTGGTCAGACTGTAAAGCGCGCGGTACGTGCTAAAGGAAGGATATCGTGCAACTACGAAGACATGACACCCGATGTGATACACAATCGTATCCTTCGGTCAACACTCATGACTCTCTTGCGATGCCTTGGGATGGATTGGAGAGTTAGAGAAGCAATACGCCGTGCTTTCTCGAAGTTTTCCGGAGTCTCAGATATATCTCTCAATCGTCGTACATTTCAGCTTGTTCAACTTGACCGCAACAGACGTTATTACTGGTTTCTGCTGTCAGTGTGCCGCCTAATTCACGAGCAGTTGTCCGTCGATGAATCCTCGGGGCATACAAGGTTTTCCGATTTCACGGAAGAACAGATGGCCAAGCTGTTCGAGGATTTCGTCATTGGTTTCTATCAACATGAACAGATAGAGTTCAAAGTAAATGGTAGCGGGAGAGCAATAACTTGGAACGACGATGGAACCTCAGAGAGTCAACGCTCAATGATTCCAAGGATGGAAGCCGATGTGATTTTGGAAGCACCGCATCGTAGGCTTATCCTCGACGCAAAATACTACTCGGAAGCACTAAGTGGGCGGTTCGGCGGGAAACTCCGCTCTAGTCATCTCTATCAGCTGTTGGCCTATCTGAGAAATCGGGAAGCTAAGGAGGGTGTGGTTCCGAAACATGAAGGAATACTTTTGTATCCAACGGTCGATAGGCCGCTTTCGATAGATGTTCGTCTAGAGGGGTTTCGAGTACGTGCGCGTAGTATCGACTTGTCGAAAGATTGGCGAGAAATCCACGACGCTATGTTGTCAATCATTTCGTAATAGGAGAAATCAAACCACAAGCATTGTCGTTCCACTTGTCGAGCATTTAGACCAACGGGCGTGATGACAATCTGTCTGAGAATCTGGTCCTGCAATCACGTGGACGTATACTTTTCGTTTTTGATCATTTGCCACCAACGAACACTGTCTACATTAGCCTATTTTGTATAGCCATTCATTCAATTTACAGGCTTGTGTGCCCAGTTAGTCAATGAAAGCTGTTTTTGATACGCGTCCGGATACTCACTACAAGGATGCCATTACTTCCCTGTATCACTTCCCCGCAAGATACTTGATGGTGGCCAATCAGACAATTGGTGACTGGATCATCTTTCGCCAGACTCAAAGAGGCAGCGGAAAACCCGCCTATATCTCCACTGCAATGGTCCAATCCGTGGTGCCCGACCCGGATGATTCAACACACTACTTTGCACGAATCTCGTCCTACGTGCAGTTTTACCAGCCTGTACCGTTCAGAAAACAAGACGACTCCTATTGGGAAGACAGCTTAAGGGGTGTCACACCGGACAAAGTAGGAGCCGCTATTCAAGGCAAGTCGATTCGACGAATTCCCGACCAAAACTATATCGAAATTGTCTACAAAGGACTTGCTGAAATGCTGCAGCAAGCATATGTCGATCGACTCGAGCTCCATGCTGCACTAAACCCACTTTATGATCCTGACAAAACACCTGAACTACAAGATGCTTTAACCCGAGAACGAATTGTCCAGTCAGTGACCTCCAACCGTATTGTGAGGGATGCTGCCTTCAGGGGATTGGTGTTGGATGCTTACGAGAATACGTGTGCAGTTACACGTCTTTGCATCATCAATGGACAGGGAAAAGTCGAAACTAATGCTGCACACATAAAACCAGTAACCGACGACGGTCCAGACATTGTCCGCAACGGATTAGCTCTTTCGGCTACTTGCCATTGGGCGTTTGATCGCCATCTACTAAGTCTCACTGATGACGGCGAACTCATCTCATCAAGGGAACTGCCAAGGAGATTTCGCAGGCTTCTGCCAGCGGATGGGGAGAAGATCTACTTACCTACAAATAGAGCCCTCCGTCCTAGCCCTGCTTTTCTGAAACACCACCGTGCAGTTTTTGAATCAAAATGGGGCACTCGCACTTAGACCTCTGTAGGACTGTAATCAGAGAAGTGTCTAGCCATAACGAAGTGAGATTGTTTGTTGTATAGAAGTTTAGTTGCTCATGGCTATGTGTTCCACCGTTGGTGGCCCGCCGACTCCACCTTCTTGAGAACCGTCCAGGCCCCCATGTTCGCCACTGGGGAAGCGACCACCGATAGGCTAGTCTCGTAGCTGTAAGCGACAGTGGCAGGACCCTCGTGTTCCGAGGGCCACAGCGCTTAGTGGGGATAGACGTTTGCAGCGCTCGTGGAGTATCAATGTCAAGAAAATTATCCTAGTTATGTCAACGTTAAGGGTGGGCTAGCCCATACTCCAAGAATTTTCCTATTCACGGTACCGCGTCTTCTTCCACGCCTTAAACTCGAACAGTTGTCGCGCTTGCTGTAACTCGATTCTTGATCGTTGACCAAAGGGCGACGGTGCAGCAGAGATTCCTCCAATTGAATGTAATTGAGCCTGTTGGTGTGAAACACTGAAGCCTACCTCACTATACTTGGAGCATCGGATTCACTCCGAAGTCTCCGTGTTCACCCACTTGATTGCATCGGCAATGACATAGTCATAGCTCCCGTCGGATATGCGTACGTCGACATTGGATTCCTGCTGAATGTTCACATTACCGATGACATTCCAACCAGACAGCAAGCTCTGCGTATCGATTACAAAGTCCGTGACCGTATCGCCGTTGTGAACTTCAATTTGCATGGTCGTGTCTTGGCTTTCCGGCTGGTCTTGCCCAATCGAATATGTGTAGGAATAACCGACGCTTGTCGAAAATCGTCCCTTATGGATACTTACTTTCGGCAGGATCAAGCTCGGATAGTGGTATTCGAGTTGCCATTCGCCATCGGCGGGCAAGGCGGTCGAGAAACTGGCGCGTGAGTCTGTTAAGTCTGCTAGTTTGAAGGCAAATGTAGAGCGATAGGTTCCATGGCTTGTTGCGTTGACGCCCCTTGTCCATCGAGCATCGTATGCCGCGCTGGGCCAATATGACGAAAACGAGACTTCAAGTCCTTGATCAAGTTCGCGCTCCCAGGGTCGGTCGTCGACATCCCCACCGATCATGTAGCGAATCCATCTCGGAAGTCTGTGATCTTGATCGCGGTCGATTTCGTCTATGATCGAGAATCCGCTATCTAGATCGTCCACGATAATGTCACCAGACTCGACATTTGTCAAATCGACCTCCTCAACACTTGGCAGCAATGCAACATTGGCAGCCGTGGACTCCGGAACGTCTGCTACTTCCAGGTGTATTGGCGAACGATTGAGAGATAAGTAGGGATCGACTTCAATCCAACCTGGTGGAGTGTCAGATTGGATTGCAACACGCAATGTCGTGTCTCCATCCACGAGAATGCTGTCCCACTGTCGAATGCTCGTCGAACTGGACCCAAACACGTCACCCAATGCAAACGGATTGATACCTCCTTGCGACTCAGCACTGTCGGTATGCGAAATCTCCACTAATCCCGCCACGGGTTCGGAATTTCGCAGCAGGAAGCTAGTCTGATACGAAGATTCTTGCGTCTCGGGCATTGTTACTCGATCAACCCTTATGTCAGTCACTAGGAATCCCGGAAGTCTGGTGTCGTCCAGCCATCCCGGCACGACTGTATCGAAGTCTATCCCTGTCGCCGCAGCTACGTCTTCAAATTGCTCCTTCGTGTAGGTCTGACCTCGGTATCTATCCAAGAGCGTGCGCAAGAATTTGCCAATTTTTTCTTCGCCATAGTATTGAATTGCACCACGCGCCACGGCGTTTCCTTTCAGTAGCAATGTGTGGTACGCCACCAACGGAGTTTCTCGATAATTAATCGCGCTCAAAGAGGTCTCGGATGCCTTTTGCCAGACGGTAGGTCGATCATTGAATCGCTCGGAACGTTCAACTCTTGCGGTAAGCGTTGTGCCAGATGAGTCCTGAGTTCGCCAATACGATACTGCAGCGTTTGCCCCTCGAAATCTGCCACTCTCTCCCGTTGCCATGCGA
This sequence comes from Gammaproteobacteria bacterium, assembly GCA_026707735.1. Classification (GTDB taxonomy): domain Bacteria; phylum Pseudomonadota; class Gammaproteobacteria; order Pseudomonadales; family Azotimanducaceae; genus Bin55. The sequence continues at coordinate 31,676 of JAPOWH010000023.1, read as the reverse complement.
GCTGAAAAATACTCGTTCCTACCTGTTGCCAGCTGCGCGGCCAGTTCATTGACGACATGTGAGATGGCAATCGCTCCGTCCCCCTCCGGTGCTGTTTGAAAGTGCACGAGGTGTCTCGGTATGTTTTCGAGTACGTTCCCTCCGTGAGAATCATTGTTGAAGAAGTCCCGCACTTGAGCGAGCATTAGTTCTCCTCTTTCCTCCGCATTGTCAATGTTGTGCGCAAGTTGCAACGCGTTGTCGAAGCGAGCACGAGGAAACGCAGATTCTCGTAGCATCTGGATCCCTGGTTGCATGGAAACACTGCCCATCTTCCATCCATCGCCATATACCCGAAGAAATACAGGAACCTCCACGATGGAAAACGTATCGTAGGGGTAAGCAAAGCCCAATTGACGCATGTTGGTTACTTGCTCGCGAATCCACGCGTCCAATGCGTCATCCATCTCATCCAAGACTTTCAAGTTCTTGGTGTGTTTATGGCTAAGTAGCAATTCAAACTCTATGCCTTCCACAACTTTTGCTCGTCTTTCAAATCTAGAACCAACCAACGCAACTTGAGGTACAGGATTCTTTGGGTTGAATCGAAATCGCGATTGAGCGTCGAGGCCTCCGCTCTCTCGCGGGCCGGGTCCAACAATAGTCCAACCTTTCGGCGCGGTTACTTCAACGTCCAAGTCGAAGAAATCTTGTGGTCGAGACTCCCAATCAGTCTTGCCATGTGCCGACCCAGATTGTGGCAACCAGCTGACTCCTGGCATGAGAACGACAAATTCGCGATGAAAGATATACGTTTCATGGCCAAGTCGCATGAGTTCCCGGCGTTCTGAAGAGTCCATAGTTGACCAGTCAATGCGGTTGTCCAGATAGCCAAACAATGGATTGGGTTTGCCCTCGGCAATTAAATTGATTCTTGCTGAGCTACCGCCACTTCCGTTTTGGGGAACATGCAGCAATCCGTGCTCGAACTGGTATTCGCTCAATTCCTGATCGTTTACAGACACGCGCTTCAGTTTGTAGCCAGGATTCAGCGCAAACAACCATTTGTCAGGGTTGTTCGCATGGGAAGGAGCAACGGTAATTGTGAGATTCAAATGCACTTTGCGTCCCGGGTTTATCTCGATAGAACCGACGATTTTTTCAATATCGGTGTAAGTGTGCGATTGGTGTGCTGCGTGTAACGCGGACCAGTCGTCGATCTTGACTCGATTGACGTGATTTGCGTGGAGCAACCACCAAATTCCCAGCACTCCAGTAGCCAGCATCATGAGACCTATCGGAGCAGCAGTAATGCGCGCACTATCAAGCGTAGGTCTTGAATGCAGAAACGCGGTGAGCGATAGCAGTCCCGCGGACAGGCACAGAAAGGAGGTGCGATTGACAAAGACTTCAGTGGAGACAATGCTGGGTGCTAGTTCCGACGGGAGAGCATCGAGTCCTGAATACATCACCAACCCAGCCAAGTACTCGTAGGGCAATCGTCTGCTCAACTGTAAATATCCCCACAGGATGGCTCCAATGATCACAACGGTCAGCCACCGATACTTCACCAATACGGCGACAAGCATCGTAAGAGAGCACCATAGCGCGAGATTTGGAACGATGTCCCAGACGATAAGGACTATCGCGCTCGAGAAGGTGATCGATTCACCGGCATAGGTACCCAGAAGCTCGCATATCTGCCCCGCAACGTATAGCAATAACACCCAGATTGCGGCAAATGCGCTCAATAGTGTTGTAATTCCAAGAAATCGTCCTACTACAAACTCCAGATTCGAAACGGGTTTCGCATCCAGGACTTCGCTCAGCCGCTCGCGAATGTCGCGCGACCGAAAATCGAATGCTAGAGTGACGACTCCGACGGCTAAACTAAATAAGAGGGCGGGCACGATGTTGTCCAGTTGAAAGCGTGGTGCATTCAGACCATATGCCGGGAGGAATCCCGAGAGTTCTGCGTGGTCGAGAAAACTTTCGACCATCGGGAGGACACTTGCGATGGCAGCAATTGCAAAAAACACCCATGTGCGCGTCAATCGCCGACACGATCGAATTTCCGCATCGGCAAGGTTCAGGAGATTGTCAAGTTTCATTCAGAATCTCTAGTATTCAACGCCAGCACTTGCAATGGCCCTACTGAGGATGCTTTGCGCCGGTCGGCACAGCACCTCAAATGTGGGTCGCACGCTCAACCACTCTAAGCGCCTAGCCGGCGACAAACCAAATGAAAGTTCCACCCCTTCCAGCAATAGGTGATTGCCAATAGGATTGGTTATCGTGCCGTGTCCAGGGTACACGCAGCAAGCCTTGTTACGAATATGTTGATCTGCAAAACATTGATATTAAATGATTATTAATTCACCAACTATCCAAGGCAACGGCTTGCTACGCCTTCAGAGCAATTCGGGAGCCCACTCGCGAGTCATGCAATCGATTTATGCAAGTAACGATAGAGCGTCACTTCATGTGATTTGCATCATTGAGCTATGAGTTGAGCGCGTCTGAAATTGAAGCCAGAACCCAGGGTTTCGGTGCCAACAAAGGATTTGGCAATTCCCGACTGATTGTGCATCCAAGTACGGATTGGTCAGGGGCAGCTAATTTTCAGATGGGTTGGCCAGGGCGACTCTCAAACATCTGGATTGAGCGATTTTAAAACCCAAGGGAGTATGGCGATGGAAGCCTCTCTACAACGAAAACTCTCTCTGTCTAGGGTAGCGAGAAACAACTATATTCCTATTAGAGTCCGCGCAACTTGCGCATCCACCTAGACCGGGTCTTAGTTTCCTGTATTGGCTTCTTGGATTTCGCCCAGCCATTGAATCCAGGTTCCAGATGGGCGACGTTGCTGAAACCCATTTCTTTCAGCGCTTTGACAGCAAGTGCTGAACGCCCACCGGCCGCGCAGAATAGAACGATTCGTTTATCTTCCGTGAAGTTTCCACGGAAGTAGGGGCTACTTGGGTCGGCCCAAAACTCTAGCATTCCTCGCGGCGCATGGACCGCATTTGGAATGGTCCCTAGGTCGACGTATTCCTGAATCTCACGTATGTCCACGAGCAAGGGCTTTTCGTCGCCCTCCAATTCCTGTTCAAGGTCCTCGCAAGTTAGATTCTCGATGTCTTGTTTGGCTTCCTCGACAATCTCAAAAATCGGCTTGATCGGCATGCAACGCTCCGTATGTTGTTCGAGTTTCCTGACTGGTCAGGTTAGTGACCGAATTGTATGGCTTAAGACCGCTACGCGTTGCTAACTTGCATGTGACACAACGCCCTTGATGTAGCCTTCTACCTTGCCAGTTGTAACTCCCGTCATGAAAGTCGGGTATTCCTCGATTGGTACTACATGAGTAACTAGTGGTTTTAGGTCGATCAATCCGTTGTGGATTGCTCTAATTGCTGCGGGAAAGGGGTCGCGCATTTGTGCTGCCGGCGAAGTGTTCACGATGGATATCGCCTTGCCGTGCCACGCCGTTGGATTGAAGGTTGCCGTCGAACCCTTGATCCAGCCAAAGAGGTTTATCAGGCCGCCAACTTTGACAATTTCCGTGGCCAAGTCCAATCCGGACTGTGAGCCGCTTGTGTCTACAACCGTGTCGATCCGTCGACTGCGTAAGTCCTTGCGCACGTTGTCGAAATCGTTCGATTGAACGTTGTAGGCTTCAGTAGCTCCGAATTGGCTTGCCAAGTCGAGACGTTTGTCGTCAATGTCGAGGGCGATCAGCTGATCAGCCCCAGCTCCAGCTAGACCTTGGATCATCATTAGCCCCATAAAGCCGCAACCTACCATTGCCAACCGTTCGCCCGCCTTTAGGCGGCAATGATCCATCCCCGTAATCACGCATGAGACTGGTTCGACAATCCAATGGTGGTCTTCAAGATTGGAATCGGGGATCTTGTACAGTCGATTTGCCGGAGCGTTGCGAACTTGCGCGAATCCGCCTCCAACTACTCGTTGGCCAATTTCCACATTGGACACACCCGGTCCCAGCTTGCTGACATAGCCGACACCCTCGTGACCGGGAGGAGCTGGACTTGGGCCATCGGACCCTGTGCGAAAAGTCTGCAAGTCCCACGAGCAAATGCCGCAGGCTGCCGTTTCGACTTGCACTTCACCAGGACCAGGATCTGAAATCTCGTATGACACGAGCTCCGCGCCGCCGCCAGGCGTGTAGCGAATGTTCTTAACTTTCATCGAATGCCCCCAGGAGAAGTCTGACCAACAGTGCGATTGTATTTGGTGAGCACACGAATGCGGAGTTAAGGCGGACGGTGGTCAAAAATCACTTAGATTTTCGATGCAACTGCATCCCAGTGTCGCTTTACAGCATCACCATGTTCGGTTGCTCCGCTTAGACCTCGTCCCATGGTTACTGCTGATATGTGGGTAACTCCCATGTCGCGGCAGGATTTGAGTCGATCTAGATCGCCTTGCCCTAGGTCGCCAAGCGGCAAGAGGCACTCGATGCCGATTTCGTCGGAAGACCGACCCGCCGCGTTAGCTTTCTGGTGTATCTCGGCGATTTGGCTCTTGAGATTTGGGTTGAAGAACGGAAACCAGCCGTCGCCGATGCGAGCGACTCTGTCGATCACCTGAGGTGCCATCCCACCCAGCCAAATTGGGATTGTCCCGTCTGCAGGAAGAGGATTGAGGCCCGCATCGGTTATCGTGTGCCACTTACCTTTATAGGTAATTGTCTCTTCGGCCCAAAGCTTTCGCATTAGGTCAATCTGCTCTTCGCTTCGCTTGCCTCTATTGTGAAAATTCTCACCTAGAGCTTCATACTCGACGTCGTTCCACCCGGTGCCAATTCCCAGTCGAAATCTGCCTCGACTTATGACGTCCAAACACGCGGCTTGCTTTGCCAACAGCGCAGTTTGGCGCTGGGGGAGAATCACAATACCCGTAACGAATTCGAGTCGAGAGACAACTGCCGATAGGAATCCGTAGAGGACAAAAGGCTCATGAAACATGCTCTCGGAAGAGTACGGTCCGCGCCAGTCCGGTCGGCTTGCGGTGTTTGCACCTAGGACATGCTCATACGCGACAATGTGGTCGAATCCGGTTTCTTCGACTGTCGTGGCAAAGGTAGCAATATCGTCCGGATCTGATCCGATTTCAGTCTGAGGAAAGACAATTCCCAACTTCATTCATGGCTCCTTTCAGTTTGAGATTGTTTGAGTACGTTGCCTAGTTTCAATGACTATTCGCTTGTTTATTCGCTAGCCCAGCGAATTGCCTATTCGCTCAAGCGCTTCCTCAATTTCTTCAGTCGATGCAGCGTAGGAAAATCGTATGTAGCCTTCGCCGTACGAACCAAAGCTCGTTCCAGCAACCGTCGCAACACCCAGGTCTTCCAGCCAGTGGTTCTGAATCTCACGAGCAGACTGGCCGCATTCCGTAATGTTTGGAAAGACGTAGAAAGCCCCACCAGGGTCGCGACAAGACAGTCCGGGCAAGTCGTTTAGGCCGCGAACGATTATTTCACGGCGTTCATCAAATGTCCTCACCATGTGGTCAACGGAGTCCTGAGGTCCTTCAAGAGCAGCGATCGCCGCGTGTTGCGCAGCGGCGTTCACACACGAATGGCAGTTGATCGCCAACCTAGTTGCGTGTTCGATGAGACTTGCTGGCCAGACCGAGTAGCCCAATCTCCAACCCGTCATAGCGTATGTCTTGCTCCAGCCGTCCAATAGGATCAAGCGGTCGCGTATTTCTGGATAGGAAAGCAGTGAAACGTGGTCTTGGTCGCCGTAGCAAATCCGCGAGTAGATCTCGTCACTCATGATTGCAGCTTCTGGAAAGTCGGCTAGACCGCGAATGAACTCGTCCATTTCGGACTTGGGAACGGCACCTCCAGTTGGATTGGCAGGAGAATTCACGATTACCAGGCGCGTTTTTTCGGTCATCAGCTCGAGAGCACCCTTTGCGCTGAATGAGAAATCAAGCTCTTCTAGCAAAGGTATGGGAACAGCCTTGGCTCCGGTGAAATTGATTGCCGATTCGTAAATGGGAAATCCCGGATTGGGGTAAAGGATCTCGGCACCAGGCTCGCCAAACATCAGTATGGCGAAGAACATCGTGACTTTGCCACCAGGAACGACGAGCACGTGCTCGGGGTCTACCTGCACGTTTCGCCACTTGAGGATGTCGGCCGCCACCGCCTCACGCAGTGCTGGTATCCCCGGCGCGGGCGTGTAGCCGTGGTGCCCGTCGCGTAGGGCCTTTACTGCGGCTTCGACAACATGATCGGGCGACTTGAAGTCGGGTTGACCGATTCCAAGATTGATGATGCTCTTGCCCGTCGAACGGAGAAATTCGGCGCGTTGAAGAACTTCGAATGCGGTTTCGGTCCCGAGACGGGACATCTTTTCGGCGAGTTGCATGCGTGTACAAGAACTGGCGACTCTAACAAGTGACCATGATAGTGAAATTTGCGGGTGTGGCGACTTAGTGGTCGTTACCGGCTTCCGCTTGCATGAGTTTGCGTAGATGAGCAAGTTGCCCGAGCAAATGGTCGATGCAGTTGGGGCCTGAGCTAAGAATTCACTTCGTTAACTCAGCCGAGGAACTGTCAATTTCACTTTTGGAATGCTACGAGTCCATTACTGCCATCTGTCGAGCTTGTCGAGCAGTCCTAAGGACATGCTTTCTCTTCATTGGCGAAGCCAGAAAACGGTTCATTGCAGCGGAGACAAGATTTCGGGACTCGGGGTCGCCCACTTCGCATTCCTTGCGTGCCGCCAGCAATGTCTTCAATAGATGAACCGACACTATGAACTCTTCCATTCCATGGTCGAACAGATCGAGCACCTTTTGCTTAAAGAATGCGTCGGAGTCGTTCACAAACCAGGAGGATTGCGATTCGCTGAAGTTCACGTAAGATGAGTTTCTACCAGAGAAGCAAGCAAGTTGAAGCAGTGCCTGTGGCCAAAGCCATGGGAACTTGGAACACTGCTCGTGTACGGCATTTGCAAAGGTAATGGTGTGAGTGAAGCTCAACCATCCGACATTGTCGTCTACCCGATTTGTAGTGCTTTCCTGAAAGTCTAAATTGAAGTGCAGCATGTTGTCGGCATTGACTTTCAAGAGAGCAGAGAAAAGGCTTGGAGCTTCTTGAGTGCTGTGTGCAAGTACCGATTCCAATGACTGGTTAATGGATCGACCCTTTAACTCTTGCCAATCGACGCTTTGACCATTGGATGTTTCTCGCCATTTTGCTAGCGTGGGACCATAATTGCGAAATTGCGGTATTTGGTCTTCGCGCGTCGTGTAGCAAAGTGTTCGGGTGAGCGACAGCAGAAGAGGCAGTTCCACTCTTGCGCCCAATCTTTCGATGAGTTGACCAGCTTTGGCGACATAGATGAGCGCATGTCCAAAATCGTTGTAGTGAGCGAGGGCGGCGGCAGAAAACGCGTCTTCGAGGTCGGGATAGTGCATTCCTTCACCAATGGCGCCGCGAATCAGCGCCACGGCAACATCTTCGTCCTCGGTCTCAACTGCGTTGAGAAATTCATCACGGGAATAGGATCGAGTTGCCGTGCAATACTCGTATTTCGGACGCCGAAGCGTGTCGTCGGCAATGTGTCCGATTGCCTCTAGCAGACAAATCAGTTGCCGCTCTGAATCATCGCTGAATTCGTCATGCAGCGTTAGCCAGTCTGTGGCGCCCGCATATGCGTGGGTCCATCCGTATTGCAGGTGATCGTGACTCCATTCGATTGCATTGGTGACCATTTCACTCAGGTCTGCACCCAACAACTGCAATCGACAAAGTTCTCTTGCAATGTGTTCGTAGCTGTTGTCGAGAATGGCGCGATGCAGATTTGCAACTAGCTTCGAGTATTGCTCCTCGTAGGGTGGATCCTGGACATCGATCCAAATTTCGTTGTCTCTGATTTGGACTGGATACACGCGGACCGAGTCGCTACCCTTCAAATTGGTCCCATCTATCAGGTCAAATTTCCAGTTGTGCCAATTGCAGGTGAGAATCCCTTCTTCCGTGAGACATCCTTCGCTAAGTGGATAGCCTTGGTGGGGGCAATTGTTGTTGCAAGCCAGAATCCCACGAGACGTGTCGAATATCGCAACTTGCTTGCCGTTGTGCCGAATTACTTTGCAACCCTTGCCTATGACCTCGGCAATGTCCGCTACTTTGATCCAATCGGGCAGGTTTTCCATCCAGAGACTCTGCGACCAATGTGTTCTCCACGCAGTTTACCGAATAAATCCAAGGTTGTTGCGGTAATAATTGGTGTGTTTTCTAGAGCAAACCGACTTGGAGCGAATATCCAAATGAATCCTGTGGTTGGTGTCAATAGGCATTGTGACGTTGCACAATGCACGCCATGGAACTGAATGATGCAAGCCGTGTTAGCCCAAGGGGCCAGACAATTCACCATTCAAAGTCTCTAGTTACCGATCGGTCGTAGAGACACTTAGCCAATGCATCGGCACGCTCCTTTTTGATAAATCGGATTCTGGATCTTCCGGAATTGTGTGCCGAGTGCAATACCAAGGTAGCCGTACCGTGTCTGCGGTCAAACGGATTTTGGGTTACATCAATGGATTGAAGCTTACTGTAGGCTCGAGTGGTCCACGTCCTCTTCACCCATCCACTTTTGTAGGAAATGGCTTCCTCCAATAGCGTAAACGTAATACTTGCTGCCGACCTTTTGCAGACATAGACCAGCCAAGCTACTAGAGGAATAAACAGAAGAAGCAACCATACATTGAATGACGCCAATATCAGGCCGATAGGAACCAAGTAGACACAGTGCTTCTTGAGCATGCGTGGCCATGCTCGCTTTGCGTCGATTATCTCCCACGATGCAGACGATAAATCTTCGAGCGGCAGTACTTGCTCCAGAATTGGTAGTGTCTTGGTTGGCTCAACGAGAGGCGCAAGCCATGTACCAAGAGGAGAGAATATTGGACTTCCAGATATGCCCGCCGACGAACTAAACCTTACTGACTCGCGCCCCATCAATCGAGACCGTATATTGCTCTCCACCTGTACAAGCTGAATGCGGGATAAAGGTGTTCGTTTGCGTGATCGAATAATCGAACCTGATCGGGCGTCGAGTTTGTCCTCTTCGACCAAGAGAGCGAAGTTCTGGTAGAACGTCAAACAGATAACCATAGAGGCGATTAGAAGCGCCGCGACTATAGGTAGAACGACCTGGACTAACCAATTTGTCAGCGCAATCCAGTCGGCGTTGGCACGGATAGACAGATCTATCCACGGTATGGGAGAAGTAACGACGTTTAGGGCAACAAAGTCTGTAATGGACAGAGGAAGCAACCATGTCTTAACCCAGTCTCCCAAGAGACCATGATTTGAAATTGCAAATGCGATCAAGAGAAATATGATCGTTGTCATTTGATTGCGGATTAGAAACACCCTAATGCAATCCATGGTCGACATTCGAACTAGAGGTTTAGCGTCTTGCGTTTCTTGACTACCCGCGTGCTCGATCTCCGGTTCCTTGATTAACGGAGAGTCGGTTTCGTGTGCGCGGTGGTAGTTTTTGAGAAGGTCCTCGAGTTGCAGAATCTGTTTGAGTGGTACACCGTCAAGTTTGGCTTCAACTATATCGCTACCTGCAGTGTGGAGTACTAAAGTTGCGGTCTTGTACATTCGTTGCGGCATGCTTTGATTTGAGTCGACGTTGTGCAGTCGTTCGAAGGGAATAACTCGAGTCTCCCTCCTAACAAGCCCCTTACGGATGACCACGGAATCCTGAAGAAATGCATATACATGAAACGCCCGATGAATTGCTCCAAAGAGCACGAGGAAAAATGCAAGAAAAATTGCATTGGCTATAGCCGTCGTTTGGGTTGGATATTTCGTGTAGACGGTCTCTGGGCCTATTACAACGAGCACTGGGACGGCTATCGCAAAGAGAGCTATGACGACCAAAATGTCCGTTCTGAGAAAGATAGCGGAGACGTGAAGATGCCGCCAAGGAATATTTTCTGGAGGGGAGTCAGTCAATTCTTAGCCGAATGTAGTCAACAAGTTCCCTAACCAAAAGCTCTCCTTTAGCTTTCGGCAGATGTCTGACTACTATGTTTGGTGAAGAGGATGCAGCGGTATGAATGACTATTGTGTTCAATTCAAGTAAATTTTCGAAAAATCCTTGCTTAAGGTCGGCATGTTGCATTCTGTTTTTTGGTACCACCGTGTACTTTTTCCACAACACTCCTGACTTCAGATGCAGTCCGTGATCATCAACGCGATAGCAGCGGAACCAATGTTGAGCAAACGTCTTTGCGCTCTGCAATACCCAAAGCGCTACAGTTGCGAGAAGGCTGTATTGAAGTAACGATTTTCTTGTCAGTTCGCCGAATACTTCGTGAAACTCTTGGTGACTATAGGCGTGCAGAAGTTCATACCCTGGAAAGACAACACCTAATATGGTTATTCCGCACAATAGACTCACTGCGGCGGTCGTCAACATAGACACGAGGAGTGCACCACCACCAAAAAAGGTGTATCCCTCGTTACTGACGTCTTCTTGCTCAACTTCCGCCATTGCCGCAATTGTTTCGTGCTATTGCGTCAAATCATAAACGCTCGCGTCAATCACATCATTTGCAGCTGACGAACCACGCCCTCAATGCAATTCGCACATGTATACGTTGGGCCTTCGGCATGTCCGAGCAAGCCACCGATCGCATACCTGAACACACCATCGCAAATTCGTATGAAGATGCGATGCTACGTTTAGTGCTGGCAAACCACTACCAGCCTTGGTACGGTGTCATGCGATAGATTCGTTGCTCACGCTCATGTGGTTTGTAATTTGGAGACTGGCAGTTCATCCATTCCGCCACAAATGGATGATCCACATTGCAGCCAATCATCGCCCTAGCCATTTCGTACACAGCAGCTCCACAGGAATGGCGAAATTGGCGTACGGCCAGTCCGTTGAATTGCTCGAATAACTCTCTGATGTAGCTGCTGACAGTGTCCTCTGCAAAGTCGCCTTTTGGTAGGGCTTCGCGCAATTGTTCGGGCGTCACTTTGGGATGAAATCCCGCCATGCGCGGCGAGGAAAGTGCGAGAATCCTGTCGGCATCAAATCTTGACCGTTGGTGCAGATGTGGAAAGTCGAAGTTTTCCAAAGCAATAACGTTGCGTCGTCTACGCCAGGCATAGGGATCGTCGGCAGCTACTTGGTTGTCTTGATCACTTTGGATTGACTTACTCATCGCAGTCTGTCAAGGCAAGTGGATTTGCAAAGAAATCTTATAAATCAATATCTTATGATAGGAGTACCTACAACGAAAATTTATCTGCAGCACGTTATTGCAATTGCTTAAGTGGACCGTTTCAGAATTGGGTCGATGGTCTTTTGATCGTATACATTGGGTGGCTGTCGCCGTTGCCGAAACTGTAAATCTGGCGATCAATCGCTATCATTCACGCTTTCTCGCCTCTTGTATCGACGTGAACGGACCAGATTTCAGCAAGTCTTCTCTAATTCCCGCTATCGCGCAAGAAACCGGTTCTGGCAAGGTTTTGATGCTGGGTTATATGAATGAAGAGGCATTCGAAGAGACTTTAAGCACCGGTCGCGTCTGCTATTTCAGTCGGAGTCGCAACCGACTGTGGCGAAAGGGAGAGACCAGCGGACACACACAGAATTTGCGGCGAGCCTTCTATGATTGCGATGCAGATGCCATCTTGTTGGAAATCGAGCAGGTGGGCGGCGCCGCGTGTCACGAAGGCTACAAGAGCTGCTTTTTCCGCGAAATCGACCAGACCACGCGAAGCGTTCGTATTGTTGAAGAGCGGGTGTTTGATCCCGACTCCGTCTACGGTAGCTAACGGTTAGTAATCCAATGCTAAAACTTGGATTGCCTTCGGGAAGTCTTCAACACGCAGCGGCTGACCTGTTTGAGCGAGCAGGCTACAAGATCACTTATTCGTCGCGGTCTTACTACCCAGCAATAGACGATCCCGACATCGAGTGCTTACTGGTCCGAGCTCAGGAAATGGCACGCTATGTTGAGCTCGGCGTACTTGATGCGGGAATTACCGGTCACGACTGGGTCGTGGAATCGGGCGCAGATGTTCACGAGCTGTGCGAGTTGGTCTTCTCAAAGGTGAGTCGAAAGCCCGTTCGCTGGGTCTTCTGTGTTCCCAATGACTCTGAAATTCGGACGGTTAAAGATGCGGAAGGCAAGCGCATTGCAACGGAAGCAGTGAATCTGACAAGGAAGTGGCTGAAAAGACACGGTGTCACAGCCCAAGTAGAGTTCTCGTGGGGAGCCACTGAGGCAAAGCCTCCCGATTTGGTTGACGGAATCGTCGAATTGACCGAAACCGGCAACTCTCTCCGCGCTAACAATCTTCGCGTTGTCGATGAAATCCTAACAAGCACTCCACGTCTAATCGTGAACCACGATTCGTTCAAGGACGAAGAAAAGCGTCAAAAACTAGAAGCAATCGCACTCATGCTGCAGGCGTGTCTTGACGCCGAAGGAAAGGTTGGGCTAATGATGAATGTTCGCAGGGATAATCTCGAAGCGGTGATTGACGTGTTGCCTGCGTTGCAAACGCCTACAGTTTCGGCATTGGCGGATCAAGATTGGGTGGACATCAACACTATCATCGACGAGTCAGTCGTACGAGTGATTATTCCTAAGCTAAAGGAGGCGGGTGCCACTGGAATCGTAGAGTACCCCATCAACAAGATCATCGATTGAAAAGCGATGATCTCGCTTGCTGCGTGGGAGCAAGCTCGCCTATGAACTGCACGACAGCATGGAGCAGCCTACGTGTGTTCTAGCCCACTCCGGTCTCTTTCCTGCAAAGCGTTCCTTGCCCTCTTGTTCTTCATACGGATTCTTTAGCACTTCCATCCAATCATGAAGGAATGAGAAGTCACCCTCATCCGCATGGTCGATCGCAACTTGTGCAAGGTAGTTTCGTGGCACGTACAGCGGATTTGCCCTATTCATCGACTCCTTTCGCCGACCGGGATCCCCTGCTTCAGCTCGAACTCTCAACGCATAGGTCTTCAACCACGAATTGATAGTCGTGGCAGTTTTTCCGTATAGCTGCTCTGGGCGATAGAAGACGTCCCCCAATTGCTCCAGCTTAGCTAGTCCATTTGCTGTAGCTTCTACATCGATTCCACCTAGGTGTCTGAAGAAGAGAGTCATGTCAATTTCGGTGCTCAACAAAGCTTCCTCCAATCCTCGAAGTAAATCGGAGTCTTGTTCGATTAGTCGTTGTAGTCCGAGCTTAGCGGCGAGCGCTTTGGTGTAGTAGGAACTGTACGATTGCGCAAAATTATTCAAAGCATCTTCAAGGGGTTTGGCTTCGCCGACTACAGAAACAATTGCATTGGCGAGTTGCAGCAAATTCCAGTGCGCAACGGCAGGTTGCTGGCCAAATCTGTAGCGTTTTGTAGATGCATCGGTGGTGTTAGGCGTCCAGTTTGGATCATAGCTCTCAAGCCAACCGTATGGGCCATAGTCGATGGTCAAACCAGTAATCGACATGTTGTCGGTGTTCATCACACCGTGAACAAAACCAACTCGAGTCCATTCGGACATCAGATACGCTGTGCGATCTACGACTTCCTCGAACCACTGGATGTAGGCGCTCGGTGATCCAATGTTTGATATTCCAGGAAAGTCGTGCTTAATCGTGTGGTCGATTAGCTGGCGCATCACATCGAAATCTCGTTGCGCCGCGAAGATCTCGAAATTGCCGAACCGCACGAATGTAGGGGCAACACGACATACGACAGCTCCTCTCTCTGGTGCGGGATTTCCATCGTAGAGCATGTCTCGAATAACCGTGTCGCCGGTAAGAACCAGAGATAGTGCACGTGTCGTCGGCACACCTAGATGGTGCATTGCCTCGCTACAGACAAACTCGCGCAATGACGAACGAAGTACTGCCAACCCGTCAGCCGATCTCGAGTAGGGCGTCAACCCCGCTCCCTTTAGCTGTAATGAGTAATTTGCGCTATCTACGCCTATTGCCTCTCCCAGCGTAATTGCGCGTCCATCTCCTAGCTGTCCGGCCCAATTGCCAAATTGGTGGCCGCCATAGCACATTGCATAGGGTGATGTTCCCTGGAGCTTCTTGTTCCCGGAAAACACCTGTACGAAGTCGTCGCTCTCGCAATCCGCCTTTGTAAACCCAAGAGTTGACGCCATTTCTGAAGAGTAGGCGACGAGTTGCGGATCGGAGGTTCGAGTTGGTTCCACGATCGAGTAACACGCACTTCGAACTTGCCTGACGTAGTTGCGCTCTTCGGGATCACCTGGCAGGTGATCTACGAATCGATTGTCAACTTGTAGATTTGTAAGCATGAATAGTTAGTGGATCATTATGCAATGCACCGCCGTCAAGTCGGTAGGTCACCTTCCTTGCTAACGATGTTGTTCATTAGAGCAGGAATTCCAGCATCATATCGCTGACTTGACTTTGCCGACATCGAAATAAACCCAAGGTCAATAAACTCGTCGAGGATATCTTCGGGACTACGGCTGTCAGAACACTTCCCTACGGAGTTGTATAAGTCCTTGCGAGATACTGAGCCTGCACCGTCGAGAGAAGCCTTGGCAACGGCCAATGCTGGCTTGATTAACCCTCTACGAACGATCTCATCAATTCGCTGCCCATACATCTGCTCGGTTGCGAGATCGAATTCCCTTTTAGCAATAGGCAGGAGGTCTCCGGTAATGTGGTTTTCCCCCTTAGCTTTTGCAGCGCTGAACAGCATCGATCCAAGTTCTTGAATGAAATAAGGGTAATTCTGCGTCCACTCTAGCACCCTATCCGTTTCATCTTTTGTTAGCTCAATAGTGCAACCAGCGTTTCCAAATGGCTCAAAAAGCGCTTTTCGTGTAGCTTCGTTGTCGAGCCTTGATACGCGTACAAGTTGAGCGCTCTCGATGAACCAAATGTCGAATTCCGCCAGACGTCGCCGTATCCCCGGTGTTCCCGAGAGAACCAATCCGAATGGAGTTTTTTCAGCCTTCATGCGGCTCGCAATCGCAAGGGCCATTCTTCCTACTTCCCGGTCAAGATCGTGCGCTTCGTCCAGCATTAGTAAGGTAGGCGAGCTGAACTTCCTCCTTTTAGTAAGTGATTGCACAACAGCTTCAGTACCAACTGCATCGTGCGAGTCGGTATTTTGTCGCTCCGCAGAAACTCCAACACCAAGCACCTTGAGCGACCCTCCAACTTTGCTCAGTCCTGCCTTTGATGGGCCCGTCTTTTCTAGAAGGACGTCTGCAAGATCCTGCGGAGATCTAAGTGCTTGCGCCAGTGTTTAGACAATTCTGATCCTAGTGCGTCTCGGTTTGTACCTGTCTGACGAATTCAAAAGTGCGGTCTTTCCGTTACCCCTAGGTCCATATAGGACGATCGAGCGGACGTTACTACCAGTATCCAAGTCGGTGGCCATCTGCGACAGGATTTTCAATTCCTTTTCCCGTCCAGCCAAGACAGGAGGAGGTACGTCGAAATCAGGAGTAAATGGGTTTCTTCCGAGGCGATCCACGGCTACGGGCACAAGCTCTTCAGCGTTCTCATTTTAGGTCGGATCATACGAACTACCCGACGCAGAAAGTGACGCCGAAGAAGAACACTTGTGCTTGTTTGCCGCCACTATTCCGATGAATTGGAGTGGGTGGGTCAATTCGTTCTACATGTCTTTGGGCGGATTTAGTTTAGAGTTCCATACAAGGTCAACAATGGTTTCTCATTGCGCGTTGTTGTATAGGTCACTTCCGGGCAAGTCCACCATCCTCGTATTTGCAGAGGCTGCTTCGGTTTGAGAAATCTGTTGTAGGCGTGCGTATTTGGGTAAACGCACCAGATCTAGTTCAACCAGCAATGTTGGGACACTAATGTATCTTTAGCAGACTAAGCAAGAGAACAGCTGCGTGGGGGTGCATCACTTATGCAAACAAATGATCTGCCTATTGCAGTTCGCATGTTTCAAGGCAGTTGGTTTCGCCGCGACGACCTGGTTCTTGAACTAACGCCTACCGAAATAGATTTCATCGTCGCGACACTGGGAACCAATCCAAAGAAATGGGATGGCAACTGTCAACCCGACGTGGCTACTATGAAAGCAATGTTGAAGGCGCACCCAAACGTTCTTGATCGCATTGGAACTGGACTGCTAAAGGTGTGTATTCCGTTTCCTGGAAGTGGACCGGCAGTTCGCCTTCTTCTTGAGCAACAGATTGAACTGGATGCGGATCCAAATGAGTACAACATACTGCATGAAGCAGCGCACTCCGGAGCAGCCGATTCTGTCAAGGTTGTTTTTGAATCGGGGCTAGCGGACGCGGCATGTGTTAGCGTCGAAAAGCCTCACACGGGTTGGCCCAGCAACCTTTCGCTTCTCTATTGGGCGGCTTGGGGAGGATATCCAGAGTTTGCAAGAGTTTGCGTAGAACACGGTGCCACAGTGCATCTCGAATTGGAAATCAAGGGAAATGGGGAACGAGGTAGCACAGCTCTTCAGGAGAGTTTAGCTCCAAGTCTCTGGTCGGAGGACCACGTAAGAACCATCGGCAAGCACCAAGTTGCTGATGTCCTCTTGGAGGCGGGAGCCTACTACGATACGTTCTCAGCCTGTGCAAGAAACGATTTGAAACGACTGCGTGAATTGATCAGGCAAGACTTAGCACTGGCTTCAACACCTGATAGCTATGGTTCGACACCATTGCATTGGGCTGCTCGTGCGGATGGGTTGGACTGTGTGAATGAACTATTACGACTCGGCGTCGAGCTCGATGTATTGAATCGGTCCAAGCGAACGGCCGTGCAATGGGCTGCGGAACAAAATTGCGCTGCCTCTATCGAATTGTTAGCCAAGGCCGGAGCGGACTTGGATACGAGTGATGGAAAGGGTCGAACACCGTTGCATCGCGCAACTTACGAGGGTCAAGTAGCGGCAATTGAAGCGCTGCTTGGTTGTGGGGCCGACATCACTCTTGTCAACAACAAAGGAAAGACCGCGTTCGAAATTGCACGGAAAGATGCTCGACACTACAGAAAAATGGGCATATGACCGTAAGTTGCAGTGCTTTTGGTTGCGCACAACAGCACAAGTTTGTCGAAATGAAAAAGACCACACCATCAGGAAGGAGATTTAGGGACCCTACAGCTGATTTCATTTGCATATATTGAGATCATTGGCGACTGGAGAGAGGATCTGGACATGAGGATGTGCTTTCAAGAAATCGCTCATAGTGTTGCAAAACGCAACAGTCTTGCACGACACATAGCGTTAGCCGCAGCTCTCGTCTTGATGATTTGCAGTTGTTCGACGAATGTCCCTAAGCTGATGGTTTCAGTGCTGGCTGTGGACTTTTCTTCAACAGGCGACGAAGTAGCCGGTCTCTTGTTTGGTGAGAGAGTCTTAACTCAAGATCTCTTAACGGGCGAGGAACGCTGTAGTTGGGATGCAGATCCTTATACATATGTCATCCAATATTCGACACAGGGAAACCTGCTCGCCATGGAATATCGAGGGAAATCCAGAATGGAAGTTATGTTTTCAGCGAGCGCCCACTTCATCGCTTTATATGAAACGGAGTCTTGCGAGTTGATGCAGGAGATCCCAGTGAGGTTCCGAGATCACGCAGCTACCATGTCGTTCTCACCCGACGACAAATACCTTGTTGTCGGTACGGTGGCATCAGTTGGAGAGGGGGATAACCTTCAAGTTATCGATATTGGGGCAGGAGAAATAAGTCGCGCTTGGACTTTTGAGGATGCCCGTGTTCTTACCTCGACGTTTTCTCAGGACGGATCTCTACTGTTATTCGGTCTCATGGATTTCAATTCGTCGAGTGCAAACAGTGATGCGCAATCATCAACCCATAGCGGGCGTGCAATCTTGATGGAGTTTGCTACTGGGAAGATCATCGACGAGTGGAACGAGCCTACGAGTAGAGGTATTACCGCCGTTGCAATCTCAATTGATGGCAAGTCAATTGCGCTGGGTTTCTATGATGGGACCATCAAGGTTGTAGACCGACAATCCGGTGAGTCTAGTGTTGTGCATAAACACCCTTCCGTTGTTGAGAAAGTAGTGTTTTCCGGCGATGGCAAAACCGTCTTTTCTGGAAGTTGGGACAAAACTATAGCGGCGATCGAGGTTTCGACCGGAAACGACGTGCACAACTTTCGTTTTCAAAATGCAGTGATGGACTTTGACGTGTCTCCCGACGGAATGAAGCTTGCTGTCGGGCTGCAATCGGCGTCAACCTTGGAATTCCGCGACTTGGGTTCGTAATTGACTTAGCTACTCTTCGTTTGTACGTGGTGTGAATACACTTCAGAGAATTCTGAGCCGTCGGCTAGCACTAAATGACGGTATTGAAATAGCGCGAAGAACCAGCAGATGATTCGACTTGCTCGAATATTGGTTTCGCCGCGTGATGTCTTCAACAAGATTCGCGACACGACACCTTTCGCCTTGCCGTTTTTTTCAATTCTCATCGTCGCATTCCTCTGCCTCGTCGTTCAGTCCATCAATTACGACAATGTGACCGTTGGAGTCTTGCAGGACGATGGTTCCGTTGTTTCCAAAGTATCTAATGACTTAGTGCTCTACTTTGGATTTGGAGCAGTAGTCGTGTGGGTTTGGAGTGCGATTTGGATATCTTGCATTTGTCTCGGCTGGTCAGTCTACTACTGGGCCGCGGGAAAACTGCTCAGTGTCGACAAAGGCTGGCGACACTGGTTTGGCTTTGCGTGCTGGACTGCTGTGCCAGCAATCTTGGGATTAGTCGCAGACACGTTGTACTTGAGTTTTGCAAGTAGTGGTCCATTCTTACTATTCTCGTCATTTCCCTTTGAACTGTTAGGCGTGAATCACGTCCGTGTCTATTGGATTCCAGTCTTTCTGATTTGGACAGCCTACATCGCCGTCCACGGATTCATGAGCTGGACTGAGAGGAACCTATCTACCAGTTTGATGGTCGTGTTGCCGTCAGTTGTGGCAGTAGGGTTATTGCAATACGCGCCAATGGCACTCTTTATGGGCTGACTTCCGTACGTATTCGAATCAGCGTCAACATTAGCGTATACAACACCAAGAAGATCTGATAGTCCCTTACTGAATGCCAATGTTTTGGATTTCGATTCCGAGATTCGTCTCTGTTGAGCTATGTAGACACATCCAAAAAGCTTAGCTAGCGTCTTCGGACTACGTAGACGATGTTGTCTCCAAGATCCAACGCGCTAGGAAGTTTTGACCATTCCAGTTCCCTTTCTACTATGAGATTCCAAAGGTCGGTGTCAGCTCTTACAGCATTGAGTGATTCCTCGCCAGCCATCCCTAGTAGACCGGCAGCTCGCCTCTCGACTATTTCAACAACATCCAAATCCAAGAGCTCGTCGATATCCGCACTTGTCATCATGTGGCAATAATGCTCCGTCTCGGGATTGTGCTCCTGATCCTGTAGACCAGTCTCAAGGAGCCATCTTGTGTTGGTCAATCCGCGAATCTCCTTTGTTGGTGGGACCAAGTGCATTAGCCGTACCACTGAATTGATGAGCGACATGACTCCCAGAATTACGATACCTCTAGGCTTCACTGTGCGCAGCATTTGCTGGACTCCGACTGAGGCCTTATCCAGTAGGTAGCTTAGGGTTCCACCTATGCAGACGATTGCATCGAACGATTCGGCTGCGAGCGGGCTCAAGTCTACAAGGTCTAGTTGCCGATACTCTGCAACAAGATTCAACAAGCCTAGCTCACCCATTTTCTCTTGATTCGCATCCAGTTGCAATTTGGAAATATCTGCAACAACTAAACGCCTGCACATCTGGACGAGTTCTTTGGTGTAAATGCCTGCGCCAGCGCCAATTTCCAGCACATTCATGCTGTCCTTAATGTGTCGCCGCATTACATCCATGTGCACGAGAAAGTTGAGTTCGCCGTGACGGGAGCGTGTCAACCGCGTCCACTCGTAAATTCCAACGCGATCGTAATGTGCTCGCGGGTATTTTGGATCGTAGGCCACCATGAGTGCTCCTTTTACACGACTATTGGGTTAGCAGCGGACATCGCGCTTTTCTAGCATTGAGCAACGAGCAAAGTTGGACAAAGAAACGGTCGCGAAAGTTGCATTTGAATGCTACTTGAGTGTCGCTATGGGCTCGGACTACGGGCGCGATTGACCTGTACGCGTCAGATTTTGAGCAAGTCATTGCGCTGCCCACTATTGCTCTGGAGTTATTAGTCAAGGAAGCGACGTCCACCAAGCAGGCATTTTTCCACGACTGAACGCCGTAGCTAATCTCACTACACACATGGTCGCATCAATTCCACACAGCTTGCTACCATTTGCAGATGTTGCAGCCGATGTTGCTCACTGCTTGAATTGCGGTTTCTTCATCGCAAGGGATCTGCCAACATGCAACTGAAGCGAGCACAACAGGGGAGGAGCGGAGAATCTCATGGCCACGATCAATACAGTTACTGGTCCCATAGACGCCGATGACCTAGGTTTCACGCTCATGCATGAGCATGTGCTCGTCGGTGGCCCAGGAATCTTTCAATCATTTCCTGATTTGTTCGGACCTGAAGACCGTACACAAAGGGCGATAGAAGCACTCAAGCGCGCGAAATCTCATGGTATCGACACTATGGTGGATGCCACCACGCATGACTTGGGAAAGGAGCCCGAATTCTTGCGCACGGTGTCGGAAGGTTCGGGCGTAAACATCGTAAACACGACTGGATGGTGGCTCAGCGTACCCGGTTTTCTCCGCGGTGTATCCGCGAACCAAATGGCACGGGAGTTTGTGCGCGATGTAGAGGAGGGATTTAGAGGCACAGATGTCAGGGCTGGAATCTTGAAGTGTGCAGCCGATTATGAAGGCGTCACTCCAGAGCTCGAAGTGATGGCTCGGGCGGTTTCACGAGCTCATAACGAAACAGGCCTTCCAATAATGGTTCACTCTCACCCTACGAACCAAGTGGCGCGGCGTCAGATTGCAATTTTTCGGGAGGAGGGCGTTGATCTCACACGCGTGAAGATCGACCATTCCAACGACACCACCGACACGGAATATCTTCAGTGGATCTTGGACCAAGGATGCTATTTGGGTCTAGACCGCTATCCAGGGCGGCTGGTAAGCCCGTACATGAGAACTGTGACTTTAAATCGATTGATCGAAATGGGCTATGAGGACCGCCTTTGCCCTTCGCACGATTGCATTTGCCTGCATCTGCACAAGGAGCGGCCGGACGGCACGATTCCTCAGGAGCACGAATTCACCAGATCCAACATGGACCAGTTCCTCTACATCCATCGCCATGTCATTCCTGATCTGAAGGAACTAGGCGTCACCAATCGTCAGATTGAGAAGCTCTTCGTGGACAATCCACGCAACTTCTTCAGTTCCTCGTAGAGATTCGACTATACGAAGAACCTCTGGAACAGCCACGGCAGACCAAATGCCAGGACTACGCTAACGACTAGACCTGAAAAAGCTTTCAACGCATCTGAAACAATCTTCTTGATTGTCTCATGGAAGGACACGTCAACCAGATAGCGAGAAAGTGCAATCTCCCGTCCAGCAAGTACACCTAGAAAGACCCACGTAGTGCTCATCGGCATGCTGCTCCACTCCTTGAATATAAGGAGAATGATCCCGTAGATGAAGTCAATGATGGTTGCGGCCCGTATGTCGGTGGTGTCGGTCTTGGAGGTCACGATCTTCTGAATCTTCCCTCCGAACGTGTAGAAGATGTAGCCTTGCATGGCAACCAAGACCACCAAACCAAAAGCAAGCCAGCCAAGAGAAAGCTCGCGTGGCAAATAGACGAATATATTCGCCAAGTCTTGAATGAGCCATTGGCTCCAAAGAAATCCAGTGGACAGCCATTGCAGCACGACCCAATACTTCGGTCTTTGTTGGTTACTCGTCTTGTGAAAGTACTTTGTCAGACGGTGAAACACGAAGGAGAAAAGTACAAGTGTCGAAACGAACGCAACGAGATAGCCAAGCCCTGACTTTGTCAGCATCTTGTAAAGGTTGCTGGTCTCTCCACCGGTAACTGCGAATACGGTGAGAATGAGGAAAGTCGTGCTGACTGGCACTCCCATACGCGTGAGAACCAACAAGGCTAGGGGTGGAATGACGTGCAACCACGAAACACCGCCAATAGGGACTGGGAAGTTTTCCAGCCTTCCATACGCTGGATCGCCGCCATTGGCGAACCAACTGTAGGCAATCACCGCTAAAAGGATCGAAGAGGCAAAAATCCAAAGAAGCCACCAAGGGCGATGGGAATTGGATGCGAGAAAGGTGCCTAGGGTTTGAATTGAATCGTTGGCGACAACTGAATAGGCAGCTAGCAAAAACCCAACAATCATGTAGATTGTTAGCAAGTCCATTGGGTGTCCCTCAGATCCTTGGAAAGGTCAGACTTTGCGAGTTGTTATGACTATCAAAATTTTGTTGCAGGTTTATGACATCTACAGCATGAGAAGCCTCGAATAACCAAGACTAAGTGCGAGATTAAGAAGGCAGGTCAGTTTGATGCTAAAGGTGCAATAGCAATACACCTGCTTCGCAATCGAGCACATATTCCGCGTACGTTAGGACTGTCGAAGATCTAGTTTGCAGCTAGATCAGCCAGACAGCTAAAGGTCCTTTCAAACGATGCTCGTCCACTGTCACCTGCCGGATAAACGCTTGCGATGACTTCCGTGGCACCAGCATCGAAAAATTCCTGCAAACCTTCCGCTATTTCCTGCTCGTTGCCCACAACCGCAATCTCGCCTGCCTGATCGAGTCCTTCTGAGTCAAGCTGTCGTCGGTAATTTGGCAGTTGAGTGTAGTGTTGGAATATCTGTATCGAGCGCGCAATGGCTTGATCCTTGTCGTCATGGCAGCAGACGGGAACGCCAACTATCACGCGGGGTTCGTCTCTTCCAGAGTCGCGAGCTGCACGTGTAATGCGGGGTACCGTGTGCTCGCGGATGGTCTTGCGTCCGACCATCCAAGTAACCGTGCCATCTGCGACTTCACCTGCCACTTTCAGCATCAGCGGTGCCAGTGCCGAGATGACAATCGGAAACGGTTGAGCATCAGGGCAGGCAAATCCTGTTTGTATGTGATAGATGTCGCCCGAAAAATCTACTCTGCCTGATTCGCTGAGGGAGCGCAGAACCGAAACGTACTCTCGCATATGTAGAGCTGGTCGATCATAAGCCAAGCCCAGACGTTCAATTGCGGGCGCATGAGACGGTCCCACACCAAGCACCAGTCTGCCGCCGCAGAGGGCATTTGCTGTAGCCGCTTGTTCGGCAAGAGCGTTGGGGTGACGAGGATAGCTAGGGACAATTGCTGTGCCAAGCTCAATCCGTGAAGTGTGTTGGCCCGCAACACCGATCATTGTAAGAACGTCAAACGATCCCGCCTGCGGCATCCAGTAGCTAGCGAATCCACGATCTTCCATGGCGACTATGTCGTCTATCAGGCTAGTTAGCGGAGATCCGCGTCGGACGTTGCCACCGTAGATACCAATTTTCATTACGTTGCTCCCACTAATTGCATTAACTGGTTGAGTTGTACTCACGTGAGCAGCAACGAGATTTTTGGCTGCAACCACAAGGAACAGTGTGTTCACCGTCGCTAGCGTGAGGGCTGGAAGATCACTCCCCCTGTTCGATCCCTTAGGAACGCAATCTACTCAGTTTCTTCTTTAATTATCTCATTTACCTTTTCGAAGGCTTCTCTGAGTCGCTCGGACATATTCGGATACTGCGGCTTGTCTGCTTCAAATCCCTTCAGCCGCTCGATCTGCTCCTCAGATAGATTTTCTTTCACCCTATAGCTCGTCAAGAGTTGGTTTGCGATGTGAGACTTCAACTCGCCGGGCGGTAACTGATCGAACGTAGCGTACAAATGTTCTGGATCTTGCATTGCGATCGTCGAAAATATGGATTGATAGCCAACCTTGTACGTTCCCGATTCGGCAAACTTGAGTGCGACTTCAATTGCTCTCCTAGGTTTATCATTCATTGCTAAACTTCTAACGACCGCGTTGTAAGCTTCAGCTTTAGTTTCGTCGTTCCGTTCAACGTCTTCAAGCAGGGACACAGCCAAATCTGGGTCGATATAGGGTAGCCAGCTTAGCACTTGGACCTCGATTCCGACATTGGAACCTTCCAATGGCTGAGCTTGGGCCGCTTGAAATGCATGCTCAGCGTCTACGTTAGTAAGTTCACGAAATACAGAGGATACGAGTCGAGATTGGATATTCACAATACGGGTTTCCGATCTTATCCACGCCAGTGCAGCAGCAAGGTCTTGCAATGCCCAATTCACTGCAATCGCTTCAGCAATTTTGTTCTTGCTTTTTCGAGTCGAGACATCCCCCAAGTACGCAATAGCAGATTGAGGTTCGGTCTGGGCTATCGACACGAGTGCTTTTTCCAAGCTCGGGCCACGAATATCTTCGGGTAGTCCGGCGATTTCACTCAGCAAACCATGAGGATCTGAACTTGCCCAACCCGTGAGAACATGGTCCAACAGACTGTTTTTCAAGCTCGTTGAATCTGCCGCAAGCGCTGCATCGATAGCCGCTTTGGGATCAGATTTTCCCCATTCCTCGGCTACGCGCCACACATAAAAGCGAGACAAACTGCCGGGCGAACGGAGAGCTACCTTTAGAGCCGATTGATGGTCCGATCGCGTCAGAATTGCAGCTAATGCATTCAGCACCGAACCTGTTGCGCGAGGATCGTTCATCGAGTCCTCTATTTTGGCGACCACCTCGATGCCGTCTTGTTCAAACCATGTATGCGCCAGATTAGCAAACAAAGTAATCTGTTCGGAAGTCAGATTGTCCAATTCGGTCCTGTACTCGGCGACGTACCTGTTCCATGTCGATTCATGATCCGCCCGTAGAGTCTCGATCTTGGAACGAGCAATGAACTCAAAGGCCACATTTTCATCACCTGCCCTTCG
Organism: Gammaproteobacteria bacterium; assembly: GCA_026707735.1. GTDB lineage: Bacteria > Pseudomonadota > Gammaproteobacteria > Pseudomonadales > Azotimanducaceae > Bin55. The sequence continues at coordinate 6,691 of JAPOWH010000023.1, read as the reverse complement.
AGCTAAAGCACGCAGTTCGCGATCAGACAAAGACTGCTTGGTGTAAAGAATGCCCAAGATGGCGTGCCTTCTATATTGATCGTCGAGATTGGCCGACTGTTCAATAGCGTCGTCTAGGTCGGCCAAGGACCACTCCTGAAATATCCGGGAAATTAGCATCCCTTTCTGCGATCGGCCAAACTCTTCAGCGATAGCTAATGCAACTTCTGGCTCAATCACAGCCAATTGTTGCACGATTGCATTCTCGACGGACTCTCTCGTCGGTCGGACTGGAATTGCTTTGGTCTGTTCCAAGTATTCATGCAATTGATCGCTGTCTGCGCCTGCCAGAAATTGATACAACGCGGCAGACCATGCGAAGTGACTTGTGAAATTTGACTGATCTGTGAAGTCGTAAAGCGAAGTTGCATGAGAGCCCGTTGGTGTCGATGGAGGCGTTGAATACGCTTGTTCCCGCTCTGCACCAAGGTTATCTGTTGGATACTCGCGTTGCTCACTGAACTCGGTGCCGTTGTTGCGCAAAATCAATGAGGTTACAACGCCAATTCCAATGCCGACCATCAGAGATATCGAGGCAATTGCAATCAGAGACCTAATCCGCTGCTTTTGGTCCGTCGATTCGGCCATTGGACGCTACCCGCTCATCACCCCTGGTGAGTTCTATTAAACAACACTTCTTTTCGTTACCTGCGGAGTAGTCGCCTAGTCGCTACAATCGAGAAAGCTCGTCGGAATAGCAGTGCAATGGCAACAAATGTTCACTTTGGAGTAACTGTTCCTCAAATCAAGCGACCGTGGATTGCCACATCGGAAGCGGCGCGTGCATTCGAAGACATGGGATTTGATTCGCTGTGGCTCTGTGATCACCTATACGGACCACAATCTCCGCAACTCCCAATTTTTGAAGCTTGGTCGACACTTGCAGCGCTTGCAGCTATCACCGAGCGTGTTGAATTGGGAACACTTGTCACTCCGGTGGGCATGCGCAATCCTGCACATTTAGGCAAGACTATAGCTTCGATCGACAACATTGCTGGCGGACGAGTCATTGCCGGTCTCGGAGGTGGGTGGATGCCAAGAGAGTTCACTGACTTTGGTATGCCGTTTCTATCAACTGGGGAGCGGTTGCAGCAGCTTGACGAGACCATTCAGCTTCTTAGGCGAATGTGGAGCTCCGAAGAAGAGACTTCGTTTTCTGGCAATTTCGTGCATGCGGACCAAGTTGTCTGCCAGCCAAAACCTCCACGCGACGTTCCGATTCTGATTGGTGGAGCTGGAGAAAAGGTGACTTTGCGCATTGTTGCGGAACAGGCTGACATGTGGAACAACTTGGCAGGTCATCAAGCCAATCTCGCTCACAAGGTCGATGTTCTGAAGCGTCACTGTGATTCAGTTGGTCGCGACTTTTCCGACATAACGATCAGCCAGCAGTGTTTGGTAACCATTGCTCGCACGGAAGAGGAAGCCGGACCGATGTCCCAACGTGCTGCCCAGATATTTGGCGGCCATTTGGGTGACCCATTGGGCGAGATGGCTATCACAGGCACTCCTCAACAATGCATCGAACGCATTCAAAAGCACATTGAATTGGGTTGCACGATGCTCATGATCGAGTTCTTCGGCAAAGACACTCGTGAGCCAGCACAACTGTTTATGGAGGAAGTTGCTCCGGAATTCAGCTAGGAGAGGGGACGGACAAAGGGATTGTCTCGCCAGTCAGGAGGCGGTGATTCACAGTTGGAATTTGCGTAATGCGCAGAGATCGAGCGGCGGAAATCGCTGGTTCGATTATGTCCGGACCCGTGGACCAGTAACGGGTGAAATAGGATCGTGTCGCCAGGGTCCATCTCAATGTGGACTCGACTCTGAGTGAGATCCGCTTCTATCCCATAGAACTTGTAGTTGACAAATTCCCAGTCGGGAGTTGAGTGGCTCATCAATCCTACTTTGTGGGAATGCGGAATTACGGCAAGGCAGCCATTGTCTCGATTAGTCGGTGTAATCGCCGTCCATACAGCGACTATTTTCTCGGGCGGGCGTATCCTGAAATAGCGCAAGTCTTGATGAAGCGGGTGACGCCCGTCCACATTTGGGGGCTTGTTGAATACGTTGGTGACGATGGAGCAGAGATCAGTTCCAATTAACGCTTTGACTGCAGCCACCAAGTCTGGATGGCGAACGTATGACATGAGAGTGTCATCGTTTTCAAAGTTTAGTAGCTTGTTGATTCCATGAAGGTTCGATTCAGGTTGCACCGCGCCCTTCGCAACCATCACATCCTTCATTAGCTTCATGCCAGCCGCCAAATCGCGACTTTCACTCGCGAATTCCACAAAGCGCTGATTGAGGCGCTCAAGGCATTCTTGCTCGATTAGCTTCTCGAGAACAAGAAACCCGTGCGACCGATAGGTGTCGATTTGGACAGGGCTTAACACGATTTGAAACGACGGTGCATCTGCCGATTGTATGCGCCGAGCGCCTGTCGCAGGTTCTTGGTCTCGCTATCATGGAAGTAGCCGATTTTGGAGGAGACCGCTGTGCCATATTCAGACGTTTTGTACGAAAGTGAGGGCCGACTGGCTACGATCACATTGAACCGCCCGGAGAAACTGAACGCCCTTAGTAACAATCTGCGTGGCGAACTCATGGAAGCCATGCGGGATGCAGAGGCTAACAGCGACGTAGGAGTGATTATTCTCAAGGGTGCCGGCAGATCTTTTTCGGCTGGCTATGATCTCTCACCTTCGAGAGCTGCTTCTGGCGACGAGTACGTTGACAAGAGATCAAAGCTTCCCTATACGGGAAGCACCCATCCTGGGGCAACACAATGGGCGCGACACGTCGTAATGACCAATTGGACGATTTGGGAGCTGGCGAAACCGGTGGTTTGCCAGATCCACGGACATTGCTTGGCTGGCGGGACCGAGCTTGCTTCGGTTTGCGACTTTCGCATTGTTGCCGAGGATGCATCCATTGGCTACCCACCTGTTCGCGCCATGACCACGATGGACATGATGTGGGCTCCGTGGTTTCTGCCACCGGCCAAAGCAAGAGAATTCGCCTATGTTGGCGACTCGTTCTCTGGTACGGAAATGTGGCGCTTGGGTTGGGCTAACTATGCAGTGCCAAAGGAGGAACTTGACGATTTCGTTGTCAATTTCGCTGAACGGATGTCACACATCGACAACGAGATGCTCATGTACTCGAAACGTGCGGTCAATCGTCAATATGAGACGCAAGGAATCCGCGAAGCACTGCATTCGGGAACCGAGATTCAGGCACTAAGTGCACAGCGAGCCGCGTCAGCAGAATGGGGGCGTCGAGTCAGAGACGAGGGATTGAAAGCGGCATTGGAATGGAGGGACGGCCCATTTAGAGACTTTCGGGGAGCCTATGACAGTGCTCCTAAGGATCGGCCAGTCGCAGGCATGTCGAAGAAAGCCTGAGAGTGCGTAGGTTTGTCGACCATGTGGCACTGATTACAGGTGCTGCAAGCGGCATCGGCCGCGCAATGGCCGTGAGACTTGCCCACGAGGGCGCAGCTGTTGTCTGTGCGGACCGTAACCTTGAGGGCGCAGAGTCTGCTTCTAGGGAAATCGTAGAACGGCAAGGCAAAGCTGTGGCGCTTCAGCTGGACGTAACTGACGAAGAAGCGGTCAAAGAGTCGTTTAGCTTTGTCGAAGAGCAATTCGGCAGGTTGAACACGATATTCAATAATGCGGGAATCGGTGGTCAATCCTGGAAGTTGACAACCTCAGTCAATCTTTCGGGTGTGTTCTACGGTTTGAGTCACGGTGCACATTACTTAGCAAGCCGGGGCGGAGGATCCATCGTAAACACAGCCTCTATAGCTGGTCTTGTGGCGCTATTGCCAGTAGAAGATCACAAGACGGTCAGAACACCCGAATTGAATGAGGGAATTAGCAGCTACGTGGCGGCAAAGCACGGAGTTGTCGGTTTGACCAAGCAATTTGCCGTGATGTATGCCAAACAGAACGTTAGGATAAACGCCATTGCACCGGGGTATATCGCAACACCCCTGACATCGGTCATTCAGCAAAATGACGCGCTAATGAAGTTTCATGAGCAACTGCACCCGATGGGCCGCATGGGGACAGCAGAAGAAATCGCTGGTGTCGCCGCGTTCTTGGCGAGCGCGGACGCCAGCTTTATAACCGGTGCAATCATCCCGGTTGACGGGGGCTACACTGCTCGCTAGTTGGGTGTCCGCACAATCGCCCAAACAATAGGCGGGAATCGCTAGAAAATCGTGGCGTTACGTGCCACGCTTCGGAAATAGCGAGGAGAAGACGGTTTGACCGTGTGAGCGACGGTACATACTATGAATCCAATCCCAATTACTACCGGTTCAAGTGAAGTCGTCTCCAATCAGCAATTTGAACTCTGCGCTGCTCGTGACCGTATCGGTCATTGTTGGTGCAAGTGCAGCTACTGTAGTAATTGTCGTATTGTGGTTGCTCGACAACCAAGATAGTGCAACGAGTTCTAGTGCCAATGTAGATCAACAAGAATCGCTTAAGTTGGCTCAGCAGGGCTTAGTTTCTGAGCACGATGAGATCGAAGTTGACTCATCTAGTCCACCGTCCGAGAGACAACGCATCCAAACTCTCAGTGATCTCAACCAGTTCATGAGTCCATTTGAACGCAGTTTTTCACTACATGTACTTTCGACAAACTCCAAGGAGCAACAATTAGTCGAGCTTCTTGAGGAATCAATGGACATAGCTTCGCAACACCAGTCGGTGGCTCAATCAGTTCTTCTTCAGAGACTTGCCCAATTGAATCCTCAACGCGCGTTGACACAGGTTGAGGCTCTCAATGTTCGATATCCATCTAGTTTAGTAAGCAAGGTCTTTGGCGAGTGGGCTCATACAAACGTCGATGAAGCCGTTGCTCATGCAAGTTCATTGGAAGAGAACAAGAAACACACAGCGATGGCCACGATATTGCTTGAGAGATCAGATCTTTCTGACGAAAAGCGTGTCCAGATCGCGCGTCAGCTCGGCAACGAACAGTATGCGATCAATTTAATCATGCAAGAAAAGGCATCCGATTCCACATTCGATCCTGAAGAAGTATGGAATGAATTGGTCGGTCAAATAGAAGTTGACTCTAATCAATCTAGGTCTCTCTCAGACCTTGCTCTGCGGTGGGTAGAGCAAAGCGGTGTCGAGGTATTGGATCAAGTGGCTGAATCAATAACCGATGTAGAGAGTAGGGCCAACATTGTGATGTCAGTGCTAAGCACTGTGGCTGAGACTGATCCCCAGACCGCGTTTCAGTATGCACTGACTATAGATTACGATCGCCACAATATGATTCGTTCAGGCGTGGTTGGCCTATGGGCGAGACGGGACCCCAAAGCGGCTTTAGATGCCGTATCTCAAGTCGAGGTAAGTGGTTTACGCCGTCGATTAGAGGAGTCTGTAGTCAGAACATGGGCCTACCAGAAGCCACATGAATTACTTAAAGATCTCAATTCGCTAGAGGAACGACTTCACGAGACCGCTATTAATTCAGCTATGTCTGCAATGGCACGACACAATCCCGACGATGCAGCGCGATTTGTTGCCAGCATGGAAAATTCGACATCCAAAACCGCAGCTGCTGGGTCGCTCGCAGTAAGCTGGTCCCACCAAGATCCTGAATCTGCACTTGAGTGGGTATTGAATGAGCCAGGAGTGCAAGATGCCAAGTCTCAATTACTACAACAAATCATTTACTCCGTAGTAGACGCCGACCCTCGACTTGCGATGGAAACTGCACTCGAGCAACCCATCAAAGAAGGAGAGCACGGATTGGAAGCAGCGGTTATCGCCGTGCTCGTGTTCTCTGACTTTGACAAAGCACTTGAATTCTTGCCCCAGGTACGTGCTGGACCGACAAAGATTGCTGCCTATGGATCCATTGGTGGGGGATACATTGAAAACGGCGAGACAGAAAAGGCTCTAGATCTAGCAAAGAGGCTCCCCGAATCAAGTAGAACAGCCTACCTACAGGCACTAATGCCCCAGTGGGCGGTTGCAGACCCCAAAGGTCTGCTTGACTCAATGGATCAATTGCCCAGCGATGAAATCAAGTCTAAAGCTGCAATGCTCCTGACAACCTACAACCGCTGGGAAAAAAGCCTTACGGATGAGGAAATAGAATCGGTCAAGAAGTTTCTCACAGAGGAGGATGCGGAAAACCTGGAGAAGGGCAATTTAAACTCTATTCTCGGGTTCTAGTGTGCAATCAAGGATACATGGCGTGTGTTCGCTGCTCGCTCAGACGATCGAGAATCCAATCGGATTAAGTCGCTGACACCGTCGATTAGCGATAGAATTTGGTCAGATCTATACCTTTTTGAGAACCAACTGGGTCTGGCGCTCGCATACCTGCAGGAAAATGCTAGAAGAGGGCAACATTGCGAATCTATCTGATTGACCGAAGCGACTTTCTCGACAACAGGGTTAGTCGACGTCAATCTTCTACTCCCACTCCTCCACTGAAGTCAGGCTATCTCACCCCAAATTCAGACATCAACTGCAATCCTTTGTACATTAGCTACTCTTGCTCATTACTAATCGAAACTATCTTTTGGGCCGCTGTCCAAGAATGTGGGCTCTTGAGCTCTTACGTAGGGATTAATTCTGGCTGTTTCACATGCAATTGTTCAAAAACCGCAACC
>JAPOWH010000013.1 GCA_026707735.1 Gammaproteobacteria bacterium | reverse complement strand
CAATCCTCAGGAGTCGTTAAGTCATTGAACTCGTGGCCAAGAATTGGTGCAACCACACGGCAAATCTCCTTGAAACTAAAGTGGAGAACAAGAGGGATTTGGAGCTCCGTGGACTCGATGACCGATCGAATGTACTTTTCTCGGGTGCGCGAAAGGTCGTTGAGAAATTTGTCTGTTCCTTTGTGGGCCGTGATCTGTGTCATGATTGCCCGAATGGGAGCAATCCAGTGTTGGCGCTTGCTAAGCATTTCGGACAACATACTCAGTGCAGCAACATAGTTGTTGTCGAGCAAAGAGAGAATGTGGGCGATGTCGTCGGCAAATGCCGTGTCTGAGAAGATCAAACCCAACAATTCAGCGGTTGCATCGTCATAGATTTCCGTTGCGTCGTCGAGGCGTTGGTAGTCAAGGCTCAATTGACTCTCGTAAGGCATTCGCTGCACAAGGCTGTACGCGAAGCTGTCTATAGTCTGAATCTTCAGGCGTTGTGGATTGAGTTCCAATTCCCAATTCATAAATCGACTTCGTTCTAGGGCATCCTTGGCTCCTTCGGATTCTCCTTGGGTCAATTCGGTCAAGATGCGAGTCTTCATTTCGTGCGCGGCTTTGCGCGTGAAAGTAATTGCCAGTATTTCTTCCGGCTGATTCACGCATGCCAAGAGCCTGAGATAGCGTGAAACAAGAAGAGTGGTCTTTCCCGAGCCAGCTGGTGCTTGAACGATGAACGATCTCTCGGGTGATGTGACCTCGTTTCGTATTTGCTGGTCGCTAGCTCGTACAACTGCAGTACGTAGCGCTGGCTGTTCTGCAGTCATGGCGAATCCTCTTCTAGCTCTTCCAGCACGAAGTCGACGCCAGCAAATTGTCGACAAAAGCTCATCAAATGGCAGTTTCGGCAAATATAGTTGGGATTCGTCGGCAGGACTGACGCACGCCCCGCCTTGAACTCCGCAGCAATTCCATCGAGGGATGATTTCCAGTCGTTCTTGAGTCTGCCGAACTTTCGACCAAGTCTCCGTGATGCCGGAACGATGCCCGACTTCCGGTCACCAAGCTCCGCAACGCCGAACATTCTGATCTGATTGCCAGAGATTTGCTGGTATGCCAATCCATCGCATTCATGAATGGCCAGTGCGTAGAGGGGCATTTGTGGATCCAACGGTCGAGGCGGTCGCCAATTGCTGACGGAAGCCGCGCCAGTCTTGTAGTCGATTACAAGCGCACCAAAGTTAGCCGTCTTGTCGATTCGATCCACTCGCAGATTGATGCGAATGCCATCAACTTTGACGCTGTGTTCGCTCTCGACTTCAACGACTTCAAAAGGCTCGCGAGCTAATTCGAATTGCATCCATTCGTCAACGATCTTGCGAATTCGATCCCTTTCCAATTGCACAAATCGATCAGGCAGTTGCAAACTCTTCAGTCGCTTTGTAGACGCGTCAATCGCGTCGTCGATCTGATCTTCAGAGATTTTGGCAATCGCCTCTTGATCGCGAGCATTCTCCACTAGCAGTTGCAGGGTCTGGTGAACCATGGTTCCACGATCTATGGGATCGGGAAAGCGATGAGGTTCCTGACTGTCGCGAAGCTTCGTGCGATGGATTGCCCACGCCCGGAACGGGCAATTGGACTGGTCCCGCAGGAATGAAGTTCGAATTTCGGCGAGTTCGGCTTCAGACGGCGCAGTGCCGGTGTCGGCAATGAATTCGCGCAATACGTCGAATTGAATGGCTTCGCCCCAAGGATGGTCGTGACGCGCAAGTTCAGGTTTTTCCAGAACTTCGTTCACCTCAGTCACACCGTGTTTGGCAATCAATCGACTCGGCTGTACTTCAGTTTGCTCGTCTCTAGGAGCACAACTAAACACGACGTTGTCGGCACTTTGCTCCCACATTGAGGTGAGCTCTTGTGCCCATCTCAGCATCTGCTGGTGGGTTACTCTTGGCATGACTGCCTTGCGCTGCACCTTGATGGGAATCATTGGATTGGGATTGGCATCGACGGGCCATGTGTCCTCTGCCAATCCACATACCCACAATGCGTCGAACTGCATGCCGATGGAATCCGTTCGGCTAATGACTTGAACCGGCGCATGGCGGGATTCGTAGGTCAAGTTGTGCGATCGAGCACCATCTCGCACCAATTGAATCGCTTGAGACCAATAGGTGCGGCCAACAAACGACGAGAGATTTGCCACATCGTTCAACACCTCAACAAATGAAGCCTGTATCTTGCGTTCTTCCACCGAGTCATCTTCGGAAGTCCATCCTGCGAGATGCAGTATTCGAGACACAATTTCCATCCACTCGCTCAACAGCTTTGGGCGTCCAGTCGTCAATTGCGTGATTAGTTTCGAGGTTTCAGATTGGCTGCGGGATGCAAACCCCGCGAATCGCATGCGGTCGGGATAGTGCTGAGAAAACTCGAATGGGATTTCGAGCCCGCTGAGATAGGGCGATCGACCTAGTTGGAGCACTTCGGTGTAGCCTAATTCGCCAATAGTCCAAGACAGGAACTTAAGAATGTCTTGAACTAGACGTGTGTCTCGCAATGGGACACCCTCACCGATGTTAACGAGCTGATCAATTCCATCGCAGTCGAAGAATGATGCTTCGAAGCTTCTTCGAAGCGTCAGGTAGTCGTTCGTCAGATCGGGTACAACAATGCCAATTCGGCTGTCGGTTCCCAAGGAAGACAATTGCTCTCGCGCCCAATGCGAGAACCCAGATTTTTCGCGGGCAGTGGATTCGAACCTAATAGCCTTAATTGATTGGCTTGCAACCGTTTGTGATTGGATCGATTGATGGATGAGTTGCTTTCGGTCCAATTCGTCGATCAATTCACGACGGGCTGGGGAGAGATCATCACATCCGAATAAAGTGAGCTCTTGCGGTACGAACGAACCTGATCTTACAGCTTCTGCTATAAGCGAAGGAAGCTCTGGCACGGTAACAACTTCCTGCTCGTTCCGAAAATTAGCAAAAGCCGCGACCCACTCTAAGAAAAGCCGGCCGTTTTCAGTTACTCGAAGATCAGGGGCGACTCTTCGCAAATGCCACTCGCAATAGAGGCGCCACGCGTCGACGGCTGCATTGGTGTGTTTGTGATACTCGGCCTGGGGCGCACACAATCGAAACGCAAGTTCCAGCGCAGACCGTTGCAGCAGTCCATTGGACGCGTTCGGATGGCCAGATCTCGCAAGATCGAAGTAGTAGCCGATCACGAGAGCATCAAAGTTCTTGATGCTTGGAGTTTTCCATGCGGTTTGACCCGATTGAAACGATTCGAATGCCCAGGAGTAACGAAGTTCCTGAGCTTGTCGAGCTGTGGCCGTAACTAGTGTTGTTTCGGCTATGGACTCTCTTAATGCATTGGTTAGCGGTATTAGGGGTATTCGCATATTAGGTTTGAACCACCAGCACAATCTCTACGGAGCTAAAGCTTCAATTTGTAAAATACGGCGCGAAATCTACTCAAGAATACCGTCAATGTTACGCGCTCTCTGGCAGGACTTTCTTGCGCAACGATGGCCCATGAAGTTTGTGTTCGTTTGTGGCTGGTTGTGCATCATCATTATGGTTGGCGCGATATTCGCCCCGTACTTCGGTGTTATGATCGACGAAGTCATAACACCATTTTTCAATTCCACGCCCTAACGTTTAGGGGTTCCTCCGCCTTTGTGGCTCTCTGCGCTAACTGACGAACAACGTAGCGCCTTGATTGGCTTGGCGCACGATGTAATGGTCTCGGATGGTCTGCTCGATCCTCACGAGGAATTCATGCTAGACGAATTCAAGCGCGAGATGGCATTGAGCAGCAAGTCTGGAGATGGCGAGGGTGAAGTAACCCGCGCCACTTCCACGTTCGACACCCCTCGTACCAGACGTATAGCTGTGATCAATCTGCTGAGATTGTCGTATGTCGACGGCGAGTTCGACATCGAGGAAGAATGCTTGCTTAAGCAAATATCGGAAGCATTTGGAATTGACCGCAAGGAATTTCAGCGCATGGACAATTGGGTTAGGCGGCTGGTTTCTTTGGAAGTTGAAGCTAGGGATTCGTTTTTGCAAAAGTAGGTCAAAGCAATTTGCTCGTCAAATGTTTTCGAGCATGACTCGTCTCGCTTCGTTAATTTCTGCAGCAAGGTAGGTGGATCCACCCTGATCTGGGTGAAGATGCTGTATTAGACGTCGGTGCGCCTCTACGATTTCGTCGCGACTAGACGTGAGTTCCACTCCGAGAATGTCCGCAGCACGCTGCACGGTCATTTGGTCTTGACTGCTGTTTTCCTGATGGTCGTCCGCGCGCTCTTGGCTCCCAAGATCTGGTCTGTGACGTGCTATGTACGCTTCAAGAAGCCTCTTTGATTCCTCTTCCTTGAGGCTGTGATAGAGGTCCGCGATTTCCAAGTCTTCGAGTTCGCTCAGGTCCTTATTTGCGTACTTGCCTTTGAGGATCCTGCCGCCCATATTGCCTGACTCGTGATCCAAGGTCATGGATAGTTCGGTAGTGCTCGCTTCACTACCGGCGCCATCGTTGCTTGCTTCGTCAAACTGTCGAAATCTGCCCATGTTGAACATGGCTCCGAGGGGGTTTCCAACTATCCGGTTGATCCAAAAAAATGGAAGCATTGCAAGCAAACGTTTCAGGAATGGAAGTATGGCCGTGCCGGTTGCGGCCAATGGATGGATGCGATTGGACACCATGCCAATCACAAGAACGGCAACCAAAACTGCGGTAGCTATAAGCACCGGTTTGGATGTTAGCGGGACTTTCCTATTGCCCCAGAGAAGCTTGAACAAGAGTACGAGCGCAAAGATCCCTGCGACAGCAAGGACAAAGTACACGATCATGGCTTAATTTGCGTGAGCAAGCGAGTTGCGAATTGCCCCTTGATTTTTTTGATGGCATCGATGCCGTCTGTAGCATAAGCGGCGATTGCACCCAGCAATTCGGCTAGTTCCTGTGCTGAGCCCGGACGAAAAGGAATGTGAGCTCCGCCCGAACGCTGTGCGATTCTGGAGAACACATGCCCGGCAAACATGTCATCTCCTTCCTGAAGTACAAACACTGGAACTCGGAACAGTCCAAGCTGGCCAGCAAGCTCGTGGAGTTCGTGAGGATTCTCTTCGCATGCATCACCAACAAACACCGCGGCACGCAACTCCGAGTCTGCAGCTTCTTTGCGTACGTGAGAGAGCACGCGCACAATTTGCGTGCCTCCCGCAATGCACCTCACACGCTGCATTCGATTCAACAGCTCCGAGGAAGAATTGCTCCAATCCGATGCATGGAACTCGTTAAAACCGCGATAGTAGACAAGTTGTACGGACAGCTTTCGCGATCGTGCAGCTTGGAACAATTCGCCGTGCAAGCTGGTCGCAAGGTCCCATGTATGTTCGCGACTTGCAGTCGCATCAAGTGCAAATACGAGACGAGCAGGCGTGTTCGCTGCAATCGGATGCTTTTTGGTTGCCTCGAGAAATGCGGCAACCGAGTTCTTTCTATCCGGCAGTTTTTCCATAGCGTGATTATCCAATATAGCCGTTCCTTTGCACATACGCACTGCGCGTGGCTTGCCTGTTCAATCAGGGTGAATACTGCATGTAGCCGTGTCACCTAGCTTGAGGGCAGGCTTGCAGAGGACAGGAAGTGGAAACGAATTGGGCTAGGTTTGCAATCCCATCCGCAATTTCGTATACATTACCTATTCACAAGCTGACTCACTAGAAGGGAATACAGGAGGTTCGATTGTTGGAACAAACCGAGACCCAGCAGCTGCTGGAGCGACTTCGCACGGAACACCGGGACTTGGATGAAATAGTGGACATATTGATTCAGTCCGGACACAAAGACGAAATGAAGATTCAACGTTTAAAAAAGAAGAAGCTCCATTTACGAGACCAGATTGCACGGCTCGAAAGTTCTCAATCAGTAGAAGCGGACGCCTAGCACAGAATTGCCCAGCCGCCGCAGGATTTGCAGGCGGCTCGTATCTTGCTCAACGCTGTGGCGTGAATTCAATCTTGTGGCAGTTGATCGCCACGGGTCCCCTATTAGATCGAACGCGCCATATAGACTCATATTTCATTTGCTCACATACTGTGAATGTTCAATTACGCATTGTGCAATTGGAAATTGTCAGCTTCATGGCACGTTGGCCGTGGCACTGAAAACTGACATGCATCGTCATTCCGTAAAATCTCGTTCCGTAAGGAGTTTGCGGCAATGATTTCACCCACAAATGCCTCTAGCACTGCACGGACGGAGTTTCGCCGGTCGGTGGCAGACCACAATCAAGCCCCACTCAACTCCACAATGAACCATGTGGTGATTGGTCCCGGAGCACATCGTGTCTAGCACAGGCAACGACAAACTCTCGCCGGGTCAGCGGTTCCGGATTGCCTGGGAGAAAGAAACGCCTTTGCAAATTGTGGGAACCATCAACGCATACTCCGCCTTGATGGCAGAAAGAGCGGGATTCCGAGCAATCTACCTATCAGGGGGTGGAGTCGCGGCATCTTCGTGCGGCATGCCGGATTTGGGAATAACAACAATGGAAGACGTGCTGACGGACGCACGCAGAATTACGAGAACTACGGAATTGCCGTTGCTCGTGGACATAGACACAGGATGGGGCTCGGCGTTCAACATCGAGCGGACTATTCGTGAGATGGAGCGAGCTGGCGTCGCAGGTGTGCACATTGAGGATCAAGTAGCGCAAAAGCGGTGTGGTCATCGGCCCAACAAGGAAATCGTGGACGTTGAAGAAATGTGCGATCGAATAGCCGCGGCTACGAATGCTCGGGAGGACAGCAACTTCGTACTTATGGCGCGAACTGATGCGTTGGCGGTTGCTGGCCTAGACGAGGTCTTGAAACGAGTTCAACAATTCGAGAAAGCCGGCGCCGACGCGATATTCGCTGAAGCGATGACGGATGCGAGCATGTATCGTGAGGTTGTCGATTGTGTTAGCGTTCCTGTGCTCGCGAATTTGACGGAATTTGGACAAACTCCTCTCTATCGATTGGAGGAGTTGCGCGATGTGGGGGTAGGGATGGTGCTATACCCGTTGTCTGCATTTCGCGCGATGTCTCAAGCCGCCGAGACAGTGTTTCGAACAATTCGGGAGGAAGGCTCTCAGCAGGATGTTGTCGACAGCATGCAAACGCGAGAAGAACTCTACGAGGTGTTGGGTTACCACACGTACGAACAAAAACTAGATGTGCTTCTTGGGGGAGAGCAGCGGAATGGTTGACAAAAAACTTGGAGGAAGCGGCCTGAGAGGGCAGGTTGCTGGTGAGACCTCGCTCTGCACCGTGGGAAAGACGGGAACGGGTCTAACCTACCGCGGCTATGACATTTCCGATCTTGCCGACGGAGCTACGTTTGAAGAAGTAGCCTATTTGATCTTGTACGGTGAATTGCCAGACAGGAATCAACTCACGCGATACAAAAGCCGACTGTCAACCATGCGTTCGATTCCAAAGGAATTGGCCGCCACTCTAGAACGTCTGCCGGCATCTTCCCATCCGATGGACGTTCTCCGAACGGGAGTTTCTGTTCTTGGCAACTTAGAGCCTGAAGGTGATCACAGCCGACAGCAGGATGTGGCAGATCGACTTCTCTCGGTGTGTCCATCAATCGTCAACTACTGGTATCGGTATAGCCACGACGGTGTCCGCATCGATGTCGAGACCGACTGCGGTTCTGTAGCTGAGCATTTTTTGGCGACGCTGTTGGGCGAAACCCCAAACGAAACGTTTGCAAGGGTGATGGACGTTTCACTCATACTGTACGCGGAGCACGAGTTCAATGCTTCCACATTCACTGCACGCGTGTGCGCGTCCACGTTGAGCGACATGCATTCTTGCATAACGGCTGCCATAGGTTCCTTGCGCGGACCATTGCACGGAGGCGCCAATGAAGCTGCAATGGAACTCATCGAGCGCTTTGAGAGTCCGGCAGAAGCAGAGCAGGAGACACTCCGCATGCTAGATCGAAAGGAATTGATCATGGGTTTCGGACACGCCATCTACCGCGTGTCGGACCCGCGCAACACCATCATCAAGCGTTGGGCCGAGAGACTCGCTGAGTTGTCAGGAGACACAAGGCTTTATCCAATTTCCTGTGCGATCGAGAAGACCATGTGGGAGGAAAAGAAGCTCTTTGCCAATGCAGATTTCTTTCATGCAAGTGCCTACCACGCCATGGGAATTCCTACGAAGCTCTTTACGCCGATATTCGTTTGCTCGCGAGTGAGCGGCTGGGCTGCGCACGTCATGGAGCAACGCCAGAACAATCGAATAATTCGACCTAGCGCCGACTATACAGGTCCGGAGCCTAGGGCTTTCGTTCCGTTGGACCAGCGCTAGAACCTGTCTAAACGACTCTCGAATGCACTATGACCGCGAATGTTGATGTAAGTACGCGTCCGACTCCCGATCAAGTCCTGCTAGACATTGCGGATTACGTGTGTGATTTTGAAGTCGAATCGGACACTGCACTTGAGACGGCACGCCATTGCTTGATTGATACCTTGGGGTGTGGATTCTTGGCCCTCGGATTTCCAGAATGTGCAAAGTTGCTAGGTCCAATCGTTCCTGAAACGTATGTGCCAAACGGCTCTAGGGTTCCCGGAACTCAATTTGTTCTAGATCCTGTCAAAGCTGCTTGGGACATTGGATGCATGATTCGTTGGCTTGACTTCAACGACACATGGCTAGCAGCCGAGTGGGGCCATCCCTCAGACAATTTGGGAGGAATTCTTGCGGTTGGAGATTTCGTGAGCCAGCGTGCCTTAATGGCAGGAAAACCTTCACTGACCATGTCCGACGTTCTATGCGCCATGGTCAAAGCACATGAAATTCAAGGTTGCCTCGCGTTAGAGAACAGTTTCAATCGTGTGGGGCTCGACCACGTCCTGCTAGTGCGCGTGGCGACCGCTGCAGTAGTTACACGTATGCTGGGCGGGACACGCGATCAAGTCGTCGATGCGCTCTCTCACGCGTTTGTCGACGGGTCAAGCCTTCGAACATACAGGCATGCTCCCAATGCAGGCCCAAGAAAATCCTGGGCTGCTGGCGACGCCACTAGCCGAGCAGTAAGAATTGCATTGCTTGTGTTGAAAGGCGAAATTGGATACCCGAGCGCTCTTTCAGCTCCAACTTGGGGTTTCTATGATGTTTCGTTCGGGGGAAACGCATTCACGTTTCAACGTCCATTCGGTTCGTACGTCATGGAGAACATTCTGTTCAAGATTTCGTTTCCAGCCGAGTTTCACGCGCAGACTGCTGTAGAAGCAGCGGTCTGCCTTCATGAACGAGTGGCTGGACGCATTCACGAAATCGAGAAAATCTTGCTTCATACCCACGAGTCGGCTATCCGGATCATTAGCAAAACCGGGCCGCTTAGCAATTTTGCTGACCGTGACCATTGCCTGCAATACATGACCGCTATAGGTTTGCTGAGGGGCGACTTGACGGCGGGCGATTACGAGGACGAAGCCGCGGCCGATCCCCGCATCGACCAACTACGGGAGCTTATGGTCGTTGTCGAGGACGAAGGCTACAGTCGAGATTACCTCGATCCTGAACTGCGCTCGATTGCTAACCGTGTAGAAGTGGAATTCAAGGACGGCAGCAAGATTCAGGAGGAGGTCGAGTTTCCCATTGGCCACAGATTTCGCAGAGAAGAAGGAATTCCCAAGCTAATTGACAAGTTTCGCCAAAATCTCAGAACTCGATTTCCTGCAGCTCAAGCGGGGCGCATTGAGAGTCTATGCTTGGACTCCCGGCAACTGGCAGCAACACCCGTTGCCACCTTCTTGGATATGTTGGCGATTTAGATTTTCAGAACCTAAGGATGGATCTTCCGGCGATGCGTCCTTCAGCCAACGCCGACGTAGCTTCGTTGATGTCATGTAATTCGTAGGTCTTGGTCACCAAACTGTCGAGATCTAGCTGTCCGCTTCTATGCCATTCAAGAAACACAGGAAAGTCGCGATCCGGCGAACACGATCCGCCAATCGACCCACGAAACTGCTTCTCCGTACCTAGTATTTCTCCAGCGCGCAGCTCGACTGTCGTGTGTGGAACTCCCACAAGAACTGCCGTTCCACCTTGCCTCGCCCCGAAATGTCCTGGTCTCACAGACGGCACGATTTGCTCCATCGTTGTCTTTAGACCTATGCAATCAAATGCATAGTCAACGCCGCTAACGGGACCGCCAGCGATACTCAACTCATTTGGATTTACGGTCATTTCATGAATTGAGCGCACGGGATCGACTTTCGAGGCGTTAATTCCATGTGTCGCCCCAAACTGCTTGGCAAACGTTAACTTGTCCTCATCCAGGTCCACAGCAATGATGGGGTTCGCACCCCGAATGCGAGCCGCGACAATGGCTGACAGCCCAACGCCACCGACACCGAATATCGCTACTGAATTGCCTTGCTGGACATCGACGGTATTGATGACTGCGCCGGACCCCGTCATTACGGCGCAACCAATAATGGCGGTTGAGTGCCTGTCCTCAAGTGGTTCGGTTTTTACGACGAATCGCTGGTCGGCAATCGTGTGCGTTGCCCAAGTAAAGACGTTCTGTGAAATGGCGGTATCACCTTCGATTTCGAGTGACGCCGCAGTCGGTCGAGAATGGTCCTTCGCGGCGTTTCTCGGTACCCACGTCACGAGTACCTCGTCTTCCTCGTCCACATGAGTGACGTCGGCGCCCTTCTGAATGACCACTCCCGTAGATTCGTGTCCCAATAGAGTCGGCGCATTGCGCGGCGCATTCATTTGATGAAGCTGAGAGTGGCAAATGCCCGACGCGAACTGCTTCACGACAACTTGCGAAGGTCCAGGATCGGGCAGGGTGACTTCGCGGATAAGCAGTGGACCTTCGTGGGCTGGTAGTACAACGACCTCTGCGGGTGTGGGCATGTGTAGTCCTCTGGCTCAGCGGATCAATTGATTGGAATGTGACCTTGGCATTCTACGAGTGTAGTGGCCAACAACTGAATCACTCGAACTGTGCCTCTTCAGTAGATCCAGTAAGCGCGGTAATTGACGACTCCCCTGCCTGAATGACGTTGGCAACTTCGTCGAAGTAACCCGTTCCCACCTCCTGCTGATGGCTGACGAAAGAGTATCCCCTATCGGCCGCAAGGAATTCTTTCTCCTGAAGGTCGACGTACGCAGTCATTTGCGTGTCGACGTAGTCCTTGGAGAGCTGAAACATGCTGTACCACATGCTGTGAATTCCCGCCAAAGTAATGAATTGAAACTTGTAGCCCATTGCCGCCAATTCAACTTGGAACGTGGCGATTGTGGCGTCGTCGAGATTGGCGCGCCAATTGAAGCTGGGCGAACAGTTGTACGCAAGCATTTGGTCCGGATAGACCTTGTGGATGGCTTCCGCAAAGTCTCGTGCTTCCTCCAAAGAAGGCACGGCCGTCTCACACCAAATCAGGTCAGCATACGGTGCATACGCCAGCGAACGTGCTATGGCTTGGTCCAGTCCCGCTCGCGACCTGTAGAAGCCTTCAGGTGTTCGTTCACCCGTCAAGAAAGGTCGATCATGTTCGTCCACGTCGCTGGTTACCATGGCGGCTGCATTGGCATCAGTTCTTGCCATCAGCAGCGTAGGTACGTCGCAGACGTCGGCAGCTAGACGGGCAGCAATCAGTTTTTGTACAGCTTCGGCGGTCGGAACGAGAACTTTGCCTCCCATATGTCCGCATTTCTTGACGGAGGCAAGTTGATCCTCGAAATGCACGCCAGCAGCTCCGGCCGCGATCATTGACTTCATCAACTCGAAAGCATTGAGAATGCCGCCAAAGCCCGCTTCCGCATCGGCGACTATTGGGGCGTAGTAGTCGATGCCGTCGTCTATACCTTTGGACCACTGAATTTCATCCGCCCGACGAAAGGCATTGTTGATTCGATTCACAACCGAAGGAACAGAATTCACGGCATACAACGATTGATCGGGATACATGGTCTCCGATGTATTGTTGTCGGCGGCCACCTGCCAACCCGACAAATAAATGGCCTTGATTCCCGCTTTGACCTGCTGCACGGCTTGGCCGCCAGTAAGAGCGCCCAACGCATTGACAAAGGGTTGTTCCTCAAGCAGTGTCCAAAGTTTGTCGGCCCCGTGGGCCGCCAGCATGCTGCGATGGGGAATCGTTCCACGGAGGCGCACTACATCCTCTGCGCTATACCCGCGTTTGACATCCTTCCATCTAGGATGCGACTCCCATTCCATTTGAAGTTCCGCGATTTGCTCCGAGCGAGGTTTGCGAGGTACGTAGTGAAGAGCCACGAGTTATCTCCCATTGAGAAAGTTGCTGATTGTATTGACTACGCGGCTGTATTTCCGCTAGACAACCTTTTTGCCGATTGCGTGCAGAATTCAGTTGGGGGAGCGGTTATATCTCATGGCGCGATGAGGGATGCCAGCATCATCAAACTCCTCTCCATACACTTCGAAACCGTTCCTGGAGTAGAAGTCCAATGCGTGCGTTTGGGCATGCAGAAAGATCTCAGCGAAGTTCAACTGCAATGCCTTGGCTACAGCACACTCAAGCAGTTGCCGGCCTATGCCTGATCCGCGGTGTGGTTCGAGAACGGCCATTCGCCCAATCTGACCAGTTTCCAACAGCCGGGCAGTTCCCACATCCTCTCCCTGTGATGTGGTGGCAAGAAAATGGTAGGAGGTCTGGTCGAGACCGTCGATTTCAAGATCCCTGGGCACACCTTGTTCCTTGACGAACACTTCGGTTCGTATGGCGATCAGCGTTTCTTCACTGCTGTTCCAGGATACTTCGCGAATGTGCACGTTCGATTTGAAGCGACACTCAAGCTCGAGACATCTTGATTTTGTCAAGAGTGTTCAGCGCAATCGTCTCAGCTAACCCCGTGTAGTTTTCAGGTGTCAATTGGCTCAACTGATCCTGGGCTGCAGTGGACAAGTTGAGATTTGCCAGCAGTTCCAAGTAGCTTTCTCTGTCGAGTTGCTCGCCGCGTGTGAGTTCCTTGACCTTGTCGTATGCATTGCCAATTCCCTCGACTCGCATGACTGTTTGAATTGCTTCTGTTAACACTTCCCACGAACCAGACAAGTCTTCTTTTACTCTGGATTGATTGAGTTCCAATTTTCTCAGCCCACGCACGGAGCTCTGGTAGGAGTGAAGAGAGTGCCCGAAAGCAATTCCTAAATTGCGAAGTGCAGTGGAATCTGAAAGATCTCGCTGCCATCGCGAAATGGGAAGCTTCTCCGCGAGATGGGACAGCAATGCATTGGCGACTCCCAGATTTCCCTCGGCGTTTTCAAAGTCGATGGGATTGACTTTGTGCGGCATGGTTGAACTTCCCACCTCGCCCTCGATCTGCTTTTGCCGGAAATAGCCTAGAGAAATGTAGCTCCAGATGTCGCGCACAAAATCCAGAAGAACAACATTGCAGCCCTTGATCAACGTAAGCACCCTAGCGATGTAGTCATGGGGTTCGATTTGTGTTGTGCAGTCGTGGGGTTGGAGACCTAGCAATTGGACAAACGTTTGCCCCATGCCAAGCCAATCTATATTGGGGCAGGCAGCCTGGTGGGCGTTGTAGTTGCCCACTGCGCCATTCATCTTGCCATACAGAACTTCGTCCCTAAGCTTGCTCTCCCACTCGTTCAGCCTTGCGGCAAAAACGGCAAGCTCCTTGCCAGCTGTGGTTGGGGAAGCCGCCTGTCCGTGGGTCCGTGCAAGCATGGGCACGGACACAAGCGGTCTTGCAAGCTCCACGATTTCTTCAACCAATCCACTCAGTTTGGGAAGGAGAACCAAATCGCGAACATCTCGGATCATGAGCCCGTAGGCTAGATTGTTGATGTCTTCTGACGTACACCCGAAGTGAACCATTTCAGTTGTGGACCCTAGGTGAAGTCCTTCCAATTTCTGACGCAAGTAGTACTCAACTGCCTTTACGTCGTGATTGGTTTTGGACTCAATATCGCGGATCTGACGAGCATCGTCCAAGTTGAAGTCGCGCCATATCCTGCGACACCGATCAATCTGCTCTCCATCGAGAATCGAAAAATTCGGAATCTGATGGCTTTGATTAAGGAAGAGGAACCACTCGACCTCGATAGTTAGTCGATACTTGATTAGGGCGTATTCGCTTACGTAAGTAGCGAGCTCTTGCGCTTGCCTTCTATACCGACCGTCGAGGGCACCGATAGCAGTGAGTGGATCGTAGGGGAGTCTCTCCATTTCTGCGCTCAATTCATCACGCGGCTTATCCGGGCTCCGCCTAGACACTTGTCGTCTTGGTATAGCACTACGAATTGACCAGGCGTTACTGCTCGTTGCGGACTGTCAAACCTAACTCGAATGTTGTTCCGCTCAATTGAGTACTCGCAGGGTGCTGGCGGCTGCCTGTAGCGGACCATTGCTTGGCAGTTCACGTGTTGGCTTGGGTCATCCACAAGCCAATTCACATCGATGGCTTCAAGTTCGTAGTTCATGAGTTCATTTTGGTTTTGAGTCACTACCAACCGATTCGAATCCTCGAGCTTTTCCATCACGTACCAAGGAGCTTCCCGCGCGTCCTGCTTCCCTCCAATCGCCAACCCTTTTCTCTGGCCAAACGTATAGTAGGCCAATCCTATATGCTCGCCTAGAATTCGACCCTTTGCATCAACAATTTCCCCAGGTTTGTGGCGAATGTACCTTTCAAGCAATTCATTGAACCGTCGTTCGCCAATGAAGCAAATTCCGGTGCTGTCTTTCTTTTCGGAGACGTGCAGTCCGTTGCATTTCGCCATTTGACGCACTTGCGTCTTCGTGTGATTAGCCAAAGGGAACAAACATTGTCCCAGCCGCAGTCGCGGTACGCAACTAAGGAAATAGGTTTGATCTTTGGCTAGATCCGCTGCGCGAAAGAGTTCAAACGTCTCGTCTCGCCCTTCGCCACGGGCATAGTGTCCAGTAGCTATGGTGCGGACTCCTAGTTGTTCCACGTAGTCCACGAACAGGCCAAATTTGATTTCTCTGTTGCAAAGCACGTCGGGATTGGGAGTGTAGCCTGCTTCATAGTCGCGTAGGAATTCAGCAAAGACTCGTTCCCAATACTCGGCTGCAAAGTTGATCGAATCGAGTTCGATGCCAATCCTCTCAGCAATTTTTTGCGCGTCCGCATAGTCCTCAGCGGCAGTGCAGTAGTCGGTTCCATCGTCTTCATCCCAGTTCTTCATGAATAGGCCGCACACTTGGTGTCCAGCCCGTTGAAGCAATAGGGCGGCTACGGCAGAATCCACTCCACCAGACAGCCCAACCACAACAGATGTCTGGTTATTGTGAATTCGACTACCTCCAAAGCCTTGAATATTGGTATTGTATGCTCGTAGGAGAACCGAATTCTTGAGTCACAGAGGTAGTGACCGTAACGATGACTGAGCTCACACATTTGACCAAGTCTGGCGACGCACGTATGGTGGACATTGCCGAAAAGCAAGTCACAAAGCGGGTTGCGATTGCAGAGGCGATCGTGACTATGCAGGCTAGCACTATGGATCTCATTTTTGAAGGTTCAATGGCGAAGGGGGACGTGTTAGCGGTAGCTCGGATTGCCGGCATTCAGGCGGCCAAGAAGACGAGCGAGCTTATCCCCCTATGCCACCCGCTGCCACTGTCTTCGATAGAAGTCTCTTTCGAGCGAGATTCCCCAAGCGCGCTGAAGGTTCATGCGACGTGCAAAGTTACGGGTCGAACTGGAGTCGAGATGGAAGCGTTGACAGCCGTAGCCGTGGCAGGTTTAACGATTTACGACATGTGCAAAGGCGTGGAGAAAGGCATTCAAATCGAAGGAGTTCGATTAATCTCCAAGACCGGCGGCAAGTCGGGTAGCTGGCAAGCGGAGTCTGGCTGAGCGTGCAAGTGAAGATCTTGTTCTTCGCGTCGTTGCGCGAGGAATTCAATACGGATCAGATGATCCTTAGCCTGCCTTCCGGCAGTACAACAGCCTGTCTGCCGAATGCTCTGTCAGTCTCTCTGAAGCGTCCCATCGGAGGGACACTGAACCAGGAAGGCGTTCGAGTGGCGGTTAACTTAGAAATCCAGGAAGATCCAGTCGAATTGTGCGACGGTGATGAGGTTGCATTCTTCCCTCCAATAACGGGAGGCTAGCGCATTGATGGAAATCCGAGTTCAGCGAGAAGACTTCTCCATCGACGAAGAGTGGCGCAAATGCAAAGAACGCATGTCGGGAAGGGGAGGTGCGATTGTGGCCTTTGCCGGTCTAGTCCGAGACCTAAACGCTGACGACGATGTGTTAGGGCTATTCTTGGAGCACTATCCAGGAATGACGGAAAATAGCATCGAGAAGATAGTGCTAGAAGCTCAATCACGCTGGTCGCTGCTCGACGTAGTAGTAATACATCGCATTGGCGAGCTGAAGGCACGCGATCAAATTGTTCTTGTGCTGGTGGGGTCTGCTCATCGGCCGGACGCATTTGCGGCATGCGAATACATCATGGACTTCCTTAAGACCGAAGCGATGTTCTGGAAAAAGGAGATTCGCGGGACATCTGAACAGTGGATAGAGTCGACTAGCAACGACGAAGTACGCAATCGACGTTGGAGGAATAGTTAGTCAAACTGGAAACTTTCTAGAAACATCATTGATTTGGTGGTCGTTATAATCCGCACTTTTTTAGGGTAGCCCACCGCTTTGAATTACCAGCACATAGAGATTCCTGAAGACGGTGAGAAGATCACCCATGCCGCGGACGGTTCAGTAAACATACCGCAAAACCCCGTCATTCCCTATATTGAAGGGGACGGAATCGGCATCGACATAACTCCCGTAATGCGACGTGTAGTCGACGCTGCTGTTACCCATGCATACGGATCAGAACGACGCATTGCATGGATGGAAATCTTTGCTGGCGAGAAGTCGCTCAAGGTCTACGGTGAGGATCAATGGCTGCCCCAAGAGACTCTTGATGTGCTGCAGGAGTTCAAGATTGGCATTAAAGGACCTATGACCACTCCCGTAGGCGGAGGCATTCGGTCGTTGAATGTTGCTCTTAGACAGGAACTGGATCTCTACGTATGTCAGCGCCCAATCCGATGGTTTCAGGGGGTCCCCAGTCCTGTCGTAGCTCCAGAGAAGACCAATATGGTGATCTTCAGAGAGAACACTGAAGACATATACGCAGGGGTGGAATGGGAAGCCGATAGCGACGATGCCAAAAAGATTCTAAAGTTCCTGCGTGAAGACATGGGCGTCCACAAGATCCGCTTTCCCCAACATTGCGGGATCGGAATCAAGCCTGTATCCGTCGAGGGTACGGAACGGCTGATTCGGCGAGCAATTCAATACGCCATTGCAGAGGATCGGGATTCCGTGACGTTTGTCCACAAAGGCAACATCATGAAGTTCACGGAAGGAGCTTTCAAGGACTGGGGTTATTCGCTATCCGCTCGCGAATTCGGGGCTACGCCCTTAGATGGCGGTCCGTGGCACGAACTAGAGAATCCCACCACAGGCAAGCAAATTGTCATCAAGGATGTGATCGCCGACGCAATGCTCCAGCAGATTCTCACACGTCCAGACGAGTACGATGTGATCGCCACCATGAATCTAAATGGCGACTACCTATCGGATGCGCTGGCGGCTCAGGTTGGCGGCATAGGAATTGCCCCAGGCGCAAACATTGGAGACGGTGTTGCGGTGTTTGAAGCGACCCACGGGACGGCGCCAAAGTACGCTGGGCAGGACAAGGTAAATCCAGGTTCGCTCATTCTGTCAGCCGAAATGATGTTGCGACACATCGGGTGGAAAGACGCCGCGGACGCCATCATTCGTGGCATGGAGGGAGCCATCGGCAACAAAACGGTAACCTATGACTTTGAGCGGCTAATGAACGGCGCGACTCTTCTCAAGTGCTCGGAATTCGGCGAAGCCATGGTGGCCAAGATGTGACAGCCGGCACGCCGCCAACCCCATCTTCAGTTTGTCATAGCTTCAAACGTAGCAGGGCTCCCTCACACGTCCCTGCAGATTTCTCGGCCTGCCACCACCAATGAGCTTCGGTCGTTTCGTCCACAAAATGATTTTCGTCGCAAAATCTGCTAAATTTATGACGATGATTCAATCGCCTAACAAGAGGTTGAAGGAGTGTTCGCGATTTGAGCGCCGATGACCCAATCGACGATGTGAACCATGACCTCGACGACGTAGTTGTTCTCGAGCGAAAGGAAGCGAAGGTTAAACCTCCGCCCATGTACAAGGTCGTCATGTTCAATGATGACTATACGCCGATGGAATTCGTGGTACACGTACTAATGGTGTTCTTCTCCATGGGACTGGACAAGGCCGTTCGAATCATGATGACAATCCACACAACAGGACAATCAGTGGTGGGGATATACCCGCGTGAAATTGCCGAAACCAAATGCGAGCAAGTCAACAACTACTCGCAAAGCCAAAACCATCCATTACTATCGACTATAGAAATGACGGATTAGAGTGATGTTTACTGAAAATCTCATGTATACGCTCGAAAAGGCGGTGAACCATGCGAGGTCGAACCGCCACGAGTTTATTACCGTCGAGCACTTATTGTTGGCGTTGCTCGACAACGAGGAATCTCGGGAGGTGTTGGAAAACGTCGCTGCGGACATTGAATTGTTGCGACAGGATTTGGAATCGTACTTAAGAAAGTTCATGACGGTGATTCCACCAAGCCAAGAGCAGAGCAACAATGTAGAACAATCCACTGGTTTCCAACGAGTAATTCACCGGGCAACGTTCCATGTCCAGACTACGCAGCAACGGAGCAAAGTAAGTGCGAAGGACATACTGATCGCCATATTCAGTGAACCTGAATCTCAAGCAGTCTTTTTCCTGCGCAAACAAGATATCGCACGAATCGACGTGGTGAATTTCGTTGCGCATGGAGTGTCGAAGATCACCAAAGAGGAGGGAGAGGAAACTCCATCAGAGTCTTCAGAAGAGGAAGGCGAAAAGCAGAAACAAAAACAGAAGCAGCCGTCTGCATTACAGGCATTTGCTACGAATCTCAATGAATCTGCCAAGTCCGGTCTTATCGATCCGCTAGTGGGAAGAGGCGACGAGCTGCATAGGGTGTTGCAGATTCTCTGTCGTCGACGAAAGAACAATCCATTGCTAGTTGGCGAGTCTGGCGTAGGCAAGACAGCCATCGCTGAAGGGTTGGCCAAGAGAATTGTCGATCAGGACGTTCCGGATGTAATGAAGGAATGCTGCGTGTACGCGCTCGACTTGGGCTCGCTATTGGCTGGCACTAAGTATCGCGGGGACTTCGAAAAGCGGTTCAAGATGTTGCTAAAGGAGTTGAAGTCCAAGGAGGGAACGATCCTCTTCATCGATGAAATCCACATGATTATCGGCGCCGGGGCTGCATCGGGCGGCGTGATGGATGCTTCCAACATGCTGAAGCCATTGCTGGCTTCAGGCGAGATTCGTTGCATGGGTTCGACCACCTACGCAGAGTATCGCGGTGTATTCGACAAGGATCGTGCTCTTTCCAGGAGATTCCAGAAGATCGACATCACCGAACCTTCTGTTGACGACACCTACAAGATATTGAAGGGACTCAAACTCAGGTATGAGGACCACTACCATCTTCGCTACACAGACAGAGCTTTGCGCGCGGCTGCGGAACTGTCGAGTCGCTACATTACCGATCGCTTCATGCCGGACAAAGCCATTGATGTCATCGACGAAGCGGGCGCTGCGCAACAGCTGGTGTCTGGCAAGAAACGCAAGAAGACCATCGGCGCCCCAGACGTGGAGCAAGTTGTCGCGCGAATTGCAAGAATTCCCTCAACTCAGGTAACAGTGTCAGACAAAGAAGCGTTGCGCGACCTTGATGTGAAGCTCAAGTTGACTGTATTTGGGCAAGATGAGGCGATCAACATGTTGGCTTCGTCAATTCGACTGTCACGCGCAGGTCTCCAATCTGAGCAAAAGCCGATTGGGTCTTTCTTGTTTGCGGGTCCGACGGGCGTTGGCAAGACTGAGGTTTGCAGACAGCTCGCGCTGATCATGGGCGTGGAGCTCCTGCGTTTCGACATGTCGGAGTACATGGAACGCCATACAGTCTCTAGATTGATTGGTGCGCCACCTGGCTACATTGGATTCGATCAGGGTGGTCAACTGACGGATGCGGTCACTAAGCATCCACACAGCGTTGTATTGCTTGACGAAGTGGAGAAGGCGCATCCTGAAGTATTCAACTTGCTGTTGCAGGTCATGGATCACGGCACATTGACCGACAATAACGGACGCAAAGCAGACTTTCGCAATGTTGTGCTAGTTATGACTACGAATGCAGGAGCTCAGGAGGCGGCGCGTTCTTCGATTGGTTTCGATCAGCAAGATCATTCAACCGACGCGATGGAAATGCTGAAAAAGATTTTCACGCCAGAGTTTCGCAATCGTCTGGATGCGATCATTCAATTCGGTTCGCTATCCATGGATGTAATAAAGACTGTCGTGGACAAGTTCCTTACCGAATTGCAGGCGCAATTGGATCAGAAGAAGGTGGAACTTCACGTCGATGATAGTGCTCGTCATTGGCTGGCTGTTGAGGGCTATGACGAAAAGATGGGTGCCCGACCCATGCAGAGACTGATCCAAGAGGAAATCAAACGTCCACTTGCCGAAAAGATACTCTTTGGACCGCTGGCTGATGGTGGGGGGCTCGTTGAATTGTCTTGCGACGAGAATGGCTTGACAATCAATGTCCAATCGAGAGACGAAATCAGGTCTAGCCCTGTAAGCCCTGTCTCAGTCGAAGAGGAAGAGGCGGTAGACTAGCGTTCGCGGTATACGATGCGGCCCTTGGTAAGGTCGTATGGGGTGAGTTCTACTTTAACTCGGTCGCCGGTATAGATACGTATGTAGTTCTTGCGCATTTTTCCTGATATGTGCGCAATGATGACGTGGTCATTGTCAAGTTTCACTTTGAAGGTGGTACTAGGCAAGGTATCGATCACGACACCTTCCATCTCAATCTGTTCTTCTTTTGCCATTCAATCTCCAGCAAGCGCGCACATTGGATAAGCCAATGTGCAGAAGGCGCGATTGTACAAAATGGCTCGGTCGCTGGCCTTGTGAATGCTTCCCCCAAAGACGGAGTGATTGCCCCAAGCTGGGGATGGCTTGTGATTGCTCACTTTGATTGGATCAACGCCGCACAAGTATCAACCATAAGCCTGTTCGTGCGAAACTTGAGGTACAAATGGACGAACTCGCCAAGGACCTCGAATGGTCGCGGCGTTGCGATTGGAGATCACATCGCGCATGAACGAAGTTCGATCGATTCGAACTGCACCAAGGCGTTCGAGGTGCGGGGTAGGCAATTGGCAGTCGATGAACTTAAAGCCCCATGAATTCAACAGATTGCAGAGAGCTAGAAGCGCTACTTTCGATCCGTTGGCTTTTTTCGAGAACATCGACTCCCCGTAGAAATGCAGGCCGAGCGACACACCGTAAATTCCACCGACAATCTGATCACCCGACCAAACTTCCAACGAGTGACCGTAGCCCAGACGGTATAGCTCTGAGTACGCGGCTTTCATCCTGTTGGTGATCCAGGTCGACTCACCTTGCAAGCGAGGATAGGAACATTGGTCGACTACCTCGTTGAATGAGGTGTCGACGGTTGCGATCCATCGGTGTCTCCTGCACCACTTAGCTAGGCTGCGCGATGCGTGAAACGAATCCATGGGGAGAATGCATCGGGGATCGGGCGACCACCAAAGTACCGGGTCCGCATCGTCATTGAACCAAGGAAATATGCCCTGGGCATACGCTTGAAGAAGGCGATTTGCAGAGAGATCGCCTCCAACTGCAACCGGCCCAAATTTCGGGCCTTCAAGCGGATTGGCAAATGGTTCGTCAGCGCGTATGAATTGTGGAAGCCTTATTTGGCGCACGTAAGAAGCTAGTTGGGAAGCTGATCCAGGTATTTCTCAGCGTCCAGCGCGGCCATACATCCAAATCCAGCTGATGTCACGGCCTGTCGATATACATGGTCTGCGACATCTCCTGCAGCAAATACTCCGGGCTCACTGGTGGCTGTAGCGTTTCCATCCAATCCACTGTTGGTGACGATATAGCCGTCCCGCATTTCAAGAAGGTCATTGAAGATACCGGTGTTGGGAGTATGCCCTATGGCAATAAACACGCCGGACAAATCCAATTTGGTTCGAGACGAGTCGAGTTTGCTCTCGATTTCAATGCCTGTCACGCCGGACTCGTTGCCTTGGACTTCATGGAGTGTGTTATTCCACCACATGGTCACCTTCCCTTCATCGACTCGCTCAAATAGTCTTCCCTGAAGAATTTTTTCGGCTCGCAACGCATCTCTCCTATGCACGACATTCACATGGGAGGCAATGTTCGAAAGATAGAGCGCTTCCTCCACTGCTGTGTTGCCGCCGCCGACAACTGCCACGTCTTGGTTGCGAAAGAAGAATCCATCACAGGTTGCACACGCACTGACACCGCGTCCTTTGTATTTCTCCTCGCTCTCAAGCCCCAGATACTTTGCGGACGCACCCGTAGCAATAATCAGCGCGTCGCATGAGTAGATTCCAAAATCTCCATACAGCTGCTTGACCCCGTTTTGAAATTCTGCAGTGTGGATTTCGTCGTTGATGAGTTCAACTCCGTATTTCGACACGTGCTCTTGCATCCTGATCATCAGATCGGGGCCCTGCAAACCCATCGAGTCGCCAGGCCAGTTGTCTACGTCCGTCGTGGTTGTTAGCTGTCCGCCGACTTCGATTCCGGTAACAATCACGGGATCAAGGTTCGCACGTGCAGCGTAGAGAGCGGCGGTATAGCCTGCCGGGCCAGAGCCCAAGACGATGAGTTTGTGATGCTGCGAGTCCATTCGAGAAGTATGAGTCGAAACGTTGGTGTCGTATTGTAGTTGGCACCTTGTCTTGTGGAAGGCAAATCTGAATCACCTTGGCGCCACTTGAAATAGGGTCCCCTCAGGCTCTATGGGCAAGGTTCCTTGCTGCGAGGCACTACGCTGGCAAGCGAATCGTAGCGTGAATTTAATCCAATTGAAGGGTGCAAGTGGCCTTGAAATCTCTACATGGGCGGTTCGGATTGATCATAGACAAGGCTTACATCTAAGGGTAGCTGATCACAATACGTTCAATTGTGGTGTAGCGGTTGCCCATTCCGCTGGTTTTGCAAAGCCAGTCTCGCTTGAGTCTGCGTTCCTCGGTGATCGGAGTTAACTATGCGATGTCAGACGCGTCAGAGTGTCCGCAGTTCAGTAGCGTTCGTTCTGATTGTGGGGCTCTCTACGTGTAGCCTTTAGCGGTGTCTTAAGCCTTGTACGCTTACCAGCGGAATGGCTACGAGTCTTCGTTCTCACCGTTCAAAATTCGGTCGAAGAAGCTCTTCAGGCGTCCCCATGCATGTTTTGCAGGCTCTTTGTTTGTCTCAAGGTCGCGTTCAACGTATAGCCAAAAACCGTGTTGGACCGGATCGTAAATGTGAATGTCGTTTGGAATCCCTGCGTCTCGAAGCACCTTTGCAAACTCCTGAACTTGCTCTACGGTGGGCCCCCGATCCTGACCAGCAAATGTCCCGTGAAACTCATGATGCATATTGCCGAGTTCTTCAGGATCGTACAACAGTTGACCGTAGAAGATCGCCGTGCCATCGTGGTGTTCTCCTCCCATTGCAAAAGTTAGAGCAACACCGCCGCCAAAGCACCATCCGATAGTTGCGACCTGACCGTTGGAGTCTGAACGGTCCTTGAGGTATTGAACTGCAGCATTGAGATTTGCAATGAGCGTATTGGGATCCCCGCGTGTTTCCCGAACTAGCGCCATATTTTCTTGAGGATTTGACCCCGTGCGACCCGAGTACAAATCAGCCGCAAGTGCGAGGTAGCCCTCTTGGGCCAATGCATCGGCAACTTGCTTTACGCGGGTGACCAGACCGTTCCACTCGTGAATGAGGATGATCGAACCAAATGGCCCATCGCCTTCCGGAACTGCCAGATATCCTTTCGCTTCATCGTAGTACTCAAGGAGCTCTCCGGTCGGCTCGCTTCCCGCACCTTCGATCACCTGGAGTATCTGAGAATCTGCTAGCTCGGTCGAAGAGTGCTCCTCTGTTGTCTGTGAGTATGTTGTACAGGCGAATGCGCCGAGAATTGTGAGAACGAAAGATCTAAATGCGAGCTTCGAGTTCATGCGAGCACCTGTAACGCCTGAATGAGTATTTGCACGATGGTATCACGGGGTTGGACTGCACTCTCAAAAGCCTTGAAAGCAAATGGAATTCTGATATAACTTGTTTAGAGAATTGGTGAGTCACTACTCGATTTCTTACATTGCGAGTCAATTGGCCTCAGATCCGGCTGAAACAGCCGCTGATTGGGCTCTTTAGTTCGGGTAGTTTGATACCATTGCTAAATATTTGTCCATGGACGAGGACGAATGATGTACAGCATGAAGCTAGATTCGATTGCACTCTCGCCACGCATTCGCAATCCGATCCTCTTGGGTTTAGTCGCGACCTTGGTATTTTTGGTGCTGGTCGCTTACTCTCCACTCAATCCAGACTGGGGTCATGCGTCCAACAATGAAGCCATCCGAGGTTTCTTTGGCCCTGTAGGATCATTTCTCTCCAACGCACTTGTCGTCACCTTTGGGCAGGTTTCCTACGCTATTCCTATCCTGCTATTTGTGAAGGTGTTGAGCATTGTCGCCCATCCTCGCGAGACGCGATGGTGGAAGGGATTGATTGCGATTGGCGGCTTTCTCTTGGTTGTGTGCTCTCTTTGTCTGCTCGCCGCTGCATGGGTCGGCGGCCCTCTAGCAACGATAGGCGAGGTGTCCGGTAACGTTGGTGCATGGATCGCGATGGCTACCTTTCCCTACTTGAATGCAAAAGTTGCCGCGATTGTGTCTTCGATTGGATTGCTGATCGGCACGCACTTGATGGTCAAGCTTCCTTGGTCGAAAGCTCTTGAAATCACGGGGCACTCGTTGGTGGTTGTCTTCCTCAGTTTCAAGGAATCCGTGATCGCACTTGTGCGATTGTCGAAACGTAGAAGTACTGCTGCGTCTGAGCGATCTGCGCCACGCAGAGGCGTTACAACTATTCG
>JAPOWH010000005.1 GCA_026707735.1 Gammaproteobacteria bacterium | reverse complement strand
TCGATGCGGTTTCTGACTCAACCGAAATCGGAACCCTGACGGATCGCTTCCAGGCCGTCATCGAAGCGACTGGCGTGGCTGAAGTCGTGCCGTCCTCATTTCACCTGGCCGCGCGATTGGGCCATGTGGTTCTGCTTGCCTCAACACGGGGCGAGACGGAGAGCGTCAATTTTTATCGCGATGTCCACAAGAAGGGACTAACCATCTTTGGCGCGCACGATGCGATTCGGCCCCAGAC
This sequence comes from Gammaproteobacteria bacterium, assembly GCA_026707735.1. GTDB lineage: Bacteria > Pseudomonadota > Gammaproteobacteria > Pseudomonadales > Azotimanducaceae > Bin55. Next base: position 2,974 of record JAPOWH010000005.1, on the reverse strand, counting down.
TGAAGACCATCTGGGCTTTACGACCGAACAGACCGATGATCTTACCGCCCTAAGACTCGTGGCCAGTGGTCGCGTTCAGGCCAAACCAATCATCAGCGATGTCGTCTCCTATCAAGATGCGACCAGCGCTTATCAACGATTAACGCGGCGTGATGAAGCGTTGATGATGATTGTCTTGCAGTGGAAGTGAGGCCACCAGTGAAAAAGGAGCTTCAAGTCTCACGAGAATAATATTGACCAAATTAGAGTAGGAATTGCCGGATTAGGGCGCAGCGGCTGGGGTATTCACGCCAATGCGATGGCGCAACTGACCAGGCATTTTAACGTGGTCGCCGTTTGCGACCCGGATAGAGAACGGCAGGAGGAAGCCAAAGAGCGTTTCGATTTTTCGGCCTACGATGACTTCGCCGGTTTAGTGGCCGATGAGGCGGTTGAACTGATGGTGGTGGCCAATCCCAGCCAGTTGCACTGCCAGGACTCGATTGCGGCTATGCGGGCCGGAAAGCACGTGATTGTGGAAAAGCCAATGGCCCCCACTTTGGATGAAGTAGACGAGATGATTGCCGCCTCCAAAGAGACGGGGCAAATTCTAACCGTTAACCAAAATTACCGTTACGCCAGCGATTTTCTCAGAATTAAGGAGATTGTTGAATCGGGCGTGTTGGGACGAATTGTGCTGATGCGCTTTACCGACCACGGCTTTAGCCGGCGCTGGGATTGGCAAACGCTCAAACAATATGGCGGGGGCATCCTCAACAACAAGGGCGCCCACACCATTGATTGGGCCTTGCTATTGGTTGACGACCCCGAACCAGAGGTGATGGCCCACATGGAGACGACCCCCCTTTACGCCGGAGATGCCGAAAGCCATGCAAAGCTCATTATCCGGCCAAAGGACGGCCCCATGATTGATATTGAGATGACCCATACCAACGCCTACCCGCAGGAAAGCTGTTTGATTATGGCCACGCAAGGCAGCTTGAGCAGCAATCGCGAGCTGATCCGTTGGAAGTATTTTAGGTTGGAGGACGCCTCTCCGCTTGTACTGGACACCCAACCCAGCCCCGACCGTAGCTACAACCGCGAAAACTTGCCCTGGATCGAAGAGTCTTACCAGCCCTATCAGAATCTTAGCAACGACGTGCAGCACCTCTATCAAGACCTGTATGCCACCATTCGCCAGGGCGCACCGCTGGCGATTACCGCGGAGAGCGTACGGCGTCAAATTGTGGTGCTGGAGAAGTGTCGTGAGCAGAATGGCGTGTAAAGCGTAAACATCAATCAATCCGTCACCCCCCATAAATTACAAGGAAGTGTGAAATGACCAAAAGGCTGGCAGGAAAGGTTATAGCTATTACCGACGGCACCAGTGGCCTTGGCCAAAGTACGGCCTAGAGATTTGTGGGCCACGGTGTCCCGGTGATTATTGTCGCACGCTCTGTCGAGAAAAGTGAAGCTATTGCCCGTGAGCTGGGCGACAATGCACTCCTCATCCAAACAGATGTAACCACGGAAGGGGAAGTAAAATATAGTCACGGGAGAAACTTTTGGAATATCGTCGCTTAGGACAGACCGAGCTTGACGTTTCAGCCATCGGTTTTGGCTGCTGGGGCATGTCCGGTACCTATGGGGCCTTTGATGAATCAGAGATGATCGCCGCCGTGAACCGGGCCATTGATCTAGGCGTCATCTGTTTTGATACGGCTCAAGCCTATGGAAATGGCGCATCCGAAGCGTTGCTTGGACGGGCTCTGGGTAAGCGACGCCAAGATGTGATTGTCGTCACTAAGTTCGGCGCTGGATATGAGCATGGTCGAGACGGCAGCCAGAAAATGGTGCACCAGGCCATTGACCAGAGTCTGGCGCATTTGAATACGGATTTTGTCAATGTTTACCTGGTACACTGGCCGGATCGGGATACACCGTTTGAAGAAACGATAGGTGCGCTGGAGGAACTTGTGCAGGCCGGTAGGGTGCGGTATGTGGGCCTATCGAATTTCACCCCAGATGAAGTTAAGCGATGCATGGCTGCCGGCCGGGTGGATGTGATGCAATATGGCTACAATATGTTTGACCGGCGCCAGGCCAAGTGGATTTTTCCCTATGCTCAGGAACAGAATCTCGGACTGATGACGTATAGCGCGCTGGCTGGTGGCTTACTAACCGGAGCGTTTAACGAAGATACCGTTTTTGAGGGCAAGGATTGGCGAAAAGACGGCGGCACGGAATGGTCGCTGCGGCTGTTCGTGCCGGGGGTCCTTCAACGGAATATCCGGGCGGTCAATGAAATCAAAGCCATTGCCGCTGACCTGGGCAAAAGCCTACCCCAGCTGGCCCTGAACGGGGGGCTGTCGCATGCGGCGGTGAGCACGACGCTAGTGGGCACGCGAACGGTGGCAGAAGTCGAGGATAATCTGCCTGCCTTGGGCTGGAGCCTAACCGAAGACGTGAAGCGAAAGATTGACCGCGTGTTTGCCAAATACGAGATCGATACCGCACCCAACAAGTGGGTCGAGGATGACAAACGATGGCAGAATATTGATCCCACGGATTGGGCGTAGCCGCTCGGCTTAGGAACGGCACTTAAATAAGTTACGCATATTGGACCTGACCTGCCCCCGACGTTTGTACCACTTGTTATGTTAGTCCGACAAAGACTGGGGCAGGGTCAGCAGGCAAGAGGGCCTCAGGGGCCGGCGGCCGATAGCCCAGAGAGCTGTGTGGTCTGATCCGGTTGTAAGTCCGCCTGTACCGCTCCGTCAGCACACGCACCTCCAGCAACGCATAGAAGACCTCTCTGTCCAGCAATTCGTCCCTCAACTTCCCGTTGAAACATTCGATGTATGAAGTGGGCCCCAAAAACTGGACCACAAGCTAAGGTGTATAATGGAGCAATTCACCGCGCCTGTGGAGGGGCATTGAAGTGGGCCCCAAAAACTGGACCACAAGCTAAGGTGTATAATGGAGCAATTCA
>JAPOWH010000017.1 GCA_026707735.1 Gammaproteobacteria bacterium | reverse complement strand
TGCACCAACGATGTTGTCGCTGACGGCTCATTGAGCGTGATGCGCAAGCTAAGCACACAAGACGTCATGTGTCGTTGCTATTGCGGTCCTCAAATTCTTGATTGAGCGTGTCCTGTATCTCCGGATTGGAGTCTAGCAGGGAGTCGAAGTCCAGAAGAAGGTCATTGTCCTCGTCTACCCCTGAGTAGGTCTTTAGAGCTTGTGCAAATTCCGAAATTTTCTCAATTCTCTCGAGTGCCCGGATCATTTCAGCGTGGGTAATCTTGCCGTCTTTGTTTGAATCAGCAAACTTGACGTCTGTTGCAATCCTCTCTGCACGTTCCTCTTCAGAAAGCTCCTTGAAACTCGCTGGCAAGTCGTCGACGCTAAAGTTCGCCCATTCATCGAAGGACAGTGCACCATCATTGTTTGCATCGTATTTCTCAATGTGTCGGGCGAATTCTTCATTGGCTGTTTCGGTTGAGGTGTCCAGCGATACTTCGTCGATCACACTATCCAGCATGACTCCAGTTGCTCCCGCCAAAGTCTTCAGCAGCGCGGTTGCAACTCCTTGAATGTGGTGCTCGAGATCATTTGAATCGGATTCATGATCATTTTCTAGAGTTTCAATTGCATTGGTTGCACCATTTAATGCATCAACCGTATTTTGCAAGTTGGCTTCATTGTTCTCCGATGCGCCCGTTTCATTGTTTGAATCCGCAATTGCGGTAAAGCACAAGGCACACAGAACTACGCTAAGACTGAATCGATTTACTGGTCGCATTACCGATCTCCGTGGTTGTATGGCATTTGATGGCTGAAGTCTGTGGATTGAATAGCAGGTCGATTCGCTACTTGTCATTGAGACTCTCGAATTCTTTCAAGAGCTCGTATCGTCCAGAAGTAACGTATGTCTCCATTCGTTGAAGCTTCTGGTCCATTTTCCGGATGTCGCGGCGAACAACGTTCATGCGCCAGCGAATGTTGCGCGGCTCGTCGTGCAGGTCTAGTGATCGATCCGGATCCCTTTTGGAATACCTGCGTTTTCGATAATTGTCGGACTGCATCGGCGTATCTTCGTACAACTCTTCGTCCGGTCGCCTGTCCATGACAAAGATGGCGATGAAATAGCCTGGAATAACGACCCATGGAAGACAAATTACTCCGATAACGCACAAGAGCCGAGTAATCCACGGTTCGATGCCAAAGTACTGAGCTATTCCTGTGCAAACACCAAAGAGCGGTCCATTGTCGGGGTCGCGATACAGTCGTCTGCTACCGAAGTTGAAAGCGTCGCCGGAATGATTCGATTGGTTCATTGAATGCTAGTTCCGTAGTTGTATAACTGCAGATCGTTGCGCTTGAATACCAAACGCCATTGAAAGTGCAACTCTTGTCACTCTACGCGCCTTCGTCTCCATTTGGGAGTGTCGCTGTCCAAGATCGATTCGAGTGCTTCAATACGATCAGCCATGTCCTCTGCCTTCTCCTCCAGATTCCGAAGTTCCTGGCGGTCTTCCCGCGCTAGAAGCCTGTGTACGCGTTTGGATCGGGCGTAGTGAAGGCATAGCCAAATCGGGAGGATTATTACAACGAACAGGATCCCTGTAATGAAGAGAAGGGCAAAGACAAATTCTGGAATTGGTGAGTACATCGGCTAATGATCCTCGATGTTTCCGCGATTGTAGGAAGTGTCGTTACCCGTTGGTCCTTTCGGCTTTCTCCGACATTTCGCGCTTGAGCTTGGCCAATTCTTCGTCGAGTTTCTCATCAGCTTCGAGTTCGCTGATTTCCTCGGCAAGTGTCTTTTGGCCCATGTCGAAGGACTCTACTTCGCCTTCAAGATCATCGATTTTGCGTTCGTACTGCTCAAAACGGATCACAGCGTCGTCGACGTTTCGTTCAGAGAGCTGCCGGCGAACATTCAATCTGGCTTGGGCGGACTTGGTGCGCACTACCAGCGCTGCCTGTCTGGCTTTCGCATCCTTGAGCTTCAACGTGAGAGTTGCAATGTCCTCGTTCATCTTCGCGAGCATCTCGTCTATGGCGGTCAACTCCTTATCGATGGTTTCAAGAACTTCAGTCGACTTGTTGCACTCGACTAGAGCTGCCTTCGCCAAGTCGTCGCGTTCCTTTCGAACGGCTATCTCCGCTTTGCGCTTCCACTCGTCAACGTCGCGTTCGTAGTGCTCTTTCTTGCGCATCAGCTCTTTCTTGTCCGCAATCCCGCGTGCTGCAGAAGTTCGGATTTCGACGAGAGTCTGTTCCATCTCCTGAATTATGAGCCGAATCATTTTCGATGGATCCTGCGCTTTGTCCAACATAGCGTTTATGTTGGAATTCACAATGTCGGCTACTCGAGAAAATACACCCATTTTTGTCTCCAAAGGTGATTAGAAAAGTTCTCGTCAGTCTTTATGCAAGAAGCGTGCCAATCAATATTCGCCAATCTTTTCGTGGTCCCAAAACCAAACCTATAGGTGATTTGGGTAAGATAAGCGCCGTGGGACGGTCAATTTAATAAAATTTGGTGATTTTCAGCAATGCCCTCTGAGGAGATTCAATTGGTTGGAGAATCGCCATCGTTTCTCCGTGTTCTGGAGGAAGTGTCGACGGTGGCCGAGCTCGACAAACCGGTGCTGCTTGTTGGCGAGCGCGGGACCGGCAAAGAGCTTCTTGCCCTTAGGTTGCATTTCCTATCGAAGCGGTGGGATTCCATGTACCTCCAAGTGAACTGTGCCTCGTTGACCGAGACTCTATTGGAAACAGAGTTGTTCGGCCATGAAGCCGGTTCGTTCACAGGCGCAACGCGACGACATTTAGGTAGATTCGAACGTGCAAACACTGGCACGTTGTTTCTTGACGAACTCGCAACGGCTTCGATGCGTGTTCAGGAGAAGATTCTCCGTGTAATCGAGTATGGTGAGTTTGAACGCGTTGGAGGAACGGGGACAATCCAAACCGATGTTCGAATTATCGCCGCGACCAATGAAGATCTGCCAACCCTAGCACAAAAGGGAAAATTCAGAGAGGACCTGCTTGACCGTCTGGCATTTGACGTGATCACGCTTCCGCCACTTCGTTCCCGCAAAGCTGACATACTCCTGCTCGCAGAGCACTTTGCGGTAAACATGGCGAATGAAATCGGCCGCAATGTCTTTCCCGGATTCACGGAAGAGGCTCGAGAATTGCTTCTTGCATACGATTGGCCCGGTAACGTTCGCCAACTCAAGAATGTAGTCGAGAGGGCCGTATATCGCAACAATCCAGACGACCCCGTGGGAGAAATCGTCACAGATCCCTTCGAATCGCCCTATCGTATAGGTAACGAGTCGGGCGAAACGTCGTCTAGACAAGTCGCTCCCAGCTACGAACTGCCATTGGACCTAAAGCAAACAGTGCGCGACATTGAAATTCAGGTAATTCAGTCGGCCCTAGTCAAAGCCAAACACAATCAGCGCAAGGTGGCCGAGATGCTTGGACTGACGTACCACCAACTCAGAAACTATCTGCGCAAATACTCTCTGCTCAGCGACAGCTAGCTGAAATTAGTAACAAAAAACGGGCTATTGCTCTTTCTGTCGTTTCAATCCCCACAGGTCGTCGCATAGCGCGTCGACATGGCTTGATGCAACTATAATTTGTGAGTGTGCTCTAAAGCACTTCAATGGCGGCTTTGGTTGGCCCCTCCGCGACGAAAAATTGTAAACCCCGTCAGGCCTGGAAGGGAGCAGCGGTAGCAGTGGACTCGGGTGCCGGAACCTGGCTGGCCGGCCGCCACCCAATGCAGACTCGCCAACAACGCAGGAGAGGTGTCCGAGAGGCCGAAGGAGCGCGCTTGGAAAGCGCGTATGGGCAAACACCCATCGAGGGTTCGAATCCCTCCCTCTCCGCCAGGATTATCGTTGAATCAATTGGGTAGCTGACTTGAGCCCCAATTCGTACTACAACGCATGGCATTGCGCGCCAATTCGTCCAAATCCGCCAACTTTAAAAGGGATACATGGCGTCTAATCGTCGTGTTTCCGTAGTCGTTCCCCTCTGCGAGGTGCTCCAGCACACTCAGTGCGATAGCTCCATCTCACTCAGCTCAACATTGTTGGCTGCGTGAAGCGCAACACTAGCGTTGCTATGCTTGCCGTATCAACCCGCACGCGAACTCGTTGCAAAGGCGGGAGCTTCTGGGCGTCTCTGCCTGTCCACTGCAAAGGAGATACTAATGTCCGCTGAAATCGTACTTTACACCCATCCCATGTCGCGCGGCCGCATCGCACGTTGGATGCTGGAAGAGACGGGCGTCGAGTACGACGTCGAAATTCTGGAGTATGCAGAGTCAATGAAGTCGCCTGAGTACTTGAAGGTCAATCCCATGGGCAAGGTTCCGGCAATACGTCACGGCGAAACGGTCGTCACGGAAGCAGCGGCAATTTGCGCCTACCTAGCGGATGCGTTCCCCGGGGCCGGCCTTGCGCCTCCAACGAATGCCCGAGGAGCGTATTACCGCTGGTTGTTCTTTGCCGCTGGACCGCTCGAGGCGGCCACCTTCAACCATAGGCTTGGATTCAAGGTCCCAATCGAGCAGGAACAAGCAGCGGGCTACGGGACGCTAAAAGCGGTGGTCGACACACTGGAGACAGCTCTCTCCGCCGGACCATTTGTGGCTGGCAAGTCCTTCTCGGCGGCAGATGTGTACTTTGGATCTCACATCGGTTGGGGCATGGAAATGCTGCGAACCATTGAACCTCGTCCAGTGTTTGAGGAATATTGGGCGCGAGTCAGCGATCGACCAGCGCACGTGCGCTCAAAGACCGAAGACGACAACCTTGCGGCGACGCTACGCTCGAACGCCTGACAAAGCAAACCTCAATACAAGTGAGGCCCAGCCACCACTCTAGTTTGCAAGATACACGTTCAGGCCACGCATCACAATCCCATCGAGGGAAGAGAACAAGTGTTCACTTAGCTTGACTATGCCAAGGTTGGTGCCCACCTAGCACCATCAGGAGATGCGCCATCCTATGACGTTTTCGTTGCTACAATGTTAGGGTACAAAACCACGTTTCGTAAAAATTTTTCAGCCCAAGAGCAAGTTTGGAACATTTAGGTGAGCCATGGCATCAGTTAAGCGCTCGTCGCCTAATAGGTGGGTTGTTAATCTGACTTCACAATCTGAAGGGGATAGCGACATCACTATAGAGTTGAGAATGAGCAAAGCAACAGCAGAGAACCTTGCACACGTAGGCGCTTGCCGCTACTCAAAGCCTAAGTACGAACGGGATAGTGAGCAAGCAATAGATGTAGGATCAGCGGTTCTCGAAATCCTGAGTTCTGTTGTAGCGATTAAGCGCATTAAGGATCGTGTTGCGACCTCTAACCAAGAGGAGCTAATGGACCTTATCGACAGCGAAGTGGACGCCGTACGTGCGCGTCGTCCTTGATACGAACATCCTCGTTAGTGCGTTAATCACCAAGGGAACACCACCCGACCAAATCTGTCAGGCTTGGCTCTCGAGCAAATTAGAACTGATCACATCAGTTGCTCAAATCGACGAAGTCATGGATGTTCTAGCACGCCCTCGACTACGCAGCTACATAGATTCAGACGAAGCAGCACAGATGGTGGCAGCAATCCACCAGCGTGCGACTGTGCTCATGGATGTAGCAGTAACCAAGAGGTCGCCGGACCCTAAGGATGACGCTATTCTGGCAATCGCAGTTGCTGCGGCTGCAGATTTGCTGGTTTCGGGTGACAAGAGTGGCATGTTGGCGCTCGGTGATGTCGAGGGCATTCCAATTTGCTCTGCGCGGGAGGCACTTGAATTAGCTCTTGGAGCTAAGTCCGACGACAGCAGGTAGCGATCGGTTGTAATTTGTGGGTTTTAGTCCACTCGATATTGGTTGTATTTGCGGTACGTTGCCTAGCGCGTTATGCAGGCTGGGTACGATACCGGTTGGTATGTGCTTTAATCGCACTCTGAGTACGAAAGTGGCGTCTTAGAAATCTCTCCGGTAGAATTCCGACAACAGTCAATCCCGCCTAACGCCAAGGTGTTTTGTAGGCAGCATGCAAGGGCATAATCAATGCGCCAACGAAGTGAACATAGTGCGAGTGAACCTATAGACTCGCAACTCGCCGACAACCCTCTTTACCAGAAGTTCAAACAACGCGCCGATGACGACAAACCACCGTCGCGTTCAAATGCCTTAGGAGCTATAGCGCACGCTAGAAGTCCGGGTGTAACGAGCCGTCGCGCATTAGCCGATGCGATTTTGAACCAAGACAAAGGCCTCGTTGTGGGTCATTTCGGGACGATTCGTTACAAGCCGGCCTCCGTGTGTGGCATCGATCTCAAACTCGAACCATTGCATCCGAGTATAGGAACGATCGTCCATGGAATCGATTTGACAACGGATTTGACAACCAAGGAAATGGTGACCTTTCTCCGAGAACTTTGGCTTGAGCGACGAGTAATTGGGTTTCGCAATCAGAATCATCTTTCAAGGCACCAACTAGTTGAATTCGCTGAAAAATTCGGAGAGGTAGGAGCTCAATTTGGGGAACGAGAACACAAGCCCAACTCACCTCACGATATCAATCAACAAATTAAGGTGCCAGACATTCCCGATATGTTGGTCTTGCCGTCCGACGAGGTTGTGCCCAATGCGGCGAGTGGCTGGCACTCCGACGCTACTTGGCAGGAGAGACCCCCTATGGGATCCATTCTCATGTGTCGCGAGGCGCCTCCAATCGGCGGAGACACCTGCTTTTGCGATTGCTACGCCATGTGGGAAGGACTGCCTTTGGCCACAAAGCGTAGAGTGGAGTTCTTGCGCGCCGTCCATGTTGGATCGGTCGGACATCAGATGGATGGCAAGACTCCTTCCGCTGTGCACCCAGTTGCACGTACCCATCCCGAGACCTGCCACACAACGTTGTTCGTGCAACAGGGTTTTGTCCGCAGATTTGCAGATGAACACAACATTGAACCTGAAGAAGAGCGTGAACTGCTGTGGCAGATGAGAATGCAGGAAGGACGGCCTGAGTACACCTGTCGGTTTGCTTGGGAAGCAGGATCAATTGCAATGTGGGACAATCGTGCAGTGTTGCATTCGGCAAGCGGAGACTTCTGGCCACATCGACGGATGATGGAGCGTCTAACGATTCTGGACTACGACAAGACGCGGCGAACGCCGTTCTATGCTCCTAAAGAGCAGTCGCAACCATCGCACTAAAACGGAAACAAGATTTGCAGTTCAACTTTGGTAGAGGAATCCGATGAGCAACTTCTTGGACAAGATCGAAATTGGCAAAACGGGTTTGACCACATCCCGGCTTGGAATCGGTTCAACTTTCAACGCGCCTGCCAGTGCCATCGAAGAAGCGTTTGAGCAAGGAATCAACTACCTCTATTGGGGCACGGTACGCCAACCGGGTTTCGCAGAGGCCATGAGAAATCTTGAGCGTTCACACAGAGAGGATCTCATACTGACGATACAGTCCTACTCAAACGACGCAGGAACTATAGAAAAGGAAGTTGAAGATGCTTTGACCCAAGCTGGTGTACAGAGTTTTGACTTCCTCTTGCTCGGCAATCGAAATGCTGTGCCAGACCAATCCTTCATAGACGTCTTCGAACGCCTGAAGGACCGTCAATTGGTTCGATTCCTTTCGCTCAGCAGCCACAATCGTCCCTTAGTGCCCACTTTCATAGAGGATTACGCCAACGGAAATTCGCCATACGAGATTTTGATGCTGCGCTACAACGCGGTTCATCGAGGTGCCGAAACGGATGTGTTTCCTTATGTGCAGGACACCCAACCACGCCAAACAATATTGGCTTACACGGCCACGCGCTGGGGTCATCTGGTGGACCCCGCCAAAATGCCATCCGGAGAGCAACCCGTCAGTGCATGCGATTGCTATCGCTACTCACTTTCCCACCCTAGTGTAGACATGGTGCTTTGCGGTCCCGCCAGTCGAGACCAAATGCAGGAAGCCATCGCTGCGCTGCACAAGGGTCCGTTGGACCCGGAGGAACGAGAGCGAATCGAGCGAATTGGTAAGCATCTGTACGGCCAATATGCGCCAGCTTACCCAGACGCCGGCGACGACAAAGACGTAGAGACTGGATTGGCCGCCAGGGCTTCCACTTAGCTCTGCTGTTCTTCATAAGCCAAGACAGGGGCAATACACGAACTCTGGGAAGTTCGTAATATCCTGACTTTTTGAGCCAACTACGAGACCGATCAATGACAAGTCGGAGCGTCATAGTTACAGGCGGAGCAAGGGGGATTGGAAAAGGAATCGCTAAAGCGTTTCTCCAACAAGGAGACAGGGTCTTGATTGCGGACTTAGCGTCTGCTGCGAGCTGGCGCTATGACCTTTCGACCGATTCCCAAATGCATGAGACGTTAGCTGAGTTAGGTGAGTTCGGAGACGCAACAAGCACTAACTTGGATGTAACAGACTTTAAGTCTTGTCAAAAGGCAGTGGCCACCGCACAGGAAAACTACGGGTCGTTAGATGTGTTGATCAACAATGCGGGTGTGATTGACAGTGGACTAATCGAAGACTTTTCAGAGGAAAGCTGGGATCGCATATTCGACGTCAACGTTAAAGTCATCTACAACATGACACGCGCAGCATTGAGCCACCTTCGATCCAGCTCGAATGCAGCCATAGTCAATACTTCGTCAATAGCCGGAAAGCGAGGGTCAGCAAATCTCTCTTGCTACTGTTCGTCCAAGTTTGCTGTAGTGGGATTGACTCAATCTCTTGCCCATGAGTTGGCACCCTCTGGTATACGCGTCAACGCGATCTGTCCTGGCATCGTAGGAACCGCCATGTGGAGAGACCACCTAATGGCGAGTCACGGAGAGGAAGCATTCAACAGTCGAATGACGCGAACTATTCCTCTAGGAAGGCCGCAGACCAGCGACGATATAGGTGAAGCAGTTGTCTACCTTGCCAACGCTAGGAATGTTACAGGTGTAGCACTTAACGTTGCGGGTGGTCTAGAAATGCACTAGTGTGGCACCGCCGTTGCCGCTAGTGGCAACCTGCAGAATCGTACAGAGGGATGTAGGTACTACTCGGATTGCAGCGCTGCGACGGGATCGAGTTTTGACGCCGCCATAGCCGGATAGACACCAAATCCTACTGCGATAGTCGCACAGACAATTGCCGCTCCTAAGATGCTCAATAGCGAGAACGCGATTGCCCAATGTGAGAACAGGTTGACTCCGTACGCAATGACGAATCCAGCAATAATGCCAAGAAAAGCACCCAAGAGCGCGATTACCGTAGTTTCGATCAAGAATTGACGCACCACATCACTTCGTCGCGCCCCAACTGCCCGGAGCAGACCAATCTCGGAACGCCGCTCCAGCACGCACGCAAGCATGATGTTCATGATGCCAATCCCCCCAACCACCAGAGAGATTCCAGCCACTACGCACATGACAACTGTGAAGATTTGCTGCGTCTGATTCTGTTGCGCCAGCAAACGGGCCGGAACTACGATTCGAAAATCTTCCTGGTTGCCGTGTCGTCGATCTAGAAAAAGCTTAATGGCATCGTGGGACGCGAACAAGTTTTGGCCCGACTTAATCTTGAGCTTGAGCTGCGAGAGTTCAGCATCCATGCTGTCGCGTGGCATTCGAGTCAATCCGGTCGACAGGGGAATGTATGCTCGACCGCTCTCGCCTCCAACTTGCTCGCCCTGAAAGTCCTCGCCTGAGAGCTGACGATCTGCAAGGATTCCTATAACTTCAACCCATAGAGAGTTGACCTTGAATCGCTGGCCGATTGCGTCCCCACGAGGAAAAAGCTGGCGCGCAACAGCATCTCCCAAGACTGCCTTTTGAGCATACTGCTGATCGTCCTCGATAGAAAAGAGTTCGCCTAAATCTACGTCCAGTCCCGATAGACTGAAATACTCAGGACTTACAGCCCATACTTCAGCCGAACTAGAGCCCTCCGGCGAGAAAAGATCGTCCCAAAGAGGCAACTCGCGAATTGCTGCCCAAGACTCGACGAACGGCATGGAGTCAGCGATAGCTTTGGCATCGGCGACTGACAATCCTGCTGTATGCTGTCTGACGTCAATCAAAGTGTCGTCCGTGGGACTCTCATCATGGATTATCAGGTTGTTGGCCCCCATTGTTTCAATCATTGCCAAGGCTTCGCGCTGTCCACCCTCGCTGACAGCCAACATGGCAATCACCGCTCCGACGCCAAATATCATTCCCAACAACGTCAAGAATGTACGCAAGCCGTGGTGTGATAGATAGGACAACGCAGACCTAATGTCAGGTATTAGGTCTTTGCTCAAAAATGAAACGAAACTCATGCCGACAACAATACCGTCTATTGTGTTTTCGTGCGCGCTTTCTCTAAACCGATGCGGTGGCTGGCGCGATTAGGCTGATTTTTTCGCCCGAGATCAAACCACTTGTTATTTCCACGAGCGTGGGGCTTCGTCGGCCGAGTTCAATGTGGCGCATTTCCGGTTCCGGACCGTCAGAGTAGACCCAGACATAGGGTTTATCTTGATCAAAGAACACTGCATGTTGAGGCACAAGAATGACGTCGCTAAGTTGGCCTGTAATGATTGTGGCGGTAAAGCTGCTGCCCACCCGCATCAAATCGGGTTCTATGTTGTCGAAATCGGCTCTTACGATTCGATACTTTGTGGGATCCTCACGATCAAGAGAGCGTGCCATTCGTTGAACGTCAGTAACGACTCCTGTGAATTCACGAGTCACATCGCTATCGATGCGAAAATTGACCTTCTGGCCTTCCTCGATGCCCACGGCATCGACCTCCAAGACGTGAATCTCGGCATTGACCTTTCCTCTCACTGGAAGTGAGCCGATCCGTCTGCCCGGCCACATCGTCTGACCCGGCGCTACTTTCTGATTGCCCCACCCGACATGGGCGTATACGAACGTACCGTCATCAGGGCTCTTGAGCTGCATCACTTCCAATGCCTTTTGATTCCGCTCGATGTCTTGGTTCGTAATGTCGAGATCGGCCTGAAGCTTTTGAGACTCCGCATTCACCCTTCGTTCGTGAGAATCAGCTTGCCACTCGTAGAATTGGTCTTGTACCTCCAAGTATTCGATGTTCTCTAGAGCATCGATTATTTCCTGCTGGCTGAACGCACTTGTGTCAATGTCCTCATATCGCACGGCAATTTCCGTTTCGCCGTCGACTCGCATTGAATTGTGGCTAATCTGTGTACGACCAGTTTGGTTGTTTCGTATGAAATTCTCGTACTCCAGCTCCTGTTGGTCCATTTGCAGTTCCATCTTCTCGATTTCAGTCAATACAACAGCATCGTCGAAAGTCGCAATTACCTGACCCTTGGACACCTCCGAATATTCAGGAATGAGCCATTGAATCTCAAAGCTCATGTTGACTCCGCTCGGCACGCCGATGCGAACTTCTTCCGTAGCCATGATTTCACCCTTGGCTACCACTTCGAACGTGTGATTTTTCGATTCCACAGTAACGGTAGAAATTGCTTGGCCAGTGCCCGAACAACCCGCTAACGTAACCAGGCACAATACAACCGATGCAACCGAGACATGCCTAAAGTACTTCATCACAACCTCACTTTGTCGCCAGCATTAAGTCCGCCTAAGACAATGAAAAAGCTCCCACTGGCGTTGCCAAGTTCAACGGGAGTCCACTCGCGACTTGTAACGACACCAGGTTTGCCTTCCCTATAGACCAAGGCTTCCTTTGGAACCGCTAAGGCCCCCTCCTGCACATCGACCTCAATGATGACATGCACACTAGTCTTAAGATCTAGAATGTGAGAGTAGTCCTCGTCAAACTCTACGGTGAAGTCGCGAACCATGATCGGTGATCTCTGAGACTTGCGTCGCACCGTGTTTCCTACCGACGTCAGTTTGCCCACCAGCTCCGATCCAGCCAGGGCATCTGACTCCACAATGGCTCGTTGACCCACAGCAAGCCTGGCGGCAGCTTGCTCGCGCACAACCCCGCGGACAAGAATGTTAGAGTCGTCGACCACGGTAACAACTGGTCGTCCAGGACCTACTCGATCTCCGGTCTGTAGTTTCTCTCCCTGCCAACCTACGCCCACAATTGCAAGTCCCTCTATTGTCGAGCGCACAGTGAAGGAGGCCATTTCTTGCTTTCTTTGCTCAATATCTGCTTCAAGCCGCTTAATTTGCCTGTCAAGCGCTTCTTTTTCTAGTTCTCGTGACCGCTCGCTCATCTCCTTGCGCGTAAGACCGCGCTGATACAAGATATTGGCCAACCTTTTCTGTTCAACAAGCTTTTTGTATTCGATTCCCGGCACAACGCTAGCCGGAAGCTCCGCTCTTCGATTTGCCTTGTCTGCTTCGGACTCGAGATTTGCCAAATCCAACTTTTCTTGTTCGATCACTTGAAGATTTCGCTCCTTGTTAGTTTCGACCTCTCCTTTCCTGACTTGCAGCTGGCCTTCCAGTTGTTCGAGATCTCTCTGTTGCGACGAACTCTCTATGGAAAATAGTGTTGTTCCCTTTCTGACTCGCGTTCCTTCCTCGACTAACTCACCAAGCCGCAATCTCCAACTGTCAGTTGCTGGTACGCCGACGCTTAGTTCATTCGCCGACTCGACAGTCCCTGTGGCTCCAACTGTCACCACACGGTCTTCCTGTTCTACTTCGAACCACTTTGCTGCAATTACCGGACTCGTGAGGGACACGCAAACTCCTATCAAGAGAAAGGAGGTTGGAATTCGCAAATGATTGTTTTCTTGGGTCTCTTTCATTTGGTTTTCTCGCTTGCTTTTGCTAATTTTCAATTGACCACCTCTCCCACTACTGCCATTCCAGGCAAGAATTCGGCGGGAATGCGCTCGTCTTTTGTAGGTATTGCAATTACTTGGAAATATCCACCGTCACTCCAGTCGCGCGTATTTGCTTGGCTTGAAATCCAAGTGATTTCAGCGATTACCGAGAATTCAGGTAAAGCATCTGGAGTGACAGCCACTTTCGAACCGACTCTTATTGTTCGCACATCGGCTTCATGCGCCCAAAAACGAAATTGCAGAGAATCTTGACTTGCCACCTTAGCAATTTCCATGCTGCTCATGACTGCTGCACCGGGGTACACCTTCTCGTCAGTCCAACTGTTGGTGCCATATATGACAAATCCTGGTTGAGTCGCATGTATCTCCGTCTGTCCAACGGCTTCATCGACGTCATCCATGTCCTTCTGTGCTCTATCGACTGTTCGCTCGCGAAGTGGTATGGCCTGTTCTTTTGCCAGCTTCGCATCTTCGTACGCTCTAATTGCTCGTTTTAGAGCGTTTGTAGCGTTTGCCAATGAAAGCTGATTGCGCTCGTAGGTCAAATCAGGAATTGTTCCCTTTGGCGTAGACGCATCTAGCTTTGCGAGCTCTAGTGTGGATTCCGCTCGAATCAGCGCAGTTTCGGCATCAAAAATCCCTAGGTCCTGCTGTGCGGTTTGAGCCTCCGCATTGGCAAGAGTGTCCTCCAGCTGAATTTCCAACGACTCTTTTTGAGCTATGAGATCACTCGGGTCCAGTCGAACGACCAAATCTCCCACATCAACCGCACTTCCCTCTGGAGCCAACCACTCGACGGTTCGAGTGTTGGCATTCGAAATTACAAACCGAGGCATGAGAATCTGCTGCGCAGCCGCGTCCTCAATCTCCCCGGTAAGCAACGTTTTCGATCTGGCTACACCAGCTTCAATCGATTCGCTGACTGCAATCGTCGCGGCTGCTTCACCCGTTGCCGCATCTTCGCTCTGCGCCATCAGCGGCGATGTCACAAGAACCAACAGTGCAGCAGGCCATATGCAACTTTTCATACCAAAATCATACTCTTCTTTCGAAACCAAATCCAAAATTTTTTCCCTGTTCCACTTGTTGCTCAATCTTGCCATCGCGCATGCTAACGACTCGCTTTGCATGCCGCGCTACTTCGTCCTCGTGCGTCACAATCAATATGGTCTGATCGTTGGCATTCAAGTCGTCGAATAGCGACATAATCCCTTCTGAAGTCTTGGAATCCAAATTACCTGTAGGCTCGTCTGCCAAGAGCAAGGAAGGCCGGGTTACCAAGGCTCGCGCAATTGCTACACGCTGGCGTTGTCCACCAGACAGTTGGTTCGGATGGTGCGTCATTCTGTCGGCTATGCCCAAACGCTCCATAATCTCTCTAACGTACTCCGGGCTCGCGTCACCGTTTGTCCCTTCGTCCTTGCGGTATCGTAGCGGAAGCAGAACATTGTCCAAGGCAGAGAGTCGAGGCAAGAGGTGAAAGCTCTGAAACACAAACCCTATATATCTGTTACGGATACTAGAGAGCATTCCGTCTTCCATATCCGACACTTGCTGGTTCAATAGCTGGTATGTTCCCGATGTCGGCGTATCCAAGCACCCAAGTATGTTCATCAGCGTTGATTTTCCGCTTCCGGAGGGACCCATGACAGCAACAAAGTCGCCCTTTTTGATATCAAGGTCAATGTGGTCCAAGGCATGAACCTGAACGTCGCCCACCTGAAAGGTCCTACAGAGATCTCTAACTGAAATTACATTTGAGTTTTCTTGTTCAGCCATCAGTATTTTTCGATTAACTCCAATGAAGCCCTCTATAGTGGTGAGAGCCCGTTGTCGTGACTCGCCGGATTGTCCGAGTCTTACCGTCCTCACCAGTTAGCAAAGACTAGCAGACAAGAGCAGAACTGTTCGTGGTACGACAGTCCCGCTCGCGGTGCTAGACGTACATCAAAAAAATCGACGTACACTGTATTTACGAAGAAATACCTGTTCGCCGTCGCTATACCTCTTTGTTAAATGGCGAACTTCGCAGTTAGGCAACCAACCAAGCGAGTTTTTGGCGCAGAATTCGGTCTCATTTCTGCGCGGGACTTACTCAATACAGTCGGAGACGCCCACGTAGCCACCATACGTATATGCCTATATTCTACGAAATGCGAAGGTCCTATTGACTCAATATGCTAAGAGCGAGGGGGAGTGCTCCGTACTCACCTCCATACTCTTCTAGGGAACTACACAATTGCTTGTTACCGTCGGATTGAGACAACGCATTTGCAAACGTGAATTGGGTGCCATAGGGCAGTCTAGTAGCTAACACCAGTCCCTTGCGATTTGCTACATTCCGCGATTCTCTGGTTTCCGGCATAATAGTGGCCAAGCGGGAATAGCTCAGTGGTAGAGCACAACCTTGCCAAGGTTGGGGTCGCGGGTTCAAATCCCGTTTCCCGCTCCATTTCTACTTCAATTCAGCAATCTTGCTGGATTGAATGAGGTCAAAGTCGATGGTCGCTCCCAGACCCGGCTCATCCAATGCATGGACAAATCCATTTTCGTCAACGTCGATGTCGTGCACAAGACCGTGCTTTTGTGCTGCAGCAGGCAGGAGCACCTCAAAATACTCGCAATTTGGAATGGCCATGATCAAGTGCAGATTGGCGACATTGTTCAATGAATTTCCGCCATGGTGCACTTCGTAATTCATATGGAAGGCTTCCGCAAGGTGTGCAGTCTTCAGACAGGAGGTTAATCCTCCCTTCAGGGCAACATCCCCACGCAAGTAGTCGGTCGCTTGTGATGTGACCCACGGGGCGTACGACGTAGGACCAGCAGCTGGAAACTCAGTCGCAAGTATGGGGATGCGTAGCTGCGACTTCAGCTTTACATAGTTGTAAATATCGTCTTCAACCAAAGGATCTTCGTACCAATAGAACCCCAGTTCTTCTACTTCCTTTCCTACTCTTAAAGCTTGCGGATAGTCGTAGGACCATGTGGAATCGAGCATGACTCGATACTCATCGCCCACAGCTTGCCTTACGGCACGGCAGATTTTTGCGTCTTGCTCAGGAATGCCAGGGGGATGAATCTTGTACGCCGTCCATCCGCTCTCCTTTAGCCGTACAGCTTCGTCTGCATACTCTTCGGGACTATCTAGGACCGAGGAACTCGCATACGCTGGCACTTCGTTTCTGAATGAACCGATCAAACGGTGAATCGGCACTCCTGCAGCTTTTCCCGCAAGATCCCACAATGCTACATCGACCGCGCCGATTGGTCTGACAAGCGTGCCACGGGTACGACGCATCATGGACTGCCACAAACGTTCGCGTGCCAGCGGATCTTGTCCCATTAGCATGGGCTTTAGGGCGTTGACAAGTACTTGTGCGTCGCGCTCTCCAGACCCAAGTGCGGATCCGAGAAACGAGTGACCAATCAACCCGTCGTCCGAAGCAATCGTTACCAAGCCCATCGTTGTTGAACGCGATTGAGAACTGGAAACTGTCTTTGTGTAACGCGTAGGCGGAATGTCACCCCACTTCCACAGAGTCACCCTAACGTCGTCAATCTTCATGTATGTTTCTCTCTCCTAGTCTCGTGTAACGATGGGCACCGGCAATCTACGCCGCTGGAGTTCAACTGAGAATTCCATCAAGCAGCGACTTCCCAATCACCCTAACAGCAAGCGTTTCTTCGGCTCCCTCAAAAATTGACAGGACCCGAGCATCCACATAGAGGCGACTAACAGGCGACTCTTCTGCATAGCCCATGCCCCCGTGCAGTTGGACTGCTTCGCGTGTTACCCACTCCGCGAAGCGACACGCCATCAATTTGACTAGACTTGCCTCGACTTGACCTTCCTCTGTTTCTACATGTCGTGCAACGATATAGGACAGCTGTCGAGTAGCAGCAATGTACGTTGCCATGCGGCCAAGTTTCGAGAGTGATATCGGGAATTGAGCCAAGGGCTTGCCAAACACAATGCGATTGTTGCAATGCGCCAACGTTTCTTCATATGCAGCCTGCATCAGGCCGGTCGCGCGAGCAGCAGTTTGAAGCCTTCCTGCCGAAAATCCCTGCATCGTGTAATAGAAGCCCCTGTTCAATCCTTGATCCTCCCCTACCAATGCTGAATGAGGTACGAAGAAATCGTCGTAGAACATCTCGAACGAGTGCATTCCCCTATAGCCTATTGTTCCTATCGATCTTCCAGTCAACGTTCCGCCACCGGACGACGAGACTTCAAATGAGTGGCCATCAGTAGAGGGCTTTTCTACTACAAACAAGGACAATCCTCTATGCGGCGGCGATGCATTCGCATCTGTTCGCGCGAGAACAAGCAACAAACCGGCTTTGCCTGCCAAGGTGCACCACGTCTTGCTTCCGTTCAATCGCCAACCAGTGCCATGGCGAGTTGCTTTCAACGCTACGGATGCCACATCTGAACCCGTTCCGGGTTCCGTCACCGAAATAGCGCAGAGCGGATTTCCAACAGCGACCCCTGGGAGCCAGCGACGCCTTTGCTCTTCCGTGCCGCCCTCAAGTAGAGCGCGTACCAAGATTTCGGGACGAGTTATTAGACTTCCTGCTGCACCTAGAGACCCCCGCGAGAGCTCCTCAGTCATCACGACCATGCCAAGTGTGCCTTCATCTTCGTTTTCTTTGGCTCCTCCAAACTTGGTGGGAACCGACAGCCCGAAACAACCCATTTCTCCAATCAATTTCACAAGATCATCGGAAACTGTCAGGTTTTCCCGATGTATCCGTTGTGCTTGCGGGGCAATGTGGGCGTCGGTCACTCGCCTAATGGATTCGCGCAAGACTTGCATTTCGTGGCCCAATAGATCAGGCACGGGCTGCTTGTCGAGAGTGAACAACCTCTGCCCCATTCTCGCTTGCGAGCTTGGAGCTAACGACTCGCGAACGAATTTTTGAACCCCCTCGGACAAAGTTGGCGTCGAGTCCGGAAGAAGGGTAGACAGCTGGTGGCAAGTGTCATCGAGAGCATGTGCCAAGAACCACCGAACCATGAAGTCGACCAGCTCAAAGGTATTTGAATCCGTCTGCTCGAAACTGGCGAGCCTGTAGTCAATCAGCGCTTCGCAGGCCTTGAAATAGGAATAACCGAAGGCTAATGAATACAGTTCCAGCTGGACTTCATCTGGGGTAAGCTGTCGGGACCGAAGAAGCTCTGTTCCAGCTCTTAGAATTCTCCAACCTTCATCAAGATTTTGCTGGAGAGATTCCATAGGCTCTAAATGGTACTCGAAGCGTCGTAGCCGGAAGCGGACGCGAGTAGACAAGTACCATTGGCTCGAACCACAATGGTCGTCAGCACGCACAACTCTCTCTTCAATACTGTTAAGGAACCCCTAGCGCATGTCAATCTTGAGTGGATACCGGGTCTTGGATTTTGGTCGCTACATTGCGGGACCATACTGCGCTGCTTTGCTCGGAGATTTAGGTGCCGAAGTCATTCGCATCGAAAAGGTGGACGGGAGCGAAGATCGGTTTACAGCTCCCATTTGCGATGCTGGCACGGGATCGGGTTTTCTTCAACTCAACAGAAACAAGCTGGGGTTCACCCTAAATCCTAGAAAGCCTCAAGGGCAGGAAATACTCAAGCGCCTAGTCAAGACTGCAGACGTTGTAGTGGCAAATCTGCCGCCAGACACCTTGAAGTCCATGGGACTGGACTACGAGTCCTTGAAGATGATCAAGAACGACATCATTCTCACTACTACAACGGCATTTGGCTCGAAGGGTCCATATTCCAAACGCGTTGGATTCGATGGAGTGGCGCAGGCAATGTCCGGAAATATGCATCTGACCGGGTACGCTGACGAGCCGATGAAGAACTATGTTCCATACGTAGATTTCACTACTGCGAGCTTGAACGCACTTGGAACCCTAGCCGCAGTTTTACATAGGACACAGACTGGGGAGGGACAACATGTGCAAGGATGCTTATTGGCTTCGGCACTAACTGTTATTGGCGGAACTCTGATCGAACAATCAGCTTTGCAGATCAATCGAATCGCCACAGGCAACCGCGGACAAACGGCAGCTCCCGCTGATGTGTACAAAACCAAGGACGGTTGGGTTTTGGTGCAATGTGTCGGTAATCCGCTATACAAACGATGGGCCAAACTCATGGGTGAGGAAGTGTGGCTGAGTGATCCCAGTTTCTCAAGCGACCAATTGCGCGGCGACAACGCAGAACTCATCAGCAAGCGCATGGATGAGTGGACTCGGGAACGTACGACCAGCGAAGCGATAGCCGAACTTGAAGCATCCAGAATACCCTGTGGTGAAGTGCTTACTCCCGATCAAGCGCTACAAAACGAGCAGGTGAGAGCCATGAAATTCTGCAATGACCTAGCCTATCCCGATGTAGAAGATCCCGTGCCGGTGCCTCGAATGCCCATTGAGTTCTCCTCAATCCAAAACCACATTCGCAGTCGCGCTCCAACCTTGGGCGAGCACACTGAGCGAATCCTGAAATCTCTTGGTTACACGCCAGAGCAAGTAGACGACCTGAAGTCCCTACGCGTCGTATGACAGATGCCAATATCGAAGCAGTTCGCGACTTCTTTCAAGAGTTTCAGTCGCGACTTGTAGAGAAGCTGGAGTCCTTGGATGGCGGCGGAAAGTTCTCAAACGAACGACTAGACATGCCCAACAAGGGGTACTCGCGCCCTCGTGTGCTTGGAGGCGGCTCGTTGTTCGAAAAGGCGGCCGTACATTTCACCTACAGTGTGGGAACTGCCCTGCCGGCGGCGGCGACCGAAAGGAACCCCGAACTAGCCGGACGAGCCTTTCGTGCGACGGCCCTCTCGGTCATAGTTCATCCCTGGAATCCCCATCTACCAACAACGCATATGAATTTGCGCATGTTCCTTGTAGATGCACAACCAGAGGTTTGGTACTTCGGTGGCGGATTCGACCTCACTCCCCACTTGCCCTATGACGAGGACATTCGAACGTGGCACGAAAATGCACGACGAGCGTGTCTTTCGGATACACATTACAGGCAACTCAAGAAACAGTGCGACGAATACTTCTACCTGCCACATAGAAACGAGACACGCGGGATCGGAGGT
Organism: Gammaproteobacteria bacterium; assembly: GCA_026707735.1. GTDB lineage: Bacteria > Pseudomonadota > Gammaproteobacteria > Pseudomonadales > Azotimanducaceae > Bin55. The sequence goes on along the minus strand of JAPOWH010000017.1, from coordinate 118,605 downwards.
CTATTCTTTGATGACTATGTGGGCGACAATTTTTACGATAGTTTCAAGTTTGTCCGCCAAGTAGGCCACCACTTTTTGCTGGCCTACGAGACCATCGCAAAACGCCGTCGAGATCTCGAGTGGACAGAGGAGGAAGAGGACTGGATGCTAATCCGAAGGGGACGCTATGCAGAGTTCAATCTCGCCATTGATCGCGGCACCAAATACGGACTTCAAAGTGGCAGAAGAGTCGAGTCTGTGCTGGCATCCCTCCCCCCACGAGCCAAATGGGTTTACCAATTCGTGCCACAGCCGGGTTCCCCATCAGCTAAGCTGGCACAGTACCTCCGACCAGGAATCGACTGGTTGAGCATTGTGGATAACTCGGTGGATTCTGAATGTGAATAGCGCCATTGAAGTGTGTTCAAATGCTATGCTACAAGTGTGTATTGAAATAATTTAGTAAATTCAATTACTTATTCATGATTCTTACTTTAGTTCCTAACTAGACGACATGTTAGTGCTGGATATTCGCAGTTCCAAAATGTGAATAACTTTTGTGTTGTTGTGCACCGCAGTTGTTCATTGAGTCGAGCAGATCGGAAGAAGACTCGAATTTATCGGCCATCGAACAATGGATTGCGTGGGTGGTCCTAAACGCAAGCTGTCGCTAAAGCCGACTGTGCTCAATCAGTTCGACCCAAAAAAACTTAAGCCTAGAAGTTCTCTTTCGGTGAGGTTTGACGAGTTGATGGCGGTATTCGTCTTGTGCTGAAAACCAGTGAAGAGAGGAATGGTTTCCTCTACGATTCTGTAGCACTTTCGATTACACTATAAGCGCCTTTGCCTTGAGTCAAAGTTGGATCTGATCGTGAGAATGCGTCGAAGCAGACACGCACATACCGAAGAAAAAATCAATCTAACGCCAATGCTTGACGTTGTGTTCATCATGTTGATTTTCTTCATCGTGACCGCCACTTTCGTCAAAGAGATTGGACTCGATCTCAATCAACCAGAAGACGATCAGCCTCCAAAGACCACAAACCCCGACAAGCAATCAATCGTTGTAAAGATCACCAGTCGAGACCGGATAATCATTGGCAACCGCAACGTCGACAAGGACTCCATTCGAGCCAACATCGAACGAATGCACGCAGAGGACCCAGAAGCTCCGGTAATTATCAACCCACACCCAGATTCAACCTCTGAGATATTCGTTGCAGTGTGGGATGCTGCGAAGCTGGCGGGGGTGCAAAAGGTGCAGCTTGCCAGTCAATAGCAACCAGCTAGTGGAAGTCGTAACAAACCAAAGTAGTCGTTAGTTTCTTCAGTTCTAATTTCTACAGGCTATCCCCATAAAGGACATTAGTTAGGTCGCTACTGGTTGTAGGTCGAGCCCCACCGACACCAACCCAACAATCGAACCTGTTAGGAACGCAACCAGAGTTCCGGACAGCAGCGTTCTTGGCGCCAATGCGAGAAGATCGTCTCTTCGTTCGGGAACTAGCGCGTTTACGCCTCCAATCAGTATCCCCACGCTACCAAGATTGGTAAAGCCGCAAAGCGAGTAAGTGAGAATCAGATTTGACCGCGCCTGCATGTCTAACCCCAATTGCCCCAACTGCTGGTACGCAGCCAACTCGTTGATGATCAACTTGATGCCCATCAGCTTGCCAGCTGAAGCAGCATCGGGCCAAGGCACACCCATGCACCAAGCAAGAGGTTGAAAGAACCATCCAGCCATTCGTTCTAGCGAAAGTGGCGCATCTCCAGCCGGAACGATGCCAATCATGTAGTTGATCAATGCGACAAGACTTATTAGGACGATGAGCATCGCGACGATGTTGACGACAATGCGCCCTCCGTCAAACGTGCCGCGAGTAATGGCGTCGAATGCGCTTTGATAGCCGAAGGCATCTTCCACGTCGCCGGAATCGGTAACTGTGTCGTCGGGAATCATGATTCGCGCCACCAATATTCCTCCAAGCACATTCAATAGCGACGCCGTGACTATGTGGCCGAGTGCGTCTTGAACCACTCCACCGATGATCGTTACGTAGAGCACCATGATTGACCCGGCTACGGTTGACATTCCGCAAGTGATGACCACGAAGAATTCAGACCGAGTGATGCTCCTCAGATGTGCCCTAATTACCATTGGAGACTCAACCATTCCTACGAAGATGCTCGCAGCAGCGGCGCAACCTACCGCTCCCCCAATCTTCAATGAACGCTGCAGAAGCCACGCGAATCCCTTGATGACCATGGGGAGTACGCGCCAGTACCACAGCAAAGCCACCAAAACGGCGAACACAAGCACTTGCGGTAGCAATTGAAATGCAAAAATGAAGGGAGGGTCCTCTGTTGTAAGTTCAAAGGGCAGCGCGCCGCCACCGATGTAGTCGAAGACGAAAGAGGTTCCCTCGCGCGTTGAATGCGTAATCGCTCCAACAACAGCGTTCAGCGATGCGAGTGCCTCACTCACAATCGGAACTCGCAACAAGATGGCAGCGAGAGCAAGCTGCACACCAAGCGTGATCAATATTGGGATATAGCGCACCTCTCTTTTCTTCTCGCTCACAAGCCAAGCCACGAGGAGTACGACGAGAATTCCAATTGCACCGTACATCGATCTTGCCCAAGTCAATTAAAGTAGTGAGTGTACCTATAGGAGCTACGACGAATCGCCAACGTACTCATAGCAGGAACTCTAGCAATCGATTACATCGCGCAATATCCGGGTTCGTTCTCGCGACTGCCGGAACACGTTGGAATCAACGTTTCTACGCGAGTTGAGGGATTGGAGCGTCAGTTTGGTGGATGTGCGATGAACATCGCCTACAGTTTGAGCCAACTCGGCCACCATGCGATTCCATTTGTAATGAGTGGGATGCCCCTTGATGGTGCATACGCACATCACATTCGCGCAGCGGGAATTGATAGCAGAGGCATCGTAGAGTTAGAAAATTGGCAACACTCATCGCATGCTTTCATTTTCACCGATCGCGATGGCAATCAATTCACGGCCTTTTACTCTGGACCCGCGACAACCGATGATTATTGCGATAGGTTCGAGAAATTCGTGTGCGAAATTCGCGACGAGATTGAATTGGCGTTGCTCGCGCCGGACGTACCTTTTAACATGATCGGCGCTGCTGACCTACTTCGAAGAATGCACATTCCTTTTCTTTGTGACCCTGGCCAGCAAGTTTCTGACTTTACCGACGAGGAATGTAAGGAACTCGTTCAACATTCTCGATTCTTGATAGGCAACTCCTATGAGATCGAGCGGATTCGATCGGCAGTACCCAATATTGATTCAAATCTCGAGGGACTCATCGTTACCAATGGGGCAAAAGGGATTGCTTGGAGAGTAGGTGATGAATCTGGATTCGAACCGGCAGCCTCCGCCGTTGCCAAAACCGACCCCACGGGTTGCGGCGATGCGTTCCGAGCCGGTTTCGCGCACGCCTGGTTAAGCAAGGCACCTTGGCAGGACGCAGTTCGTAGTGGCGCTGTGGTTGCCGCAATGAACATGGCCTGCCCGGGTTCGCAGTCGCACAGTCTGGCATCATTCGAAGATGTATTTAGGCAGGAGTGGGGTTACTTCCCTTCATGGCAGCCCAAGGGAACGACCTAAGTGAAGCCTGCATTTGTAATCGTTATCAATGGCGCGTCATGCGCCGGCAAGACCACATTGGCCAAAGCAATTCAAAATTGCTCGTCCGAGCCTTGCTTAATCGTGTCACTTGATCAATTCCGCGACAGTCTCCCAGATCGGTATCGTGGAATGAATTCGCCCGAAGGAACTCCCGGTTCGCTAGGCTTGAATATCGTTCCAACACAACTTAATGGAACAAGAGCTACCGGCATTCGATTTGGCAAGTACGGTCTCGCCATGCTACGCGGTATGCGGCGTGCCGTGTCAAGTTTGGCGCATGAAGGCTTGAATGTCGTTGTTGACGACCTGCTGATTCATCCAAATCATCGCGACGGGTATGTGGATGTTCTGAAAGGTTTTCGAACAATCTTTGTGGGAGTTCATTGCAACCTTGAGGAAATGGAACGTCGGGAAGGACAGCGAGAGGGACGCTTTCCAGGTACTGCAAGAACAACATTGCAGCAAGTACACTCTGGGATGAGGTACGACATAGAGGTTGATACAAGTAAAGCGACGCCTCACGAGCTCGCCGAGAGAGTTTTGAAGGTCCTCAATCAACCGAAGCTGCTGCGTGCCATCGATTTCATAGCTACAAGTAATCGTTGATCCACGACTGCGCATGTTCGCACCGTATTGAGAAATTACAGAAGGCATGGAATACGACGACGCAATAGATCGATTCATCGAACTCATCGACCAATCTAGTCGCATCGTTTTCTTTACGGGGGCCGGAATCTCCACTGAGTCGGGCATTCCAGACTTTCGCAGTCCAGGAACCGGTATCTGGACGAAGATCAAGCCCATCGAGTTTCAGGATTTCGTTGCATCGGAGAAAGTCCGTACGGAATCGTGGCGACGGAAGTTCAAAGGAAACGACGGCATGCTTGCAGCAAAGCCAAATCTAGGACATCAGGCCATCAGCCAATTAATTCGCCACGGCAAGGCTTCCACGGTAATCACTCAAAACGTCGACAACCTCCACCAAAAGTCGGGAATCCCCGACGAACAGGTCATAGAACTGCACGGTAATGCTGGCTATGCCAAATGCTTGAGTTGCGAAACACGTTATGAGTTAGCCGAACTACATTCCCAATTCAAGAAGCTGGAACTTATCGAGCCCTGCCGAAAGTGCGGAGGAATCATCAAGACCGCGACCATCTCGTTTGGGCAATCGATGCCACCAGATGCGATGAATCGTGCACAAGCGGCTACCATCGAATGTGATCTATTTGTCGTAGTGGGATCATCGCTTGTCGTGTATCCCGCCGCGGGATTTCCCGAACTAGCAGTTCAGCTAGACATTCCATTGGTAATAGTCAATCGAGAACCGACTCCTCTCGATTCGATAGCTACTTTGGCAATTCACAAAGAAATCGGGCCAACTCTGAGCTTTGTTGTCGGCATCAACTGATTGCTCACTGAACTCTCTGGCTAGTCGAGCCTAGACCGGGAATTGCTGAGTCGTACTTGCAACGTCTCATCTAGAGTTTGTCAGCAACCGGTCGGCAAAACGTTCGATGTCTGAGAGCTTCCGGCACAAATCAACGCGAGTGCAATATGGGGCAAATTTGCCCATTTCAGAGTCTCCGTCGCTCCATTGCTGTCGCTCTTCCGGATTCAGCCAATAGACTTGCTTGACCCTGTTGGCCAACTCCCGGAATGTGGACAGTCCAGGATCGTAGAAATTGCTGCGAGCATCGCCGAACACAATCAACGTGGATCTCGGACCAAGTTCGTTGCTGCACATGCGTCGAAATCCCCTCAACACTCTACCGTAGTCTGTGTTCCCCTTACCCCACTGAAACAGCGTCTCTTCAATTGCCATCTCCGAGGGTTGCTTGCTGAACACCTGAGTTACCTCGCCAATATCGCTGGAAAAGGCAAATGCCCTTATACGTGGCAAAACGTCAACGAGTTCATACAGGAAGAGGAGCAGAAATCGAGCAATCTGGGACACCGAGCCGCTCACATCGCAAAGGACGAAAACTGTGGCTACTTTTCTCTTGCTTTTGCGCCATTTCAAGTCAAAAAGGCTACCTTCGTAAGCTAGATTGCGTCTAAGTGTGCGCTTTATATCCAGCTGCCCTCGTGCCGCGTTGGATTGTTTCTTTCTGTGGCTTCGAACTAGGCGGTCCGCAAGCTTCCGAATGACGTTTCGGATGGCCTCGTGGTATTCGAACGGAATGTGTCTCAGCTGGCTTTTCAAAGCCGCATCGAGTATGACTTTCTTTCCTGTCGCGTCCACGTGGTTTTTGTATTGAACGTCCATGTATTCTGCGAGTTCATCTCGCAAGTATGTGTGCAAATGGCGCACTTCTGACCTGGCTGTACCACCACGAATGAAGTTGGTGAGTTCGTTCAATCCCAAGTAATCCGAGAGTCGCTCAATGTATTCGCGCTTTTCCCGTAGCGAGGCGATTTGGTGGACTCTATTTTCGTTGGCGGCTCGTTGTACCTTTAGTGATAACAAATCGCGTTTGCCCGAAAGTACGGGATCGATTAGCTCGTTGAGCAACTGCGCTGACACGCCCGAACGCATTGATCCAATGAGTTCAGCTGCGTCACTTCTTGAGACTAGAGTTCGCTTAGGCGCTTGGCGGAAGGCAAATGAACCGAAGAATCGTTCAAACGTTGCGTAGAAAGATTCTTTTTCCTGGCATGTCTTTGCCAATGACAGAGCTAACGCATCCCTGAACTTGTTAGGGTCGCTCATTCCTATATGGGACAAGATTGCAATCGCATCCAGGGTCTCTGCAGGAGATACCGCTAAGCCAGCGTTTCGTAGTGCACGCACGAAGAGTGCGACACTACGGGCCATTCCATCCTCACCAAGCGACGGCGTAGAATTTCCTAACGTTTCTCCGACGTCTGTACCTGCTGAATGTACCGCCATACCTAATGAAACATGATTTGGATGAGATTCTGGGTGTAGTGGCTGACTTGCTACCTGCTCACGCCAGGGTTACAGAAATAGACTACCTACCGGGAGGCTATAGCAATGACAACTATCGAATTCGAGTGGGCGCTTACGCATACATTTTGAGAATTTGTCGTTTCCTTCCTGATTCTGTCGATGCCGAACAAGCGTACTTGGAGCTACCCACAGCCCCTCGGCTTATCAACTATGACGAGTCGACGGGCAATATGATTACAGAATTCGTTGAGGGTCCACTGCTGGCAACCAAACCATTCGAAATTGATGAGAGCGTCAGCTACCTCCAACATTTGCACCGAAATATTCCCCAAGGAATAAGAACACACGATCCCGTTGCTGTTTCGCTTGGTCATTTTTCGGTCTCCGACGTACAAAACGAACTCTCGCAATTCTTGCTCACCGCGTCCTGGAGGCCACGCCATCCATGTGGATGTCACAACGACCTTAATCCCTACAACGTGGTAAGAGCCGATCGTTCCACCTGCGTGACCCTTGATTGGGAATTCGCGGGAGACAACGATCCCCTCTTTGACCTTGTAAACCTTTGCCATGGACTCAACTACTCCGATTCTGAGACCGAGCTTTGTGCTAGAGAGTACTGTGGCGAGGACTACGACGCGGAGTTCCTGCTGCTGACCCGTCTCGTGTTTCAAGCGAGGGAACACTCGTGGGCTCTTGCTCAATCCGCAATTGGAAATGATCGACCTGAAATCCGGGCGCAAGCTCGCATGGCCCGGGCTGAATTCCATCGCCTTAGGACGCTATAGGGTCATTGGAGCGTTATCGAACCGCTGCAATGGCTTTTGAAAGTCGCGATGATCCCTGTCCGCTAATCACAGTGAATTCGAAACCCAAACTTCTCAATGTCTCCTTGTACACCTCCAACAGCCGGTCCCGGTCGTCTCGAGACTCTCGCAGTGGGTCGTATTCCCATTCAAGATCAGGAGCTGTTAGGAGATATTGACGATTCCGTTGGTTGGCTAAGCGTTCATCGACAAATTCTGGAACACAGCCAAATCTCTCGTTCCACCAAATCTTTATGACTACAAGATCAGTGTCGAAAATAGTGACGCGCGGACAAGCCAACAGTACGGATCGTTCTCTCTCCCACTGCTCCATTGTTATCGCCTTCAAGTCGTGAGCATCGTAGTCCGGCGTTTCCAAGAATTCGCGAGCATATTCAGGTAACCATACTCCTCCTAGGCAACGAGCCATATCTCGCGCGAGTGTCGTCTTTCCAGTCGATTCGGGACCAACAATGGAAATGATTTTCAAAATCAAAAATCTCCAAACTCAGCACGGTCTCACCCGTGTCGCCACAATCCAGGCACGCCAATTGAAATGAACGACTTGCGATGCGATGTTAACTAACCATTAGCTAGCCAATGGTTAGCATTTGACTAGCCGTGAAGGAGCCCGACCCTCCAATCAAGTTTCGGAGCCATGATTGGTCCAATCCGTTTGAAGAACGTCGCGACCGGGGGCTTGCACTTGGTTCTCGGTGCCGCTCTCTTCACGGAACACACGCCAACAGCAATAGTCATACTCGTAGGGCACGAGTGTCGATGGAGCGGTCTGATCCCCCATTCCATCGAGAATTCTCTCATCAAAAGGGATGAAGCACTTCATATTGTCTTTTTTACATATGGCTACGCGAGACTTAATGCGAAAAAAATGGAAGAAAATGGAATGTTTGGCAAAAACATACGAACAGCTGTTCAGATTGGCAAACTTTGTGCAACTAGCTGGTTGTCTCGAATTTACCTAGGGAAAATCGGCGCGTGGCTAGAGAAGTATGAGCAATTGCTTGTCAATGGCACGTCAGCAATCGCATCCAGCAGATTCTTGCACTTCAATTCACGACACCTAGATTATTCTTACGGACTCCACGGAGGGAATCACAATGCCTAAACGAATTGCCGTTGTTGAAGACGATCCGGATCAAAGAGCAAACTACAAGGACGCCATCCGCAAGCGCGGCTACGAGGTCGTAGCGTTTGCTGACCGCCAATCAGCCTTGGCGGGATTCGGCAGGTCCCTACCAGATTTGGCTGTGCTCGACATAATTTTGGGCGAGGAAATGGATGCTGGTTTCGAGCTGTGCCGAGACCTGCTCGCACGATCGCCCGACTTACCAGTTATTTTTCTCACAGAACGAATCGACGAAATCGACAAAATTTCTGGATTGAGACTCGGTGCTTGGGACTACTTGCCCAAACCAATATCGCTCGACTACCTAACAGAGCGCATAGCCTCGCTGCTTCGAATCGAACAAGTGAGGTCAAGTACCGACGAGGGTGCTCGTACCCGAACTATGGACGTTGGCGAACTTAGATTGGATCAAGACGCGTTGCTAGTTTCGTGGCAGGGCAAGCGTATCGACCTATCAGGAACCGAATTCAAAATGCTAGCCAAGCTTGTACGGCAACCTGGCTACGCCGTCAGCTACGAATCGCTAATGGAGACGACAAGCCAAAACTTCGTAACCAACAACACCATAAACACGCACATACGAAACATTCGCAAAAAGTTCGAGAGCGTGGATACAAGCTTTTCCGCAATCAAGAGCGAGTATGGATTCGGCTATCGGTGGAATGCATAAGACGCAGTGAAGAAGTTCTTCACCAAGCTGCGCGGTCCCAAGCTGCAGGTCAAGCTGTTACTGCTGTTCGCAGTGGTCCTGCTTGTGGTGCCTTGGTTGGGATATGTGCAGCTCGTGGAGATGGAACGACTGCTTGTACAGGGACAAGAAAACACTCAGCGCCAGATTGCCAGCACAGTTGCAATCCAACTCAGCAATCGTGACTTGTTCAACGATCTACCTGTCCAAATCGAGGACTACGAACACCTCTTTGCGCAACCTCTAGACGGAGTAATCAACGTAGATGGTGAATCCGTGGATTGGGGCCAGAATCTAGATAGGATTTCGCACAATTTTGGAACGGGGGATGGATCCTTCCAACTTGCACTTGGAGAAATGGTCAACACTCTCTACGGCTTTCTCCAAATCAGCGACTTAGAGCACGTCTACAGAGATCCAGGAAACATAGACATCAACACCGCCGACCATGTGCGGATCTCGTACAAAAATACCAACGGCGACGCAGAACAGGTCGCATTGACGTTCTCAAGTCCAGGCGAAGCAACATCGTTTCGCTTGGACGACGACGCCAGCCAGTTTGGTAGTCCTCTGGGCGAAGTCGGCGGATTCCTCAAGGAAACAGACGAAGGAATAGTAGTCGAGTTTGAATTTCCGTTGTCGCTAATGGGCATGAATCGAGACTTTTCGATTGCGTTTGTTGACGTCGACGACAGGGAAAGCCGAGCGGTCCAACAGGTCGTGGAAGCTCAACCTGATTCGGAAACGGATAGCTTTTACTTGGTCGTCTTCCGGTCCGCGCGAACTATGGATGTGATTCAGAGCCTTGGCTATGTCGATACGCGAATACTCGTTGTGGACAACCAGCGCCGCACTCGCGGGGAAATTGAAGATGGCAGCGTAGATTCCACTCAATCGCAAGTACAAAGACGAGATCGGAATAGAGTCTTTCACGCGCTTAGGCCGCTGCTTCACAGAGTGTTCCTTGGGGAGCAATTCAATGAACCAACGATCGGCGAGTCAGAGCAACTTGAGCAGGAAGCCATTGAATCTGCGCTAGCAGGCGAACCGCACGCCGTTCGGCGAATTTCTATGTCCGGCGCGCCTTCAATTCTTGCAGCACACCCCGTCGTGGTTCAAGGTGAAATCCTTGGCGCCGTTGTTGTGGAGCAGGACATCGAGGACATACTTGCATTTCAGCAAACCGCCTTTGGGCAAATACTGCTAATTACGCTTCTTGCCTTCGTAGTGGTCATTGTTGTAGCACTGGGCTACTCAATTCGTCTCGCATACCGAATTCGGAAGTTGCGCCGCGCCGCATCTCGAGCCATCGACGAACACGGCCGCCTAACTTCCAGTTCTATCAGTGCCGAAATCAACGCTGGTGATGAAATTGGCGACCTGGCGCGATCCATTGGCGGAATGCTGGAACGGCTAAACCAACATCAGCAGTTTCTTCAGCGTATGCCGAGAACGCTAAGGCATGAGATCAACAATCCACTGAACACGGTAAGCACTTCGCTGGAGAACCTTCGGAATACTACTGACCCCGACGAGCAAGAGCGCTACTTGCAGAGCGCTCGTCGTGGTGTTATGCGTATCGGAAGCATTGTTCAAAACCTCTCCGACGCGGCCAGCTTGGAAGATTCGCTAACGAACGAAGAATTGAATGTCGTTGATCTTCACGAGCTCGTTCAGGGATATGTGGCCAATCTCCAGTCGACACATAAGGACGTACAGTTTGTTTTTCGCAGTGCTCCAGGCAAGGCATTCGCCAGGGTCTCCGACTTCTACATAGAGCAAATGCTCGACAAGATCGTAGACAACGCCCTTGACTTCCACAGACCCGACAGCCCGATCAAGGTTCAGCTTGAGCGTGGAAGAAGACATCTTCGCATCATTGTTGCCAATCGAGGACCTGCTTTCAGAGGAAACTGGGGCAGCGTGTTCAACTCGCTTGTGAGCCATCGAGCGCAGCAGAGCAAGCTGCACTTTGGTCTAGGACTGTATGTAGTTCGCGTAATTGCCGAGTTTCATGGTGGAAGCGTGCGAGCGATCAATCTGGTTGATGGCTCCGGAGTCGCCATCGCCGTGGAACTCCCGCTCGTTGCTGACTCCGAATCGCCACAGTCAGACACTCGCCAGACAGCTTAGCCCTCGGCCACGTGAAACACGGAATCCTCTTGGAGTGGACCATCGACCGCGACCGCACCGCGTTTAACCATATAGCTTAAGGCTGCAAACACGCTTCGCGCAGCCGCAGGATGAAGTCTCTTGTCTACATCGGCATACATGGAAGGCACCATCTTTCCAATCGTATGTACTCCGCTTTTCAGCAGATCGTGTATTTGCTCTTCCCGTTCCATTCGATGAGCAATGAAAGCTTCTACATGAGGAAGCGGATCAAGGATTGGAGGTCCATGAGTGGGCCAATAGGTTTCAAAGGGTTCTATCTGTAGTCTCCGCAAGCTTGCCATGTATTGCTCCATGTCGCCATCAGGCGGAGAAACCACGCTTGTCGACCAACCCATTACGTGGTCTCCCGAAAACAACGCGTTTTCTTGAAGGTACGCGTAGCAGATGTGGTTTGAAGTATGTCCGGGCGTGTATAGGCAGCGAATCGCCCAGCCATCGCCTTCGATGACGTCGGTGTCAACAACAAAATGATCGGGAACGAACTCCATGTCGCCACCCTCTTCCACTACCACTCCGTCATCCTCATGCCCAGATCCGTGGGGTCCGAAGCCATAGGTCGGCGCATCGCACTGTTCTCTAAGTAGTCTGCAAGCAGGAGAGTGGTCCATATGAGTGTGGGTCACAAAGATGTGGGTGATTGTCTCGCCCTGTGTAACTCTAAGCAGCGCTTTTACGTGTTCGCGGTCGAGTGGCCCAGGGTCAATAACCGCCACGTTTTCGTGTCCTACGATGTACGTACCAGTTCCGTAGAACGTGAACGGGCTGGGGTTTCGCGCGATGACTCTACGAATTCCTGGACTAACGTGTGAAGCCTTGCCGTAGTCAAACGTAAGGTCTCTAACAAATGGAATATCTACACTCATTTGGCAGTACGTAGCCGTTCAACAAAGGATTCAATAACCGGGGTGACGCAGCAACACTCTCACTCTCCGACCAAGTGCTCCACAGGATCAGTGCCGCGTTCGGCTCGAATTGCTGCGCTGTCATCTCTCACTTGACTTTCTTCTAGAGCCCAGGTAGCCCTCCAGTCCTCCCACTCCGGTTGAGTGCTTCCCGTGCTCAAGGCAGCGTCCAAGTACTCCAGCGCAACATCCACTACGCCGGCTTCGTATGCATCCTGCGCCACCTTGGCTAGTCTTTCGGCACACCGTCCAATTAGACTCTTGACATCCAAGTTTTGAGGATCTTGCTGCCGCGCCAATCGTAGCTTTTGCAGGGCATTGGCTTCCGCCGGCTTAGTGATGTAACCCAAGCCAAACAGATTGACAGCTTCGTCGAAGAGTTCCTCGGCTAGGGCGATGTGCATGAGTTCTGCTTCGCGAAGTGCTTCCATTTCATCTATCAGATCTGGGGCAACTTCTTGAGATCGGGCAGCGTTGACGAGTTCATCAACTTGATCAAAATTCCGTTCGAAGAGCAAGTCGATAACCTTTAAATTGATCTGGGCTTCGACTTCGTCCAATCCGTCCTGAGCTAGCTGATTGTCGGGGTCCAGCGACAAGACCTTTCGAAAAAACGAGTAGGCATTGTCTTCAGGTGGCAAAAGCAACTTCTGCTCAGTTCGGCGCTGAACTGCACTCTGCAAGTTGTCTTCGATTTCCTCCTGGAGCGACAGGGCTTCCATGAGTTCTTCCTGGGCACTAAGAACGTCAGCAGAAGCCTCACCAGCATCTAGGGCGAAGTTCATAAGTTCCTCGGCTCTTGCAAAATCCTGCTGTTCAACGGCACTTTTCGACAAGTCAGCCAACCTTTTTGCCATGCTGTTTAGTCGACTCAAAGCCTCCTCGCTCTGCGGAAACCCAGGAAACTGCCGAACTATTTCCTTATATGCTTGGATTGTCGCCGTCAACGCGCTGCGGTCATCTAGAGTGCTCTGTTCCTGCAGTGAACGCGTGTCATGCAGCAGTCTGTCTGCTCGTCGCATTCTGTTCAAACTTCGCACATAGCCATCGATGGCTTCGTCCGCAGGATACACACGCACCAATTCGTCGAGCCGACTTTGCGCCAATGGAATCGAGTTACTTGAGATGTAATCTTCGATTTGAGTCTTCCACTCTCTACGCACGTCGTCTATCGCTTGGTTTGCTCCTTGATGATCCGGTGCAACTTCCAACACTCGGCTGTATGCCGCGGTAATGGCGCTCAGAGTCTGATTAGCGTCGGACCTTAGTGCTTGCGCCGTACGCCACCGTTGTTCGAATTCAGGATGCTCCACGATGCCCAAACCAGAAAAGAACTCCTGTACGAGATTGCGTTCCACATACGCGAACCAGCCTCCGAAAACTACAATCACAGGGAGTAGAAGCGCAGCAGCGCTATAGAGAAATCGTTGCCTTCCACTCAACGACAGATCCGTCCGTGCTGCCCGCATACGATCGGTGCCGTGCGAAACGGTCGCTATTTCATGCGAGCTGACGAGGTCGGTACGAACGACTAACGAGGGAGGATGCGCCGCGTGACCAGTGTCGTCGAATGCTGCTCGCAGGGCCTCTAGGTCGAGTTGGCGCTGCTCGCGATCATACGCCAGCGTTGCCTCCAATACGGACTGAAATGACTCGTACTCTTCCGCGATGTGGGGAACGATATCTTCTTCAGTTGCCGTCCTCCCAACTCCCGCTCCATCCTTCCAAGGAACATCACCCACGAGAGTCCGATAGAACACGACACCCAATGAATAGACGTCCGTACGGGCATCAACAGGATTGCGGCGCTCTGCCTCGGGGCTGCAATACCCTGGCGTCAATGTAGAAATGCTCAAATTCCCATCGCCAAAGTGTCCACCACAGACGTCGATCAGGACGGGTTCTTGTTTGCCGCGGAGCAGAATATTGCTTGGCTTTATGTCGCCATGGACGAGGCTTAGGCTCTCCAAATGTTTGATGGCTTGCGCAAGACCGATGAAGATGTGTCTGATCTGAGAGAGTCTCAGTCCATCTACAAGGCCGTCGAGCAAGTTGAGCGGTTCCAGCCATTCGTAGGCTACATATACATAGCCATTCCCACTTCCCACATCCAACACGGTGCAGATATTGGGGTGCGGCTTGCTTCGCAATGCGTCAGCGCATTGACGCAGGTTTTCTGCTCGTGTTCGAGTGTCCGCGTCGATGACGTCCGCCACCTTCAATGCAACTTGAGTGTGGGTATGGAGGTTTTTGGCGCGAAATACCTTTGTCGCTCCTCGTTCAGATAGGAGTTCGAGTACCTCGTAGCCGTGAATGTTCATTCAATCACTCAGCGAATAGTCCAAAGGGACAACCGCACCCACGGTTAATTGACCGAGTACGAATTTTCCATTCGGTATATAGGCTTCTCCATCCAAACTTACGGCACTTCCCTGACCATGCGCAAGCCCATCGATACACTGCTCACCATCAAACATCCAAGACTTGCCGTTGACTTCCAATTGGCAGTTCTCGACGACTTCTATCAGCCGTTCGGCGACGAGTTTTCCCTCATCCCATGTCTGGAACCACAGTCCGTTTCCTTGAGTAGCCAGCACACCGTCTCCATGCTGCAAGTTCTCCCTAAAGAATCCTCGGAACGCTGCACCGTCAGAAGTCCGAAGTATTCCATAGCCATTTTTCTCGTCGTCCAGGAATCCTCCCTCATAGCGTTCGCCGCTGGCTTGCACAAGAACTCCAAGTCCATGGCGTTTGCCATTGCGAAAGAATCCCTCGTAGCGGTCACCCGATTCGTGGTGTTCGTAGGATCCTTCTCCAGTCAGCTGGCCCCTGACGAAAGACCCTATGTAGACGTCCCCATTTGAGCGAATGAGTTCGCCATAGCCGTGTCTAACTTCCCGATCAAAGGTACCAGTGTAGGTCTCGCCGCCCGGATACGACATTGTGCCGTCGCCGTGAATCAATCCGTCCTTGAAGTCTCCTTCGTAGATCCTGCCATCCACCCATTCCATGCGTCCCGAACCATGTTTCACATTGTCTCGCAATTCGCCTATGTAGATATTTCCTTGGTCATCTTCGACTTCACGAGTGACAGTACGTGCGTTCAATTGAACTTGGGCGAAACAGAGACACGCAAGTAGCAGAAAACAATACAGCCGTTTCATCGCTACATGCAATGGCTGCAAATGTCCGGGTCGAACTAGCACTGCAAGTAAACTCTCACTTCTCGCATTTCTCTCTGCAATCTCTTGGACAACTTTTTCCTGGTATTTGCTTACCTGCTGATCGGAGCTTCCGCGGGTTTTCTTGGTGGCCTACTGGGAGTGGGAGGGGGAGTCGTAGTTGTTCCGGCTCTGATTTTCATTTTTGAAACCACAAATACATTTTCGAGTCCCACCTTGTCCACAAACGCCATGGTTCTCTTCGCAACGGGCACCTCCATGGCTTCCATCATATTCACAACGGGCTCCTCGGCAGTCGCGCAGTTCCAACGAAAGAACATCGACTGGACGATGGTAAGAATTTGGCTGCCCATGCTGATGGTCGGTGCATTTGCGTCTAGCTATATCGCAAAGTTCCTACCTGTGCAAATGCTGAAAGCAATTATTGGCAGCTTTCTGCTCTTTGTCGCGACAGTCTTGCTTCTCAACAAGCTGCCCACATCCAAACACAATTCGCCGCGAGCTGGATCCACTGCTGTAGTAGCTTCAGCAGGTGGCTTGGTAAGTGGACTGGTAGGCATTGGAGGTGGAAATGTCGTCGTCCCGTCGCTACTCTATTTCAACACGCCAATTGTTCGTGCAGCAGCCGTTGCCAGCACCTGCGGACTAGGAGTCGCCCTCGCTGGCGCTACCGGCTACTTCATAAATGGCAGCGATATCAACCATCCGCATACCCTTGGATACATTTACCTTCCCGCGCTCATTCCGATCGCCATTGCCAACACAATCTGCGCACCTTTAGGCGTTCATTTCGCACAAAGAATTCCAGCGGATCGCTTGAAGAAAGTTTTCGGCGGCATGATGTGCCTAGTTTCGATCCATATGTTCTACAGCATGGTCGCCCCGTAGGCAGGGTCGGCATGCCTTATCTGAATTGAGTCGACTGCCCCCTTGCTCAGCACGTCGCTCACGACAACTAGAACTGCGTCGGGAGGCAAGTTTTCCCGTTTGCGGAGGACTTCAAACGCAGACTGGATGGTCATTTCCGAATTTTTGTTGAACGAAGTTCGATAGGGATAGACGCCGCGGTTCAGCATTAGCCTCCGCAGCGTGTGGTTGAGATTGCTAAAGGCGAATATCGGAACATTGCTCGGTGCACAATTTGTCACCAAGTCTGCCATGAGACCGCTACGCGTTATGACAACAATGCCGGCCGCACCACTGTGCTCTGCCAGCTCGGACGCGGACTTCGCAAGATTCTGCTTGATGTCGTCGGTAACCAACGCCTGCGAAAAATCCAACCCCGGATAGCGCTCGCTCTCTTCTATTATTTTGCGCAACTGCTCCACTGCGAGTGTTGGACGCTTTCCAATGCTGGTCTCGGAAGAGAGCAAAACGGCATCCACCCCTTCATATACTGCATTTGCGACATCAATTGCTTCAGCTCGAGTTGGAATGGGGTTTTCCACCATGGACTCCAAAAGGTGAGTCGCCAAAATGCACCTTCGTCCTAGCCTCAACGTTGTGTCAACAAGCCTGCGCTGAAGGCTGGGCAGCTTGGCGATGTCCGTCTCGATCCCCAAGTCTCCTCGAGCAACCATCACTCCGAAGGCGGCTTTTGCTATAGATTCTGCCTGGTCCACGCCTTCGTAATTTTCAATCTTGGCAATGACTTTGACCCATTGGTGAGAATTGCCCAGTACTTCCCGCATAGCAAGCACGTCGTCCGCGCTTCGGACAAACGACTGCGCGATGAAACTTACATCGTGCTCCTTTGCGAATGCGATATCGTCGCGGTCCTTTGATGAAATAGACGGCAGGTCAACATGAACTCCAGGCAAATTGACGTGTCGCTTGCTGCCCAGCTCGCCGCCATCCGCCACCCTGCAAACCAACCCAGAGCCAGTTCGCTCAAGAACGTCTAGATTGATGAGTCCATTGTCCAAACGAATCGTGTCGCCGACTCGAACGGACTTGCCAAAGTCGGCATAACCGATGTTTATGTGAGCCAATTCAGAGGTTTCGTCGCTTCGTGGATTGCCACTAAGGATGACTTTGGTTCCAGGGACGAGATTTAGCGGTTCGACACGTTCACCTGTGCGTATTTCAGGCCCACTGGTATCAACGAGAATGGGAATCTCATCGTGCCGCTTGCGGTTTAGCGCATGGACCCATTCCACGGTCCTTGCAGCTTCATCGTGAGTCGAGTGGGACATGTTTATGCGTACGACGTCCATGCCCGCTTCGTGCATGGTCCGCATTGTTTCCCAATTATTCGACGACGGGCCAACAGTACAAATGATCTTAGTACGTCGACGCATTTCTCGTTACATCCGTGTAGTGTCGAGACACGCTAAATGCTATCAGACTTGACCTGTCGCAGCAATTGAATCGCCGGCAGAGTCATTGTCGCATCGCCAATCTCGTTAGTTAGCCATATATGAAGCCATTGCTGCTGCCGAATTGCTTGTTCCACACTCTAGTGACAGTCTGCGTTGTTCGCTGCACGACGATTCACACTTCCAACCAACAGCATGGCGTACAACATCGTGAAACGAGATTCATTCATGCGCAGAACTCCATACCCAGAAGCTTCAGCTAACCGCTGTAAACGCAACACACAGGAGCTCTTGTGGTTTGCCTGCGTGACGCATTCCAGCAGAGAACCGTTATACTAGACACAAATAAAGCAGTTTTCCACAGTCTCTTGACGATTAGCGCCTACTTTAAGCTCGATCAATCTATTTATGAATCTTGAATGGACAAAATTGCACCTATTGACCCTGTCTTATTGAATGAGAAGACGAAAAACCAATACTAAGACCACAATATACATCATAGTGGGATTAACCATATTCATCTGTTGCGCTATCGGTATTGCGTTTCTATTACATTTGAACAACAATGACTCTATAAACGAACGTCAATCCAAAAGTCCATTGGATGCAAAAATTGAAGAATCAGAAGGAAACGCTTCCATACTCGGTGAAAACAGTCGCGACGTAGAGTTATTTCCTGCAAAGAGTGACTTGACAGCCATTGATATTATGCAAGCGTGTCCCGATGTGAGTGGCAAGCTTTCAAACGAATGTATCACGGTAATGGACGAATTCTTTCTACAGAAAATTTATTCGGCAAATCATTTTTTTACATTCATTATTCAACCCAGTCCTCTCACTTACGATCGTATTTTTACAGATCCAATCCGATCAAGAGATTTGGTTTTTGACGCACTTGAGCGTGAAGAATGTTACGCGGATCATGAAATCGTTCGTCCGGATCTCAATGAAGTTTGTCATGTAGACGCGATTGAAGACTATTTAGCATTTCTTAAGACCTGTAGTTCCCCTAACATTCGCGACGTCGAGTCTGTATGGTCTACGCCTTCTCAAGACTACGAAGGAAAGTCGCGATTTCGGTTCGAACTGGAATTTATCGAAGACTTTCAATATGTTAATCCAGTGGAGTTCGAATTATTGGAAGAGTCAATTCATACTGACATTCTTGAAGCTCGCTGGCTCAATTTGAGATGTTCCCAATTCGACTTGTCTGAATTTGAAATGTTGCCAGGTAGCACTGCATACAAAAATCTCACAAAATCCTCAGTTCGCCAAAGCGACTTGATCCGCTATGGCATTAGAGCTGCATTGGCGAGAATCGCCGTTGTGCTTGGAGGCGGATGGCCAGTTAGCGACGGATTTATGCTTAGTTACCTAATGAATTTTGACTACGATGGCAATGACACTATACACGACTACTATGCCGAGAATCACTCGTGGATATTGGATAGGTATCGATCTGTGAGTTCGTTTGAATCTCGTACGGTTCGGTTACGATCCAGCATCGAATTAGTATTAGCAATGGAGGAACTTGGTTGGGATGTTGACCTTAAGGGATTAGTCAAACGCATGTGTTCAGATTCTAGAATTAGTAGATACTCCGAGTCTATCGATCTGAGTTCGGAAGAATCCAGCAGTTGTGCAGATGCAATAAGAAGCCTGAATCTAACTATTCATGGGAGTGAAACCAACAGGCTTAGGGTACTAGACCAGATTGAGCGATTAACCTTGGAACTCGGAGTCTACGACTTACACGAAAATGACTAAACATTAGCGCGGGACGCCTCATCCAAGAAAGACTCCGAACTGTCTCAATTTCAGTAGCTCTTGTCGGCGAATATCGCCGTTCAATGCTCGCAGAGATCGAGGGTGCGAGGACAAGGAACTCTCTAGCCGTTAGCGGAGTCCTTGGCAGCAGCAAGTTCCAAACCTGCAGTACGTGCCATGAATGCGCTGTCGGTGCCCAGCGTTACGAAATTGAACCCTTGTGCAAGATGAAACTGCGTTTGGCTCAGGCTGCCGGTGTGTATTCCGACTGCAGTACCGTGTTGGCGGCAGGCTTCCAGAATTTTCTCGACCGTAGTCTTATGCAACTCTTCGTTCATGGCCATAGGTCCTAGACCTAGTGCATAGCCGAGATCGCTCGGCCCGATGTAAATGGCATCCAGTCCAGGAGTCGACGCGATTTCATCTAGGTTTCGAAGACCCTCCGCGGTTTCGACCATAGCAATGCACGCGATTTGGTCATTGGCTTCTCGTGAATAGCCTCGTCCACCATACATGGATGCGCGAATCGGACCGAATGATCGAGAGCCGTCGGGTGGATAACGGCAGGCTGAAACCGCAATTGCTGCTTCTTCCCGATTGTTCACCATGGGTACGATTACTCCTAACGCGCCTGCATCAAGCGCTTTCATTATTTCTGGAGGGTCGTTCCAAGACACTCGAACCAACGGCACAGTGGGGTAGTTCGAAATCGCCGGCAGCATGTATTTGAGGTCGTCGAAACTTAGCATGCCATGTTGAAGATCCACGCATAGGTAGTCGAATCCCAAGCTGGACATCAATTCTGCGCTATAGGCATTGCCAATGCTCAGCCAGCCTCCAACAGTCTTTTCTCCATTGCGCCATTTGGTTAATGCGACGTTCTCTCTCATTGCCAGCTAACCTCATCCATGCGAGATGCTTTCGATTCCGCGGATTTTAGCAAGGCAAATTGAACAGAAATCCGCCAAGACAATTGGACTAACAATTCGACTCAACACCATAGAGGAATGCTGTAGGGGTGTAGCCGATTTGTAAAATGCCCAAGCGAGGGAATTCATGCAGTCCAACGACTACCAGACGGCAATACGTGAAATAACCGCAAAGGGACAACCCTACGAGACTGAAACTGTCTGGGTTGGCAATGTCGAATACCTGGGGTTTGTGAACGCTCCAAGAAATCTTTGCGAACTCTATCGTTCCGCGCTCAATCACGGAGATCGTGAGTTCTACGTGTATGAAAAGGAACGCTACACCTACGAATCCGCTTGGAATCTTGCGGCTCAAGTTGCCAATAGGCTCCGAGAACAGGGATGTGTTCCAGGTGACCGAATAGGAATATCGTTCCGCAACTATCCCGAATGGATTTGGGCATTCATGGGCATTACATCCATCGGCTGTGTGGCTGTGGCTATGAACGCGTGGTGGTCCGACGAAGAGATGGTCTACGGCATCAGAGACAGTGGACTAAAGACACTGATCGTCGACCAGCAGCGCTACGACCAAATCCGCGACCATATCGACGCATTGGGGCTGTATGTAATCACCGTGCGTACAAGTCTACAACCGCGATCCACGACTTGGGAGAGTTGGGTTCAAGGAGCGTCAACGTCTATGCCTGAAGTAGATGTTGCTCCCGACCAATCGGCAACACTGCTCTACACGTCGGGCTCCACAGCCCATCCAAAAGGAGTCTTGTCAACGCATCTTGCGATTACAAACGCGCTACTCGGTTGGGAAGCAGGTGGGGCAATTGGTTGGAGGGCCATGCAACTCCGTCGTCTACGAGAGCTAGCGGAACACGCTGAAGAGCTGCAATTGGCAGCTAACGAGAATTCGCAACGCACCACCGAACCCCCACAGCCCAATCCTCCAATCCCTTCAAGCATTCTCAGCGTGCCGCTTTTTCACGTAACTGGGCTGACGGTCCAAATGCTAACGTCGTTTCGAAGCGGTCGAAAACTAGTGGGCATGTACAAATGGGATGTCGAAGAAGCACTGCGGATTATCCAAGAGGAGCAAATCACTTCCTTCAACGGCGTTCCAACCATGGCATGGGAGCTTGCCCAATCTCCAAATCTGAAGAAGTACGATCTCACCAGTCTGCAAAGTGCCGGAGGCGGCGGTGCGCCAATGGCTCCGGAACAGGCTAGGCAGATTGACAGAAAGCTCGCAAAAGGGGGACAAGGAACCGGTTGGGGCATGACCGAGACTCAAGGTTTGGCAACCAGCATTGGGGGAGAACCCTTCAGAGAAAGGCCTCGTAGCTGCGGTCGTGCCATCCCACCCATAGTGAGAGTCAAGGCAATCGGCGACAACGGCGAGGATCTCGGACCGGGGGAGACAGGCGAGTTGTGCATCTGGGGGATTATGAATTTTCAGGAGTACTGGAACCAATCCGAAGCTACAGCTGAAACATTGAGCGACGGCTGGGTGCTCACTGGCGACATTGGTCACCTTGATGAGGACGGTTATGTATACATTACCGACCGAAAGAAGGACATTGTCATTCGAGGCGGCGAAAACATTGGCTGCCAGGAAGTTGAAGCGGTGCTCTACGAGCATCCTGATGTTCTAGAATGCTCGGTCTTTGGCATTCCTGACGAACGGCTCGGCGAGACGGTTGGCGCCATGGTTTGCACCAACTCCGACTCCAAGCTTAGCGAATCAGAACTGCAAGAGTTCGCACATGAGCATCTCGCTAGGTTTCAGGTTCCCGAGCGCATTTGGATAGGAACGAAGCGGCTTCCACGGACGGCCTCGGAGAAAATCTACAAGAGGCAGATTCGAGAGGAAGTGCTTAGAACATTGAAACAGCAGGCCGATGGATCAAATGACTAAGAAAATCGTTGCGATGCAATTGCCTCGAATAGCCGAGGTAGTCGATCTTGAGAAGAAATATTCACTGGAACTGGAGGCTCTCGGACCTGTAGCAGACATTGTTGAGGTCGCAAGCCCCTCGCCGGAAGCTTTTGCCGAGGGTGCCAGGGAAGCCGACGCAGTGATTACTTCGTGGGGTATCCACATCAACGAGGACATTATCGGACGTCTTGACAAGTGCGTAGTCATCGGACTGGGCAGCGTTGGAGTCGATATGGTGGATGTGGAAGCTGCAACTAAGGCGGGAATCGTTGTCACCAATACTCCCGACGTGTTCATTGAGGAAGTAGCCGATCACGCAATGATGCTGCTGCTCAATGCAGTTCGAAAGACCAAGGAAATGGACATTCTCGCCTCGACTCAAGAGTGGTACCGAGGTCGTCCCATTCTCAACCGTGTGCCCAGACTGATGGGTAGGACGCTCGGTCTGGTCTCGTTCGGCAACGTTGCTCGTTGCACAGCCACGCGCGCCAAGGCTTTCGGCCTGAACGTCATTGCCTACGATCCCTATGTCAGCGAACTCACCATGGGCGAGTTCGATGTCGAACCAGTTGCCTGGGGAGAACTTCTGGAACGTTCTGACTATATCAGCGTTCACTCGCCTCACAATGAGGAGACTGAGCACATGCTCAATGCAGATGCGTTTGACCGCATGAAGGAAGGTGTCGTAATTGTTAACACCGCACGCGGACCAATAATCAAGGAATCTGCCCTTATTGATGCACTGAACAACGGAAAGGTTCAGTCCGCGGGATTGGATGTTCTGGAGACCGAACCTCCCAACCCCCAAAATCCCTTGCTCAGCATGACAAACGTAATTGTGACACCGCATGTGGCGTCAGCCACGACACGGATGCGTCCCACCGCTCGCCGGCGCGTTGGCCGCGAAGTGTCTCTTGTCTTAAGAGGGAAATGGCCCATGAGTTGCGTCAACCCCACGGTCTTGCCGAAAACGTCGCTGGAGCGATGGCAACCAATTCCCATGCAACGTGGTCCGAACCGTTAGTTTCGTTCGTGTCCGAACCAGCGGCCATTTACTAACCGGATCCAACTCCATTGAGAGATTGAGTTCCGCATGAAACCCATACTACATTTCCGATTCTGCCTTTTGCTTATCTGTGCGGGCCCAATCTGCGCGAGCCCTTCTATTACGCTCCCGGAGGAAGCGGCAGAAAACGAACAGTCCCGCGGCGTCGCGGACTCAGATATTGAAGAAATCGTGGTGACTGGCACCCTCATCCCAACAGGAATTCATCCAGCAGCGGTCCCACTGACTACGCTCACGTCCGATGAGCTGCAGGGCATCGCGCCCGCGGACTTCAAAGACATTCTTCGCGACTTAAGCTCAAACATGAGCTCGCTGGGGCTTTCCTCTAGCAACTGGGTTGGCGATAATGGATCATATGGCCACGCCAGCATCAACGTAAGAAACCTAGGCAACGGCGCAACGCTCGTGCTTCTTAATGGCAAGCGCGTGATCCCCTCGCAGTTCAATCAGAATGGAGGATCGTATGTGGACGTTCAAACGCTAGTTCCCAATATCGCCATCGAACGCATTGATCTTTTGAAGGACGGCAATTCCGCAATCTATGGATCGGATGCTGTCGCCGGAGTGGTCAATGTGATTACTCGCTCCGACTTTCGTGGATTTGAGACGCGACTTTATGTTTCCCAGGATCACGAGTCCGGCGAGCAAATGGACACCACCGTTGACGTGCTCTACGGCAGGGGCAACGCAAATACACAATTCACGCTAGCAGCAAGTTTGCTGAATCGCCGCGAACTTACCTACACAGATCGCTTCGATCGCTTCGGGCTTTCTGGACTTTCAAGTTTCGGTCAACCTGGGAGATACGTGCCTTTGGTGGGCGAGGCGGGACCGCAGGCGGTAGACGCGAACTACTGGTGGCCCAATGGCGGACCGGATGTAGCTCAATTTCAAGGCAGTCTGCCGGACCCCGAATGTGACAAGGTGGCTGAACGAGATGCAGGGATGGGAACGCTTGGATTGCATCCAAATTTCGCCCACATCTGCGTATACGACTACTCCACCTTCTTTTCCATGGTTCGAGGGGAGTCTCAATACCAATTGAGTTCTACAGTTGAGCACACACTGGATGGTGGAACGACACTCTATGCCTCGATGGCGCTCTTCAGTTCTTCTTCACAAGGTGGAAACTCCTACTACCCTGACGTTAGATATGTAGTTGTTCCCTCTCACAATCTGGGACTGCAACTCGATGCTGCACGGCGAGGGTTTGAACCTGTGCCCTACCAAGCGCTTCAGCGGGTCATAGGTGGTACCTCTGCGTCGACATTTGAAAGTCGGCCATTGAATACGCGGGACAAGTACTTGCGAAGCGGCTTCGATGTTCTTGCAGGGCTCAAATCGAATTGGACGTGGCTTGAGCGGTCTTGGGAAATTGACATAAGCATTGCGTCGGCATCAAGAAAGATCACAACGCACCTTCCCACTGATTCGATTACGGATCGAGTGAACTTGGCATTTGAAGGCTTTGGCGGCCCAGATTGCAATTCCGCGACAGGCTCGCCGGGTTCAGGAAATCTGGGCACCGGCAATTGCTTCTACTACAACAGTTTCCAGACGAGTGTCTTCGATCCTTCAACCGGAGAGAAGTGGAGTCCATCCGGAAGTTCCTGGGCGCCGGATCCTCAGTTGACGGTTTCGGATGCAGCCCGTCTCTATCAGAATCCGCCTGAATTGCTCCAGTGGATGCATGGAATCTATCGGTCCGATCGCAAATTGAGCCATTTCGTATTGGATTTTCTCGCCTATGCGGACGTCGCTACTTTGAGAGGATTGCCAGTTGGTCTGGCGATTGGATCGCAATTTCGTCGAACTTCTGCCGAGACTGACTACGACGATATTTCCAACGTGTTTGGGTTCGCTTTCCTTAGTGGGGATACCGATTGGACAAATGACACCCAGAGTTGGTCTCTTTTCACGGAACTACACGTCCCACTGTCTCGACGAACCAACCTGTACGCAGCACTCCGCAGAGAGCAAATTCGAGACCCTGATGCAGTTTCGTTGGATCCCAAGCTCTCGCTGCTGGTTTCCCTCACTGAAGAAGTCTCACTACGGCTAAGCGCGGGAACTTCCTTCAAGATCGGATCGCTGTTGCAGACAGGAGGCAGTCGAACTCTATTTCAGAACTCTAGCGATCCGTTTTCCAACGCCGCATCGCTTGCTTACAGGGCTTCTCAGGCACGAGGCAACCCCGACATAACTCCCGAGACGGCACGGACGCTAAGTGTCGGATTGACGTGGAATCCTCATGCCATAGACGGATTCGAAGCAACTGTGGACTGGTATCACTACGACTACAACGAACTGGTAATTCGAGAAGGCCATCAAGCACTCATCGATCGCGATAACGCGCTGCGCTGTCCTGATGGCGTCAACGGCGATGCAGCGACTGGACCTCTTTGCGGTGTCTGGGACCACGACGGTGATGGAGTCGAGTCGGTCTTTAGCATCGGAGAGGGATTGCCAAACAAAGTAATCCGAAGAGCAGATGGCTACTTGGTGCGAACCGAACCAAGTTATTTGAATGCGAACAGGCTTGTCACAAGTGGGCTTGACGCATCCGCTACCCATTCGTTCAGCGTTGCGGATGTTGGCGACTTCACTCTCTCTTCCTCAGTAACCCGGTTTCTTGAGTATAAGCTGACTCTCCAGTCCGGAATGGTCATCAATGGCATTGGCAAGCGAAACGCGTCGAATGCCATCGCGCGGCCTATGCCGAAACTTCGCCTTCAAGCGGCTTTGGACTGGTCGCGTGCAAACGCCGGAGGAAGGATTAGCGTCAATTCGATCGGAAGCTATAAAGACGAAGCTACCCAGACTGCGTTTCTTGGCGCTTACTTGGGGTATGCACCAAACATCAAAGCGATGACCACGGTAGACGCGCAATTTCGATGGTGCACTACGGAGTGGTTCCGTTTCGACATGCCGCTGCAGATTTCTCTAGGTGCAAAGAACTTGCTTAATCGTGAGCCACCGCTTGTGATTGTGGATGGTGCATATGACTACTATCTGCACGACCCTCGAGGTCGCATCTACTACCTTAGTCTAAAGACCTCTCGATCGAACCAAGCCAGCAATTGCGGCTAGTCAACCGCTACCTCGACATTTAGCCGATACTTGGAAGGGTCTGTTGCACGTCCTTCAATGTATAGGTAATAGGTGCCTTTAGAGAGCTCACGTGTAATTCGGAAGTTTGCGTCAGTTTCAGAACGGTCGTCGTTGCGTTCTAGGGAGGAGTCTTGATCATTCTTCAACTCGCCAATCGTGTCGGTCTCTCCCTCGGTATACATCGTTACCACGGAAGAACGCAGCAATTCCAGCTCAAACACATCAACGTCACTTTCAACATCTATGACTCCTGGCGTATCTAAATTCCACGAATTGGCGGAGCAAGATATCGTTGTAGCAGTGGCTGCGTCGTTTCCATGATCGTCGCCAGCAACGAATTCGGTGTGCAGTTCATACTCGCCAGTGTTGCTGCCATAGCTTTCAATCTTTACAAAGTAGGTTCCCGCATCGACCTCGACCGACATCGAGAAGTTGAGCCCAATGCCACTGTCGTCGTCTGTGGCAATTTCATTGCCATCTTCCCCGAGTATCCAACCCACGGTGTCAAGCGAACCTTGAGTGTGCACCTTCAGCTCCCCGGATTGGGAGATGCTAATCTCAAACATGTCGATGTCATCGCTGTCGTCGATCTCCCCCTCGATCACACTTCCAATGGTCACGAGAGTTGCTGTCGCGGTTGTGTTGCCGTGATCGTCTTGCGTGTCATCAATCTCCGGATCAAACCACTCTTCGATGAATGGGTAGAAGTTCTGCAGTCTTCCAAACCATACGTAGGGTCTGTTGCACTCCTGGTCCGACGCTGAAAGAATTCCTACCAGACGGGCTTCTCCGTCTTCGGGATGAACCTGCCACATTCCAGCTCCACTGCTCCCTCCTTCAGGGGCACCTGCGGCGAACCGTACGGCAATGCCATCGGTTAGTGTGAAGCAATCGGTTTCATCTTCAGAGTCGCAAACTTCAATCGTGTCGCTACCCAATGACGACCCCTGAAAGTACTTTTTGTGCTCACCTCCAGGATGGTGAGCTCCGTGCACATGTACTCCGTAGGAAACATTTGAGGTCCACCACCCCGCATACCGAGCACCGTCTGGTGCGCTGCGATTGAGCTCCAACAACGTCATGTCTTCGCGAGATCTTGTCTGAAGGAGGTCTGCGCCACCGTACGTTACTGTGTAGTCCACGTCCGTGGAATTGCCACCGCACAACCCCTTGCGGTAAAACCAGTGCACAACAACGGAACTCGCCGCGGCATCATCAGCTATGCAATGGGCGGCAGTCAGAATGTAAGGTTTGAATATTCCTTCGCCATCTTCAACGTTCATCAGCATTCCCGAGCAAACATACGTGTACTCTCCGTCTTCAAATTCCAACTTGACAGTAGACTTTGCTGAACTCTCGTCCAGATCTCCATCATCGACAGCACATTGAGAGTCCGTGTGATTTGTGCACTCCAATTCATAAGCTGGGATGTCTCCTTCAACAGCTGCTCTGGTGCGATGGGCCAGACGCAACAGTGAAATTTTTGAACTCCGGACATCTTTCCTCGAGTCCAATCGGACTTCGATTCCAATCACTTCCCCTCTTGCTGGCGGCGACCAAAAATACTTCTCTGAAATTTCCGTTCTCTTGGATTTGATGGCGTCAAATCCGGTGCGGTCTCCGTCTTCGTCAATCTCGAAGAACAGGATCATTGCATTAGGCGGAAGGTTCAGTTCCATTTCCACCCTGATTGATTTCGCCCCAGGCGACCGAATTGTCGCGTAGGCAACAACACCTGACTCAAACGAAGTCCAGCGCATTTCTTCGATGAGGTCACCCTGTGCATTCAGCGGGATTTCTCGATGTGCTCCAATCTTTTGAGGACCGCTACGTCGCTCCGGTCGCATTTTCAATTCTTCGGATGGTGCTAAATCGGGTAGTTCTAACTTGTACGCTGAAGCCTGATCAGGTTGAAAGAGTACGTCGGGTAGTTGTTGATGCAATGAGGTGGTGGTAGATGTCGCGCCATCGACGATGAGATAGTCCTCTGAAGCGTGTACATTGCTCCCTACGTACAACGCAAACAATGCGGGAGCCAAGATCAATGTCTGACTCTTGTGTCCTGTTAAGCCTAAAGCTAGATGAAATTGCCTTTTGGTTTGTTTCATAGCGTTTGCTCGATATTGAGTGGTTGCGGTTTCACGTGCAGCCGCTGCAGAAGTCTTTTTAAAACAGGGTCAACTGCTCACGCAGGAGTGAGTTGTGATGCCTCAGCGATCATCTCGCCGGGGTAGAACGAATGGTGAACACTTGCAAAACATGATAGCCCCAGCTTTATACGTATGCGATTCGATCAACGTGCAGGGAGACTAGGTTGTTGGCGTGTATTGAGCCGATTGCACGGGTCACGACTCTTTCGAATCTTCCGTGCGGCTCACAGCGAAAATCGTCAGCCAATGACCTTCAATTCGGTGAAAGTAGCCTTTCCCGCGCTTAACGGTATTGCTAGATTCGCGAGCTCGTGTAGTGTTGGCGGAAAACTCTAGGGACTCAAGCGAAACCCGCAATTCGACGTCATCGAATGCAAGAAATTCACCTACGATGGGATTGACAGCTTTGTAGATGGACTCCTTTGCGCTGTAAAGTGCGGTTCGCCAAGTTCCGGAATCCATCTGAGAAAGCCATTGGCGTTCCGCATCCAACAGCACACGCCCTCCCACACTTTCCGAAACGGCTAGTACTGGAATTACGTCGATTCCTATACCTACGTATTCGTCGTCGGGCCCAATAGTTGCCACTGCAAGTGCGTTAGAGTGAGAGATACTTCCCACAATACCGCTCGGCCAATTTGGCATCCTTCCAGTTCGGTCGATAGGTACGCCCTCAATACCAATTTGTCTGAGAGCAGTGTGCGCGGCACGGCGACCGGATGAGAATTCCCGCTTTCGACTCGCTATGGAGTTCTGAATGGCTTGGTTTTCGGGGTTTAGTAGCTGATCGACATGGTCGCCAACTCGAGATAGCACAAGGCATGTATGTGGCAACACCTCGTCGCCAATCTGAAGAGGCGCTATGCCGTCAAGACACTTGGTTTGCACCGCTACCAGTATCCACTAGATGTTCCAGCTCTTGCTCCGTTGGTCCACAACTTCTCGATGTGAACAACCGCGTAAGCGCGATGTGGTGCCCAGGGAGGGAGTCGAACCCTCACGCCCGAAGGCACAGGAACCTAAATCCTGCTTGTCTGCCAGTTCCAACACCTGAGCAACGCAGCTAATTTTAGAGCGTACGCTGGCCAACTCGTTCCGAGCTGTTTGCAAGCTGACAGAGACATTCGATGCGATTGAACATCCCTGCGTACTTCAAGTCTATATGGCAAGTAAAATCGTTTGAAACTGTTGCCCGAGTGGCGAAATTGGTAGACGCAAGGGACTTGAGCGTCAAATTGAGCACGTGGACGGCGACGTCCACCGTGAATGGAGTCAAATTCGGGGAAACCTCGTTTCGTGCAGGTGTGGCAATCCCGAGCTAAGCGATCTCGAAGTCGAGGTCGAAAGTGTAGAGACTTTACGGCTCCCCCTTGAAAAATCTCGCGACTGAGAGCCAATCAAGGTGAAGAGAAAGTCCAGACCACGAACGTTGTAGTAGCAGCGGCGCCGAAAGTCGTAGTGGTAAGAAAATCCCTTGGAGAATACTCCGTGCCGGTTCGACTCCGGCCTCGGGCACCAATCCACCAAGTCACTCCAACTGCCAATAGCTGAGCTTCACAGTAGAACTACCAACTGAAGGACTCTATTCTCGGCACTTGCCACTATCTTTCCCATAGTCCTAGGCTAAACTTCGGTTTGGATTTCGCGGTTTAACACCTAACCCCCAATTGAACAGAGTAGAACGCTTTGGAAAATCTCAAAATCAATGATCTGATCAGCCAAGCGCCTTGGCGAGAGGCTGTCACCTTCCGCAATACTTGGCCCCACGAGTACATATTGAGCGGCAAAGACGATCAGCGCGAACTCTTCGAGCTTGTATGCGCTCGTCTCCGTGCCGGCGAAGGTGTAGAGTGTGCGTTTTTCGCAATGCGCAACACTTATCTGTTTCTCGGAGGCTACAAGTATTGGCTAATGACCCACTGGGATGCTGTCCAACTCGACGACGGTCAAGAATACGTGCTGAACCGTGCACCGCTATACCGTGATCGGCGCGATTTCGTCATACAACCCGGCGACACAGGTCGAGCCGAGGACTATCCCGATAAACCCGCTGGAATTAACGATTCCGGTAAAGCCGACCTTAACAGGTAACGGAGTAAATCATGTCAAGATTGGCAGTGTGGAGCATCGAAGCACGACCGGATGACGACGCCAAACCTTCAATTCCAAAAAAAGCAGGTCGCTCTAGCATTGAACTGGAGAAATATCTCGAAAACTGGATCGTCGACGATGTTTCTCTGATTGGCGATGGATTAACTCTCGTCGGGCAACAAGTAACCATCGACGATGGGCGACTTGATCTGCTTGCGATTGATTCGCAAGATCGTTGGATCGTGATTGAAGTCAAGCCCGGAGTGCTCGAGTCTGGCGCCCTGCACCAAGCACTGTACTACGCCGCCTCGCTTGCCCGTCTCGATCCACAGGAGCTACGCGAGAAGCTTACGCCCAATCTTTCTTCCTTTGGCGAACCTCAAGTAATTTCACAACGAATTGAGACACTAATTGACGACGAAGGCGAGAAACGCGAAATTGCTTTGATGCTGGTCGGGGTCGGCATCCATCCAGGTCTTGCACGGATGAACGAGTTTCTGGAGCGCTTCCAGATACCCATGAGTATTGTCAGCTTCGAAGTGTTCAAGCCAGACGCTGGCCCCAAGCTACTGGTACGCGAGGTGATCGAAGAATCGACCGAGCCGCCCCGTCCAAAAATCAAATATACCGTAGAAGCGATCCGGGCACTGGCAATTGATGCTGGCGTAATTGATTCTTTTGACCGCTTTGTCAGGATAGCTAAAGAAGCCGGCTTGGCCGTTCAGCCACAACGCGCTTCGATACGAATCGCACCGCCGGCAAATCGTACCCGATATTTGATGTATGCGCATCCACACAATGAAGCAAATAGAGCGGGGTTGTGGATCTCAGTGGGCGGACCACAATTCGTGGAGTTCTTCCCGAAAATTGACGAGGTAGAAGCTTCGGCGATCGCAAGGGAGGGAAGCGGTGCTCACTTCGCAGGGAAGGAACTTGAGCAGCGACTCGACGAGATCGAAGATTTTCTGACCAAGCATTTCCCAAAGACAGACGCTGAAACCGCATCGTTCTAGGAGACTGACTGCTCTCTTGTCTCTTTCGGGATAGGGCAACACCTGGAGTACTCGACGGCAGAATTTCGACTCATGTTGCACGCAAGCACGTTTAATCAACGAGCCGCGTAAACATGCGGAGCAGAATCTGCGTATCGCACTCCACATGAAAGTATGCAAAAGGATGAAGGCGAATATGCGCCACACACTGGGATACGTGGTGGGGACATCTCGCAAACCTTACCACTTCTGCTTAGGCGGGATTGTTCTCTGTGGACGGGAAACCGTATGTAGCTCGAGCTGCGTCCACGCTAATCATTCCCGTTTCCAAGTCCTTTTGCACCAATTCGCGACCACGCTCCTTAGGCGAGCCACGACCTCCTCCTCCGGGCGTTTCCATCACTAACGTCGCGCCTGCGGGAACAATCTCCTTTCCCTTAGCAGCAAGTTCCTGGCCATCTTTTACGTAAACACGGCCTGTAGCACCGTCCGAACCTCCATCTCGACCACGAGCCGGATGCCTAACGCGATCAAACATCTTCGAGACAACAAAGGGCGCCCCATTGGCATGACGGATCTCAAGAACTTGACCCAACCCTCCTCGGAATTCACCCGCTCCTCCTGAGTCCTCGCGGAATTCGCGCCTAAGGAATACCAACGGCGACGTAATTTCGTTTACTTCCGTCGAGGTCGTTCGCACCCCCGAAGGAAAGGCCGTCGTGGAAAGACCGTCCCGAGATGGACGAGCTCCAGTTCCGCCATTGAATATGGGGTTTATTACGAAGTTCGGAGCATTGAAATTCGGACTGGCACCTGAATCGCTCATAAGAACGGGATTCCAAATGCATGATGACCCTTCGCATGGGACGCGATCAGGCATGATTTCACTCAAGCACCCAATCACAACGTCGGGCAGCATTTGGCCCAACGCATGTCTGGCCGAGACGGGGCTCGGTGGCTCTGCATTCAGTATGGATCCGCTTGGCGCGGTTACATTGATGGTTGAGAGCGATCCAGCGTTGTTCGGTACATCGTTGCCGATTAGGCATCGTGCTCCAAAGGATGCATAGGCTTCGGCGTAGGGAAGCGGAACATTGATTCCATATCGGGAAATCGACGAGGTGCCCTCAAAGTCAATGTCGATACTTGATTCCTTAATCGACACGGAACATTCAACATGCACAGGGTCGTCGTACCCATCAACATTCATCGAATAGCGATAGGTGCCGTTTGGCAACGCCGAAATCTCGTCTTCCATCGCTTTTCGCGACGCGGAGAGTATTTCGTCGCCAATGGCATCGAAATCAGTCAGTTGGAACTCTTTCATGGTTGCCAGAAGCTTTTGCGACCCAGCATCATTGCATGCGGTCAGAGAGTAAAGATCACCTTCCGCGACCACTGGGTCCCGAACATTGGAATGTATCAATCGCATAAGCGTTTCATTGAGCTTCCCACGCTCAAATAGCCGAGTGATAGGCACCCACAATCCTTCTTCGAATACCTCTGTTGCGTCCGGGCCAAATCCTCGTCCTCCTACATCCGCAATGTGACTTGTCGAGGCGAAAAGCGCTACGACGCGATCCTCGACGAAGGTGGGTGTCACCACCGTGAAGTCATTCAAGTGTCCCGTAGCCAACCACGGGTCGTTGGTTAGCAGAACATCGCCCGGTCGCATACTTTCGATTGGGTATTCCTTGAGAAAGTTGCCAACGGATTTGGCCATAGCGTTTACGTGACCAGGAGTGCCCGTGATGGCCTGCGCAAGCATTTGCCCGCGAGTGTTGAAGACACCGGCGGACAAGTCGCCCGCTTCTCTCACGACAGGCGAGAACGCCGTACGCATGAGGGTCTGTGCCTGATCTTCTACTATGGCTAGCAACCGATCCCATACCAACTGCCGCTGAATCGCGCCAAATCTAGGCATTGGTGTGTCTCTCCATTAGCAAATGGCCGGAATCGAGGCGACGAATCTGAAATCCCCCCGGTACAACTGTTGTAGTGTGCCTTTCCGTAACTAACCTAGGCCCAGCAAAGACCTCGCCAACTGAAAGATCGTCGCGGTTCTGAAGAGGCACCAGGCTAACCCCGGTCGAATCCAACAATTCTTGCTGTCGAATTTCCCCTCCATTGCTAACTTTCGAGTCGAAAGACGAGACAATCTCGTCGTCCCTATTTGTGGAGACATTGAGAGTCCAGCTAATCACTTCAATTTCAGCATTGGGAATTGTGCGACCGTACAGAGAGGTATAGGTTTTCTCAAATGAATCCAGCAGTTCTTGCTCATCTACAGATGACGGATCGAACGTCACGGAAACTTCATGGCCCTGACCCACGTAGCGCATGAAAGCCGAGCCACGTTCAGTGAAATCGTGCTGATGCGTGGCACCCGATACAACGCCACTAGCCTCCTCGCGCATAGCCGATATGACTTCATCCACAAGCTGTTGGTCGTATACAGCTAAAGACATATGGCGGCTTCGAACCACTTCATAGGATATGGGAGCACCTAGAAAACCAATTGCAGAGCCTACTCCTGCGTGCTCTGGAATCAAAACACATGCAAGGTCAAGCTTTTCCATGAGTCGTGCAGCATGAAGAGGCGCAGCGCCACCAAAAGCAACCATCATTCGTCCTTCAAGTGACTTTCCCCACTCAGCAGCGTGACTTCGAGCTGCCGCCGCCATATTCTCGTCGACTATCTCCGCCATGCCTAGAGCAGACTCATTAGTGTCCAGCCTCAGTGGTCCCGATATTTGAGATCGAATCGCTGACTCGGCGGCATTCACTTGCAGAGAGAGGTTTCCGCCGGCAAATCGTTCGGCATCCAAGCGACCCAGAAAACAATCTGCGTCCGTAACGGTTGGTTCCAGACCTCCCAATCCGTAACAGGCTGGTCCGGGTTGCGATCCCGCACTCTCCGGTCCGATCTGAATCCTTCCCAATTTGTCGACTCGAGCGATGGAGCCTCCTCCTGCTCCAATCTCCACCATCTCAATGACAGGAATGCGAACCGGCAATCCGCTCCCCTTCTTGAATCGATACACGCGATCCACTTCAAAGGATCGAGAAAGCAGCGTTTGCCCGTCGTCGACAAGGCAAATCTTTGCGGTTGTGCCGCCCATATCGAACGACAGAACTCGGTTTGCGTCTAACTCCCGTGCTAACTGTTCCGCCAATATAGCCCCGCCTGCGGGACCAGACTCGACAAGTCGAATGGGGTAGCGGCGAGCGGTTTCGAACGTGGTCAATCCTCCGCCCGAAGTCATCATCAGATACGGGCAACGAAATTCACGCTCTTCAAGCCTTTGTGACAATCGTGCTAGGTAGGTGGACATCAAAGGCAACACATAGGCGTTTGCACACGTTGTCGATAGCCTCTCGTACTCGCGAATCTCTGGGCACACATCGCTGGAGAGGCTCACTGGTATATCCCCTAGCCGCTCGTGTACCCGCGTTTGTATCGCCTTTTCGTGGGAGTTGTTGACATAGGAATGAAGCAGACCAACGGCAACGCTCTCGATATTCCGTTCGGCTATGTCGTCGATAGCGGCATCAACAGATTCCATGTCTAGCGGAATCAATGGTGAACCGTGGGAGTTCATTCTTTCGGTGATCGGCAATCGCAGCTCGCGCGGTACGAGGGACACGGGGCGTTCAATATTGATGTCGTATTGCTCAAAGCGGTTTTCCAGCGCCATCTCCAGGATATCCCGGTGCCCTGATGTTGTTAGCAGCGCAGTCTTCGCGCCCCTTCGCTCTATGAGTGCATTCGTAGCGAGCGTCGTGCCATGAAGAACGATGCCTATGTCTTCCGGCAATGCTTCGCTCTCGTCAAGAACCCGGGATATTCCCTGAAGAACTGCGACACTAGGATCGTCTTGCGAAGTCAAGACCTTGACTGCATGGATACGATTGGACCATTGCAGGACGACGTCCGTGAATGTGCCGCCAATGTCGATTGCAAGACCGTTTTTCATATCAAGTGGCAAAGTACAAGTGTCTGTGATTCCGGCATCCGGGATTGAACGCAGCTCCACAATTTGGACAGGTATCGGAACACGCAAGGTACTCTGCAATGCTCAATTGAGAGCTGCACGCGCCACATATAATGGCACTCGATTCGAACTCAGACGCCTGCCACACCTCAACTGTGTGATTTGTTAGTTCTTGATGGCAGAAATAGCAGGAAAACCATCGATCGCAACACTTGAACAAAATCGCAATGATGTCGCTAGCCCCGTGGTAGTGCTTGCACCGTGTCTGCGGATCGACTTCAACGCCCTCAACCGACACCTCGCCAATGCACACGCCATTTGTTCGGGGTCGCCTACTGCTTTCTAGCATCGAGTAACTCTAATGGCAGCCAATGAAATCAAGCTTATCGCAGGAACTTCGCATCGAGAGTTTACTCAGGAAATTGGAAAACACTTGGGGGTTCCCCTTACCGAAACTGAAATCATCAGGTTTGGCAACGAAAACATTATGTTTCAGTGCAAGGAAAATGTCCGTGAATCCGATGTGTTCGTCGTGCAGACTTCTTGCCCGCCACTGTCGGATTTCATTGTAGAGCTACTTATCATCATCGACGCTCTGAAGCATGCCTCTGCCAAGAGAATCACTGCAGTCCTTCCCTATTTTCCCTATGCACGATCGGACAAGAAGGACCGACCTCGAATCTCGATAACTGCTCGTCTAGTTGCCGATCTCCTCGAAACAGCAGGCGCGAGCCGAGTCCTCACGATGAATCTGCATTCGCCGCAAGTTGGAGGATTTTTCCGAATTCCTGTTGATCAATTGAATGCCACTCCAATAGTTTGCGACTATCTTCGCGACACGACGAGCTTGTCCAACTCAGTGCTCGTCGCCAGCGACGTTAGCGAAGCAAAGGACTTGGGAGACTACGCGTATCGACTAGGGTTGCCCATTGCCATAGTGGATAAACGTCGGGTAGATGATGCAGAGGCTCCAGTCGCAGTTGGCCTAATAGGAGATGTTGAAGGACGCAATGCCCTGCTGATCGACGACGAAATTGCAAGTGGTGGCACTATGCTGGAAGCCGCACGATTTCTGCAGGATCACGGAATTAATCGGGTCGAAGCTGCCGCAGTGCACCCTGTTCTATCGGGACGCGCTCACGAACGAATTACCGAATCGCCGATTGAACGACTAATTGTCACAGACACTATCCCGATTCAATCAGCAAACGCCAGTGAAAAGCTGCAAGTCGTCTCTGTAGCAAGACTGTTCGCTGACGCGATACGGGCGATTCACTCTGGTGAAAGCGTATCGACTCTCTTCAAGTGATTTAGGAGACTAAGTCCACTTTGAGTTGGAGGCTGGGGTCGGAATCGAACCGGCGTGGACGGAGTTGCAGTCCGCTGCATGGCCACTCTGCCACCCAGCCTGAAATCGCGTGCTCGTGCGAAGAAATCCAATTTTACATGGCAACTTTGGACAGAAGCTTCGTGCCAAATATCCCCGCTCAAGCAAATCTAGCAAATGCGCGTATTGATCAGCAACTGCTACTTTCCAATGGCTAGTTTCGAGACAATTTCGGCCAATCGGCACTTTCGCGCCTAAAGCTATTTGCTGAGAAAGCCCTCTCGCAGCTTATCCCAGGCCGCACGAAGATGAATGACCATAGACCACAACGTGAAGGCCGTTGCCAAATAGATAAGTGCCAATCCTATGAAGGTCCACGGCTTGTTGAAGTGTGGTGGATTGGCGAGCAGAATGACGATTGCCACCATTTGAATGGCTGTTTTGACCTTCGCGATCATGTTTACCGAAATTTGGGATCGTGCCTGAACTTCCGCCATCCATTCTCTTAGCGACGCGATCAGCAATTCGCGCCCCACAATGACAATTCCGGGCAGTGTGAGCCACAAACTGCCATAACTGCCGATTAGAACCACAAGCGCGGACACAACTACCAGCTTGTCTGCGACTGGATCGATGAATGCTCCAAATTTCGATGCTACTCCGAACTTTCTCGCAACAAGTCCGTCAAGCCAATCCGTTAAGCAGGCAAGGGCGAATAGCAATGCCGCCACCCAATGCAGCGTCCCCGACGTTATATAGAACAGAACGAAGAGCGGTATGAACGCAATACGCAGTATCGACAGGGAATTGGGGATGAACGACAAAAACGGCTTAGCTCGCATGCATCGCACCATATATCTCGCTGGCCAGTCTCTTGCTGACTCCCGGTACTTTTGACATCTCTTCGATGCTGGCCGCTTTAATCGCAGTGACAGAGCCGAAATGGGTTAGCAGTTGTCGTTTTCGCTTTGGTCCTATGCCAGCGATGTCGTCCAGGTCCGATTTGCGACGAGCTTTCTGACGCCTCGCGCGGTGACCTTGAACCGCGAATCTGTGTGCTTCGTCGCGCATATGTTGCAAGAGATGCATAGCCGAACGCGTAGGTTCAATTTTCAATTTGCCAAGATCTGCGTCGCAAACGGTATCTAGATCGGGCTTTCGCCCGGGACCTTTGGAAATGCCAAGAATGCGCAAGTCATCCACCAAGAGATCGGAAAGCGTCTCTCTCACCTTGTTGACTTGTCCCCGTCCACCGTCAACGACGAGCAAATCTGGCAATTTGCCTTCGCCACTTTGAATTCTCTTGTACCGCCTTTCTATGGCTTGGCCCAATGCGGCGTAGTCGTCACCCAATTCGACGCCCTGTATTCTGTATCTTCTGTAGTCGGACTTGAGAGGCCCATTCACGTCGAAGACCACGCACGACGCCATGGTCGCCTCTCCGCTTACGTGGCTGATATCGAAACACTCCAGTCGCTCAGGCATTTCATCAAGATCCAGCGAACGCTGCAAATCGATCATTCTCTCAAGGCTATTGTCTTGCTGCCTTAAGTATGCGGCAAGAGAAAGCTCTGCGTTTTCTTGAACCATCGATTGCCACCGAGCTCGAGATGACCGCACGTGAGCAGTGACTTCAACAATGTGACCCGCTTGGTCGCTCAATGCACCTGCAATAGCCTCGCGATGCTCAATCTCTATCAATGTAACGACTGCTCTAGGAAGGTCTCGCATCATATCGCCAAAGTAGTACTGTCCAAGAAACTCTGACAACACTTGCGATTCCTCGAAACCTAACTCATTCGTATGAAACCACGTCCGATCGCCTAGCAAGCGACCATCACGTATGAACATTCCTTGCACACAGACAGTATTCTCGTTCGACGCTATCCCAAACGCATCCACATTCCCAGACGCTGTGTGGACATATTGATCCTCTTGCACTTGCCTTAGAGTATGTATTTGATCTCGTAGATGTGCCGCTTCTTCGAACTGCAAATTCTCTGAGGCTCTATCCATGTTTGTCTTCAGTTCTGCGAGAATCGTCTTGCTCTTGCCATTGAGAAACATCTCGGCCAACCTGATGTCGTCTCGATAGGACTCCTCGTCAATCAATGCAACGCACGGTGCGCTGCACCGTTTGATCTGATGTTGAAGACATGGGCGCGAGCGATTCTTGAAGTAAGTGTCCTTACAGGGTCGCAAGCGAAACAGACGCTGAAGAATTGAAATGCTCTTGCGCACAGCCGATGCGCTTGGGAATGGGCCAAAGTACATTCCGCCGCCCCGCGTGCTTCCGCGGTGAAGCTCAATCCTTGGGAATTGGTGGTCGGTGAAGCGAATGTAGGGATAGCTCTTGTCATCTCGCAACAGAACGTTGAACGGGGGCTTAAAGTTCTTTATGAATGATTGCTCAAGCAACAGAGCTTCCGTCTCGCTGCTCGTTACCGTTACTTGAATATCCTGAGTCCGCGACACCAGACGCATAGTCTTTGTCGCAAGACCTGCGGGACGAAAGTAGCTGGACACTCGAGCCTTGAGATTTCTCGATTTGCCTACGTACAAGACATCGCCTTTTCGGTCAATCATTCGGTATACGCCACTACGCTCAGGCAACGAATTGAGCAATGCGTCGAAGCGATCTTTCTTGGAGTTGACGGCGGGCACCCTACTAATCACCGACGTAGATTGCACATTGAGACAGTTTCACGACTTCCGCTCTCTAAGAAAAGGCGGCGATCCCCGTTTGTGCTCGACCAAGTATGAGTGCATGAACATCATGCGTGCCTTCGTAGGTGTTTACCGTTTCAAGATTCATGACATGTCGGATGACGTGATATTCGTCGGCAATCCCGTTCGCACCGTGCATGTCTCGTGCGATGCGAGCTATTTCCAGCGCTTTGCCGCAGTTGTTGCGTTTCATGAGGGAGATGTTCTCTACTGCAAGGCGATCTTCGTCCATCAATCTGCCCATCCGTAGACACCCTTGAAGCCCCAAAGCAATTTCTGTTTGCATGTCCACGAGCTTCTTCTGAATCAATTGATTGGCTGCAAGTGGTCTGCCAAATTGCACGCGGTCCATCGTGTATTGCCTCGCAGCATGCCAACAGTATTCTGCCGCGCCCATGGTCCCCCAAGCTATGCCATAGCGGGCTAGGTTTAGACAACCAAATGGACCACCCAAACCGCGTGCCTTTGGCAGCATATTGGATTTGGGGACGTGCACATCTTCCAGGACAATTTGGCCAGTTGCCGAAGCTCGTAGACTCATTTTGCCCTTGATTGTTGGAGTGGAAAATCCAGGCGTGCCGCGTTCG
Organism: Gammaproteobacteria bacterium; assembly: GCA_026707735.1. GTDB lineage: Bacteria > Pseudomonadota > Gammaproteobacteria > Pseudomonadales > Azotimanducaceae > Bin55. Next base: position 78,161 of record JAPOWH010000017.1, on the reverse strand, counting down.
ACGACAAATCCCCTGATCACCCCATCAAGTTTTGCCCATATCAGTGCGAGATCGGCAATGGGCGAATTTGTTATCCAAGTTTTAGTTCCATTGAGAAGGTAGCCATCTGCTGTTTCCTCGGCTCGGGTTGTCATGCTGCCGGGGTCGGAGCCGTGGTCGGGTTCGGTCAATCCAAAGCATCCAACCATCTCTCCCGACGCCAAGCGCGACAAATAGCTGCTGCGGTGCTCTTCTGAACCGTAGGCGAATATCGGGTACATAACAAGCGACGACTGCACGCTCATGGCTGATCGGTAGCCTGAGTCAACCCGTTCCACCTCCCGTGCCATGAGCCCGTAGCCGACGTAACTGACTCCGCTGCAGCCAAATTCCTCCGGCAATGTTGAACCCAACAAGCCAACACTTCCCATTTCATTCATGATTTCACGGTGAAATCGCTCCTCTCGATTGGCTTCAAGAACTCGAGGCATCAGCTTTTCTTGTGCAAAATCCCGCGCGGAAGACTGAATCAGCAGCTCTTCTTCTGTGAGCTGTTCGTTGAGCAAGAAAGGATCATCCCAAGAGAACGGGTAGGTCGGCATCGTCTCAAATTCCTTAGAGGTCGAGTGGTAGTGAAGGTTGTATGAAGTTAGTCTCGGTGAAAATAGAACTATTGGGATTCATGGGCCAGCATGCGGTTGTAAGCCTTGGCGGACTCTCGAACCATACCAAAATAGTCCGAGGAACTTGGATCTTGTCGAATCACGCCACGTGAGCAGTTCACCACAAGTCCCAATCCATCCGTTCGTCGTCCGTATTGAAGAACATCTTCTGCTACCCCGCCTTGAGCTCCAATGCCTGGAACCAAGAAAGTAGCTTCGGGAGCATGATTTCGGACTCTACGCAAAGAGTCTGGATGAGTGGCTCCTACAACGAGCATTAGATTTGGATTTGCGGTTGCCTGGACTTTCTTGGCGACTCGAAGGTAAACCGGGTCATCTTCCGGAAAGTCCTGCAACCAAGCAGCATCGGGATTGCTCGTCTTGCAAAGGACAATCACACCGCGATCTTTATATTCAAGAAACGGCTGAACAGTCTCCCAACCCAAAAACGGATTGACAGTCACTGCATCGGCTTCATATCGTTCGAAGGCTTCTCGCGCATATTGCTGCGCTGTTGCACCGATGTCACCTCGTTTCGCATCCAAAATCACCGGAATCGATGGATAGTGTTCATGGATATATTGAATTAGACGACAAAGTTGGTTTTCCTGTGCCGCGGCTGCGAAGTGTGCGTGGTTGAATTTGACCGAACACACGAAATCGCTCACAGCATCGACCACTCGCTTCCCGAATTCGTAGAGTCCCCGTTTATTGGCGCTAAGTACATCTGGATTCATGTCAGGCGTTGGATCAACGCCCACGCAAAGACAAGAACCAGATTCATCCCATGCCGACTCGAGCGACGAATAGAAACTTGATCGGTTTGCCATCAATGTTTAGATTGGAGCGCAGGGTGAGGAGATGAGCCCAAACCACAACTCGTAAGTGGAATTTACGCGACTTTTCTCTTGCTATATAGAGTACACTCAGGCGCTATTTATAGGGGCAGATTGACAACTTGGAATGGAAAGCCCAATCTAACACCAGTCTGTGGAATGCAGGACCCCATCCAAATCTCCGTGTGAGGCAAACGACTTAATGCCCAGCCAACAATTGCTGGCTGAATGTGGGCCTCTCCTCAGCTCTCTGATTGAGCAACTCCCGAGCGCGCATCCAGGTAGCGTTCCACGGTGTTTACCGTAGCTAGTGTTTGAGCATCAATCTCTACATTCAAATGATCGCCAACCTCGAGTCCGCCTAGCGTTGTTCTCTGCAGTGTTTCCGGTATCAGATTCACACGGCCTCGGCGGCTAGCGGTGTCGAACCAGTCCAAGGTGAGACTTACGCCGTTCAATGCTATGAAACCCTTGGCAATCATGTAGCGGCTCCACTCTATGGGCACTTCAAACTCGATGCCCCGGTTATCGCCAAGTTCTATGTCTACGACGCTAGCCGTTGTGCAAACATGGCCTGAAACAAGGTGTCCACCGATCTCGTCGCCAATTCGGAGAGAGCGTTCTACGTTGACCAGACTCCCCGAATGCAGGGAATCCAAGTTTGTCACCGAAACTGTTGCGGGAACGACATCAAAGGACGCTAGACCGTCGTCAATCATCGCAACGGTGAGACAAACTCCATTGATAGCTACAGAGGCGCCGGTTTCTAAACCCGCTGAGAGTTCGCCGAGTGCGATGTTTAGTCGACGAACAGATTCCGAATCGTCGACTGAAACTACGGAGCAGGCGTTAGCGACTAGCCCAGTGAACATTCAAGCTGTTTCAAATGCTCGAATTCAATCGCACCAACCAACGATGAACCTGAAATCGTTGACCATGTAGGCTACGATTGTGCCTTTGCCTTCTCTTCTCTGTACGCGCGCTCTAGATCAGATACCTCTTGCTCATGCTCTATTCTTCTGAACTCGGTGTCTATCGCGTCAAGGTACAAGACAACGTTTCTGAGTAGAGATTCTTCTTCGTCGATAGTTCGGATCTCGCCTTTCAACTCGTCAAATGTCTCTTTGGCACCCTCGAAGTCGCTTTCATAAAACTGGCACAAGCCTTTTTGATACATGACGTTATAGGGATTGTCGAGGTCACCGGAGTCTAAAGCCATTCCGCATGCTTCGGCGCACTTTCGATAGTCGTTCGTTTGGCTATACAGCTGGGCAATTCGATGCCAAATCTTTCCATCGGGCTCAAATTCCAGAGCTCCAAGATAGGCTTCAATTGCTCCTTCGTAGTCGCGAGCAATCCACATGTATTGCGCATACCGTTTCAGTGTTTTTGACGACGGTTCGACATATTCCTTTTCAAACCCGTCCCTAAGAATCCAAACTGCTCTTCTCGGGGCGTCTTGAAGAACTACCCTATTGGCAAGATTGAGGAAATCACTTTCCTTACTGAACATTCCAGCAGTATGAGCGGCCTCCAAAGTGTACGTGGAGTTCTGGTCTTCTCCCAATTCCATGTACGCTTGTGCCAATCCAAACCAATACTCGCGTTTGGGAAACTCGACGACTAGAACTTTTAGGGTTTCCAATGCTTCGTCCCAGTGTTCTAGTGTAGTCAACGAATACAAGAGTAGCTGCCACCAACCCTCAGGAACGGGCCGCATCAGCTCGTTTTTCTTGTCAATAGCCGTCCGTATCCATTTCTTGACGTTTTCAAAATCTTCCAATTGAAGATATATTTGCGCAACGTACGAACATTGATTTGCGTTTACGGTGAGCGCAAGATCCATGAATTGCAGCGCGTACTTCAATGCTTCCGGGAATTCCTCAATCGAATAGTTAAGTTTGGAGAGGCCGTCGAGCGCCCTTTCCTCCAAAGCGTAACGAACACTCTCGCGATAATCCAAAAACTTTGTCAAATGCTCTATGGCAAGCCTCGGTTGCTCTGTGTCTTGAGCAAACCATGCATAGCTCTGGTGCACTTGCGCGCGTTCGTTGTCATTGAGCCAGCGACGCGACAGTAGCCTGTCGAGTAACTCCTGAGCTTTCGCCAAATCTCTAGTATCTTCTGCCTCCGGGTCCGGCTCCTCTCCTTCCTCTACTTCCGGGTCCATGATCTTTGTGAACTTGTACATCTCCTCAACCCATCGTTGAGTTACTGGCGGTACATTTCTCTTGGGTCGTGGATCTTCAGGTTTCTTGATGACGATAGGTGGGTTTTGGGCAGAGAGGAAAAGCGACGACCCTGCGTAGGAGCCGACACTCTCACTGAACAGACAGTCGGTGGCAGTCTGCAGAAAAAGCCCACACACCAATAGACCGAGTCCGCGTGTAACTGCACGATCAAATCGTACAGAGGAGGACTTAAAACCGAGGGCCGAGGTCCGGTGCTTAGACGAGGACCGGGTTGTTGTGTTGCTGATGTCTTGATTCATCGTTCAATCCTCATTCTTCTTGTCAATTGCCTTTTCTATCCACTCCTTTGCGTTCTCCAATTCTCCCAAGTTTAGATAGATTCGGGCCATGTACGGATAATAAATGTCATTTACAGTCTGTGCTCGATCCATAGACTGCTGCGCATATTTCAATGCGTTTCCATAGTCCTCCACCGAAAAGTGTAATCGAGACAGACCGTAGAGCAGCCTCTCCTCCATGCGGAAGTTCATGCTCTCGCGATACTCAAGTGCCTCTGTAAGGTGTTTGATGGCCAACCTTGGTTGCTCCTGATCTTGTGCAAGCCACGCATAGCTTTGGTGGACCTGTGCTCGTTCATTGTCGTTAAGCCAGTTCGCAGACAACAAATCGTCGAGAATTTCCTGAGCCTTCGAGAAATCGCGGGCATCGTCCGCCACGCGTGCGTTGTTCTCTTCTCCTTCGTCTACTTCCGGTTCCATGATTCTGGTGAACCTGGACATTTCGTCCATCCAATCTTGGGTAACGGCAGGAACGACTCTCTCTTCTCGTACGAATTCGACAACTGTGTCTTGTGCCGTCAGAAACTGCAGATGAGCATTAGCGCTATTGCTCCCAGTCAATAGGCAATCGACGCCGGTTTGGATCAACATTGCGAACAAAAAGAGGGCAAATCCACGATTCGCGACTTGATGAAATAAACTTGATGAGCATTCGCCGCTTGTGTCGAGGCATCCTGCTTGGATGAGGATGTAGACTTGCTGAAAGTGCGGTAAGAAACCATCGTTCAATCTTCCATCAGCGAAAGCAACCAGCGAAAATGCTCCGATCGCATCTTTACATCTACCTATTTTAGTCCCATTTTTTGTGCAAACGCAATGCGCTTTTGGTCTCTATTGTCATAGCGGACATCGTGCTAGTGCATAAGGCCTAACAGCTTGCAGACTTTTGATTGGAAGTGTGCCGACGACGTCAATGGAATCAAGTCTCTACTAGCAGAATTCATTGAAGCCTCTCACCCCGTCCTGCAAAGCCGAACCTTTAGCGTATGCGCAAATTGCACAATCCTGCTTGGTTTGGGGTGCCGCGAATAGGATCCTTCAAAAATGAATCGTGTAGCATTGGACGACGACGCGGAGAGCGCCTAAGCCTCTAGGAGAATTGGTGCACTCCGCGCTTTTGACCTTTAACGGTCATTATCGGTTTTGTTCGTCTTCCAACTCGAAAGTAATCTTGTGCTTGACTCCCTCAATCCTGATGGCTACTCCATCAACAACCCGCGGGCGGTATTTGAACTGCAGGGCAGCCTGAATGGCAGCACGGTCAAAAATACCAGGAGGTTCGGCCTTTTCCACTACCGGATCAACCACGTTTCCCTTTTCCGTAACGGTAAAGACAAGAATTACATAGCCCTCTATTCCTCTCTGTAAAGCTCGAGGCGGATATTTTGGGTGTGCCTTTCTAATCGGCAGATAGTCTCCATCCTGGAAATATCGAGTTCCACCAATTCCAGTATCCGGTTCCTCGGGTACATATTTAATGACTGGCCCCCACTCATCACCGTCGCTAGTTGGTTCTATCGTTGGTGGATCGAGTGGTAGTTCATCCGGGGGCGGGGGAGGCTTCACAATAACCTCCTTCTTTTTCGGTTCTACTGCCTCAATAACTGGAACAATTTCGAAAATTCGAACGCTCGGAGCTTCGCTTAGAGTGGTGTTGTCGTCGCTGATCACAGCCTGCATCAGATATAGCAATCCTATTGTTGCAGCTGATCCAACTACGATCCCAACTCCGTATCTTTCAATCGCCTTGTGCATTGTGGACACCTCCACGCTTGTTGATGCATTGGACGATCCAATGCAATCGTGTTAGCGCAACCTCAAACCCACTAGACGACATCTAGTGAACGCACCACTTGTTGTCGACTGATACCTTTACGGTACACGAGTCTGTGGATGCAACCATTTTCATCAGAATAACAACATTTGGAATATAGAGTCAAGCCATCGTTACATTTGGTTGGCTGGTTCGTTTTCCTCAACATTTGACTACGAAGTTCTTCCCTCCAGACGTAATCAACATTCAATCTTTGGGAGCCCTGCTGTCGCGTAGGAACCACGGTCTATTCGACAACGGCTTAGGAAGATTCCCACGTTGACTCGGTTGCAGACGAAACTACACCACACGCGACCGAATAGGGATAGATAAGAGGACCTACTGATTGCAGCCCCAATTGTTCGAAAATTGCTTCGTCATTGAGTTAGCAATTACTTGCCGGTAGGCTTGAACAGAGGGATGATCGCGTGTTTCAAATTTGAACCACCCTACTAGGCAAGCCACGTGTGCTTGCGTCAATGAACGCATTGCGCGAAAGCGTAGGCAACTAGGCAGTATTGACTAAACCTTGTGGGAAGGGCTTCTTTCTAGGTGCTAACAAACGCAATCCATTCGCTACTCTGTTAAGCAATTAAGGTGCGGAGCCATTGGTGTTACAACCACAGCAATTTCTAGTCGGCATGCTCAATATCAAACTCGATTCTGAGCTTGACTCCCTCGACCCGAACTACCTCGCCGTCAACAACCCTTGGCTGGTACTTGAATTTGCTCGACGCTTGGATAGCGGCACGATCAAATATTCCTGTCGGCTCGGATTCCACCACGACAGGATCGATCACCTCTCCGACTTCGTCGACAATAAACTCCAACACAACGTACCCTTCAATGCCGCGTTGCAATGCCCTCTCCGGGTAGATCGGCCGAACTTTGTGGATGGGTAAGTATTCTCCGTAGCCATCGTAGCTTTCGGTGTCGTCGGGGTGTTCCCCAATCACTACAGCACGACTCCAAGGTATCTCGCCCTCAAGCTTATACTCGAACCTGTGTCGTACTCCTTCCGTTCGAACGGACTTGCCGTCGTCCACACGAGGTCTGTAATTGAACTTGGACGCCGCTTGGATGGCAGAACGATCAAATATTCCTGCTGGCTCAGATTCCACCACGACTGAATCGACCACCGATCCAGTTTCATTGACAGTAAACTCCAGCACAACGTACCCTTCGATGCCACGTTGAAGCGCTCTATCTGGGTAAGTTGCCGGTACTTTTCGCATTGGAACGTATACGCTCTGGCCTCCAAGGTCCGTCGTCGTTGTCGAGTCGTCCTCAATCTCAAAGTCAATCCTGTGTCGTACTCCCTCCAATCTAACGGGCACATCGTCAATAACCCTTGGCTGGTACTTGAACTCGGACAGAGCCGCAAGGGCTGCCCGATCGAAGATTCCTGCTGGCTCAGATTCCACCACGACTGGATCGACCACTGATCCAGTTTCATTGACCGTAAACTCCAGCACAACGTACCCTTCGATGCCACGTTGAAGCGCTCTTTCTGGGTAAGTTGCAGATACTTTTCGCATTGGAACGTATACGCTCTGGCCTCCAAGGTCCGCCGCGGTCCTCGTTGTCGAGTCGTCCTCAATCTCAAAGTCAATCCTGTGTCTTACTCCCTCCGTTCGAACGGGTTCACCGTCAACAACCCTTGGCTGGTACTTGAACTCGGACAAAGCCACAAGGGCTGCCCGATCGAAGATTCCTGTCGGGTCAGACTCCACAACAGTCCGATCGATCGCAATACCCGCTTCGGTCACAGTGAATTCCAGAAGCACATACCCCTCAATGCCGCGTTCAAGTGCTCGGGTCGGATAAATTGGTTGAACATTCCGCAGAATGTATACGCGGTTCTGGTCATGGGCGGAAACGTCTTTCTTGTCTAACTCATTCTCTGGAGCTTCGCTGCTCGTGCTCTCGGACCCCAATCGCTGTGTCGCGCTTGGCATTTCCGTTTGCGCCGACAGTGGACGGACTCTTGAGGTAACCGTGGTCGGCGTTTTTTCGTCAAGCAAGCCCACTATCTGTGCAGAAGTCCCGCCAACTCCAGCGTTCAGAGAGTGGACTTGGTCCTCAACCGCGGCTTGCCGGAAGAACAGCAGTCCGACCAAAATGCCACTCGAAACAACAACCATCACAATTCCAGGTTTCTCGATGGTTTTTTGCATTATGAATGCCTCTATATTGCTTGTCGCCAGGACGACGTGCAATTCTCTCGATCCAACAAAAATGCTAGCACAATTGCTGAAGACAATTGCACTCGTTTCGCACACGACTGACAATTCAATAGTGTGCCAATTGGGATAGCTTGGACGGACTGAAACATGTCTCTGCAGTCGGCGACTATTCCGGCGCGGGTTAGAGTTAACTTCTAGTCTGTTTGTCAGCTCGAAGGCATGTGGCGAAGTGCACAAGACAATTGGTGCACAAGTCCGTACTGCCGGCACCTCGCGCGTTGTCTACGCACGTGAGACCGTTAGAAGGTCACGGTTCTATCAAGATGAACCCGAACAACCCTTATTCGACAAAGGAGAGATCTTCCTCGAAGTCCAGAGCGAGAAATGCGTGTTTCTGCAGCCGCAAAGGAAAGAGCCAAGAGACCCTTAAGAATCTCTTGGCTCGTCAACCTCGGCAATAGCGTCTAGTTGCTGTTCTCTGCAGACAATCACTACCGCTACCGCGATTCAAACTCTTGCCTCAAACAGTTGCAAGAGTGCAGTGGGTTCGCCTTACTTCGCAGACCTTACTCGAGAGTCTCCAAATGCAGACAAAGTAGACCCGCGCGCTACTTCAACGGCTATTCGGCATCCTCGAGCTCAAATGTGAACTTGTACTTCACACCTTCTACCCTGATGGCCACACCGTCGACAACGCGGGGTCTGTACTTGAACTTTTGCGCTGCTTGCAACGCGGCCCGATCAAAGATTCCAGCGGGGTCAGCTTGGTGGACTTTGGGGTCCTCTATGGAGCCGGTTTCTGTAACCGTGAAAATCAGGATTACATAGCCTTCAATGCCTCGCTGCAGAGCTCTATTTGGATAGTTCGGCCTAACGTGGCGAATGGGCAGATACTCGCCATCCTGGCTGTAGCCAGATAAGCTAAGATCAGGATTGACTTCTACAGTGCCAAAGCTGTCGTCCCATCCCCAGCCTATGTCGTCAGAATTGTCGAAATCCATGTCTGGCAGTTCCGGTGGAGGTTGGTCCGGTGGCGGAGGTGGCTCGATATTTCGCTTGATAATTGGTGGGGGCTCGTCTTCAAGCAAATTGACAATTTCCACCGGGCGAATGCTTGGCGCTTCGTTAAGGGGATTCTTGTCACTGCTGATGACCGCTTGCATCAAGTAGAGCAATCCGACTGTCACTACAGATCCAACCACGATTGCTACCCCATACCGTTCTATGGACTTTTGCATAGTTAGTACCTCTCAATCTTCCGTTGCAATGGCAACATCCAACACTTTTGCTCCGCGAGCAGCGTCAAGCACTGCTCGAACCTGTTCAAACTTCGCTTGTCGGTCCACCTGAATGACAATGCCGCCCTTTGGATTCTCCGCGTGCAATCGCTCGATGTGCGCACGCACGTGGTTGGCATCCACTTGCTTCTTGTCTATCCATATGTCGCCAGTTGGCCCAATCGCGACAAGCACACTAACAAGTGGCTTCGGCGATGCCGTCCGTGCGTCTGGACGGGTTACTTCAATGCCAGCCTGCTTGATGAATGTCGCCGTTACGATGAAGAATATCAACATTATGAATACGACGTCAAGCATCGGAGTCAGGTTGATATCACTCTCGTCTTCGTTTCGAGCAGATTGCTTTCCAAGCGCCATACTTGACTCCGTTTAGTGATCCATCGTTAGATGTCGATCAAGCAGTTCCGTTTCCTGATTGACTCTCCGTCGAATAAACGTCGATCCCATAATTCCTGATAGCGAAGCAATCATGCCCGACATGGTTGGGATTGTCGCCGCCGAAACGCCTGCCGCCATCGATCTAGCGTTCCCGCCCTGCGTGGCCATGGCATCAAAGACCTGGATCATCCCTGTGACAGTCCCCAACAACCCTAGTAACGGACACAGCGTAATGCACGTCAAGATAATCGGCATGCTTCCCGTAATCTTCGCGGAAGCTTCGGAAACAAGCCCTCGTCGAATCGCCCGCGCAGACCAAGATCTTCTCTCTTCCCTGGATTCCCAACGATCCATGGCAGACTTTACAACCGACCGATGCTCGCGCAGGAAGTACCAGAACCTCTCCAGAATCAAAGTCCACATCAGGAATGTCGTTAAGGCAATGAGATACAGTACATCACCGCCTTGCTCGAAAAACCTGCTGATTTCTAAGAATATATCCATTGCTGCTAATCGCCGCTCGCCGCGTCCTCTTGACGCGTGCCTATCGGCGCGCCAGATTCCTCAGCATGCTGCGCAATGATTCCTTCTGACTGCTCATCCAAGACATGCAGCACCGAACGACTGTATTGCGATACCAAAGCATGAAGCAATACAGTAGGTATCGCTACGCATAGACCTAGCACCGTGGTCATGAGCGCAGTCGAAATGCCAGCCGCCATGATCTTGGGATCGCCCGTTCCGAACAATGTAATTGCTTGGAACGTTTGAATCATACCTATCACGGTACCTAGCAGACCCATCAATGGTGCGACAACCGATATCACTTGAACAATTGCAATATTTCGCGTTAGCGATGGTGTCTCATGCAACACCGCTTCTCCCATCTTCAATTGCAAGGTTTCGTTGTCCACTTCCCTGTTCGCGTGATAAATTCCTATCACTCGGCCCAAAGGATTGTCCTCTCGAGGCTCCCCTGGATTCTTCTTTTGTGCAGCCACTCTTTGGCTGACGAGAAACAGCATAATCAGGCGTTCAAAGGCAAGTAGCACGCCGACAATCCCTACGAGGATAATCACCGAGCCAACCATACCTCCCTGACCGTTGCAAAACGGCAACCAGCACCCGCTACCTTCAAACGGCGCGAGTGGAGAACCCACCATCTCTCCAAAGGTTGCACGCTGCGTCTCCAACGACAGCAACTGTCCACGAGTAGGATCGATTGCAAACCCGACCACATCGCCAGGATCGGCACGAAACAGGCTTCGAGCCGTATTCGTAAACTCTGGTGATGGTTGCCTTGGCAGCTCGTTCATCGCCTGCAGCGTTAGGTTGTAGTTGACATAGCCGTCTCGGGAGACAATGTTGAATGCACCTACCCGCACGACGTCGGATTGAGCCTTCTCGCCATCCATCATGTCGATAACCCCGGGGAACCGAGAAACTCTCCCCGTTTCCACGAGATGTTGCAGCAGCAAGTAGTGCAGCTGGTCCAATTCGTCTACGGTAGCTAGCTCTTCCGCAGTGCCCATCTTGGCGGCCAATTCCCCTAGGAAAATTCCACGATTGGGCAATTCTGCGCTGACTATCGATCCATTGAATACACCGCGGGCATCTCCAGAAATTTGTTGCAGTACACCGAACAACTCGCGCAATGAACCAAGACGTTCGTCGTAGATCGTTTGCTGGTTGGCAATCTCAGTCTCGTTAGCTGACTCCTGCGCCTCAAGCTGCACGCCTCTCTGCGTCTCCTCTGCTAGTTCAGCTACGGCATCGTCGAGCAGTCGCTGTTGGTTGTCGCGTTGATTAGCAAAGTTTCGAAGGAGTGCTTCGTGCTCCTCGTTCTCAACGAGGCGTTTTTGCCTCATGAGTTCAAGCAGATCTCCAAGCGAATCGCCCTTTACGACAGTCAGACCGACATCCGTCAGAGGATTGACTTGCTCGCCTTTTGGAGTGTCTTCCTGCGCCCATCCAACATGCGCAACCAAAGCCGTCAACGTGGCAAGAGTTCCCAATCTCAAAATCATCGTTCGCATGTCTAGCCTCCCTGCTGTGTCGAGGCTTCTGGAACCAGGATCGGTACTCGTATCAATCCCTGTGTCCTCTGTTTACGCGCCATTTTCAATCCGTTTCGAACTGGAATCGTGTAGGTGTCGCCCAACGGCTCCCATGCTCCGGCATTTGGATTCCACCAACCCGTTTCCTTGCCGTCGCCCGTCTGATAGGCTAGCGTGATTCGTCCAATTCGCAGAAGGTCAACATTGCGTTCCTGGCCATCGAGTGTGATCGTGGTCTCGGTTGCTTGGATCGTTCTGCCGTACTCGCTTTCAATCTGATACGCGCGCAGTACTTGACTGAACTTCTCCGAGATCGCCACGTCGGGACTATCCATGAGCGTGCGCAACCTATCGACCCGATCAATTCTTTCTTCCACGGCGAACGGGAGATCATTTGTAACAAATTGATCCAATGCCTCAATCATCCTCCATATCAACGGAGTGATGTTCCGTTGGATACTAGTAACTTCCTCGATTGACTTCTTTAGCCTGGCAATCTTGTCCTCCTGCCTATTGACGACTAGCTGGACTTGTCGGTTGTAGACTTTCTGTCCGTCAATTTCTTTCAACTTGATTTGGTAGTCGCCGTAGAGTTTGGCGCGCTCATCATCAAGTTCGTCAAGTTGTGCTTGAGACTCCGCAGCGTCCTCGTTGAGAGCTTGCGCAACTATAAAAAGGTCCTCGATCGGTGTTTGTGCCGCGACGACCCCTCCCGCCATGATCGATAGCACGGCAAGTAGCTGGGGAAGTTTGTGGCTCGAGTATTGGTTTGAGTATTGGGTCATGTCGACTCCTACGCCCTCACTTAATGTCCCTCTAAAACAATAGACCACTTAATGCTGCGTTCACTAGGAAACGACGCCGCGACCTCCTTGCCATCGCAGCTCGCATCGGCTAACGCAACGCAAGCCTCTTGTAGTCTAGCTGTTCTCTCTTGTCAATTCGCTTAAGCATTAAATCTCATCCCGAATTGGAAATCGAAACCAGTGTTTTCTAATGCCAATGCGAATTGACACTACTATTTTGACACATACGACAATCAATTCAACACTTGCATCAAAAAATCTCTCAGTTTCAGACAAATATCTTCGTCTAAGCGGCGACGTTGTTCTCAAGGAACGCAAGTGTTCTTTGTTTGGCAAGCGATGCCGACTCGGCATCGTACGAGTCACGATGATTGCAGTTGAAACCATGGTCTGCTGGATACGTGTAGACTTCGGCATCCGGAACATGTTCTTTGATGGTGTCGACGTCTGACATTGGAATCATCGAGTCCCTTTCGCCAAAGTGCATCATCATGGGGCAACTCGGCGGCTGACTCAACTCGTTGGAAATGCCACCGCCGTAATACACCACAGCTGCCGACAACCCCCTTAGATGGCAGGCCGACAGCCAGCTCAGCAATCCTCCATAGCAGTAGCCCACAATCCCGACATTGCCGTGTTTGCCAATTTCCTCGATGGCGGCCTGCAAGTCTACGAGAACGAGGTCGCGGTCAACCTGCGTAAAGGCTAATTTCAGCCCTTCTGCCATATCGTCGGAGTCATATCCTAGTTCGACGTCCCGACGCACCCGATCGAAAATTTGTGGAGCCAGAGTCGCGTAGCCGTCATTCGCAAACCCGTCTACCACTTCGCGAATGTGTTGGTTGACGCCAAATATTTCCTGAATGATCACCACGGAACCTCTTGGTTCTTCTTGCGGCAAGGCCTCGTAGGCGTTAACGGTATGCCCGTCCATGGCTCGAAGTTGTCTCTTGCTTCCCAACTCTATAGCTCCCCAGCTCACAATGACAGAATTGCATTGTAGAAGAGCAATGTTGCACAATTGTTTTAGGCATCGCACCCTCCTTTAACAAAACGGTAATAGTTTTTGTTATTAATGTGCTAACTCTCTAAACCATCCGCGTCATGGCTGCCTATTCCATTCTTGTCGTAGAAGATGAACCCGATATTCGAGAACTGCTAAGGTTCACATTGCACCGTGCTCAATTCCGTGTGAATCCCGTAGCTGACGCCGAGGAAGCAATGCGAGTTCTCGAGGGACCGTTGCCCTCTCTTGCAGTGATTGACTGGATGCTGCCCGGCATGAGCGGCATTGAGTTGTCCAAGCGGATTCGAGAAGACTCCGTGACTCAAGATCTCCCAATAATCATCCTTACGGCTCGGAGCGAGGAAACCGACAAACTAAAGGGCTTTGGCCATGGTGTGGATGACTACATTACGAAGCCGTTTTCTCCGCGTGAACTAGTTGCCCGAATACGCGCACTGCTACGGCGAGCAGGCCACCCCAGCAGCGGCAATCTGAACATTGGTGGCATTGACTTGGACACCGTTGCACACTCGGTTTCAATTGAGGGCAACAAGGTGCATCTCAGGCCCACGGAATATCGGCTGCTCGAAATCATGATGCGCTATCCCAATCGCGCCTTTCAACGAAGCCAGCTTCTGGATCAAGTGTGGGGTAGAAGCGTGTACGTCGACGAGCGAACTGTAGATGTCCACGTGCTGCGCTTGCGCCACGCACTAAAGCCATTCAATCGACACAACTTGATAAAGACAATCCGAGGTGTTGGCTATCGAATTGACAGTGAAAGTATGGACACGTGAACCTTATATCCCCAGTTGCAACTGCTGTTGTTGTAGGTTGCCTTCTTGTTATTGGAGGGCTATTTCAAATCTGGGGATTGATGGCAACCGTAGCGATTTCCGTCGTCTTTACGTCGTATCTCTGGAGTCTGCACGAATCGAGACGGTTCCGAGTATGGGCTGAAAAGCCAATACGTGCTCCGGGCGAAGCCCTGGGAAAGTGGTACGAACCGGCTCGGGAGATTCATGACAAACTGACCCGCTCGCGATTTCGCAATCGTAGGTTAGTGGATCTTGCACGCAAGTACCGAAACTCCTCTGACTCGATCCCCGATGCTTGGGTTGTTCTCAACCAACAAATGATCATTGAAGCCGTGAATCATGCCGCCAGCCCGTTGCTCGGCCTTACCCACACCGACGTGGGACGTCCTATCTTCGCACTGATACGTAACCCTGAGATTCAACAATTGCTTGACGAGAACGACAATCAGGTCAACGTTGTTGAGATCCCTGCACCGACCGAAGAGCATGTTCGGCTTGAGTTACGGCTAATTCGGGTTAGTCCAAATCAGAACATTCTTATAGCAAGAGATGTGAGCGAGCTGAACCGGCTTCTCTCGATGCGCCAAGACTTCATCGCGAACGTCTCCCACGAACTTCGTTCTCCCTTGACTGTGCTAATTGGCTACATTGAGTCCATATACGAGGGTGACCTCGATCAGGCGACATTGCGAGACATTATTGTTCGACTCAATTCGCCAGCCCAACGAATGAAATCGTTGGTTGACGATCTACTAATGCTGACTCGATTGGAGTCGTCGCCCGAGCCTGAGCTGGAAGCACTGGCACGCATTGATGGTGCCAACCTAATACTTGGAATCGCCCAAGAGGCCGAAACCTTGAAGGGTGAAAATCACGAGTTGGTTCTTCATTTGGAACCTGACTTGCATGTAACGGCAGTTGGCGATGAACTGCATAGCGCGATCATGAACCTGCTCACCAATGCCATCCGCTACAGCCCTGACGGTGGATCAATTCACGTCAACTGGCGTAGAGTGAACCAAGGTGCAAGATTTGAGGTTAGTGACGAAGGAGTTGGAATTGCAGCCGAGCACATCCCGCGAATTACCGAACGGTTCTACCGAGTGGACCCGGCAAGCTCCCGCACAAAAGGCGGAACAGGGTTGGGACTAGCGATCGTGAAGCATGTGTTGCGGCGGCATCAGTCATCGCTGCAAGTCGAAAGCAAGCCTGGAGCGGGGAGTACCTTCCACTTCGACCTGCCCAGTGTAGATACGGGGGAGTGCTAGTGTGAAATGGTTCCTTTCAATGGGGTTTGTTGCTATGAGTTTGCTAGCGGCTTTGCCGGCGAATTGCGAAGATGAACAAAAATTAAGCAACTACGAACGAGTTAGCGGCGTATCCGGAAGTCTCTCTAGCGTCGGGTCAGACACGCTTGCAAACTTAATGACTCTATGGACCGAGGCATTCGAGAACTTCTATCCCAATGTGAACATACAGGTGCAAGCGGCGGGCTCGGCAACAGCGCCAACTGCCTTGACAGAGGGAGTCGCCAACTTTGGACCTATGAGTCGACGCATGAAAGACAAGGAAATTGAAGCATTCGAGGCCCGTTTTGGATACAAGCCCTTGCCGATACGTGTTGCAATCGACGCGCTAGCCGTTTACGTCAATAAGGACAATCCAATACAGTCATTGACGGTGGACCAAGTGGATGCAATTTTCTCTTCGACACGAAGGTGCGGCTATCCTCGCGACATACGGATCTGGGGCGAATTGGGACTCGAGGGATCATGGGAAAGACGCCCTCTTCAGCTTTATGGCAGAAACTCCGTATCAGGCACCTACGGGTACTTTAAGCAAGCTGCCCTGTGTTCAGGAGACTTCAAGAACACGGTAAACGAGCAACCGGGTTCCGCGTCGGTCGTGCAGGCGGTCACAGCATCTCTCAACGGCATCGGATATTCGGGTGTTGGCTATGTAACCTCTGGCGTCAGGGCGGTACCCATCGCTGAAGTTGAAGGAGATACACCAGTAGAAGCCAATGTGGCAACCGCATCTGATGGCTCCTACCCATTTACGCGCTACTTATACCTGTATGTGAACAAGAAACCAGATACGCCGCTGCCGCCCATGGAAAGAGAGTTTCTAAAGATGGTTCTTTCGGAACCCGGTCAGGAAATTGTTGAGAAAGACGGATATGTCCCGCTTTCGCCCAAGATAGCGGATCGGGAGCTTCAACGCATTACTAATGAGTAAGCACTTCTTGCATCCGCGGAAAGTCAGTTGACAGAAATGCCCGCAAACGCGTTGCCGGGTGTTTCGCGTCGACGAGTGTGGGTCAACACTGCTACCAAGCGTATAGTTGCCGCCGGAGGAATCGCGGTGATTTGCGCGATAGCGCTAATCATCGGCTACCTGTTGTGGGTTGTGCTACCGATGTTGGCGCCCGCAAGCATCAAGTTGCATTCAAGTCATGACCTTAGCTTGGAGACGGCATTGCAGGTCGCCAGCGACGATCGGTTCGAAACGGTCACGATCATCCACTCCGACGGACGCGTGGAGTTTCGAGACTCAACAAGCTTCGACTTGGTCGATGAGGTCAATCTAATCGAAGCGGTCCTTAAGTCAGCAAAACCTGTCTTCCCAACTGCCGATACCTACGCCGCGCTTACCGAAGAGAACGATCTGGTCTTCTTTAAGGTCACTCACACGATTCGTTTCGATGGAGGCGATAGGCGACGCATAGAAAACCGGGCTGAGGTTCTGTTCGAGTCGTCAGCCGTACCTCTTATGGACGTCTTGGATCACGATGTATTCCGCGGCAGCGCGGAGCTGCGTGTTGCCGCCCTGGCTAGCGACGGCACGATCACGATTCATGAGTATGAAGATGTCGAGGACAGTTACGAATTGGACGAACCAAGGAAACTCGAGATCGAGCCATGGGGACGAAACACCAAAGATCTACAAATTCTGCTGGGCCCCAGAGGACGTTGGCTCTATGAAGTAGACGAGTCTACGGGCGACTACAGACTCATAGACATAGCCACCATTCGTCGTTTCCACATCGCGGCCGAAGGTTCACTTGTTGGCCAGAACGACAAATTCTTGTTGCTAGCACCAATACTCGGACGCTATTCCTTCCTTGTGGCGACGGAGTCTGGCCGTCTCGACCACTGGAGTCTTGGACCAACGCCTAGTGGATCGGATTTTCGCAAGATTCGCGAATTCTATTTTGCCTCACCTATAGGAAAGGTGGTAGCCGAGCACAGAAGAAAGGGATTCCTAGCGATTGATCGCACAGGAGGTGCCCATCTTGGCTTTACCACGTCGCGAAGGTTACTGGCTTCCGCATCCCTCGGCGAAATTCCAAGAATTGTCGATTTTTCTCCTAGAGGAGACAGACTGCTCGCGATTGGATCGGAGGCAACCAATGTATACAAAGTCTCTAACAAACACCCGGAGATATCTTGGTCGACACTTTGGGGCAAGGTTTGGTATGAAGGCTATGAAGATCCTGTATTTAGCTGGCAGAGTTCATCTGCGGACACCGACTTCGAGTCCAAATTCTCGCTACAGCCGCTTCTATTCGGGACCATAAAGGCGGCTTTCTATGCAATGCTGATCGCCACGCCGCTTGCGATTATGGGCGCCATTTACACAGCGGTCTTCATGTCACCTGGAATGCGCAATTGGATCAAACCCGGCATAGAGATCATGGCAGCGCTGCCAACGGTAATACTTGGGTTTCTTGCGGGGCTGTGGTTAGCACCGATCGTGGAGAAGCACCTGACCTCGGTGCTGCTGCTGTTCATTGTTCTGCCAATTGGTGTGTTTCTGTTTGCACTCGTCGTCCAGCTTCTCCCACGCACAATCAGCAAACGCTTCGACGGATGGCTCGCAGCGCTAACAATTCCCGTGTTGGTTCTTCTGGCCTATGTGACTATCAATAACGATGCTTGGATCTCAAACCTCATATTTGGGATGGATGCAAAGCTGTGGTTCTACGAAAAGGCGGGAATTGACTACGACCAACGCAACGCACTGATAATCGGGTTGGCCATGGGATTGGCAGTCATACCCACAATCTTCTCGATTTCAGAAGACGCGATCTACGGGGTTCCCCAGCATCTAGTCGAAGGATCGCTTGCGCTTGGAGCTACCCAGTGGCAAACCTTGATTCGTGTCGTGTTGCTAACGGCGAGCCCTGGCATCTTCTCCGCAGTCATGATTGGTTTAGGTCGCGCGGTTGGCGAGACCATGATCGTGCTCATGGCAACCGGAAACACGCCGATCATGGATTTCAATATTTTCCAAGGAATGCGCACGTTTGCAGCGAACATTGCAGTTGAGATGCCCGAGTCCGAAGTTGGCTCGACGCACTTTCGAATCCTCTTTCTTACTGCGTTCGTCTTGTTCGTTCTCACTTTTCTCTTCAACACCATTGCCGAAGTCGTGCGGCATCGACTAAGAAAGCGCTATGGAAACCTCTAACAGGTCTCGTCAACCTCCAGGCTTTCGGCTTCGACGCATGTCGTTGGGCAGCTGGATTAAGTCCGGGGACCCTTGGATATGGATGACCGCTTCTGCAGTGGGTGCGTGCATTGTCGCTGTTCTGGGACTCTTGGGGCTAATCGCCGTAAACGGATTAGCCCACTTTTGGCCGGCAGACGTGGTCTCACTACGATACAAGAACGACCTCGGCGAGTTTATACTTGCGGGCGAAGTCGTGCAACGCGAGACGATTAGCAGAGATCAGTTTCTCGAGGCGAGTCCTAACCGGGGCAACGTAGATGGTGCCGAATTCGAACGCTGGATGATCAAGTCCGGCAATCGAAAATTCGACCCTCCGGATTTTCGTTGGATTTTCGAACATGAAGTCGTTGAACAGCAAAAGAACGAAGAGATGATCGTTTTCGAGCGCGCGGAATGGGGCAATGCTTACGGCACCCTTGTAGCCATCAGGGAACGCGGAGCGGAGATTGCGTCTTCCTACTCATGGGATGAACTACAAGATCGCATTGGACGCGTCGAGCAGCTTCGCAACCAGGCACGCAAGATCCAAAAGGGTTCAATCAATCGAATCAATTACAAACTTGAACAGCTCCGACTCGAAGAACAACGACGCAACCTCAGAGAGGAGGAGAGAATCGCGAAGCTAGAGCGCAATCAAGAGCGGCTTTCCCAATTGTCCGACGCGGAGAGAAGCAGACTTCTCACCTTCAATATCGAGACTGCTGACTTGGAAGAACGGCGACGCAAACTCAATGACGAGTATGGTCTTGAGGAGCTACGCTTGAGGAACATTCATGGACAGCTCGATAGAGATGAAATAGAGATCAAAATCGCCGATGGTCGGACAATCTCCATTGGGTTGAGAGACATCATTAGAGCGTGGCAACCCAACAAAATGTCCATTGGACAGAAAATAGCCCACTACTTCTCTAGCATTTGGGTTTTCCTTTCTCAGGACTCGCGCGAAGCCAACACCGAAGGCGGCGTGTTTCCAGCTCTCTTCGGCACTGTTCTCATGGTGTTGCTAATGTCGGTCTTGGTAACGCCCTTCGGAGTCATTGCGGCGCTCTACCTACGGGAATACGCGAAACAAGGACCCTTTGTTCAATTGATACGCATTGCTGTCAACAATCTCGCAGGGGTGCCTTCAATTGTGTATGGAGTGTTTGGCCTGGGATTCTTCATCTACTTGGTGGGAGGCTCAATCGACGATCTATTCTTCAAAGCGGCGCAACCTGCACCTACATTTGGCACGCCAGGGCTCATGTGGGCATCCTTGACGTTGGCGCTCCTGACCGTCCCCGTGGTGATTGTTTCCACCGAGGAGGGACTTACGCGGATCCCTAACGCCCTTCGCGAGGGCAGCTTAGCCTTGGGCGCAACCAAGGCTGAGACATTGTTTCGTATCGTATTGCCCATGGCAAGCCCATCGATTCTCACTGGCGTAATCCTGGCAATAGCCAGGGCAGCGGGAGAGGTTGCTCCGCTAATGTTGGTAGGCGTGGTCAAATTGGCACCAACTTTGCCGATCGACGGGAACTTTCCTTTCCTACACCTGGACCGCAAATTCATGCACCTAGGATTCCACATCTACGACGTTGGATTTCAAAGCCCCAATGTCGACGCCGCTAGACCGCTAGTGTTTGCTACCGCACTGCTGCTCGTACTGATCATCATCGCATTAAACCTAACCGCCATCACCTTGCGAAATCGGCTTGAGGCACGTTACCGAGGCGCATTGATCTGATGAACCAAAACGACCAGGAGTCGCGCGATCTGCGCCGAGTAAACCTCGATACAACCCTAGTTGAATCGTCCGAAACGCTGGATCCGAATGAATTGCCAGATGAAGAAATTTGTTTGAACGTCTCTAGCCTATCGCTCCACTATGGCGAAGCGTTAGCGCTGAAGGACATAAGCATGAAGATTCCTCGGCAACGGGTTACAGCACTGATTGGTCCGTCAGGCTGCGGAAAATCCACACTCATTCGATGCTTCAATCGGATGAACGACTTGATCGACGGCGTGCGAATTCACGGACGCATCGAGCTCGACGGCACGGAGATTCACGACCGCAACGTCGACGTGGCCCAGCTGAGACGCCAAGTAGGCATGGTCTTCCAGCGTCCCAATCCGTTCCCGAAATCGGTGTATGAGAATGTCGCCTACGGACTACGGCTTACGGAAAACCTGCCAAAGTCGGAACTCGACGACCGTGTGGAGTGGGCGCTCAAGAGCGCAGCCCTTTGGGAGGAGATGGAGGGGCGCTTGAAAGAGTCGGCGTTGGGCTTGTCCGGGGGGCAGCAACAGCGACTTGTAATCGCCCGAGCTGTCGCGGTCAAGCCGAGCGTGCTATTGTTAGACGAACCTGCATCGGCACTGGATCCCCTGTCAACTTTGAAGATCGAAGAGTTGATCGCACAGCTGAAGTCCGATTACACGATCGTGATTGTCACGCACAACATGCAGCAAGCCGCACGCGTCTCAGACTATACAAGCTTCCTGTATCTTGGCGAGCTGATCGAATTTGACAGCACTGCAAACATATTTCTCAACCCGAGCAAACAACAGACGGAAGACTACATTACGGGAAGGTATGGTTAGGGCGTTAATATAGGTTTGACATGTCTCGACACATTTCCGGCGAGTACGACAAGGAACTAGACTCGCTTCAATCAACATTCACAATGCTTGGTGGCTTGGCTGAACAGCAACTGGACAAAGCCATGCGAGCGTTTCTCACCAATGACTCCAACCTCGCAGCCGAAGTTCGGGCAACTGAGCTGCAAATCAATCGACACGCCGTTGAATTAGACCGGAACGCCACTTTCGTTATCGCGCGCCGGCAACCTGCTGCGGCCGACCTGCGGCTCGTGGTGGGACTCCTAAAGAACAGCACTGATATAGAAAGAGTTGGAGACGAGGCCGAAAGAATTGCAAAGCTGTCAGACCAGGTAAGTCCCTACGACTCCAGTCGCTCCTACCATAGTGATTTGACAGAAATGCATGCTAAATCATCGGTCGCCCTTCGAAATTCCCTCGATGTCTATGCGCGTCTCGATGTGGAAAACGCTCTCAAGACAATTGCCGCCGATCGCGAAATCGACGAGTTGTACGACACGGTTGTCAAACTTGCAATTGATGAAATGTCCAAGAATCACTCAACGCTCACAGACGACCTGTCGATAATTTGGGTGGCGCGTTCCTTGGAGCGAATCAGCGACCACGCAAAGAACATTTGCGAAAACGTAGTCTATTTGGTGCACGGCCAAACCATAATCCACAACGTTCAGTGACTGCCGTTGCGGGCAAATCCTTTGGGTCAGTGGAATCTACTTGTTCAGCGCTTCACAGTACCTGCTTGAGCTAGGTGAGTGCCTCCATCCATGATTAGGCATTCACCAGTTACCACATCGGCACCCGTAACGAAGAACAGTATTCCCTGAGCGATCTGGTCCGGGGTCGAGGCAATTCTTAGAGGAGATGTAGATTCGATACGTTGCTTGGCAGCTGCGTACGCCTCGCTCCCCAATCCCTGCTCTAACCAATCTCCTTGAATGAATCCAGGGCATATGCAATTTACGCGGATTTGCGGACCCAAAGCCCGGGCCAGAGATAACGTCATGGTTATCAATGCTCCCTTGGAGGCAGCATAGGCGATCGAACTGCCCACTCCCATGACGCCTGCTACGGAAGACACGTTGACAATGCTCCCATTCCCGCCTCGACGCATAGCGGGAACGACCGCTCTGGTCATTTGGTAGGGTCCCACCGTATTGACCGAATAGATGTCTAGAAAATCCTGTTTCGATAGACCGTCGAGATTGCCATGTGGATTGAATTTCGTGGTTCCGGCATTGTTTATCAAAGCATCAATGCGACCCCACTTCTCCAACGTCGCATCTACCAAAGCTCTGCATTGGGTGTCATCAGCAACGTCCGCTTGAACGACCAGAGTCTCGACGCCCAGCGACTCGCATTCCTCCTGCGTGGCTTTTGCACCGGTTTCGTTGCGCGAGTAGTTGATGGCCACATGACTTCCCAACTCCGCCAGCTGGCGGGCGCATGCCGCGCCAACTCCAGACGACGACCCAGTAACAATCGCTACGCCATTCTGCATGTCCATCTTGATTTCTCCTACAATCCTGCAACCCGAATTCCTATTCAATGTAGAGTAATGCAGAACTTCATTACGCGCGTGTTGTGTTCCTCGCCGCTGCCCGCCTTGAAGTCTGTAGTTCTTTGAAATAGATTCAGGCAAAGACAGCTGCAACGTGGAACATTTCGAGGCAATTCGATGAACACACAACTCAAAGCCATTCTGTGGGACTTTGGTGGAGTCTTCACGACAAGTCCGTTTGAAGCCTTTGCTCGATTCGAAAAGGAACGGGGTCTTCCAGAGAATTTCATTCGAAGAGTCAATTCGACAAATCACGAAACAAATGCATGGGCACAGTTTGAGTCGGGCAAGATCTCGCACGAGCAATTCGACCAAATGTTCGAACAGGAGAGTCGCGAACTAGGCCATCCCGTTAAGGGATCGGACGTGCTCTTGCTTCTCTCAGGCCAAGTGAGACCCCGTATGGTTCAAGCTCTCATGGAATGTAAGAAGCACTATTCTGTCGGTTGCATCACCAACAACATGAAGCCAGCTGAAACTAGTGATGAGCGCGTGTCATGGCCACCGTCCGAGACGGCAAAAATAATGCAGTTGTTCGACACGATAGTCGAGTCTAGCGTCGAAGGCGTACGAAAACCCGACCCGCGCATTTACAACATTGCTTGCGAAAGACTTGGCTGTAGCCCCGACCAATGTGTCTATTTGGATGACCTCGGCATAAACCTAAAGCCCGCCCGGGCCATGGGAATGATTACGATCAAGGTGATGGATCCAAATGTAGCGATAGAGCAGCTAGCAGACGCCACGGGTCTTGTCTTTCCATAGGTTTGAAGCGGGCAGCTCCATGAGGAGTTGTTCTAGGGCTACGTAGCAGAGAGAAACGCGTCGACTTCCTCTCGTTGTGGAATCGATGTCGCTGCACCGGTCTTGGTCACGGCGAGAGCGCCAGCCGCGGACGCTTCCCTAAGAGCAGCTTCACGGGGGGCCGATCTCAACAATGCCGCCATGAAGAATCCTATGAACGCGTCGCCGGCAGCGGTTTCGTCGACAACTTCAACATCAAACGCTGGAATGTGTAACTGATCGTCGCCGAAACCGTAATGCAAGCCCAGCCTTCCCAATGTCAGAATCACTTGTGTATTGGGATACTGTCTTCGAATATGGTCGAACGCCAGCATGTGATCGTCCGTTTGCGCAACCGCCATAGACTCAATCTCATTGACGATCAGCAACGACACATGGTCGTACACGTATGCGCACTCGCGACCGTCGACTGGAGCAACGTTGAAGGCAATGTTCACGTCACTTGAAGCTGCCGATTTCAGCACGAAATCCAAATCGTTTATCTCATTTTGTAACAGCAACCAGTCGTCGTTTCCCAACAAGCTGACGGCAGCTTCAACCTGTTCCGTACTGACAAGTCGGTTTGCGCCACCGGTTATGAAAATTGCGTTGCGACCCTGTGCATCGACTTGAATAACTGCGGAGCCAGAAGACGATTCGATGGTGCGAATGTACGAAACGTCCACGCCGGAGCCGCTAAGTACATCGACGAGACTGCCTCCATCGCTGCCCACGCACCCAACATGGATTACGTCGGCTCCGGCGCGCGCGGCAGCAAGTGACTGGTTCAATCCCTTGCCTCCAGGATGTATCTCGTGTCCGAAGCTGGTTACAGTCTCTCCAGCGCGAGCTATGTTCTGAACGTGGTAGACGTTGTCGACGCACAAGGAACCCAAATTTACAAGCTTGGGCATGTGTCTAGACTAGGGTCAGCCTCCTTCGATACGCTGCATGAAGAAGACCTCGCTTTGCGGACCTATTTTCTCCAGCCAGGCATCCTGATAGATTTGACCGTCAATCGCAACTGCCGTCTTTTCCAGAACCTCGTCAATTCCTGGCCAACGCCGATTCAGCGCTTGGACCAAACTGCGAAACGAATTGCAGTCCACTTCGAGCTCGCGCTCGCCGTTGGTATGCGAAAGCAAGTGGTCGGGGAATACTACCTTGGCCAAAACTGCAAGCCGATCATGTCAGACTCTGGTCAAATCTCTTGAATTGCTTCCTGATTGAACCTCTATAGTCGATACGTCGCTAGGCATTCTCTTCAATTGCTTCCAACACTCGCGGTGGCGAAAGCGGCAAATCGTTGATTCGAAAGCCCAGAAGGTCGCGAACCGCGTTCGAGGTCGCAGCCAAAGGTGCAACGATCGGCGTCTCTCCAACTCCGCGTACTCCATAGGGATGCGAAGGATTCGGCACTTCAACAATCTGGCATTCGATCATTGGCATGTCTGATGCAACCGGAACTCGATAGTCGAGAAAGCCCGCATTTTCCATGACACCTTGTTGATCGTAGATGTACTCCTCGTTAAGTGCCCATCCGAGTCCCTGAACAGCACCTCCCTGCATTTGGCCCTCTACGTAGGCTGGATGAATGGCTCGTCCAGCGTCCTGCACGGCAGTAAACGCCAAGACGTCGACTTTACCTGTGTCTCTGTCTAGCACTACATCGGTCCAATTCACGGAGAAGGAAGCACCGGGACCCTGAGCATTGAGGCTCGCACGACCCAGGAGAGGACCGCCTGTCCGACCCGCAGAGCGAGCAATGTCTGCCAAGGACAATGGCTGCACATCAGCATTGACACCCGGCTTCGGAACTGCACGCCCGTCCTGCCAATCCACCTGTTCAACGTCCAGGTCCCACGTCAAAGCGGCGCGTTCCTTGCACTGCGCAATAATGTCCTCGCAAGCCTGCACAACGGCTAAACCAGTGGCAAATGTCGTTCTGCTGCCACCGGTGACATTGCAGAAGCCTGTTGCTTCGGTGTCGCCAACATGCGCATTGATAGTCTCGTAGGGAACGCCTAGCGTCTCCGCAGCCATCAGGCACATAGACGCCCGAGAACCACCAATATCGGGATTGCCTTCCATGATGGTCACGCCACCATTCTCGGCGATTCGCACTTCAGCGCTCGATTGCATTCCAATGTTGAACCAAAACCCAACCGCAACGCCCCGCCCGACACCATCGTCAGGTTTGTTGACGTAATTGGGATGCTTCTTGGCGGCCTTGAGGCACTCTACAAGACCGATTGCTGGAAAACGTGGGCCATAGGGAGCCACTGTTCCTTCATCCGCCGCGTTCTTGAGACGCAAGTCGATGGGATCCATGCCGATCTTGCGTGCTACTTCGTCTACGGTGCATTCCATGGCGTGCATAGATTGAGGTGCTCCAGGTGCACGATACGCTGCAACTTTAGGCTTGTTGACAAGAACGTCGAGACCCTCGATGCGGAAATTCTCCAAGTTGTAGGGCGCCAAAACAGACATACATCCAGGTCCAACAGGAGCGCCAGCAAATGCCCCTGCTTCGTAGGCGAGCCAGGCAGTAGCAGCAGTAATTGTTCCATCGTTCTTCGCGCCAACCCTTATTCGACATAACGTTGCCGATGTCGGCCCTGTAGCTCGGAACACTTCCTCGCGATTCATGACCATCTTTACGGGTCTGCCTGAAATTTCGGACAGTTTGACTGCGATTGGCTCCAGATAAATGGTGGTCTTACCGCCGAATCCCCCGCCAATCTCGGAGGGAATCACTTTGATGTCCGAAACCTTTTTGTTGAGAACGCCCGCCGTCATGCTTCTCACGTCAAACTGGCCCTGAGTGGAGCACCAAACGGTCGCTCGACCACCTTCATTGATGGTCGCTACGCAAGCGTGTGGCTCGATATATCCCTGATGTGCAGTGGGCACCCTGTAGGCGTTTTCGACAATTACATCCGCCTCTGCAAATCCCTTTTCCACGTCTCCACGTTCGAAGGACTGTTTCGCTGCTACGTTGCTCGGAGCAAGTGAACGGTCGCCATTGGTGTACATGTTTTCGTTTACTAGGGTTGCGCCGTCCGCGATTGCGTCATCGATGGAGAGAACCGGGCTCAATGGCTCGTATTCCACATGTATAAGTTCCAATGCGCGTTCCGCAATGTCCGGCGTGCGTGCGGCTACAGCTGCAACAGCATGCCCGTGGTACAGAGCTTTGTCGCGAGCCAGAATATTCACGCTTAAGTCATTGGCTCCCTCTTGGGGAAGATCTTTTCCACTAATTGCCGCGTGTACTCCATCCAACTGCAGCGCTTTGGAAACGTCAACGGTCTTGATGCGCGCATGTGCATGAGGACTTCTGAGAATCTTTGCATGCACCATGCCGGGCAAAGCCATGTCTGCGCCAAAGTTGGCGCGACCTGTTACTTTGTCTACTCCGTCCGGACGTACGGGACGGGTTCCGATTGCTTTCAATTCAACAGCTTCAGCCACGAATATCCTCCTTCCTAGCTACTATGGGCAAGTTCTTGCGCTGCATCTTGCACTGCACGCACGATCTTGTCGTATCCAGTGCATCGGCACAGATTCCCCGCCAGCCAGTAACGAATCGTTGTCTCATCGGGATCTGGGTTCTTGTCAAGAAGCGCTTTCGCAGCAACGATGAACCCAGGGGTGCAAATGCCACATTGAAGTGCTGCGTGTTCGAGGAACTTTTGCTGCACAACATGTAGTCCATCAGCATCAGCGATACCTTCGATGGTCGTTACTTCCTTGCCCTGCGCTTCGGCACCGAGAACCAAGCACGAGCAAACAAGCCTGCCATCGAGCAGCACGGTGCAAGCGCCACAATCCCCCGTGCCACACCCTTCTTTGGTGCCGGTCAACCCCAGCTCATCGCGTAGCAGGTCCAACAACGATTGCTGGGCTTCGCATAGAGCCTCTTCGGGTTGACCATTGACTGTCGTCGAAACATGAATCTTGCTCATCATTCTTTCCCTACTCTTGATACCACTCTGTCTTTACTATTCATGACAAGGCGCGTTCTTTGGCAATTGCTCCCGCACGCCTGCAAAGCACACCAACCACATGCCGTCGATATTCCACGGTTCCACGCTTGTCCGTAATGGGAGACGCAGCCTCACTACAAGCTGCTTCCGCGGCACGCAAATCGCCGTCGTCGACTTTGGTCCCGACTAGCGCTTGAGCGGCTTCTGGAACCAGCAACGCTGTCGGCGCTACGGCACCGATACTCACGCGAGCGCGTGTGCATACACCATCTCCATCAAATGTAACGGACACGCCTGCACCGGCCACCGCTATGTCCATTTCCGTCCTAGGTATGAAGCGCAAGTAGGCATCGCCAGTACGTGGCGGCGGGCGCCGGATTTTCATTCCCACGAGAAACTCCTCAGCGCTCATGCAATTGGTTCCCACACCCGTCAGGAAGTCCTCGACTGGTACTTCACGATTACCAGATCGCGTAGCTATTACGCAGACGGCGGAGTTGGCAATCAAAGCTGGAATGGTGTCTCCGGCCGGTGAAGAGTTGCAGAGATTTCCCCCTATGCTTGCGCGTCCCTGGATCTGTGTTGACCCAATTAGATCCGCAGATTCCAGTAGTCCCGGCAGCAGTGATTTCAATTCGTCGCTCTCGTTCAAGACCCCAGACGGAATAGCGGCTCCAATGAAAATCTCTTCGTCGCCAATGTTGACCTCGTTGGTCTCTGCAAGATGTTTGACGTCGACGAGCAACCTAGGCTCATTGTCGAACGATCTCATTTGCACAATGACATCCGTTCCCCCAGCCAATAACTGGGTGCGTTCCCCGTTGCCAGCCGCATTGGCTAACACGGACAGAACTTCGTCAATAGACGTAGGCGCAACATATGCGTAAGTGCTCATTGGTGCTCCGTCGGTGGCCGCTGATCCCTGTCCCGAATTTTACACATGAGTCAATCACGGCTCGGAAACGCCATGGAATGACCCCAAAGTAAAATCAAATGCGCAACACACCCATCGCTTCCACCATACCTGCATGAATGAAGAGAGCTATCAAGCCCATTTGGACGCACTTACTGCAGAGTGGTCGGACGTTCTAGAAGAAAACGATTTCGATTCTGTTTTAGTCGCCGCAGGCAAGAACTCGTACTACTACGCGGACGACCAAGAACCAACGTTTCATGCGAATCCACACATTCTTCGTTGGATCATCGAGGAAAAGTGCGAACACTGCATATTGACACTCAAGATTGGCGAAAAACCTCATGTACATTGGTTCACTCCTCCGGACTATTGGTACTTGCCGTCCTCTACTCCGAAATGGGTGGCCTCCAATTTCGATTGTCAAGTTCACACGACGGTAGACCGTCTGCACAAGGCGTGTGCCGAATCACTTGCAGGGAGTCACCGGACAGCATATATAGGACAGGAACCCTCAGCGCACCTGACCCACCAAAACATACATTCGGCAAGTGCGAAACTCTCAAGCCAGCTTGACTACGGTCGAGCCTACAAGACGCCATTCGAGATCGAATGCATGTCCAATGCCTCTGGCGTCGGAGTCAGGGGACACATTGCAGCAAGAGATGCCTTCTTTGACGGTGCCAGCGAATTTGACATTCATGCTGCGTACCTTTCGGCTAGCAGACAA
Source organism: Gammaproteobacteria bacterium (assembly GCA_026707735.1). Lineage (GTDB taxonomy): Bacteria > Pseudomonadota > Gammaproteobacteria > Pseudomonadales > Azotimanducaceae > Bin55. The sequence continues at coordinate 48,703 of JAPOWH010000017.1, read as the reverse complement.
AGCTACCATGAGCTGCCCTATCCCAGCATCGTTGGAATAAATGAACATGCGAGCACTTTGCACTACCAGCACTACGATACTGAACCGCCGGCGCAACACCGCAGCTTGCTCATCGATGCAGGTGGAAAGTACAACTGCTACCACTCAGACATTACTCGCACCTACAGCTTGGATGCCGACCTCGACTTCAGCAGATTTGTTCGCAGGGTAGAGGAGCTACAGCAACAGCTCGTTTCCGAAATTCCCGAATTTCAAAGTTTCGTTGAATTGCACGAGAGGACACATCAATTGGTGGCAGAAACACTTGTCGATCACAAGCTCGTACTCTGCAGTCCATCATCCGCGTACGAGCAAGAGTTGACTGATATTTTCTACCCCCATGGCACGGGACATTTGCTGGGCTTGCAGACCCACGATGTTGGTGGACACTTGAGTGACAGAGACGGAACTGTCGCAAATCCGCCTGAAAGGTTCCCATCTCTTCGGCTTACTCGAAGAATCGAGCCATCCATGGTGTTCACCGTTGAACCAGGAATCTACTTCATACCAATACTGCTACGCGAAGCTGCTGGGCATAAAGACATTAACTGGTCCAAGGTCGAGCAGTTCTTGCCCTATGGAGGCGTTCGCATCGAGGACAATGTACTAGTCGAGAGTGAGGGGGTAAGGAACTTGACTCGCGAGGCGTTCCAGTTCGAATTGTCGTAGCTTTCTACCTGAGTTGCGACCAGCGGATCAACAATCTCTCGATTTGCAACTGCTTGTTGAGTGAACCGACGTTGTAGAAGGATCTGCGAGCGGCTACGAGATCATCCCAGAACAGGTGCACTTGATGGTTTTGGCCGGATTTGGCAAACCTTTCAGTGAGTCTCATCCATCTAACCAACAGATCGTCGATTTCCGCGTTCCTCAGCTCTCCCGCAAGATGAACCGTGCGCTGGGGTTGATTCCACACTTCCAGCAGTCGAGTGCGAAGCGAAGCGACTTTCTGTTGCCACGCGTCGAAAATGCTGTAGGGCGCATTCCCATACTCAATCAAAAGAGACTCAATCTCATCTTCGTTCATTCCGTTGCCAAGTAGCCAATCTCGACATTCTTCCTCAGTAGCTGAGTCAAGGGCGATTCGTTGGCAACGGCTTCGAATTGTCGGCAGCAGCTGATCTATGGCATTGGTCACCAAGATCAAATGCGCATTTGGCGCGGGTTCTTCCAGTGATTTGAGAATCGCATTTGACGCGCCAATCGTAGCTGTCTCCACACAATCGACAACCACGACTTTGCGCGCCCCAATCTGAACCGAACGCCCAACAAACTCAATTATTTCGCGCATCTGGTCAATTTTGAGCGAAGAGCCATCTGGCTCGATCCAGAGAACATCCGGATGAGCAGTCTCACGTGGATCGCCCTCGATTCCAACTAACTGAGCTGCCCACGCGGCTGCAAAGTTGTCAGCACCCCAGCCGGGTCGCGAGTCGACGAGGAAAGCGTGGTGCAAGCGAGACTCATCACAAGCTAGCCATGCTTGCTTTAGCGAGCGATCAAGCCAAGGTGCTAAGGATTCCATGCCTACTGAAGAAATGGCGAAACGGTCGAAGCGATAGCCGCTTGCACGTTCTCAAGAGATTGACTCGCATCAATTGCAACAATGCGCGACTCTTGCGATGCAAGATCAAGATAGACGCTGCGTACTCGATTGAAAAACTCCCAGCCTTCTTGCTCAATCCTGTCCTTTACCCGCTCTCGTGTTCGGCTAACAGATCCCTTTACATCCAAATCAAGATAGAGCGTCAAGTCTGGCCAAGTTTCCTCATGTACCAGTTTCGCCAGCGATTCGATGTAATCGGAAGGTATGTTTCGCCCTCCACCTTGATATGCCATTGAAGCATCAGTAAACCGCTCACAAACCACCCAATTTCCTGCCTTCAAATTCGGCTCAATCACGACACGGGTGTGTTGAGATCGCGAAGCAAACATCAGCAGCAGTTCAGTTTGCGGCAACAATTCTTCCTTCCACTCAGAAAGCAGTATCTGCCGTATGGCTTCCGCAAGTTCGGTACCGCCGGGTTCTCGGGTCAAGTACACAGGGAATCCCGCGTCTTCAATCAACGACTTGATGTAAGGTACTACTGTGGACTTGCCAACGCCCTCGATGCCCTCCACGGTAATGAACTTGCCCCTCACCTCTCAGTCTCCATCGCCTAACTGATACCGCTCCACTGCCCGGTTGTGTTCGCTCAATGTTTTCGAAAATTGAGTTGTACCATCACCTCTACCGACAAAAAAAAGTTCATCACCAGACGCGGGATTTGCGGCGGCATAAAGCGCGTCTGCCGACGGCGATGCAATCGGGGTCGGCGGCAATCCTACGTGCAGGTACGTGTTATAGGGCGTATCCAAACGCAAATCTGATCGCTTCAGGTTGCCATCGAATCTCTCGCCCAATCCGTATATAACGGTTGGGTCCGCCTGCAATTTCATGCCTTTCTCGAGACGACGAGTAAACACGCCACTGACACGAAATCTGTCTTCTGCAATCGATGTCTCCTTCTCTACGATTGATGCAAGAATGAGCAGTTCGTAGCGATTCGCGATTGCTTTGGATGGCTCCGCATCCTTCCATATGGCATTTAGTTCATCGGTCATGCGATCCAACGATCGCTTGAGCACATCGGAGGCTAGTTCACCCGAACTGTAGGCATAGGTATCTGGAAAGAACCAACCTTCAGCATGAGCGTTTCCATAGTCGGTGATTTCATCGGCCATTCCGATTTCAACCAAAACGGTGGCCGCAGTGGATTCGTGCAAATCGAACGAGAGCTTTTCGGCGACCGAGAGAAGCTCCTTAAATTTTCGAAATGTGCCCCCTTCAGGAAGCCTAATGCGAAATTGTGCAACCTGTCCCGTGGTCAGCTTGTCGAGTATTGAAATTGGAGATTGAGGTCGACTAAAGAGATACTCGCCGGCTTGAATCGAGGACAACTCGCCTTCAAGCCATCCAAGCAAATGAAACATGTGCCGACGATCAATGAGTCCACTTCGCTCAAGGTTTTCGGCGATCTGCCGGAAAGATTCGCCACGTTCAATCGTGAACGCAACCTCGGCGGTTGGCACGACTTTCCGGTGTTTCCATTGGTCGAAGAAACTGATTGCACCAAATGAAGCAATCAGTGCAATCACAACGACCACGCATAGTGCTATGACTAGCTTACGCACCATGCGCGATCATCAGACCTTGCCGAAGATCAGTGTCCCGTTAGTTCCGCCAAACCCGAAAGAGTTGCTCAAAACGGCATCCATCTTCATCGGCCGTGCCTCGTGAGGCACATAGTCCAGGTCGCACTCGTCGTCCGGATCGTCAAGGTTGATCGTAGGGGGCGCCACTTGGTCGCGCAAGGCAAGAATAGAGATAACGGCTTCTACCGAGCCAGCTGCTCCGAGCAGGTGTCCAAACATGGATTTCGTCGAACTTACTGCCACTCGAGTGTCGTGTCCAAAAACCGCTTTTACCGACTTGGTCTCAGCGATATCGCCTTGGGGGGTCGATGTTCCATGGGCGTTGATGTACTGGATTTGGTCAGGGTTAAGCTCTGCATCTTCTAACGCAAGCTTCATAGACGTGATAGCTCCCTTTCCGTCGTCGGGTGGACTAGTAATGTGGTACGCATCGGCACTCATCCCGAAACCACTTACTTCAGCCAGAATGTTGGCCCCGCGCGCCTCTGCCCGATCATAGGACTCGAGAACCAAAACGCCTGCGCCGTCTCCAAGTACAAACCCGTCGCGTCCCTTGTCCCACGGTCGGCTTGCCCGTTCCGGATCGTCATTGCGCGTTGAGAGCGCTTTCATTGCAGCGAATCCAGCCATTGTCAAAGGGGATGTCGACCACTCCGCGCCACCGACAACCATTGCGTCAGCTTCCCCATGTTGGATAGTCCGCACGCCAAACCCGATATTGTGCGTCCCAGTTGTGCAGGCAGTAACGATAGCGACATTGGGACCCGCAAACCCATATTGAATTGAGACCTTGCCAGCTATTAGGTTCACAATGCTGGATGGCACAAAGAAGGGAGTAACACGCCTCGGACCACGTGTAATGACAACCTCGTGTTGGGCCGAAATAGTCCGGATGCCCCCAATGCCAGAACCAATTGCCACACCAATGCGATCCTTGTCCATGCTATCGGCAAGTCCCGCTTGCTCGATGGCTTGTACGGCGGCCGCGAAGCCAATTTGAATGAAAGGGTCGTAGCGTCGAGCCTCTCGGGCTTCCATGTACTCGGCTGGATCGAAGTCCTTTATGCCGGCTCCAATGAGGACCCTGTGGTTTGTAGTATCGAAAGAGTCAATCCGCGCCACACCGCTTTTGCCGGCTAACGCGTTGGACCACAGTTCCTCGACAGCATTGCCCAGGGGCGTAATGACGCCAAGCCCAGTAACGACTACCCGCCGTCTACTCATGGGCGATGCCTGGTCTTGATCTCCTGCTAAATGAGAGCATTACGAACGATATAGATTTCGCATAAATGCGGCTCGACCGCACTATGCTGACAGACCACGATCTACGAGTCATCCCCCACTTGATTCTTGATGTACTCGATTGCCTCGCGAACTGTCGTGATGTTCTCTGCATCCTCATCGGGAATTTCAGTCTCGAATTCTTCTTCGAGCGCCATCACCAGCTCAACGGTATCGAGGGAGTCTGCACCGAGATCATCCACAAACGATGCTTCATCCTTGACTTCACTCACGTCGCTCTTCAGCTGTTCAGCTATTAGTCGCCTTACGCGTTCCTCTATTGAACTCATACGCTTGTGTTTCTCCGTGATTGGTTGAGTTTGGGTTTACGGGGAGGTGTATTTTAGTGAAACGGAATGCACCATTTCACGTTGCCAGCATTCCCCCATTGACATGCATGGTTTGCGCTGTGATGTAGCTTGCCTGGTCGCTTACGAGAAACGATACCGCACATGCTACATCCCAAGCTTGACCCAAGCGGCCGAGAGGAATTCGGGACAAGAGATCGGAGGTCACCGAATCCGGCAAGTCCGCGGTCATGTCGGTAGCGATCATTCCTGGAGCCACGCAATTAACGGTAATTCCCCGCGATGCGACCTCTATAGCCAGCGAGCGAGTGAACCCTTCGATTCCTGCCTTTGCCGCTGAATAGTTGACCTGTCCGGGATTTCCCGTGCTTGCTACAACGGACCCCATATTCACAATTCTGCCCCAGCGGTTGCGCATCATGCTGCGCAGCAAAGGCTTTGTAATGCGGAACAACCCTGTAAGATTGGTCTCAATAACATCGTTCCAGGCATCTCCCGACATGCGCAAGAATATGTTGTCGCGCGTGATGCCAGCGTTGTTAACAAGAATGTCTATGGTTCGATCTGTTGCTTCGACTGCGTCTAAAGCGCTTCGAATTGAATTTTCTTCAGGCAACTGGAGCAATATGCCCGAGCCGCAATCTCCCAAACTGTCGGAGACTTGAGCAGCCCCTTCCGGCGTTGTCGCAGTGCCAAAGACAAATATCCCATCCTCAGCAAGGCGCTGGGCGATTGCAGCACCGATTCCTCGGCTAGCTCCCGTTACAAGTGCGTTTCGTTGTTGGGTCATCTCTACTTACTCAATGCGGCATTGAAGGCTACAAAATCCGACAGCGCAACAACACTTGCAGATCGATCGATTCTGCGCATGAGGCCAGCAAGAACCTTGCCCGGTCCGCACTCGTAGAAGTCAGTGGCACCATCCTGAATCATGGTCAATATGCAATGCGTCCATAGCACCGGAACTTTCACCTGAGCGATCAAGTTTTCTCGAATTTGTGCTGGTTCGATTGAGGGAGCACCATCCACATTCTGATATACGGGAACAGTCGGTCTCTTGATGGCAATTGTCTCCAGCAGGCCTGCCAGTCCTACAGCTGCAGGCTCCATCAATAAGCAATGGCTAGGAACGCTTACATCCAAAGGCAACACTCGACGGGCTCCGGCCGCTTTGCAAGCTTCGCCTGCGGCAGCTACTGATTCGGTCTGCCCCGCAATGACCACCTGACCGGGCGCGTTGAAGTTTGCTGGCGCTACCGTTCCTTGAGTCTCCGCGCAAATCTCTCCGACCCTTTCGTCGTCCAATCCAAGAACTGCCGACATAGACCCCTGGCCCATGGGAACGGCGAGCTGCATTAGCCGACCTCGCTCGTGCACAATTCGAACACCGTCTTCGAATCCTAGCGCGCCGGCTGCAACCAGAGCAGAGTATTCACCCACACTGTGTCCGGCCATGCATGTCGGTGCCTCACCGCCACGTTCGAGGAACAAATCAAAGAGCCCTATCGAGGAGGCGAGAATCGCTGGTTGCGTGATTTCAGTCTGGTTAAGTCTTGCAGGAGGTCCATTGCTCACCAACTCTACAAGATTTTCATCGATGATTTGGGAGGCCTGGCGCAGACGATCGTTGATTTGAGCACCCTCGGACGCCAGCTCGGCGAGCATCCCGACTGACTGTGAGCCTTGTCCCGGAAAAACGAATGCTATTGCCATACTGATGGTCTAACTGAATTGGAACGATTTAAGGAACGACGGCACGCCAGCCTTTATTTCTTCCTTGGCTAAACGAAGTGCTGATCCAATCCCAACTCGATCAGTTCTCCCGTGACTCTTTACAACGATTCCGTTCAACCCGATTAGGCTTGCGCCGTTGTACGCTTGAGCGCTTAGTTTGTCACGAACCCGTTGGGCAACAGAAATAGCCAATTCACTGTCATCGAGACCGGCGGCTCGAAGTTCGCCTTCGATGAAGTAGTGTGATATTCCAATAGCACCTTCTATCGACTTCAAGGCTACATTTCCTGAAAATCCATCAGCCACTACGACATCGGTAGTGCCGTCAAATAGCTGGTCCGCCTCGGTATAGCCAACGAAATTCAAACTTGCGGTCCTCGATAGCATACTAGCGACTTCTCGCAAGACCTGGGGTCCCTTCCGAGCTTCGGACCCAATGTTCAGAAGGGAAATCCTAGGACGTTCCAACCTACCAATAGCCTTTGCATACGCACTTCCCATTTGTGCGAACTGCACGAGCAAAGACAGTTTTCGGATGATATTCGCTCCAAGATCCAGCATCCACACGGGCCCACGCTTGCCATCAAATCTCTTGATGATCGAAGGTCTGTCGAATTGCGGCAACATCGGTATCACCTGTCGGCTCAGTGCCATTAGCGCACCAGTGTCTCCTGTACTAACAACTGCATCGATCTTGCTCGCCGCAACCAACTGCAATCCCACTTTCATTGATGAGTTTCGCTTGTGGCGCAATATTCCGATCAATGATTCGTATTGGCTGATGGATTCTTCGCACGGGACAACCGAGTGGCCAAACTCTCGCACGCAACGCAGCTCATCTTCCCTCCCGACGAATACGAGCTGGCATTCTTCGTGCCCCCTGGCGAAATCCAACGCACCTTGAACTATTTCGGATGTTGGCGTTTCAGACCCTAGCGTGTCTATGCCAATGCGACAGAGGTCTGCCATGGCCCCAACTGCAGATTCGGGAGTCGACTATTCGTCGGCAGAATCTACGCCAACCGTATCGACGACTTCGCGCCCCCGGTAGTAGCCGTCTTTCGTAATGTGGTGCCGTCGATGCACTTCACCCGAGACCTGATCTTCGGAAAGAGTGGGTCTGGGAATTCGATCATGCGACCGGCGTTGATTGCGTTTGGATCGAGTCTTGCGGTTTTGCTGTACTGCCATAGTCCCTTCTTAGTTTACCTAGCTCGTTTGGCTCTTGTCCACCGCTTTGGCAACGAGCCCAATGCGTTGAAACGGTCTGTAGGATTTACCCTTTTCATTCGGCAGTTCCTGTGGGCGATTTCCACATTTTTCAGTGTCCATACAGACACTTGGGGGTATGCTCAAGAGTATGTCATCCTCAATCAGATCTTGTATAGTCGTGGGCCCATCGCCAAGAACGATAGAGTCGAAGTCTGCAAAGATCTCCTTAGCCTCGTCCTCGGTGCGAACGACGCGCAAATCAATGTGTGCCGTTACTTCACACCTTCGTGCCTTCATGCAGGCATAGCACATGAGTTCTGCCGGTGCAACCGCGTTTCCCACGACGTGAACTCGCCCGTTGGCGTCAAAAGTGAACTCCAACTGTACCTCGACGAACCCGTCCGTTCGACCGAGAGATTCCGGTAGCCTCGCAAACGACGATATCCGTAATTTTCCTTGCCAAATCCTATTGGAACGGGCATATTCACTTGCTACAAGCGCGACCATTTCAACAGCGCAGGACCGTTTTCGTCGCGGATATTAATAGCTATGTGTAGTAGAGTCAAATCATTTGAAATGCTCGATGCTCAAATTCAAACATAGATAATTGCCTCGGGTTCTGCCAACCTGCTCAATATCTATGAACTTGATTCTCGCGTCCAAGTCTCCATATCGCAAACACCAATTGCAGAGTCTGGGCTACTCGTTTACTGTTGTTCCCGCGAACATTGACGAATCGCGGTTGCGAGGCGAAGCTCCTCGCCAGTTGGCGTTGCGACTTGCACGTGAGAAAGCGCGCAAGGTAAGCCTTGAGAACCCAGAGGCGACGGTCATCGGAAGCGATCAGGTTGGCTTCAATGACCGTGGAATTCTTGAAAAGCCGGGAAACAATGAGAGAGCCGTAGATCAAATCAGCCGGTTGGCGGGACAGGTAGTTACGTTCGAGACTGCCTTGGTTGTAAGGAGCCCCACCGAACGCGAGTTCTTTGACACAATCACCACCACGATTGGTTTTCGAAACTTTACGCGTGGTGAAGCGGAGACATATGTAGGCTTGGACGAGCCTTTCGATTGTGTAGGAGCTTTCAAATCCGAAATGCACGGACCGCTATTGTTTGAATGGGTACGGTCTGACGACCCGTCGGCCCTAGTCGGACTGCCCCTAATTAGAACATCGGATTTCCTTCGGGAATTGGGAATTAATCCGCTTGCCCCACTAGATTCCAATAATCGGTAAATGCCCCATCCAACGGTGCCTCAAAAGCCAATTCATCGCCTACCGAAATCTTGGACGCGTGCAACATGAGCCGTGGCGGTTGTGGCAGCGGCGTGGGCTCGCTGTACTTTGCGTCGCCCAAAATGAAGTGGCCAACACTTGCAGTGTGTACGCGAATTTGATGCGTCCGTCCAGTGATAGGGTTTGCGGTGATCCATGAAGCGTTACTGCACTGTTCTCTTACTGAGACAGCAGTGATGGCTTCCGGTCCCGACTCGCTCACTCTTGCTCGTCGCTCGCCGTTGGGAAGGACATAGCGTTCAATGGGTCGATTGACCGATTTGAGACTCTCTGGCCAAGCCCCTTTCACAATTGCATCGTAGTGCTTCGCTACCTTGCGCTGCTGGAATGCGTAGTGCATTTCCAACATTGCCACACGAGAGCGGGCCACCAACACGCAACCCGACGTGTCTTTGTCGATGCGGTGAACAAGATCAATTCTCTCGTCTCCGTAAAGTTCACGAAGCACGTCGATTAACCCAACCTCAATCGAGCCACCGGCATGGACGGCGATTCCCGTTGCTTTATTCAGGACTATGAGCTTTTCGTCTTCGTAAATGACAGATTGTTGCGTAAGCTCTCTCAACCATTTTGGAATGGACTTCGGAGGGGTTGGGTCGAGCCTCAGGGGTGGCACTCTAATTCGATCACCCACGTTCAAACGCAATCCAACGCGCGCTCTCTTCGAATTTACACGAACCTCGCCACGACGAATCATTTGCATGATTCGGCTCTTCGGAACCGGCCTCAGTTCTCGCAGCAGAAAGTTATCGAGCCGTTGACCCTCGTGGTCCTTCACGATGATGTACCGGACTTGCATGCCTAGCTAGCCGTCACTCGGTTCAAGCACCACTTTGGACATGAGGAATCATGGTAAATCGTTGAATTAAGTAATAATTTCTAACTGCCGCAATCGGGTGCACGTTCCTCACTTCACTCGCTAAACCACCATTATGACTACATTCATCTGAGGATGTCTAGAGTTCAAAACACCCGCGTGAAGTAGCTAACTCTGTCTTGAGTAGATTCGATCGCAAAAAACCCCATTCCGGACCGCTCAAGGGGACTACCAATTTTTGCCAAAATGTTGTATTATTCGTTGGAGAGCGACGGGTACCAACATAAGGTGACGTCGATGGTGGGTTGCATGGCAACAGAAAATTATTGCCAAATTCGGCCCGTTGGATATCGATTGAAGAAGAACCTTAGGTGCGGCCGGCTCGAGCATGAGATTGGCCACTAGTGCCAAGCATGCATTTGACGCAATTTAGCGTTAGTGAACATAACTGAAGTTTTATTTTCGAAACCTATATTTCGCCAGAACTTAGTTGTTCGTCCGATAAATCAACCGAAGACTGATCAAGTGCAAAGGCATATGGTGAATTTACCATACCTAATTCCTCCACAAAAATGGTGGACGAATTGATCAAGCTCAAAGCAAGAGTTTGGTCGTTCACGCTCGTATACATTCGACGTGTTTGGCACGATCATTGTTGTCTTGTATTTTCAGGCAGCTAGCGGATAATGCTCGTCTTCAGGTCGAACTCAATGTAGCAACTTTCCGTTCATAGCGAATAGGTTTCGATCCCACATAGGGAATTTCGAAACCATGAAAAAGATTCTTATCAATGTGCTTCCCGCCAGGGAAGTGCGCGTCGCCGTAGTCAGTATTGGCAGCAATGGCTCGACGCCAACGCTCCACGACCTACACACGGAGCAAAGCAACAATCGGCCCCTCCAAGGCAACATTTACAAGGCACGAGTTTCCGCGGTAAAAGACGAACTCGACGCTGCGTTTGTCGATTATGGAGAAGTAAAGCAAGGGCTGCTTGCACTTTCGAGAGTCGAATCCCTTCCACCTCAAGCGAGATCATCAGGCGACTCAAACGGCAAGGCTAAGATTTCCGACTACTTGAAGGCTGGCGACGACGTGCTAGTGCAAGTAGACAAGGATCCTCGCGCCGACAAAGGTGCTGCACTTACTACTCGTATCCAACTGCATGGGCAGCACGTGATCCTTACAACGAATCGACCCAAGACTCGCATCTCGCGCATGATTACTGGTAAGAGTCGCGAGAAGCTGATGGAACACTTGGCCAAAATCAAGCTTCCAAAGGGTGCAGGAGTAGTAGCACGCACTTCGTCTTCTGGCAAAGACTTGAAGACTATGCAGCAAGACATAGGCGAATGTGCCCGACTTCTCGAATTGATCAACCAAGCATATGAGCAATCTGAGTCCCCACGATTGCTTTATGAAGAAAACAGCTTGGTTAACACGGTGCTTCGCGACAATCTCCACACGAACGTAGAGGAAATTCTGGTGGACGACACAGATGTCCACCATCAGATCTTAGCCTATGTCAGAGATTTCATGCCAGATTTCGAGGGCAAGATCTCGCTCTACGAAGATGCATTGCCACTCTTCACGAAGTTCAAAATAGAGAAGCAATCGAATCGCGTGTTCGACCGAGAAATTTCACTTCCCTCAGGCGGTCAAATCGTGCTTGATCCCACTGAAGCGTTCTTGGCAGTCGACGTGAATTCCGCTCGATCCAAATACAAGAACAACTTCGACGACATGGTCTTGAACACAAATCTCGAAGCGGTCGACGAGCTGTTCAGACAAATGTGCCTTCGAGACATAGGCGGTCTAGTAGTAATTGATTTCATCGACATGAGCTCCGAGGAAGACATCAAGAAAGTCGAGTCGAGGGTTGAGCGCGCGTGCCACCAGGATCGCCATAGAACCAAGAGCGAACCAATATCGAGCTTCGGATTGATGCAGTTGCAACGCCGACGCACTAAATCGTCCATCTATGACACTGCATTCGAGCGGTGCGCCAACTGTGATGGATATGGACACATTCGAACGGTTTCGTCGATTGCCCATCACATTTTCCGTGAGACCGAAGCCAAGTGCTATGACCGCAAGGTCACCAAGATTCGCACTCACGTAACCCCAGAAGTGGCTGCGTTTCTCACCAATGAAATGAGATCACACCTCAGTGTGCTGGAGCTGCAGTCCAAGACGACCATTGAAATAATTCCCGACCTGGACGACGACAATGGCACCTACGTTACTCATTCGTATCGTAGTCCATATAGCAACAAGCCGCGGCAGACAGATACCTATACGCAGGGCAAACAGAACTCGCAAAAGGACCGCAAACACAACGGAAATCGAACAAAGCCTGCCGAATCGGTTCAAGAAGCTGCGGTAACGCGAGCAGATTTGGGAAGATCCCGCAAGGGAGTGCAGAGACAACGCAACCAAGTGACCAATCGGCGAGCAAACCGCGCAGGTCGACCCGCCGGCGCGTCGAAGCCGATGTCGTGGCCCGCCGACGCACTCAAATTCTTAGGAAAATTCCTGAATCGCATCTACCAACGATTGTTCTCTGTCCAACCAATCCCACAGACCGAACGCTCAACCAGGAAAGTGCGCCACCGATCGAAATCGGAACAAGGGACCACGCGGGCAGGGGCATCGCCGGAACCGACACAACGAACACGCCGCAAATCGCAAAGAGAGTCAGATTCAAGAAGAGACCAAGCTGATTCTCGTAGGCGTTCGGCATCGGGAAGATCTAGGCAATCAGCTACACAGAATGAGACCAGCGAGTCGAAATCGAGCAATGGCAGGCCAACGAACAGGGCACGACCTCAACGCCAAGACAGAGTGAAGCAAGAAGCTCGTACTCCCTCCAGGGATCAGTCAAAGAATCAGGAAAGTGAGCAGCGAGCGAAGCAACAACGTGCGCCACAGACTGTCAGGGAAGAAAAAGGCCCTGCGCGCAGCGAAGTGCCTACCGAGAGCAAGATCGCAACACCAGATGGTCTCGGCGAGGTAAAGAACGCTGACAGTCAAAGTGTGTCGCAGGTCTCAAACGCGTCAGATCAGTCAGATTCGATGACGCAATCCGCGACCAAAGCTCATGAGCATTCTGACGAGTCAGTTCCTATCGTGCAGGATGTCGCACCAACTTCAGATCACGTTGAACCATCGACGAGTGCAGATGTGGAAGCTGCCGAAACTCCTGCTACAAGCGAGCAAAGCGAGGACATCTTCGAAATCTCTAGTCAACAAAAAATTGAGTCTAGCTTGATCGACGAAGCAAGCGAGCAACTGGAGGCTGTTCACTTAGATGACTCTCAAGAAGGTTCTGAATCGCTAACTCAAGAAATAGTAGATGGAAATGGAGACGATCAGGACGACCAAAGTCGTGCAAGCAACGATCCGAGAAATCGCGCGAGAGAATCAGCAACGGATAGCAAGCCAAGCGCAATCGACCTGACTTGAGCCTCGAACGGGGCAAAAAGCTAGGCGTCGTCCCCCATTACGATGGGTTCAAGTTCGAGCGTGACATCGAATTGGCTATGTACGTCGTCCGCGATTAGCTTGGAAACGTTCAAGCACTCGCTGCCAGAAGCGCCTCCACGATTGACTAGCACCAATGGCTGGCGGTGCCACACATCTACCTTGCCTATCGAACGCCCCTTCCAACCGCATGCGTCTATGAGTCGCGCAGCCGGCACGCGTACCTTTTGATTCTCCTTGAAACCAGGAATGTCAAGCCTGCCTAGCAGTGAATCGTACTCCTCATATGTCAAAGTGGGGTTTTTGAAGAAACTGCCGATATTCCCATGGGTACGATAGTCGGGCAACTTGCGCCGGCGTATTCGAGCAACCGTTTCAGCAATTGTCCGGCTCGACATCGCGTAGGCAGGCCAATCCTTCACTGACGTTCTTACATCCCTGTAGCTCGCTTCCAAAATGCAATCTCCAAGTAGCAACTGAACTGAAGTAATTGCATACCTGTCCCTGCAATCCGATTTGAACAAGCTGTCGCGGTAGCGAAATGTGCAATCTGCGTTTGGAATTGTGCGGAAAACGCGTTCCTGCAAATCGAATACTCGCACGCTCTCGAGTACTTCGGCCAATTCGCGACCGTAGGCGCCGATGTTTTGATAGGGTGCACCACCCACCAATCCCGGAATGAGAACAAGATTCTCGAGACCAGCTATGCCGCGACCAACCGTCGCTCGCACCAATTCATTCCAATTTTCTCCGGCTCCAGCTCGTACCCTAATTCGTCCATCGTCCAATTTCTCAAAGTTCATCCCTCGAATGGCGATTCGAACCACGCGGGCGTTCACAAACTTCCTTAGTACAACGTTTGATCCTCCACCCAGCAAGACAAGGGGAATCGTGGTGCAAGTGGCAGCTGGCAGTTGTCCCTCGTGTGTAACCGTTACGAGTTCTGCAGCCGTTGACTCTACGCCGAGCGTATTCAATTTGCCCAGTGATGCCTGTCGTTCAATCGTAATGTTCACACGGTTTCCCAAGTTGGTCGGCAGTTGACTGGGTTGTCAATTCCATTGAATTGCGGTGGCTGGAAAGTACGAGTCATTTTGCGTCATCGCAAACCTATAATCCCCGTTCCACAGGACCAAGATCAATTTACACAGAGGTGCGACCATGGATTTAGGAGACAAAGTAGCCGTTGTTACAGGAGGGGCTTCTGGACTTGGTAGAGCCACAGCAGAGAGGATTATCGCCAATGGGGGCAAAGTCGCACTGCTCGACCTCAATGAAGATCTCGCAAAACAAACCGCCACAGAACTGGGCGAGAATGCCCGAGCATTTGCCTGCAATGTTGCTGAAGAGTCATCTGCTGAGTCCGCGATTGAAGCCGCATTGAGTGCTTTTTCGGCTATACACATAAACGTAAATTGCGCAGGGATAGGTTCTGCGGCACGAACTGTAGGTAGAGACGGGCCGCTGCCGTTGCGAAACTTCAATCTTGTCATTCAAGTAAACCTGATTGGAACTTTCAACACACTGCGGCTGTGCGCCGCCGCGATGCAAGGCAACGACCCGATCGGCGACGACGGCGAACGCGGTGTAATCATAAATACAGCGTCCGTAGCTGGCTTCGAGGGGCAAATTGGGCAAGTCGCCTATAGCGCCAGCAAAGGTGGAGTTATTGGAATGACTCTACCAATCGCTCGCGACCTGGCTAGAGACGGTATTCGTTGCTGCACGATTGCACCAGGAATATTCGAAACTCCCATGATGAGTGGAGCTCCCGATCGTGTTCGTCTCCCGCTGATCGAGAGCGTGCAGTTTCCCAAACGGCTCGGCGAACCCACCGAATACGCCCAATTGGTTCAGCAAATAGTGGAGAACACCTACTTCAACGGCCAAACCCTGCGACTAGATGGTGGCATTCGCATGGCGCCCCGCTAGCTTCGTTCGCTTAGCTGGAGTCGTTCTCAAGCAATTGCCGCACTTTGATTAGATCTGATTCGGTATCAACGCCGATCGGAATGTCACCGCACGCATTCTCAACGGCGATCGAGTAGCCATTTTCGAGGAACCTCAATTGCTCCAGTGATTCGGTTCGTTCAAGCTCCGATCGATGCAATTTCACGAACGCATTCAAAGCCCAGACTCTATAGGCGTAGATGCCCACGTGCCGACTCCACATTGAAGGATCGATCCGTTCGACTCCCGCAGGGAAGCGTTCTCGATGCCATGGCACTGGAGCTCGCGAAAAGTAAAGAGCCATTCCATTTGAGTCTGAAACAACCTTAACTACATTGGGATCGAAAATGTCCCCAGTAGTGGAAATTGGTTCTGCCAATGTGCTCACAGCACTCTTATGGTTAGTCAGAAGCAAGTTGGCTACCTGATCGATCACTCGTGGAGGAATGAGTGGTTCATCTCCCTGCACGTTGACGACGACTGTTTGTTCGTCCCAATTCATGAGTTCAGCAATTTCGTGCACTCGATCAGTACCGGATGGGTGATCTGGCGAGGTGACGACTGCTTTTACAGGAAGTTCGCCCACAGCCTCGACGATCCGCTGATCGTCCGTGGCTA
The DNA here is from genome assembly GCA_026707735.1 of Gammaproteobacteria bacterium. GTDB lineage: Bacteria > Pseudomonadota > Gammaproteobacteria > Pseudomonadales > Azotimanducaceae > Bin55. The sequence continues at coordinate 32,772 of JAPOWH010000017.1, read as the reverse complement.
CAGTTACGCTGGTCGCGTTGGAGAGCAACGCTCGCTCGGCCACGCGCACTATCATGGACTTGCCGCCTAGGTCAAGCAGTGGCTTGCCTGGCAAGCGCTTTGAGCCAAGTCTGGCGGGAACAACCACATGGAAGTCTTTCATGGTTTGTCTGACAACTCTATTTCGTGCTCGCCAAACATCTCACTAAGGTGGCGATCGACATCTCCGTCAAATTGAATCTCGATTCTCGGAAACCAAGTGTCCGGCGCAACTTGAGGTAGTTCGCGAATCTTCTGAGCATCCTTCTCTGTGACTACCAATACCCCATTCTGAACATGATTGAAGTCATCGTCCTTGAATCGGTAGTGGTCTTTGAACGCAGTTAATGACGGTCGAAACCCTAGATCGACTAATGTTTCCTTGAAACGCGCTGGATTTCCAATTGCTGACATGGCACTGACTTTAGCGCCATGCATTTCGCGAAACTTGTCCACGCAAACAGTAGTTTCCGTTGCAACATTGACCATTTCCCTCGCGACGAAGTGCATTACCCATTCGTGATCAACGAGCCTACTGGGCTTGCCGTTTGCGACGACCCAATCCACGGACTCGATGCGATCGATGGGTTCGCGCAACGGACCTGCAGGCAGCAACATGCCGTTGCCATGGCCGCGGGCTCCATCAATTACCAAGACCTCGATATCTCGTCCCAATGCGTAGTGCTGCAGTCCGTCGTCGGAAAGCACCAGGTCTATTGCATGATTACTCAACAGTGTTTGCGTGGCCGCGACGCGACGAGGATCAACAACCACCGGACATTTGGTTCTACGGGCAAGCAGCAGCGCTTCGTCACCCGCCTCCCGTACCGACGTCGATTCGGTAACTTCCAATGGGTAACTGGATGAGCCACCGTAGCCCCTGCTGACAATGCCAACCCGCGCTCCTCTTGCTGTCAGCCAGTCCGCCAGCCACGCGACCAAAGGAGTCTTGCCGGTGCCGCCCACGGTTAGATTTCCCACGACACACACGGGAACAGGAGCGGACCAAACCACCTTCTTGCCGGACAGGAATTTTCGGCGGCGTCTTCGCACCAATTGGCCAAAAATCCACGAACAGGGGCTGAGCAACTTTGCCGAGCGAGATTGCGAATACCACTGCTTGTTCAAGTAGGATTCAAACGTGGTTCTGAACGATTCTGTCATGCCAGTGATCAACCACGATTGCGACAGGTTCTAGCGTTCTGCTCCAAACTGAGACTCGCGAAGCGTTGCATAGCGGCCATTCGCCACCAGCAGTTCAGAATGCGTTCCCTGTTCGACAATTTGTCCTTGCTCCAAGACGGCAATGACATCGGCGCGTTGAACCGTCGACAGACGATGCGCCACAACCAATGTAGTTCTACCCTGCATTACTTCTTCGAGAGCGGCCTGGATGAGAGTCTCGGATTGCGCATCCAACGCAGAAGTCGCCTCATCCAAAATGAGTATTGGCGCGTCCTTGAGAATTGCTCGTGCAATTAATACCCTTTGTCGCTCTCCTTGTGACAAATTGGATCCCCTGTCGCCGACCACGGTATCGAGGCCATCGGGAAGCCTTTCAACAAATTGGCTAACTCTAGATCGGTCGATGGCATCCAATATCCGATCTTCGGGTGATTCCCTTAGGTCACCGAAGGCAATATTTGCGCGCAGAGAGTCATTGAATAGAAACACCTCCTGACTTACCAATGCGATTTGCCGTCTCAGAGACTCCTTGGTGAAGTCTCGAATCGGTTGCCCGTCTAGCAAAATCTCCCCGGAATTTGGTTCATAGAAGCGAAGCAACATCTCAATTAGCGTCGTTTTCCCACTTCCCGTAGAACCGACCAGCGCGAATGTCTGACCTGCTTCTATATTGAGCGTAACGCCATCAAGTGCATTGCCAGTTCCGGTGGAATACCGAAACATCACATTTCGATACTCGATCTTGCCATCGACATCACCAAGTACGACTCTACCGGTATCGACCTCGGCATCTCTATCCACCTGTTCAAATATCTCGGTAGCTGCTGCTAGTCCCATCTGAATTCTTGCATTAACGTCAGAAAGCCGCTTGATGGGGCTCGCCAATGCACCAGCCAAACCGACAAAGGTAATAAGGTGTTTTGCGGACATTCCTCCGGAGACTTGCTCTAGAAACAATATTCCCACGAGTGCCGCAATGGCAAATGCCGCCAGAAGCTGGATGAACTGCGCGCTTACTGCCTTCGTTGCAATCAGCTTGAGATGCTGCTTACGATTCCGTTCACTCGCTAGTCTGAATGTCCGATCTTGATGCGGGAGTCCACCATATGCTCGAATGGACTTGAAGAAATTGACAGTTTCCTGCCCTACATGTGTTACGTCTCCCATGGACGACTGAATGTTGGTGCTAATCTGTCGAAATCGTTTGGATGCGACGCGCACGATTACGGCAACAATTGGCGCCAACACAAGAAACAACCCTGTCAAATATGCATTGATCACCATCATGAACCCAAGCATGAGAACTAGCTTGGCCCCGTCCTGCAACAGGATGCGCTGGACATCGGTGACGGTATCGCGAAGTTTGGACGTGGTGTCTGTCAAGCGATTTGAAATCTCACCTTGCTTGCTCGCGTCGAAGTACGAACTGGGTAGCACGAGCAGGCGAGCGTGCAGTTCGCATCGAATCGAATGCACAACATGAAAGGAAACGCGTGACAACAGGAACTCGCCGAAAACCGTACCTAAGGCACGGACTACCGCTGCGACCCCGATCATTAGGGAAAACAGCAATGGCAGTGGCCAATGAAACTGCAGGAACAGATCTGGAATCCAGAATCTGCTCTCGGACACCGGCTCGGCAGCTGCAGTAGGTTCCTTGAAGGTATCGACTACCGAGCCTAGGATCTGGGCGAAGAACACCTCGCCCAAAGATGCAAGGCAATAGGCGACGATGGCAACAACAAAAAGCCAGCCACGTCCACGAACATAGCCAATTAGCCGCTTGTATGTCTGCCAATCGGAAGGACTACGATTCGGCATAAGCTGCTCTCATTGCACGTCGGGGTCGGTCGCCAAAATCCTTACGTTGTTCATTCCGAGTCCACCCAGCGCGTCTAGCACGAGCACTACTGTGGAGTGCCGGGCATCTGCAGAACCACGAATCATGACATGGGAATCGGCATTTGCCGTTTCAAGACTCCGGAGCCGAGTTTGGATGGAACTATAGGAAACAACAGAAATTTTTTCGCCTGCAATGAATACCTCGTCGTCATCAGTAATAGCAATCTCCAACACGGTTTCGCTGCTTCTCATGGTTTCGCCATGCGCTTCGGGAAGCAGCACACTCAACACTGTCTCGCGCGCGACGGTCGAGGTGACCATGAAGAAGATCAGGAGCAAAAACACTACATCGATCAGCGGCGTGAGCTCGATCATTACGTTGACCCGCCGAGGTCTTCGAAAATTCAATCCTGCTCCATGTCGAAGTCTCGAATCAGCAAATCAACTAGAGAGCCCGCGTGTTGTTCCATAGCTACCACGAGCTTGTCCACGCGACGCAGAAAGTAGCGGTGGCAGGCCAGAGCAACGATCGCCACCGAAATTCCTGTAGCCGTGGTTATCAGCGCCTCGGAGATGCCACCTGCGAGTAGCGTGGGATCGCCGCCTCCCGATGCAACCAGTGTCGTGAAGACCTGGATCATGCCAATCACCGTACCCAATAGGCCCAGGAGCGGCGAGATCGAGGCGACCGTGCCCAAAGCAGTAAGGAAGCGTTCCAACTCAATGGTGACTTGGCTTGCGGTCTGTTGCATGGCCGACTTGGCCGCTTCAGCGCCGAATTCCGATTTTCTCAGACCGGCAGCAAGAATCGTACCCAATGGACACCTGTCCAATTCTTCAAGAAGGTGGCTATCGACGAACCCGTGTTGCCGCAGCCTGTTTGAAATCTGGTCGATTAGACCGGAGGGCGCGACTCTTGACTTGCGTAAAACCCAGCTCCGCTCGATGAATATTGCCACGGCAACGAGACTGCACACAAAGATTGGCACCATAAGCCAACCGCCGGATTTTGCTAGTTCCAGCATGTGTTCTCGCACCTAGAAGCGTTCACGGCATTATAGGTGGGGGTAGTCGAGACTAAATCGATCGTGCATGAAACAAACAAGTGGGTTTGCCTGCATTTAGACTTAGTTATTGTTGGCTATAGCAGTGGTTTGTGGCTTCCACAAATCCGTCGATTGATCCACAGTCGAATCGCAGTCCTTCGAATGCGCATGCCACCACGCGATCTGTCTTGGCTAACGTATTCAATGCATCTGTCAATTGGATCTCTCCGCTGTGCCCAGGCTCCGTTTTCTCAAGCACCTCGAAAATCTCCGGAACCAAAATGTAGCGGCCAACTACCCCATAGTTGCTCGGCGCTTCCTCGGGACTAGGTTTCTCAATGAGTTCGTTGACTAGAAAGGTCCCGTCTGCCTGCTCTTTGCCATCGATTATTCCGTAGCGATCTGTTTTAGCTAGAGGCACTCTCTCCACCGCAACTACGCAGCACTGGTACTTGGCAAATACATTGGAAAGCTGTGCAAGAACCCCAAGGTTTGGATTGAGGCACAAGTCGTCCGGAAGTACGACCGCAAAGGGATGGTTTCCCATAATGAGACGTCCACAAAGAACCGCGTGGCCTGTGCCGAGCGTTTCACCTTGTCGTGTGTATGAGAAGCCGCATATTTCGATCAGACGCTGGAGACTTGCTAGATCGGCTTCGCGAGCGGTGCCTTGGATTCGATTCTCAAGCTCCAAGTTAGCATCGAAATGATCCTCAATCGCGCGTTTGCCGCGTCCTGTAATAAATCCAATCTCGACCATTCCGGCCTCTACGGCCTCCTCGACACTGTATTGAATTAGCGGCTTATCGAGAATTGGCAACATTTCCTTGGGCACTGCTTTGGTGGCGGGAAGAAAGCGCGTTCCGTACCCGCCGGCTAAGATGAGGCATCTCTTGACCACTTGCTGATTACTCCTGTGGTTCTAATTCGGCAATTTAGATTGATGGAACCAGCAATTGACAGGTCCAGCAATGGAGGACACGAGCATCAATCATGGCAAGTCGCTTAGGTTGGGTTGTGCAGGGCATCGATCGGATTTGTCCTTAATACAAGAGAAAGTGGGCGCAGCACACCTATGCAAACGATTGCAAAGGCTACAACTAGCGTCAAGAAAATGTCCCAAGGCTGCAGAAATGGATGCATGTCGAACAGTTGGAAGCTGCCAATAACTCGCCAATCAATCAGTAACTGCAAGAAGTGCATTATTTGGCCGCTGATAAGAATTCCTAGTACTAATCCCACCAATATACCGCCAATGGCGATCAAGAACCCGTGCAAGGCAAACGCCAATTCGATCACCCTAGGTTCGGCTCCCATGGTTCGCAATATGGCAATATCCGATTTCTTGCTGTTTATGAGCATCGCTTGACCAGACACGATGTTGAGTGATGCCAGACCGATTACGAACGTCAACATTACGAACAGGATCGACTTTTCCATATTGATCGCGCCAAAGAATTCCGCATAGTCCTGCGACCAAGTTCTGACTCCGTCGATTCCTGCCAAAAGCGCGTCAGCCTGCCACGGATCCGAGAGTGTAATTCGTTGAGCAATTTGGTTGGGCCCCAATACTCCCAGCTGCAACAAATCCGCAACGCGCACCGTCACTAGCTGAAGCTGCTCGCCAGGAACAAAGTCGTCCGAGTACCCGGCTAACTGAAAATTACCAGATTTTGGGACCACACCGCCCGCTTTCACAACGGGGAAGGTAAGAGAAAAAGTGGAAGGCGCTATCGCCGACGGCATCCAGGAACCATGGATTAGTGCATCCAAGGATGATCGGTCACCATCGACATCGGCCATTCGGGATGTATTTGGAATTGGCAATTTAAGGTGTGGTTCAAGAGAATCGACACCGTATACAACAACCCCCTGGCTGATTCCTCGCATCATGAGCAGTGCATACAGTTCAACAAAGGGTTCAACGCCAATGACTCCTTCCATTCCCTCCAATTCCGCTATGGTTGGCGACGTGGCAAAGTCCGCATGAAGAACGGCGTGAGGAGCTGCCCCAACAACCAATTGCTCAGCTTGACGGTGCAGACCGTTCTGGACCGACAATACAACTATGAGTAGTGCGATGCCCAACAGCAAGCCGACAAACGATACCCAATTTATCAATCTGCTGCGTCCGATGTTTCGCGTGCGCAAGTAGCGCAGCCCTATCCAAAAGGCAAGGTTGATGCTAGTCTTCAATTGAATGCGGGTGTAGAACACCGTCCTCCAGCAACACTACTCTCTCCATGCGTTTTGCCACTGCAGAATCGTGGGTGACCACCACAAACGCAGTGGCAGCCTCTCGTCGCAACGACTCGATAAGTGCCAATACACCCTCCGCATTTTCCGAATCAAGATTGCCGGTCATTTCGTCGCCAAGTACTACAGCTGGTTCAACAACTAGCGCTCTTGCGACGGCAACACGCTGCTTTTCTCCGCCAGAAAGTTTGTGGGGAAGATGCTTTAATCGGTCGCCCAACCCAACTGATGACAACAGTTCGGCGGCACGAAGATAGCCTTCGCGACGCGAAATGTCACCCTTGAGCCATAGAGGCATTGCCACATTCTCAACGGCAGTGAACTCCGGCAAGAGATGGTGAAACTGGTAGATGAAACCCATGAAGTCGCCACGAATCCTTGCGCGACGCTTGGAGTTAGCCGCGCTGATTGACTCGGAACCTACAAGAACTTCCCCCGAGTCGAGATCGTCGAGTCCAGCCAATATATGCAGGAGCGTGCTCTTGCCAGAGCCCGATCTGCCGAGTATTGCAATTTGCTCGCCCTCGTGAACCACCAAGTTCACGCCGCGGAGTATCGCCAGAGTCTTCTCGCCATCGCGGTAGGACTTTTCGACGTTCCGAGCTGCGATAACTTCAGTCATGTCGCAGGATTTCCGTAGGGTTCAATGCTGTCGCGCGAATTGCTGGTATAGCCACGGCAAGCAAACACAAGCTGAATCCTATAGCCAACACTACCATAAAGTCCGATAGCTGAAACTTCAATTTCAACGAGTGGATGAAGTATTGGGAGAGCAGATTGGTTCCAGTCAGTTTCTCAAACCACGGAAGTCCTATTTCTAGCAGCCAACCGATTGCTACACCTATCGCGCAACCCAACACCAAGCCGATTATCGATATCGATAATCCAGCAGTAAGAAACGCGATCGAAATCAGTTTTCGCTCGCTACCCAATGTTCTCAAGACTGCAATGTCGCGACGCCGTTCTGAAACCATGACTGCAATGGTTGACACCAAATTGAACGAAGCGACAGCTACCAACATCGAAAAAACAAGAAGAAGCAGATAGCGGGAAGACAAGATAGCGCCGTAAAAACCAGCGCCCGGGCCTATACTCCAATTCCGAATTACGAAATCCCCTCGAGCGAGGATACGGTCTAAGTGCGAATGGACACTTCGTGCGCGAAAGGGATCATCCAGCGTAATTCCATAGCTCACTACTGCTTGGCGGCCGCGAAAGAAGCGCGCGGCATCTTCGATGTGCATGTATGCACTGGCCCTATCCATAAAAGTTTTGGTCTCCACCAGTCCTGCCACACGCACACGCTTTTGTCTTGGCACGAATCCAACCAGTGAGATTTGGTCGATGGGTTGCATGAGTGTCACGTAGTCGCCTGCTCCCACACCTAGCTTCTCTCCCAGCGCTTTGCCAAGCAGTATTTCGAATGCGCCAGACTGAAGCCTCTCAACCTGGCTAGCAGATACGTAATTGAGCAACTTTGGGGCAAAGTGGTCTGGATCAGGTGTAATGCCCTCAACTACCACGGGATGGGCCCTACCAAAGCTGTCGACTCGATCATTTTGTGTGAGTTGGTCGTTACCATTGGACTCATCGGCAGCTTGTCGGGGTGGCACTACCACAAGCGCGTTTCCACTAATAATCTTGCCCTGAGCGACAATCCCCTCGATATGTGACGACTGATCGCGAATGTACTTCTCGTCAATCGATGCACCTGTCCCGTACACGACGACATGCGGCATGGTGCCAAGCATTCGTTCGCGAAACTCGTACTCGAAGCCCGAAAGGACAGCTTGCACAACCAGCAGCACTGCAATCGACAGTGCCAAGCCTAAAACAGATAGCGAAGCGACTGACGAAAGAAAGTCGCGAGGGGAAAGCACATAGCGCGTTCCAATAATCAGTGCAATTGGAAGACTCACTGAATCCTCACATATCCCAATACGGTGAACGTGCTTGCGACGCCAAGGATTCTCTAGTCTCGTGAATCACTCCATTTTCCTTCCGTTACTAATACAGAGTGTTTTGCCACAATTCTTTTGACCTTGCAGATCGAACATCGTCGTGGTAGTGGTCCCGAATCTTCTCCTACGGTTTCCTCCTGCATGATGCCAAGGCGACCTCGCCAAAGCATCAATCTGCCTCCCGGATTGCACCACACCACGACGATGTGAGATAGAGTCGACAACTTCGACTCAATTGATTTCCCATTCGTACTAGTAGCCCAAGCAGTTTCAGTTACCCTGGCCCCGCAGGTTGCCTATGCGCGTCTGCCTAAGTTCGTCCATGTTCGGTGTACTGTCCAAAGAGTAGTCGCGTTTCGACTCGTTCCACGTCAAGAACACTGCCGCGATCTCATTCTCAACTGCGACTTCATATGCTTCTTCTCCCAATACGAACAGTGCTGTAGCTAGAGCGTCCGCTTCGACGGCAGTGGGCATGAAGACGGTAACACTTGCTAGCCGGTGATCTAACGGCAGACCAGTTGTGGGGTCGAGTAGATGTGCATATTTCTGCCCCTCAAACTCCCGGAAATTCCTATAGTCGCCAGTTGTCGCAACTGCTCCGTGACTTAACTCTATCGTTGAGTGTACTTTGCCTGACCCGTCCGGCACTTCAATTCCAATCTGCCATGCATCGTTCGCCTGGTTCAGCCCGCTAACCCGGATTTCCCCACCAATGTCCACGAGATAACGTCCGCATTCGAACTCATCGAGCAAATCAGCAATCCTATCGACTCCATATCCTTTAGCAATGCCGGAAAGGTCGATCGTAAGTGGGCTTGACTTCCGCAATCCAGGCGGTTCTGTGCGATATTCCAACTTGCGATAGTCAACGTTTCCAATTATCCGTTCAACAGTTGCCGTAGTCGGCTGTTTCTCTACATCCTTCGCACCAAAGCCCCACGCTGAAACCAATGGCTCGACTGTGATGTCAAACTTCCCAGTGCTCATCTCGCTAACTTGATGAGCTACTGCCACGACATGAACTAGCGATAGAGGAGCATCAAACCACTTGCCAACAGGAAAGTTGTTGAACGAGGCAACGTGCGAATCATCCCTGTAGTTTGACATTACTTCGTCAACTTTTCGCAATTCGTCCTCAACGACAGAGCGAGACGGGAAACTTGAACATACCACGGATATGCGATAGTAGGTTCCCATCGTATTGCCGCTGAACGACTTGAAGCGGCCATTGTGGCAACCAAGGACAATGACCAATATGCATACACCTAGGGATGCCAAGAGTGCTGTCTGAACCGGTATCTTCTCGACTATTTTTCTTGTTTGGGCTGGCACGTGTTTAGGCTCACTCGGTTCACACTTGTGCGCTGACAATCATGCATTACTCATAACTCAACGGGCTACAATTCAAAAATGAAAAAGATTCGAAACCTACTTTGCGCTATCGTCGCTGCTTTGGCAATGTCTGGCGTGTCGCAGGACAATGTCGAAACCGAAGGCGAGGAAGTGACAGACGAACCCAAAGAAAACCCAAAAGTCTTGTTCGATACAACTCACGGGACCATCATGATGGAGCTCTTCGAGAAGGACGCTCCCATAACAGTGAAACACTTTCTGGCTCTCGTGGACGACGGCCACTACGACGGAATCATTTTCCATCGCGCCCACCGAAACTTCGTCATCCAGGCGGGAAGTTTTGATCAAGACATGAATTCTCGGGACATTCCGGACACAATCAAGAACGAAGCGAGCAACGGTCTGAGCAATGTTAAGGGCAGTGTCGCCATGGCTCGCGGCGACCATCCAGATTCGGCTGCGGCTGATTTCTTCATAAACACGAAGGATAACCGCTTCCTCGACTACTCAAAATCGAAAAGTGAAGACGGCTATGCAGTGTTTGGCAAGGTAACCCGCGGAATGGACGTTGTTCACGCAATCGAGAAGCTCAAGGTGAAGACCGAAGAGGTAGGTGGCGTCAAACTCGAGAACGTTCCCGTCGAAAAGGTAGTGATTATTAGCGCGCAACGATATCGAGACAAGTGAATCGGAAGGCAGACTTACATCCTGCCAGCTTGGTTGTTTGCGTCTAACAAGCTAGTGACCTACGAATTGGACATCACCAAACAATTGGGATCAAGTTGGTTTGGCGATCCTCAGTTTTCCGGATCTATTGGTCGTTTCCTGTGAGATGGTGGGATCACTTGCGATTCTCGAAGATGGAGACTCGCAAACAGCACTTGAGCTTACGTATACTTCGCAAAGTCGCCTGCATGGTTCAACTTTTTGAACTCAGGAAGGACTAATGAACTGATGTGGATTGACGCTTGGTTGTTGGGGGGAGCTCCAAGAGCATTTCCCCACTGTCAGCTCCATCTCCACATAACTGTTAGATTTTGATGCAAGCCTAGGATTGGCTTGCAAACTTTCCATTGCTCGAGTCGCCTACCATGTCTAGATCACTTACATTTCTCGCTGCGCTTGCAGGCGTTAGTCTATTCTGGTGCGCATTGATCACGGAAATCACACTCCGATTTCTGTCATCCAACTTCATTTCCTTAGCAATTCTCGTGTTCGTCGCATGCCTGTCGACAGGCCTACTTGCCTACAACTTCGCCCGTCGCGTCCCAAAGGGAGCCAACTCAGCTAGAGCGGCATCCGCCGAGTCACAGTCGCCAAACCGTCGTGCCGGTAGGGAAAAGCAAGGCAAGCCTGAAGCAGCTCAGCAAGGCTCCGGGCGAGATAGAAATTCAAACCAGAGAACGCAACCTCGCGGTTCGTCAAATGATCGAGCAGCATCTCGCTCGAATTCGCGACAGTCGAGGTCAACTAAAGCAGCCGCACGGCATTCGCAAAGATCGCAATCCCGCCCGGCAAACCGTACTAGTGGTCGCATCAAATCGTATTCCAGCCGCCAATCGTATGGATTCGTTGTGAGCGAAAAAGGGGAACAGGCATTCTTCCATAAGACCAATTTGGAGCCTGGAGTAGACGACAAAGAGCTTGAAAAGGAACGGCCGGTCAGCTATGAGATTCAATCTGGGGATCGTGGACCAGTGGCTACCAAGATTCGACTAGCCGCGCAGGAATCCTAGATTAATCTCCGTACCGAGATTTCGCTCCGGATCGAGTCCGCACTCGCCCAAGAAGGACTTGACGATCCGAGCGCGTTAATTGCACAGGCAACGCGACCAGAGTTTGGAGACTACCAATCGAATGCTGCGCTGTCAGCCGCAAAAACGCTCAAGACCAACCCGCGAAACCTTGCCAATCGCTTAGTCGCCTCAGGCGTGCTCGACGATGTGGCACAGGATGTGCAAGTCGCAGGACCCGGTTTCGTCAACATTACTCTCAGCAACGAGTTCCTCGCTCGCTGCATCGCAGAAGAACCAATATCTTCTCCCCATACAGACGCTCAACGAATAGTCGTGGACTATTCGTCTCCAAACGTCGCGAAAGAGCTACACGTTGGCCACCTGCGGAGCACCATAATCGGCGACTCGATCACTCGAATGCTTGCGCTCGCAGGGTATCAAGTTGTCCGTCAGAATCACATTGGAGATTGGGGTACGAATTTTGGAAAGCTCATTGCATACCTTGACGAGCAGGACTCGAGCGAACAGCTAGACAATTCCCTCGCCGACATTGAACAGCTCTACATAGCCGCAAATCGTCGGTTCGACGAAGACTCGCATTTCGCAGAAAAGGCGAGAGAGGCCGTGGTGAGACTTCAGACCAAGGACGAACAAGCAAATGCGACCTGGCGTAAGTTTCTAAGTGTCTCGCTGGCTCATATGCAGGAGATTTACGAAAAGCTCAACGTCCTGCTGACGGAAGACGACATTCGCGGCGAAAGCTCCTATTCCGACGATTTGTCGCTGGTGATAGAGAGGCTTGAATCAGCAGAAATGCTCGTCGAATCCGATGGCGCGAAATGCGTGTTCGTGGAGGGATTTAAACGCAAGGACGGAAGCCCGCTACCAATGCTCGTACAAAAATCTGATGGTGGCTATCTCTACCACACTACCGACTTGGCGACGCTGCTATATCGCGCCCAGGAATTGAAAGCAAATCAGGTTCTCTATTTCACTGACTCGCGACAGATCCTGCACTTTGAAATGCTTTTCGCGGTCGCTCGCAAGGCTGGCTTTGTTGGACCTGAAGTTAAATTGGAACACCACGTGTTTGGCTCCATTCTCAACTCAAAAGGAGAACCGTTCAAGACGCGTTCAGGTGCAAACATACTGCTTGCAGATCTTATTGATGAAGGGATCGCACGTGCTGCAACAGTCGTCCAAGAAAAGAGTGGCCACTTGAGCGATGACTTGAAACGGGAAATTGCCCACCAAGTCGCAATTGGTGCTATCAAATATGCCGACCTGTCGAAGAATCGTACTCACGACTACAAGTTCGATTGGGACACCATGCTGGCTTTGGACGGAAACACGGCACCGTATCTTCAGTATGCATTTGCGCGCGTAAATGCAATATTCACCAAAGGCGGTGTGAAGCAAGAGGACGTCGACCCGAGATCGGCATCAGTCTCACATCCAGCAGAGCACGACCTCGCAATTCGTCTATTGCGGTTTCAGGAAGCTGTTGACCAATCAATTGAAGAGCGGAAGGCGCATCACATGTGCAGCTACTTGTACGACCTAACTGTTCACTTCACGAGGTTCTACGAAACCTGCAATGTACTGAATGCTGCTCCCGCAGTACGCGACAGTCGACTTGCCCTGTGTGCCCGAACGGCAAACACTCTGCGGATTGGACTCGACTGCCTAGGTATAGCGACCCCTTCTAGGATGTAGTTGACGTCGACCGTGCCATCCGTGGGACCGTGTAGGTCTTGAGCTCCGCGACAAAGTTTCGCAGGACGTCGACTCCGGTTGCCTCCGCCCTCGAGCACCACTTTTTGAAGGCACTCAACAGTTCTTCGCCGCTTGCAGTACGCTTCGACCAAATTGAGTTCAGTTCGAGGCGCAGGTCGTAGATCGTCTTCAGACGAGGGCTCTGCATAGTGATCTTGTCGATCTTGTCTATTTCTCTGTCTCTAAGAACCAGCTGATGAGAACAAAGCACTTTGCGCGCTCCTCTTAAGAGTCGACGAAGTGGTCCCTGGGCTACAAGCTGCTCGCGCTTCACGATGGGCTTGACCACATGGTCAGCATATTTGGCCATTACCCTGAAACGATCGTTCACCACAGCCCAAATGGTGTCCATGTCTATGTGGGACTTGTCGCGAACCCGTTCGACCACTGGACCGGTATGCAGCGGCTTGGCTAACTTCAGAAAGCTCAGGAGGCGGATATATTGCCAACCCAGGTCAAACTCCCAAGGTTTGAACGAGAATCGGGCTGAGTTGGGGTATGTGTGGTGATTGTTGTGGAGCTCCTCTCCACACACCATTATTCCAATCGGAACGATGTTCTTCGAAGCATCCTGAGTCTCGAAATTGCGGTAGCCGAATGCATGACCAACTCCATTGACAATCCCTGCAGCCCAAAGGGGTGTCCAGATCATTTGAAGCGACCAAACAATGATTCCAATGACGCCGAATAGCAGCAAATCGATCACCGCAAGAATTGAAAGACCCACCCATGGAAAACGAGAGTAAAGATTTCTCTCTATCCAATCGTCGGGAGTTCCCTTTCCGTACCTCCTAAGAGTCTCCTCGGTGATGCCGTCGCGGTAATACTCCGATCCTCCCCAGATTATGTTTGCTAAGCCGTGAATAACTGGGCTGTGCGGATCTTCCTCCGTCTCTGTAGACGCATGATGCTTGCGATGCACTGCTGTCCATTCCCTTGTTACCATTCCCGTGGTAAACCAAACAACAAACCTGAAGAAGTGACAGAGCGCGGGGTGCAGTTCAAGCGAGCGATGGGCTGAATGTCTGTGAAGATAGAGTGTGATGGCAATGAATGTGATGTGTGTCGTGGTAAGAACATACAGAACCGCCAATGGAATGGACAGACCTACGACACCGTACCACCAGTCAAAGAAACTCACGAAATATTGACCCCTTAGATTTGCTATTTGTTTGGTATGAGACGTGACTGCAGAACTAGTGCAACCACATTCATGAAGTCTTGTTCCTATTGTAATAGTCGCAGGCGAGAATTAGCTGAACGATGTCCCCAAACTGCGAATTGCTCGAATGTGGGCATGCCAAATTTTCGGTTCGACCACTAGCTATTTCAATGGATCGGACAAGGTTTCTTCAACAGAATATGATTGAAGCAAGCACCCAATATTCTTCACGAGAATCAACCGCTGGAGCGCGGATGTCATGAAGAGCCCCACAGAATTAGAAACATATTTGTACGATCTCAAAGGGTACTTAGTGATCGAGGATGTGTTGACACCGGATCAAGTCAATACATTGAACTCGATTCTTGACGAGCATCTCGATTGCCTTCCAGACGATTTGCAAATGCGTCGAGAGCAACAGCCACGAGCACTATACGACAACTACCGATTTGGTATGGCAGGAGGTTCCTACGCTTCTGGTCCTGGTTTTCTTGCTTTCGGCAAAGAATTCTGTGACCTAATCGACCATTCCAAGACAATGCAGGTCATGAGGATGCAGTTGGGAGACTGCTTTAGACTCGACCGAATCTTTGGCATGCGAATGAAGAAAGGCATGCCAAGCGGAGTGTTGCATTCCGACTATGGCGCTTCTGAACCCTTTACTCGAGCCGTTCCAGGTAAACCTTATGTTCAACCTGGCTTCCAAGCTCTACATGGATTCGGCGTTGCTGCATTCAACCTAACAGACTGCGGACCCGAAACGGGAGGGCTTTGCTGCATACCAGGAAGTCACAACAGCCACATAAGACTTCCCACCAGCGTTCGCGATGGAACCTACACAGACGTTGTTGAGGTGCCACGCGCCCCAGCCGGTAGTGTGACATTCTTCTCCGAAGCGACGACCCACGGAACGATGGAATGGAAAGCAGACCACGAACGACGATCATTGCTCTATAAATACTGTGCTTCGCAACTCACGTGGTCTAGAACACGAGTTACAGCCCCTAAAGGCATAGAACTAACCGAACGGCAACAGCGACTGCTTGAAGAACCTGCAGGAGCGCAATGGTTTTTTGATTCGCTCTTTCAGGACTAGAGACTGGGGGCATAATGGATAGAGGAATCAATACACTTGGTGAGTATGGGATTTAGTACGCGACAGTCGCATGTAGAGAGTAATTCACTACGAACACGCTTCGCCTCAATCGACGTCGAGCCATTGACCCCGCATATTGGGGCAGAAGTCCGCGGCGTCAACTTGTCCGCTCCCCTGTCCAACGAACAAGCACGTGACGTAAGTGACGCTTGGTTGGATTGGAAGGTGCTGGTATTTCGAGACCAGGCGCTCTCTCGTGAGGAACACAAGGCGTTCGCACGTAGATTTGGCAAATTGCATGTGCATCCTATGCAGCACCTCTACGATGGTGATCCCGAGGTTCTGATCGTGAAGACAACCAAGGATTCTGCCTATACATCAGGGGACGGATGGCACACGGATGTGACTTGCGAGGAATACCCGCCCTTGGGATCGATGCTATATGTCACCGAGACTCCGTCGACCGGCGGCGATACTTTGTTCGCGAATATGTACCTAGCGTACGAGTTGCTATCCGATCCGGTCAAGAAATTCATTGGGGAATTGGAAGCCGTCCACGATGGGAAGATTCCGTACGTTGGCAGCTACAAGACTAAGGAGCCCAAAGGTGGCTACCCAAGAAACGCCCACCCTGTTGTCGTCACGCATCCTGAGACGAGACAAAAGCTGCTTTATGTGAATCAAGGATTCACATCGCACCTAGTCGGTTTGCGACGCAACGAGAGCAAAGCTATTCTGTCAATGCTCTACAACCACATCAACTCGACTCCTCGACTGTGGTGTCGGGTGGAATGGAAACCTAACACATTGACCTTTTGGGACAACCGCTGTACTCAACACCACGCGGTTTGGGACTACCACCCTGAATCGAGATATGGTGAACGAGTATCGATAGTGGGGGAGGAACGACCGCACGCATGATTACACGAAGAGACTTGACCTTGGGTGTGCTGCTTACGCCTGCAGCGCTAGCTTTTGCCAGATCGGCATTTGGGGAAGAAGAGAAAGTAGAAGAGGCATTGGGTTTGCCTGATGAATTGAACACTTCGCAGCTCATTTAGCTAACGCCGATCAAATCGGACGGCGAGGAGAGCAAGTGCAAAGCCGAGATATGGTTTGGTTTTCACAACAACGAAATATTTGTGGTCACGCCCACTACGGCGTGGCGATCCGAGGCAATTCGGAAGAAGCTGACGAGCACCCGCATTTGGGTGGGCGATTTTGGCAATTGGCAACGGGCAAACGAAAAATTCCGTGAGGCTCCAGAGCTAATGGCGACGGGCAGCATCGTCGAGGACGAGGAGGTACATGCCGAAGTGCTTGAAGTCATGGGCAAGAAGTACACCCGCGAATGGGGTCGGTGGGGACCTCAATTCAAGAGCGCTCTCGAAGACGGAACCAGAGTAATGATCAAGTACACGCCCGAGAAGTCCGAAAAAGATGTGGAAGCCTGAAGACAACCTGATCACCCCGGACGCTCTTCACGAGCGATTGGGCGACGGCAATCTTAAGATCGCCGACAGTCGATCCGACTTGATAGAACCTGAACTGGGATTTCGACAATACCTAGATTCTCATATACCTGGAGCATTGTTCGTATCTCTTGAGAAGGACCTCTCGGACCCGCCTGGCAAACGCGGGCGGCACCCTCTCCCAACCAAAGAGCGATTCGCCGAGTCGTTACGTGGTTGGGGAATCTCAAACGATTCGCATGTAGTGGTTTATGACGCGGGAACCGCCATGTTCTCCTGTCGGATGTGGTGGATGATGCGCTGGCTGGGACATGAACGAGTGTCGGTACTTGATGGAGGGTTCGCCGCTTGGGTGGACGCTGGCTACCCGACTTCGACCGACATTCCAGTTCCTGTTCAAACTGAGTTTTCGATAGGACAGTCCCTAACGCGAACGGCAACGGCCGACGAGGTTGCGAATCATTCGGGAGTACTACTCGACGCACGAACCGAAGACCGGTTTCACGGCATGAACGAAATGATCGACCATACGCCGGGACACATTCCAGGAGCGACCTGCAGTCCATTCCCAGAGAACTTGGGACCCGATGGAAAATTCACCCGTGATCCCGCCAAATTTTCAAACGTTTCGAAAGACGCAGAAGTCATTTGCTACTGCGGCTCCGGCGTAACTGCTACAAACAATATTCTTGCCCTAGTGGTCGCCGGCTACGACGAACCGACTTTGTACCCCGGATCGTGGAGCGAGTGGATTGAGGACGATTCTCGGCCAGTAGCCACTTAGCAACGATAGCCGTTGAGCGATAACCGATGCGCTCGGCTAGATCAAAAACCCAGTATGCGTGAAGCCGCCACCAAAATTGTTGACGGCAGACTTTACTCTTGTGACTACAACGACTTCTATGCATCGAAAGACGCGATCGAAGAATGCCAGCGTGTTCATATAGGCCCCGCCAATCTCGCTGAACGCATTGCCCAGACGACCACGTTCACCGTTTTCGAATTCGGGTTGGGTGCGGGAATCAACTTTCTATCCATAGCTGATGTGTTCCTACAGCACGCACCATCTGGAGCCAGACTACGGTTCATCAGTACTGAAGCAAATCCATTGCCCTATCGTATTTTGGAGCAGGTCGTAAGGGATACGGCTTCGCAACTTTGTTTGGCTGAAGAGTGGGTGAGTCAATACCCTCCAGCCGTCGAAGGAATTCATAGACGGCTGTTCGCAGAGCATCGAGTTGAATTGACGATGATTTACTCCTCGGCAATAGTTGGTCTCACTGACTTTCTAGAGCGCGACAAGCACGGCGTCGACGCTTGGATACTCGATGGGTTTGCTCCCGATCGCAATCCTGACATGTGGACGACCGAGCTTCTTGGATCCCTTGCTGAACTCTCCAAGGAAAAGGCGACAGTCACCACCTATTCATCAGCGGGGAACGTAAGGCGTTCGCTGTCGCAGAATGGCTTCCAAACAACAAGGGTTTCGAGTCTTCCGCATAAGAGGCATACGACTTTGGCCACACTTGCTGCCACAGGCATTTCGCTAGCGGAGTCCCTCAATTTCGCAACGGTCATTGGAGGTGGTTTCGCTGGTTGTGCGACAGCGCACGCGCTAGCTCGGAGAGGTGTCCAGGTCGAATTGCTCACTCCTTCCGGACAAGTAGCCGACGCGACGTCAGCTATCCCGACAGCAATCGTCCACTCGCGTCTCAGTGCGAGTAACGACCCCTCTCCGCGATTTCGATTGCATTCCTACACACATTCTCAGTCATTGATCGAAACTCTTACCAACGACGGCAAGCGCGGGGCATTGCAGTTTCCAAACTCACGCATGTCTGAGCAACGATTGAGCGATGTTGCTGACACATTGGGAACTAACTGGGCGCAAGTCCCAAGTCAAAGTGAAGTTAAAGAGCTGTCAGGATTTCCCATAGATCTCCAGGGCGTCTATTTCCCTAAGTCGTTGATTGCTAGCGGACCTGCTCTGTGCAATAGCCTTTCCTCACACCCAAACATAGAGTTGGTAGCTAAGTCTGTTGCTCAAGCAACTAACTGTGAAAATCCAACTGTATTTGCAACAGGCACACATAAGCCATTTGAGCCTCACGCGCCCGCGATGGAAATCGCAGAGCTTGAAGGCCAAGTAGACGAATTTCGACCGTCAACAGATCTAGCTCTCCCCACGCTCGCTCTATTGATTGACGGATATGTCGCGCCGTCGCGGCTTGGTCTGGTGGCTGGCTCAACATATGAATACAAGCCTTGGCCCAATGGATTGTCGACTGCTACGAATTTGCGTCGCCTTGTAGACGTATCGGGACTAGAGAACTGGATTCACGTGAACAGCTTTCGCGCGCGGCGCGCAATCACTTCCGACCGCTTGCCCGTAGCCGGCCCGCTTGGTTCCAACCTATGGGTCAACATTGGACACGGAAGCAGCGGAACAACCTCTGCTCCCTATTGTGGAGAGATATTGGCGTCACTGATCTTGGGCGAATTGACTCCAGCCCCGCAATCATTCATTGACGCTATCGCCCCGTTGCGATTCGAAAGGCGCCAAGAGAAACGACCCAACCCGTTCCTGAAAGGGTCAATTTCTCGTCGTTAGCCCATTCACGCAACTAACCGTTGCGAAGCGTAAGGATTTGCACCAAGGCGCCAGTTTTTTGAGCCCGCACTCATGTCCTCATCGACTCCGTTGCTGCAAAGCGATTACCATTGCGGAAGGACTTGTCGTTAGTTTAGGAACGCCCTCCATGAAGAACTTCCTGGGATGTGTATTTCTTGCAGTAATTGGTTTGGTTTTGGCAGCTTGTTCGCAATCGCCAGCGATCAGCGAAACTGACGCTCAAACGCACGGCAACGGTGCCACAGACACGGAAACGGTGGAGGACCTAGACACCCATCTCAACATCCTGTATTGGCAGGAACCGTCAACACTGAACCCGTTTCTTTCCGGCGGAACAAAAGACATTGAGGCCGCCTCGATGATCTTGGAACCCCTAGCCAACTATGACGAGAACGCGAAAATGGTGCCCACTCTGGCTGTGGAGATTCCCTCTCAAGAAAATGGAGGCATCAACGACGATTACACGAGCATTACTTGGAAGCTGAGACCTGACGTAGTCTGGTCGGATGGCACCCCATTTACTGCAGACGACGTGGTCTTTACATGGCAATACTGCACCCACGAGGAGTTTGGATGCAGCGTGTCGAATTATTTCACAGACGTCGAAAGCGTCACTGCTGTGGACCCTCATACGGTTCGAATCGTCTTCACTCGCACAACACCCCATCCCTACGGTCCATTTGTTGGTTCCCTTGTACCAATCATTCAAAAGGAACAGTTCAAGGATTGCTTGGGGTTGCGTGCTCAAGAGTGCACTGAGCAGAACTTTGGACCTATAGGAACAGGTCCATTCAAAGTGAAAGAGTTCAGAGCAAATGACGTTGTCCACTACGTCGCAAACGAGAGCTATAGAGAGGAAGGCAAGCCATTCTTCAGAACAGCTACGATCAAGGCTGGCGGAGACGCAACGTCCGCTGCTCGCGCAGTGTTGGAAACTGGTGAGTTCGACTATGCATGGAATTTGCAGGTCGAACCCGAGATTCTGGACAACATGACCAAAGCCGGTAAAGGAAGAATCCTCTTCGGTTTCGGATCGCTAGTTGAACGAATAATCGTAAACCTCACCAACGCGGACTCGTCCTTGGGACCCGACCGTCGGTCTCAGTACTTGGACGGCACAAATCCACATCCCTTCTTGTCGGAACTCGCGGTCCGCAAAGCCCTATCGTTGGCAATTGATCGAAGTGTCTTGGTCGAGACCGGCTATGGTGATGGTGGGCGACCCACGTGCAACGTCGTTGTGCTACCAGAGGAATACTATTCAGACGCCAACGAGGAATGCAAGACTCAGGACATAGAAGGAGCGAAAAAGCTGTTGGACGACGCGGGTTGGGTACCAGGAAGAGACGGCATTCGAGAAAAAGACGGCATTCGGCTCTCAATCCTCTACCAGACGTCCACCAATTCTGTACGCCAGGGGAATCAAGCTTTCATTAAACAGATGTGGGATCAGATTGGCGTAGAAACCGAGCTGCGCAACATTGATGGCTCTGTGTTTTTTGGCGGCGATGCAGCTAGCCCTGATACCTATTACAAGTTCTTTGCGGACGTGCAAATGTATACAAGCAACTTCGACGGCGAGGACCCCACTCAGTATTTGCGCGGGTGGCGTTGTAGCGAGATGCCCAACCCTGACAAGAGTTGGGTTGGTTCAAATATACCTCGTGCCTGTTCAGAAGAGTATGACAACTTAGTTGAGAAGCTGTCGATGGTTGCAGACCGTGAGGAGAGGATCGAAATAGTCAAAACATTGAACGACATGGTAGTTCAGAACTACTGGGAAATACCATTAGTGCATCGTGCACGTGTCTCAGCCGCGACCAACTCACTGATGGGTGTGGAACTCAACGGATGGGACTCTGAGCTATGGAACGTCGAGAATTGGCATCGCTGAGTAACGGCATGTAGAGCCAACCCAATGCCCTAATGCTGAAGTATCTGAGCCGGCGACTACTATTCGCCATCCCAACGCTAATTGCGATCAGTTTTGTCCTCTTTGCGCTTCTTGATTTAGCTCCTAGCGATCCAACGGGTAGTTTGCCAATAACTATCCCGCCCGAAGTACGTCAGGAAATCCGCGAATCGCTAGGACTTGACGAACCATTTCTCATACGGTACGTGAAGTGGATGAATCAATTCTTCATTAACGAGCCACTCAATCTGATCGACAAAATTCTGGACCCAAACGATACAACGCCAAGTTCACGATTGAGGGTGCTCTCATGGCAACAGCGTAGCCCTGTGGTGGATCTAATAGTCGAGCGCATTCCACAAACGCTATGGGTTGTAGGTTTTTCATACCTAGTTGGGATTCTCATTGCTCTGCCGATCGGCGTGATTTCGGCATATAAGCAATACAGTTGGTTTGACCAAATCGGCACTTTCATATCCATGGTGGGCTTTTCCGTACCCACGTTCTTCACGGGAATACTCGCCATCACGATTTTCAGTGTTGCCCTCTCCTGGCTTCCTTCTGTCTACGACACAACTCACGAAGTGACAGATTTTTCTAGCCTGTGGTTTCAAATCAAACAGATGGCAATGCCGGTACTGGTCTTGGCTTTCTACAACGCTGCGCAACTCAGCCGGTTCATGCGAGCATCCGTCCTAGAGAATCTGAATCTCGACTACGTTAGAACAGCGCGAGCGAAGGGCTTGAAGGATCGCGCAATACTCATCGGACACATACTCCGCAACAGCATGATTCCCGTAGTCACCATGATTGCCCTTGGCGTACCCACTATATTCGGAGGAGCAATCGTCACCGAACAAATCTTTCGCGTCAATGGACTAGGAGCTCTGCTCATAGACGGAATCCAAGCGGCTGACATTCCCCTAGTACAGACTCTGACTTTCGTGTTCGCGGTGTTGATAGTGCTCTTCAATCTCGTTGCCGATGTGCTCTACGGGATTCTTGATCCCCGCATCCGTTACTCGTAGGTGGCGTGTTGGCTCTGAACGTACGCAACGAACAAGCCCTCCATAGCGCACGGATACATCCGTCGCCGTGGATGATTGTCTGGGTTGCAATTCGCAGTCACAAGGGAGCTTTGGTAGGTGCTGGCGTATTTGCCTTCATCATTCTCGCCGTAACGATTGGTCCAATCCTCTATACCGTTGACCCGCAGGTTCCTGATGTCTCGATTCGCAACTTGAGCCCGTCGTTGGCCCACCCGTTCGGCACAGACAACTTGGGACGCGACATGCTTGCTCAAGTGCTCTCGGGAGGCCGAATCGCCATTGCGGTTGGATTTACCGCAATGGTCCTGTCATTGGTCGTTGGCACCGCGGTCGGAGTGCTAGCCGGGTATTTCAAGTGGTTGGACGGTCCGCTAATGCGACTGACGGACTTGTTTCTCGCCCTGCCCTTGCTTCCTTTGCTCTTGGTAATCATCATGCTGTTTCGAGACACGCTCAGAGCGGCATTCGGGCCGGAAATGGGGATTTTCTTTCTCATTGTCTTCGTGATCGGAATAACTAGCTGGATGCAGACGGCACGAATAGTTCGCGGCGAAACGCTGGCGGTTAAGGAACGCGAATTCGTGCTCGCGGCCACTAGCGTAGGAACGTCGGGCATGCGCATCGTTTTCAGACATATCCTGCCTAACATTCTGAGTCCTGTCATGGTTTCTGCAACTCTCGGAATTGCCAATGCGATCATCACCGAATCGACTCTGTCGTTCCTTGGGTTGGGGTTTCCGCCGGATTTTCCCACTTGGGGAAGGCTATTGTTCGACGGTGCAAACTTCATTTCGATCACTCCGGTCCGCGTACTGTGGCCAGGGCTTGCAATCTCGTTGACCGTGTTGAGCATCAACTACATAGGAGATGCTCTCCGCGACGCTGTCGACCCAAGAGTGCGAAACGAGTGACGATTACGGAACCAACAATACGTGCGCTCAATGAGCAACTGTAGCTAAAATTGCAGTCTGAATCGGGCGGGGAAGCGTGGACGCCTGCACCAGTTCTCGTGAATATCTGATCGACAGTTCCACTCTCAATTTATCAGCGTTAGCGTGAAAGTCTTCGTCAAAACCTACGGTTGCCAAATGAACGAGTACGACTCGTCTCGCATGGCCGAACTGCTTCAGACGACTCATGATGCAGTGACAGTGGACACTGCTGAGGACGCCGACGTTATCTTGATCAACACGTGCTCGATACGCGAGAAGGCTCAGGAGAAAGTTTTTCACGAACTGGGTCGCTATCGCCAACTGAAGCTCCAGAATCCTGAGTTGCTGATCGGCGTGGGCGGATGCGTAGCCTCCCAAGAAGGAAGCGCAATCACCAATCGGGCTTCCTATGTAGACATGGTTTTCGGACCTCAGACTCTCCATCGACTACCTGAAATGATCGACCAGTCACGCCGGACACGCCAACCGGTGATAGACATCCAGTTTCCAGAAATTGAGAAATTCGATCGCCTACCAACGCCAAATGCAAGCGGGGTTTCCGCATACGTATCTGTAATGGAAGGATGCAGCAAGTACTGCACTTTTTGCGTCGTTCCCTACACGCGGGGACCTGAGGTGAGTCGCCCGGTCACCGACGTAATGCGTGAAGTCGTGTCACTAGTTGCACAAGGAGTGCGAGAGGTCCACTTCCTTGGCCAAAACGTCAACGCGTACCGAGGAGAGTTTCAAGGCGGCACTGCCGACTTGGCGGAGCTCATCTTCTATGCGTCAAGAATTGATGGCGTGGAGCGCATTCGCTACACGACCTCCCATCCTGTAGAGTTTTCAAACTCGTTGATCGATGCCTATCGATCTATTCCCGAACTCGTAAGTCACGTGCATCTTCCTGTTCAATCGGGATCAGATCGCATCTTGGCCCTTATGAAACGTGGGCATACAGTATTGGAGTACAAATCCAAGATCCGTCGGTTGCGCGAGTGTCGCCCCGATGTTGCGCTTTCCTCGGACTTTATAGTTGGATTTCCTGGCGAGTCAGAGCACGACTTTGAACAGACAATGGAACTCGTTGAAGAGCTCGACTACGACATTTCTTTCAGCTTCATCTACAGCGCGCGCCCGGGGACGCCAGCTGCATCGATGCCGGATTTGACGCCAACGGAGGAGAAGAAAGAACGACTGAATCGGCTTCAAACTCGATTACGCCACCAGGCGGAAAACCATGCGCGCAAAATGGTTGGCACAGTGCAGCGTGTGCTCGTAGTTGGCCCATCCAAGCGCACTCCGGGGGCACTTCAGGGTAGAACGGAGAACAATCGAGTCGTGAATTTTCTCGCCACGGACGTCGAAGAGCCGTTAGTCGACATAGCTATCGACGAAGCGTTGCCCAATTCACTTCGCGGTAAACTGGTCCAAGAGAGCGTTGCCGTGTAGCAATTGGCTGCGCCACTCATGGCAACGCCAACCAGCATTTCAGTTTTGACCAATCTACAGAACTGACACGCTAATCAACAAAGCGGTCCAATTCCTCGACAATTGTCGCTAGGCTATCTCGCACGGGAAATTCCGCAATTTTCTGAATCCAGCTCTCTGTGTCCGGCACGATCAGATCAAGGGTAGCCAGCAGTGAGTTCTCGGTGAGCTTCTCTTGCGGAATTACCAAGCTCCATCCGTTCACTTCGGAATACTCAGCGTTCTCGATCTGGTCCCCACGGCTCGATGTAATGGGCAAGGGAATCAGAATGTTTGGCTTGCGCAACGTCAACAGTTCTAGGAGTGCATTCGCGCCCGACCGCGAAACAACCACATCTGCCAACGCGAGTACGTCTCCCCACTCTTTGTCAATAAACTCGAACTGGTAGTAGTCTTCGAGATGCGTCAATCCGTCATGGATCTGCTCTCGGCCACACACGTGTAAAACGATGTAATTGTTTGCAAGAGTCTCGGCGCAATTGTGAACAACCCGATTGATCTCCCCGGCTCCCAAGCTTCCGCCCACGACAACAATTACGGGTTTGCCTTCTGTCAGCTTGAGCCACTTTCTGGCGTTAGAGGCGTTGCCATTAAGTAGCTCTGTTCGAATAGGAGTGCCGCTTACAACTACCTTTTTGGCGCGGGTTCGAGTAGTTTCGAAGTTGACGCATTGCAACTTGACAAACGGCGTGCATAGACGGGTTGCCAATCCGGGAGTGAGGTCGGATTCGTGCGCAACTACGGGAACCCGCAAAACCCAGCTTGCCACAACGACTGGAAACGCAACGAATCCTCCTTTAGAGAAAACGACTGATGGCTTTGCACGTGCCACGATCCAGAGGGCTTGAAGAATGCCAACAGGCACTCGAAACGCATCAAAAAGGTTTTGAAACGACAAGTAACGTCGCAGCTTGCCCGTCGTAATTCCAAAATAGCGAACGCCCAGATCTGAAACCAGATCGCTCTCGAGACCGCTTTTTGATCCAACGTACACGATGTCATCGCCACGTTCGAGCAAATGACGCATTACAGGTTTGGCAGGGATCACGTGTCCCGCAGTGCCGCCTCCGGTGAACAGGAAAGTCGTCAAAGCTGCAATGCTCGCTTCACGAACGGAATAGTGAGGCGACGTTGGTCGATTGCAGATGCATCGTCGAGTTTTTCCAAGGTGTCTAGCAACTCGTGCTGGGAGCGACCTATTCGAACTAGCAAGAAATTAGCGACTTCCTGTGAAATCTCTATGCCGCGGTCTGCGGCCATGTCTCCCAGCAATCCAATCCTCTGCTCCTCGGGAAGCGCTAGCAAGTGCACCTCGTGAAATGCTCGCATTCTCGATTCCAAGTCGCGCAACGCGAATTCGTGCCTGGCGGCTTGCTTGGATGCCGTAGCCACAACCCGCCCGGTAGTCGATCTTAGCCGTTCATAGAGCCCCAAAAACTGCAATTCACGTTCCTTTTCCCCAAGCCATTGCTCGATATCGTCAAAGACTACTAGCGAAAACTGTTCCAGCCCGCTTAGATCGTAACTGGGTTCGCTAACCAGTATTGCATTGGTGGATTCATTGACAAGAGCGTTGACTACATGCGACTTTCCAACAGATCGGGAACCGTGCAACCAAACGTTGTTGCTTGAACGCAATCGATCAAGCAATGAATCGTTCAATCCAATCCGAAAGCTTTCAAACGTCTGCTTCTCATGCGGTCGTAGCCGCAGTGTGATTTGATTCATGCAATATCACTTGTGCTTGAGCGAGCATTCCGTGATTGCCGCCATTCCTTGAGTGCCCGACGACCCCAGACGTAGGCGTAGTCCAAACCGGAAAGCACTGCGAATCCCAATGCAATGAAGAATCCGGCCGGATTGAGAAACTGTAGCGCGTACTGACTCACAAGCCACTCTTGAGTTCCTATGACAACCAAGAGCGGAATCGCAACTTGCACAGCAGTGTTCGCTTTACTGAGTAGTGACGGCTCGACATCAAGGCGTTTCACCAACAGCCGGTACACTCCGGCACCAATCAATATTCCAACGTCACGCCCAATGACGACCAACATAAGCCACAACGGATACAGTTGCTTAAACGCAAGGAGAATGACAACAATCCCAAACGTAAGTTTGTCCGCAATGGGGTCAGTGACTTGACCAAATCGAGATTCCCAATGGAATGCCCGAGCAAGGGCGCCATCCAGCAAGTCTGACGCGCCTGCAATGAGCAACAGCACTAGGACGATTACCCAGCTATCGACAACTATAAAGTAGCCGATGGGCACAATGAGAATGATGCGACCAATGGTGATTGCGTTGGGCAATTGAGAGATCACTTCTCGCCGTCCCACGAGAAAATTAGTTCATCCAGGCTAACTGACGCTTCATGTGACGGCAATCTAGGAACCAGCTTGCCTTCAGGCTTGATCAAGGTAACAATCCGGTCTGGTGGCGACGGTGTGTGCACATCTAATTCAAGCACTCCATCACTGTACGAGACTACATCCGCACTATCGATGTATTCCTGTTCATCGATGTATTTCAGCAGTCTCGCATATGCTTTGATCGTTCTTATCTCAAAGACCCTCATCCGCAAGACGTTTTGCACGTCTCTTGACAGAGCGTAGCGATCAGCTAGAAGGTCTGCAATGTAGCCAACACCTCGTTGTATAGCGCTGGACTCGTCGTCTACCTCTAGCACTTTGTAAATCGCCGAACCGTCAATCCAAGTGGTCATGTGCAGTCGGGCTTCGCCGAAAACGTTTTTCTTGACCGAACCTGCCACGACCAAGTCAGTGGCGTAGCGCTTAGACGCTTGTTCAATGTCGAGCCAAAATTGTCCATCCACTGAGGATGTGTTTATCAGCATACGATCTGCAAGGTCCATAAGGGGAAGTACCAGTTTTATCCCTCGGTCTCTGGCACGCTGCAACGCCAACTCTTCCAATTGAGTGCCAGCTTTCGCAATTTCCGACTGGGGGCGGCCACGAAGCGACATCCACAACAGGATTGTTGGTCTATCAGCCGGCCAAATCGGCAATCTTGCCTCTTTCGCCAAACTCTGTATTAGTTCCTTGTCGAATTGAGCTACGAGGACGTCGTTCTCGGCCCCATATCTGTCGGAGATAGATGCAAACCGGTACTGGTGAACATAGGCGGCAGGATCCTGCAAGGCTCTTGTTACGACTGAAGACTCTGCAACCGCGACTCGGCCGGTCACTCGTGCCAAACAAATCTGCATTGCTTTGTGTAGCGCATCGTTCGCGCTAGCTTGCGTTCTGGAAGCCACACTAACTTCGACGTCGTATAGCCACTCAATAGACTCTGCGTTCAAAGGGAACAACGTCCCCAGTGCAAAGACAACTACACAAGCGGAAATGCCGCGTGCCATTAACTGCTGCAATCTCATCGCCATGTCTATTATCGGGCTTATGCAAAATAGCGATTGGTTAGAATTGCACCGTCCCGCAGTCAAGCTTCCATATGGGCAATACCTATCGTGACGCTGGCGTCGACATCGACGCCGGAAATGAGTTGGTTGACCGTATTCGTCCAGCTATTGCGCGCACGATGCGTCCAGAGATACTCAACGACTTGGGCGGATTTGCTGCGTTTTCTTCCATTCCAAAGAACTACCAAGATCCCGTTTTGGTTTGTGCGACAGACGGAGCCGGCACCAAGGTCGAGCTCGCCATTGCCCATGATCGACATGACACAATCGGGCAGGATCTGGTGGCAATGTGTGTCAACGATGTCTTAGTCTACGGTGCCGAACCGCTGCTGTTCCTTGACTATTTCGCTACAGGCAAGCTCGATGTCGACGTTGCAGAGCGCGTCGTAAATGGCATCGCAGATGGATGTGCGTTAGCCGGTTGTGCATTGCCAGGCGGCGAAACAGCGGAGATGCCCGGCATGTACGGCCCAAGCAAGTACGATCTTGCAGGATTCTGTGTTGGAGTGGTCGAGCGGAACCGAGTGAGCAAAGGAAACACCACCGCAACTGGCGACGCGCTGATCGGAATCGCCAGCGACGGACCGCACTCCAACGGATTTTCGCTCATTCGAAGACTCTTGCAGCAGGCAGGAACGATGGCTGCGCCATCGGATGTCGTTTGGAACGAGTTCTTCGCCCCAACTCGCATCTATGTCAAAGCGGTACTACCCATCGCAGAATATGCAACAGGAATGGCTCACATTACAGGCGGCGGGTTAATTGAAAACCCAGTCCGCATGTTGAACGATAACCTAGCTATACGTCTCGACCTAAACGAATGGCAACGCCACGAGAGCTTCCATTGGATTAAGGATGTTGGAAACTTGGAGGAGTTTGAATTGCTGCGGACGTTCAATTGCGGTATCGGGTTTGTCGTTGCGGTTCGCGCGTCCGACGCGAACTTTGTAAAGGCTAAACTGGCTGAGGCCGGCGAGCGGCCATTCGAAATTGGGTGTATTGTCGAACGAGGCTCAGCGCCTGACCGACGTTCCGTCGTGATCGATCGCGACGGTACCCGATTCGGCTAGCAAACTAGATCTTGGGCAGTGTTACGCCACGTTGCCCCTGATACTTGCCCTTTCGGTCTCTGTAGGAAACCTCACAGGGCTAGTCAGCTTGAAAAAACAGCATCTGAGCGACTCCCTCGTTTGCATAGATCTTCGCTGGTAGATTAGTCGTATTCGAGAATTCCAGGGTCACGTGGCCTTCCCACTCTGGTTCCAGCGGAGTCACGTTCACGATGATGCCGCACCTAGCGTAGGTTGACTTGCCAACACAAATGGTCAGGACATCACGTGGTATTCGAAAGTACTCGATCGTGCTAGCCAACACAAACGCATTTGGCGGAATGATGCATATGTCACCGGAAGTCGGAACAAAACTCCGTTCGTCGAACGCCTTGGGATCTACAGTTGCCGAGAAAATGTTTGTAAACACCTTGAATTCAGGGGCGCAACGAACATCGTAGCCATAGCTTGACGTTCCCCACGACACAACGCTTTGAGAATTCACTTGACGAATCTGATCAGGTTCGTACGGATCGATCATCCCGTGGTGCTGCGCCATATGGCGAATCCAATGATCTGCTTTGATAGTCAATTTCAGTCCATGGAAATTGTTGGAGCTGGCGCAGCCTTTCGACTCTTGGCCCAATGCACTCCCGCCGTGAGGCGGGCGCAATCTACGAACATGCCGCCAATCTCACCGGAAGGATCGATCGCAGTGGGTGGCGTGCCGGCATCAGTTAGTTCTCGCAGTCTTAAGTCCAACGGAAATGCACCTAGAGTCTGTGTGTCGTATTCGCTCGCAACCCGAGCTCCTCCTTCGGAGCCAAAGATTTGGTGCTTCTTGCCGCACTCGTCGCAAACGAAGTAGCTCATATTCTCGACGACACCAAGAATCGGCACATCTACCTTGGCGAACATCTCAATGCCCTTCCTGGCGTCGGCC
Organism: Gammaproteobacteria bacterium; assembly: GCA_026707735.1. Classification (GTDB taxonomy): domain Bacteria; phylum Pseudomonadota; class Gammaproteobacteria; order Pseudomonadales; family Azotimanducaceae; genus Bin55. Next base: position 2,422 of record JAPOWH010000017.1, on the reverse strand, counting down.
AGCGCAATGTCCTGAGGTGTGGTCACAATTACCGCTCCCCCGAGGGTCACTTGCTGAGAGAGCGTCAGCTGAATGTCACCAGTTCCTGGAGGCATATCCACGACTAAATAATCGACGTCGCCCCAAAGCGTCTGATTGAGCAATTGCTGAAGCGCACCTGAGGCCATGGGACCACGCCAAACCATTGGCGTTCGCTCGGTCACCAGCATGCTCATGGAAATGGCTTCAATTCCATGAGTGCGAACCGGTTCAAAAAACTTTTCGTCCTTTACAGACGGTCTTTTGCCCGCAGGGATGCCCAGCATAACGCCCTGACTTGGACCATAGATGTCCGCATCCAGCAGACCTACCTTGGCTCCAGCCTTGGCTAAGCCCAACGCAAGATTCACCGCCACAGTGGACTTGCCAACACCTCCTTTGCCCGATGCCACTGCAATAACATTGCGGACGCCTCTAAGCGCGGTGGTTTCGGGTGGTCGAAACCTCAATTGAAGCTCAATAGACGGCTCGTCTATCCAGTTGGCAACCGCAGAACCGTAGGAATCCCCCACTCCGTCAACCGGGTAGCCGAGATCCACATCGACGTGCAATTTGCCACCCAATCGACCGGAATTCTTGATGGCATCTAGCTCACCCCACGACGTTCCCAATACCGGATCGCGAAACAGCTCTAACGCTTGCGCCATGGAGATTAATGCGGGTGAGGGGGTTAGGTATTGTATTCTGTGCGTCCAATCCGACCACGCCCGCAAGTCACTCCAGCCCACCTACGTATTACAGAGCGACGAACAATGCGACGCATACTAGTTACAGCTGCACTGCCCTACTCTAATGGTGCTATTCATCTTGGCCATCTGCTAGAGCAAATTCAGACAGACATTTGGGTGCGATTTCAGAAGATCGTCGGCAACGAGTGCTACTACGTATGTGCCGACGATACACATGGCACAGCTACGATGCTCAGCGCGAAAGAGGCAGAGGTGACTCCAGAAGAGTGGATCGAACGTCTGCGAGCGGAGCATATTCGAGATCTCGCGTCCTTCGGTGTCGACCACGACAACTACTACTCCACCCATTCCTCCGAAAACGAGAGTCTTGTCTACGATATATACGGAAAATTGCACGAAAGAGATGCAATATTCACGGACGAGGTCACGCAGCTGTATGACCCAAAGGAAAACATTTTCCTAGCGGACCGCTACGTTCGCGGCCATTGCCCTCGCTGCTCTGCCGAGAACCAACCAGGAGACAACTGCGACGCTTGCGGCGCAACCTATGCGGCAACCGACTTGAAAAATGCCCGGTCGGTCTTGTCCGACGCCACACCTATACTCAAAACGTCGACTCACTATTTCTTCGACCTGGCAAAGTTCGAGTCGTTTCTGCGCGACTGGACAAGTAGCGGCACAGTGCCAATCGACGTCGCCAACAAGCTCAATGAGTGGTTGGAAGCCGGTTTGAAACCATGGGACATCAGCCGCGACGCCCCTTATTTTGGCTTCAAGATTCCTACTACCGAGGACAAATATTTCTATGTCTGGCTTGATGCGCCGATCGGCTATATGGCCAGCTTCAAGAATTGGTGCCACACTTCAAACGTGGACTTTGATGACTTCTGGGAGCGAGGCAGACCCACCGAATTGCATCACTTCATAGGCAAAGATATTGTTAACTTCCATGCCTTGTTCTGGCCCTCGGTATTGGAGTGCGCTGGTCTTCGCACCCCAACTCGAATACATGTTCACGGACACGTCACGATTGATGGCGAGAAAATGTCGAAGTCCAAGGGTACCTTCATCAACGCGTCCACCTACCGCGACTTTCTCGAACCGGAGACATTGCGTTATTACTACGCCGCGCGGCTTACCCCAACGATCAACGACATAGACTTTACCTTCGCAGACTTTGTGGCAAGGGTTAATTCCGATTTGGTCGGAAAGTTAGTGAACATCCCTTCGCGTTGTGCCAATTTCCTAGCCAGGGGATTTGACTCGAGACTTTCTGCAAACCTGAGCGAAACTACGCTCTACGACGAATTCGTACAGCAGAAGTCCACGATCAGGAATCTGTATGAATCGGGGGATACAGCCCAGGTTGTACGAGAAGTCATGGCTCTTGCAGACCGAGCCAATCAATACATTGCGGCAAATGCGCCGTGGGAACTTGCAAAACAAGAGGGAAGAGAGCAAGAAGTGCAGATGGTTTGCACAGTTGCAATAAACCTGTTTCGCGTTCTATGTGTTTATCTCAAACCCATCGTCCCTCAATTGGTCGCACGGAGCGAAGAGTTTCTCAACTCGGGGCCCCTACAGTGGGACGACATGGATAGACCACTATTGGACCATCAATTGGCGAAATTCAAGCGATTGATGACTCGAGTCGACCCCAAGCAGATAGAAAAACTTATCGAAGCATCCAAGGA
>JAPOWH010000026.1 GCA_026707735.1 Gammaproteobacteria bacterium | reverse complement strand
CGTAGAGTTCATGCTGCACGGGCCACCCTTCACGATCGTGAACGGTGGCCCGCACGATGCTCTAAGTCCTGCTGTTTCGATCTCAGTTCTTACTGAAGACCAGTTTGAGACGGATCAACTGTGGCAGAAACTACTAGCAGATGGGGGTGAGGAAGGCAAATGTGGTTGGATAACTAACAAATTCGGAGCATCCTGGCAGATTGTTCCGAGAGTGGTTATCGAGCTACTGAATTCTGATGACTCTGGCTTAGTGCAACGTGTCAATAAAGAAATGCTGAGTATGAGCAAGATTGAATTTGCACGACTGCGAGCTGCAGCTGACTGAAATGGACCCGTACGGCGTAGCAACCAACAATTAAGTGCTGGTTACTACGTCGAGGGACAAACTTGAATGGTTGTTAGGCTACCTCGCTAGGGCGACGCTGTTCGTTTGCGCTATCGGCCGCAGTAGGTTGCGCTGCTGCTGGTTCCCGTCTCCATCGGGCTTTCATTCCACTAAAGCTCATTTGTGCTTTAGCTTGTTCGTCAGCCCATTCCTTGTCGAGTTCGCGAGCCGCACTCAAACCATCTTCTGATCTGGGAAAGTACTTTTGTCGAAGCTTTCCGTTAACGGAACGAGCAACTCGATAGCTTTTGTACGATCCTTGTTCATGCTCATATACGCTCATAGTCTTACCTTCCTGGCAAAAAATCTCCTAGATAATAACAAATCTATTCGCACTTGTTAATGACAAATTGTTATCTAAAGAAATGACACGAGAAATTCTGTCTAACATTTGTCTTCTTTAACCATTGACGACAAGTTTGATTTACGTACAGCGCGATCACTCGTGGAACGATGGATATTGTCGAGGCTCTTTACCAACGGCTCACAACGATGTTCAATTGAATGCTGAGTCGAGGCAATTAGATTTAGGTTTTGTCACCTATCAAGCTTTTCTGTAGAAATCTAAGCTACTTGTTATGAATTACATCGTGACATCAATTTTGGAGCTCTACTTTGATTCGATTGGTCATAGCAATTAAAGCCAGCGAATGGATGTAGAGTGCAGAAGTGTATATCTGAATACACCAGCAATCCCCCTACGATTCAACATAATATTACGTCGCGATCCACCATAGTTGATCCTACATTCTTGAACATTGAAGCACGAAATTCAATGAGAATATGCTACTGAATTTTTCTTTTCGGTACGTTGCAGCTTCCGCTTTATTGCAATTAGAAATGTATCGGGGAAATGGTAGAACCACGCCCCAAAACAAACTCCGTCCGCAACTGTCTAACATATCGCTAAACCTCTTGATAGCTGACATTTTTCATGTAACAATTTCCTGTTATTGCGGCCTATTTCGCGGTATCGCCCGGAATTCTAAAACTCCTTAATGTGAAATATGACCTGCGATGACAATCCGTTCGAATTGACCGCTAAACGGTGGCCAATCGTTCCTTTGGATTCAGCGTTGATGGGCGCAAATTATGGGAGCTTAGCAACGGGAGCAGACAGAGTCAGACCGCGCATCGTAGGGGGAACAGACCAGCAGTTCTCAATCATTGCCAATCGGCGTCGAACCAAGTTGGCTACGCCAAAATCTGAAGTACAATTCACGAATCGAAATTGGGGATTGGTGACTCATGACACCACGGCGGAAATTCATCAGAAACGTAGCACTCCTAAGTGTTGGAACCCATGCGCTTCTGCGCACTGGTTCGCTAAGCGCTGCGGTCTCGGAGTCCGACGCATTGCGTATCAAAGGCTGGCCAGAAATGAAATACACGAAGCTTGGCCGTACAGAATTTAATGCGAGCCGACTCGTCTACGGATGTGGAGCAGCACTCTCGCGCAGACAGGATGAGAGATCCCTGGCAGCAGCTTACGACCAGGGAGTCAACGTGTTTGACGTAGGCACAAGCCGCTACTACGGTGCGGCCGAACGGCATTTGGGCGAGTTCGTCAAGACGCGGCGAGACAAGGTATTCCTCATTTCAAAATCTTTCTTGAACGCAGCTCGTGACGAGGAACCGGACGTTGAACGGGCAAAAGAAATTGCTAGTCAGTGGCGATCGGACATGGAACAGAGCTTGAGCCAACTTGGTCAAGAACATGTCGACGCTTACTACATGATGGATGCCAAGAACCCAATCTTGGTTAAGAATGAGGAAATCTATCGGGAGTTTGAACGAGCAAAGCAAGACGGCAAAGTGTCGTATTACGGACTTAGTACGCACGACAATGCAGAAAAAGTATTGTTAGCCGCAGCTGAAACAGGATGGTATGACCTTGCAATGGTGGCGATAACACCAGCCGGATGGTACGACTACAACATTCGGCAGGTAGTGAAGGACTCGCCTGCTATGGTCGATTTAAAACCTGTGTTTGACAAAGCCAAAGACGCCGGAATCGCCTTGGTCGGCATGAAGGTTGCTCGCCACATGGCTGGGGCAATGTTCGGTGGCAGATCAGCTCGACAGGCATACGACGAGTTCTATAGCGAGAAAATGCAGAATGCGCAGTTTTCGCCGTTCCAAAAAGCCTATGCATTTGTTCTGGAACATGGAATGGACGTCGTAAATGCGGATATTCAGAACTTCGACATTTTGGAAGAGAACTTTATCGCTGCGGCAACTTCTAGAGATTACGTTTCCTAGCTAGCATTGGAGCTCATACGACAGAGATTCTCTCGTATGAAGTTCCAAACGTAGTCGCAACAGACCTCAGATTCTGGAGAAGGTTTGTATGCAAAGGCATGCGGCAGACCGGGCATGAATCTATAGGTGACTTCGCACTCTCTTTCTTGCAGTGCGTCGATGAGATCTAAGGTCATTGGCTTCGGCACGTTGGCATCGTTGCCAGGCTGCACGATCATCACTGGTGGAGGCACGTCTGCTTCACCGCTCCGCAATGTGCGTTGCACACACGCATCAGCCATGCAATCCAAACTCTTGTAGTAGCCATCGTGCGCTTGCACTAAGTCGTCGCGACCCGTCGCCTTGGCGAATTCATAGCGGTACAGCGGATCCGATACTGGCCAAAGAGCAACAATGTATGTTGGTGCAGCTGAAATCTCCTCGGCGTTAGCGAACGACCCACGTCCAGTTGATACTCTCGTGGATTGATGGTCTGATCGACGGGAGTTCAATCCGGCGAACAGCGCAAGATGACCACCTGACGAACTTCCTATCAGTCCGATCGAAGCAGGATTGATTTTGAATGCTTTCGCATGCTGGCGAAGAAAACGGACTCCCGCTACAACATCACACGACGCGGTCGGATGCTGGTGATCGGGTCCGCATCGAAAGTCTAGGGATAGTACGGTAAGCCCGTTTCTAGCCAAAGATTCCGATACGAACCACGGAGTTGAACGATCATTCACTGTCCAAGCTCCGCCATGCACCATCACGATTCCGTGGCCAATCGAGTTTTCCGACGAGTAGCACCGCGCTAACAGTTCCAAATCTCCCGCCTTTGCATACACCAAGTCTCTGGTCTTCACTTTCTGTGTTCGTCTGTTGTTCATCAACTTACACTTCGGTCAATTTCGCTAGCCCGATTCCGCTCTCTCCTCCAATCGCATAGAAGAGGAAAACTTGACCCTCGTCTTCAAGGATTGCTGGATCCCGAAGTTGGTTTACGAGTCCATAGGCGACGCTTCGGATTGAAGGTGCGACAGGTTGCGTCGCTCCTTCCCAAATGCGTTCCGGCCGAAGCAATTCATACGACTCTGACTCCTTCCAACTCTCAAACGGTAGCGTCAAATTGATTGTCGACACCAAGATTCTCTCAGGGGCATCGCCTACTTGAGTCCAAAACACAAACAATGTGCCTTTCCTGACTAGCAGTGCCGAATGTCGCATGTATTGATTGAAGAGTGTTGGGCCACGCTCGAACTTTTGTAGGCCGTCGAGCGACCGGTAGAACTGTCCGGGCATTGACATGCCATACAGCTGGTCTCCGTGCCAGAAAACGCGCAAATAGCTCTTGGAAACTATGTTGGGTCGAACATCAAAAGATACTCCGTCCCTCGAAGTTCCCACTCGAGTGGCTTGGTATCCATAGGATTCCAATCCGTGGAAGTACATCACTATGCGACGCTTTTCGTCATCTACATGAACATCTGGCGAAGCGATGTGTGGAGTGCTGAATTCCTTGTGCAGACTATGTGGTAGTTTGGCGCTTGTTTGTGGACGAACCTCTCCGAAGGATGCTGGCGGCGAAGTGGCGAAATGCGATTCAGGCAAGTGCAGACTTCCAGGTGCATGAACTCGCCATTCGTCATCGAGTTCATTTGCATAGGCCAATCGAATGTACTCGCCTTTGTGATCTGCGAAGTAGAGGTAGTATCGTCCAAGCGGGTTTTGGATCCACTCCGGAACTCGAATCACTGACGGACCCTGGATGTTCTCTCCAATGCTCGAATCGGAATGGCGATCGATGATCGGCCTATCGAGCAACCTAGTGGCACGCCATCGCTTGATCGATTCCATAGCTATCGGACCATATACAGGCAGTAGCTCGCTTAAGTCGGCGAATCAATAGCCAAGAATGTTACTGATGAATCGACCCGGAGCGAATGCAAACGCACCTGCTATCAGCAACCCAGCCATGGTGCCCACCATGGAGATCGCGTGCAGCCGAACCTTCCCAGCACGAATTGCGAAAATTGCGATGACCATACTTATCAGGGTCCAAACAGTCAGTCCGTGCAACCAGCTCAACTTGCCGTCGTTGAGGTCTCGAATACCGAATGAGGAAAGAGTAACGACCAACATCGTGACTATCCAAATCCATCCAAATATCTTGTGCCTTCGATTTCCCTTTACAAGCGCTAGATTTGCAATCCCAACAAACGCTGCAACTATCGCAGCCAGCAGATGCGCCCAAATCAAGCTCATCAGATGCAGCGCATGGAACCGCTAGACGATCATTTTCGAGAATCGAGATGGACTATCGTTTTGCATTGTTGAAGGTTTGCAGCAGCTTATCGTATTCAGCACCATTGGGGCCATTGAGAAAGTCCTTCTTGCCTAACAACTGCGCCATAATTTCGCCGTGCTTCTCAATTAGCGCCTCTGCATGAGCACTGTAATCTTCAACTGGGCGCATCATGAGCCTTGTATAAGTAATGTGGCAAACCACTCTCTCGCCAGGCGTCGTGCGATCCCAATTGCTGTGCCAAATATTGCCGTTCCACAATGCAACACTACCAGGAGGACACTTCACTGCGATCGCACCTGTCTTTTGAGCAACTTCTTGTGCACTGGGGTGGCGACGCAATACGTGGCTTCCTGGAATAACAAGAGTCGAGCCATTCTCCTTGGTAAACTCGTCGCAAGCCCAGCACGCCGTAAGCAGCATATTGTGCTCGGGGAACGGGGCCGGCAACCAATTGTGGTCGGCATGCAGCCCTATGGATTTTGATCCCTGAGGTCGTACGCTCGCCGCAACCTGGCTGATTAGAAACCCTCGCCCCACTGAGAACTCAGCCATTGCCAAGAGCTTGGGACTCAAGACAGCGTCCGCAAACAGATCGTCTTTCGCCAATAGCATGTTGAAGGCTTTACGTGTTTTCGCCAACTCCACGATGCGATCGCGAAACTTCGAATTGAACGACTTACTCGACACGTCGTGCAGAACTGTCCAGCCGTTCATGGTTAGTTCGCGACAGTTCTCTCGCAAGCCAAGTTCGTCGATTACGGGCGCTAACTCTTCCGATATGGCATCGGGCGGCAACGTGTCGAAGTATAGTGTTGGTTGGTCTGCCATCGCTCAGATCTCCTGCTGTCCAAATTCTAGCAACCCCTAAGATTTCTTAGCAACGATTGCCTTGGCTAGAAATTCCGGCATACAGGGCGTAGCTAAAATACCTGCTCCATGTAGGAGGGCAAGAAAGATGCAACAAATCTACGATTTTTTCGATGAAGGACGTGCCCTCTACGAGTTTCTTACCACCTTGGAAGCCCACCACTGGAACATGGAGACACCGTTCAAGAATCGCACTGTGAATTGGGTTGTACAACACCTTCACGACGCGGACCGGTGGGCATACCATTCCATAACCGACCCAGAGGGATTTAGGAATTGGATGCGCGAACGAGCAAATGGTAAGACTTTCGACTACACAAAAACTGAAGGCAACGATCTGCTCGAACAGTGGTTCAGTTATATGTCCGATCTCTGCAAAGCGATGGGAGAAGCCGATCCAAATCTTCGCGCCCCCTGGTTCGGACCGGACATGGGAATTCGAATGATGGCAACCGCGCGACAAATGGAGACTTGGTCACACGGACAAGACGTATACGATTTGCTAGGCGTCAACCGCGAACACACCGACCGTGTCAAAAACATATGCCACATCGGCGTCAGAACTTTCGAATGGACATTTGTCAACCGCAAGCTAAAGCCGCCTGCGCCAGCTCCTTATGTCAGACTCAACGCGCCATCAGGAGCGATCTGGGAGTGGAATGATCATTCAGATCACAACTTCATAAAGGGCAGCGCCGTAGATTTTGGTCGAGTCGTAACACAGGGAAGAAATATCGCAGATGTAGAGCTGCAAGTTAGCGGCGATTCAGCTAATTCGTGGATGGCAATAGCGCAGTGTTTCGCAGGTCCACCCGAAGATCCACCTGCACCAGGCCATCGCACAGGACTTTAGACAAACGTATGAAATTCGGTGTTTGCGTTGCTTCCCATATCAAGGATATCGACTATATCGTTCGTGCCGAAGAACTTGGGTTTCACTCAGCGTGGCTGGCGGACAGCCAAATGCTCTGGTCGGACTGCTACGCGACACTGGCTCTAGCCGCGACACAAACATCACGAATCAACCTTGGAACCGGCGTTGCAGTTACCGGCACTCGTCCAGCCTCCGTAACGGCAAGCAGCATTGCAACCATCAACGCACTAGCTCCTGGACGAACTTTTCTGGGAGTTGGGTCCGGAAACACGGCCATGCGCGTGATGGGAATGCCGCCACACCGAATTGCAGAGTTCAATCGGTATATCGAAGTACTTCGCCCTTTGCTAAGGGGAGAAGAAAGCTACCTAGACACTGGCGAAAACAATATCCCAATTCGACACGTCATGCCGAACGACGGCTTTGTGAACTTCAAGGACCCCATCTCACTCTACATATCTGGGTTTGGCCCAAAGTCACTTGCAGTAGCAGGCAAGCACGGAGATGGTGCAGTATTGGCAATGCCCGCCAACGCGAACATCATGGCCAACATTTGGAGAATGCTCGAGGCGGGCAATGACTCAGCCAACGGCGGCTTAGACAAGAGTCGGTTCCACACTACGGCACTGACGACTATCGTGATTCTTGACCCTGGAGAACCCGTTGACAGCCCACGCGTTAAGGCGGAGTGCGGGGCTATGGCCATGGCGGCTATTCACTTTGGCTATGAGCAAGTGCGAAACTTCGGGAGAAAACCGGGTGGTGCTCTTGCCTATGTCTGGGAAGACTATCGTGCAATGATCGAATCCTACCCCGAAGAACGTCGGCACCAGAGAATACATGCTGGACACAATTGTTGGGTCATTCCGGAAGAAGAGAGGTTTCTTACTCCAGAGGTGCTCAAAGCCTCAAGTCTGATTGGCACCAGAGACGAGATCATTGATCAGCTCGGACATTTGAGCGAAGCCGGACTACACCAAGTCATGGTTCTGCCCAACTTCGACACGAGGTTCCAATCCATTGAACGATTGGCGCACGATGTTATTGGCAATGTTTCATAAAAGGAAGAAACCGTGAAGGTTGAATGGAGTTCAGCTCAGGACCCACAAGAGTACGCTACGCACGAGTTCGTAGCGCAAGTTCCCAACCATCGAGTCGTAACGGGATGCCTATGGATCCCCAACGGACCTACAAAGCAAAACATGCTAATGGCGTTTGGACACGGCGCATCCGGCAACCGCTACCAAATGCCGATTCCACATCTCGCTCGTCGACTCGCCAAGCAGGGAATCGCCTCTCTGGCTATGGATGGACCCGTACATGGGCTTCGGCAGAGAAAAACGGGAGATCGCCTAGCTCTCACTGAGGAAATGCGGCGACCCTCGATGATTGAAGACATGATTGTGGATTGGCAAAGCGCCGTGAAAATCGCAGAGCTGAAGCTAGAGTTTGAGGTCAAGAAATTCGGCTATTTCGGCCTGTCAATGGGATCGATATTCGGAATTCCCTACTTGGCCAATCGAGTCCGCGAAAAACAACCCATCGATGTTGCCACGCTTGGACTATTAGGAACCACTGGTCCTGTTGCAGCAATGGCCAACAGGCTAAAGCGGGACGCGTCGACTATCAAATCTCCCGTATTCTTTGTAATGCAACTTGAGGACGAATTGTTCCCTCGCGACGGCTGTTTGGAGCTCTTTGACACATTGGGAAGCACCGACAAACGATTGCATGCCAATCCCGGTCTCCATCCAGCCGTGCCCGCCGAGGAGATCGACTTCTGCTTCAATTTCGTTTCAGATCGCCTGTTGGACTAGCGATCCAAATCACTCGCTACCGCAAATTCCGCAGTCTAGAAAAATACAAAAGACCGCACCACAACATTCTTTCTGCACGGCGCGTCGTCGGGAGCTGTCGGATCTACGCAAGCGGTATGGAACGACCAGCGCGACACCGAACCATCGGTTACCGAGTCGTAACACTTGAGCATTGAGACTTCATTGGGTTGCTGATTCGGAAACCAATACCATTCATGCTCTGGACGATAGGTGAATCGTGTAGTTTCCCCTACTCGGTCGTCATATACGCGATAGTTGGTTATGTATGGCTGGTCCGCAAACGATGGCCACGCACACAACACAAACGGATTCTGTCGAACGCTCTCCATCGGCTTGGCTAGGTTAATTGACATGAAACGCCGCGCCATTTTCCTGTCAGCTTGAGATCCTGTATAGTGCTGTTCGCGGCCGAAATTCCTTAAGTTCTGGGTCAGCAGTTCCCTACATCGCACCCGCCCACTATTGTCGTTGAGGTCGTTGTGGACTATGTAGGCGTAATTGGCATTTACCCCAGGGTTCTTTTGCTCCTGATTCTCGGTGCGGTCTCCTTGATAGTCCTTGTCAAATACATCGTGGTTGTAGACCAGCGCATCGGTAGCACCCGGAAAGAACTCAAGAAGTAGCCGTTCCATCTCAGGATAGAACACCCGCTCCACTTCCTCTGAATCATAGAAATTTTCGCATTTCGAATCGCAATACCCCAACGAAACCCCAAGCCGATCCATGCATTCGGGGCTCGAAGCGGATAGACCAGGATAGTACTCCTCCATTCGGCGCGCATCTCTGAGCACCTGCGGAAAGTAGAGTGAGCGGCGTCCGTTGTCGCGTTCATTCTTGCGCAAGGATTGTGCGTCAGACTCACGATTCGGGTCTCGCCACATCGCATTTGACGAGACTATCGAGTAGGACGGCTCTTCGTGAATTGTGTAGCGAAGAGGAACGACAAGCCCACCTTCCGGCGCTTGGATGTTGTTTTTCCGAATGTGCTCCATGCACTCGTCGTAGCCGCGAAATCCCAATCCCCACTTGGTTTGAACTGGGCCAGGTGGGGCATTTTCGAGAATGTCGATGACTGCTTGGCCTTTGCCCCTTGCAATCTGAGCGAGCGCGTCTTCGGTGGCAGCAGTCGTTCCAGCATCGCCATTTCGCTCTCGATACATGTATGAGTGCCCGCCGTTTGCCGCTATGGGTCGCGGTTGTCCTTTGGTCAGCTCAAAGGTGGGTTTGAATGCCGACGGGTTTGTTTCGTCAAGGGCTTCGCGACTCTCCAAAACGTCGGATTGTTTCATAACATGTTCCTGCTCTACACGTTCAAATTATGGCATACCTGTGAAAGACACCATTGTTGGATCCCGCCAGCCCACAGGAAGGGATCACGCGCAACTCGTGGCCATCTGCCGCATGGAAATTTAGCAATTTGGTATCGCCTAATACATACATTCAACTATACTTTGCGCAGGAAACCCCATGTAGCTTGGCAACTGCAACTCCATGATCCAATCTAGCCTGACTTCGATTCTCAACCTGTTTCAGTTCGGTTCTCAGCAGTCACAGGAGGATCTGTTCAACGAAGCAACGCTAATGATTCTGGCGCGCGCAACGAGTTCAGACTCGAACATCAACACGCGAGAAGTCGAGACCGTGCAAGCAATCGTTAAGGAAACCACTGGCGAGGAGGTCTCGTCGGCAGATGTCAGACTAGCAGCCAATTCGAGGCTTTACGAAAGTGCACCTTTGGACCGCTATCTGGCAAGTACAAGCAAGGTGCTCTCATTCGACCAACGGCTACAGATCATGAACGCATTGGTTAGCGTGATCAAATCTGATGACATAATTTCGAATCGAGAAATTGCATTCTTCAACAACGTTGCCACAGCATTCGGCATCACTCCCGCCGACGTACTCGGACTGCACGCCTCTAGTTAGCAGCTTGAAACCAATAGACGAGCTTGCTTGCGGTCTCCCGTACTAGCTACCCTCGAATCATTGGTTTCTCTCACTTCTGATCAACTTGAAGAGTTTGTTCGTAGTGGCTACTTGATCCTCAGAAACGTAGTCCGACGTCCTATAGTTGAACAGGCGCGCAAGACGTACTTTCGTACCATGGGTGCGGCACTTGGCGACCTCTCGCGCGTTATTCGATTCCTAGAAAGTGAAGCAAGTGCTAACCAACAAGTACCTGTGCAAGACAAAGCCAAGATTGCCGCGGATTCCTGGCGACGGTTGGGCCAGCACGACGACATTCTTGGGCTTGTTGAGAAGCGATCTGAAATTCGAACACTAATTGAGAATTCAATTGGCGAACCTGTACGGGGTTTCGAATATGCCCAAATTGCGACTCAATTCCCTACCGAGCCTTCGAATCGCATTACAGAGGCAGGCTATCCCGACCATGAGATTCCCTTTCATGGCTGGCATGGACACTTGGACGGACTTTGGAATGGTGCAACGCCGCCCCACCAACACACAAATCGCCCTATGTCTATGCAAGAACGGCAAGCGTGGAGTCAAGACCGCGGAACTAACGGAGTAATGCGTACCTATCCAGATACAGGCGCAAACCTCACGAACTTCACTGCATTGCTTGGCATACCACTCTCCAACCAAGTAACGGAAGGAGCTGGGAACTTGGGTTTGCTTCCGGGTGCGCACCATCACATCCAAGACTTCTTCAAGTTGCAGCGCGAGAATGGTGGTCCCTTGGGTCCTGATGGACCACACTGGGAACGCATCCACGTTGAAGCGCCCAATGGCTGCGGATTGAGACATTACCCAGACCAAGTCAGAGAGCAATACTCAGGGTCTGCTACATTCACACAAGACGGACGATGCTGGCCCAAGCCTGATCTCATAAAAGTGGAACTAGGAGATGCAGTGCTGACCTTGTACGCGGTGCCGCACGGAGCTACGCGTTGTGAAGCAAGCAACCCGCGGGTCATGGTGTACTTTCGACTGACGAATAGTTGCAGGCCGGATCGTTTCAAGGGCAATTTCGTAGCTGGATTGTGCGACAACTGGCTCGAATGGAAAGGGATTCGAAATGAAGCCAGAGATATTTGCAATGCATCGGCGTAACATTTGAACTCAAGGGAGCAAATTAACCGTTGGTGATCGTGCCAATGGGATCTCCCACCTTCGATCAAGGGAGGAAACCATGGATCTAGCCTATAGTGCGGAGTACGAGCAATTTCGCAATGAACTACGGCGATTTCTCAAGGAAAACAAACATCGATCACCTGACATGTTCGCCACTTCGTTCACAGGCGAGGAGCGTGCAAAAGCCGCACGCGACTGGCAGAGACTGCTAATTGAACATGGCTATGCAGCCCGAACCATCCCACGAGAATACGGTGGTTATGGGGCAGAACCGGATCCATTGAAGTCTCACATAATCGCAGAGGAATTTGCTAGACACCGTGTACGGCCGGGCCATTCGGGAGACAACAGGCTTGTGCCAACTGTGCTTGAGCTAGGGACTGAAGAGCAGAAGCAATGGCTCATCCCACCTACGGTCCGCGGAGAGATGACTTGGTGCCAAGGATACTCCGAGCCTGAGAGCGGTTCGGATCTTGCGTCCCTGACGACCCATGCACATGTCGATGGAGACGATTTTGTCATCAATGGCCAGAAAATTTGGACTTCAGGTGCAAACCGCGCCGACATGATGTTTTGCCTCGTGAGAACAGAGCCCGACGCGCCCAAACACGAGGGAATTAGCTACTTGATCTTCTCCATGGACACACCGGGAATTGAAGTGCGACCCTTGATAACAATGACCGGCGAAGCTTTCTTCAATGAAGTGTTCTTTACCGATGCAAGAGTTCCTACAACGCAAATCATTGGAAAACGGGGTGAAGGTTGGTTTGTAGCTAACAACACGTTGAAGTATGAACGCGAAGGACTCGGTGATCCCAACCAAACCGAGAGCCGCCTGCTTGAGCTAGTAACGCTAATGCAACGCGAGACAATCGGTGGCGAGCGAGTGATTGATATACCTGTCTATCGGGATCGACTACAGAAGCTACAAGGTCGAGTTCTTGCCATGAAATACAACAGCATGCGCGTATTAACAAGCCGATCCAAAGGAGAGGAACCGGGTCTCCCTCGCTGGATTGTCAAATTGCAGGGATGCGAGCTCAATCACCAGATCGCCAATCTCGCAATCGATGCACTAGGAGAGCTGGGAACACTCTACTACGGTTCACCACTGCTTCGCGACGGAGGTAGGTGGCAGCAACGCTACATGATGGACCTAGGTTTGATTATTGGAGGAGGCACAGCGCAGATTCAGAAGAACATCATTGGTGAACGAGCGCTAGGATTGCCCAAAGAACCCAAGTACGCGAGTGAATCGAGTTAGAGGAAATGGATTTTGCCTTAAGCGAAGAACAGACGATTCTTCAAGACACCGTCCGGGAGTACTTACGACAACATTGCACGCTCGAAAGCGTCCGACTGAACGTTCAAGACTCAATCACGCTAGACGCAGATATAGCGCGCGGATTGCTGGATCTGGGGTTGCCTGGTATCGTCGTGCCGGAGGAATTTGGCGGAGCAGGACTAGGCTACCTCGATGCCGCTCTTGTGGCTGAAGCGCTTGGAGAAGCCATCGCGCCGATTCCGTTTCTGGGTCCCAACGTTGTGGCGCCCTATGCTCTGCAAAGTGCGGGCAGCGACCAACAACAAGCCGATTGGTTGCCAAAAATAGCCTCTGGCAATGCTGTATTTGGAATAGCGTTTAGCGCGAGTAGTAGTTCCAGATCGGATGGTTCGACATCCGTCGACTCGGGACAGATCAATGGCGAACACACCTTTGTGATCGACGCGAACGACGCGACCCAGTTTCTAATGGCTAGTGGGGACAGTGAGATCTATCTAGTTGATGCGAACGACGTGGAGCTAACGTTGCTGAGAACCATCGATCGCACGCGATCAGTTGCCCAAATCACGATGAATGGGACTCCCTGTGAGCTTCTACCCGGATCGTCCAGCAATGGTGCCCTACGGAGAAGTATCGCCGTTGGTCGCATTATGCTCGCTGCGGATTCTTTGGGGGCTGCTCAATCGATGCTTGATAAATCCGTAGCCTATGCCAAGGAAAGAAAACAATTCAATCGCGTAATTGGGTCTTTTCAAGCTGTTAAGCACATGTGCGCCGAGATGGCAGCGGAACTTGAGCCCTGCAAATCGTTGATCTGGTATGCGGCGCATTCTGTCTTGGCAATACCCGAAGAGACTGTAGTCGTTGCGTGTCATGCAAAGGCGCATCTTTCTGAAGTCGCGCAATTCGTTGCACGGAAGTCAACTGAAGTCCATGGCGGTATGGGATTCACTGACTTGCTTGGTCTGCACTATTGGTTCAAGCGTATCGGGCTAAACCGTCAGCTGCTCGGATCACCCGATGAGGTTCGCGAGGAAGCCGCACAAGCCCAAGACTGGTAGTTGATTCCAAAGAGCTTGATTCGGCGTTTCCTAGAATGACCCGAAATCTGCAATTGTTGTTCACACTCCACTCCAGTGACTTTTCCAATTGCTCGGTCCATCCAGCATCTTTGCGGCATCACCACAGTTTTCTTTGTGGCGCAGGCCATGCCTGAGGAATCTGCGACTCTCTTTGACGGGCGTTTTTCTTCTTCGCTTGTGCCTACAGAGGTAGAGTACTACGCATTGCTGCCACCCAATTACTCCGAGGAGCATGCGGCTCTCCCATTGGTATTGAGTTTGCACGGAGGTGGCGGCTCCCGTGAGGCATTGAAGAGGCAACAGCCCCGAATAATTGCACTGTGGAACAAGGATGAATTGCCACCTTTGGTGATTGTCGCACCCAGCGTTGCGCCTCGCTCCCTCTACATGGATTACAAAGATGGGTCGCAGAAATGGGAATCGTTTTTGGTTGGGCCCTTTCTCGCTCATTTGAGAGATTCATTCAATATTCGTTCAGATAGACGCGGAACCATGGTCACGGGAGTATCGATGGGAGGTATGGGATCGCTCAGAATGGCTTTCAAATACCCTGAGGTGTTTGGCGCAGTCGCAGCCCTTGAGCCTGGAATCGAACCGATAGATGATTGGAAGGATATCCGTCCAAAACACAGATTTTGGCGCAGTGACGCCCTGCTGGAATCAATCTATGGGAGTCCAGTAGACCGCGAATACTGGAATATCAACAATCCAGCCACGATCGTACAGCGTACTAGCGACACATTGCGAGAGTCGGGGCTCAGAATCTTAATCGAAGCTGGCGACGCGGATCTATTCTGGCTATATGAAGGAACGGAGTTTCTTCACCAAGTCTTGTGGAAGGAGAAAATCCGGCACGAATATAGGCTCTACTACGATGCAGATCACGTGGGCCGCTCCATGGGCCCTCGTACAGAAGCGGCGTTTCAATTCTTGGCAAATTCACTTGTCGACAAAGACCCAGATCCCGTCGTAGACGCCGTGCGGCGACGAATCGATCCGCTAAAACGGCGACTAAGCGAAGCTGACCATTACGAAGTAGACATTGAGCTAATTGGACAACAAGAGCCTGAATAGTTGGGTCCAATTCCCTCTACTAATCAGTGGAGAAGGTGTGAGCTACCCAACGTTCGGCATCTCAATTCGCAATAGTCTCGCTCGTAGGCGTTGTGACTAGGTCGACAACTTCAATTTCGCCACTCGAAAAACCAACTACGGCTGTCTTGCCTTCGTCATCTACATCGAAATCAAATATTGGAACAGTAAACGTATAGTCGTGCACAGGGTTCCCGGAGTGAGTCTGATGCGAAATCAAAGAGCCATTGACGTTGCTCTCGCACGAGAAAACCAATTTGTTATTAGGAGAGAATCGTAGACCGATTGCCATGTTGTCAAACCGGTGCAAGACCCGGGATTCTTCTTCTATGTAATGAACTAACTTCACAGTGCCATCACCTAGCCCGAGAGCTACGATTGAGCTATCGGATGCGATGTCGACAGAGACAACTCCCTTGCCTGTGTCCTCAATCCATTCCTTCCTTGTATCTCCCGCGGGAAAGTCCAACAGCAACACCGTTCCGGTATCGTTGTCTTTCTTGTTTTGCCGGTCGTCTGACCTCGAGTTCAAATTGGTAAGGCCGAAAACCAACATCGAGCCGTCGTCTGAGAATGCCAACGATGGATGGTCCGCGTCTCCATACGTCCACTTCTTGATTGTTTTTCCAGTCTCGACTTCAACAATTGCAAGATTCACACCCCGTTGCAAGAGTTGTCTTCTTGAAGCAACAGCCAAGTATTTGTCGTCGGGAGAGAACTCCAATACATGACCATCGGAAAAATCTCCCAACGGAACCGCATTTACTTGCTCACACGAATTTGAGTCATAAAACACGATTTTGTGCATGTTTCCCATGGCCATCTCAATGCTCAAATGTTCCTTGCCAACCGCGATGAGTTCGCCTGAGGACGAATACGAGGCAAACCCGCGTATCTGTGATCCTCCAGTTGACCAATGGCATTTTCGAGAGCTGTCTGACAAATCGATTGTCTCTACGCCATCGCCAAAGTAGCGAATTGCCACTTGGTCTCCTCTAGGTGACACGTCCACTGAGAGAATGATTTTCCTGAGTCGGTTGTTGTATTCACACCCAACAAGCATAAGAATCAATACGACCAAAAAAACACTCCGGGTGATTCGCATGAGATTGGGCCCACCGTGGCGTCGCACAACTCGTGACTTTAAGCCGCTGCTTGGCACGGACGTCTTGCTGCTACCTCCACAAATCTGAACCCAACTAGCACTACAACCACAAGAACCTGGTGAAACGGACATCTGTCTTATAGAGTTGCAGAGTCTTTCATTGCAATTGTCACCGCGGCAATTGATTCCACGCTTTCCGAGGACGCAGACGAGATCTCAGTCCGCCAACACCAAACACGCTGTGGCGCGCTCTAGCATGAAACTACTGCAAATTGATTTTCAACCGTAGAAGGGCAAAGAGATTGAATGACCCAACGATCAATTTAGGGAAGGCTGAAGACTGGCGCAAAGCCGCCATAGATCATGCGGGCGCCATCAAACGGAACCGGGAATTTTGTTTCGTCGAACCTCTCGTCCGTCTTCATCAATTCCTCCATTTGCCGGTACGCTTCTTCACGTGACTCCTTGTCGGGCCATTCGACCCACGAAAATACAATCGACTCGTTGTCCTTAGCGTCGACGGCGCGTCGAAAGTCCGTATTGACGCCGACCTTTACGTCATCCTCCCAGCACTCCATAATTCGAAGTGCTCCGTGATCCATGAAAATAGAGTCCATAAGTTCGGCATGTTCCACAAACTTCTCTTTATTCTCGTTGGGAACGGCAATTACAAATCCATCAATGTAGGTCATGGGTACATTCCAAGAGTTTTGGAGACTCAAGCATAGTCGAAATGGTCGGGTCAATCCGTTAGATTCGCTAGCCAATGTACTAACGGAAGGAGATACGCTCGTGTGGTATTTTTCCTTCCCAGATGGGACATTCACCCGTAGAGACTATCGACTACCGATGCACAGTGAGAAACTCTGAATGCATCGGATGAAGCATGGATTACTAGTCGACAGCAATGTCAAAACAGTAAGCGCTGCAATCCAACAGCAGATTGAAACTCAATAGCTACGCCGCTGTTGAAACTACTCTGGCTTTCTTGCTAGAAAGCAATATAGAGGTGTGAATATCCCCGCCTGGCCGCCCGACACATACGCGTATGCAATACGATCCGCAAATTTAACAACCGCCGAAGTGCCTTTTGGAATGATTCCAATCATCTCTGTAAGTCGAGTCCCAGCAATCATGAGGCTTCGACCCATTGGAATGCTACGCAAAGCGCGTAGAGATGCGGTTTTGCCCAACATCGGCTGGTACCAAGGCGTACTTGGTCCGCTCTGAACTTCCCTATCCTGTGATTCAACGACAGCGAATCCAACAGATTCAAGAGCTTGGTTCACCTCTGCAAAGGAAAACATTTGGCTCAACGCTAGTGTGTATTGGATCTCTTTTGCTATGGCGCAGTGTTCGTCGTCGTCCGAACTAAAGGTGTTGGTTAGGCACATTTCCTGTCCCCAAAACAGGCCGCCGGGCTTTAGCAAACGAAAAATTTCGGCGAAAGCTCGTTCCTTATCTGGTGCATAGCAAGTTGACTCGATCGCATAGGCTGCGTCGAAAGATTCAGGTTCCAATGCACTCATGTCCATGAAGTTGCACTTGAGATATTCGGCTAAGTGGTCGACGTCATGTTCAACATTTAAGCGTTTTGCCTTTTTGAGCTGCTGCTCATTATTGTTGAGGCAAAGCACCGTGGCACCGGATTCCTGAGCGACGCGACGCATTGGACCACCGACTCCGCAACCCACGTCTATCACTCGCATTCCCTTTTGAAGTTCCAATTTCTCGATTAGGAGTCTTTGGTGCCGAACTATCGACTCGTCTAGAGTCTCGCTTGGTGAGAGAGGAGCGAAGTGCAGGGACTCATTCCACCCAAACTGCATTAACTCGCTGAGCAAGTCGTAGTAGTTATCGACTGTTTCAGTGTGATCGTATTGCCCATCTGACCCAATGCGCCGTTCACTTTGCTCCTGCCAATGCTGAAAACGTTCCAATTGAGATCGGACGTTTGTATCTCTATACGCCTCTCGCAGGGTTCTGGGAAGTCTGGAAAGTGGAACGTCTTTCATCAGCTGGGGCAAGTCTCGGGCATCGATATATTAAGCAAACTCGATACGTCGACATCCACGTGGTTGTCAGCGCAATAAACTTCAAATCCGAGGCGCACGTGAATTAGGGATTTGCAATGTCCCCTCGCCGAGTGCGGAATCTATAATTCGAAATCCGCGCAGTGCGAGGGTTGGGCAGCCAGGCGTGCAATCATTTCCCAAAAAAATTCTTGGGTCGGCGGTAGTTCTAGTCGCTGCCATTCTTTTCATAGCAATATTTTTTCTGATCAATCTAATTCCGGCGACCCCCGTCAAAGAAGATTTCCCGCTGCAAGTTAGACAAAACCTTGTTCGAGAGATAAGCAAGTACAACACCAGCAACGAAACGTCGGTTCGTGCGACGGGCCCTCTCCGCTCTCCAAGAACTCAACAGGCTCAAGCAAAAACATCCAAAACACCCAATCAAATGGCCCGACGGGATGGCTACTCGGTGGTTTCTGTCGTCCCAACTATAGCTAAAGAAAAGTACGGCGGCGGCCATCGTTTGTTCGGGGATTCTTCTAATGAAAGCTCAAATGACCGACCATGGCTGACGTCTCTCAACTCCATCGACGGAATCATCGAGCAGGCCCGCGAAAGCGAGCAAACCTATTGCTGGTTGCAGATTTCAAATCCGATGGCGAGAAATGCGATGGATCGGACACTAAGAGAACTCGGTGCATCTCTCCTTGGTTCGTCGGGAAATCTGGCTCGTGTTCAGGTTCCAAGTGACAAGCGTAGCTTGACAGAGATACGAGACCTACCGTGGGTAAGCGGAATAGGAGTACAACCTCCCAGTCAGAAAATCTCGCCGTCGTTCCTAGAGGAGATCAACACTTCCCCTGCTGGGACCGAGCTGCCAATCTTCATTTCCGTCATGGCGCACGAGGAAGAGTCGCTGTTTCGGAACGCACTAGCCGATATCGGAGTTATCGTTGGACATTTCGATCCCTACATAAGAGTTTTCGCTGCAGTGATAAATCCCGATCAAATCGGGGATCTGACACAGTTGGACTTTGTGCAGTTCGTAGAGCCAATACCAATTGTTAGCGCCACGCACGACACGGCGGTGCCAGCACAAGGCGTGGACAAACTTAGAACTATTGGCAGTTTCAGCGGTACCTTTGAAGGATTGACTGGTGCGACGACTCCAATTGCTGTCATGGACACCGGACTCAACACGTCCCATATCGACATTGCTACCTACAGAGAAAGCATTTGCGCCAAGAACTTTGTTGATGGTGAAGACTCCGACTTGTTCTTCGACGAGAATGGACATGGCACCCACGTAACTGGAACCATCGTAGGTACTGGGTTTTATGAGCCAAAGTATGCGGGAATGGCACCGGGAGTTCAACACATTAGGTTCGCAAAAGTCTTGAACAGCAACAGTCGCGGAACCTCCTTTGATATTTTGCTGGGAATGGATTTTCTCGCCGAGCAATCGTCATGCTCAATAGAAGGGAGAGAGTCCGAGTCGATCAAGGCATCGATCGTTAACATGAGTCTCTCATCTGCACGACTGGACCACGATAGCCGTTCCACGGCCGCCCGTAAACTCGATTCCATCGTCTGGACGCATCGACAGCTTTACGTTGTCGCCAACGCAAACTCCAATCAGTATGGATACTCGAATTATGGAGCCGCCAAAAATTCCTTGCCAGTAGGCGCTTCCTACGACAGCGGCGAGATCCACGGATTCAGTAGTCACGGACCAACTGTCGACAATCGGTTGACGCCACTTGTGAGCGCTACTGGAGTTTGGCTGTATTCGGCAGCCGGCTGGGGCAACTACGACAATTACTCAAGATCCAGCGGAACAAGCATGGCCTCGCCAAGTGTCGCAGGTGTCGCCGCACTGTTGATGGATGCTTCGTCGGACCACCGAGAACAGCCAGCTCTGGTCCGTGCTCGGTTGATGGCAAGTGCGATCAAACCAGATGCCTGGTTTGAGAGTGAGAGTCAATTTCCAACAAACAACACAAACGGTCCTGGAGAAACTCAAGCACGCTACGGAATGGGAATGGTCTCAGCGACATCAACGATTCTGAACAACGACACGGAGAGCGGATGGGTGAGCTCCGGCGCAGCTGTCGAGATGGAGAATGAAGAGTACGCATATCACGACATCGAAGTGCCAGAAGGCACAAGTCGGATTGATGTTGTTATGACATGGGACGAACCCGCGACAGACTCAATTGCAAACAACGTGCTTAACGATCTCAATTTGTGGGTAGACCAGGACGCGGACTGCGGTCCTGGACCCTGTGGCGAATACTCTTCTCTCTCGACAATCGACAATGTGGAATGGGTAATCATCCAAAATCCGGAAGCAGGTACATATAGGATCAAGATTGATGCGCATTCTGTCTACACCGATGCCCCTCGAGCTGCTGTGGCTTGGACAGTTATTCGAGGCGCCTCAACCCCACAACTGACTGTCGAAGCAGCAGAAGATGTCTATGAGACACCTAGTGGCGAAAACCACTTTCACAAGGTGGATCTGACGGTTTCCACGGACTCCTACATCGCCAAAGGGGTCACATTGCATGTAGATTGCCGCACCTTGGACGGAGAAGCATGCGCATTAGGACGTCTTAACTACACCAACTCCTTTGTGGCCCAGGAACACACGGCACTAATCCAACGCAGCGATGGATTGGGCGTAGCACAAATTGGCGATCTGTTCGTCTTAGGCGAAGTCACCGAAGGCAATCCAACCAGAGTTCTGCTGGAACTCTATTCCCAATCTTCAGTACCCATGCGTGTGTATGTCAAGACCATGTCTTGGAACGGCAAGTCAGCCAACACTTCGTTTTTGGTTAGACCTACAGGTTCTGTAGATGAAGTCGCATTGGCAATCACTCCGACGAACGACAACTTCTACAGCCCAATGGAATTGGTTGATCCAAATGGCAGCATGGAAATTGACCTATTGGTTAGTTCAATGGAGGCTGGTGAGCCGTTGCACGAGGATGAGAGATGGGAAGAGGCACGCGTGTCCGGTTCAATATGGTTTCGACGAATTGCTGAAGAATCAGGACTAGCAGCGTTCATTGCTACTCCGACCAGTAGAGCGTTTCCCGAACGGATCCCAAAAGTTGAGGTTTATCAAGTGACGGATGCTTGTTGTGGCATATCAGGTGCACGACTATTGGCTTCTTCGCACTGGTCCGCCCAATTATTTGTAAAGGCGGGTGTTGAGTATCGCATTCGGGTTAGTGTTGACGGCGAGTCGCAACCGCTATCTTTCAACTGGTACCGAGGCGAACGACCCATAAACGACAACTTCGCCGATGCAATTGAGCTGATAGGCGAGTCGGGAGAAATGTCAGGCAGTAATCTGGGAGCAACGCTTGAAATTGGAGAACTCTACGGCTACCTCTCATCGACAGTTTGGTATCGGTGGACAGCACCCGACAACGGCCAATGGGAGTTCCAAGTAGACGATGCTCAGGTCGTACGCATCATGGCATTTACCGGAAATGATGTAGCGGACTTGCGACTTGTATCTGATGTTCAAAACCCCGGTAACCCGATACTGGTTAATGCGAAGAAAGACCAGACATATCGAATTATGGTTGCTTCACCAAACGCCTACGCCGGAGGTTGGGTATATGAAGCGCTTTCGTGGAATAGAGTAGAAGCATCCGACCGCGAAAACGACATGTTTGACGATGCGACCGATCTCTACGATGATTCGCAAGGGTTTCTCAACATTTCTCACGACGGTTGGCCAGCGATAGAACCTGATGAACCTGAGGCAACTGGAGTTCAGTCGCGCTGGTGGAAATGGCAAGCTCCGCATGACGGCTCTTTCACATTCTTCTGGACCGGAAGTGGCTACACAGCTTCCGCATTCACAGGAACTACATTGGCTGACCTTCAACCGTCCATGCTGGACGACGCATTCAGCGCAGAAAATGAGTTTCTCTTGGACGCGAAGCAAGGAGAAACATATCGGATTTCTGTCGGTCGAGAGAAATTCGCCACCTCCGCGTTTTATAGGTCGCGCGTCAACGGATCGTTGCTATGGGGCTCCACACCTTCGAACAATACTATGGAATTTGCAACCGAGCTTGTAGGAACGCAAGGCGAATCCAGCGGATCGACGGTTTACGCCACCACTGAACAAGATGGATGGGCACACTTGGGGAGTTCCTCAATGTGGTATTCACACGAGGTAACAGCGGACGGTTGGGTCCGATTTTGGGTTGAGTCCGACGTTTCGAATTCATTTCGAATAGCGGCGTTTACGCGCAACGGCGAGGAAGCGGCTTTGGATTTCATAATGGCATCTCGTCGCTACTCGGGGCAATCGAACCATGCAATGGAAGTCTACGTCTATCTCCAAGAAGGGATGCAAGCATTCTTGCGGGTTGGAATTGACGTCCGGAATTCGCGGGAAGACTTCACTTTGAATTGGGAGGCAACAGATGCCCCAAACTGGCTTACTTACGTTGGACGCCTATCCTACGGTCGCCGAGATGGCTCGGGCGACATTTCAAGAGTTCGCCAGCCCGCAGAGATATCCTTCAACACAGATGGCTCTGGAGCTTATGTAACTACACAAGACGGGTTGCACGCATACAGTAGAGACCCGGAATCGGGGCTGTTGGCTCTAGTCCAAATCATTGAGGACATCCCGGTCGATAGCCATCACATATGGGATTCATATCGTTCCCGGCTCTACGTAAATCATGATGCTGCATGGTGGACTTTCCGCGCACAGATAGACGACCATATCTCGCTCGAACTAGAAGATCTCTTCGAGGATGAGAATTGGGCTCGCACCGCTCATGAACTAGGTGTCCCTACACTGGCCATAGGGGGAAACGGCGACTATCTCTACCGATTGGGTTACTTTCAGCAAAGGGTTTACAACTTTTCTGACGACGGCAATATCCAGTTTTACGGAGCTTACAGAGATCCGAAACGTAGTATTTTTTCGTCTTATGACGGACGATATTGGTACGGATTGAACTATGAGAGATCACGCACTTATAAGAGTGAGCGCATTCTAGGTAGTCCTTTTTTCGAAGAGATGTCGCAGTCAGACCTTCCAAGTTGGGGAACTTGGCTTATACGAAACGACTACGCCAATCAGTTTACGTTCATTTCAACCCGAACGGACTTTAGAGTCTTTGACAACCAATCCCCGTCAGGTGAGTTATCGAACTTGGTTACCGAATACAACTTTGCCACCGAATTGAGTAGATGTGGAGGCAATTTTGTTCGCAAAAACCGGTTTGTACTAGATATCGTCTGCAGCAATGGCGGCTACGTCGTGGAGTACGACCCTGCGACAAACAATGCATTTGTCACAGACAAGTTCGTCGACTCGTACTATTCGTGGATACCCGATCGATTCGGACGGTCTGTCCCTAACCGCTACGTCCTCTGGTATGGAGACGGAGTCTCAGCCAGTCCCGATGGTCGTCACATCTATGCATCGACTAGAGAGCACGGAATCCTGATCTTTGAACGATATGGAAATGATGTCATCGACTTCACGGACAAGAGCGCTTTTCCAGTTCAACGACTTGACCTACTTCGAATCGGCGATGGTCTGGTTCAATTTGGAGCCGACTCAACAGACAACGGCTGCCTAGAATCAAGTACTTGGACCATAGACGACACAACGTACTCACTTCAGTCTTCACGGTGGCAAGTGCGCGACAAGGGTTCAGCGTGGACGGACGTGGAGGGCACGGAAGTAATTTCGCAGCTATGCACCCATGAACCGGAAGAAAACCAAGAGTACCGCGTCGTCGCGACCATCGAAATCGACGGCGAGACTAGTGAGTTCGCCAGCAATTTTCTTGCCCGCAT
Source organism: Gammaproteobacteria bacterium (assembly GCA_026707735.1). GTDB lineage: Bacteria > Pseudomonadota > Gammaproteobacteria > Pseudomonadales > Azotimanducaceae > Bin55. Next base: position 3,137 of record JAPOWH010000026.1, on the reverse strand, counting down.
TGCCTACCAAGAACTTGACGAGTTAGACGTCTCGTCAGGCGAAATTGAGCTCAACGGCAGGCGCTACATATATTGCGTGTTCCTTTCGAACACCGACGTAGAAGGCAAGACTTACACCGTCTTTAATTCCAAATGGCAATCTCGTTTGGACGCAGATTCACCGTGGTCCGACGTTGCAGGAACCGAGACTTCTGGCGAGCTTTGTCCCCTAGAAGCATCGGAGGGACTTGAATACCGTTTAGTAGGTTCGATCTTGGTGGACGGCGAACGTGGCTACAGGCAGAGTAATGTCATGCAAGCGGAGAACGATGGTGATTGAAACCAATAGTCCAATATCAATTCGCTCCAAGAGTTGGCGCAAAGATCTCTCTATTCCTACCACCATGCTGTCGTGAGACACGGGGGCTACGTGCAACAGACAAGCATGAAGTCGACGTCTAAGTAATCAGACGAGACAATTCTTAATTGCGTGCGCTCTGTCGCTCGCTGTCCATGCGGGAGTATTGCTGTGGCGTGGGTCTAGTTTCGCTCCAGAATTGGAATTAAATCTGTGACTTTGATTTCCCCGCCCTCTGTTCCAACCACTAGAGTCTGACCGTTAGGTGAGATTTCGAAATCTCCTAGGTCCTCTTCGTAGACAAACTCGTGCACCTTTTCGCGCGAACTCACTTCATGCATGAGTACTCTCTCAGAATCGAATAGAGAGTGCGAATAGACGTATGCACCGGTAGGCGAAAGCAGTAGTTTTTCGAATCGGCTAAAGACATCGAAAGTTGAGAGCATTGCTTCAAACTCCTGTGCCGTTGATTGGAGTGTTTGAGTATCGCCAGTTGGCAAATGTGTTGTCTTCAATGTACCGTCGTAGTACTTGAAAGCGATCGTTGAACCGTCCGCAGAAATTGCAACCGCACGGATTCCTAGATTTTCGTTCTCCACCCACTCCCTGACAATCTCTCCAGTTGGCACTTGTATGAGAACAGCTTTTCCAATGTGCTCGTCTGATACTTCTCCTTCTTCCGTCTGCGACAAGTGTTGCGCCATTCCCACCAAAGCCAGGGTATTGTCCCCAGACAATGCGAAACTGATCGGATGTGTATTCGGATAGATCCATGAGGCAATAGAGTCTCCCGTGTCGCCATCCATCAGATCTAGCTGCACGTGGGAAGCATCCGATTGTTCAGAACTGCGAAGCAAAAAGCTTCCGTCGCTCGAAAATGCCAGTGCCGTTGTATCCTCCAATCCTTGCAGCGGAATCTCCCTCGCCAGCTCGCAGGTGTTTACCTCATACAAGGCAACGACTCGCTCCACACTTGCCTCACTCGATGTAACCGAAAATTCGGGCTGATCGACTGCCACCATCGCTCCATCAGAGGTAAAGTGAACCTCCTCAGTCATCAGGGGAACTCGAATCTTGCATATGTCTTCATCGCCGTTGTCTAGACTCTTGACTATAACGAGATTTGGGAACTGCACATAAGCAATTTCGCCGCCAGAGGGCGATACAGAAATGTGAACGATTTGCTTCCCGAGTAGCAATTCAACAACGAAGCAGCCGCTGATAGGCATCAAGAGAACACCCACAATTGCTAAACGCACGACGGCTATGCGGCCTAGAAACGAACTCCCTGCGTGGTTCGCTTCTGGGAAATACTCACTTCGTTGGGCAACGTTCACGAACGGCTATCACGTTGCATTCGTACGGCTATGAATTCAGCTTGTGCCCCACACCATGGCATTGTTCAAGAGACGACCAAAATGTGGGTTAGACCAAGCTCCGCGAAAGGTCTTTGGAGTTTTTCCGTCTTTGTCGACACTTGCGTCCACAAATGGCTGAGCGTTGGTCGAGGGTGAGTGTGTATGACCCAAGGCAACATAAACGATGCATCCCTTCCCCACCTTGCGCTCCAACCCCAGCACTCGTGTTTTTCCGTCCTGCAGTAGAGAAGTGTCCTCGTCGTAGTGAAACCCAAATCCTGGAGGTGAGGGATCGGCCGTCAATTCGGTGGTAAGCAAAGTAGTGCTTACATCGATAGGTTCAACAAGGTAAAGCTCATCTTCAACCTCGAAGTCTTGAGGAAGTCCAGCCAACAAAGGGTGATCAATCGACTCTACATTGACTCGAAACTTGCGTACCGGCGGGTGGTTGAGAAAGTATGCACCAAGCAATTCGTGGTGTGGTAACCGTACCATTTGACGCTGGTTTCCGGCTCTCCCAGTTCGCTTTGCGCGCCCGCCACTAGTGCCATGTAACGCAAACCACTTTCCACCGTCATCAAGCCACTTTTCAAGTATTTGGGTTTGTACATCGTCTGGATACGGTCCCGCTACATAGGAAACGAGGAGATCGGCATCGGCTAACCTCTCGTCAAGCGACGAGAAGTCTTGTGCTACTGTCGTCTGATACTCGTGGTCATATAGAGCTTGCAGCAATTGCAATCGCGCAAAGTCCATGTCGTGTCCCGCGCTTGAACCGATCGGATAGCCACCTACGATTAGATGAGCCCTAACACTCATGACCAACTCCCGAAAACTGATTCATCGGTATCCTATCTCAATCCAGACTTCCCGTGCAGCCAACATCGAACAATGCATGTCGATGCCACCTCGGTCGAGTTTAGAACTGAAACTCTGGGAGCTCGACGGAGAGTCCATTTAACTCCGAGGAGATTGGGATCTGGCACGAAAGGCGTGAGGTGGGAGTTATCTCGGGGTTCATTCCAAGCATGGCCTCCTCGTCGCTACTGGGATCACCTAGTCTGTCATACCACTCGTCGGGCAAGATCACGTGACAGGTTGCACAAGAACACTCGCCGCCACAATCAGCATCTATCCCAGGTATACCGTTGTCTAGGATCGCCTGCATAAGTGAACCACCCGGCTTGGGTTGTATTTCGTGCCGGGTACCGTCGAATGTGGTTACGGTGATGACAGGGAGATTCTGCGCCCCCTGACCGGATTTTGCGTTCACTACGTTCTTGAAGTTACCTCTTGATTGAGAACTCACAGGTAGCAAAGTAATCTAACACTTGCTAGTAAGCCGTACCCTATAATTATTACCTAATCCACCTTAGCTCAGTTGGTAGAGCAGCTGACTGTTAATCAGCGGGTCGCTGGTTCGAGCCCAGCAGGTGGAGCCA
>JAPOWH010000027.1 GCA_026707735.1 Gammaproteobacteria bacterium | reverse complement strand
AGGAGAAGTCGGCCGAAAGGCTCGACGGGTTCGTCTCCATGTTCGAGGAGGAGCTCGCCAAGGTCGTCGAGCTGATGGCGGAGGAAGATAGCGATGAGACCGAGAAAACTTCACTTGGAAGATTTGCGCGATTGGACTATGTGGCGCGTCTCATTCGTAGATTGTGCACTGCGGTAAATCAGGTCGATATATCTGATCGGTTGGACTTGCAGCTTGTTCAACATTTCACTGACGATGAGGGCTATGTAGATACGCTCAATCAGCACTATCGCGCCATGGGGATGCAACCTCCTGAAGAACTCGCACAGGAATTCGGCGAACTTTGGCCAGCTGCACCTGCCGAGTCTAAGACTCACATTGAACTGGCGATGGACCAAGCGATCGAGCAGAAGAATGTTGAGCGGCTTACGCGCCTGAGCAAACTTGTGGAGCCACCTGAGCCTCTCGATAGGTTGTATAGGTCTTTTACAGACGATGGCAACTATTGGGTTCCACTTAGATTCGCTTCAGCGGTTTTGGACGACACGGACTATAGGCGGCTGCTAAGCACCGTTGTTCCCAAGATTCAAGAAGAACCTACGACTTTGATGCAATTCCTGGTGCAAGATCCGGCGTTTGCAATTGAAATTGAAGATATCTTGGACATACGTTTAGTTACGTTCGACGAGCAGTTCTATAAGAATCGGGAAGTAAAAACACTTCTTCAAAGATACTTCTATGGTTTGTCGAGCGTTAGACAATACCTCGATAAACGAGGCGACACAGACGACGTAGTGATGTTCTACGAGCAAATTGTGGACGCAATGCAGCCAAACTATTACGTCTCCTATGAAGTGTACGACCTTCACAATGAACTGATGAGAACTCCCTTGACAGCAGAACAAGGGGAACGTGTTAAACAATCAACCGCAAGCCTCATGCGGAAGCTGGACCTACGCGACGAATATGCCGTGCGGCCGCTGATGCTCGTCATGTTGCAGTTCGATGTGGACCCAGGCAATCTTGATGTCTTCTATGACATCGTGGATACGGTTCAAGTGGCATCTAGGAGTTCCGAAACAATTCCTGAACTCATTCGCAATTTCTACTCGGGAGACAAAGACAATTCGTTTGAGTTGCTGATAGACCTCATCACCAATAATCCGATGTATTCCTATGACTTAGTTGATGCACTGTACGGCTCATTCAAGGAGCAATATTTGCAATTGTTCGAGGAAATCCGCGATGGTAGGGTCGACGATTTAAACCTTGCAAAGACGGTATTGAATTTGCCTTCGCCGTACCGGTACAGGGACGATCCCGACTACGAGACAGTCTTTCAGGATATGAGGAGCATCTATGAGTCTCTATGGGAGCAATTTCCTGACGATGAAGAGCTATTGCGCTATTTAGTCATGTCTAGTCTATATGCCCGCCCAGAAAAATCGTTGAAGTACTTGGACGCCTACTACGAACGGGACAAATCGGACGAGTTTGTGCGTTTAGCGTATTACATGAGGGCGTTGGAGTACGAGAGGTATGATCGTGCATTGACGATTGCTCTGGATCAAGAAAGAGACCTCAGAGACAAGCAAGTTCGTGACGACATCATCGAGCGAAACGACACAGTTGCTAGAAATAACCCCCACGACCCCTCTTCCAGGATTCTCATTCGCGTGCGAGGCGCGAGCATGTATAACCCAACTGATTCTGTTCCGGACTCTATAGAGGCAACCATGGCTCGATTGCAGGAGATTGCAACGAGCGAGAACATCGAGGAAGAGGAAATTCCCAATCTGCTTCGCTACATGTGGCGCGGAGTTCAAGCGGCGAACCTAGGAGACTTAATGCGAAGCTACTACAGCAGGAGCAATGTGCTACCGATGCTGTTGCAATGGCCAAGCAAAGGCAGTCCCACTTCAAACGTAATGTACATGTCCTCATATCGCATGGTAACTGTTCCTCCCCTCGGAGGATCGTTGAGACGGCAAAACCAATTTGACGAGGAACACGAAGAGATCCCAACACTACTGGAAGTATTGATCTCCAAGGCTCCTCTTGGAAAGGAGCTCGAAGTTTTCTTGATTGCAATGTCGCCGGCGGAGCGACGAAGTTCGATGATGCTCTACGACAAAGTCGCACAGGCATATCGAGAATTTCCAGACCAACTGGCTCTACGCTTGACCCAACTCTCAGACCGAGTAATACGAGGAGTGGCGGACGATCACGAATTCACACTCTGGACTATGTTGCTGTTGACGTCCGAGAGTTCGCTAAGCGATTTGGAAGCCGATGCGCTTGTAACGAGATCCAGTTCCTTGGATTCTACCGCTGCTGAGCAGTTTCTAACGGTAGCTAGACTATTGGCTAGTATTGGCCGAATCGATGAAGCCCGCGAGTATTACGAGAAGCTCGTCGTAGATCAGATTCAGTACGGAGAGTTCCCTGGCAACATGGGAATGTATAGGGGATACTACCCGTCCACATTTCAGATGAGTGTCTTGCAGTTGATTGAGGACGCCATTGAGAGACTTCCCAAAGAAAGTGCGCAATCTTTCGTTCTACGGATGCTCGAGGTCGCACGACCGTTGGAAGATGAACCTGCACTACGGCACGTGTTTGAAGCCTTTGCTGTGCGGACGTTGTCCAAATTGCACGATCCGGCCGATGTCATCGATCATGCTCGTGAGATCGTTCCTCTTGTCGACGCCCAAGTGGACAATGTTCGCGATTTCGATGGCACTCGACTAATTCAATTGGCACGGCTGCAGTACATGGCAGGTGACTTTGAAAAGGCTCGGGAGTCTGTAAGGCTATTGTTTGTACACGAGACCTTGGAAGCTCCTTCGGATGGAACGAGTCCTAACGTCTCTTCCTTCCGCTATGGACCCAGCCCCGATCAAGAACTGCGGCAAAAAATATCTAACATTGGTAGAGTGTTGGGTCTGCACGTGCCCTATGACAGCGGCACAATCAGTGACTCTAGCTATTTGGGTAGAGAACCGGCAATTTCCAATCTATTCATCGGCCTACTCGAGGATGTCGTCGATTTCGACAATTCTGATGCTGTCGTCGCAATGGTTAACTCATTGCAGTCATTGCTTGATGAGCCCAACATCAGCCAATCTGCAGTCTTGAAAGCGCTCTCGTCCGTAGCGCAGATACACAGCTTGCGGGACGAATTGGACCGCTCTACTGCAATTGCCAATGACATGCAGGATTGGGTATTGAGCCACTTGGATGACGAGCTCGATCCTAGTATCGTGTCCACGATGGTTGGCTTGGTAACCCAATTGGAAGTGCGAATGAATCCGGAGATTGCTCGAATTGTCATGGAACGGGATCTTCTACGTCCTAGTCAAACTGTGGAGCTCTTGAAGGCGATCCGACAGGGTCAAACGGACCCAGAGATATTGGAAATAGCGAAGTTGGCAGATTCTGAGATGGCGAGTTTGAGCTTATTGCGAGAAATTCGTGCAGTTGCCAATGACGCTCAGGACGAAGAGTACGTCCGTGATTTGGATTCAAGAATTCTTGTTTTGGAAAACGCCTACGAATCAATAGAGTTAGCTGGCGGATTGATCGAACCTCAAGAATCGACATAGCATCGAGTCGTAAGGGGAGCTGACACTAAACATTGGGCATTGCGTCGATCCTTGAGATTGACGCAAGCTCGATGTCGATTGTTATTGAAGACGCATGTGGCGCTAGCAAACACTATGCCTACATCTGCCCCAACCGACCTGCACGAAGGGTTCGCTTCACGCTCATCTCACGTCGGATCAGGTCTTCTTGAGACTAAGCAGCGCGAACGACTTTGCGCTCAAGCAATTCTTCAATTGTCGCCTCGTCATAGCCCAATTCATCCAGCAGGCCCAAGGTGGAACCGCCCGCAGCTTCAGTGCCAGAATAGGGTTTATTGTCAAACACTGACATTGAACCAAGACGTTTGTATTTGCCCCACTCGGGATGCATCGCGTCGACCAGAATGCCCTCGGCTTGGACATGTTCATCATCCATGAAGAAGTTCGGAGGGACCTTGCCGCTGGCCTCAACACAACCAATCCCCAATGCAGTGAGCCGTCTCTCCCACTCGAGAGTTGAATCGGATAGAAATATCTGCTCGAGGCGATTGGTAAGTTGGTTTTGTTCGAGGTCAATCTTCATATGATTTGCAAATCGCTCTCTTTCACGGTCGCTTACAACAGCGAGGAATATCCACCCATCCTGAGTCTCGTACAAACGGTAGAGTGGTCCTAGTCCATATGCATTGGAGTCAACTCCCGGTCGAGAGGGCTTGCCAGAATACCCGATGAAGTCGTCCCAATTTGCGTACGCATTTGCTCCAAACATATCTACAAATATTTTTTGTCCGTGACCGAGAGCACTGCGCGCACAGAGCCCCAATATTGCAGTCGTAGCAATTACCATGGACGTGTTAGGGTCGGGATTCACCTCGTTGGCGCGTAGCAGTTTTCGTGCCAAGTCACGCATTTCCGAACTATCAAGGTGTTCGCTAGGATCCGGGATTTCCCCAATTTGCCACAGGACTCCCCCTAGCGCGGCGCCAGGAATTGGATGGGTTGACGGGCGCTTTGCGCTGGGACCATAGGGGCCATACCCATTCGCGGAAATGTATATCAGCCTTGGATTGATCTCCGATAGGGTCTCGTACCCAATTCCAAGCTTCTCAGGCACGCCCATTCGGTAGTTGTGTAGAAGAATGTCCGCGCGGGCGGCCAAGCGTTGCGCAATTTTCTGTCCCTCGACGGACTTGAGGTCGATGCAAATCGATTCCTTGCCGGTGTTGCACTTTGATGCACCGAGAGCTCGCATCATTCCTCTAAAAGGATCGCCTGCGGGAGGCTCGATCTTTATCACTCGAGCACCTAGATCTGCCAATGTCGATGCGGCCAGAGGAGCGGCAATAATCGTTGCGCTCTCCACGATCGTAACTCCTTCCAATGGGCGGGAGGGAATTTGAGACGAATTGTCCACTTTGGAGGGCGAGCGGCCGGCAAGATCAGAGAAGGAGACACCGACAAGGGGATCGCCTACGCGGCCTGGGGTTCTCGTCAAGTTTGCAAGCAATCCGAGTTGCTTGCAATTGTCCTTAACTACGACATGTCCATTTAGAACGACATCTGGATCGTCGAGGGCTTGCTGCGAGGTTTGATAGGGGTGTGCAGCAACCTGACCATCGGAGATGTAGTGATTCATCCATTCATCAAGTGTTCGCGTTTGCATGTGTTCAAGCATTGTGTCGCGAAAACTCTCCAATGCGTCACGATCCCAACGAAAAGGGTCTCCTTTGTACTTGGGGTCCGAGAACACGTGCTGGAAGCCACTCGCGCGAAAGAAATTGTCCAGCATATGAGGCAACAGATTTCCCATCTGCAGCCACTTGCCGTCTTTGGTGCGCACAGGGTGGTAGTTCAGAGTTGGCATAGACAGAGATCGATCTCTATCAACTTTGGGACGCTGCACGATTCCCTTGTCGTATAGTTGAGGCAATGCCGAGACTCCCATCTCATAGGGGATCATCCCTCTGAGCAGTGAAGTCTCGAATGAAAGGCCTGCCCCAGTCCTTCGCCTGCAATCGAGCGAACTCAACATTCCTGCTGCTAAGGTTTGCGATGTGGCATGAACACCCACTTGCAGGGCGGCGTAATTGGGTCCTTGGCGGTCGGCAACTCCTGCAAAGTTCATCATTCGACCCGACTTCGCCGCAACCAGAGCTTCATAACCGGGATAATGGGAATAGGGTCCTTTTTCGCCAAAGCCGGATACACATCCATATACAAGGTCTGGCCGAACTTCGCGGAGAGACTCGACATCCAATTCCAATTCCCTGCGTCTTTCTATACGCAAAGTAGTCATGACGCCGTCCGCTGTATCAACGATCAGAGAGCGCAGTTCCTGAAGATTCTCCGCGTTGCGCAAGTCCACCGACACACATCGTTTCCCTCTCGTCCAAAGACGATAGGCCGGCATGAAATCAAAAGGGTCTCCACCAGGTGGATCGATCTTTATAACGTCTGCACCAAAATCCGCGAGCACCATGCCCGCTAGACCCGTAATGGGTCCATTGCCGAGCTCAATGACGCGATAGGACTCTAGCGGTTTCAAAAGCGGCTCCTACAGACACGTTCCAACGCAACCGCTATTGCATGTGTTGCGCATAGGAATAGAGAGAATGCATGATACAAGTCATGCATTTGGCGAATTGGGTTTGGTGTTCGTCAAATTCATGATGAGCGCAGCTCATCTACGCCCTTTTGCAGTTTGTCAATTAGCTTGTCCAAGACTGATTGCTCTCGAACGTCGAGCACCTGTAGAAACTGCCGTTCAAATTCCAACGCCATCGGGACAATTTGCTCGTACACATTCTTTCCGCTGGCGGTCAAGTGCAGGTGGGAAACGCGACGGTCTGTCGCCGAAGCGCTTTTTGAAATGAGTTTTTTGTTCGCGAGATTGCGCACTGTTCGAGACACAGTGACTTTGTCCATAGCCGTTCTCTGAACGATTTGGCTGCTGGTGAGTCCAGGAGACTCACCAAGAACTGCGATGGCACGCCATTCCGGAATTCGAATACCGAAAGACTCGCTGTAGCTAGTAGCGATCAATGCGCTGATGGAGTTGGTAAGCACCGAGAGCCGATACGGTAGAAACTTTTGAAGTGTCAGATTTGATTTTTGTTTCATTTGCAACTATATTCACTTACAACAGACAGCGAAAGAAAGCTATGACCAACAATCTTATAGGAACGGATGGTTTCGAATTCGTTGAGTTTACAAGTCCGAACCCTGATCGATTGCGCGAAGGATTCGAAAAGCTTGGGTTCTCGCTCATTGGAACGCATCGTCGAAAGGAAGTGCAACTATTCCGCCAGAACGACATCCATTTCATTTTGAATCGCGAACCAAAAAGTTCCGCAGCCTCATTTGCGGAGCAGCACGGTGACTCGGCAAATGCAATGGCTTTTCGTGTGCTCGATGCGGAGAGAGCAATGAAGCTGGCCATTGAGCGTGGTGCAACGGCAGCCAAGTCGGATGTCGGACCGATGGAGCTATCCATACCAGCAGTGGCTGGTGTAGGTGGTTCACTGATTTACTTAGTTGATCGCTACGGCGACAAAACCATATACGACGTGGACTTTGTTCTAGACTCAGCAAACATTGAGGATTCGGGCGGTCCTTTGTCTCATGTCGACCATCTGACTCATAACTTAGAGCGCGGAAACTTGAGCAAGCTGGCAGATTTCTACGAGCAAGTGTTCGATTTCCACGAAGCTCAGAGGTTTCAAATCCACGGCGTTCAAACCGGATTAGTTTCCAAAGCAATGACTGGAGCATGCGGCAAAGTTCGCATTCCATTGAACGAGTCTGCCGACGATCAATCGCAAATTGAGGAGTTCTTGCAGCGTTATCACGGCGAGGGAATTCAGCACATTGCTTTGCATACCGACGACATCTATTCCGCAGTGGACACGTTGACTCGCAATGGAGTTGAGTTCCAGTCTACACCGGACACATACTACGAGATGCTTGGTGAGCGCGTAAAGGATCACGGCCAAGATGTTCAAGCAATGCATGAGCGACAGATTCTCATTGACGGGTCACCGGACGAAGGATTCTTGCTGCAGATATTCACCCAAGACATGGTTGGACCGATCTTCTTCGAGATCATCCAACGGTTGGGAAACAAGGGCTTTGGCGAGGGCAATTTTCAAGCGTTGTTCGAGAGCATCGAACGAGATCAACAGCGTCGAGGAGTATTAAATGAAACCGTTTAACGCAACATGGCAGCAAGGTAGAACCTCGCGTCAAGCTCATCGAGACCTTCCCGCTGGAACGTTCGAACGTGAGTTGGGACGAGAAGGTTTCAATGGGCCGTCGGCACGTTTGTATCATCGAAGACCACCGACGAGTTGGGTTTCCGTTGATGGTCCATTGCGACCACGAGCGTTCGACCTCAATAACGCAAGCGCATCCGAAGACCCTTGGCAGGGAAGCACCATTCTGAAGAACGCGTATGTCCAAATTGCGATCTGGACTATGTCGGAGTCGATGCAATCCCTCTGTCGCGACGCAGATGGAGATCTGACCATTTTTGTTCACGAGGGCCACGGCGACTTTTTCTGCGACTTCGGACATATGCAAGTGCACACGGGCGACTACATAGTGGTTCCACGTGGAACCATGTGGAGAATAGAGAGCTCCGGAGAAGTCCGAACATTGCTCATCGAAGCAGTTGGAGCACAAATCCAACTTCCCGACCGAGGTCTGTTGGGCCCGCATGCCATCTTCGATCCCGCGAATTTGGACACGCCTGCAATGAATGACAGATTCGCGGACCAGCAGCAGGACGATTCAAGCTGGGTTGTTAAAGTCAAGAAGCATGGAGAAGTGACGTCTCTAACCTATCCGTACAATCCGCTTGATGCTGTGGGTTGGACTGGTGACCTCGCACCCGTGCGCATCAACGTTCGTGATTTGCTACCGATTAACAGCCACCGCTACCACTTGCCTCCTTCGGTTCATGCCACCTTCGCGAGTGATCGATTCTTGATCAGCACGTTCGTGCCTCGACCATTCGAATCGGACGAAACTGCAATCAAAATTCCATTCTTTCACAACAATGAAGACTACGACGAAGTGTTGTTCTATCACGACGGTGACTTCTTTAGTCGCGACCACATCGACGCTGGCATGATGACGTTCCATCCAGGTGGAATAACTCATGGCCCGCATCCCGGAGCGCTAGCTCGGATGTTTGAACAACCGGACACGCATACCAACGAAGTTGCTGTCATGGTGGACGCACGGGACCCATTGGTAGTGTGCGCTCCCGAATACGAAATCGAAGGCTATGCCACAAGCTGGGTAGGGGCAGAAAAAAAGTAGCGTCTGTTAGCTAACGCTGAACTCTATTGATCCAAGAAGTCCGTAGTCGGCAATGTAGTGTCCAGGCTCTGCGGGATGGATGCCGCCGCAAGCTCCGGTTATCAAAAGCATCCCCTCGGATATGCTCCTTTGTCGATGCGATGCTTCAGCCAGCATCCACTCAAGTGCATGGGGAGGTCCCCCCAACGCATCGGCTAGACTGGCTTCGCATACTGGTTCGCCGTTTCGAGTGAGTTTGACTGACAGTGAATCGTAGTCGTCGCGCAAGGGGCCAAAAGCTCCAACAATGTATCGGTCTGCTCCGACATTTATCGCTGCGACATTTGCACCTTTTGCATCTTCTGGATTGCCCCATGACAGAAAGGGAACTTCGATCACGGGTCCGGCAGATGTTGGTATTCCGTTCTCATCCACGATTAGTCCGATTTCGCATTCCAAACTAACCCCTGGCCTTGAAGGAAACTCGGTTCCTGATTCCAGCCGTCCCCACGAGTAAAGCGATCCAATCAATGGATGCGTCAACCCAAACAGCTTCTGTGGCCCAGGTGCCGTCATTCCAGCTTTGAGTCCAGCTGTGGGACCGTCGCTGATTAGTTCCACCAATTGCTGCTGCGTGGCGTAAGCTTCGTCCAAGCTCATGCCTTTCGGCATGAGAGGAAGAGCGGTTCTATTGCGAATTGCCTGTGCAATATCCTTTACTAGCGTCTCCAGTACGTCCTCCTAATTGCCAAAGTCCCAAGACTCGCCTGCGTGATAGCGTCGTAGCACATTCTTTGCAATTAAGATCTTGTGTACCTCGTCGGGGCCGTCCGCTATACGCAGGGTTCTTGCGCCTGTATACATGTCAGCAAACGGGTAGTCTCCCGACACACCTGCCGCTCCGTAGACTTGTATGGCTCGATCAACAACGCGGTGGTACGCTGCGGGCACGTAGACCTTGATGGAGGAGATGTCAGTTCTGGAGTCTGCTCCTGCTTCCATCTTCTGCGCGCAATCCACAACCATGAGCCGGGACGATTGAATGTCCATGTAAGAGTCAGCAATGAAGCCCTGCATGAATTGCTTGTGCTCTAGGGTTTCGCCGCCATGCACTTTTCGCTTGATGATTCGATCTACCATCAGGTCGAAACATCGCCACATCGCGCCGACTGAGTTCATGCAGTGATAGATGCGTCCCGCGCCTAGCCGATCTTGGGCCGCTTGATGTCCAGTGCCCGTTTGCCCGAGTTGGTTTTCCTTCGGTACTCGAACGTCTTCATACTTGATTTCGCAATGGCTTGACCGCTTGCCCCACACGGGTACTCCTCGAATAATGTTGACTCCCGCGGTCTTGCGAGGAACGATTATTTGCGTCATTTTTTCGTTCGCGCCGCTTGGATCGTCGGGGTCTGCTGTTCTGCACATAACGATGTAGAAATCGGCAGCATGTCCATTCGAGGTAAACCACTTATGACCGTTGATGACCCATTCGTCTCCCTCTAGCACTGCCCGTGTGGTAAGGGAGCGCGGGTCGGACCCTGGGTTCATGGGCTCAGTCATGGAGAAGCCCGATTGCATGCGTCCTTCGGTGAGGGGCAATAGCCATTTCTGGTGCTGCTCCGGCGTGCCATATTTGACGAGAATTTTCTGGTTTCCTGAATTCGGTGCAACCACGCCGAACAGAGAAGCTGCGCCTGGAGCATAGGCAAGCACTTCGTTCATGTAGGCATGCTGCATGAAGCTCAAGCCCATGCCGCCAAATTCAGGTGGCAAATGGGGCGCCCAGAGCTTGGCCTTCTTGACTTCGTTCTGCACGTTTCGTCGCAGATCTGCTGCTTCTGTCTGAGCTTCGTGGGATGGTGCCGAACCATCTAATCTCCGAGCCCATAGTTTGTCTTCGTAGGGAAGAATGTGCTGGTTGACTATTTCAGCGGTAGCCAGTCGAACCTCATTTACTTCGTCGTCCAGCATTGGGACTGGCCGTACATTCATCGGCATGTCTGTGTCTCCGATCCATCCAATTTGCACGGTTGGGCATTGAAAAATGCGCTGTTTCCGTGCGAGGGTAAATGTTACCCGCACTCATATAATGTGCAACCGAAATGTTGCGGTGGCCTTGGGGCACCGGGCCGCTCGAGAGTTCTAGAACCCAACCCCATGCGGCAGATTTCGCACCAAACCAATCAGCAGCGCGACCTGCGGTACCCCTACAAACACCATCCGACCAAAGGCACTACATGCACCGTTGCGCCTGGCGTCGCTTGGCTGACGATGCCGATGGGAGGGTCGCTGAATCACATAAATCTATACTTGCTGGAAGACGACGATGGATGGTTCGTTGTAGACACGGGCCTGAACAATGAGGAAACGCGGCTTCTTTGGGAGGCCGTCTTTGAAAACTGTTTGAACGGCAAGCCGGTAATCGGCGTCATTTGCACGCACATGCACCCCGACCACATAGGTCAAGCGGGCATGATTACCGAACGTTTTCGCATTCCGCTCTACATGACACGTTCCGAGTACTATCAGGCTCGCTCAATGTTCGCTATGGGAACATCTGGAGCGAGGGGATGGCAGGGCATGGAGTTCTACGTCAGAGCTGGTTTCGATGCTACCGCAATGGAGGAAGCGGGTGCGAAGTGGAGAAAACGGTTCACCCGTCGACACACGGAAGGAACTCGGTCCAACAACAGTTGGGCGCAATATTCCTTTCCAATGAGTTTCCGGCGAATGGAGCATGGCGACATTCTGTCCATTGGAAGCCACGACTGGCAAGTGCTGGTTGGTTCAGGTCACTCTCCCGAGCATGCGTGCCTGCACTGCAAGAGCCTTGGAATCTTGATTTCGGGAGATCAAATCCTTCCCATAATCACCTCGAATGTAAGCGTCTATCCGACGGAGCCCGAAGCCAATCCATTAAAGGTGTGGATCGAATCCCACGACAGATTCTTGGAGTTGCCTGCAGAAACCTTCGTACTTCCTGCGCACAACCTACCCTTCATGGGGGTTCGAGAGAGATTGCGGGACCTAATCAACCACCACGAAGATCGCATGCTCGCAATAGAGGAGCATTGCATTCAGCCACGAACAGCACGAGATCTGCTGCCTGTGCTCTTTAAGCGAAGGTTGGATGGTGGACAACAAATGATGGCGCTGGGAGAAGCTATTGCTCACTGCCATCTGCTCATGCATCGCAATCGTTTGGAACGCAGATTGGCAGACGACGGCAAGTACAGGTACAAGTCCATTGACCCAGATCTAAGCCGTCGAGCCCATCCCGGTCGACACGACGAGCCCGACGACACACCGATGTTGGTTTGAGACGTGACAAAGACTGGCATTTGGCGTGTAATCAAGAAGCTTGTCCTAGGCGGGTTGTACTATGGGGAGAAGCTCCCTTTCTACTTGCGATTACCACTTGGTATAGCACTGTGCATTGGTGGGGTATTGGGTTTTCTTCCGGTTCTTGGATTCTGGATGTTGCCGCTTGGACTGCTGCTTATCGGACTTTGCATTCCCGGCATTGACCGTAGAGTACAGGCATGGATGCATCGTACCCAAGCCGAATTGGCACGCGAGGAAGAAGAATCCGCATCTGTTAGCGACGACCCTGAATCCACCGAGACTTAGAGATTGCACTCTTACGTGAAGAGGTGTTCTATCATTCAGAGTCATCAATGGCCAGTGAGGTAGGGTGCAATGGGTATTGCTGATTTCGTGTCGGTCTTGGCCGATGTTCCAACGCTTCTCACGCTAAAGAAGGGGATGAAGCCCAGACCCCTTGATGAGACAGATTGCTTTGGTCGCCAAGTGACAAGTACAGCGACCACGCACGGCGGAAGCGTTGCAGTTGTGTATGGCGATGAAACACAGACTTGGCACGAGTTGAATGAGCAGGCGAATCGATACGCTGGGGCACTTGCCAATTTGGGTGTCGGGCGTGGGGACGTAGTGAGCCTCATGATGGAGAATCGTCCCGATTTTCTGGCGTTGTGCATTAGCATCAGCAAGCTCGGTGCCGTTGCCGCGCTGATAAACACGAATCTGCGCGAGCGACCTCTCCAACATTGCATTTCGGTTTCGCAATCAAAGATGTGCGTCTTCGGCATGGAACTCGCAGAGGCAGTGGAGGGCGTCAAGGAATTGGTTCCATTGAGCGAAGGCGAGGGGTTCGTGGCTGTACCCGATTCTTCATCACAGGAAGTTCCGAGCTGGGCTTCCAACTTGTCGGCGCTGAGTTCGAACCTAGAGCCCGATGAGCCACAAGCACAGAACGACGTTACGCTTAGAGAGACCGCGTTTTACATATTTACATCGGGAACCACTGGCTTGCCGAAGGCGGCAATCATGTCCAATCGCAGGTTTCTGCAGATGTCGCGTCTGTCCTACATTGCAGGACTTCGGTGTACTCATAGGGACCGAATTTACTTGTGCTTGCCTCTATACCACGGAACAGGGTTAGTGATTGGTGCAGGAGCGGCCATGCTGTGCGGAGCTGGGGTTGTATTGCAGCGCAAGTTCTCTGCAAGTGGATTTCTTGGAGATGTGCGGCGACATGGGGTGACCCACTTGGTCTATGTGGGTGAGATGTTGCGCTACCTCTACAACTCGCCCGAAAAGCCAGACGACGCGCAAAATTCACTACACACGATGATAGGGAACGGATTGCGACCTGACATCTGGATTGACTTCAAGCGACGATTTGGCATAAATCGAGTCACCGAGTTCTATGGTGCCAGTGAGGGCAACGTTGCTTTCGCCAACATTCTGAACAAGGACTGCACTGTCGGCTTGACTGCGTCTAAGGTGGCTTTAGTTCGCTACGACCTGGAGAGCGGTGAGGTTTGGCGTGGGGACGACGGCAGATGCGTTGAAGTAGACGAAGGCGAGCCCGGCCTATGCATTGGTCACATTAATCCCAATTCGTCATTTGAAGGGTATACCGACTCCGACGCAACCGAAAGCAAGATATTGCGCGACGTGTTGGAAGAAGGGGACAGTTGGTTCAATACTGGCGATCTCCTCAAGACCGTTGACGTCGGTTTCTCGCTGGGGTACAAACACTACCAATTCGTCGACCGCTTAGGAGATACCTTTCGGTGGCGATCTGAGAACGTGTCTACCAATGAAGTGGGAGAGATTCTCAACGGTTTTGAAGACATAGCGATGAGCAATGTGTTTGGCGTGCAGATACCAGGATCGGAAGGGCGCGCGGGAATGGCGGCTGTAAGCCTCAATGAGGGCTTGAGTCAGCTCAATGTCGACTCCTTCTCCGAGTACGTGCAAGCGAACCTTCCATCGTTTGCGCGTCCGGTGTTCGTTAGAGTTCAGCCAGCTCAGGAAGTCACCGGTACGTTCAAGATGGTGAAAAAGGACCTACGCGAGCAAGGCTATGACTTGAACGTAGTCGAAGATCCCATCTATGTATTGAAGCCGGGGGCTGAAGGCTACTCGGAGCTTGACAACGACTACTTGAACGAGATTCAAAGCGGCAGCGCGCGATTCTAGGGATCGTCCACAGGAAGTTCGTCGAGACCTAAGCGTAGTAGTCAACGTTCGGAAGTCGTCGAAAACGCTTGTATTCCCATTGATACTGCGCGGGGTCGCGTTCGATGATGCGCTTGATTTCATCGTTTACCGTCTGAGCCGCAGTTTCTTGATCACCAGCCATTGCTTTTTCAGGAAACGGTTCAATTCGAATGTGGAACCCCCTGGGCACTCGTTGAAACGTGAGTAGCAACACTGAGGCTCCGGTATGGCGGACCAGAGACTGAACTAAAGTTGTTGTTCGGGCCTTTACGCCCATAAATTCCACTAGCACGTTGTTGCCGCGTGTTGGCACCTGGTCCGGCATCACTATGACAAGCCGTGAAGACTTGAGCGCGGTTAGCAGCACACGCAGTCCCGTTCTTTCAGTTGAAGCCATCGTGAGACCGAATCGCGTGCGTTTCCGCGTAATCCTGTCAGTGTGTTCTGCTAGGCGACGGCCGTCGTAAAGTGCAATTGCATCGTAACGGTTGGCGATGGCGTGCGCTGTGATTTCCCAATTCCCCCAATGGGGACACACGCAGATGACCCCTCCCTGGCCAAGTTTCTGGTCCAAGAGTTCCTGTCCGTCGAATCCGACTACGAGCCGTTTCAACGCAAGAGGACTCCAATACCAGATGGCTGCCATTTCAAATATGGTGCACCCGGTCTCGCCCAGCGATCGTCTAGCTAGGTCTTTTCTTTGTTCGTCGCTCAGCTCTGGGAAGCAGAGAGCTATATTGGTACCGGTTGTGCGCGCCGCGCGGGACTTCATTACAGACATTAGATTGCCATAGAATCTGCCCAACGCCCGCAGCACCGGAAGGGGGAGCAATGCCAATAGGCGAAGAACTCCTGCCAAAATCGTTTGTGCAAGAAAATGGATGAATTGGCTCCGGCTCATGGCATCAACATTCTATGAGCATGTAGTGCGGGCCGTTGCTGCGTCTTGGCCGCGCACGCACGTCGCAGTGCATTCAACGCAATATCGATCACTGCGTTGAAACCTCATACACAACAGGTTGGTGCGGCAAAACAGTCAAATTGGTTTTGGATGCATGAAATGAGAGAGCTCGGTGGCGTAGACGTAAACCAGATTGAAGTTAGTCGCATTGACGCATTGTTGTTTGACATGGGCGGAGTAGTAGTCAGCGTGCATCCGAATCGAGTGTTCGAGCATTGGTCTCGAGCATCGGGCATTGACACATCAATTTTTGTTCCCAAGTGGTCCATAGAACGCTACTACAAGGAGTATGAAACTGGTAAGTGCACGTTCCGCGAGCTTGCTTGCGCACTTGAAGAGCAACTAGGCATTTCCATGGACCTTGAGGATTGGAGAACTGGTTGGAACGCCCTAGTGGGGAAGGCGATTCCCGATGTCTTTGAACTTGTCAATCGATTGGCGGAGGTGCGACCTGCATATTGCTATACCAATTCCAATCCTGAGCATGAATCCATATGGGGGTCCAGACTACGAGAGGAGCTTGAGGTATTCAGGGAAGTCTTCAATTCCTCAACTACGGGGTTGCGGAAACCGGACGCAGAGGCGTTTGTCGACGTAGCAGATCGAATGAATTGCCCTCCAAAGAGCGTTTTGTTCTTGGATGACAACCGACTGAATGTCGAGGGTGCGAAAGAGTGCGGCATGCAGGGTGCACACGTCGCGAATAGAAAATCGACAGTCGGGATATTGAAATGGCTCCTGCAAGCGATTGCCTAGCCTGGCTTCTGAGCCGGCACAGTGTGGGTCTCTTGTATAGGATTCTTACGAAGCTTGGAGTGCGGGTCGCCGTCCGACTAGGGTCCACTTCTTGTACAGCACGTAGAGTGCAGGCAACACGACAAGCGTCAAGAACATTGCGCTAACCATTCCTCCAAACATTGGAGCGGCAATTCGTTGCATGACGGCTGATCCGGTACCGTGGTCAAGCATGATGGGTGCAAGACCTAGGATTACGGTCATGGTTGTCATGAGTATCGGTCGAATCCTGAGCATCGCGCCCTCCCGAATTGCCTCGAGGACATCGGCCGTTTGCATCTCCCGTTTCTCGGAACTAGCCAATTCCAAGCGACGGGTCATCGCCATGTTCATGTATGTAAGCAAGACCACCCCCAATTCGACGGCAACTCCTGCAAGCGCAATGAAGCCCACCCCCACCGCGACAGATAGATCGTAGTCCAAGAAATAGATCAACACGATTCCGCCGATAAGCGCGAAGGGTACGGTCCCGATGATCAAGAAGACATCTGTTGCACGACGGAAATTGAAGTACAGAAGAACTAACACAATGCCAAGCGTGAGAGGAC
This sequence comes from Gammaproteobacteria bacterium, assembly GCA_026707735.1. Taxonomy (GTDB): domain Bacteria; phylum Pseudomonadota; class Gammaproteobacteria; order Pseudomonadales; family Azotimanducaceae; genus Bin55. Next base: position 126,552 of record JAPOWH010000027.1, on the reverse strand, counting down.
CCATCAATGCCAACCGTTGCTGCGCGCGAACTAGGTACTCGTACTGTCCAGACCATTGCAGGGAATAGTTCGCGGGCATGTCTACTTGGCTGGAGACAATCTCTCGCGCTTCGGCTACATACGAGCCCAAATCTCGGTCGACGATATCGACGTAGAGCCATCCACTTGGTCGAGCGTTCTCGCTCTTGATCATTGGAGGTCCGTCGGCAATTTGAATATCGGCAACGTCGACGAGAGCCACTCGTGCGCCCTGTGGTGTGATGATGGGCAGCATTTTTAGATTTTCAATCGAATTGCGGACGGACTGGGGATAACGGACGTTAATGGGGTAGCGGTCCAGCCCCTCGACTGATTGAGCTACATTCATTCCACCAACAGCTGTGCGCACGATGTCCTGAACGTCTTCGACATTCAATCCGTGCCGAGCCGCGCGGTCTCTATCCACTTGCACATCAATGTAGCGCCCACCAGTTACTCGCTCTGCAAAGACCGAAGCCGTTCCCGGCACTTCGCTCAGCGCATCTTCGATGGACCTTCCAATGGACTCGATTACGCCGAGATCGGGACCCGAAATCTTGATTCCAACAGGAGTCTTTATGCCCGTAGCTAGCATGTCAATACGCGTCTTAATTGGCATGATCCAAGCATTGTTGAGGCCGGGGAAATCAACTCGGCGATTCAATTCATCGCGGATGCCATCCATGGTCATTCCTGGACGCCACTCATCTTGCGGTTTGAGTTGGATCATCGTCTCGATCATTGTGAGTGGAGCAGGGTCAGTGGCTGTCTCCGCTCGACCAACCTTGCCAAACACGTTTTCGACTTCTGGCACGGTGCGTATAAGCTTGTCCGTCTGTTGCAGCAGTTCCCTTGCCTTGTCAATTGATATTCCGGGATGGGTTGTGGGCATGTACATGAAGTCGCCTTCGTCAAGCGGAGGCATAAATTCGGAACCAAGCTTCGTAATGGGCCACAGACCCGCGCCAAGGAGTCCCAAACACAAGATAAGTGTGGATTTCGGAAAACGAAGAACCACGTTAAGTATTGGCATATAGCCAGCAATTAGTACTCGATTGATGGGATTTCTGCGTTCCGAGACGATGCGTCCGCGCACAAAGTAGCCCATTAGTACGGGGATCAAGGTGATCGCCAGCACAGCGGCAATCGCCATGGAGTACGTCTTAGTGAATGCCAGCGGCGAGAAAAGTCGCCCTTCCTGCGCTTCGAGAGTGAATACGGGCAGAAAGCTCAACGTTACTATCAAGAGCGAAAAGAAAATCGGAGGTCCAAGTTGAGAAGCTGCTTCCTTGATTGCCTCCCAACGTTGTGCCGAGGAAATCTTCGATCCCTCACTAGTCAGTTGTTCGAGCCTCTTGTGAGCGTTCTCCACCATCACGATTGCGCCATCGACCATTGCTCCGACAGCAATCGCGATTCCTCCCAGCGACATGATGTTTGCATTGATGCCTTGAATTCGCATTACCGCAAAAGCCCCTAGAATCGCGATGGGGAGACTCAAAATCACAACTAGAGACGAGCGAAGGTGGAAGAGGAATAGTGCGCAAACTAGTGCAACGACGATGAACTCTTCGATGAGTGTATTTCGCAGATTGACTACTGATCTTCTAATGAGTTTCGAACGATCGTATGTCGTAACAACTTCGACCCCTTCCGGTAGACTCGCCTGCAGTTCCTCTAGCCGTTGCTTCACTCCATTGATGGTCGTCAGCGCGTTTTCGCCAGCGCGCATGACGACTATTGCGCCGACCACTTCTCCCTCGCCATCGAGCTCCGCAACGCCACGTCGCATTTGAGGTCCAACTCTAATCTCCGCTACATCGGAGAGTTGCAGCGGAGTTCCGCTAGGGCTCAGTCCCAAGGGAATTTTTTCGAGTTGCTCCAGCCCCTTGATGTAGCCCTTGGCTCTGACCATGTATTCCGCTTCGCCCATTTCAATGACGGAACCGCCTGTCTCTTGGTTGTTGGTCTGAATTGCGTGGCGAATATGCTTTAGGGTTAATCCAAAGGCAAACAGGCGATCAGGGTCTACAACAACTTGGTACTGCTTGACCATGCCGCCAACAGTCGCAACTTCGGCCACGCCGGGAACAGTCTGCAGCTCGTACTTCAGAAACCAATCCTGCAGGCTTCTCAATTCGTCGAGGTCGTGGTTGCCGGACCTATCAGTCAATGCGTACTCGTAAACCCATCCAACTCCTGTTGCATCTGGACCCAAAGTAGGCGTCAGACCAGATGGCAATTGATTCGTCACCTGGTTCAAATACTCGAGCACACGGGAACGAGCCCAATAGAGATCCGTGCCGTCCTCGAAAATGATGTAGACGTAGGAATCTCCAAAAAACGAGTAACCTCGCACAGCCGTGGTCCGAGGGACAGAGAGCATGGCCACGGATAAGGGGTAGGTGACTTGATCCTCGACCACTTGAGGCGCTTGTCCAGGGAAAGGCGTCTTGACAATTACCTGGACGTCGGACAAGTCAGGAATTGCGTCGATTGGAGTGCGAACTACGCTTACTATCCCGCCGACAATCAGAAATGCGGTGGCGATGAGGACTATGCTTCGGTTCTCAATCGACCAAGCGATGATTCTCGCAATCACGTCTAGTTACTCCGGCTCGTTAGGCAGTAAGAGAGGTCAAGAATCAACGTTACAGACGAGGCAAGCACGGACAGGTTTTTATTGCAGGCTGATTCATGGTGTCACCTTCGGACGAATCCGTGCATTTTTGGTCGCCCGTTCGAAGACTCCAACGGTTACTCCTCCTCGGTTGCCGGACGGATGTCCACGATGACAAAAACACCAGGTCCTCGCTTTTCAATGTCCATCTCGATGTTCTGGTCGGACGAAAGTCCATCAAGCAAATCTACGTCAGCCACTTCTAGATCCATCGTCATAGAGCCCCATCCAAACTCAGGAACTGGATCGTGCTTGACCTTCAACTTCGCTTCGTCATTGTCAGTGCTGCGAACGACTCCCTTTACTGTGACGGGAGTCGGTGCCTCTTTGGACTGAATATCTACGATTAGGTAACCTGAATCACGCTTTTCTATGACCAGATCGACTTCCTCGTCAATCTCGACGTCGTCGAGCATTTCGACATCGGCGACCGGCAAATTCATTGTCATGGTCATTCTCCAATTAAATTCTGGTACCTTGCCATGCTTCACGCGAATTTGTGATTTTTCTGGGAGCTTGCCGCGGACTACAGCTTCTACCGTAGCTCGCTTTGGTGCCTGCCGTTGTGCCCGTTCCTCTTCGAAACGCTCCAATGCCGTCTCAATGTTGGATTCCGAGTCAATCATGAATTGTCCTGAGGTGACAACTCGGTCCCCAGCTTTCAGTCCTTCGACAATTTGCACTCGACCGTCTGCTTCCATACCTAAGACAACAGGAGCAGAACGAAACTTTCCATCTCCAATGTCGAGTACCACTCGATCAGTTAATCCACCCCTAATCACCGACGAGTGGGGCACATGCAGCACAGATTCCGTACCTTCCACAAGGATTGTCACATGAGCGAACATGTTTGGTCGGACCACAACTTCATTGGGTTCAAAAGTAATTCGCACCTTCAAACTGCGAGTGTCTGGATCCAATTCCGGGTAGATGTAGTCGACTTGGCCATTGAAGATTTTGCCGGGAGCAGAGTCGAGTTCGAATTGCACGCGTTGCCCAACTTTGACATATCCAGCCTGTCTCTCCAAGACTTCGGCCACCACCCAAACCTTGTCCAATTCTGCTATGGACATGACGTGGGTATCGGGGGTTACAGCCACACCCTCTGATATGCCCAACATGTCCACTACACCATCCGACTTGGCCCGAACGGGCACATATTGACTTGCTGCTCCTCGACTAGCGAGTTCATCTATTTGGTCGTCAACCAACCCCAGGGCTTTGAGTCGTTCGGTGGATGCGTCGATCATGTCGTCTTGGCCTCCGGCCTTGGCCATCAGGTATTCCTCTTGTGCGTTGACGAGCGTTGGCGAATAGAGTTCGAAGAGGACCTGGTTGGCGACGATGGGGTCACCTTCAGCTTTTACACTGAGTTTTTCTATCCATCCGTCGACACGTGTGTGGATATGGTGCAATGCGTTCTCGTCATACTCTACATACCCGACGGTTCGGATGCGACGATCGAGGGGTGTTTCAATGACAGGTTCCGTGCGTACACCAAGGTTCTGCACTACGTGTGGTTCGATGAGCACCACATCTTCTTCGGTAGGTTCGCCGCCTGCATAAACTGGCACAAGATCCATGCCCATGGGTGATTTCCCAGGCTTGTCTCTGCGATAGTTGGGATCCATGGGCGCAACCCAGTAGAGAATCTCGGGTTCTCCAGAACCTTCGTTGGATTCACTTCCAGATCCTGTGAAGAACAACAAAGCAAGGGAGAATCCAATACCCCCGCCGATAAGTACGAAAGCAGCGGGCAAGAGAATGCGTTTCATTTTCCTATCTCAACAAGCGAATCAATCTGCGCCCATGTCTTCAGCCTGTCCACTCTTAGTCGCAGGTGCGCAATCTGGGTGTCAATCTGTTCTATATAACTGCGCACTACATCGGTCATTCCGACCAATTTGTTTCTGTACGCAGCGAGCGTTGCTTGTGCATGGTCGTCGGATTGGCGGATCATGTTTTGCTCGTACAACTCTTTTCGGTTTGACAACGTTTCCCATCGAGAGTGCGCAACGACCAGTTCATACCGCAATTCCCGCAGCAACAGAGAGCGATTCAAAGCAGTAGATTCCTTCTGCGCAGAGGCAGCTGACATTCGCCGAACCTCACGTTCGCGACCCCATATGGGTACGTTGAATGAGACTGTTGCACTAACGAAGTCAGACCTTGGAGTGTCGTTGGGCAATTGACCGTCTCTATAGCTATATGCCAAATCAAATGTCCAGAGTGGGTTGAATGCACTTTTCTCAATGTCGTACCGAGCATTGTCCGCCTCTAGTTGGGCGTTCGAAGCGGAAATTATCGGATGTTGTATTAAACGGTCCTGAAGATCGGCAAGTGGCGGCACGGTTGACCAATCGGGGAGTTCGTCTAGCACGGCCACTGTCACGGGTTGATCCAGCAATCGGCCAAGCGCGGCGTAGGATTCGCGTCGACTCTGTTTGACTTGCAGTAGTCGATCATCCAACTTCGAGAGTTCAAGCTCCGCTTGAAGCACGTCGTTCTGGTTGCGAGTGCCCACGGAATAGAGCGATCGAGCAACCCGTACCAATTCGACAAAAAGGCTTCGCGACTCCGAGACGAGTTCTACCGCGTGGTCCCCAAAATACGACTCTAACCATGCATTGCGGACTTGCAGGGTCACGTCGCGGGCACGGCTATTGGCTAGTTCCCGCTTTTGCGTGGCGAGGCCAGTCTTTTCGTTAGCCAACGCTGTCCTCCGGCCACGCGGAGGTACACTTTGTCGCAATCCAACCGAGAGATGCGTCATGCCTTCGGAACGAAAGCCTCCATGTTCGAGGGGAAAATTCATTAATCCAGTCCTGACTTGGACATCAGGTAGTTTCCGATCTGCCACTGACAAATTTATCAATGCCGCTGCTTCGGCATTCAATGCTTGGACTTTAGGTTCTGTGGACAACGCAATTCGCTGAGCTTCCTCGAGCGATAGAGGCGACTCTTGTGCGAAAACTGAACCGCCTGCGACCGCGGTACAGATTACGGCAATGGCTATTCTTGCATACATGTATCGATTGCCGGTACGAGGTATATAAACATGTGATAGTTGACTCTACTATAGCACTGACAAGTGAGTGTTTGGAGGACAAAAATGCACAATGAGCAAAACGGCAAGCGATACCGTGCAAAACCGCAGATCTTCACTCAAGCGCCGTCGTTTCTGAACGAGTAAGCGGTGTATCAGTGAGGAATCTCAATGCAACCACTGATTCGTTATCATAAAGGAAAGAGAGCCACGAGGGACGGGTAGCACGTCGAGTCTTGGGTAGCTCCAAAGTGCCTAGACAATCAATTGTATCCATAAGTTAAGGGGGATTCCAATGGCACATGTCGCAGAACACAACACAATCGTCGAAGACCTAGACATAGAGGTTCGACCACTGAGTGGCGCAATGGGAGCCGAGATTAGAGGCATCGACATAGCGACCTTAGATGACGAAGGATTCGAGGTTGTGCGCTCGTTGCTATTGGAGTACTGTGCTATCGCGCTGCACGGGAATGAACATTTGAATGACGACCAGTTGCGCGAATTCGGTATGCGTTGGGGGGAACTCGATGTCCACGGCTATTCGCCCACAGTAAAAGGCTTCGATGACATACTGAATATCAGTTCCGGTCCGAAACGACGAGGAAGTGCAGAAGGTTGGCATTCCGACGTCAGTTGGAAGGAAATCCCTCCAAAGATTTCTATGCTGCATGCAAGACGCATTCCCGATGTGGGTGGAGACACGATCTATGCATCGCAGTACAAGGCCTACGAAGACCTTTCAGAGAACATGAAGCAGTTCCTGGAACCTCTGGATGCGCAACACGACGGGCGAGGTTTCGACATCGATCTCATTCGTCGTCCTTCGACTCATCCCATTGTTATCAGCCACCCAGAAACGGGTAGAAAAGCTCTGTATGTCAATCGAGGCTTTACACGCAGAATCCCGCAACTTCCCGCTAATGAAAGCAACGCCATTCTGAATTTTCTTTATGACCATTGCACTCGCGAGCGCTATCAGGCACGCATTCGCTACGAACCTGGGACGCTAGCGATGTGGGACAATCGCTGCGTGCAGCACTGTGCCGTACCGGATTACGGATACGAGGTTCGTGAGATGCACCGTGTCGCTGTACTTTGCGACTCGCGCCCATCGAAATAGACGCGGCAGCGCGATCCTATCAAGCTCACATTGCTAAGCTGTCAATTCTTCGACGATTCGAGCGCGGTCATCAGTGGACAGTTTGCCATAAGCAGCTGAGGTACGATCGACGACGTCGCCGAATCTAGACTTGATCTGATTTGCAATATTTTGCGGTTCCGCAACGATTGCAAAGGCTTCCATTACATCGTCCGAAAACAGGGCGCCCATTTCGCCCCACCGACCTTGCTTGGACATCGCATTCAATTCAGGTTGAAGTTCGCCCGCTCCAATGCTGTCAAGTACGGGTTTGTATGCTGGAGTGGACCCGTAGAAAGCAAGTTGTTGCTTAGTAGCAGCTTTGGCTTGATACAGTTCCTTTTCATCTCGTCCCGTTACTACAAAGACCGGGTAGCTGATCTCAAAGTCCTCTCGGCGTTTGCCGGACTTCGCCCATCCGCGTTCTAGTGCTGGCAGCGAGACGTCGCGCAGGTACTTTTCTGTGGTAAACGGATGCACAATCATGCCGTCGGCGACCTCGCCCGCCACCTCGGTCATTAGAGGACCAACGGCCGCCAGAAAAACGCGTGGCGGCCCGTACTCCAAGTTTGTGGGCGAGAAAAAGGGCGTCATGAGAGTATGCGTGTAGAACTTACCGGTAAACGACAACGGTTCGCGGTCATACCACGTTGCCCAAATTGCACGCAGTGCCAAAATGAACTCACGCATGCGTGCAGCCGGATGTGACCACGGCATGCTGAATCTCTTGGTGATGTGGGCACGAATCTGTGACCCCAATCCCAACACAAACCGACCTTTGGAGGCATAGTTCAGGTCGTGAGCGGTATGTGCTAGCACCATCGGAGTCCGAGCGAATGCAACGGCTATGCCAGTTACAAGATCGACCCTACTTGTTTGAAGGGCTGCTACACCCAATGGCAAGAATGGATCATGCCCGGTCTCTGCGGTTTGGACGCCGCTGTAACCCTGTTCCTCCAGTGCGCGAGCTTGGGCGCCTGCCGTTGCGAGGTCCGTACCGATTCCACCATCAACTTTCATGTAACTTCTATCCTATAGCTCGGGCTCCTCGAGCGCAATATGGTACTAACCAGGGAGTGTTTAACAATTGACACGTTGTCTGGGTGCAAGGTACCCCGCACATCGAGGGTCACCAGTTCACTTTGGAATTATCTCTATCAAGAGCAATTTACCTATGAGGAACCATGCATCCGCGCGACCGGGTGGTCAGAGACTCATCATTCTTATTCGGAAATCCGATAGAGCGAAAGTAAGGGGTGTAGAGTGGCGACGCTAGACAATAATCTGCTAGACTCAATCATGGTCGACGCAGACTCTAGAGTCGCGAATTGGTGGGAAAGCTAGGTTCTCTACAGCGGACGGTCATGCAACTAGGTAAACACGTTCCCAAAATTCTCAGTCACGTACTTCCGTGGTTCGGCGTGTGTATGTTCCTGATTGTGGCATGGCAGTCGACTCCATTTGACAGAGTGTTTGCAGTAGTAAATGCTGCGACCGCGGTCGCTTTTGCAATTCTTCATACTTGGCAGGTTTTCTCGAGGAGCGTCAATCCGCCCGATGATCTGCCACAACCTAGACCTACTGGCAAGCCTGCTACGCGACCGACAGGCTGGCTGTACAGAGTTCCTCCCTCAGTAACCCATCCTTGGTAGCGAACAAACCGAAAATCCTCGCGATCTTCCTACGGCGTTTGTGTTCAGATTGTGGACAAATAATTTGGCTTGATTTCAGATAAGGTTGACTTGGCATAGAAAACTGGCTGAACGTCGTTCACTGCCGAATTTGAAAATGTGCCTTCGTCGCAAACAACCACAAAGTGGATATCAATTATCTCATTGAAATCAAAGGGAATTTCAATCCATCCCAAAGTACCTAAATCCCTTCCTGAGGCAATCGCCACACATCGTCGAGGCGTAATACGTTGAGGATCGGTAGGCAAAATATAATTTCTCAGTCAGAATCTGCGTGAACGTCGGGGTCGCAACTGCTAGCAATAGGCACAAGCCGCTCCAGTTTCCAATAGTCAGAAATCGTTTTGCGCCGCATGGGTGGGTATAGAAAATGCCAGCAACAGCTGCAACAGAAATTAGACCGTTAGAGACCGTAGGTCACTACGTAGACGGTGCCGAAGTGCCAGACTCAACACGTGTGCTTGCCGTCACCAATCCAGCAACGGGAGAAGTTTCTAGAAACGTTGCGTGCGCAAGCCGAGATCTTGTGAAGGATGCGGTCACGGCCGCCTCCAATGCGTTTCCAATGTGGGGCAACACCGAGCCGCTCAAGCGCGCCAGGGTGCTTTTTCGCTTCAAGGAGTTACTCGAAACCCATGAAGATGAGATCGTCGCACTTATTACCAACGAGCATGGTAAGACTTTGGATGACGCAAAAGGAGAGCTCATACGGGGCATTGAGGTCGTCGAATACGCCTGTGGAATCCCGGAATTGCTTAAAGGAGAACACTCACCCCATGTGGGACCTGGTATTGATGCTTGGTCGCAACTGCAGCCGTTAGGCGTCGTCGCAGGAATTACTCCATTCAATTTTCCAGCTATGGTGCCAATGTGGATGTACCCGATCGCGTTAGCTTGTGGCAATACTTTTGTCCTCAAACCCTCGGAACAGGATCCTAGTGCGCCGTTGTATTGCGCACACCTACTAACAGAAGCAGGATTACCCGACGGTGTGTTCAACATCGTAAACGGCGACAAGGAGGCCGTGGATGCACTACTGGAAGATTCGCGCGTAATGGGTGTGAGTTTCGTCGGCTCAACTACTGTCGCCGAATACGTCTACAACAAAGGCACCAGCAACGGCAAGCGAGTTCAAGCGCTTGGGGGAGCGAAGAATCATGCCGTGGTCATGCCCGATGCAGATGTCGATCAAGCTGTAAGCGCGTTGATTGGTGCAGCCTACGGTTCCTGTGGTGAACGATGCATGTCTATTTCAGTCGTCGCCTGTGTGGGACAGGAAACAGCCGATGCATGCGTGAGCAAGTTGAAAGATGCTTTGAATGGGATGAATATCGGAGATGGTACAAACACCTCGAATGACATGGGTCCTCTAGTCTCGGAGAAACACCGAGAGCGAGTGCGCAGGTACATAGACCTTGGAGTTCAAGAGGGTGCCAATCTTGTTGTAGACGGAAGAGGCTTAGTGGTCAACGGCTTAGAGAATGGTTTCTTCCTGGGTCCCTGCCTGTTTGATGAGGTTGAACCGCACATGCGCATTTATCAGGAGGAAATCTTTGGTCCGGTTCTTTGCGTTGTAAGAGCCAAGTCGCAAGAGCACGCCATGCAATTGGTCAACGACCACGAATACGGCAATGGCACCTGCATATTTACGCGCGACGGCGAAGCTGCGCGATACTTTGCCGAACATATTCAGGTAGGCATGGTTGGCGTCAACGTGCCGCTACCTGTTCCCGCTTCGATACATAGCTTTGGGGGATGGAAACGTTCACTTTTCGGCGACCACTATGCGTATGGACCTGATGCAGTCAGGTTCTACACTCATCGAAAGACAATCACTCAACGCTGGCCCTCGGGTGGAGTGCGAGAGAAGTCACAATTTGCGTTTCCAAGTTAATGCCCAACAGTCATTGATTGCAATACTTCTTCCAAAAGTGATGAACTGAGCCACATTGCTTGGCTCAAGCCTTGCAGTGGATTCACGGGTGCCAATGCTCTAGATCGGGGCAGGTCCCGGAAACTGCTCGCGCAATGCCCATTTGAGAATCTTGCCGCTGGGATTTCGAGGAATCGATTCGACGAAAACAACGCCATAAGGAAGCTTGTAGCGAGCAATCTTGGTCTGAAGGAAATTCAGAACGTCAGCTTCCTGCAAGTCCGCACTATTGCGTACGACAATCGCCAAGGGACTTTCGCCCCACTTCTCACTCGGTTGACCAATAACAGCACTCTCCAAGATCTCTGGGTGTTCCTGAAGCAAGTTCTCAATTTCTGCGGGATATACGTTTTCGCCACCGGAAATGATCATATCTTTCTTGCGGTCATGAATGTATATGAATCCTTCGTCGTCTTTGCGTGCGATGTCACCAGTGTGCAACCAACCATCCACAATCGTTTCCTCCGTGGCCTCCGGGCGGTTCCAATACCTGAGCATTATGTGGTGGCCACGCACAAGAACTTCACCAGATTCGTTCACCGCACATTCGGTGCCATCCGGTCGAACGACCCGTAGATCTGTATGGAAAAAGGGCCTGCCCGCGGATCCGATCTTGCGGAGAATGTTTCGTTCATCCATCACACTTGCTGGACCGCAGGATTCGGTCAGCCCATAGCAGATTACCAGTGGAACTCCCAGCTCGTCGTAAGCTTCTAGTAAAGCATCCGGCACTGGCGCTGCTCCGGTAAGCAAAAATCGCAACGAAGAGAAATTGAACTGTCGAACGTCGCCAACAGTGAGCATGAAGTTCAACATTGCGGGAACCAAGAGTCCAAACGTCGCTCGTTCCAGTTCAATGAGTCGCCAAGCATGAATTGGGTCGAAACTGTGCATGACAACTGACGTGACTCCCTTGTAGACCATCAAAGTGAGCGGGCTTAACGCACCGACGTGAAACATGGGCATTGGCGAAAAGTAACGGTCGTCTTCGCGAACGTTGAGCGTGGCCATAAACGTGAAGATTGCCCAAGCTACTGTGTTGTGAGTGTGTACAACGCCCTTGGGTAGCCCCGTTGTACCGGATGTGTACATGATGTAGAGCAAATCGTCGTTGCCAACGTCCAGATTGGGTTCAACTTCCTGACCTTGTTCGCGCAGCCCTTCGTATTCCTCAGCGAAGTGAGCTGCCGTAGTGGCTTCACCCAATTGGATCCACTGTCGAACTAAAGTCTTTTCGCCACGCGAATAGAGATCCTCGACGACAGGCAGAAAAGTAGTTCCGAAAATCAATCTCGTGGTACCGCTGTCCTTGAGAATGAACTCCAACTCATCAGCCACTAGGCGCCAATTGAGCGGAACTACGACAGCACCTATCTTGGCAAGCGCAAAGTAGGACTCCATAAATTCGGCGCAATTCTCAAGCAACAGCCCCACACGCTCCTCTTTCTTGATCCCGTCAGCCAAGAAGGCGTTCGCAAGCTTGCAAGATCGATTGTTCAGCTCGGCAAATGAAACTCTCTCCAAGGTCAGTCCGTCTACATAGGCTTCACGATCAGGTGTGAGCAATGCACGACGAGCAAGCCAGTCTCCAATGTTGGTTTTCACGCTCTGTATCTCATTCATGGACTGCTAACAAATTAACGAAAATTTTTTCCTCATCGAGAGAACGCGCTGGCGTAGCCTATGCGTTTTTGTGTTCCCAACTCGCTTATTCCGGTCGAGACATTCCATATCTCGCATCGTGGCTTGGTTCGTAGGAGCCGATTGCTCATTGATAGGCGATTTAGAACTGAAACTCCTCGGATGTGAATGCTGAAAGAGTGCTGTAAGCGCCATCAAGGTCGTTGCGACGACCGACAGGTGCAATGATGCTCGTAGTAATTCCTTGGCTCGAGTGAGTCCTAATGCGCTCTCGACACTCCTCTGCCGTTCCTACCACTCCGATTTGGTCTACCAACCCATCGTGGAACGCGGCGGCTGTGCGCTCTCTGTCTCGGCTCTGCCAGCCCTCCAAAAGCTCGTTGGCTTCGTCCTCGTAGCCACACCACTTTAGAAAGTTGTTGTATACGGGATTGGAGAAGTAGGGAATGAAGTGTTGACGGAAGAGATCGTATGCCTGTGCTTTGTCCTCTGAAACAATCACAGCGTATCGGTTTACGACTTCAATGTCTTCAAATTTCTTGCTGCCACGTTCAGCGCCAATCCGAATGTGCTCCAACATTTTGGGCAATGCCGATTTTGGCCATAGATTGAGTATCACGCCGTCTCCGTATTGCGCAGCCATTTCTAGCATTCTGGGTCGTAACCCGGCCAAATATATGGGCACGGGAGGCGTTGTGGGAAGTTGAGAGTATCCGCGGCTGTATACCGTCTCCAAGTCGGTGAAGTTGGTTTTCTCTCCCTGTAGGATGCTTCGCACAACTATCGCAGTTTCCTTGACGCGAGTAAGGGGTTTCTCAAGCTTGATGCCATTGAAGTTTTGCATGATGGCTTCGCTGGAGGAACCCAAACCCAATATGAAACGACCAGGCAGCGCTTGCGCAATTACGTCGGTTGACGCTGCAAGCACCGTCAGGGAACGTGTGTAGACAGGGACAATCGCCATGCCGATTCGAAGCTTCTCTGTGTGCGCGGCAATCGCCGCAGCGGTTGTCAAGCCGTCGGGAGCTCCAGGATCGGCAAACCATCCGTCAGTGAAGCCGCTGTCTTCCGCCCAACGAACAAGATCAATAGTGTCGTTTAGTGATTGATTGAGCGGCAGAGTAACCGCCATTCGCTTAGCCAGTGTCATGTCATCAATTCCTCGTGGCTACACTCGTTGCTATTTCCGCTCCCTTGAAATTGCTCGGAAATACCATTGCGATCATTAGTTTAGTGCTGACTGGACGGAGGCGCTGAAACGTTAGTATCTCCCACCGAGTTTTGCGTGATCCCAAGAGATGAATTTTTCGGGAACGAATTTCAGTACGATCCGTTTTGCTGCCGTGGAACTAACAGATCGTCGAAGGCCTTGCCGTTGTTCTTCAGTGAGATTTCTTCCTTTGGCATTGATGTTCACCAATGTGTCTATGACGCTCGCTAGGTCTTCGATAACTTCTGTTTGCGCATATATGACCAATCCTTTCAACTCCGCATATTGCTCTCCGGATTCCACCAGCAGCGACGCCCGTGGGTCCCGCTTCCAGTTGAGCACCTTCTGGCTCTTTGCGAATGTCGTGCAGTAGCAATTTCGTTGCGAGTCTGCGCAAAACCACATTGGCATGGGATGTGGGAAGCCTCTGAGACCATTGGACACAATGATTAGCGTGTGGGCAGTCTGAAGATACTCGTCGATCTCAGACTCTGAGAGTTCGATTGATTTTCTGCGGGACGGCATAACTTCGGAGGGCAAATAGCGTTCTAATTGTGCTCCTGATATCCCCATGGGTAGTGCGTAGACGGTGAATTTTAGCTACCCGTTGGGTGAGCGCAGGAACCGAGGCTGCAACCGGAACGTGGTGCGTTAGTGGTGAAATTGGAGACTGATTGACTATTGCGCCAGATTGGACCAATAGGTCGTCTCAATCCGTAGCTCCAACTTTCACTATTGCTCTAGAATTCCGCAGCGGACGTATTGGAACCATAATGTTGGGAAATGTTGTTGTGCGATAGAACTATCACCCCGTGGGTTGCCGCGGCTCTACTGACCTTCGTGCAAGCACATGCTCAAGACGTGCCAAGTGTCCAGGTGGCCGAACCTGAAATCGAAGAGATTGTTGTTGTCGGTTCCCTCATCAAACGACGGGAAGTGTATGAAGGTCGCGCTCCGGTACAGTCACTAGACGCAGACCTCTTCGAGTCGATGGGTGCCGCACAACCAGTCGATGTCCTTGCTAGCCTGACGGCAAATACAGGTTCCTACCTCGCGACGCAGCAAAGTTACTTGCAGGGCGTCGCTCAATTCAGTCTCCGCGGAGTGGGACTGTCGTCCACGCTAACTCTGATTAATGGTCGCAGAGCGGGTATTGCTCCGGTCTCGAACGATGTTGGACAGAGCTTTTTCGACATAAATACACTCCCTGTATTGCTGATCGATAGGGTTGAAATCCTTCGCGATGGAGCATCAGCCACCTATGGGTCTCAAGCAGTTGCGGGTGTTGCGAATATTGTCACACGCGACAATTTGATTGGCTTGGAGATTGCCGGAGGCTATCGAGACGCGAGCAATCAAGCCTACGATCTAAGCATCGGTTACGGGTTCAAGACAGCACAAGGAGGGATCCGAGTGTTTGGCACTTGGCTAGAGCAGGACGAGAATTTTCGAACTGACTTTGAATGGATGGTTCCACGGGCTATCGACCCTGATGGTGACGGCGACATCGTCGAAGGCTCGTTCGACTCTGGCCGAGGTTCCCCAGGGAGCTTTCGCCGCGCGGTCGCCAATCCGGATGGGACCTACTCTCCATTTCAGTTGGGAGGGGTCGATACTCCACTATTTCCGGACCCGGACTGCAAGGCTGGAGGAGGTTTTCCAAGCGGCTCGCTTTGCCGTATGGACTTCTCCGATCAGCGGACGATGATTGCTGGTGAAAAGCGTGCGCAGTTCTTTGCCGATGCAGAATTCCACCTCTCAGCTGGGCTAACAGTATTCGGCGAAGTTGGCTATTCGGTCAACGACGTGACCGATCGTGTAGGGAACATGCTGCTGTTTAGAGGAAATGTCGAGCGAACCAACGAGTTCTTCGTTCCCGCCAACCACCCATTCAATTTTTGGACGGATCCCGACGCCGATGGCTCACTGAGCTACGTGGATCCCGAAGATTGGAATCCAGAAAAGCACCGAGCGGTCCCAGTGGGTTACTTTGGTCGCCCGCTGGGGGCCGAAGCCTTTGGACGAAATTCTGGTAGCGAGGTGCGCAACTTTGAAAACTTGCGTCTCTTAGTTGGGGTCGAGCGCGAATTGCCTGGTGGTTGGACAGGCGAAGGTCATCTTGCCCACGCCCGTTCTGATCTTGCAGTTTCCTCCGAGCGCCACTGGATCTCAGATGAATTCTCTCGCGCGGTTTTCGAGGGTCGCTGGAATCCCTTTGGTACCCGACTGGTAGCTCCTGAGTTAGTCACGCCCAAGACCGTCGCTAA
This sequence comes from Gammaproteobacteria bacterium, assembly GCA_026707735.1. GTDB lineage: Bacteria > Pseudomonadota > Gammaproteobacteria > Pseudomonadales > Azotimanducaceae > Bin55. The sequence continues at coordinate 110,925 of JAPOWH010000027.1, read as the reverse complement.
CGACGGATTGATGCCAAACCTGGTTGGAAAACGCGCGGCCAATGACACAGAGACGTTGCAGCGATTTGAGGGGGTGCGTATAGAGAGTAGTGTGACAAAACAACACGTGATGGAATTTGTGGCTTCTGGACCCCTGTTCGAGTGGCGCGGTATGCCGGTGACGCTTGCGTCTGGCTCTCAATATCGCGAGCTTACCTATCGGTATCAGCCGGACCCGTTGAACGCGGCGGGCAAGGGACCTCAGCAGATTCGCGATTTCGTTCGGAACGCAGACCAACGTGTGTGGGCCGTATTCGCCGAAGGTCTGGTCACCTTAAGCCAGCGGGGCGAGCTGCAGGTTGCTGTCCGACATGAGAGCTACGACAAAGCCGGCGGCTCAACTGATCCGAAGATTGCCCTTCGCTATTCAATCCAAGACTGGCTTTCCTTTCGTATGTCATGGGGAACATCGTTTCAGGCTCCAAGCGTCTATCAAGCAGCGGGAAACATAAGCTCTCGGACGCTTAGAGATCCTTTTCAATTTGATGGTCGAGGCATTGGGCGCTGCGTGGTGGATGAATCAGGTTCGATTGCAAGCCGCGGCGACAATTTCGCTGTCGCAACTGTGCTGCGAGGAGGCGGGCTAAGTCCACAATCCGCGCACTCTTCCAACTTGGGAGTTCTGTTTCAACCAGTGCCAAACTCGGCTGTCAGTCTGGACTACTGGAGGTTGGATTACACCGACGTCATTGCGCAGGGGCGGAGCTTTCAAGCGATAGTTGACGACGACTGCTATGACGACGGTAGACCCAATGATGATCGTGTGCAACGCGATACCTCGGGACAACTCAGCGTGGTGACTACAGACTATGAGAACATCGGTGCTGTCCGCACAGGGGGCATCGACGCCAATGCGTACTACGATGCAGCTACTCCTTTAGGGGCTTTTCGTGTCAGCGGCGATGCGACTTTGCTTACTCGATTCAACGTGAAGGATGCCAATGGGACTTATCTGGATCGACTGGGAAGTCGCAACGACACCAACGGCTTTGCACCAACACCCAAGCTGCGCCTCAATGTAGGCATTTCCTGGATTTGGGAACCTCATGCAGCATCGTTGACTGTTCGTTATGTGGATTCGTACAAGAACGATGAGGTCGCAACGCAACCTAGAATCGCGTCTTGGACTACACACGATGCCAACTACAGCTACGTTCTAAATGATTTCTTGGGTAGTGAAGTCACACTCTCTATAGGTGCGCGGAATCTGATGGACAAGGATCCCCCTCCACTGCCAAGCGGTCGAGCCGGCGTTCATCGCTACAATCTGCGCCCGGGCTTTGACGGGTTCGTACACGACATCAAGGGCCGTACGCTTTATGTCCGATTTCGCGTGCGTCCGTGAGCGATGTATTCCTTTCAGCACTATCATTTCTTTGCATGGGAGCTCCCAGTTCTCAGTAGAGCTGATTGGTTTGGTTGGCCGAATCTTGTAGGACTGAGAGCAAAAGACAGGTACTCACCATATTGGTTCGCTCTCTAGTTGTTGGTGATACTTTGGTCTGGGAGAAATCAAATGCGTCTTGGAATTCTCTGTGGAATTGGCGCTGACTGGCGCGACACCATCGAAAAAGTTCGAATCGCTGAATCACTCGGTTTTGAGTTAATTGCCACAGGCGAGTCCTGGGGTCCTTCAACGTTGCCTTGGATGACTCTACTCGCAACACACACGGAGAAGATCAGCATAGCTACGTCCATTTTGAACGTCTACTCACGTACGCCTGCTGCAATTGCGCAGGAGTTTGCCATGTTGGATGTGCTGTCAAACGGGAGGATGATTTGCGGTTTAGGTTCCTCGGGCCATCGCGTTATCGAGGATTTTCACGGAGTTGGCTTTGAGCTGCCCCTCAGACGCTTGCGAGAGTACACGGAACTCATCAACATGCTCATTGCGGGCAATCGTCTGGAGTATGACGGCAAGATTTTCCAAATGTCTCGAGGATTCACGCTGGACTATGATCGACCACGAAATCACATTCCTATCTACATTGCCGCGATTACGCCCAAGTCAATCTTGCAAACAGGAGAGATTGCTGATGGAATCTTTCCGATTCATTGGCCACATGACCGATTTGGGTCGTTGCGCGAATCTCTAGCGGTTGGAGCGGAGCGTGCCGGGCGGGACGTAGCCGCAATCACGATTGCCCCGTTTACCAATGTTTACTTGCTTGATGAAGCTGATAACGATGCTGTGTGGATGGCGGCTAGAGGCCCTTTGTTCCACTACATCAATCGCATGGGTGATTTCTACTGGAAAATGCTGGCTTCGAGCGGATTCGAGGAGGAAGTGCAAAATTCGCGTGAAGCCTGGAAAAATCGCGACCGTGAACAAGCAATGGCTGCTATTAGCGAAGAAATGGTAAGTGCAATTCAAGTTATTGGGCGCAAAGACGAAATTTCGGAGCGCCTAAGAAATCGCTCTAAACTCGGAGCCGATGTTCAACTGATTCCCATGCCTACCGGTTCAGCTGCGCAAGTCGCGCGAAGACTTGAGACTTTCATGGGTTGACCGAGCATCTTTGCGAAAGCGGACAACTAGCTGGCGCAGGTGTCGAACGTATATGAAGAGATTTGAAGACTGAGCAAATGGCCGATCTAAGCAGCTATGAGTTCCGCCCCGCACGCGCAGAGGAAATGAGAGACTTTCATCGGTTGGTGAGGTATGTGTTCGCGGACAACAGCACTCCTTCAGCCGACGAGGAGGCAAAGGATCCGATTAAGCCTGAAATGACGACCATAGCTTTGCATCGAGGCAAGCTTGTTGCAACGTCAGGGGGATTTCCGTTTCGCATGCGACTGAACGGTGTGGAAGTGAAAGCCGACGGCGTAACGGCAGTGGGCACGGACCCAGGTCACCGACGACGCGGCATCGTTCGCCATTTGATTACTCAACGCCTGAAGTTGGCGCACAGCGAAGGCGTGCCAGCTTCGATCCTTTGGGCTTCGATGGGTGCGATCTATCAGCGATTTGGGTATGGGCTTGCCTCGTCGATGTACAGCTACAGGTTTGACCCGCGACTCGCGGCATTCCAGTTTGGCAACGAATCACCAACCGGATGGGTTGCTCGTGTAGACCGAGAAGTCGCACTCCCCATTGTTGAAGAACTCTATGATGACTTCCACAAAGAAAGGAACTTGATGCTCTATCGACCTCCAATTGTTTGGAAAGAGGGCTATCTCGAAGGGAAGAGGAAATTTCACTTTGCCATTCACTATGATCAGGGTGGCACGCCCGATGGCTATGTTTCCTATCGTTTGCGTGAACACACGAATACGGAAGACGGTCCAAATCAGCGATTTGGAATCCATGACTTCATCTATGGCGACATGAATTCATATCGGGGCTTGTGGCACTACATTCGAAGCCACGACCTTGTGAAAGAAGTGCATGTATACGTACCAACCGATGATCCGGCGCTTTCCATGCTTCTTGAACCAAGATCGCTACGTGCGCGATGGGAAGAGGGCATTTGGATGCGTGTTGTAGATGTCCAAGAACTTGCGTTCCAACGGAACTATCAGGCCTCCGGCACTGCGTCATTTGAAATTCTTGAAGACGCCGAGTGTCCCTGGAACGTGGGTAGCTACTGCATCGAATCAAATGGAATTGAGAGAGAAGTTACTCGTAACGCCAAGAATGTTGACTTTCGCATAGGCATCAACGGACTGGCTTCGCTGATCAGCGGACACACTTCGTTGTCTGGGTTATGCACAGCCGGAAGAGCAGAAGTCAGTGATGCTGGCAAGTTGCCGCGCTTAGACAGTTTCTTTTCCTGCAGGTACAAACCGTTCTGTATAGACGATTTTTAGACTTTAGCTAAAGCGGAAGGAACACCGCTACCATCGTTGCATTCGGTCAATTGTTAGGGAGAGAGATGCTGGTTGCTAGAGAAGGCATTCAAGATGGATAGCCGCACAACGAGCAAGGGCGCTTAGATCATAGCCTCCCTCAAGAGTAGAAACTAGCCTCCCTTCGCTATGAGTTGCGGCCATTTCGCAGATCCAATTGGTAATCCAACGGAAGTCGTCGTCTTCGAGCATCAGTTGAGCTAACGGATCATCTTCGTGGGCATCAAATCCAGCAGAGACCAATATCAACTGAGGTCGGTGGTTTTCCAGTGGGCGAGTCCAGTCTTCTTCAATGGCTTTGCGAAAGTCTCTGCTTCCACTACCAGCCGGCAATGGGGTGTTCACGATGTTTGGGCTGTCCACATCCTGGTAGCGATAAGGATAGAACGGAAATTGGAAGCTCGAGCAAACCAGCACTTCCGGACGATCCGCGAACATCTCAACAGTGCCATTGCCGTGGTGTACGTCAAAGTCGAGGATGGCTACTCGGTCCAGCGTTTGCAGCGCATGCTGGGCAGCTACGGCAACACTGTTGAAGAGACAGAATCCCATGCCCTGCGAGCTCTCGGCGTGGTGTCCGGGTGGACGGACAACACAAAAGGACTTAGGGTGGTTCCCACTTAGTGCTTCGTCAACTGCTCTTACTACTGCTCCTGCAGAGCGTCGCGCAGCGTTAAGTGAATTTGGGCCTATTGAAGTGTCAGCGTCGATTCTCAACATTCCCACCGATGGTAATGCGCGTTCGATTTGGTCTACATAGTCCTTGGCATGGACACTTGCCAACGACTCCAACGAAGCCAGATCTGGAGCGATTGGTGTTGCCTCGTCAATAATCCCTGTGGATTTGAGGTGTTGAATCACGCTTCGAATGCGTTCAGATGACTCGGGATGGTTGTGTGGAGTCTCGTGCAGGAGAAAGTCAGGATGGGTCAACAGAGCAGTCATGGTTGGCGAGCCTATCTAGTCGGCAAACTCCGCACGGATCGCGTCGCTGTGTTCGCCAATTCGTGGCAGGCTCAATTGGCGCCACTCGCGATTGGCGTCTGGGTGTGCTGGAACTGAAATGCTCCCGGTTTCGCTCTCCACCTGCCATCGTCGCAACAGTGGGTGGCGCACAAACTCCTCCATCATATTCAACGAACCAAAAGCCAATCGTGCTTCAAGAAGCTTGGCGGTCATCTGTGCCTTCGTATGTCTGCCAAAGAAATCCTGCACCAGACCGTCTACCTCTGATCGACGAGTCATGCGTGCGGCGTTGTCATTGAAGTTGGGATCCTCTACCAGATCGGGGCGCTTGAGCACAGACGTGGCAAGAGCCTCCCACTCGCGGTCATTTTGGACGGAAATCAAAATTACATGCCCGTCCGAAGTGGCGAATCCTCCATATGGCGTTATGGAAGGATGGGCCAAGCCAATTCGATCAGGCCCCTTTCCTTTTTCTTCGTGATGAAAGAGTGGCACGCTCATCCATTCTCCCATAACGTCAAATAGGGACAGCTTTACGCTCGTTCCCAAACCTGTTTTGCATTTTCGAACCAGCGCTTCGTTGATTGCCAATGCCGCCGATATTCCCGTAGCTGTATCAACGATGGAAACACCTACTCGACCCAATTCGCCGGGACCACCTGATATGGAGATGAGACCGGATTCGGCCTGCACGAGGAGGTCGTAGGCCTTCATTTGTGCATAGTCGCCCTTTTCGCCATAGCCTGAGATGTCGCAGGTGATTAGGTGGGGAAACTCGGATCGCAAGTCGTGAGACCCCAGACCGGCTCTAGCTGCCGCGCCGACTGACAGGTTTTGCAAATAGACGTCCGCCTTGCTCAAGATGCGCTTGATCAACGCGACGTCTTCTGAATTCTTGATATCGACGACGAGAGATTCCTTGCCTCGGTTTGCCCATGCGAAATAGGCGCTCTGGCCATTGGCAGACGTATCGTAGGTGCGGGCGAAGTCACCGGTTGATCTTTCCAGTTTTATGACCCGGGCGCCTGCGTCCACCAATCTGCAACTGGCAACAGGAGCCGCCACGGCTTGTTCTAGCGTCACGACCAATACGCCTTCGAGCGGGAGCTGGTTCAGCATTAAGCGGCCACCGGGGTCGCAGCGGGGGCTGCGTGAATCGAAATGGAACGTCTAGGATCCAAGGCATCACGGACCGCCTCGCCGATGAAAATCAGCAAAGTTAACATGACAACAAGAGTCGTAAAGACACCTGCCGCAATCCACCACGAGTTCAAGTTTGCCTTGGCAGTGGACAGAAGCCTGCCAAGCGAAGGCGCATCGAAGGGAAGTCCGAAACCAAGGAAGTCAAGACCAGTTAGGATCGTTATCGAGTTCGTCAAAATAAAGGGAAAGTAAGTCAGCGACGCTACGGCCGCATTGGGCAACACGTGCCTCAGCATGATAGTTGCTTGATTAACACCCAACGCCTGAGCCGACCGGACAAATTCGAAGTTTCGTGCCCTCAGGAATTCCGCGCGCACTACTCCAACTAACGCCATCCAGGAAAACAGGACGAGTATTCCCAGCAGCCAAAACACGTTGGGTTCAATCATGCTGGCCAGAATGATCAAGAGAAACAAGATCGGCAATCCCGCCCATATTTCTACGACCCTCTGTCCCAATAGGTCGACGAGCCCTCCAAAATACCCCTGAATGGCACCAACAAGAATGCCAATTCCGCTGCTTAGTGCAGTGAGCACTAGGCCGAATAGAACTGAAAGGCGAAATCCATAGAGCAGTTTTGCGAGGATGTCCGAACCCAAGCCATCGGTACCCAAAATGTGGCGATTGTTTGGTCCAGCTGGTACTTCGTTCATGTACCAGTCGATTGTGTCATGAGAGAACCGGATCGGCGGCCAAATTGCCCAGCCGTTTTCGTTTATGAGGTTCTGCACATGAGGATCGATGTACCAAGCCTCGGTTTCCAGATCCCCTCCAAGTTCCTTTTCCGTGTACGAGAAAAGCATGGGAAAGTGAAGCTTGCCATTCAGGGAAAACATGATCGGCTTGTCGTTGGCTAAGAATTCTGCCAATAGGGCAATGCAGAAGAGCACCAGGAAAATCCACAGCGAATAGAACCCTCTCTTGTTCGCTCGGAAGTTCGCAAGCCGTCTCTTATTGAGTGGACTCATGTGCTTCTCTTTTCGAAGTCGATCCTTGGATCGACGACGACGTACAGTAGGTCACCAATGAGTTGCATGATCAAGGCAAGCAAGCTGAAGCAGAACAGCGTTGCGAAGAGAATTGGATAGTCACGAACCACCACAGCTTCGTATCCCAGGAGTCCGATTCCATCCAACGAAAATATCACTTCGATGAGAAACGCGCCCGTGAAAATGATGCCAACAAACGCAGCTGGGAAGCCCGAAATAATGATGAGCATTGCGTTGCGAAAAACGTGGCCGAAAAGGACCCTTCGTTCGGTAAGCCCTTTGGCACGGGCCGTCATGACAAATTGCTTGCTGATTTCCTCAAGAAAGCAGTTTTTTGTGAGCATGGTCAGTGTCGCAAAACCACCCATGGTCAGCGCAACTACCGGTAGCGCAATGTGCCAAAGAACATCTCCAACACGTCCCCAGAACGAGAGATCCGCGAAAGAATCAGATTGAAGATTGCGCATGGGGAACCAATTCAGCCACTCCCCTCCCGCGAAAAAGACAATCAAAATGATCGCGAATAGAAATTGCGGAATCGCATATGCCGTGAACACCACCGCGCTTGTCCATACGTCAAAGGAAGCACCGTCCCTTACAGCTTTCGCGATACCCAACGGAATAGATATCAGATAGATGAGGAAAATCGCGCTAAGACCCAATGACAGTGATACAGGAAGCCGTTCCAGAACGATTTCCAATACTTTACGGTCTTGAAAATAGCTCATGCCAAAATCCAGACGCGCGTAGTTCCAAAGCATTAGAAAAAATCTTTCGTGGGCTGGACGGTCGAAGCCGAAGTGCTCGTTTATTCTGGCGATGAATTCTGGGTCCAATCCAGAGGCTCCTGTGTACGCCGACTGATTCGAGGGACCCATGCTCTCGGCGGTAGAAATGCTCGCTGTCGTCGAGACATTGAGACCCGAAAATTGAGCAATTGCCTGTTCGACTGGTCCGCCTGGAGCGAACTGAATGATGACGAAGTTGATCAGCATGATGCCGAACAACGTCAGGGGAATGAGGGCCAATCGCCGTATGATGTACCTTAGCACTCAGTCGCGACCTGTGTACTCTTTCACCGCTGCCGCCTTCTCCTCATCCCACCACCACAGGTGTACATGGCTAGTGATTCGGTTCAAAGGTTTAGCCTCGGGTTGTCCAAACTTGTTCCAATAGGCAATGCCCACCTTTTCCTTCGCCATGCCGGGTATGAAGTAGAAATTCCACAACAGGACTCGATCAAGAGCTCGTATGGCCGCGGAATAGGTGTCGAAATCCTTTGCTGTCTTGATTTTCTCGATCAGGTGGTCAACTGCTGGATCTTTCATGTTGGCCCAGTTGGAACTGTAGGGAAGGTCCACTAGCGCACTGTTGAATGCATTGTCTATCGTCGCCGTTGGCGTATTGTCAGGCAAGAACCAAATTGCACCTGCATCAAAGTCTCCTGAACGCATTCGATATAGCCAATTGGAAATTTCTGGCGACTTGATTGACGAGGAAATTCCCACTCGTTCGAGGACTTGAGTGTAGTGAATGAATGATCCTCCTAGAGCTGGAGACACGGCGACGAATCGAATACGAAAACGCTCGGCTGTGTCTTCGTGGACAAGCTTGTTTTTCTTGATCACCCATCCAGCTTCCTTGAGCAGCTCCTGCGCTCGAATGATCGTGTCTCGGCTCCAACCGTCTCCTTGATTGGGCGGAGGAGCGTAGGGCTCAGTAAAGACTCTAGGCGGAACTAGCTCACGAATCTCGTTAAGCAAATAAAGCTCGGTGTCTTCCGGCAATCCTTGCGACGCATAGACGGGAGATCCATGGAAGAAGCTTGTAGCTAGCGAGTAGAAATCAAAATTTCGCTTGTTCAACCATACGAAGTCATTCAGCAACCAGAGCGCTTCGCGCACACGAATGTCTTGGAATCGTGGCTGTTCCAAATTCCAAAAAATGGGCCACCACAATCCTGCCGGTCGCATCTGCGGCACGTAGCTCTTCTTGAACAATCCTCGATGAAATGGAACGAAGTCATAGGCTGTCTCCCAAAGTCGAGGAATGTTCTCGACATGCACATCAACGGCATTGCCCTTTAGCGACTCTGTTTGAACTTGGTCGTCGCGGAAGTAGTCATACTTGACTTGATCGAAATTGAATCTACCGCGATTCATGGGTAGGTCCGCTCCCCAATAGTCGTCTACCCGTCGGTAGGAGACCCGCTGGCCGACGTAGAAGTCTCCGATCTTGTAGGGTCCCGACCCCAGAGGCGGGGTCACAGTAGTCTTGGATATGTCTTCGCTTTCCCAGTAGTGCTTTGGCAGGATCGGCAACGTGCCAATTCGCATTGGCAACAACGGATTGCTACGTTCACTCTCGACTACGTGGTATCGGACCTCGCGGTCGTTGATGACCTCAATTTCTGAAAAGGCCAATAACGGATTTTGAATTGCTGGATTGGCAAGGTGTCTGTAGACTTCAAAACTAAACACCAGATCTTCGACGCTGATGGGCTTCCCATCGTGCCATCTTGGTTGTGGGTCTATGCGCAGCCGGAATCCAATCCACGCTTTGTCTTCTGGTATGGCAATGCCGTCAGCAATCACTCCGTAGATTGTCGAGGTTTCGTCAGCCGCAAAGTCGACAAGCGAATCCAAGAGTAGGTTGTCAGTGGGTGAACCGACAGACAACCCCGCAGCCACCCTGCCTCTCGGAGGAACCGGATTGAAACTGTCCCAATTCCCCATTTGCGGTATTCGGATGGCGCCGCCTTTGGGAGCTTTGGGATTTACATAGTCAAGGTGCGTGAAATTAGGCGCGTACTTTGGTTTGGAAAGAAACGCGTATCCGTGTTGGTACTCGGTAGCGTGTGCGAGGCCTAGGCCAATACACAAGACCCCGATTGCAAGTGTGCGTCCTACTGCGGGCATTAATGGAAACTGGATTTTTGTGTTGTACTAAATCTTGTATACCTCAGCAGCAGTTCGGTAGAACATCTGATCCTTTTCGTCGTCAGTGAAGTCAGCGACGATTTTCTTCAATCCGTTCCAGAGCACGTGGTATGAGATTGAAAGCCGATCCACAGGGAAGTTGCTCTCGAACATGCATCGCGCCGGACCAAAGCACTCAATAGTGTGCAGGTAGTACGGGCGCTGCGCGTCAACGAATTCGTCTGAAGTGGGAGGGCGAGGGTTCTTGTCCCAGCCAAATCCGTTGTCCGGCATTGCCATTCCGCCAAGCTTGGCGTGAACATTGGGACACTTGGCGATGTCGGCAATATCTGTCTTCCACTGTTCGAAGATCTCTTGTTGTCGCCCGGCATAGGCACCGACTCCCAAAGGGGTTCCGAAGTGATCAAGAATCATGGTTGTGTTCGGTACCGCCTTGGCCAATTCCAAATAGTCTCTATTTTGATGGTAGAAGTGCCAGGTGTCGTAGGTGTAACCAAGTTCCCCAAGTCGGTTGACACCTTGACGGAAGTCGGAGCGCGAATAGGGGCAGGGTCGACCACTGCCTCGGTTGGTGAGGGTATCGGTGGTGTCGTGCGGTCCTGCGTGCCTGATTCCTCTAAACAAACCATTGCCCGCTTCTTCATGGGCGTTGAGGACCTCCTCGACGCCATCGCCCAGCATCATATTTGCATGCGAGACAATTGCGGCGATGGTAGCTTTGCCGTCCGCTTCTAGGCTCTCGGCTGCTACAGAAGCAACGAATTCGGTCTCGCCAATTGGGCGTAGATGCTCAGGTCCTTCAGTTCGATAGCTTGACCGGCAATCGATGAACACTGTCTTTTCTATGTTGTGGCCCGATTCCGTGTCGCGCCAGAGATCTTCGAGTACGTAGCGACCCCAATTTGTTGCCGTTTCCCAAAGGTGGTGATGCGGATCGATGATCCGCCGTTCAGGGTCGACTATGTCCTCTGTTACGAGTGCCAACCACTCATCGTTACTTGGTGATGCCAAGGTTTTCCCTCCAACAGATCAACGATTCCCCCACTTGTTTCATCTTAATACATTGGTTGTATGCTCTGGCAGGTGGGCAGGAGTTGAGGGAAGGGTGCGTTGGATCCAGCAACTTCTCTCCATTCCAATCGTTTGAGGCACGGTTGCAGAGGAGTGTGGGACGACCGAACATTAGCTGATGTTCGAAGCATTGTGTCTTGAGTAGTTTTGCTGAATGCCTTAGTTCAAACGCATCGCATTGATAGACTTCGATCTCATGTCTTGCATTAGATTGAATTCTGTTGTATAAATATGCATTCAGGTGTATGCAAATGTAAACATGTCAGGACGATCCATCCCCTTAAGTGTGCGTATATCCGCAGACGACGCAGCGTTTCTAGCAAGTTTCGATGCGAACGGCGCTGCAACCCTATCTGACAAGGTGCGCAGTTTGATTTCAGAGGCCAAGCAACGACGGCTCGGTGAAGACGACTATTCCCAATCTCTAGCCTTCATTCAGGAGACGCTTGCGTCCTCTATAGCGCGATTGCGGAGCTTGGAGTCGAAGAACGAACTTCATTCTGCGCTATTGGCTCTGTTTGTACACTGGATTCCCGATATCATCGCTTATTGGATGGCTGGTGTACCCAAGGAGAATGATCCTGACGCCGTGGAGACCCTAGTGGAACTTGAAAGCGCGATGGCAAACAGAATCTTCAATCTCATCGAATCGGTACTCCGACTCGGAGTGCTCCCTACTAGTCGCTGCTATACACCCGAGATCATCGCTCAACACCTGGTGCCAGTTCTTGAGTTAGCTGACATCATTTCTCATACACCAACCAGTTCAAAGGAGACAATTGATGACTGAGAGCATTTCCGCACGAGTAGGAAGACTGATCAGCGGCACAACAAACATGCTGGTGGAGAAAGTCGAGAACCTAGCTCCCGAAGTTGTAATGCAACAAGCAATTCGAGAAGTCGAAGGCGCGATTGACGACGTTCGACACGAACTTGGAAAGACTCTGTCAAAGCAGCACATGGCTTCGCGTCGTCTTGCGGATGAGAGCCAGAAGCACGCAGAGACATCTGAGAAAGTCCAGCTCGCCCTTGACAATGACCGCGAAGATCTTGCCGAGACGGCCATTGCGATGTTGCTCGACATAGAAACACAGATTCCAATATTGGAAAGTACCATAGCTGAGTCAAAAGAGTCGGTAGCGGAATACGAAGGTTACATCGCCGCGCTACAAGCTCGCAAGCGTGAAATGGAAGAAGAGCTCAATGCGTTTCGCGAGGCCAAGTCGACTACGCAAGTTGAACCAGGGTCAAGCGATGCTTCCGGCACCGGAGCAGGATCCAGTGTTGGGGACAATGTACGCGATGCCGAAAGGGCTTTCGACCGTGCAATGCGAGGTGCCGGCGGAATATCCAGCGCAAGCGATACGCCCGATCAGCACACTGCGGCAAAGCGTGCAGAGCTCGAAGACCTCTCCCGCAAAAATCGCATCAAGGAGCGCTTGCAGGCATTCCGTTCAAATAATGATTAGGAAGTTAATCAGTGCTTGAGTTCGCACTCGAGGCAGCGAATAGGCCCTTTGCTGCTGCAATTGGCCTTATGCTCGCCATCGCCGTGCTAGAGGGTGTTTTGGCACTGATTGGTGCTGGCATTTTCAGTTTTTTGGACTCACTCGTTCCGGATGTGGACGCGGACGCAGATGTCGATTTGGACGTTCCTCAATCGGACATAAGCGGATCGGGGCCAGACTACGGAGATACCGGCATACGCCAGATTACCGCGAATCCTACGAACCTTCCAGCAAGAATCCTTGGTTGGCTCTATATTGGAAAAGTCCCACTTCTGATTCTGCTTGTAATGTTCCTGCTTGTGTTTGGTCTTTCAGGCTACATAATGCAAGCGATTGTCAATGGCATGTTCGGTGTACTTCTTCATGGAAGCATTGCATGGATTCCACCCCTCGTCCTCACAATTCCTGTAGTTCGCGTGTTTGGAAAGGGTTTCGCAAAGATCATTCCAAAGGATCAATCATCGGCCGTCGACTCTTCCACATTTGTAGGACGCATCGCAACGATCACATTGGGCACTGCACGGAAAGGGATGCCCGCTCAAGCAAAACTCACGGACCAACATGGTCTTTCCCACTACGTCATGGTCGAGCCGGATAACAAGGACGAAGAATTCGAACGAGGTTCCTCGGTACTTCTGATCCAAAAGACTGGTTCGCAATTCGTCGGCGTTAGAAACACTTCAGAAGCACTAACCGACGACTAACTTTTCGCAAAACTCAAGGAAATTTTCAGGAGTCTAAATGTTCGCCAATTTAATGGAAATAGCGTTGATTGTTGGCCTGATTCTCGTCGCACTCATGACGATTGGCCTCATTCTCGCCCGCTTGTATCGTCGAGCATCCAAGGAAGTCGCTTTTGTTCGAACTGGCTTAGGCGGACAGAAGGTAGTCATGAATGGAGGCGCGTTGGTATTCCCCGTTCTCCACGAGGTAATTCGGGTCAACATGAACACTATGCGACTTGAAGTCCAGCGCAAAGATGCACAGGCTTTGATCACACATGATCGCATGAGAGTCGATGTTCTGGCCGAGTTCTATACACGCGTCCAGCCGACCGCTGAGTCAATAGCAAATGCAGCGCAGACGCTTGGTCAGCGAACTATGATGCCTGATGCACTTCGAGAGCTTGTCGAAGGCAAACTGGTAGACGCGTTGCGGTCGGTTGCTGCAGAAATGGCCATGGAGGACCTGCATGAGCAACGAGTCTCCTTTGTCCAAAAAGTTCAGGTTGCAGTGTCCGAGGACCTTTTGAAGAACGGCCTCGAGTTGGAATCAGTGTCCCTAACGGGGTTGGACCAGACAAATCGCGAATTCTTCAATCCAGACAATGCGTTTGACGCGGCGGGTCTTACACGTCTCACGTCCGAAATCGAAGAAAAGCGTAAGAGACGAAACGAGATTGAACGAGACACGCAAGTCTCGATTGACCAGAAGAATCTTGAAACTGAACGTCAGACCTTAGAGATCGCCCGCGATGCCGAGTACGCCAGGCTTCAGCAAGAACGCGAGATCGAAATTCGTCGTGCGTCGCAAGTTGCTGAAATCAAACGTGAGCAGGCTGACCGAGACCGCGAGGCCCAGGAAGCACAGATCGAAGCTGGGCAAAAGGTTGAACTCGCTGAGATTCTTGCGAAACGCCAAGTCGAGGAAGAACGAATTGAGAACGAACGGGTAGTAAAGCAACGTGACATAGAACGTCAACGCGCCATAGAAACAACCGAGGTTGATAGGCAAAAGACTGTCGAGTTGGCAAACCAAGATCGCGACATCGCTGTCGCTGAGAAGTCCAAGGCGCAATCCGAAGCGGAAACGCAAGCCAACCACGCCCGTTCAGAAGCTGCGCGCTCCGAGGAAATGGTGGTAACCGCGCGGGAGATAGAAGTTGTAGAACGCGAGAAGTCTGTGGATCTTGTGAACGCCCGACGCGCGGCTGAACGTGAGGCAATCCAAGTAACGATTGCTGCGGAGGCAGAGAAGAATGCGGCCGTTGACGAGGCGGAAGCCATTCGTACTTTGGCGAATGCGAGTGCCGAAAAGATTCGAATAGAAGCTCAAGGCGATGCAGATGCGGAACGCATGAAAGTTGACGTTGCAGAACGAAGGTACGAGGTCGATGCGGACGGTACACGTGCATTGAATGAGGCCGAAAACCTGCTGAGCAACACAATCGTCGACATGAAGGTGCGGCTGAAAATCGTCGAACACATGGCAGAAATTGTTAGGGAATCAGTCAAGCCCATTGAGAACATTGACGGCATCAAGATAGTTCACTTCGACGGAGCGAGTGGTTTTGGCGGCACAAACAATTCCGGCGAACAAGGTTCGAGTGGCAGGTCCGGACTAGCCGACCAAGTTGTGGCAAGTGCTTTGCAGTATCGCAGTCAGGCACCCCTGATAGATGCGCTATTGAAGGAAATTGGCTTGGATGCACGCGACCTTGCGGGACTCACTCGATCCGCGATTCAGCCGAAGGATGAGGGCGAGGCCGACAAGCCAGAATAGTACTCCCCGCTCACAGACCACAATGTGGCTTTAGAGATTGGTCAGTCTACTTATACGTGACTAGAAGTGTCATTGATTCCGGGCGTGCATGTGTCTTCGCGTGACTCTAAGCAACGAGGCCCTCTCGAAGCCTCATTCCTTTGGTGAGGAATCCTACCTCTACTTCCACCTGTGTGAACGGCTGTGACTAAGTTTCCCTATGCATTCTCGATGGGCTAGGTTTCACCGCTGTCGAGTTTCGATATTGGGTGGCCACGACAAATCTGGCAAATGAGTCTTGGTTGGTAGAGCTGAGGACCGAATTGTGCAACGACGCTACTTGCTACTGCGGCGCTGAATTCTGCCGTGATGTGATTTGTTGATTTGGCTGTTGGACACGAATAACATATGACGCTCGTTTTACGCTTGGGCAAGGCTGAGAAAAGTCGATGAGCGAACTAGATGGCATGGAGGTTTTTGGCGAAACGGAAGTGGGTTGGTGTGCTAATACCCCCATAAACGAGACCCTCGACGAGTCGGGTGGTGTTGTCAGAGATAAGAAAAGACATTTTGGCGTTGCCGATCCCTACTCGCCTTCTCGCCGTCTTCACGACGACGACGAGATATGCGCGTTGCGCGAAAAACTCAAGAACAACAATGGCTATGTCGGACTTGACATATGTGAGCCGCACGAAATAGAAAAGGCTAAGAGGATTTTCTTTAGAGATGGCTTTGTCGTGGTCAAGGATCTTCTAGATGACGACACGCTTGCCAGATTTCGAGAGGGTTCCGCTCGAGTCTTGCGTCAGATTCTTGAACCCAACGGTCACGACGGACGAAAATACATTACTGAAACGGGTCGTCTACCCCATCGCTACAGCTACGGAACGACATCCGCATCTCGTCAAATGCTGCACGACTCGGTCTGGGCATCAATGGTCGATCTGCCAACCACGACTCCTATTCTTGCGGCTCTGTTCGGCAATACGGAGTACAAGGTTGTAGGTGCTGGCGGCGACCTTTGCTTGCCAGGAGCGGTGGAATACCAGCACCTTCATATGGACTTGAGAGAACACCAAAACGTTCCGATCTCGCGACGCGAGCAAGCAGAGGAGCTTGGAGTCGAGATGCGTTATCGCGAGGGAACCGATGAAATTGATCTCCGTACGCAGAGGGAGATCGTCGACCACACTCCGCCAATCATTACGATCAATTTCGTCATGTGCGATCTGACTTGGGAGAACGGACCTATACGACAGATTCCAGGAAGTCACAAGGCGGTAAGACCTCCTCCACACCCGACAGAGGAGCCTGAGTGGATGCGCATGTGTACGTTAGTTGGGGCAAAAGCCGGCGCTGGGGTGTTCCGAGACAATCGAGCGTGGCACGGTGCAACTCCAAACCTGAGTCGTGAAATCCGTTCACTGCCCAATGTTGAATATGGTGCCCCGTGGATTGGTAAAGCCGGCGGCAAGACCATGCCGCATGAGATTTGGGAGACTCTTTCGGATCACGCGAGACACCTGTGTCGCTACGTCAAGGCAGACCCGGGTGTTTGGCCTCCCGGTGCAGGATTCAATCACTCGCTCGCGGCCGAGCGAAAGCGTGTGAAGGAGGAAGCACTGGCTAGGGCGGCTGGATGACCTTCTAGCATTTGGCTAGACTTCTAGAGTTGGGGAGCTTTGGGACGTTGCCCGAAGCGTTGAATGCCCTCATTTTGTGCAAAATGCGTCTCCAACAAGACGCTGCACGTAGGATAAGCCCATGAGCGACGATCCGATCTTGTTCGACGTTTCGGACAAGGTATTGACCATCACCCTCAACAACCCGTCCAAACTAAACCCCATCGCGGACGATATGACTTTTCCCGCGATTGGGCGACTTGGGGATGCGGTTCGGAATCCGGGCATCGGTGCCATTGTTGTGACCGGGGCAGGGCGGGCATTCTGCGCTGGAGGCGACGTGAGTAGTATGGGTGGAACAGATCCAAGTGGCCAACCGCAGACTTTTGAGCGGTCGGTTGATCACCAACGGGAACGGCACCTGTTTCCCTACTTGCTTCACACCATTCCCAAAGTGACGATTGCTGCCGTCAATGGACATGCAGTGGGAGCTGGCCTTGGAATTGCAGCTTCTTGCGACCTTCGCTTCTCATCCACAAAGGGGAAATTCGGTACGGCATTCGCCAATGTGGGCTTGGGAGGCGACTTTGGAACAACATGGCAGCTAACCCGCCTGCTAGGCGAGTCCAAAGCTAAGGAGCTTTTCTTCCTTCCTGAAATCATTGATGCCCAGGAAGCGTTGCGCATAGGGTTGGTTAATCGAGTATTGCCTGAGGAGTCGTTTTCGGAGGATGTCCACGAACTCGCAGCACGAATTGCTAAAGGACCGCTTGTCAGCTATCGCTGGATGAAACAGAATGTCAATCAGTCGTCTGTCTCCGACTTCATGACAATGCTTGAGAAAGAAGCCGTTACCCACCTTAGATGTGGTCAGACGGAAGATCACAAAGAGGGCGTGGCTGCGTTCATGGAAAAACGCACGGCAGATTTCCGTGGCTTGTAGCCGCAGCAACCGAATCCGACGAATGAAGTCGGTCGAAGTGCATTGCGGATAGCACCATCATTACGAAAACCGAGAGCAAATTGAACGAACTAGATCGTCTCGCCGAGTCAGTGGACTCTTTGAAGAATCACCTCGAAGTACACCGCTACATCTGCAGCAATCAAATCGCAACAGCCGTATACCTTGCGTATCACTTGAGAAAGCCTGTTCTGATCGAGGGACCACCAGGCGTTGGCAAAACCGAACTTGCCAAGACTACGGCAGAAATGTTCCAGTTGCCGCTGATAAGGCTGCAATGCTACGAAGGATTGGACGAATCCAAGGCGATCTATGAATGGAAATACGGCAAGCAGTTACTTTATACGCAAGTGCTCAAAGAAACCTTGGATGAAGTCCTGCAGGGTGCACAGGGATTCAGGGAGTCAGTTGGTCGGCTCCACGAGTTTGGCGACATTTTCTTCTCTCAGGAGTTTATGGAGCCGCGACCGCTGCTGAAGGCGTTGCAGGAAGAACAAGGCTGCGTTCTGCTCATCGACGAAGTCGACAAGTCCGACCACGAGTTTGAGTCCTTGCTGTTGGAGATTCTTTCGGATTTCCAAGTGTCTATTCCAGAGATTGGAACGGTCAAAGCCCTTAGAGAGCCTCCGATGGTGTTCCTGACAAGCAACAACACACGCGAAATTTCTGATGCTCTGAAACGTCGATGCTTGCACTTGTATATTCCATTTCCCGACATGGAATTGGAGCAACGAATCATCCATGCACGCGTACCAGAAATCCCAGAATTGCTGCGCAAGCAGCTCGTTGCGTTTATTCAAGAGCTGCGCGACATGGACTTGAAAAAAGTGCCCGCCATTAGTGAAACAATAGATTGGGCGCGAACTCTGCTGCTCCTCCACACGGAAACTCTTGATCCAGACCTCGTGCGAGAAACATTGAACGTGATATTGAAGTTCCAGGAGGATATTGACAATATCAACACCGACATTCCTTCGATCACACATAAGGCTGTCAATGCCTGACTACTGCGACGGTCCGCCCAGCCGCCATGGACCGCACTCTAACTAGCTTCATTTCAGCGCTTCGCACGGCGGAAGTGCGGATTTCTCCCGCAGAAACATTGGATGCGCTGAGCGCAGTTGAACTAACGGGATATCAAGACAGAGAGTTTCTCAAAAACACTCTTGCCTTGGTGCTTCCCAAGACCATAGACGAAAAGGAGACCTTCGACAACACGTTTGAGGAATTCTTCAACTTTGTAGACATATCTGCGCAGCGAACGAAGAGCGACGAGACCGACGGTGATCGCGGCGACGACGGTGCTACCTCCTCTGAGAGTCAGGGTCGGGGTTCGGGAAGTCGTTCGCAGGGGGCAGGAACCGGCGGTGGCGCGAGCCAAGAACTCACGGATGAGACAGACTCTGAAGACTTAGGTCGCGGTCCGTTGGCAGAACCGACTTCGCGATTGGGGCAATTGCTGATGCGCAATGATCGAATTGAGCTCAATGTGCAAGTTGCCAAATCGGCCAAAGCAGTACGTTTAGAGGAAATCCAAGTATTTACCCAAAAAGGTCTATACACTCGCCGAATACTTGATGAGATGGGGCTTGCGGAACTGCAACGAGAGATTAACTCCTCAAAGGAAAGCGCAGAGCTTCCCATCCGGCGACTTGGACGCGAGCTTAGACATCGACAAGACTGGTTGCGAGAACAGGTGCGCGACTATGTCGAAAAGCAGTTTCTATTGCATGCCGACGCTCAGGGGCTACGCCTGAGGGAGGAATTGTTGAGAAAAGTAAAGCTGTCCAACGTCGAGCACCGGAATTTTCGGCTGGTACAAGAAATTGTGTATCGAATGGCCAAGAAGCTGGTAGCACTGCACTCCCGAAGAAAGAAAGTGTTCAAGCGCGGCGTGTTGAATGTCTCTAGAACGTTGCGACACAACATGAGCTACGACGGCAACATATTCGACCTTCATTGGAAATCCGTCAAGGTCGACCGGCCAAACGTGTTTGCAATCTGCGACGTTAGCGGCTCCGTATCGAACTATGCACGATTCATGCTGATGTTCTTGTATAGCCTCGAGGAAGTAATGCCAAAGGTGCGGTCGTTTGCATTTTCCTCCGATTTGGGTGAAGTGACCGAACTGTTCGAGCGCAATTCACTTGAGGATGCAATTGCGAAGACGTTGAGAGACTACGGAAGCGGTTCTACCGACTATGGTCAAGCATTGCTCGATTTTCGAAAGAAGTGCTCAAACGACATTGACAACCGCACGACGATCATAATTCTTGGAGATGCGCGCAATAACTACGGGGACGCTCATCAAAGCGTCCTGAAAGAGCTCTACGACCTGTCCAAACGAGTGATTTGGCTGAATCCGGAGTCACGGACCACGTGGAACACTGGAGACGCTATCATGCGGAAGTACACACCGTATGTTCACCAAGCGGAAGAGTGTAATTCGCTTGTCCATTTGGAGCGTGTGGTGAGCAATTTGCTTAGGACCGTTCAGTAGGGCACCACCATGTCGGACACCTTAATTCCTTCGAGTCCGCCCGCAAAACCATTCAAGGAAGAGGTCAGTCGCGGATCGGCCTGGCAACTGGCTAAGTACGCGTTAGTCGGCTTACTTTTTTTCGTTGTGCTTCTCGCATTGCTAGGTCTAGTAACAGCGAATTCTGCAGCGGGCACACGATCCACCTCCGCAGTCGACTACGCGACTAATACCATAACTTTGACGTTGAGCTCGGAACCGCCACAGCTCAATTCAACACGGTCCACAGACATGGTGTCGGGCATGGTGCTTGGTCACGTCATGGAGGGACTGCTTCGCTTTGGACCGGACAACAACCTAATCCCCGGTATCGCGGAATCCTGGGAATTGGATGAACTGGGAGGGACCTTCCGGATTCGTTCTGACGCCTATTGGAGCAACGGTACGCAGGTTACCGCACACGATTTTGTTTTTGCATGGCAAACTGCGGTCAACCCCGAAACAGCCTCACAATATGCGTTCATTTTGTTTCCGATTAAGAATGGTCAGCGCATCAATGAAGGCGAACTACCAATCGAAGAACTTGGTGCCCGTGCGCTAGACGACTTCACCTTGGAAGTCGAATTGGAGCAGGCAACTCCATACTTTTTGAAGTTGCTTGCGTTCTTCACCTACTATCCAATAAATAAGGAGTTCTATCTTTCGACAGGTGGGCGATACGGTGCCGACGCAGAGGATCTCATCTACAACGGTCCGTTTCGAATAGCCAGTTGGGTTCACGGGGCTAGCGTTCGATTGGAGAAGAACGAATACTACTGGAATCGCGACGAAACCAAGCTCGATGCAATTGACTTTGCATACATTCTTAACGATGCCAATGCGGTTCTGAATCTATTTGCGACCAGAAAGATAGTCTTTGCAGGCTTGAACTCGGAGAATTTGGACCGGGCATTAAAGAATCGGTGGCGAATTCAGGAGCACGTAGACGGTTCAGTTTTCTTTCTTGAACTGAACCATCGCCCTGATCGATTGACTTCTAACTACAACCTAAGAAAGGCTTTGCAATTGGTACACGACCCTGCAGAGCTTGTATACAAGGTAATGAAATTGCCAGGCAATCTACCTGGAGAATCCATATTTCCAGTATGGCTGAGAGGTGTACACGGATCTTTTCGAGATGAATATCCTGGCCCTAGGTTTGTACAGGACGAAGTAAAAGCACGTGAACACTTGGCAATGGCTCTCGATGAGCTCGGACTTGACGAATTGCCGCCACTGATGTTCTTGACGGGCGACAATCCCGTATCCAACAAACAGTCGGAGTATTACCAAAGACTCTACAAGGAAAAGCTGGGGATCGAAGTCAAAATTGACAAGCAGATTTTCAAGCAGCGCCTGGCGAAAATGACTTCGGGTGACTTCGACATTGTCGCCGCTGGCTGGGGTCCCGACTACGACGATGTATTGACGTTTGGCGACCTTTTTGCATCGTGGAACGCGAACAATCGCGGTCGATACGAGAATCCCGAGCTAGATAAGCACGTAGCAATTGCTCAAAGCTCAAGCGATCCCGTAGAACGCATGGAGGCAATGGATCAAGTTCAGAAAATTCTTCACGACGACGTTGCAATTTTGGTCCAGTACGAACGCGGCAGCGTGTACGTGTCAGATAGTCGTGTAAAAGGGGTGTCACGCCGAGCGGTGGGCACCGACCCTGACTATACACGCGCGTACATCGTTCAGGAAGAGAACGAATAAGCCATGATTCGCTACGTACTTTGGCGATTGCTGCAAGGGGTAATTACCGTTTGGTTCATTGCCACTGCAACTTTCTTTGTAATGCACAACCTCCCCGGTGACCCATTGGCTGACGAAAAGGCAGTCTCACCAGAAATTCGGGAGAACCTAGAAAAGAAACTGGGATTGGACAAACCAATAGTGGTGCAGTACGGCTTGTACATGTGGAACATGGTTCAAGGTGACTTTGGGCTGTCCTTTACGGAGGAAAACCGAGAGGTCAACGCCATCATTCGGGACCATTTCCCAGTGTCCGCAATTCTGGGAGTGCTCGCGATTGTGATTGCTGGGGTGGGAGGCATTCTGTGGGGTGCGTTGACTGCGCTCTACCGCAATCGATGGCCCGATGTTGTCATCATTCTGCTTGTCATATTGGGTATTTCAGTTCCGTCGTTCGTATTTGCGACGGTTGGACAGTTGGCTCTTGTCACCATCAACAACATAGCAGGCTTTCAAGTTCTGCCAGTTGCCGGTTGGGGAACTGTGGCGCACATGCTGGTGCCTGCGCTTGTACTGGGACTTGGAACGATGGCGTTTCTAACCCGGCTTATGCGGACCTCAATGTTGGAAATCGTTTCATCAGATTTCGTGCGTACGGCTAAAGCCAAGGGAGTGCCAACTGCACAGATATTTTCGAGGCATCAACTACGCAATGCTGTTTTACCAGTAATTACGGTCTTGGGTCCATCGATAGCGGGCATAACGACAGGTGGTTTTGTAGTTGAGAACGTATTTGGGATACCCGGTTTAGGCCGGTATTTTGTTTTGGCGGTTCAACAAAACGACTATGGCGTAATCATGGGAACAACCGTGTTCTATGGTGCGTTTTTGGTATTGATGGTCATATTGGTTGACATTCTCTATGCAGTAGTCGATCCGCGGGTACGTTTGGAATGAGCGAACTTTCATTCAAACCTGTCTCACTAGGTGCTGACGTCGAGCAGAGATCTCGCCCGTCGCTCTCCTATTGGCAAGATGCTTGGTTGAGACTGCAAGCCAACAAGCGCGCATTCGTGTCCTTGTTTGTAGTGGTTGGCATGGTGTTGTTTGCGTTTGTTGGACCGGTGTTCTGGCGCATTGACCCTCACGCACAAGATCTAGATCAAACTTCGAAACCGCCCTGGGAAGACCGACGAGCTTTGATCGTTGCGCCCTATCAGCCTTGGTCGGGTGTCTCTGCTAGCTCACCCGAGGGAGACTACGTGGCTCCAAGGTCTTTAGAAATAGTGGGTGATGCAACAACAACGTTTGTACGACTAGTCTGGGACCCGGTGCCGGTGGCATCAGGCTATCGCATATACCGACAGATTGTGGAACCGCAATCTGGAGAACCATTGGGACTGCCGTTGGGAACTGTTCACGATGGCAGTGTAAGTTTTGAGGACAGACTCGACATTAGGCCTCGAACCTATTGGTACTCCGTTGTGGCTCTTGACGAACGCGGGGAGGAATTTCCTGAAGCGACCACTATTGAAGTCGAAGCCGTGTTTGCTACTACGGTTGCCAATGCAATCGAACGGGGCTACGTATCCAACCCCGAATCGCTGTCGGTAGGATCGACGATTCATGTTCCACTGCATCCCTTTGGAACTGACTATCTTGGTCGTGACATGTTGGCAAGGCTGATGGAGGGTGCCCGAATCTCCTTGTTCATTGGAATCGTCGCGCCGTTTCTGTTTGTAATTGCCGGCGTGGTATACGGGAGCATCGCTGGTTTTCTAGGCGGAAACCTAGATCACGTACTTATGCGGTTTGCTGACTTCGTTATCGCCTTGCCGTTTCTCTTATTCATGATTCTGTTCAAATTGCTGTTCGGCATAGGTCCGGGTGAGAGTGGAATCCTGCCGATGTTGGTGGCGCTAGTCTTGCTGAGTTGGCCGGGCGCTGCCAGGTTGGTGCGTGGGGAAATCCTCAAGATTCGAGAAGAGGGTTACGTAGACGCGTCCAGATTGCTGGGCACCCATACAAGCAGGCTGATCATGCGCCATATGATCCCCAACACCATGGGAGTCGTGCTTGTTACGTTCACTTTTGCGGTTCCAAGCGCAATTTTCACCGAAGCGTTTCTATCGTTTATTGGCATGGGTGTAACAGCACCTACTGCGTCGTGGGGTTCTATGTGCAACGACGGCATCAAGACAATGGAATCGACGCCGCACGAACTGATATTTCCAGCATTGTTTATCAGCGTGACAGTGCTTGCCTTTAACTTGCTAGGCGATGGTCTGCGCGACGCGCTGGATGCTCGCATGCGGTACGGTGAGTAGCCGTGGCATTGCTTGACGTATCCAATTTGTACGTCGAATTCACGACGTACGGCGGGATCGTGCATGCGGTTCGAGGTGCGAGCTTTAGCGTGGAACGCGGAGAGACACTAGCTATCGTAGGCGAGTCCGGCTGCGGAAAGTCTGTGTCGGTACAGAGCATCATGGGTCTCATTCCTATGCCTCCGGGACGCATAACCCAGGGAACAGCTACTCTCGACGGACACGACATCCTTCGTAGCCGAGTTATCGATGGCAAAGACATTCGCGGCAACAAGGTTGGAATGATCTTTCAGGATCCCATGACGTCTCTAAATCCAACGATGACTATCGGTGCACAAATCGCCGAACCACTAAAGGTGCATCGTGGCATGTCATCCAAGAAATCGATGCAACGAGCGGTTGAACTGCTAGAGCTCACGCGCATTCCAGAGGCGGAGAAGAGGTCACGACAGTATCCCTTCGAGTTCTCGGGTGGAATGCTGCAGCGAGCGATGATTGCCATGGCGATAGCCTGCGACCCAGTTTTGCTAATCGCCGATGAGCCGACAACTGCACTAGACGTCACGATACAAGCTCAAATCCTTGACCTTGTTCTCGACCTTCAACGCGAAAACGATATGGCTTTGATCTTGATTACTCATGACTTGGGTGTCGTAGCCCGCATGGCAAACCATGTTGTCGTTATGTATGCAGGCGAGATTTTGGAGTCGGGATCGGTCGACCAAATCTTCTACCAATCTGCGCATCCATATACGCTTGGACTGACATCAGCCATGCCGACGAATCGTCGCGACGTCCAACAAAGCTTGATGCCGATTCCGGGAAGCCCGCCCGATCTCTTTTCTCCCCCTTCGGGGTGTGGTTATGCTGCTCGCTGTCCCTATGCGATGGAGGTGTGTGTGAACAATCGGCCCGATTCCTTCAAGGTCTCCGACTCGCACGGTTCCAGATGCTGGCTCCACCATGAAGATTGTTCCGTTCGCGTTCCGGAGGTCTATTCGGCGTGAGCAAACCTCTTGTGGAAGTCAGCCAATTGACCAAGCACTTTCGCATTGGTCGAGGACAGCTCGTACACGCGGTCGATTCAGTCTCCGTTGACATTGAAGAGCGGGAAATTGTTGGTTTGGTCGGAGAGAGCGGTTCTGGCAAGTCAACACTCGGCAAGGCGGTCATTGGACTGCACTCCAAGACGTCAGGGAGTGTCACCTTTGACGGTGAATTGCTTCCTCAAAGATATACCGCAGGAGACTTTCAAAAGTACGCGAATCGGATGCAAATGATCTTTCAGGATCCTTATTCGTCGTTGAATCCTCGCATGACGGTTGGGGAGATAGTAGGTGAGGGATTGCGCCTCCATACGGATCAGTCAAGCAGGGAAATCCGCGATGCAACTGCGGATTGGCTGGTTCGTGTAGGTCTGAATGCCGACCACATGGCTAGATACCCCCACGAATTTTCTGGAGGGCAGCGGCAGCGCATAGGAATTGCTCGCGCCTTGATTCTCGAACCAGACTTCGTTGTGTGCGACGAGCCAATTTCGGCGTTGGACGTTTCTGTTCAAGCTCAGGTCGTCAATCTGCTGGGAGAACTGAAGGATTCGCTCGGACTTACATTGCTTTTTATAGCTCACGACCTATCGATGGTCAGGTATGTTTCCGACCGTATTGCGGTCATGTATCTTGGCGCTGTAATTGAAATTGGACCTGCGGACGAGGTTTTCTTCAATCCAAAGCATCCGTATACCCAAATGTTGATTGAGTCGAACCCGGAGCCAGACCCCAACCATGAACGGGATCGAGTCTCAACGCGCATCCAAGGTGAGATTCCCTCGCCTGTGAACATACCGCCTGGATGTCGCTTTGCGGACCGGTGTCCACATGTAATGCAATCGTGCCGCATGGAGACGCCAAAGCTCATTTCTGTGGAGCAACAGAGCCATGCCCGGCAGGTGGCTTGTTACTTGTATGAAGAAGAAGCTGCAGAAGTAGCGTAAGCAATATGAGTGCTCTCAAATTCCATCAGCCATGGTTGACTAAAACGACCTAAATTTTCTTGGCCTCGAAAGGCCACGAAAAATTATTATTTGTCAACTACTTGTTAGTTCCTTATAATGGCGCCGACTATTCAGTCACCCAATAAATAGGTAGCCAAGAGGAACTTTGTATGAACAAGGTGCGCACTTTCATACTTGCGGCGACCACGCCGTGGCTCCTAATGTGGGGCGCAGCTTCCGCTCAACAAGAAACTGCGGGGAATCAGACGGCCTCCGCCGCGGGCGAGGAGATTGAAGAGATCATTGTTGTCGGTTCGCGACGGCTAGACCGGTCAGCCGCGGATTCTCCTGTCCCAGTTGACGTTTTGTCGGGTGAAGACCTGCTCAGTTACGGCGCCAACGATATGGATGAGTTGCTGTCTACGTTCGTCCCGTCCTACAACGTGGGCATAGAACCCATTAGCGATGCGGCGACGTTCATTCGACCAGCAATGCTTCGTTCGTTGGCTCCCGACGCGACACTTGTGCTCGTCAACGGCAAGCGACGACACCGTGCCGCGGTGATTGCACTGCTAGGGTCGGGCGCGGCCGGTGGTTCACAAGCACCAGACCTCTCTGCAATACCTGCAATCGCCCTTGAGCGAATAGAAGTGTTGAGAGATGGAGCGTCCGCGCAATACGGATCGGACGCGATCGCGGGAATCATAAACCTCGTTCTCAAAAACGACTCGAGCGGAATCATTGTCGATGCAAAGATGGGGCAGCACTACGAAGGAGACGGGGGACAACTGTCCGTCGCAGCAAACATCGGTCTTCCCATGTCGGATTTGGGCTTTGCAAACTTCAGCTTTGAATGGAAGGAGAATGGGGCAACCAGTCGAAGTACGCAACGAGGCGATGCACAGGCATTGATCAACGCGGGTAACACACACGTACGACAACCAGCGGCACAAATTTGGGGATCACCCGATGTTTACGACGATTTCAAGATTTTCGGCAATTTTGGTATAGAGATTACTGACAATTCTGAGGCCTATGCCTTTGGAAACTGGTCCGAACGTGAAGTTGTAGGCGGGTTCTACTACAGGAATCCACATACGCGAAACGGTGTGTTTCGAGGTCCAGTAGTTGATGGTGTCCCAACTGTCAAAGTAGCTGATTTGACTGGCGACATGTCAGGCAACTGTCCGGTAGTACCGATTGTTAACGATGTTCCAGATGCAGCAGTTCTTTCTAGTCTGCGCTCCAATCCCAATTGCTATTCGCTAATCGAAAAGTTTCCCGGCGGGTTCACACCCAACTTTGGCGGTCAAATTGCGGATTTGAGCATAGCGGGGGGTGTCCGTGGATACCTTGAGAACGGATGGTATTACGACGCCAGCGCCAGCGTTGGACGTAGCTATGCGTTGTTCTATATCTACAACACTATAAATCCACAATTGCTGACGCTACGGAACGATATTCCCACCCACTACGAGTCAGGCGCCTACACCGAGACCGACCGTGTGTTTAATTTTGGCATGTCCAAGCAGCGGATGCTGGACAACGGCATTCCGCTCAACATTGCTTGGGGCTTGGAAGTCCGTACAGAAATGTTTCGGATTACGAACGGTGAACCCAATTCCTTCCACATCAATCCCAGTCTTGCCGCGCAGGGCTTTGGAGTTGGCGCAAATGGTTTCCCAGGGTTCCCACCAACCGATGCTGGAATCAATTCCGTTGACTCTCAAGCAGCTTACATCGACTTAGAGTCGGACATTTCGGACGAGTTGCTGCTGGGCGGTGCTTTGCGTTTCGAACGTTATCCGGACTACGGCAACACCTTGGATGGCAAGGTAGCAATGCGCTATCAGATTAACATTGACACTGCTGTACGGGGAGCAGTTAGTACGGGATTTCGTGTACCTACCGCAGGTCAAGCGAACCTGCGAAACGTTACGACGGAATTCAACATGGGTGCGCTAGCGGACATCGCAACGTTGCCGCCAACGAACCCCATCGCCCAGCAAAAGGGCGCAGTGGCTCTCACTCCAGAAAAGTCCATAAATTTCACAATTGGAGTCGTTTCTTCCGTAAACGACGTAGACGTCACAGTTGACTACTACAACATCGAAGTTGAAGACCGCATTGCGTTTACGAGTCGATTCAACCTTACAGAAGCGGACATCACAGCTCTGTTAGCGGCAGGTGTAGCCGATGCAACGAGTTTTTCGAGTGTACGTTTCTTCTCCAATCAGCAGACGCTACGGTCCTCAGGCGTCGACGTGGTTGCGACATATCCGTTCGAAGTAGGTGGTGGCAATTCAACTGTTACTGTAGCAGCTAACTTTGGTGATGTAGAACTCGAAGAATTCGATCCTGAGTTCACTTCCGAGAACCGGAGAAAGCAAATTGAAGACGGACAACCGGATATGAAGATAACGGCTACGTGGAACCATGTCCAAGGACCTTGGACCGCGATGTTGAGGCTACGTCTCTTTGGGGAACACTACGATGCTCCCACAAACGACGGCTCGGTAGCCTACTACCCCGATCGTGGAATGTTGTTCGACGCGGAACTACAGTACAAAGTCGACGACAATTTCACAGTAACCGGCGGGCTGCAGAATCTTACTGATGTCTATCCCTCCGAGAATCCCGCTGGGGAAGTGGCGGGATTGCTCTATGCCGAGCAATCGCCCTATGGATTCAATGGTGGCTACTACTACGCACGGGTTACATGGCGTAGATGATCTAAATCTTTCCGTTGTCCCGGGCCTAACTAGGCTTGGGACAACGGAATCCCATCAATTTCCCAGTCTGGAACGAGATCGGTTGCCCCGTGGGTGGCTGATCCGTTTTGGTTTTAGTGAGGAGCACAATAGATGATTGCATTGTTGGCAAAACTGAAGGTTGCGGAAGGCAAGGAAGCAGAGTTCGAGCAGGTTATGACGGGGCTGATCGAACAAGTGCGATCAAACGAGCCTGGAAATCGTCTGTACACGTTGGTCAAGAACGATACGGGCTACACGGTCATGGAAATATATGACGACCAAGAAGCACTTGCCGCCCACGGCCAAAGCGAACACTTCAGAGCGGCAGGATCCAAGTTTGCAGGAGTCATGTCGGGACCTCCCGAGCTTACGCAGTTTGAGGTAGTGGCTTAGCTATAACGCTGGTGGTCGCGACTCAAGCGGCCTAGAGGTTCGGTTCCTCGCCCAACTGAATCGTAACCGAACGCAACACCGTTCCCTTCTGGTCGCGAAGTTCGATGGCAACTTCGGAATTCGCCAAGTCGACTTTGGCTAGACCGAAGTTGTTGACACGCACGTTGTCTCCAACCCTCAAGCTGTTGGGTTCACCCTCCCCAAATCCCGATGACGACGACAACGAACTAGAAGTGGTATCGTAGATGTCGTGGCCCAGACCGGAGTCTTGGGCTGACAATCGCGATATTTCGCCAAGATGCCGGTCGCCACTCAAGATGATAGTTGGTCCACTAGCATTGTCTATTGCCTTCAACAATCGTTGCCTCTCGCTGGGCATAGCACCCCATCGCTCAAAGCAATGCTCGTTGGCTACGACCTGAATTCCCGACACAAGTATGTGCAGGTCGGCATCGACGGTCAAACGATCCTCTAGCCACCGCCACTGCTCTTTGCCCAACATGGTCGCTTCTGGATCGTCAGTTGGGACTATATTCTTGAAGGGACACTTCACAGTGGGCGGACCTACTTCAATTGCGGAGCGAAAGTACCGAGAATCCGTCAGGATGATTTGAATTTTTCCTTGATCGGACTCAATCCAACCGGTTCCATACACGCCTGGTGTTTTGTATCGATCACTCTCGGGATCAACTCCCCAAAAATTGAAAAAGGCTTGTTGCGATGTTTCTCGTAGTTCAAACTCACGCCCTCCGTCGTTCGCGCCGTAGTCGTTGTCGTCCCAGGTTGCGTGGAATTCAGTTACTTCGCGGAGTCGCTTGAACCCATCGCTGTTGGCCAGTCGCTGATAGTCGGGCTCGAAGCCTTTTGTAGTGCCGCTGGCGAGGACCTCTACCTTGTCCAAGTAGACGTTGTCGCCCATGAAGATCATGGCATCGGGACGGGTTTCCGCAATGGCAGTCCAAATTGGATGATTCGGAAACTCGTCATCGGCGCACGAGCCAAACGCAATTGTGGTTAATTGCGGCTCTGTGTCCGCCATGGTGTCCAATGTCAATAGAGACGTAAGCAATACGGCAAATGTAACGAATCGCCATATGGCGGTTCGGGCATTGTGAAAGCGGTCAAGTCTGAACATCAAAAAGTGCAGCCAGCTGATCGGTGATTGCGCCACCAAGTTGCTCCGCGTCGGTGATTGTTACCGCTCTACTGTAGTGATTGGTAACGTCGTGTCCAATTCCAATTGCGATGAGTTCAACCGACGAGTGTTTTTCAATCATCTCTATTGCATACTTCAGATGTTGCTCCAAGTAGTTGCTGGGATTGACCAGCAATGTCGAATTGTCTACCGGCAGTCCATCCGAAATCACCATTAGGACCTTACGCTGTTCGTTGCGCCCTACAAGCCGGTTATGCGCCCAAATCAGAGCTTCGCCATCGATATTCTCCTTGAGCATTTCCTCCCGCATCATTAGGCCGAGGTGTCGCCGACATCGACGCCACGGGACATCGGCATCTTTGTAGACAATGTGCCGCAAGTCGTTCAGCCTGCCCGGATTGGCTGGTTTGCCGGCGTTTATCCATTCCTCGCGAGACTGTCCTCCACGCCATGCGCTTGTGGTGAAGCCAAGAATCTCGACGCGTACGGCACACCGTTCTAATGTACGTCCAAGGATGTCCCCGCACATTGCCGCAATTGCAATTGATCTTCCTCGCATTGAACCGGAGCTGTCGATGAGCATTGTTACCACCGTGTCACGAAACTCCAGTTCTTTTTCCTGCTTGAAAGCAAGCGGATGCATCGGATTCACTATTACCTGCTCTAGTCGGGAAGAATCCAGCATTCCTTCATCAAGATCAAACTCCCACGTTCGATTCTGGATCGCCATCAATCGGCGTTGCAGGCGAATTGCTAGCTTTGCTGTGGCGTGCTTTAGCGGCAAAAGCTGTCTGTCTAGCACATCTCTCAACCGCGCTAACTCCTCTGCATCGCACAGTTCCTCTGCGTTAACTACTTCATCAAATTCAGTGGTAAATGGCTGGTAGTCGACATTGACCTTGATGTTGCCGGAGTCATCGACGTTCGCAAGTAGCGAGTCTTCAACTTCAGCGTCGCTGCCCAATTCAGAGGTGTCCATGTCGGCATCCATTTCGACTGTTGTGGTTTCTCCTTGAGAGTCCTCATCGCTGTCGAAGTCGTCGTCGAGAACCACATCTTCCGCCGAGTAGTCAGGCTCGCCTTCGTCCTCGGTGCTGGATTGAGATTCTTGCTCGTTTTCCATGAATTCTGGTTGGTCTTCGTACTCAGGAATGAGTCCAAGATCCAGCAGTATCTCTCGACAGCGTGAGGAAAACACCTGCTGGTCTTGAATGCAATCCTCAAGTCTGGCAATGTCCTTCCCTGCTTGTTCCTGCACGTACTCTCGCCAGAACTGCGCAACATTTTCAGCGGCAGGGGGCAATTTGCGCCCCGTCAATTGTTGGCGCACAATCAGTCCAACGGCGACACCCAATGGAGCTTCGGTCTCTGCCGTGATGCGGTCAAACAGGGATTGTTTACAAATGGCTTCCAAAGAGGCATCTAGATTCTTCGCGACGCCTTCCATTCGCAACGATCCCAGAGATGCTACTCGCGCGTCTTCAACCCACTGAAATAGCTCTTGCGCTGGACCTGTTGAAGGGCAGGTTTTGCGGTAGAGCGATTCGTCGTGATAGCGAAGTTTCAGTGCCATCTCATCGCCGATTCCGCGTACCACGTTCAAGTCTTCGTCGGAACATCCGATGTCTGGAGTTGGTACGCGGACCGAGTTGCCTTGCAACGAGGCAGTTCCCTTGCTGAAACTTACGTCAAGCTCGTCGTTTTCTGCGATGGCTCGAATCGTGGCGGACATTGCACGCTTGAAGGGCTCAAGCGGATTTTCGGAATGCTCTTCCGACATAAGGTAACGGACTAGGACCTAACAGTAAGTTGGGATGTCGCATCGCCTAGATCGTCTCCCATGCACCTTTGATAGTACTCAGCGATGATAGGCCTTTCTAGTTCGTCGCATTTATTGAGAAAGGTTACGCGAAATCCAAATCCAATGTCGTTGAATATTTCGGCATTCTCAGCCCAAGTCAGCACGGTTCGAGGAGACATAACTACGGAGACGTCGCCATTAACGAAGCCCTTGCGAGTAAGGTCGGCAACGCTAACCATGTTCGCTATGGTCTTGCGTCCTTCATTGCGATTTTGCCACGACTTCGCCTTGCCATACACAATGTCCACTTCAACGTCGTGGGGCAGATAATTCAAAGTAGCTACAACATTCCAGCGGTCCATCTGGCCGTGATTGATTTGCTGTGTACCGTGATACATACCAGTCGTGTCGCCAAGCCCCACCGTATTTGTTGTGGAGAAGAGGCGGAACCATGGGTGAGGTGTAATGACTCGATTTTGGTCAAGTAGAGTGAGCTTTCCCTCAACTTCGAGCACTCGCTGGATTACAAACATCACGTCGGGGCGACCGGCGTCATATTCGTCGAACACTATGCAAGTCGGATGTTGCAGTGCCCAGGGAAGTATTCCCTCCTTGAATGCCGTTACTTGCTTGCCATCCTCTATAACAATTGCATCTTTTCCAACCAAGTCGATGCGGCTAATGTGGCTATCTAGATTTACGCGCACGCAGGGCCAATTGAGCCTTGCTGCGACCTGCTCTATGTGAGTGGACTTGCCTGTACCGTGGTATCCCTGAATCATGACTCGACGATTGTGGGCAAATCCCGCAAGAATGGCGAGAGTCGTGTGGGGATCGAATCGGTAGCCCTCATCAAATAGCGGCACATAGTCTGTGCGCTTGCTGAAGGCTGGAACAGTTAACGGGTGCTCAAGATTGAAGAGCTCTTGAGCGTCGACTGTTGTATCCGGTACCATGTCGGGACTTAGGCCGGATTCGTGCCCGTCAACTGAAATCTTATTGGTGTGTCTGCCCACTGGTTTGTCCCGACGGATATTGAGGATGACCGCTTGAATAGCGTGCTAATTTTACGAATGCTCCCTTTGTGTGAGGGAATTCGCAGAAATCCCCGATAGACCAACACGGGACTTCAAGACAGGTGCCTTTTCTATACATAGTGCGACACGGCGAAGCCGCGGCTACATTCGCTCAACATCTCGATCCGGGTCTGAGCGAACTGGGCCAAAGTCAGGCGCATCGCTCTGCTGAACTCCTCAAGAACATTGGCCCATTGCCGATATTGACAAGTCCATTGGCTAGAGCACGGGAAACGGCGCAACCATTGGCCGACTTGTGGGACATTACCCCTCAGATTGACGACCGGTTTGCAGAAGTTCCATCTCCTCCTTCGCTTGGTCTGGATAAACGTGCCCTTTGGTTGCGCCAGGTAATGAATGGCAAGTGGATGGATTTACCGGATGAATTATTGGGCTGGCGAAATACGATGATTGAGGCTGCACTGGATTTTTCAGCCGATCATGTGATTTTCTCTCACTTTATCGCCATAAATGTTCTGGTGGGAGCGGCTCTTGGATCTACCGAGCTCATTGTTTTTCGGCCTGACAATGCATCCATTACGCAATTGAGCAAAGCTGACAACCGGCTGGTGCTAGTCGCGCAGGGCTCCGAAGCGCAAACCAAAATCAATTAGTGCGTAGTTCTAGGATTCGTAGTCAATTGTGCGCCAGGCAACTGTCGTCTCTACTAGTGGGATTTCTGGTTTGCCAGACATCGCCAAGAGTAACGCTTGAATGGATTGCCACGGGTCGCCAGTTAGCACCCCTTTTCGTTGACTATCGACATGGGAACACTCAATAAGAAGACTCTCTAGAGTTTCCCGCCCAATTCTCCTGCTGGCAGCCTGTAGGCGACGGGGCAAGCGTGCTTGCTCTCCAAGCACAAATGCGTGCATGCGTCGAAGTTGCAGAGCTATTAACCCAACAACACTCAGTGGATCCGTTCCGTCGCGAATCACCGCCTTCAAGATCTTTCCAACCATGGCCGCTTGGCCTTGAGTCGCTGCATCGATCAATCCAAACGTATTGCCCGTGCTCCAGTTCAATTTGGTTAACGAGTCGATGCCGATCACTTCGGTGGAATTCAGAAACACCAAGGCGAGTTTCTCAAGTTCCTGGTGTGCTGCCAGAAGATTACCGTCCGTCAGGTTAGCTAGCTCGTCGATTGCTTCGTCGGACAGATTCAATCGAAAAGCTCTCGCTCGCGCATCTAGCCACCGATTGAATTGGGGGCCCGAGAGTGGTTCGGCAATTACAACAACAGCGTTGGCAACTAAATTTTTGAACCAAGCCAACGACCTGTGTTGGTAGGTGAAAGTCTTGCCCCTAGCGAGCAGTATCGCATTGGGATCCGGATCTCTTAGATAGGTTTTGATTGTTGCGCTAGACTCCTTGTCTATGGTGTTCGTTGTCATAGTCACATCAAACAGCCT
Source organism: Gammaproteobacteria bacterium (assembly GCA_026707735.1). GTDB lineage: Bacteria > Pseudomonadota > Gammaproteobacteria > Pseudomonadales > Azotimanducaceae > Bin55. The sequence continues at coordinate 76,170 of JAPOWH010000027.1, read as the reverse complement.
TTTTTCCGCAAACAGCGATGGACTTGCAGCGTCAACAAGGACGCCATCCCAGTCTTTTCTGGATCCAACTTCTGTTCGGACGACTTCATCGAACCCAGCTTGGTTTGCAGCCTCAATGATGGCTTGAGCACTCTCCTGGACAAGCAGAATTTCTGTTCCTGCTATGTAGTAAAGTGGGGCGAGTTGGCCGGAATCCAGTGATGACTTCAGCTTGTTTGCTTCTATTTCCATCGACTCGACTTACTCAAAGCGCTGGGCGAATGATGCCGGTTGCCGCCCGGCGTGAATTGTCTCATGGCGAATCAGTGGAAGGTTGGGAAACGACGCTTGCGATTAGTCGAATAATTGAGTCAACTATTTTGTCAACCAATTCTTGGCGTACTACTTCATCCTCCGCTGATGTCGACAGTAGATTTTCGGCATTGACTGCGACACGCTGAGCCTCGGTAAGCACCGTATTTAGTGGTTCTTCCTGCTCATCTGCTACCTCGATTCCAATGTGCACTTCCAAAGTAATTTCATACTCGACCAATCCGCCCCTTGGTATGAACAGAGAGCCTGCCTGCAGGAATTCGTGCTCGTATATATGAACGCGAACATCAGGCGCTTCCACTGACTCAACACCAATTCCCAGTCTTGACAAGCCTCGCTCCAGCGCGCTCGCAATTCGAGGAGATTCAATGCTTGAGACCTCAACGCTTGCAACCTGTGACGATAGGCTGGTGGTTCGCAATTGAAAGCCGCAGCCGTATAGAACCAGTAGAAGAACTGAGAGGCCGAGTGCTACCTTTGTCAGCTGGCGCGTGTTCATGCGACGTGAAAGTCCGCTATTGAGCAACTACGAAACTTAGCATTCGGCTAGGTACGAATATTCGCCTCTTGATCGTTCCGGAGTTTGTATAACGTGAAACGTTGGGATGTTTCAGTGCCTGTTGAGCCACTTCGTCTTCGGATGCGTTCGTCGGGCAACGAATCGTTGCACGCAATTTGCCATTGACTTGAACCGCTATTTCCACTTCCTCGGCTTCAAGGAGCTTTAAATCGAATGCTGGCCATGAGGCGGAATCGAAAATGCTTTCGGAATGTCCGAGGTGTTCGTGAAGCTCCTCGGCTATGTGCGGGCAGAAAGGTGCAACCATGATCACTAGGGGCTCGACTTCGCAACGGCGTGGCTGTCGTCCGCCCGATCTGACCACATTCAAGTACTCCATCATGTTTGCAATGGCGGTGTTGAATCGAAGGTCGTGAATCGAGTTCGAGACTTGCTTGATTGTTCGGTGCAATTCTTTTTCCACTTTGGGATCAATGGGTTCGTCCACGGCTTCGGAAACAGACTGCCAAAGGCGATTCAGGAATGTCCGAGGTCCCTGAATTCCATGTTCTTGGTAGTCACCACCTTGCTCAAAGGGACCAAGAAACATCAGATACATTCTTACTGTGTCAGCTCCGTATTCCACAATGAGGTCATCAGGAACGATGACGTTGCCTCGGCTCTTAGATATTTTTTTCCCGTCGCGTATCAACAATCCATGAGCGCGGAACTTCCTGTAGGGCTCTTCGAATTCCAGGTGTCCGAAGTCGTGCAGGGCCATTGTGAGAAATCGCGAATACAGAAGGTGCAGAACCGCGTGTTCGTTTCCGCCAATGTAGGAGTGAACTGGTAGCCATTTCTCCAGCAATCTTGAATCGAAAGCATTGTTTGGATCGTCCGTACATGGGTAGCGCAGGAAATACCACGCACTATCCAAGAAAGTGTCGGAAACATCGGTCTCACGCTTAGCTGGCTTGCCACATGAAGGACAGGCTACGTTGCACCATTCCGCATCCCTTGAGAGAGGGCTTTCTCCGGTTTCATCAGGCTTGAAATCTTCAAGATAGGGTAGGCGTACAGGAAGGTCGTCTTCGTCGACTACCACGGGACCACACGAATTGCAGTGAATAATGGGTATGGGAGGCCCCCAATACCTTTGACGGGAAATGCACCAGTCGTGGAGTCTATACGTGGTCGTCTCGCTACCAAGCCCCTTGTCGTTTAGGCTTGCGACGATTTCTTTCTTGGCTGCTTGGCTCGCCAAACCATCGAATTCGTTGGAATTTACAAGAATTCCTTCCCCTTGGTATGCCTGCTCGACATAAACCTCCGAACCGTCTTGGTCGGGTTGTACAACGGTTCGAATCGGCAAGTCGAATTTCTTCGCAAATTCGAAGTCGCGTTGGTCGTGTGCGGGCACTGCCATGATTGCACCGGTTCCGTAACCCGCCAGCACGTAGTCGGAAATCCAAATGGGAATTGCGTGTCCATTGACGGGATTTATGCAATCTGAGCCCGTAGGAACGCCTGTTTTGTCGCGGTCCAGCTTTTGACGTTCAACGAGATCCTGATGCTGGACGCTATCGACATAGTGCTTCACGACCTCTCTTTGTTCGGTCGTGGTTAGTCTCTCTACTAGTGGATGCTCCGGAGCCAATACCATGTATGTTGCGCCGAACAGAGTGTCTGGTCGGGTCGTAAATACTTCAATTGCTTCATCGAGTCCAGCGACCCTAAAGAGCACATTTGCCCCCTGACTAGCGCCAATCCAATTGGTTTGCGCCACTTTGGTAGTGGTGGACCAGTCCAGTTTTGGAATATTCTCGAGAAGGCGTTTTGCATAGTTTGTGATCCGCAAAAACCACTGAGGAAGTTGACGTTGTTCAACCGACGCGTCACATCGTTCACAAAGCCCGTCAATCACTTGCTCGTTTGCTAGAACGGTCTTGCACTGGGGGCACCAATTGACAGCCGCATTGCGTCGGACGACCAAACCAGCCTTGTAGAGCTTTACGAATATCCATTGCGTCCACTTGTAGTACGCGGGGTCCGTCGTATCGACTGTGTGGTTCCAATCGTACATTCCACCGAAACGACGAAGTTGTCGAGCGAAATTCTCGATGTTCTTAGGAATGAGTTCGTTGGGGTTGGTGCCCGTTTTGAGCGCAAAGTTTTCCGAGTGGATTCCAAACGCATCAAAACCTATGGGTTCGAACACCGTTTTGCCATTGAGCCGTTGAAAGCGACCCTGTACATCTGCGCCGGTGTATGCGTAGATGTTGCCGATGTGCAGCCCTTCCGCGGACGGATAGGGAAACATCATCAAGTTGTAGAACGGATCCGGCGCAGCTAACAGATGCTGTTTACTGAAGAGGTTGGTTCCACGTTCTTCCCAACGATTCTGCCACTTTGCCTCCACTACCGAGGGGTCGTAGGAATTCATATGGTATTTTGTATAGTAAAATATCGAGTAAACCGAGCGATTCGGCTAGTGGCGAATGATAGCATGCAGGGGCAGCTCTAAAGGCGGTCTGATTTGCTGGTGTTGGTGCTAGAGTTGTCCACCAAGATTTCTGTCATCCTTCGCACTCAAGCGTCTAGCGTTACCACTATTGGTTCGAATTACTGATACTTGCCCAGTTGGTCTAGAGCGGGAATTCGTCGTAACATGAAAGTAGAGTTTGCATGATGGACGCAAGCAGGTTGAATTCAAGCAACTGGAATGCTCGAAGTGGACTTCGAGCATTGGCGACACTCGGACTTTTGGTCACTTTGGTTGTTAGACGAATCAACACTCGTGCGTTGTGGGGGCTCGTTGGAGTACTCTTCATAGTGGCGGGAGCGTGTTTGTTTGCGACGTCGTTTTCTACGTTCAACATATTGCAAGCTGAATTCGGCACGATGCTCTTTCTTGTTGGGGCCAATGTCGTTGTTTGGAGCACCGATCGCTGAGTTTCGCGTTCTGGGAACTACTTGACCACGGCTACCCTGCGCGCTGCTATTGTGAGCCGAATTGTGTCTGGAGCTAGGCATCACTATTGTTGAACGCGCAGGGTTCTACAACTCCACTTTCGAACTCATGCGCAAAATATCTCTTTAGCCCCAACTGCAGGAGCGGATCAAACGGGAGAAATCGATGAACGGTTACGAACTTGTAGCGGACTGCTTGAAACTAGAGGGAGTCGAATGGATGGCGTGCTTTCCCGATAATCCCTTGATCGAAGCTTGTGCACGTGTGGGTATCCGTCCTATCGTGTTTCGTCAAGAGCGAGGGGGCATCAATGCAGCGGATGGCTATTCGAGACAAATGGCAGGCAGGAAAATCGGCGTTTTCGCATCGCAATCCGGACCCGGAGTGGAGAACTCTTTCGGAGCAATCGCTCAGGCGTGGGGAGACGCAGTTCCGCTACTTTTCTTGCCTGGCGGCAGCGGAATTGGCCGCTACGACGTCGCACCCAATTTCTCGGCAGTCAGGAACTACTCCAACGTATCTAAGTTAGCGATATCAATCGACCAACCCAATCGCATCGTTCGGGAAATGCGGAGGTCCTTTCAATCATTAAAGCAGGGAAGGCCGGGGCCAGTGGTTGTTGAGCTTCATGGCGACGTGCTTTCGCGCGAGGTTCCTCAAGAGGCTGCGCAATATCGCCCCATCAAACCGTTACTCTCCCAACCCAATGCCAATGATGTCAAGGATGCGATCCGGTCATTACTGGCAGCCAGCAATCCAGTTCTCTGGGTGGGCCAAGGCGTTCTCTACGCCGACGCAACACAACAGCTCAAGGAATTCGTGAATCTTGCGCAGATTCCCGTCATAACTACGATGCAAGCAAAGAGCGCTTTTCCCGACGATCATCCCTTGGCACTGGGTTCGGCGAACCGGACGGCTCCAAAACCCGTATTCCGCTGGTTAGGCGAAGCAGACCTAGTGCTTGCAATTGGATCGGGTCTCACTCGGACAGGGTTTGGATTGGAAATTCCCCCAGGCAAGCAAATCATTCACGCGACGATTTCAGCAGAGGATATAAACAAGGATTATGACGTCGAATTGGGGCTAGTAGGCGATGCCAAACTTACTCTGGAGTGCTTGATCGACGAGTTAAGAGCTAGGGTTGGCGAGGCAGGTCGACCGCAGGATGACAGCTTGTTGGTGGATATTGCCGAGTGCAAGCGTGAGTGGCTCTCCGAGTGGTCCACTAAGTTGTCTTCGACGGAAGTACCGATCAACCCCTATCGAGTGATTGACGCCATAAACAAGACTATCGACCATGGAAATGCGGTTGTTACCCACGATGCCGGAAATCCTCGCGATCAAATCATGCCCTTCTATCGAGCAACTAGCCCCTACGGTTACATTGGTTGGGGAAAGACTACGCACCTGGGCTATGGTTTGCCATTGGCGATCGGCGCGAAGTTGGCTTCGCCAGACAAATTCTGTTTGAACTTCATGGGAGACTTGGCTTTTGGACACACAGGAACTGAGATCGAAACTGCTGTGAGGGCGGAAGTTCCCATAACTACAGTGATCGTCAACAATGGCACCATGGGCGGCTATGACAAGAAACTTAAGGTCGCAATGTCTAAGTATGGAGTTGGCAACCAATCTGGCGACTACGCAGCAATGGCACGAGCGCTCGGAGCGACCGGAATTCTGGTGGAGAATCCAAAGGAAATAGAGCCCGCGTTGCGCTCAGCTCAACGGGAGAATCTAGAGGGCCGAACAGCAGTCGTCGAGGTGATTACCCGACAAGACACCGAATTCTCTCAGTATCACGAATTGTTGCGGACGCCTATAGCAAAGTAGAACTCCGGTGAGTGGGTCTACGTTGTACCAAGAAGATCTTGCTCGGAGAGCGGTTCTAGTATGTCCGCTTCATTATTGCGGACGTTGTTCACTCTAGTGCTTACCGCGTGATATTCGTAGGGACCTTCATTGGGAGTGTTTACAAGATCTCGCAAGGTGTTGCTATTGGTGGAGGGATCAAGCCAGTCGTCAAAGTACCCCATTGGAACTACTGCGGGCTGTCTATGGTGCAGGTTGCTGAGTTGAGATGACGCTGCGGTAGTGATGATCGAGAATGTTTCCATTGGTTCGCCCTCTCTGTCCCAGCATTCCCAAACGGCTGCAAACGATGCAGGCTTGCGCGCGGCAAGCGAAATGTAGAAGGGTTGTTTTCTAGCACCTGATTGGATCCACTCGAACCATCCGCTTGCAGGCACCAAGCAGCGTCTTGAGCGAAACGCGTTTCGAAACGAAGGTTTAGAGTGTACGCTTTCAGCACGCGCGTTGATCAAACGCGAACCGATGCTCTTGTCCTTTGCCCAGAATGGAACTAGACCCCACCGTAGAATTGCAACGGTTCGCTCACCTTCTTCATCTAAACGGCAAACCACAAAATCTTGCGTTGGAGCGCCATTGAATTTAGTCTCAATTCCGGTCGTCGGAGGCTCTCCAGACAACAGGTAAAGGTCTCGAAGTTCTCGCCAGCTGATCTGTTGAGTAAATCGACCACACATCGTGCATTCCTCGTCGACAAGTTCTTGTATGCGTTGGGGTTGTCGCCGTGCAGGATGGTCAGCGACTGTTTCGTTGATCTTACTACAGTAAGTGATTGGCCATTGGCACCTGGGCTCACCGTGTGCGGCGCTCGAGTTAGATTGCTCAGGAGAACATCGGCTACTCTAATAGAGCGTCACGGACAAATTTAGCAAATCCCTAGATGGCTCAATTGGACATTCCAGCCGGCAAATCTGAAATCACACGCGATTGGATTGCGGGAGCGCTGCAGGACAGCTTCCCCGACATGTCGGAAAAACTTCAGAGCATCGAGTTAAACGAGATCGGCGTGGGGTATGGTCTCATGGCTTCCCTCTATCGGTGCAATCTTAGTTACTCCGAAGAGCTCGACTATCCACAGTCCGTCGTATTGAAAATGTCCAGCTCTGACCCAGCTAGCCTAAAGTTGGCAAAGTCACTGGACCTATACAAGCGCGAGTATGACTTCTATGCAACGATGCAGCCAATTGCAAAGATTCGTGCCCCTAAGCTTTACCACGGAGCAATCGATCAGCCCAGCAATTCGTTCGTTCTAGTTTTGGAGGACCTCCGTTATATGAAGGCCTTCAATCAACTAGAAGGCGCGTCCAGAGAACAAGCGCTTGCTGCAGTCACGGCAATAGGTCGGCTGCACGGTCAGTTTTGGAATAAAAAGGATGCGCCGTCTCTATCTGAGGCCTATCAAGTGATAACGCCCATCAATGCTGCCGTCGTGCACTTCATTTTCCGATCCAATGTGGACCTGGCGATACAAAAGTTTAAACAGTTCTTCAATTCGCGTCTCGAGCAAGTTGTACGTACCTTCGGCAAGAGAACAACAGAGCTAATGATCATGTCGGGGTCGTCAGACGTCACATACATTCACGGCGACTACAGACTTGACAACATGTTCTTTGGAGAAGAGGGAGAATTGGCAGTACTCGATTGGCAAGTGAGTGGAATCTCTGGTGGGTTCTTTGATGTTGCCTATTTCCTTACTGGGAGTTTGACGCCCGAAATTCGCAGGATCGTCGAACGTGAAGCTATAGAAAAGTACTGCGAGGTGGTCTCCAAAGAAAGCGGCATTCCTTTGGGATTCCCTGAGGGATGGGACTTTTACCGCCAAGGAGTACTGTCGTGTTTGCTTACCGCTGTGATAGTCAGTGGAGGCTTGGATCTCAGCGTTGACCGTAGCAATGACTTGGTGGTCGCAGGACTGAAACGCACGCTACAGGCGATTGAGGAACTCGACGCAGACGAGTTTCTGGATTTTCGCCCAAGTCGATTCAGTGCGGCAGTTGCTGTCAATGGATTGATCAACTTAGCGTATGGACTATCTACGTTATTTCGCAGAGCCAAGTAGCGATTGATTCTCTGGGTAGAAGATCAACCGTGCGGCACAGGCCGTTTTGGCCTTGCAACCAAAGCCACAAGAGGCAGCCCGATTGCCGCACCGATTCCAAAGAACGGACTTGCAATCGATCCTATGAAAGCGGCGAGGTACATGAATGGAGTTGAACCTTCCATTTTCGTGATTTTCATTCGCAGGACGCCCGGTTCGTTGCGGGGCAGCCTGTGAACTAGCCTACCTTTGGGGTCTACGATGCCGGTAATTCCATTGCTAGTGCTACGTATTAGATAGCGTCCAGTCTCAATGGCGCGCATGCGGGAAATCTGCATGTGTTGAGCTGGTCCGAGTGAATTTCCAAACCAAGCGTCTTCGCTACTAGCCACAATGAAATCCGTGTTGCGAGCTCGTTCTGCAATCAGCATGGGAAACGCGACTTCATAGCATACGCTTACCCCGAAGGTACAGCACGAAATCGTGAGCGGTTGTTGATTCATGCTTCCTTTGCTGTAATCCTCGCTCTTGATATCCATTGCGTCTCGAATCGGACCAAACAGCCAAGAGAACGGAGTGTACTCTCCAAAGGGAACCAACTTGGTCTTGAGAAATTTCCCCACCCTTTCGTAGCCTGGTTCCAAAACAACAACGGCGTTGTACACCGGTCCATCGAAACCGCGACGCACAATAGCTCCAATAACTAAGGTTGCATCGAGCCCCTCAGTTAGGTAACGAAAATGTGGGTGGAGTTCGTCCTCATATGCGGGCAACGCAACCTCGGGCCACACTATCAGATCGGCTGCATCGATCTGTGCCGTGAGGTCAACGTGCGCTTCCCATGATCGTACAAATCCACTGTCCTCCCACTTCTCTTGTAGCGAAACGTTTGCTTGAACGAGAGCGACATCAACTTCCTCTCCAGCGTTTGTCCAGTGTTGTTGTGCTACCAATGCACCGGCGAACCAGGGAACTCCGATTGCAACCATGCTCCAAAGCCTCCAACGAGGAAACTCGAGAATGCCAAGAGCCATTACAAAAGCGCATAGCCCCACTAGAGTGACGCCTCCAATTGACGCTAGGCTTGCCACCCAGGTGTCAGTGAACGCATAGCCGATGTGGAGCCACGGAAATGAAGTGTCCAGGCTTGTCGAGTAGTTAATCTGTTCGTAGATCAGCCATCCCGCGCACCATGCTATGGAGCTGGCAAGTGCGCTATGTGACCTGAGGAGGGATCCGAGAACTGTTCTTATCCAGATTTGCGCAAAAAATACCGTCAATGTGAAGAAGCCGGCATAGAACAATACAAATGTCGAGCTTAGGAGTACTGCCAACCACTCCTCCACATCGCCTAGGATAATTAGGGCTTCGTATAGCCACGAAGCTCCCACCGCATACATGCCGATGCCATACACCAACAAGTACCCAAGCGATTGCAGAGCTTGCGCATCTCGCAAGCAATAGAGGAGAGCGACCACAGAAGCAATTGCGAATGGCCAGATTCCATAGGGGGCGAGCCCGAGTGGGAAACACAGACCTGCCAGCAGAGCCAGCAAGTACCGAAGCAATACGACTCGTTCTATTGCTCTACTGCTGCCAGGTGCAGTAGGTCTACTCTTCTATTGTCGGCGTTCACAACAGTGTAGAGGTAACCGTCGATTTCCATGAATTCGTTAGGTGAGGGAACATGACCGAATCTATTGGTGACTATGCCACCGATAGTATCGAATTCGTCGGTGGCGAAACTAACCTGGAAGTACTCGTTAAATTCGCCAATGGGAGTTTCCCCCTTTACTCGAAAAGTGCCATCGTCCAATTTGACGATTAGTCCTTCATCGTCCGCTGGATCATGTTCGTCCTCGATATCCCCGACGATCTGTTCGAGAACGTCCTCGATCGTGATCAAACCTGCGACACTCGTGTACTCATCAACGACTATGGCCATGTGCTGACGTGCCGAACGAAAGTCCTTAAGTAGTACGTTCAATCTTTTGCTTTCCGGGATGACTCTTGCCTGTCGGATTATGTCTTCCAGGACCAATCCGTTTGTTTTGGATTCGTTGAGGATTTTGCTAATCAAGTCCTTCGTGTGCAGTATCCCTCTAATGTCGTCGATATCCTCTCCAATCACGGGAAATCGAGAGTGTGGGTTCTCGCTGAATACTTGCAGGATTTCCTCAGTTGATGCGTTGAATTTGATGAACACCATATTTGCACGAGGAACCATGATGTCTCGAGCCCGCATATCAGAGACCTGCAGTGCACCATAAATGATCTTTACGGTATCTGGGTCGACAAGTTCACGAACCGCTGCATCTTTCAACAAGTCTTCGATTCGTGCTGTCCCATCGGCATCATCGCCGTTTCCAAAGAGCGGCGCGAGCCAATCGCGCCACTTTGGTCTATTGTCGTCAGTCGCAGCCATGGTTCGTATAGGGATTGCCAAAACCAAGCGATCTCAAGACGCTGATCTCCTTGGACTCCATTTTCATTGCTTCATTGCTAGTTTCGTGATCGAATCCGCAGAGATGTAGTGTTCCATGAACGACGAGGTGAGCTAGATGATCGACAAGCGGCTTTTGCTGTTCGCGGGCTTCGTTCTCTGCCACGGGCACGCAGATTGCGATGTCGCCAAGGATTCCACTCTCTCTTGCTTCAAACGAGAGTACGTTTGTTGCGCTGTCGATGTTTCTAAACTGCCTGTTTAGCAAGCGACCTTCGCACTCGCCAACGAACCGAACGCAAATCGTTCCTTGATTCTCGTGTCGAGCTGCGTCAACCCACGTCTTCACGCACTCAACATTGATGGGGTTTGTAGCGTCGGCAACTTGAACCCATATGTCGGGATCAGGATCCACTTCGATAGTTTGCATAGATGAGTCCTAGGACTCTCCTCCGGCTCCATTCATACTAGAGGATCGTGCGTCAGATTTCTCGTAGGCCTCGACGATTCGTTGCACTACAGGATGGCGAACTACGTCCCGTTTGTTGAATCGTACGATAGACAAGCCGGGAATGTCGCGCACTATGTCCAACACATGAACAAGCCCAGATTGCTTGCCGTGCTGACCTTGAGGAAGGTCGATTTGCGTCAAGTCTCCCGTTATGGCCACCGTCGATCCAAACCCGATTCTGGTCAAAAACATCTTCATTTGCGAAATGGTAGTGTTCTGACCTTCGTCCAAGATTATGAAGGCGTTGTTTAGGGTTCGCCCACGCATGTAGGCTAGTGGCGCAATTTCGATAACGCTGCGTTCCACATGTTTGTTTACGCGTTCCGATCCCAGCATTTCATAGAGTGCATCGTAGAGCGGACGCAAGTAAGGGTCGATCTTTTGATAGAGGTCGCCTGGAAGAAATCCCAATTTCTCACCTACCTCAACTGCCGGACGCACAAGCACTATCCGACCAATTCGCTCATTCTCCAAAGCTTCTACGGCACAAGCTACAGCCAAATAGGTTTTTCCTGTCCCAGCTGGGCCAACACCGAAATTCACGTCAAAACGACGCATGTTTGCGACAAACTGTGCTTGGTTTGCGCCTCGCGGTCGAATCGTTCTTTTTTTGGTTCGAACTTCTGAGGACTTGTGGTCGGATGCAGTTCCGGTCACTAAGTCCTGAACCCCAGATTCTTGAAGAAATAGATGCACAGTACTTGGCTCTAGCGACTCAAGTTTGTTGGTTTCCCGATACAACTGAGTGAGCAATGCGATACCAGCCTGAACTTGCTCGTCAGGTCCAGTGAGCCGGAAAGCGTTTCCTCGATTGCTGATGTAGATGTCGAGACGCTGCTCTAGTTGACGGATATTCTGATCGAACGGACCGCACAATACGGCGAGGCGACGGTGATCGTTGGGTTCTAGATTCAGATTTGCGGTCACGTCGGCCGCAGGCGAATCTTCGCTCAAGAGGGTTGCATAGATTGGTAGAGGGAACTAAAGAATAACTACTAAAGATTGGATGTCAATGATTTTGAAGTGCCCATTGGTAGTGACCGTTGGTGCGAATTGAGCATCCAAGACTTTCATTCGCATGTCGCATTAGCTAGAAATCTAGAGGCGCGCAACTTGCTGGGAGATTCGTAACAAGTGCGTGTAGGCCCAACTGTGCTGCACTACAAAGAAACAATCAATTGGTCTGGGAATCGGCGAAGTGCGCGCTTGTGATGAATAATGTCTAGGTGGATTGATGTTCCCGTTCTGCGTTCTGCCACCATCGAATTCTTGCACTCGGATGAACGACAACACCGTCGTTTAGCACGTCTATCGGATCTCTTCCATCCACTCCCAACCCAAACCGGTGGTAGCCCAGCAGTCGCTGCATTTGTTCGGGCATTTCGCGTACTTGGTCTCGCGGGACAGAAACCAATTGAATTTCCTGCGGACGCAGATACCACACAGCATGGCTCATGAAGAATCCAAGTCGTTCCCTGCCGTTTGACGTATTCGCGCCGCCGCCGTGCCACATTCCACCTTCCCAGAAGACTATGGATCCCGATTTCAATTCGACGCGCGTTGTCTCAATGGACTGGTCGACCCGTCGATCATGCCATTTGTGGCTATACGGCACAAGATGCGTTGCGCCATTTTCGATGTCATGGTCGTCAATTGCTAATAGAGCGTTGCAAAGAAAGGGAGGATGCGGTCGTGGGATGGGCCAAAGTCCATCGTCTTGATGCAAATACTGTCGAGTCTCGCCAGGCAGGACATTGAACAACGTGGTTACATTCACTTGCGTTCTTGGTCCAATTACCCCTTCGACGATTGCTCGCAGCCGTTTGTCGAGAAACATGAAGTCCACATTGCGAGTCTTACCCAAGAGATTGTGGGCTCGAAACGTCCTACCGGTCTTGGTGCCAATGGCCCGCATCTCGGTTAGCGGCACTTCAGTATCAAACACATTCCTAATGTGCTCGACTACCGAGGGTGTGACAAAGTCTTCAACAACCGTAAACCCCCGGTCCTTGATTTCACGCACGCAGTCGGTGATGTTCAAGCCATCAATGATGATGTCTTCGTTGTCGGATTCGGGACTTGCTTCCCGGTTTGATGCATACATATCAGTGAGTTCCAAGAATCAGACTTGGTTTTGATGTCGACACAGGTGCGTAACAAATTATGCAGAGAGCGACGATTGGTTTGCGCATCAATCGTTGCATGTCGTTCGCTACACATGCCATTAGAATCATTCGTGAAGCGTACGCAAAACCCCAACGTTCGATCAATCGGTTCGAAAACGGCGTATTAGGACGGGTCGCGAATCAAAATATGGGACATCATGACAAATTCCAATCTCATTGAGACACTAGATCAATTTCAAGAGGAGTATGAACGGGGGATCGGCACTGTTCTCCCGCACAACCCGTCCAAACAGGCCAGTCTTGACAACATTCGACGTTATGGCGATGGTGTAGGCGACTACAACCCTCTTTACCGTGACGTCGAATATGCACACACGAGTCGATTTGGAGACATAACTGCGCCCCCTACATTTCTCTATGCCGTAACGCTCGGAGTCATTGCGGGCGAAACGGGCGCCATTGATCGGAAGCGGGTCTCCACTAGATACCTGCCAGTGAACTATGCAGGCGCTGAAATCGAATTCATCCGTCCAATCTGGAAGGACGATACGGTCTCTGCAAGAGAGACCGTCGGCGAAACGCAACGAAAAACAAGCAAGAGAATTGGTTCCATCAACTTCAATACCGGTCATGTAGTGTTTACTAATCAAAGACAAGAACAAGTTGCAACCATCAAGACTTTGATGGCGAGATACCAGAACACGGGAGGCATGCTGGAATACGATCGCTCGGCCAAGGATCAATCGGGCCAACCTGAACAAAGTCCGATCGAACCGGCAGATCCTCTAGTTTGGGAGAGGGAGCGCCGAGGAAACAACACGCTCTATTGGGAGGATGTCTTAGAAGGTGAGCCCATCAACTCGCTGAAGAAAGGCACATACTCGGTTACGGAGCTGTTCCTGTTCACCCATGGAGTATTGGGCACGGGACGAAGCGCACGTGCAGCCCTACAAGCCGAAGGTTCTCCAGACTTGGGTGGCGGCGGACGCTTCGACGAAGAGCATGCCCAGAGACGCCGCAACATGCCCGGTCAATTCGACTTTGGACCGCAGCGCGTTTGCTGGCTTGCTCAGATCGTCACCGATTGGATGGGGGACGACGGAACATTGCGCAAACTGCACGCGTCGATTCGACATCCAAATGTCGTTGGCGACACCAATACAGTTCACGGCACCGTGGCTAGGAAATATCGATCTGGACACGATCACTTTGTTGAAGTAAGCATAGAGAACGTAAACCAAGCAGGGCTACCGACGGCGTTTGGAACGGCAGTCGTAGAACTTCCCACCAAGGAAAAGCGCTAGGTCTCGTCCCAAGCAGCTGAGAGACATCGTCAGTGCGTTACGTGCTAGCTATCGATCAGGGAACTTCGAGCTCTCGAGGAGTTGTCTACGACGAGGAACTCAATCCTGTTGGGATGGGACAACGCCCGCTGCCCTCTGAGTTTCCACAGGATGGTTGGGTCGAACAGGACGCCAACCTACTATGGCAAACAGCGATTGATTCTTGCCGCGAAGCGATTGCTGATGCGAAGATCCAATCGCATCAACTGGCAGCAATCGGGATTACAAACCAACGCGAGACATCGATAGTCTGGGATGCAATCACGTCTGAACCAATTTGCAATGCAATTGTGTGGCAGGACCGAAGAACCACTGAGATGTGCGCGCGACTCAAGAGTGACGGGCTGGAAGAGCATATTTTCGAAACTACAGGGCTTGTTGTAGATCCATATTTTTCCAGCACTAAACTTGCGTGGCTATTGGAGAATCCTAGAGTTTGGAAACTTGCGGACGAAGGCAAACTGAGGTGGGGAACCGTGGACTCCTTCCTGCTTTGGCGTCTCACAAACGGAAGAGTCCATGCCACTGATGCAACAAACGCCTCGAGAACTCAACTCTACGACATTAACCTCAACGAATGGTCCACAGAATTGTCGGCGTACTTCCGAGTCCCTAAATCCGTCCTCCCTACCGTAATGGATTCAACGAGTACATTTGGAATAGCGGACAAAGAGTGGTTTGGTAGGGAAATTCCCATACTTGGTGTTGCAGGAGACCAACAAGCCGCACTTGTTGGTCAATCTTGTTTCGAGTCTGGCATGGCTAAAGCAACATACGGTACGGGGTGCTTTTTGATAGCCAATACTGGCCAGGAGCGACGCGATTCGAAGAATGGTTTATTGACAACGATCGCCTATAGACTCGACGACATAACCACCTATGGGATCGAGGGGAGCATATTTAATGCTGGCACAGCTATACAGTGGTTGCGAGACAGACTGCGTTTTGTAGGAAACTCAAGCGACTCTGAGGCGTCCGCACGAAAGACAGGTGGGAATACGAAAGGCGTGTATGTTGTACCTGCATTTACAGGACTTGGTGCTCCCCACTGGGTCCCAGACGCTCGTGGATTGATTTGTGGCCTGACCTTGGACAGCGGCATCGACGAAATTGTCACAGCCACACTCAAGAGTGTGGGCTTTCAGACATCTGATCTGTTGGAGGCAATAGCTGGGGCTGGTCTTTCCCTGACGAGGTTGCGAGTGGATGGAGGCATGTCCCAAAACGCATGGTTTTGCCAATTTCTTTCGGATGTGACCGGCATTCAAGTGGATAGGCCGAAAAATGTTGAAACGACTTCAGCCGGCGCAGCTGTGTTGGCGTGGTTAGGTTCAGGTCACATTAGCAGCCTTGCGCAAGCTGCGCAAAATTGGCAGCTGGATTCGTCCTTCAAGCCACTCATGAGTGGAGTCGAGCGCAAAGATGAAATCTCTCGATGGCATGCTGCTGTCCGGCGCGCAATGTAATCTCAGCTGGACGACGAGCGATCTAACGTGATACTTCTACACCAATTCCTTCAATAACCTTCTGTAGCAAAGGTGGAACACATTGCTCTAGTTCCGATGCCTGCCCGATCAATCTAGCCTTTTCAGCATCTTCGAGTTGATTGTCGCTAGCTTGAGCTAATAGCTCGCTGAGCTGCGAATACAGCGTAGACAACTCATTGGTTTCGTTCTTTGGGTCTTGCGGCCAATTCTTGAAGTACTCCGCGGCGTAGCTGCGGCACTCGGCCCATACCATCGCATTCCACCAATGTCCCTGTTTCTCGTAGTTCCCCGACTCGAGAGCCGTAATCCAATTCTTGTACGCGGATGCCCCGAAAGTGTATCCATCCATTTGGAATTGAGAAGGCTGCTGATACATGCTTAAGGCACACTTCAATCCTTCGAGAATTCGCGATTGCTTCGCGACAGAGTCGCATTGGTCGAATCGGTAGAAGCCAAAGACCGGCGGGTTGTCACCATTGAGATCCTTGTAGAGCACGTTGGTCATGCACGAAGGAACATCCGGACCCCATGGCAACGCAAGTTTGAACTGTTCGTCGTCGCAGCCCGTAACTAGCTGATGTTCTAACCCTTCAACGGAAAGAATGGCTTCACTCGCAGCCCGACGGGCTTGTTCTTCGACATTGCTTGCCGACGCGGTTGTGCCATCGGGGTATTGCAAAGGAATGTGAGTTGCCGAGATGCCCAAATTTCGAAGGCAATCCAAGACGCTGGTGTGATTCCAGCAATAGGGGGCACTAGGACAAGTTTCCGGGTGCATATTGATTGCGAAGGCAAACCCAGACTCGCAAAAGAAGTCCGATGCTGAGATTGACGAAGCATAGTGGCGTGCGGCCCCAACAACGGCACCGACGAAAGTGGCATTGAAAGGAGGTTGCTGCAGCTCCTCATGCCGCAATTCTGTTGAAGTTTCCATTTGTTTTGGGTTCATACCGATTGCAGGCATGCAGTCTACCAGTCCACAGACTAGAGGAGCGAATTTGCATGTTGCGTGGCCGTGAATTCAATTCGCAAACGCCGGATGGCAGCACTCGCTGTTTGTTCCTGTGGAGTATAGGACGCCAAAGCTTGCATCCGGGGCTACGACGTCCGATATGCGCGATACAGAAAAGCTCACAGTTGCTCGTTGTTGGGAAGCGATTCGTAGCCTTTGATGATGTCTTCGCGTGAGACGGAACCATCGTTGTCCAAGTCCCACTGATCAAGGTAGGGTATTTCATTCTCTCGCAATTCAGATGGATCCAATTTTCCGTTGTCGTCAATGTCTCGGTAGTGAAATAGCACATTTGCGCTGTGGTCACCAAGTTCCCGTTTTGCGTCTTCCCAGATCTTGCCGTTTACTGTGAGCTCGGTGGTTGGATTCATCTGCATGGACGATTGAGCGCCACTACGAACTGCTTCGCTTTGATTCAAGAACATCGCAACCATTGCGCTGGGCAGGTCGTTCTTCTTCCCCAAATCCCTATCGATTGATCTGTGGCTCTTGTATTGCATGGCATTTACCGTATAGACGAGAGTATTGGCCTTCTCAAGCTGAAGGGCAAAACTCAAGACTTCCTGCCACTTTCTTTCTCTTACCGTTTTCAGATGATCGGCGTCGGGCATCAAGACCGGGCTTGCAACGAGGATAAGAAAAGGGGGATATTTGCGATTAGTGTCTATATGGTGAAAGGGCGATGCGTCTTTCCACGTCTCAGGTTTTGCGCCGAAGGCGTCGTGATATGGACTTGAAGGAGTATCTTTGAGATCTTGCATCGTGTTCACCATGTTCAACGATGCAGAGTCGATAAGTACAACGCCACGAATTGCGACTGGATCCACCCCTTCGTTTATTAGGCGACTTTCGTCTAGCGTGACCAAGCTTGCAAGGTGTGCACCGGCTGAGTGCCCCATCAGATATATTGCATTTGGATTGCCTCCATATGCAGCTATGTTTCTAGTTACCCACGCAATTGCAGCAGCGACATCCGTAACGTGGTGCGGGTGTTTTACCTTGTTTGAACTCAAACGGTAATTGGTGCTTACGACCACATATCCCAATTCAATCAACCAGGAGAGTTTTGATGGCGAGATCAAGCTCTTATCGCCAAAAGCCCAGCTGCCGCCGTGTATAGACACGATTATCGGAGCACTCGTTGCCTGCTGAGGTGAATGGACATCCAGACTCAAGTGATGGGCATTCGCATCCTTCAGTTCTTTGTATTGCAAATCTAATTTGCTGTAGAAGATAGAGCCGGCTGGAGATGCTAGGCCTCCTACTGCGAGCAGCAGGAGACCGAGAATTAGGACTACGCGTATTAGCGAAAATGATCGTGGAAGCGAAGAAGAAACGATTGATCTGCACAAGTTAATCTGATAGACAATCCTAGGAATTTCATGTGAAGACCCAATTGGCTCAGTTTCTCTATTGTGTCGTCTACGTGTCAAAGTGGAGATTCTTGAATCACCAAACGGATTGAAGCCCGATTTTGCGACCAGTTTGAAGTAGCTTCATGTTAGCCAATTGAGTCTGCAAGTAATTTCGAACTTAGTGATAACCTATATGGCAATTGGAAAAAGGAGGTTCCAAGTTTCAGCTTGCTCAAGGACAACGCACCCATGTTCAAGATTGAACCCATAAGCCTGCGGTTTGTATTAGTAATCGGCATCATCGTTGCGCTGATGATTCCTCTGTTGTTTGTACTTCTTTTGGTTCAAGAGCGAAAGATGTACCACGACCAAGCGCTTGCCGATGTCGCACAGTCATGGGGCTCAAATCAAGCGATCATTGGTCCCCTAGTTACGCTGCGCCTTAGGGATGAGAATTCGACATCAAATCGTGTTGTCAACAAGAGCGACGAATGGGTTCAAATGCCCCACACCCTGGATTTGACGCTTGAGTCAACACATGACATGCGAAAACGCGGGATCTATCACATTCCGGTCTTTACAGCGAGTCTCAAAGTCCATGCCGAGTTTCTCCCACTAGATAGGGAGCAGTTGGAGGGAGAGATCGACCAGGTGTTCATGACGGTTGGAATTTCCGATAGTCGCGGAATCAGGAAATTGGTCATCACGTGGGATGGAATGGAGCTCGACGACTTGGTGTCGACCCATTTGCGCGGTATAGGAAGTGTTGTGCAAGTTGAATTGGCGGCGGACGACCTACAAGAAATATCTACGGTGACTATCGAAGCCGATTTGCGAGGCACAGATCGTTTTTCCATGCTGCCAGTAGGAGACGCAACCGAGGTTTCTATGACGTCGGATTGGCCCGATCCGAGCTTTGACGGGAGATTTCTTCCGGATGAGCGAAGGGTTGACGCAGACGGATTTTCTGCCAACTGGTCTACCCATGCACTTTCTCGAGGGTTTCCATCTTTAGTGAATGTGGACGATCTGGAACGCGTGCTACACAACATCGAAATGGGTTCTGCTCAGCCGATTGACTTGGGATTCACGATACTCAACCTGAACACACCCTATCGAGCGACCGAAAGGTCCATAAAGTATGGCGCGTTGTTCATCGTCATGACTATGATCGGCATTGTCTGCGTCGAGATGGTGTCGAGGGCAAGTTTTCACATCATTCAGTATGGAGTTGTTGGAGCCGGCCTTGTACTCTTTTTCCTGACCCTTTTGTCGCTATCGGAGCATGTGGGATTTTCAACAGGCTACTTTCTCGCCGCATTCCTGTTGGCAACAATGAATGTCGGCTATCTGTGGTTTGTAAGCCGGAAGGCGTCGGTGGCAATAGCTATGGCAAGTGTACTGAGCATTCTTTATGTAGCACTGTACTTCGTGCTACAACTGAACGAATATGCACTATTGGTAGGAACTATTTTGCTGCTTATTCTGCTTGGCTCAGTCATGTATGCGACTCGGTCCTTGAGCCGCGGTGGAGTACATCCCAGTGGAACAAGCGTCGACAGCGTTAGCTAGGTGTAAGATCCATTCAAGCGAGGCCCAAACGTACAACGACCATCAACCTAAAATATTGACCAAGTAACTAGGCCGTCGTCAACCCGTTTCAATTTAGTATGGATTCAAGTAAGAGTCGAACGCGCACATATCGGGTGCAGTTCCACAATGCCCGTCAAATCTACGAAGTGTACGTCCGCGAAATTTATACAAGCGACATCTATGGTTTCGTGGAACTTCGAAAATTTGTATTTGGCAAGCCATCGCAGGTAGTAATAGATCCATCGGAAGAGAAACTGCGAAGTGAATTTGGAGACGTGGACAGTACGCTGGTACCAGTTCATGCAATCATTCGCATTGATGAAGTAAAAAAAGAGGGCACACCTAAGATAACTGAGGGTGACGGCAGCAATGTCATGCCGTTTCCTATGCCAGTACAAGACAAGAAACGCTGAAAATTCTCTGACATTGCCCAGTTAGTCAGCACAATCCCAGGTCGACAGTAATGCCGCGCAGGTTTTCCAATGTAGTCATAGTCGGTGGCGGACATGCAGCTGGGCAATTGGCTGCAAGTCTTAGGCAATTGGGTTTTGCGGGAGGAGTACTAATTGTCGGCGAAGAGGACCATCCTCCCTACCAGCGACCACCTCTATCAAAGCAATATCTCAAAGATGAGTGTGGACTAGATAGAGTCTATCTTCGTCAGCAGCAGTTTTATGCGGCCAAGGAGGTCCAATGTATTTCAGGAAAGCGCGTAGTGCAAGTCGATGCAAGCATGAGATTCGTTGTTCTTGACGATGGAACGGAAATTGGATGGGACACACTTGTCTTCGCAACCGGTTCTTCCAACCGTGCGCTGGACATACCCGGCACAGACTTGCCTGGAGTCCATTCTTTGCGGTCCATATCTGATTGCGATGGACTCAAAGAGCAGCTTGACCACGGCGGTCGGACACTGATCGTGGGAGGCGGCTACATAGGTCTGGAAGTTGCTTCGTCCTGTAGGAGTCTAGGCCTCGAAGCTACAGTGGTTGAACTGCTTGATCGCGTTTTGGCGCGCGTTGCTGTTCCGGAAATATCGAGCTATTTCCAGAACCTCCACGATTCCAATGGCGTTCACATTGCAACTAGCTCAGTTGTCAAGTCCATTGAGAGGGACTTAAACGAAAATGCCTTGCGCGTAGAGCTGGCGAATGGTCAGAGATTGCACGCCGAAACCGTACTCATAGGCGTGGGTATCGTTCCCAATGTTGAGCTCGCACAAGAGTCGGGTCTGAGATGCAGCGATGGAATATTGGTCGACGAGTATTGTCGAACTGACCACGACAGGATTTTCGCCATTGGCGACTGTACTAGCCAGCAAAGTCAATTGCTAGGTCGACGCATACGGTTGGAAAGCGTACCGAACGCCATGGAGCAGGCACGTTGTGCCGCTGCAACAATCGCTGGTACACCAACGCCCAACCACTCCATTCCGTGGTTCTGGTCTGACCAGTACGACGTGAAGTTTCAAATGGCGGGCTTTCCAACCGAAGGCGAGGCAATGGTAGTTCGAGGCGAATTTGGCGGAAAGACCTTTATGAACTTCCACCTTGCCAACGGTCAGCTCGTGGGTGCGAGCGCAGTCAATTCCCCCGGGGAGTTCCTAGTCGCGCGCCGGTTGATCGGAAAGACTCTCGATCCAAAAAAACTCTCTGATCCGAACACTGAGCTCAAGTCTTTGGTTTGAGCAAGTGTGTCTGGCTGTAAGCGCGCACTGCATTAAACGAGCAGCACGGGGTGTCTATTGACTCGAATTTACAGCGATCCCCAAGGTTGTAAGTATGAATGCATAGGCTTCTGCAGTCTCGCGCAAGGAGTCAAACCGACCCGATTTGCCTGAGTGGCCCGCTCCCATTTGAGTTCTCAATAGCAATGGATTGCTGTCGGTCTTGAGTGAGCGGAGCTTTGCCACATACTTGGCTGGTTCCCAATAGGTCACCCGTGGATCGTTCAATCCGGCTGTAACGAACATCGGAGGATAGTCTTGCGACGAAATCTGGTCGTACGGGGAATACGAATGGATGTATTGGAATGCAGCCTTGTCCTCAATGGGATTTCCCCATTCTGGCCACTCTATTGGCGTCAGGGGAAGTGAAGTGTCAAGCATTGTGTTGAGGACATCTACGAAAGGAACATATGCGATCACTGCACCCCAAAGAGTAGGGGCATCATTGGCCACTACACCCATGAGAGTGCCCCCTGCGCTACCTCCTGAGATGGCGATTCGCCCTTCCGCTGTGAAATTTTGATCAATCAAATATCGCGCAACACTTATGAAGTCGAGAAAAGTGTTCATTCGGCGGTCGAGCTTGCCGTCCTCATACCAGTGATAGCCCATTTCGCTTCCCCCTCGGATATGGGCAATGGCAAAGACGAACCCTCTATCGAGCAGTGAGAGTACATTGGTGGAAAAGTAGGGATCGGAGCTGCTTCCATAGGCTCCGTAACCCGTCAAATAAAGAGGTGCCGAGCCGTCTAGAAGTGTGTCTTTTCGATAGGCGACGGACACCGGTACTTCCACACCGTCGTGAGAAGTTGCCATCCGACGCTCCGACGTGTAGAGTTCTCGCTGATAGCCACTTGGGATTTCTTGTGTTTTTCGCGTGACTCGAGAGCCGGTCTCGAATTCATAGTCGAATACAACACGCGGTGTCGTCAGCGACGAGTACGTGATTCTCAGGTGTTTCGGATTGGTCTCCGGGCTGTAGTGAAACCCTGCGCTGTACGTGGCCTCTTCAAATTCAATCGGCTGCAACGAACCATCGGTTGTGGAAATGAGTATCTGGTCCAAACCATGCTCCCTTGCGCCAACGACGATTCGCTCATTGAACGCTTGTACGTTAGTAATGTATCGATCGTTGGACCCCTCAAGCAACGTCTCCCAATGTTGGGGTTGGTATGTTTCCTCGCCTGCAGTTGCCAACCTGAAATTCTTGTGTGTGTCATTGGAGAGTATTACAAACGCACCTTGGCGATGGTCAACCTGGTACATGAGCTCTTCCTGCCTCTCTGAGAACATCTTGGGTTCTTGTTGAAGATCGTCAAGCGGCAAGAATCTGACTTCTGAAGTCACATGGTCACTCGAGTCAATCAGGGCGTACTTGCGGGACGTGGTTCGTCCAATGTTGACAAAGAACCCTTCATCGGCTTCTTCGTAGACAAGTCGGTCCTCAGACGGATCCGTATCAAGGGTGTGGTGCCAAACCCGATTTGGACGGAGTTTGTCGTCCAGAGTCACATACAGGAAACCTTTGCTGTCGGATGCCCAAACAACCGATCCTTGAACATTGTCGATCCCTTCAGAAAGGTATATGCCCGTTTCTAGGCTTCGGACCACTAGCCTATAGCGCTCACTCCCATCGAGGTCTGTGCTATACGCTAGCAACTGATCATTCGGACTGACTGATCGACCACCCAATCGAAAGTAGTCCGAATTTGCGGCCAGGATGTTTTCGTCGACTAAAACTTCAATCGCGTTTTCGTCTGTTGGCAAGAGACCATTGGTTGCCTCTGCGGCGAGCCATCGCAAATGCATCCTATATTGGCTTCCTTCGGTGTACTTTGATTGATAGATGTAGTTGCCGTCTTGGATTGGAACAGAGGCGTCGTCTTGCTCGAGTCGTCCCTCGAGTTCTGCGTAAATTTCGTCGACCAAGGTGGAGATTGGCGACATGAATTCTTCAAAATAATCATTCTCTTTGGTCAGGTACTCCAGCACGTCTGCGTCGTCGACCTCTGGGTAACCTTGGTCCTTCAGCCAAAAGTAGGGATCCGAAAGTTGTAGGTTGTGATGTGTCGTGACATGCTGTCGCTTTTGGGCGATGGGCGGTTGGGGCATTTCTGATTCCTTGTTCGATTTGCTGCATGCGATTGTGCTCACGAGTAGCACGCCTGTCATTGCTAGTAGGGGGAGTCGTCTAATTCCAATTTCATTTGTTGGTCCGGGCAATTGAATGACTCGATAGCAGCTTGACATGTGCAGGACCTCATTGTGCCGTATTCGCAATTCCCTTACAGCATCGCCACTTGAGCGCAGGAACCAATATCCAAAAATAAACTTCAAACGTAGAAACTGTGGTTTAATCCAATGCGCACTATGGGGTAGGTGCTGACGACAGCATAGGGGGAGTCAACATGGCGGACGACAACTCTAACCGGCTGGTTCGATTGGGGAAATTGCTATCCAATCCAGAAGCGCTCAAGCAAACCCGCGTCTACAAGAAACTCAATAGTGCCTGGCTAATCTTCTACGAGTTCTGCACTGCTGACAAGGCTCGCGAACTTGCTGATGCGAGTGACTCGCCTGAGGTCACTCTAAGCAGAATGGCCAGCATGATCGTACGTTCCATTCCCTTCATGGCTCCCATGTTCCCGCACATTGCGTTCATGTTCTGCCTTGGGTTTGCAAACACACTTTTTTACACCGCCACCGGTACGATCATGGGGGATATGTGGACCAACAAGATCTTAGTAGCGGACAAACTGCAGCCAAACCAAGCTAGGCTGTTCTTGTTGGACGAGAGCTTTGTTCGACATGACATGTTGGAGGGTGCAGATGTTCAGCAAAGCGCTGTGCGGGAAGAACCGGATAGTGGCGTGCAATCCGCACCGGACGGCTCGAATGAGGATGTCGAGTCGGAAACCGAAGACCCCATAGGCAAACTGACCACTGATCAACGACGAAGCGTAAGGAATCACATGTTTGTGGGGTTCGCGATTCTTGCGCTCTACGGGATATTCCAGGGCTTCACACTCTCCTATTACGGGATGTGGATCTGGCACAACGTAAACCACAATTTACGGGTGGCCATGATGGACCGACTCGAGTTTCTCTCGATGTCGTTTCATCATTCGAATCGTTCTGGGGATGCCATTTACCGCATTTATCAAGACAGTTCAATGATCGTCAATGTTCTCGAGGAGGCGGTGATTGGGCCAATGGAAACGATTCGAGGCTTAACAATCGCCATTTGGTTTGTCCTGCTGTTTGATTGGTTGTTGTTAGCTGGTGTTTTCTTAGTTTGGATTCCAGCATTGTTCCTGACCATTTGGTACACCCCACGAATTCGCAAGCGTTCAGTTGCAAATAGAGTAGCTAATAGCAACTTTACCTCCACGGTTCAGGAGACCTTCCGTGCGGCTCGAGTCGTTAAGGCAACTCGATCGGAATCTATGATGCTCAATCGCTTTAGGCGCGACTCAAAGATTGCATTGGATGCCGCATTCTATTTGCGCTTTGACATGGTGATGCTCAGTCTCATCGTTGGAATTGTTGGCGGATTGATGATCATTGGTACCGAGTTATTGATGGTCACATGGGTATTGGATCAGCGCCAGACAATGTTTCCGGCTTGGGCGGCGGCGTGGATCAGTTTCACTGCCTGGAATCTTGGGGCTTTCGACGCAGGTAGAGGTAGAGTTGGTGAGTGCATTGGCACCGGAAAAGGCCTTGTACGGCTTTGGTGCATGCTTCAGGACTTGTTTATTGGCTTGGAAAGAGCGTTCTACTTTCTCGAACTCAAGCCCGGTGTCGAAGAAGCACAGAACCCGAAGGACTATCCAACACCTGTAAATTCGGTTTCGTGGAGAAATGTGCATTTTGCCTACCCTGCAGGCGACCCGGTGCTCAAGGGCGTGAGCTTGGAAGCGGCCGCAGGGACAGTGACCGCAATCGTGGGCGCTACGGGTTCTGGCAAGTCAACGCTTATGACATTGCTAATGCGTCTATATGATCCCCAAGAAGGCACCATTCTGATAAATGACGTCGATTTGCGGCAAATAAGACTGGAAGACATTCGTACTCGCACCGCCATTGCGTTACAGAAAAATGTGTTGTTTACAGGAAGAGTGCGAGAAAACATAGCCTACGCAACAGAGAACGCCACCATAGAAACAGTAAGGGATGCTGCTCGAGTGGCATGTGCCGATGAGTTCATCGAATTGATGGCTGATGGCTACGACACACAATTGGGCGAGCGCGGCGGCAAGCTGTCAGCGGGGCAACGCCAAAGAATCACAATTGCTCGTGCAATCGTCCGTGATACCCCAATTTTGGTTTTGGACGAGCCAACTGCGTCACTTGATGCCCGTACAGAGCAACGTGTACTACAAAACGTCGCGGTATGGGGTCGTGAACGTATCGTCTTCATCATTACCCATCGTCTGTCGACCATTCGAAGCGCTGATCAAATCGTCTTCTTGAAAGACGGCCAGATTGTTGAAGTTGGCAGCCACGAGGAATTGGTCGCTATTGAAGGCGGAAATTATCGAGGGTATGTAGATGCGGAATCGGACGCTTCCCGCCGATCAGGAACAACGGGATCTTCGGCATGATTAAACGACTTTACCGTTGGTTCAAGTCTCGCCGTGTCAACGAAGACGTTGACACGACTCAGCAAAGCACGATCTTGGATGGATTTCGCAAAGGTGCAAAGTTTGATGACCAGATTGACACTGACACGGAAATCACGCACTGGCAGGCATTCAAGCTGATTGGTCGAGCCTATACGCTGATCGGCGAAGTCTGGAGACTATTTCTCGCAAAGTTCGTTCTGGATTTCGCACCCCTTTGGCCACTGCTCTACCTTGGTTGGCTGTACAAAATTATTACTGACCACGTGATTCTCCAACACCCTCTCGTTGTTGGCGAAGTGAACTTTCCACCTCACATGACTCCGATTCTCAGGATGTTAGAGGGTCGCGATCCGATAGAGATCATGAGTGTGATTAGCATGATTTTTCTAATCGGACTCTTTCTTGTTGGATTGCGATCTCGAGGAACGGGTGCTGGGCTATTCCAGGGACGGGACGAACAAAGCCGTGCGGAAAACGCTATTAGCGGCGGAGGTAGCGACTTGGGTGGCGTGTGGGGGATTGTTGAGTTTTGGGTAAATGTACGTTTGACTCAACGGATGGCGGACAACTTTCGCACAAAGCTGTTTGATAGATTGACTCGAGCAAAAATGGAAATGCTCGACGACCACCGCACAGGCGATTCCGTGTATCGAGTTCTTTACGATACGGCCAGTGTGCCACATGCAGTGTACGAACTGACTCTCGCTCCATTCTACCACTTTGCAATGATTGCGACTACTGTTTACCAAATCTATTACACATATGGCAAAGTGGCGCCGTGGCTCATGTTCGTTGTAAGCCTCACAGCGCCTGTCGTGATTATCGTGACGTGGCCTAGCATAGGACTGATTAGGCGTGTCAACCAGAACAAGCGGGCCGCAGGCTCCGACACTACTAATACTATGGAAGAGACGCTGGACAACATGGTTGCCGTCCAAAGTCTTGGTGGCATGAAGCGAGAGAAGTCTCGCTTCGCGAAACGAAATGCCGCTGCGTATTGGCGCGAGCGAATTGCCGCGGTAGTGGGAATTATTCTAAGCAATAGCATAAATTTCATCATCGCGCCGATCGGTTTTATTGTTGCATTCATGGTCTCTGAATCAGTGTTTCGAGGTGATTTGTCTGTGGGAGACTATGGCGCTTTGTACGGAATGTACATGTCCTTGAGGGGAACGATTCGCTATATTGGCGGGCTGTGGGTGCGAATTCAGGACAATGTTGCAGCACTCCGTCGTGTGTACTTCTTTCTGGACTACGAGAGTGATGATGATCTGCACGAGGGCGGCGTGCAACTACCTGAAGTCCGTAGGCAGGTGCGCATAGAGCATGTAGATTTTGAGTATCCAGATGGCCGATTGGCTCTAAAGGACATCAATCTCGACTTCAATCTTGGTCAATTGGTTGCCATAGTCGGTCCCACTGGATCTGGAAAGACTAGCCTTGCCTATCTGATTCCGGCGTTCTTGCAGCCTACCGAGGGACGTGTGACGATTGATGGATTTGATCTCAAGACCGTCGAGTTGGATTCACTACGCAGCCAAATCTCCTACGTTTTTCAAGAACACTTGCTTATGGCCGAGTCCATTCGCGACAACTTACTGATGTCAAATCCTGACGTTACAGAAGAGCAGATTTACGAAGCGCTAAGGACGGCTGGCTGCATGGAATTCATTGATGAATTGCCGGATGGAATCGACACTGTAGTCGGCAAATCAGGAGACACACTCTCAGTTGGACAACAGCAGAGGATCAGCATCGCGCGTGGACTGATTCGGGACGCTAAGATATTGATTCTGGATGAGCCTACTGCTGCACTGGATCCCAAAACGGAGAATGAGCTGGTGCAGGCGCTGAGACGCGTCACCAAAAATCGTCTCGTCATTGTCATTGCCCATCGGCTTTCCACAATTCGCTTGGCCGATACCATCGTGTTCTTGGAGGAAGGATCGGTTAGAGATATCGGAGACCACGAGACCCTCATGGCGAATCCGCAAAGCCCCTACCGGGCCTTTGTTGAGCTGCAGACCACAGGTAGAGCTTTGCCTTAGGGAGTGGTGGATGGGAGAGTGAACAGCACCACGATCACAATTGTCGAGGAATAATCAGATAAACGCCACACGAGTCAGTTTGACGTGACATATTGCTTGGGCATTTCAGTCCGTGAGGGACTTGTGTTCCTTTCGGACTCCCGTACCAACGCCGGTGCGGACAACATTAACACCTACAGCAAGATGCATGTGTTTAGGCACGAACGTAGATTCGTCGTTCTTCTTACTTCTGGCAATCTTGCAACGACACAAGGCGTGCTATCGCGTATCGAGCGCGATTTACGGGACAGGTCGCATCACTCGCTTTGGTCCATGACCAGCCTTGATTCGGCGGCGGAGTATATCGGGGGCATCTCTGCAGAAGAGCAGAACAAACATGCAAGCAACAGAGCCGAAACGGATTTCCAGCCTGCTGCTTCCTTCATACTGGGAGGTCAAATCTCTCCCGAAGAGCCAAAGCTGTTGCAGATCTACCCAGAAGGCAACTTCATACGCGCAAGCGAAACTATGCCATTCCTGCAGATTGGCGAGGTCAAGTACGGCATGTCGATTCTCGATCGAATAGTTGACGATAAGACAAACCTGCGCAGTGCGGTGATGTGCGGGTTGGTGTCGATGGACTCAACTATGCGGAGCAACGTAACTGTGGGACCGCCGATTGAGTACTTGATTTATCTTCGCGACTCCTACCAAGACGCGCTTCACCGAAGTTTGGCAGAAGACGACGATTACCTGATTGAGTTGCGACGTACATGGGCTTTGAACTTGCGATATGCGTTCGACATGCTGAGCGAAGCCCCTGGATTGAACGACATTCAGCCCAAATCCAATATAGACATAGTGCGTCGTTGAGGTTAGTTATTGCTGCGGGGCGATGTCCTGCGGTCTCCAGAAGCAATATGGATCGACGCTTACTGGAACGTTTGAGCTTAGTAGATCGCTACAGCTAGAGTGAGCTAGGAACCCACTTTAGTCTTGTAAGTTGGCGCACTTTTGCTACAGTGTGCGCTAGTTTCATGTGATAAGTGCATTGACTCACAGGATAGCTAGTGCCTGAACTAATTGCTTCCAAGTCGCGATTAGAGGATTTGCTGGAGTGGATTCCTCCCGTTCCGGATAACGTCGTGGTCTGCGTCCGTTGTTCGCATGTCATAGCGGACGCAGCTGATACCCACGAAATATTGGGATCGGTCGAGCACGAATTCGTCAATCCCTACGGAGTCGTGCATCACTTTCGCTGCTACGGACATGCTCTGGGATGTGCGACCAAAGGCAGAGCTCACCACGCTGACACATGGTTTCCAGGCTATAGATGGAAGATAGCGACATGCGGAAATTGTGACGATCACCTTGGCTGGTTTTTCGAATCTAGCGACAGCTTTTATGGGTTGCTAACGGCGAAAATTGTCACTCAAAGTCTAGATGCCAGGCAATGAAGACTCCTAGTCTCGGAAACTACGACATTCTTTCGTTTGATTGCTACGGCACGCTTGTAGACTGGGAGTCATCGATCGTAGAAACGCTGCAGGACATCTTTCAATTTCATGATGCGAATATGAACAACGATGTAGTCCTCGAGTACTTTGCTACTTGGGAACCAGAGGAGCAGGCTCAAGGTGGATCGTATAGAAACGTCCTACGCCGAGTGCTCATGAAATGTGGCTTTCGATTGGGATTTGTTCCGCGAAGTGAGGATCTTTCGCGATTCGAGGAGTGTGTGGCTCGATCTAAGCCCTTCGAGGACACTTGTGACTCGCTACGCACACTTCAGGATTATTTCAAACTTGCCATCATTTCCAACACAGACAATGATCTGTTCGAGATTACGAGCGAAGCGCTTGGAGTTGAATTCGCCCACGTTGTCACTGCGGAGAATACAGGCTGCTACAAGCCTGATGCGGCTATGTTTGAAGCTGCAATCCAGAAGTTTGGACGCTCGCAACGAGTTCTGCATGTAGCACAAAGTCTGTTCCATGACATCGCGCCTGCACACGCGATGGGCATCGATACCGTGTGGATTGACCGCACCGATGGGCGGGCAGGAGCTGCTCGGTCGTCAGACGCTACACCAACGTGGCGTTACGCTGACTTGGCAGCCTTTGCTCAAGCCATGGTCGATACTAGCTAGACGCTCAAAGTTTAGCTTGTAAGGTTGCCTCTTCCTTAATCGCTTGCAATTGCTCAATCGGAAGCCCACCTCGAATAAGGGATTCCGTTGGATGTATCGTTGAAGTAGCAAGAATGGATGGTAATTCCACAGAGAGTTGCTTAAGTACGCTTGGACGAGACGATACTCTACAGTCTAGGTGCAGTAGCCGATTGAGCGCGTCCATGGCAAATCCCGCGCAAAAGACATTCTTGTCGGATATGGCAATTTCTGTAAGACACTGAATCACAGAATCTAACGATTGGCCAAGAGTTGCTGGTCCGTGGGAACAGAGGACCACCAAAGACCACAGAGCGTTTTCCCGTACTGCTGATCGAACGGGTTCATAGCGATCTTCACCGTAGTCAATACCGATCCCTTCGCACACGTCGCATTCATCGGTTGGACGAACGAGCTTTATGCTACGTCCCTGCGCCTTATCCATAGCCAAGCGGTTTGGCTCCAGACTGAGACTCTGAACCAGCGCACCTGAGGAAACCGGGACCACAGCGGCAGCTGTATCCTCACTTTCACCAACGGCTCGACGCCCAACGCATCCTAGCGCAGAAGCCGCGACGCTCCGCACGTAGACGGACGGATCGGACAAGAGAAGCGTCGTGAGCTCGTCAACCACGGGCTTGGCCAATTCACCCGCCTCGCCTAAACAGAATGCAGCTGCCTTGCGAACCCAACGGGACGTTGAAGCTGTTGCCGCCAAGAGTATAGGAGTGCAAGAAGACCCTACGGCAGCAAGTCCATAGGTAGCGGCGCGGCGCACGCTTTCCAGATCGTCGTGAAGTCCCCTATGCAAAACGTCGAGAGCTGCTGGATACTCCGCTCTATGCGCCAACCGGTAGGCAGCTCCAATCCTTTTTGGCTCGTTGGTTTCGCCTTTTAGTCTCAATTGATCTTCAAGATGCTTAAAGTTCGCGCCCATACTGTTGGTGACTGTTGCCTCTTGAACTTCCGAATTGGTTTTGCGATGTCCGCTGTGGATCCATGCTAGGTGATAGTTCCAGACTGACGTCACATCTTCGCTGGCACTGCGTGTGTCGACTCCGGTTAGCCCATCGTTACTCTCAGTTCGCCAATCGTAGGCAGGTGGTAGCTCGCCACATGGCTCAGTTGTTCGGAATAGCCAAAAACGCCACATGAACCGAGGTCGTTGTTTCCAGGTCTTCCAGGCGTCTCGTCTGTGATTGCCACGGTGCAGAAGATTGTGGGAATAGATCACGACGCTTCCTGCATGTAGCGGACCAACTTCGAAAGGTTTGTTAAGTGGCCATTCAAGCTTCTCGACTGCGCTTCTCATTCGCACGTCATGGTCGGTACGTTGTTCAACAATGTCCTGTTGTGAATAGGAGGACTTGGGGCCGCTTACCGGAATCCATTCCATGCCGCTAAGATGGTAGGCGAAATCCAGATGGTCTGCACCAGCGAAATTGTCGTGGTTTTCCTCGTGATTGAACGTCCAATATTGCGAATAGGGGACCGTTGCAGTCGGTCCCATATCCAATTGAACTGCTTGAGGGTAATAGAGAAGTTCTGCTTGAACTGCTTGGTGGTGCCGATGCTTTCGACCATTGAACGGACCGTTATCGTCCTTGTGCCAATGCTGGTCGCGGGCACCGCTGGGAAATGGAGCATTGTGAGTGAACGGCACAATTGCCCAATTCTCGCCGAGAATCGCATTACACGCATCTACAACGCCGGGCGATGACAATATGGCGCAGACCTCGGGCATTGAATGTGCATCGATGGTTTTTCGTGCGTCAAATAGCTCCTTCTCGGTTTCGTAGATGGACTTATGGATGTCTCCGGATACTCCTAGAGACTCAGGCGATAGCACGACAAGTCCGCGGCTGCAATACTCGCGCAAAAGCCTATTGGGTTCAATTGGTGTATAGGCCAGCAAGTCGCGCGAATCGTTATCGAAATCAACACTAGATTGCAGATTATCCCTCACGTCTCACATATGCCGAAATGGCGATTCCTGGGACCAGAATCTACAGTTTCATTCATGTATCGCACTCGATTGTCTATCCTTCAACATTATGCGTGTCAGGAAACCTTCGAAGAGCAGCCTCTGAGACAGTTTCTAAATTGAATAGCGATTAATCTCTCACACCTAAGTAAAGGTTAACCAGACTGATACTTCGTGGTGGCGGAGTCGACATCCGGGCAAAGCGTTTTGGCCCTGTCTGCCATGTCATTTGAATCTAAACTCGATAGTTAAATGGTAGAATTTTGTTTGTAATTCTACCCCAATTGACTCATGGGTCTAAACATTAAGAACGAAGAAACCTGTAGGCTTGCAGGTGAATTGGCGCAGCTAATTGGCAAAACCAAGACTAGAGCAATTACCGAAGCCTTACGAGAAAAACTCGAGCGAGAACTCCACGCTCAAGGAACTCAAGAGCGATTAGCGGAAATGCGACGCATTGCCAATCAGTTCGCTAGCCTACTTGGTGACGGACCTGCCGCCATAGAGCATGGGAGCTTGCTCTACGACGAAAAGGGTTTGCCAAAGTGATAGTAGACAGCTCCGCAATTTTGGCTGTATTGTTCGGCGAACCGGACGCTGCCATGTATGAAGAGTTGATCGCAGCATCACACTGTCGCCTGTCCTCAGCCAACGCTCTTGAATCCGCAATTGTCGCTGAGAATCGAGGTGGAAGTGGATCGGGTGAGTTGTTTGACGCTTTTCTATCGGCAAGCGCCATCGAAATAATACCAGTCACGATCGAGCACTTTTCGGCTGCGAGAATCGCATGGCGACGCTTTGGCAAGGGCCGGCACATTGCAGGATTGAACTTTGGTGATTGCTTTGCTTACGCGTTGTCAACAACCTCAGGTGAGCCTTTGCTTTTTAAAGGTCATGACTTCATGCGTACAGATATTCAGCCAGCAATGGTCATGCCGGGACCGACAGATGCGTGATCAAGAAGTAGGTCTTTAGTTGACCAACTCGATTGTCAGTGTCTCATACTTCCCGCTACACAAGATTGCCTCGCTCGTCCTAACAATTTGAACTCTCGCGCTGGTCGCCAAATGTGAGTGTCGCGATGATTCCCGTCAAGTGTCTTCGCGGTAGCACCAATGCCACGGTTCATAAATCACACCAAGTTCGTTCCCCTTTGGATAGGAAAGGTAGAAACGGTGTTTAGCCGCGTTTCTCATCAGCCAAGCAAACGCATGAGATTCATCGAAGTCTTCCTCAAGCACTTCTGTGTCGCTGGATGTTAGGTCTACTGCGTTCCCGCTTTGGTGTTCGCTAAATCCTGGCGCGGCAACGCGCGTCAAGATATCTTCAATATTCTCACCTTTGGCCAAAAGTCGTTCTATAACCTCGATTTGGTATTCAATTGACCGAAATGCGGATACAAGCAGCAGATCCACTTGGTCGTCGCGGGCCGAACTTTGCATTTCCCGCCATGCACTAGCGGCAGCGGCAGATAATCGCTGCGGACGTCCGTAGATGTCTTCACCAATTGAGATCAGGTCGTCGGGAGTCTTCTGGAGTGAAAGACCCGTTGTTTGCTCGTAGTCTGACGCGATTCCCAATCGATCATGTATCTTGCGAAGATCTTCTTCCAATCTAATGTCTCGCCGTATGGGCAGCTATCGCCAGTCTACTTGTAGTGTCACGACATCGAAATCAGCAGACTGGGCTCTGCGCGGGCAGGTATTTGCGTGTACTAACGATTTTTGAGGCTGTAGATTGCGCACTAAGATCCGACAACGCCACCATCTTTCTTTTCTAGCACTACAGTGCAATCTCGGGGCACCGAAGTTGTTTCTCCTAATGCTGGAAAAATCCTGCCTTCCTCCCCTGGGCGAAAGTTAGAAACACCGGGATGTTGAATATTCACGAACATTGTGCGTTGGTCAGGAGTTACCGCTAGCCCTGTAATCTCGCAATCATTTACGCCCGTGAACAACCTTCGGATTTCTCCTGTGTTCGTGTCCGCAACCAACAGTTGATTGTTGATTGATGTATCTGAGTCAGATTGATTTCCATCAGTTTCTATGAATAAGCGTCCTTCTGAATCTGCCCAAAGGCCGTCAGGACTATCGAAGAGCTCTTCTGTGTTTTGGGTGTCCCGTGCCATTAGAAATATGTCCCACGTGAAGTCCAATCCAATGTGTTGGTCGGAGTCAGTCCACCGAATGATGTGTCCATGTGTGTTTGGAGCCATGGGGTTGGCTGCATTGGGTACAGTTCTACGGGAATTGTTGGTTAACGTGCAATAGGCTTCCCCGTTTGGACCAATGGTGATCCATTCTGGGCGGTCCATGGGTGTGGCACCCACGATTTTTGCGGCGATTCGCACGTAGGTGACGATTTCGGCTTCATCCTTGAAACGCTCAGCGAGTGCAGGGTTGTCCATTGAGAGGGGTATCCACTCACCGGTTTGATCCTCGTTGAATTTGGCGACATAGAGTTGTCCATGAGCTAGGGGAGATTTCCCTTCACGCAATAGCTTTTGGTAGCTAGCTGAACTGACGAACTTGTAAATGTGCTCGTTACCTGAATCGTCGCCCAAGTAGACGACAACTCGATCGTCTTTGCCAACGGCGACTGTTGCGCCCTCGTGTCCAAAACGACCCAGCGCTGTGTGCTTCACCGGAACCTGATTGGCATCATTGGGATCGATTTCCACGATCCAACCGAATCGGTGGCTTTCATTGGCATAGTCTTCAGACTGAAGGTTGAATCTTGGATCGAAGTTGTGCCAGCCGTAGAACGAGCGTCCGAAAAGACCGTAGCGCTGTTGCTCAACCGTTGGACTAAAGCCGGATCTCGTTGTACCGAAGTAAAACGCCCAATTCTCTTCGCAAGTGAGATACGTTCCCCATGGTGTATGCCCAAAGGCGCAGTTGTTTAGTGTGCCCTTGGCAACATCATCGCTGCGATTTGCGAGCAAGGCGTGATTTGCCGCAGGACCAGAAAACGTAACCGGCGTATTGACATGGACTCTCCGGACATTGTCTCCGCCGACACTCTTCCATCTGCCATCCACGCGCTCGATGTTCAATATGGACACTCCATGCGCATGTTGCGAAACGCGGACTTCCTCTAGGCTCTGCGGCAACGACTTGCCGAGTATGGTGGCCGTGGATCCAAATTCGTGATTTATGGCTAGGACTCCCTTGCTGTTTGGGCTATCGGAACTTGGGAAGAACCACATGCCGTCGTGCCCGGTGCCGATCTGGACTGCTTGGTCTTCGGCATTTGGAGGCCACCTGAATTTGGGTCCGGTTGGATTGATCGGGTCGCCCCACGGCAGGATGAGATCGAATTCGTAGTCTTGTGATACTAAAGGCCAACTACGACCATTTGGTGTTGCCGCTTCTCTTAGAGTGACCGGGTTGAATTGCATGAGATTGGCATCAGCCCCGATCTTTGTCGAAGGGGGACGCGCTCCCTTGCCAGTTCCCGTCGTGCTCGCACAACCAAACAAACTCAACAACGCGGCACTTGCCGAACCCGCCAACACCGTTCGACGGCTGACAGCTCTTGCAACGACTTGGTCGAAAGATGGTGAGGCATGGGATTCGCTTTGCGGCATATTCGTCTCCTCGTGTGTGACCTAGAGTTGGCGCAGGCAAGTAGTTAGCTTTGCACTCACTTGGTTACTGTACTCCATTATGAGAAACATCGTGCACTTGCGCGAATCGCTCCGCCACACGTTCCCAGGAAAAGTGCATTGCCTCGCTACGCACCTTCGTGCGATCAAGCTGCAAGGCGCGCTCGATTGCAATGTGCAGATCTTCGTCGATATAGCCAGTAACGCCGTTTTGAATCACATCTAGTGGTCCGGTCGTGGGAAAGCTTGCAACTGGAGTGCCGCATGCCATGGCCTCAATCAACACTAATCCAAAAGTGTCCGTCCTAGACGGAAACACGAGGCAGTCGGCTTGCGCATACTCCCTCACAAGTTCCTCTCCCCGCCGATAGCCTTTAAATTGGACATGGGAGAATTCGTTTTCTAGTCTATTGCGATCAGGCCCATCTCCAACGACGATTTTTTCGCTGTCGATATCGATGTCCAAAAACGCTTCGATGTTCTTTTCCTTGCTTACTCTACCCACGTAAAGTAGCACGGGTTTGTTGCGGATTGCTTGCAATTGGGGTCGAAACCGATTGGTATCTACGCCGCCACCGACAACATGCAAGTGTTCGAGGCCGTGTTGGTGCAGTTCTTGTTGTTGTCCGAGGGTTTGAACGATTGTGGCATGTGCGGGAGAGTGGAACCAACGAAGATAGCGATAGCCCCACGATGGGGGTGCGCCAAACAAAATGTTCACATACTCTGGGAATTTCGTGTGAATTGCCGTTGTAAATGGAATCGCTCGTTTTTTGCATAACGCACGAGCAGCCAGTCCAAGCGGCCCTTCCGTTACGATGTGAACCCAATGCTCAGTATCGGCCTCGACGTACTTGCTGAGACGCCAAGGCGTCAATGCGAGTTGAATTTCGGGATACTTTGGGGCTGGAATTCTCGGAAACAGCCCTGGGTGAATGACCTCGGTCTCAACGTCCATGCGATGCAACGCTTCCAGCAATGCGGAAACAAGCACGACGACCCCGTTCACCTGGGGGTGCCATGCATCGGTTACAAATAGGATCTTGTTCTTGACGTGCAAGATCGGGTGACAGGCTTACCTATAGGTACGGTCGTTGGAAGCTGCGGCGGCCCGTCGGGCTTTACTGAAAGATCGTAATTTGCGAACGCGGATCTTTGTTATGTTGGATTTGGGTGGAGTGTCTTTGTAGACCGTGATTTTTCCAGACTCGTCTTCCAACAAAGCTGTACAGCTCTCAACCCAATCTCCGCAGTTGTAGTACTCGACGTCGTCGAATGCTCGATGCTCTGCATGGTGAATGTGTCCGCAGATGACGCCGTCGTACTTCTGACGTTGGCATTCCTTGACAACCGCTGTCTCAAAGTTGCTGAGGTAGTTGACTGCCGATTTGACCTTGCCTTTTACCCAGGCCGAGAGGGACCAATGATCGTAGCCGAAGCGTTCTCGCCACCAGTTGAGCCAGTTGTTTAGACCTAGCAAGATCGAATAGCCAATGTCTCCGAGTACCGCAACCCACTTGTGATACCGAGTGACCACATCGAACTGGTCGCCGTGAATGACTAGTAGCTTTCGTCCGTCCGCCGTTTCATGCGTGGCGGTGTCAACCAACCGAAGCGCACCAAACTCGGCGTTCGAGTACTTGCGTAGGAATTCGTCGTGGTTGCCAGTTACGTAAGTAACACTGGTATTGAGTTTGGCATGTCGAAGTATCTCTCGAACTACCTCCATGTGAGATTCTGGCCAATAAAAGTTCGATTTGATTTGCCATCCATCAATGATGTCTCCAACCAAGTAGAGTTGATCACAGGTGTGGCGCTGGAGAAAACCCAACAAGCGGTCAGCTTGGCAGCCCTTCGTGCCCAGATGTACATCCGAAATGAAGATCGTTCGAAAGTGTTGAACGTCGATGTTCGGACCTTTTCCTGTCGGCATAATCAGTGAATCGAATTCTCCGACATCGTTGACTTAAGTCGGGGAATTGTAACAGCAGTTTCCCACAGAATCGTCATTCGCGCGTCAGCTCCTTGATGGCACTTGGATCAACGGAAATGGACGTATGTTCATGCAATAGAGTATGCGTCGCTTCACCTAAAGTGACACAAAGAGAGCTTATTAGTTGCTGCGTAGCACTCTCCCGCCTGTTTCGCCTGAAAGCTCGTCGTTCTCAAGCACAACCGTCCCATTGCACATTGTCATGTGGTAACCGCTAGCCTTCTGGATGAATCGAGGCGCCCCGAAGGGAAAATCGTGGACGATGCGCGGCATTCGTTCTTCAAGTTTGTCAATGTCGAACACATTCACGTCTGCACGTTTGCCGACTTCCAATGTCCCTCGGTCCGAAAGTCCAAGCACCTGTGAAGGCACCTTAGAGATCCGTCGTATCGCTTCGCCTAGTGAGTACACTCCGGTGTCACGATGCCAATGGGACAATATGAAGGTTGACCATCCCGAGTCAATCATCTGGCTAACGTGCGCTCCCGCATCACCCAAACCGGGCATTGCCCAGTCCGTGGTAATTAACTCTTGAAGTGAATCCAAATTGACATTGAACCCTCTCATGTGGAAAAGGGCTTTGCCGTCAGAATCATCGGTTAGACGCAGCCAAGTTTCTACTGGATGCTCTTGAGCTTGCTGTGCCATGTGAAAGAGGCTCTCGTCCAATCGATGCGTATAGCGTGGTCTTGGTCCAGGTCCCATGTAGAACCATCGTTTCATTCCCTCTTTCAGGCGATCTCCCTGTTCCTTCACTTCGTCGATCAGTCGCTGGCGTGTGGCGGGATTTCTAATCGCGGCCACTCTTCCGTCGAGATCTAGCTTCCGTAGTTCGTTCCACGATTTGGTACGGAAGAAATTGTTTGTCGACAGTCCACCAACTCCTCCGCCAGAACGTGGAACGGTGACTGAAGTTACATTAAGCCCGTCATCGCGCATGGCATTCACACGCGCATCTAAACGTTGAGTGCCGATCTCAGCAGCACTGCTAAACAAAGCTCCGCGAGCACAGCGCGCTTCGTCTCGGATCAAATCCATTTCAGCGTCGAAATCGCGGAAATCGGAGACGGTTTGCATTAGCCCTCCAAACTTGCCTACTTCTGCGGCGACTGCACGAAGTTCGTCGCGTTCGGCAAAGGTGCCAGGTATTGAGCGTCCATCCGGCAGACGATGTCCTGGCAATCGATTAGTGGAAAACCCTAGTGCACCTTCCTTTACGGACTGCCCGGCGATGCGGGCGATTTCTCGAACTTCCTCGGCAGTGGCTGGCTCTTCAACGGCACGTTCGCCCATGACATTGAATCGAATTGCGCAGTGCCCCACCAAGCCACAGATGTTGATCGACGGACCCAGCTGTCCCAACGCATCAAGATATTCGCCGTATGTCTCCCAGTTCCAAGGCAATCCATGGAGGATTGCTTGCTTGGGAATGTCTTCCACGGTTTCCATCATTCCAGCGAGGAATTCTCTGTCTGCAGCCTTGCAGGGAGCAAAAGTAACTCCACAATTGCCGAACAGCGCGGTGGTGACTCCATGCCAACTAATCGACGTCACCTGAGGATCCCAACCCACTTGGGCATCAAGGTGGGTGTGAAGGTCGATGAATCCCGGCGAGACGCAAAGACCCTGTGCGTCGATCTCGCGCTTTGCCTTGCCTTCCACTTTTCCGATGGAATCAATGGTGTCTCCGGTTATGCCTACGTCGGCTGTAAAGCCTTCCCCGCCATTCCCGTCGAATACGGTTCCACCTCGAATTACGATGTCGTGACTCATGAATTGCGACCCCTTCCCAAGACTAGCTCTATTTTCGACAAATGCTACGAAATTGCAATTCTGGCTCGCCAACGCCTCACAGCTTCGTAGTATTGGGTTTGCTAGCATTTGCGCCATGAAGGATGGATCGACAGATCGCGGTACAACCAACACCATTGCTCCGGACACATTTGTGACCATCGATGTTCACAAGGAGTCGTTGCACTTTTCCTGCGCACATTTCACGATTTTTGGTCAATCTGAGCGAGAAAATTTGCATGGCCACAACTTCTTTGTACGTGCAAGCGCAACCGGACCGATTGGCGATGACGGATTGTGCTTCGACTATACCGAGCTGAAAGACGCCTTGGCGTCGTTGTGCGACCAATTGGATGAGACCACCTTGCTCCCAGAGGGTTCGCCCTATCTAGAGTTCGAGAAAAGCGATCAATATGTCACAGTATTTTTTGGCAACGAGAGATTGGTCTTTCTCAAGCGAGACATCCTTCTGTTGCCTCTGCGAAACATAACGGTGGAGGAACTCGCACGCTGGTTTTTGGAAAAACTCCACGAAACGGAATTGCTAAAGAGAAGTTCCATACACAAGTTGGAGCTAACACTTTCCTCCGGTCCGAGCCAATCAGCAAGCATCTCGTGGACTAAGCCGTGAGTGTCGCCATCGTATCAGGTGCGAGCGCCGGAATTGGATTGGCCACCGCGCGTTTGTTCTTGGACCACGAGGATACGGTGGTGAACATTTCGAGGCGGCCTTGCCCAGAATCCGACGTGGTGAACATTAAGCTTGACCTCGGTATTTCAAATTTAGAAACCAAGATTCCGACTGCTCTTGACAACGCACTTGACAATGCGGCAAATGGGCCCATTCATTTGATTCACAATGCCTCAAAGCTGGTAAAGGACGAGGCGACCGATACGACGGCCGATGACCTCCTCGATGTTTTGCGAGTCAACGTCATAGCACCCAACACGCTGAACCGGTGGATCATTCCAAGAATGAAGGCAGGTTCGAGCATCATCTTCGTGGGGTCGACTCTATCTGAGAAGGCTGTAGCAGGTTCTTTTTCTTACGTTACTAGCAAACATGCACAGATTGGCATGATGCGAGCGCTTTGTCAGGATATGGTTGGAAGTGATATTCACACAGCAGCAATTTGTCCGGGATTCACGGACACGGAGATGCTTCGTACGCACCTTCCGCCCGACGTGCTTGCATCCATCGCGCAGCAGAACTCCTTTAGTCGCCTGATACAGCCAACTGAAATTGCAGAAGCCGTCTATTGGGCCACGCAGAACAGCGTAATCAATGGAAGTGTCATACATGCCAACTTGGGTCAGATCGAAAGCTAACTGTTATGTCAACGCAATCTAAATTTCGCCTTCGCCGACAAAGGGTATTTCTGGTGCTTTCAGGGATATTCCTGGGGACGCTAGCCGTACTCAACGTAATAGGCATCAGCCGATTTGTTGATTTGTCGTTCACCGTGTTTGGCGTCAATGTGCCCATGGTTATCGCTGTTGGAGTGTTGCCTTATCCGCTTACTTTTCTGTGCACCGATCTGATAAGCGAACTTTATGGGAGAAAACGGGCCGCTGACATGGTGTGGGTTGGCTTGCTTGTGAACATTTGGGTGATGTTCTTCTTATGGCTGGGCGGAACATTGCCGGGTTTCGAGCAAACCGATAGCGCAGGCAAGATTGTGTTGGATGCGGCCGAGCGAGTGCCGGTCTTTTTCGAGATTCGACACTTGGCTTTTGGGGCTGTGTTTGCCTCAATGGTCGCCTATCTCACAGCGCAGTTTTGCGATGTGCACTTGTTTCACTTTTGGAAGAGACTAACCAAGGGAAAGCACCTTTGGTTGCGCAATAACGGCTCAACACTAGTTAGCCAACTTGTGGACACGACTGCAGTGGTCCTTGTAACTCACTTCTATGCCCATGCCTTGCCCATAGACGTGGCAGAGGCCCTATGGCCGCAATTGTTTGTATTCATTGCCTCGGGCTATGTGTTCAAGATGATGGTGGCTTTGGTTGACACAGGCCCGGCCTACTTGGCGGTCAGACTGTTGCGGCCGTTCCTCGGTTTGCGCCCCAATGAAGAGATTGATCCTGGAGACTTCGAAACTACGGTCGTAGTTGCTCCTGAAGACTCAGCCGAGTCCGGAACAGCGAGAGTTTAGACGGACATTTCTTCTCTAATGCGGACCAATTGGGCGAACGATCCGCGAATGTCCTCATGTGGCACGCCTGCAATGCCCAGGCGGGTGGCGATCACGTGTGTCATGTTCAGAGTGTCTCGATAAGTCGCAAGCAACTCGCGTACCCGACTGGGGGAGCCAATGATGGCCCAATCGTCGATGGATGGATTCGGCTCATTGCTGGAGCCTTGAGCCATTCCTGTAGCAAATTCCTCAATCCTGTCGCGGACTTGTCGTACTAGTGCCACGTTCTCAGACACAAACACTGACCGCATTATGGGGGTTTCTTCTGGTGAAGAGGCATCGGCAAGTTCGCATGCCTCGCGATGAATCCCATAATTGTGCTTTAGTCGGGACAGAGTCTCTCGTGGCGATGCGAGATAGGGGAGGCCCAGTCTGCCCGCTTGCTTGAGAGCTAGTGGGCCAAACGCTGCGACCCATACTGGAGGATGGGGCTTTTGCCTTGGCAGGGGAGAAATGGAAGTAGGATGCGAAGAATTTTGGTCAGCGACTTCTGATCCGTGCCAAGCCTTAATCAGTTTGTTGTAGCAGTCTTCGAAAAGAGTGCGCTTTTGCTTTGGGTCGACTCCAAACGTTGCAAACAGGGCAGGTGCAGTTCCTCGTCCAATGCCAAGCGTCAATCTACCGTTGCTAAGTTGATCAAGAACTGCAGTCTGTTCGGCCGCTTGAACTGGATGGCGGATTGGCAGCAAATACGAGGTCGTGCCCAATCTGATTTTGCTCGTTCGAGCGGATACCGCAGCGAGCATAAGAAGAGGCTCCGGGATGGATCTGCCTTCTACGAAGTGGTGCTCTGGAAGAAAAAAGTATTCATAGCCCAATTGCTCCGCAAAGGCAGCTTGATCGCATAGCGTTTCAGCACTGTTGGTGTCTGAAAGCGACCATGGTGTCAAACCAAGTTGCACGCTAGAACAGTTCCAATGTATTGGGACAGTAATGCTGTGGTTTCGGCAAGCGCTCGCCTAATTCCGAAAGTCGGGTCCCGAGTAGGTTTCCCGCTGCAATCGACAAAAAGTAACGAAGTTTGGCAATTCGGCATTGGCACATTTGCTCAAATTTTGGTCTGTTTGGCGGACTCATTCGAGTCTCGTAGGTCGACTGTCCTGAATTGGGAATTCTTGTCGTGTTTGTAGGCACTTTCCGAGTGGCACGTTTCTTGCATTAACAGAGAGAAATTCTAGCTCTTGGAGATTGTCCGAAGGTCGTATTCGCGCATCTATGCATTACGTACAATACATCGCAATTCTCCCACAACCGAGATATACCGTTGGCTGAACAGACAAACGCCGTGGAACGGGCAAGCAACGCTCCAGCAATCGAAATCGAAGGTGTAACCCATCGTTACGACAAATCCACCGCAGTTCTCAATGACGTAAATCTTTCATTGGGTACAGGCTTTTTTGGTTTATTGGGTGCCAATGGCGCAGGGAAGAGCACTTTGATGCGAATCATTTGTACGTTGCTGCGTCCCACTGAAGGCAGTGCCCGGGTTTGCGGCTACGACGTTGTGAAGGAATGCCATCACGTCCGAGAGAAAATTGGCTATCTTCCGCAGTCCTTTAGTGCGTGGAGATTGCATCGTACCGAAGAAGTTGTTGACACCTTGGCCGCACTTTCGGGAATGACCAAGAAGAAAGAACGC
Source organism: Gammaproteobacteria bacterium (assembly GCA_026707735.1). Classification (GTDB taxonomy): domain Bacteria; phylum Pseudomonadota; class Gammaproteobacteria; order Pseudomonadales; family Azotimanducaceae; genus Bin55. The sequence continues at coordinate 32,848 of JAPOWH010000027.1, read as the reverse complement.
CGTCAGCGCGTGGCTGAAGTACTCGAGGAGGTGGGATTGACCGAAGTTGCGGACAGAAAAGTCAAGAAGCTGTCAGGCGGTATGGTGCGACGACTTGGTGTGGCCCAAGCAATGGTTCACAATCCCGAGGTTTTGGTAGTTGACGAGCCCACGGTTGGATTGGACCCGGAGGAGAGAATGAGATTCCGGCAAGTGATGACGAACATGGGCCGAGACCGAACAATCCTGCTCTCAACACACATCGTTGCCGACTTGGGCAGTGGCTGCTCGCAAATCGCGCTGATAGACGATGGCACTGTCGCGTTTCAGGGAGCTCCTTCTTCGCTGTTGGAACAGGCGCGAGGCCAAGTATTCGAAATCACGGTTCCCTTGGAAAGCTCGAACCTAGTAGAGGAAAAGCACGAAATAGTTTCCCGTACGGTTCAGGGCGCCGATGTTTCCTTTCGAGTCGTAGTCGACGAGCGAGGCGATTTGACCTTTGACGCATCAGAAGTGGAGCAGCCTAGCTTGGAGGAAGCCTATCTGGCATTCATGGCGAAGCGGGGCAAGCTGGAACGCGCACGTCAAGACGAGGAGCACAATGCGCCCGAGGCTCCGGAACCCAAGAAATCACGCTTCGGACGACGCAATAAGAAACAGCGAGACTAGATGAAGCTTTCCAATCTCTGGTTTCTCGCAAGTGCGGAGATGCGCACGTGCTTGCGGCTTGCTCGGACATGGGTGTTTGTGATTATTGGGCTGTTAGTGTGTGTGGCTCAATGGTTCATTCTGACGTTCATGCATGCCGACAACTCAACTGTGCTTCCATCGGCAGGTATCTACGGTCCTCGCTATCTGACAAGTTCCATTGGCGGATTGGTAGTGATAATGGGCACTCTAGGCATGCTGTTTCTCGCGTTTGACATCAGGACTCGCGATATTCGAAGTCGAATGGGAGAAGTCATCGATTGCCGGCCTTTTTCCAATATTGAACTGCTGACGGGACGACTGCTCGGCATTGTCATGTTGTTGGCTATTCCTGCAATTGTCGCTGTACTCTCCTTCTACGTTTTCGGATTGATCGCGGAAGCCGGGGATTTTAGGTACGGAAGTGCCATGGAGACCACAAGCGTCTTTGCATTCCTGATTTGGGACATCATTCCGAATCTGCTGCTTTGGGGGTCAATGACAGTTCTGGCTGCAATTCTCTTCAGATTCCGACTAATTGTTGTTGTTGTAATGCTATTCCTGATCGGAGTGTACTTCTATATATCCGTTCGAATTCCCTTTTTCCTTTCGCTGGCGGTTGTCACCTACACGGGTCAAGCCACGTTGCCATCGGAATTGGCACCTGAATTTGTAAATGCACAAATTCTTGTTAATCGTTCGCTTTTGCTTCTCTTGAGCGCAGGATTTTTGGCGCTAGCCGCGGCGTTACATCCAAGACAGATTAACTCGGGCGTACGGCCTAGGCTTTGGTTTGCAAGTGCAGCTGCATTACTGATAGCGGTGTTCGGCGTCTGGGCCATGGTGATTGCTGCGTTGAGTGATCGTCAACAGATCGCTGCATGGGCAACCATTCACGAAGTATATGAAACTCACTCAGAGACCGATGTGAAAAGGGTCAGTGGGGTCGTAAACATATTTCCTGGGAGGAGGATTGATCTTGACCTAACCCTGACAATAGATGGAGAGAGCGTTCCCTCGGATGGATCGTGGCTGTTCAATTTGAATCCTGGCTACCGAATAAAGGAGATATCTGTTAATGGTGAAGCTGTAGACGACTTTCAATTTGAGCATGGATTGCTGCGGATACCGCACTACAACTCGGAGGAGTCCACTACCGAGATTGGTATTGCAGCGACAGGTGTTCCCAATCCCTCTTTTGCGTATTTGGACAGTCCAATAGTCTGGTCTGAACTAGATACGTTTGCCGGACAACAGCTGTACATGCTCGGTCAGGAGAACTACATCTTTCATCCAGAGTTTGTTGCGTTAGTGCCTGGAGTCAGTTGGATTCCTTCTTCGGGTGCGGCTGTTGGCATGACGTCATGGGAAGACCGGCCAGCTGACTTCTTCAATTTGGACATTGAAGTAGTGGTACCAAGAGAGTGGACCGTTGCTGGACCTGGATCCCGCGAATTGCTAAGTCAGGACAAGAGAACAACCTACAGATTCAACCCAGCGAATCCAATCCCGGAGTTGGCTCTCATCGGCTCAAAGTTTGAAAGGCGAGCCATGGAGGTTCAGGGATTGGAAATGGAATTGCTCGTCAGCAGGAAGCATGCGAAGAACTTGGACGTGTTTGATATTGCACTGCCTCATTTGCAGTCGTGGATTAACGACCGATTGACAACTCTGCAGAAGTCCGGTCTTGAGTATCCATATGGAACTTTGTCCTTTGTCGAGGTTCCAATTTCGCTCAGGATGTACGGTGGTGGCTGGAGAGCCGATACTACGACTGCTCCACCGGGCATTCAAATGATTAGAGAGTGTGGATTGCCTATTGCCAGATTTGACAATGCGCTTGCAACCCTAGGGGAAAAAATTGAGAGCGCTGAACAAAGAGGAGAGTACTTGTACAAGTTCCTCTTGGATTTCTTCCAAAATGATCATCACGGAGGCAACCCTCTCATTAATGTGCCACGCAACTTTGTGAACTATCAAACACTGCCTGTCGGTCGAGGAGCAACAGCCATTGGCTTTGTAGTAGAGGAGCTTGCGATTGCATTGGTCACAGAAGGAGACGGGTACTTTTCCACCCACACAATCTTGGAGCGACCCCGAACGGCAAGCATAGACAATGCACTTGGTGCCCCGGGCAGTCAGGGAATCGGTAAAGGCCTCGATTGGAGAGAACGATTCTCGGATCGGCCATCAGTGTGGAATCGAATGTTGACGACGTCGCTAAGCGATCTCGACTACTACGACGACGCGGAATCGGCTTACCACATGCTGCTGTTAAAAGGCAAATCCATCGCTCGATCCTTGATTGACATGTACGGCGAGGAAACAGTCGGTGCCTTTCTGCGAGAACTGACCACCAAGTTTAGAGGCGCTACCTATACGGAACAGGATCTTATTAAGAGTGGGCTGGATGTGGGGATAGACTTCCATGCGTTGCTTGGAGATTGGCTGAACGACGCGAGCCTTCCAGGCTATATGGTTGCTCACCCGCATCTTGAACGCCTTGCGGATGGCGAATCGGGCGAATCTAACTATCAAGCCAGCTTCTTGCTTCACAATGGCGAGTCGGTTCCCGGAGTAGTGTCATTCGCATATCAGACTGAATCGCTTGGCAAGAAGGACTGGGGAATTCGACGACTAGATCCCGTTAGAGTGGATGGAAACTCCACGATGCGCGTTTCAATACAGAGCGAATTCCCCGTGCGCCAAGTCTGGATTGAGCCTTATTTGTCACTCAACCGCGAAGCGATTCTCGTAAATTTCCCCGAACTGGTCGACTACGCTCCAACTGATGCTCCCCAACTACCACACATTGTTGAGGCCGAGTGGCTTAGTCCAAATGCAGACGCAGTGATCGTGGATGACTTGGACGACGGTTTTTCCATTGAAGCTCCAGATGGCTATTTTTCCGTCCCACCATATCCAAGTTGGGCGAGAATGTTTATGCCTTTTGACGATCCTGAATGGGACCAGGGATTGCAATCAGGAACGTTCCTGAGTACATGGGAACCATGGATTCGCGAGCAGGAACCGTCCAGTTACGGAAGGTACCGACACACGTTTGCACAAAAGGTAAGAGGTCCGGTTACCGTCAATGCCAAGTTTTCCTCCACCCTACCGGCATCTGGACGATGGCAATTGGACTATCACCTTTGCTGTCTATTAGAGAGAACAAGTGTCAAGTTTGAAGATGGCGGTGGGTATAGCGTCACCAAACGGGCGTGGCCCCGACGAAGGGGCTTTTATCAAATCGAGGTCCTGCATGACGACACGAACCACGAGGTTGAATTCGACTTGGCGTCGTCGTCATTGGGTTGGAACGAACTTGGTACGTTCGACATTAGGACGCCTGAAGTCGATGTCGTCGTGACTGTGAATAGAGGTGCTTTCGGCATCGCAGATGCAGTGATGTGGACACCCTTGGAATCAATCAACTAATTTTCGACAAGAAGAATATGCAACAACACTCTTGTGCGGTAATTGCCGCAATTGCCGTAGGTCTGCTCGTCGCGGGCTGTAGTCCGCCTCCACCCTTGCCGCAGCTCGAAGTTCGCGCCCCCGTTGAGGTCGAGACGATCGAACTTGGCGACATAGAAACCATCATTCTTGCCAATGGCGACCTCAAAACTCGCGCTCGGGCTGATCTCAATAGTCAGATCCCTGGAAGACTCTATATAGGAAGGGACAGGTCGGGGGAGCGATTCGTTGAGGGCAAGGTGGTTGAGGCAGGAGAAACCATAGCGCAGATTTCGGGCATTGAAGCGGAATTGCACATCGGAATGGAACAAGCGCTGACAAACCTGGAAACTACACGAATTGAACGGGACCGCAACCGACGATTGCATGCGTCCGGTACCATTCCGGAGGCTGATCTTCGCAATAGCGAAGTGGCTTTTGAAAATGCACGTATTGAGTATGAGAGAGCCAAGCTCAACGATGCAAACACACAGGTAACGACGCCGATCTCGGGCACAATTCTCAAGCTCGCTCGCGACCAGGAGGAAATACCGATCGCCGATGGTTCACTCATCGGTACAGGTCTGTTGATCGCTCAAGTTGCGCCTCTAGATGTGCTTGAAGCATACGTCGATTTGATTGGGCCCGACTTGAGCAAAGTGAAAATCGGACAGCAGGTTCGCATTCTGCACTACGCCTTTTCTGACTTGTCAATTCAAGGCGAAGTAGTACGTCTATCTCCTACAGTCGATCCTCAAACTCATACCTTTCAGGCCGTAATTCGGGTTGACAATGAAGGCGAGATTTTGCGACCTGGCATGTACGTTCGCGTGGAAATCATTACCGAGCAGCGGCTTCAAGTTCCCGTCGTCAATCGCGAAGCTGTAACACGAAGGGGCACCAACCACACTGTGTTTGTGCTGGACGGACAACGGGTCAAGTTGACAGAGGTTCAACTAGGTCTTGCTGACGATGACTTCTACGAAGTAATTGAAGGCGTGAAGCCAGGCGATCGAGTGGTGGTTAGAGGTTTGGAAATACTCACACATAACGCCCAGGTCAAAGTACTTGGGGATTAAGTGAACTTCTTTGAGACTCTTGCCGGCCTAGCGACGCGAAGGCCGGTTGCAATCTGCGTTTGTGCCTTCGCAGTCGCGCTGGTTGGCTCTCTAGCGTTTGATCGACTCCCCATCGATCTGCTTCCCAATCTTGATGCACCGACAGTCACTGTTTCTCTCACTTCTGGTGATCGTCCTCCCGAGGAAATGGAGCGACTCTACGGAGAACGTCTAGAGCAGAGGATTGTCGGCGTTCGCGGCGTAAGAGACGTCGAGATGCATGCACGCTCGGGTCGAATTGTGGCTACGGTCTACTTCAATTGGGAAACCAATCTCGACACTGGAATGATCGATGTGCAAAAAGCCGTGGAGCAGTTCGAAGCCGATCAACAGGTTGATGAGGTTCAAGTTCGCAGGTTCGACCCCAGCCAGGAACCCATACTCATTCTTGGACTAGTAGCTCCTAGCGGGTCTCCGGATCTAGTTGAGTTGCGCCAGATCGCGCGAAGGCAGTTGGGAACATCCTTGGAAGCCTTGACAGGAGTTGCTGAAGTACAGGTCACCGGAGGACGAAGGCGAGAAATCAGCGTCATATTCGACGAATATAGGGCTAGCGCTTTCGGGGTTACGCAAAACCAGGTTTTCACTCGCATCCAATCCGAAAATCGGGACATTAACGCTGGAACACTAGAAGACGGTGGTTCAGTGTTTTCCCTTCGGGCACGATTGCGTTTTGAGAGCGCAGAGGACATAGGCGATGTGATCGTTCGCTACATACAAGGCGAGAGCGATTCTCGTGTTGCCGTCAGGGTTAGCGATGTAGCAGATGTTGTACCGGGCGAGGTTGAAATTGACCATGTGGTGTTGGTAAACGGGCAGGAAGGCATCGGTCTCTCAATTTACAAGGAAGCGGGTTCCAATACGGTCACGGTTTCCAATACGATCAAGCAAGCACTCAAGGGTCTCAGCGAAGATCTTCCCGGGGTGGAAGTCCATGAGATCACTGACAATGCCACGCTTGTCGTGGATGCACTCGACGATTTGAGAATTGCCGCATTGTTGGGTGTTGCGCTCGCGATTTTGGTGTTGGCTTTCTTCCTTCGTTCCATAGGTGCCACTTTCATCGTCAGCCTTGCGGTACCCGTGTCGGTGCTGGCGGCAATCTTCTTCATGCATTTTGGCAACTACAGTTTCAACATTGTGACCCTGGGTGGATTGGCTTTAGGTGCTGGGATGCTGGTGGACAATGCGATTGTCGTTGTCGAATCCATGTATCGACGAGCTCGAATGGGAGACTCGCCCGAGGAAGCGGCGAAGAAGGGAACTGGGCTGGTGGCTGGCGCCATAACGGCAAGCACTCTGACTACTTGTGTCGTCTTTCTCCCAATATTCTTCGTTCAAGGATTGGCAGCGCGGCTAATCGACGGCATTGCCTTCACCGTAGTCGTCTCCTTGGCAGCATCTCTAGCGGTGGCGGTGTTTCTCATTCCAGCGCTTGGAAGATGGTTTATCGAACCTGCCAAACGGGATGCCCTTGGAAACGTCGTCGAAGAGAAGATTCATCCAATTCGACGCGGCTTGGAAGCGCTAGTTGGTCGACTATTGCGAGTATCTTGGCTTGTAGTGTTGGTTTCTGCGATCGGCGTGGGAGCTGCAATATACGGTTTATTGGGACTTGGCACAGAGCTCCTTCCGCCATCCGATCCGAAGCAGTTCTCGATGAGACTGATAGGTCCCAGCGGACAACGGGTCGAGTCAACATCGCGAGCGGTGGAGGGCATTGAATCGTCAATCAGGGACGGAGCGCCCCAGTATGTCGAGGCTACCTTGGCAGAGATTGGTCGCCTTCCTGACGACGATCGGATTATTCGCAGCGAAATGACAGCTGAGAACACTGCCCGCCTAACGGTTCGCCTGACCGAAGAAGCTCCATCTGGCAACGCATTTGCGGACGCATTGAGAGACGACTTGGATCAACTTCCAGATACAGAGGTAGTTTGGGAACTCAACCGCTCGGCGCTGAGTGATGCGTTTGACACCGGAGTTGCGCCTGTAGTTGTCGAAGTATCGGGACTTACGATTGAGGATCTGCGAGACATTACCGAACAGATTCGAGTTGAAATGGCTTCCCTCCCACAGCTGTGGAACGTTCGATCATCCTTCGAGGGCGGGCCGCCTGAATTGCGTGTGGAGCTGGACGATGCCGCTGCGGACGCACTCGGAATAGGCATTGACACCGTCGCGGGAGTGTTGCAATCAAATCTTGATGGAAGAGAAATCACCTACCTAACAATTGGCGACGAAGAGTATCCAATCATGTTGCGCATGAAAAGTTTGCTCAGAGAGGATCTAGAGAATCTTCCATTCCTCAGCGGCCAGGGACGCAAGGTGGCCATTGGAGAGGTTGCCACGTTTAGAGAAGAGACAGGTGCTCGAGAGATTTTCAGGCGCAACCAACGTCGAGTCGCACAAGTAACCGCTCTCGTCAACGATGGCTACACGCAACCGCAAGCCATAGAAGCTGTAAGCGAAATTGTCAATGACCGATTGCTTCCATCCGGCATGACGGTGCAAATGCACGGTCAGGAGGCAGAGAGAGCTAGAACGTTCGGAGAGTTGCGACTGGCTGGCATTCTCGCCATAATTTTGGTCTTGATGGTCCTAGCTGGTTCCTTCGAGTCGCTACTGCAACCCATCACAATTCTCTACGCGATCCCGATTGCATTGATTGGAGTTGCTGGCGTCTTGGTGCCGGTGGGAGAGCCCATCGGAGTCATGGTGATGCTCGGATTGATTGTCTTGGGAGGCGTTGCGGTCAATGATGCCGTGTTGCTCATAGCGACTGCACGTCAGCTCATGGCTGACGGCAAGGAGCGGCTTGCGGCGTTGTCCGAGGCCGCGGGAATTCGTTTGCGACCCATTACCATGACGACGCTCACTACGGCGCTTGCGTTGTTTCCGTTGCTGTTCGGCGGAGGCGAGGGAGCTGTGCTACGACAACCAATGGCCATGACGATCATTGGAGGGCTCGTTGCGTCCACTGTCGGTTCGCTTCTGATTCTGCCGTGTCTGTATCTCATATTCGACAACATCGGAAGGTTATTCAGCCGATCTAAGGACTAACGCCAGATCAATGACACCACCGGTTTGTTGATTGTCGCTACCGCAACTGATTGAAACTGACGCAAGTTTGATGGGGAAACTATGACCTATGTCGACGGATTCATAACGCCAGTGCCCAATGAAAAGAAGCACGAGTATGTTGAGTACTCGACTACGATGGGGAAGATATTCAAGTCTCACGGCGCATTGTCGTGGGTTCAGTGTTGGGCTGACGAAGTGCCGGATCCTGGAAACACCTCATTCATCAAAGCCGTTAAGTGCGAACCGAACGAGAGCGTGTGCTTCGCTTGGATAACTTGGCCATCTAAAGAAGCGCGAAATCGGGCAATGGCGGCATTCCGTGAAGAGATGCAAGAGCGTGAGACTCCACAACTCTTCGATCAGTCACGCATGATCGTGGGTGGCTTTGAAACCGTAGTGTCGCTTTGAGCAATCTCGAAGGCGTCATCTGACGATGTCTGAAGTAACTCGTGCTGTGAATGGCTCTGGACAAGACTTCGAAGTAGGACAAACAGCTGGGCCATAGAATTCTGTCCTTAGAATGACTGTGGTGTTTTACTGTTGGGTGATTGGAAGGCACTGAATTTGTCTAGAGTGACGCCAAATCACATTCATCAAATTTGAACACAAGGAGATAGATTGAAGATTATTGGAATGAAATTGCTGAGAACGGTAGGTGTATTGTTGTTTGCTGGTCTGACTTCGGTCTGCTATGCAAGTGATTCAGAAGACAACATGAACGAATCCGATGAGACGGAAAATACCGATTCTCACATGGAGGAAGTCACTATTGTTGCCCATCCTCTTTCTGGGGCGGGAGTTCGAGCTATTTCGGACGCTGACGTGGTCTCGGTGGATCACAACGATCTAGACCGAGTTCGCGCTGAGAATTTAGCTGATGTCGTGTCGCAAGTTCCTGGAGTGCGGAATGCATCGTTTGGATCAGGGTCCGCGCATCCAGTGATTCATGGCATGGATGGTCCACGCGTACTTCTCCTCTACGATCGACTGCGTCCGATGGACGTGGCAACGACACCAGGAGACCATCCTCCGTTGGTGGAACCATTCGTTGCCAATCAGATTGAGATATTGAAGGGACCGAACACCCTGTTGTTTGGTTCAGGCTCATCGGGAGGAGTAATAAATGCGGAGACGGGTCGCATTCCTACGGGATTCCCAGATGGTGGTGCCGAGTACCGTTTCGAGATGCGTGCTAGAGACAACGGAAACCGGCTATATGGCGCTGGACACGCGGACTTTGGATTTAACGACTTTGTTCTTCATGTGGACGGCTATTCGCGAAGTGCTGGCGACTACAAGATGGCAGGATGTGCAATGTCGTCTGCATTGATTGAACAGCACGAACTCGAAGAAATGGAGCATGCAGACGAGGAGGATGGAGAGCACCACGAAGAAGAGGAAAACCCCTGTGGAACTCTGCCAAACAGCGATGTGGAGAATCGTGGTGGGTCAATTGGACTCTCCTTTGTTCAGGATTGGGGTTTTGTCGGCGTAGCGTTGGCGAGCTCCAACACTACCATTGGCATTCCAATCGAGCACGAGCACCACGACGAACCGCACGAGGATGACGATCATCACGATGCTGAGGACGACCATCATGACTCTGACGACGATCACCATGAACCTCATATGGAAGGAGAACGGGTACACATCGATCTCGAATATTCCAGATTGGACCTGGAGATGGGAGTCGATACGCCGATCGAGAATGTGGACCACCTGAGTTGGCGAATTGGATTTAGTGACTATTCGCACGACGAACTCGAGAATGACGTTCCCGAGACTACTTTTGAGAGAACGAACGCTCTAGATTCCAGGCTTGTGGTCACTACGCCCAAAATTAATGACTGGACGCACGCAATTGGATGGCAGACCAACCAAAGTGAGTTTATTTTCACTTCAGGTGAAGCGAATTCGATGCCAATTAAGACTGCTATATCCGGATTGTTCTGGGTGGGGCACACTCAACACGGTAAGACCGATTATCAGCTTGGTGTACGCATTGAGAGTGCTGTTGTAGATCACCAGGAGTTTGGTGAGAAGGACTTCGTGCTTTTCAACGCTTCTGGTGGATTTGCCTATCCGCTCAACGAAAATCTGATGCTGGACGCAACATTGGACTTCTCTTCTCGTGCTCCGCTAGCGGATGAGCTGTTCGTTGAGGGCGTGCATTTGGCGACGGGTAGCCATCTGGAAGCCAATCCCGACTTGTCAAGTGAAGACATACGGGCCGTTAATGTATCGCTTGAGTATGGCTTGGGACGATTGCGCGCATCAGCCACGGGCTATGTTCGATGGGCGGACAGCTTCATCTACGACATCCCAACTGGGGAAGTCGAAGATGGACTTCCTGTCTATCAGTTTCGCCAGAACGATGCTTCCTTTGTAGGAAGCGATCTATCGCTGGAGTATCGCCTGTATGAGGACGCAAATTGGGTCGTAAATTCAGGATTCAGCTACGACTTTGTAAACGCAAAGGTGGATTTGCCCGGAAACGACAACTTTCCCCGAGAGCCAGCGAATCGACTTGTGAGTCGGTTCGAAGCAATTCGAGACAAACTTACTGCGGTTGTTTCTGTTGTTCATCACACAGAAGTCTCGGACACACCGGAGTTTATATTGCCAACTGACGCGTATACAGATGTTTCAGTAGATGTCGAGTATGAGTTTGACCTTTCCGATAGAAAAGCTAAGTTATTCATGCAAACTAAGAATCTACTTGATTCAGAGCAGCGCCCGCATACTTCACCCATCAAGGATGCGGTGCCACTTCCGGGGCGATCCATTGAATTTGGATTCAGCATTAGCGGTTAGTCGCATGTTCAGGATTTTGACATTCCACGTAATTGACTTTGGTGCATTGCACTCGATTGGTTGCGGGTCTTCCCCAGAGCGGAACCTGCAACCCGCTCGTAGTCATTTGGCAGGTTCAAGAGCTCAATGAACGTACTCGTTCTTGATTTGATTGCTCAGGATACCTTAGTTGACGTGCCTATATTCGATCCCCCAAGTTCTTGGGGCGTTGAGCATCGCCGCAAGGTTATTGAAGTCGATTGATCCAATCATGGATCGGTCATTGAGCAGGTTGCGCACGTAAACTGAGAGTGTGTGGCGTTCGTTCGGGAATCGAATTCCTAGACGGGCGCCGCCTTCAGTTGCGCCATCGTCGGCATACTCAAGACTTTCGTATAGCGTAAATCTCAAGGAACTTCGATAGGCCCAATCCGTTGAAAACTCGACAGTGCCAGCTCTTGATGGTCTTTCGTAGTGCACAGAAAGGTTCAAGATTCGCTCCGGTGCGTTGTAGAGACTATTGCCATGAATCAGGTGTTCGCCACTGGGCAACTTGGGATCTGTAACCGTACAGCCGTAGAGTAGGGTGGCCGAGCCGCAACCGTTGACTGACAAAGTCGAATCGTCTATTTCCGTGAGATTCAGACTTGCGCCTGCCGTTACGAGCCAAGACTGGTTCACAAACCAATCGATTTCCCATTCGGTTCCATATCCCAGGAGAAGGTCGGCGTTGATCAGTTCGTTTACATTTCCAGCCCCGCCGATCTTGGTCAATTGAAAGTCGTCGACTCCATAGCGATACACCGAGCCGTGAATGCGTAGGCGCCGGCTGAGTGCCAGTGCCTTTACACCAACTTCAACGGAAAGGCTCGTTTCCGATTCGCCAACTGATATCTCATCTTGAAACAAAAGACGACCTTGAATTGCAGGTGCTCTGTGACCTTTCGCAAGGCGAGCGTAGCCAACTACGTCTGGCGCGATGTCGTAGTTGGCGGTCAAATCCCAAGTTAGTACGGTGTCGCCTGGTTCGGTGCGAAGGGGACCAATAGCCCCGATGCCGAGAAATGAAAGCGGCGATTGAGTCCGAATGACCTCAAATTCCTTTTGGTCCGATGAGATACGCAATCCTGAGCTAATGTCGAGTCTCTGTTCAGCTATGAGATCGAGTGAGCCAAATAGGGCATATGCTCGCGTCTTCTGGTCTTGATGCACATATCCGTTTTGAGTGTGTGGCGCGAATACGGTGTCGAAATTGAAGGTTTCGATCTCTAAGTTTTCATGAAACATGTAGAAACCTACGCGCCAAAAGCGATTCCCCCGACGGCCTTCAACTCGAAGCTCCTGCGTAATCTGAATGTGCCCGTCAAGGCTGTCGGCAGTTTGCGCATCAAAGGGTATCCCGGCTCCGGGACCTGAGGGCAAGACGCTTCCAAACACAGACCCGTAGCCGCCGTCGACGTCGCCTCTGGAAATTTGTTCGAGTACGGAGTGGATTCCGGTTACCGAATGCACGGACACAAGATCGGAATGGAAATTGAGCGTTGCAAAGAGACCTAGTTGCTTAGAGCGTTGAAAGTGCTGGTCAAAAGCATCCAAACTGGCAAATTTTCGCGAGAACCCCGCTACAAGACGGCTGGACCCTTGTTGTATTGCATTCCCATAGAAGATGGTCGGGGTACCTTCAAGTTGCCGCCCGTGTAGATTTAGCAACAAGTCCCACTGTTGTGTTGGATTGAATGCAGCGAGAAGACGAAAGGCATAGTCTTCGAAGCCTCCAAGCGCGTTGGATTGAACAAATCCTGGAGCAACGTTGTGGATCCAGTCGCCAACGGTGTTAGCCATGAACGCCATGCGCATTTTTGCGCCAATGCTCTTCACGGGTCCGTTAAAGACTAAGTCTGTGCGCAGATGGTCGCGAGCTCCTAAATTCAGGCTAAACAACGCTAGCCGTTCTGACGTTGGCTTGTTGGAGTCGAATTTAAGAATGCCGCCGGTAGTGTTTCTGCCAAACAACGTTCCCTGTGGACCGCGCAACAGTTCGAGTCGCTCAATGTCAAAAAGCGGGAAACTTTTGGCAGCTGGATTCTCGAGTACCACTTCATCGAGAACGAATGAAACAGGTTGCGAGGCGTTGAGGTCAAAGTCAATGTTCCCCAGCCCCCGGACGTAGAGCCGCGGTGCCAGTCGACCGTTGGACGACTCGACATGGAAGCTTGGCAATCGGCTTGCAAGGGCCAAAATGTCCGATCCACCGCGCAGAGCCTGAGCGACATCGTCCCCAGACATCACGCCGATCGACATGCCAACCTCCTGAATGGGCTGACTTCGCTTTTGCGCAGTCACCACTATTTCTTCAAGTTCCTGTGCCGCCGCGCCCATGACGAAGATTGCAAGCAGGGCGAATAGAGTTTTCTTCATATGAAAAGCATGCGCCTTGTAGGGTGTCCAAGCCTGTCCCATAATAGAAAAATGCGGCCCGCTGTGTGCGGGCCGCATTGTCTATTTCTTGAGCAACGGCTAGTGGCCGTTGGGAATCTGTCTACATCATCCCGCCCATGTCCGGCATGCCACCGCCACCAGGTGCTGCTGGCGGAGGATCTTCGGGCAATTCGCTGACCATTGCTTCCGTGGTGATCATGAGTCCTGCGACAGATGCCGCGGATTGCAATGCCGAACGAACTACTTTCGCGGGATCGGGAATTCCCAATTCGATCAGGTCTCCGTACTCGCCTGTAGCTCCGTCAAATCCTTGGTTTCCGTCGAGACTTCGAACCTTGTCGACAACGACAGCGGGCTCTACTCCGGCGTTCTCCGCGATCTGGCGCAGCGGGTAGCTCATAGCTCTCAAAGCGATTTGAATACCGACATTTTGGTCTTCATTGTTTCCTTTGAGATCCTCGATCTTTTGCAATGCGCGAATCAATGCAACTCCGCCCCCAGCCACGATGCCTTCTTCTACGGCAGCGCGAGTCGAGTGCAACGCGTCTTCGACGCGAGCCTTTTTCTCTTTCATCTCTACTTCTGTGGGTGCGCCGACTTTGATTACAGCGACTCCGCCGGCCAGCTTTGCCAGCCGCTCTTGAAGCTTTTCGCGATCGTAGTCAGAGGTCGTATCCTCGATTTCCTGACGAATTTGCTTGATGCGTCCTTCGATTTCCTCCTTAGCACCGGCACCATCCACTATGGTGGTGTTTTCCTTTGTGCTGGAAATTCGCTTTGCCGTCCCGAGATCGTCCAAGCTTGCGCCTTCAAGCGTTAGTCCCACTTCCTCGGATATCACGGTCGCACCTGTTAAGGTGGCGATGTCCTGCAACATGGCCTTGCGACGGTCGCCGAAACCTGGAGCTTTGGCGGCAGCAATCTTTACGACGCCACGCATATTGTTGACAACCAATGTTGCCAACGCTTCGCCTTCAATGTCTTCTGCGATGACCATCAGAGACTTGCCAGACTTGGCAACGGACTCGAGAACTGGGAGCATGTCACGAATGTTGGAAATCTTCTTGTCGCACAGGAGAATGTAGGGCTCTTCGAGTTCAGCCGACATCGACTCCTGACTGTTTATGAAGTAAGGAGAGAGATATCCCCGATCGAATTGCATTCCTTCTACGACATCCAGCTCGTTTTCCAGACCGCTTCCTTCCTCGACTGTAATGACACCTTCCTTGCCAACTTTTTCCATGGCTTCGGCAATTATCTCGCCAACCGAAGTGTCGCTGTTTGCCGACACGGTTCCCACCTGGGCGATGGATGTTGAGTCCTCGCATGGTGTGGACATTACTTCGATTTCACGAACCGCGGCACCTACGGCCTTGTCGATTCCGCGCTTGAGATCCATAGGGTTCATGCCTGCAGCCACAGACTTGAGACCTTCCATGAGGATGGCTTGTGCTAGAACGGTGGCAGTGGTAGTGCCATCTCCTGCTTCGTCAGACGTCTGGCTAGCAACCTCTTTGAGCATTTGTGCTCCCATGTTCTCGAACTTGTCCTTGAGTTCGACTTCCTTAGCTACCGACACGCCATCTTTGGTCACTGTCGGCGCACCGAACGACTTGTCCAGGATCACATTGCGTCCCTTTGGACCCAAGGTAACCTTGACGGCATCCGCAAGGATATTGACGCCACTGAGCATTCTTGCTCGCGCGTCGTCTGAAAATTTGACTTCTTTTGCGCTCATTCTTGTCTCCTATTGATCTCAGTCTTCAATGACGCCGAAAATTTCACTTTCCGACAGGATCAGCAATTCCTCGCCATCAAGCTTGATGGTATTGCCGCCGTATTGTCCGAAAATTACCTTGTCGCCGGCTTTGACGTCGGGTGCGCGCACGTCGCCGTTGTCCAGAACCTTTCCTGGTCCAACCGACAGTACTTCTCCCTGACTGGGTTTTTCGGAAGCCGTGTCCGGCAATACGATCCCGCCTGCCGACATGGTCTCTTCCTCGAGACGCCGTACAACCACGCGGTCGTGGAGTGGTCGAATATTCATGTGTTTGTCTCCCGATATGCTCATGAAACATAAGTTAGCACTCTCGATACAAGAGTGCTAACCGGAGTGTATGATAGGGTTTAGTTTTAGGTTTTCAAGAGCAAAAAACGTTTTTCTTGTATTTGGAGCACAAGGGCTTCAAATGCACCGAACACGGACCCTCACTTCGCTGTAGTCGCGGATTGCCAAGACGGTGAAGGTAACTCTAGTCGCACACGAGTCCATATGCACCCAGTTGCAAGCGGCATCAGCAGCTTGCGACTTGTCATTTGATCAGAGCAAAGGTGTGGCTGTATTTGAGTACGACTTCTTGATGCTTTTGCCCGTCGACGTTGGACTTGTCGTTATAGTAGGTGTAGACGACATATAGACCGGAGTTTGCTGTTCTATTCCATGAATATCTTGCATTTGCCGCCCAAATCTTGTCGATGCGATTGTGTTGCAGCATTAAGTGAAACCCACTTTTGGCGCTGAGTGAGTATGCAAAACCGATTCGTCCTATGTCAGCCGTAGAGTCTCCGCTCTCGCTTGGAAACTTGATTCGCCTATGAGAGTACTCGCTTACCAGATTGAGTGCTTCATCCTTCTGATAGCTCAATGAAACGCTTGCATTCAGTATGTTTCCGTGGAAAAAGCCACCTTTTGATAGGAACAACTGGCCTCGAAAACGATTTGTGCTTGGCAGAGATCCCGCAAGTATGAAACGCTTTGTGTCGTAGTCTCCTGGCAGAATTGTCGTTCCTATGATGTTGAAGGGGTGTCGAACTCCTTCGCGCTGGAATTCGATAGCCGTCCATGCATCGGCTCCGTTATCCCAGACTGGCCAAAGCTCAAGATGTAGAAGACCGTTCTCCAAATAGCCGTCCAAATTGCGGGTCACGTTTATCGTGTAGTACTGATTCCACTCCTTTAACCCCGCGAAATCCTCGATTTTGTGGGTGTAATGAATCGTTCCACCCATCGATCGCATGTTCGAATGGGAGACGAATCCGACTTCTGGATTGAATCCTGCGCCAACTTCGTGGACCCACATGTCGTACTTCCACGTTGGAGAGCTATGGCGAGCGTAGACATTGAACGCGTATTGGTCTGAAGAGTATGCGTCGCTTTCGGTCTTTGCGACGAACGCGAATACATCTGTCAAGTTGCCAATTCCAAATGCTGCATTGAGCCCAATGGTCTGGCCACTTGATGAATTGTCTTGTCTATTCGTTCCCAAGAAGCCGAGGGAGGACCTATTTGCCAAGTCTTTACTTACGCGCAACACCGTGTAGTCATTGCTGGCTACACGATCTGTCGAACCGGCCCGGATGTGTAGAAATCCCAGATTGGTTTGCTGGTCAATTTTCCCGGTAAGGCGAATTCCTCCATCGATGCGGAGCCGCTTGCCATCGGGTGCAATCCCGATTCGGCGACTGTGAAACAACTGAGTTTGCCACGGAACCCCAACAGTGAATAGAGAGAGGTTCTCGAGGAAGAACGGTCTCGTTTCCGGGAAGTAGAGACCGTAACGACCTAGGTTCACACGGAGCTGATCGGATTCCACTTGGGCGAAATCCGTGTTGTACGTCGCATCCAGGGTCAGACTGGGAGTGAGTGAATACTTTATGTCGAATCCGGTGTCAGACTCTCTCTCGTCGTGTTCGAGATCAGATTGGACGCCACCTGTGCGGACGTACGGTGTCAATAGCAGATTCCTAGGGATGGGCGGCACGCGAATGGACTCAATGTGTCCTGCGAGCGTGAGACGATACATTGAGAATTGAGGTGGTACATAAGACCAATAGGACACTTCATTGTTGATACGCGTCACTCTTGCGAAATTCGCTCGCCACGACTGAATCTCACCACGCCCGTACCGTAGCGACCGGAAGGGAATGTTCATTTCCGCGCTCCATCCAAACGGAGTGCGGAGCGATTTCACCTCCCAAGTAGTAGACCAGTTCCAACCCACATCGCCTCCGGAGATTGCACCATCCCAGACGGCGCCGATTGGATTCGTGCTAAACATAAATCCTGTCCGACCGTTGCCGAAAGTGTCAAGTACGACAGCGACCGAATCGGATTTGCCGCCATCTGGGGATACAACAATGTTGTCAATGTCGTCCTCGTAACACACGAATGCAATGTGCAGTGCAGTGTCCGTAAAGCCTATAAGCACTTCAGTCTGTCGAGTAGCTGGAGAACCGTTGTCTGGCCGTAGCTGAACGAAATTGGAGATAGGGGAGACGGATTCCCATACTGCATCGCCCAACACCTTCCCATCAAGCGTTGGCGACGCAGAGAGTTCTGTAGCTATGTGCCTCACTTCTGATTCGGATGCTTCTAGAACGTATCCCAAGACCGCGACGTTAGTCGCAAACACAACAGAAAGGAATCTAGATCGCATGATGGTCGCTTGTGAAGAGGGAAGCACTGTACGCCAAGTGTGCAAAGGCGCTAGTGCTCATTGGGAGAAGACGATTCTATTGTATTGCCATGCGACAAACCGCTTGATTTACGAGTCAACGCTGCTTTTAGAAACCTTTTTGGGTACTCTTGAGATCCAGCGCAAGCGCACGACGATACTGGGAAGGCGTTTGAATGAGTAGTTTAACAATGTTATAATGTATGAATTGCATGGAATGCCACGTATTAAGGCTGTTCTCATGCGGAATTCTCCTTGATTATATTGGTCACTGTTTTAGGCTGCGTGGATCGGTTTGCTCCATCATATGAGTCCTTCTAGTCTTGTCAAAAGTGGTCTTGTAGCGATCGCGTTCGCCTTCATTGGCGGTTGCCAAGCTTTTGTTTCCTCAGTTGCGGATGGATTTACCAAGAACCTGACCAATTCCATATTGAATAGCGACGACTTACACACCATCAGGGAAGGATTGCCTGCTTACCTGATCGGTGTTGACGCTTTGTTGCATGGCAATAAGACTGATGCGGACCTCATGTTTGCCGCTGCCCAACTCAATGGTTCGTACGCGTTGGCATTTGCCGACGACCTGAAGCAGCAAAAGTCCCTTACTGCAAAGGCAAGAGAGTTGGCATTTAGGGCTTCTTGCATCGAGGTAAAAGCGCTCTGCGAAATTGAAGCCATGTCGTTTGATCAGGCTACTGCGAAAGTGGGAAATCTACATGTCGGCGACGTACCCGCTCTTTATGGACTTGCTAGCGCATGGGCAAGTTGGTTGCAAGCCCACGCCGACGATTTGCATGCAGTCGCGCAGTTGGCAAAGGTCAAATTGCTCATCGAGCGTCTGTTGGAACTCGACGAAACCTATGAGTTTGGGGCTCCCCATATGTATATGGGAGTGTTTGAGTCGCTGCTACCGCCTTCGCTTGGAGGGCGGCCCGAAGTGGCGAAAAGGCATTTTGAAAAGGCAATCGCTATTAGCAAGGACCGCAACCTCTACGCGAAAGTGCTGTATGCGCAGAACTATGCCCGCATGACTCTTAATCGTGAACTTCACGATTCGTTGTTGAGAGAAGTGCTAGTCGCTGATCCCCATGTAGATGGATATACCCTTCAAAATTCTGTGGCTCAAGAGATTGCATCTGAACTGCTGGCAGAGGCCGATGAATTCTTCTAGTCATTCCTTCAACCCCATTGGTCGAGTTTTTCTGGTGTGCCTTGTCGCATGTTTGTTTGCATCTGGTGCAAGTGCAGCCACGACTCTCAAGGTTGCAACAATCTCTCCGGAAGGATCCGCGCTCATGGTTGAGCTTCGCAAGGCTGCAGCGGCGATCGAGGAGGCAACCGATGGTCGAGTCGAGTTCAAGTTTTATTCGGGTGGCGTAATGGGTGACGACTTTGCGGTCAAACGAAAGATCAGAGCTCGTCAGCTGCAAGGTGCCATTCTGCAGACCAGTGTGTTTACCTCCGATGTACCCAATCTAAACGTATACAACCTTCCTTTGCAGTTCAAGAATGTCAGCGAAGTAACAGCGGTGCGAAGTGATCTGGATCCAGTGTTGCGTTCTGAACTTGAAGAGGCGGGCTACGTGTCTTTTGGGTTTGTTGGAATCGGACTTGCCTATGCAATGGGATCCAAGAGCGCTACCACGGTGGAGGAAACACGACGATTGAAGATTTGGGTGCCAAAGGACGATCCAAGCACAGAGCTCATGCTCAAGGCTTTCGGAGTCAGTCCCATACCTCTGACGATTGTGGATGTAATGACGGGTTTGCAGACTGGGTTGATAGATACCGTGGCTTCTCCCCCTGTCGCTGCAATCACGTTGCAATGGCATACACAAATCAAATACATGCTTGATGTCCCATTCCTTTACGTTTTCTCTGTCTATGTACTGGACCAGCGATCATTTAGGAGAATCGAAGCGGATGACCAAGAGATTGTTCGCAAATTCATGGATCAGGCCATCGCGAATGCCGAAGAAAGAGGCAAGCAAGACCACGAATCTGCGATCGAAGTGATGTTGGATCAAGGAATCGAGTTGCTGAAGCCGGACAAGGAAGCTCTGGCTGAGTGGCAGCGAAACGCCGATGGGGCGGTCGAGGAATGGATCGATAGGGGCTTGGTCAGCCAAAGTGTTTACGATCGGTTCTCACGGTCGCTCAATAGATCACGAACGGAGAATGCTAACTAGAATTCTCCGCTACCTACGTTGGCTTGAAACAGGCTCTCTGGTAGTTCTCTTCGCCGCAATGCTCCTTGTCGCATGTGCACAGACTGTCATGCGCAATTTCCTTGGTACAGGCTTCATTTGGGGTGAGGAGCTAACGCGCGAGGCAGTCCTGTGGATCACAATGATCGGCGGATTGGCTGCCATAGGGCAACGTTCACACATTCGAATCGACATAGCGGAGAGATTTGTGCCTGAACGTTGGATGCCGGCACTTAATTTTGTCGCATGCGTTTCCGCCAGCCTCGTGTGCTTACTCGTGGCATATTTTTCGCTTAAGTTGGTCCGATGGGAGTTTGAGGACGGCTACTCGGGGATCGGTGTCGTACCTTCTTGGATTCTTGTGTCCATCATTCCCTTCGCCGGTTTCGCCATGGGAATTCGATTCGCTATCCAAGCATTTGTGCGTCAGACCAAATGATCTTCCTAGGGGTCGGTGCTCTCATCGTCATGGCTCTCTGCGGGGCGCCATTGTTTGTGGTGATACTTGGCGGAGCGGTACTTGGATTCTTGGCGACGGGCACCGACTTGGTCAATGTCGCTATTGAGATGGATCGGATTGCTGACACTCCGCTGCTGGTTGCTTTGCCGCTGTTTACTTTTGCTGGCTACATACTTGCGGAAGCCAAGACCTCTCAACGTCTGATGGAACTTGTCAATGCGCTTGTCGGTTGGATGCCGGGTGGTCTCGCAATCGTCGGCTTCGTCGCATGTGCGTTTTTCACTGCGCTCACTGGTGCATCCGGAGTAACCATCGTCGCTCTGGGAGCCTTGCTGCTTCCGATGCTCATTCGATCGGGATATACGGAACGGTATAGTCTGGGACTCGTTACGAGCTCAGGAAGCCTGGGGCTTTTAATCGTGCCTAGCGTACCCCTGATCCTCTATGGTGTCATTGCGCAACAGCTAAACGTCGGGCAGAGTTTCTCGATTCAGGAGCTGTTCCTCGCCGGCTTGGTACCAGCTCTTCTTATGGTCGTTGCGCTTTCGGTTTGGGCGGCGGTGCGACATCGACACCTGCCTTTGACTCCCTTCGATCTAGGAAGGGTATGGAAGGCAGTCAAAGCAAGTGGTTGGGAACTTCCATTGCCCTTTGTAATTCTGGGCGGCATCTATTCGGGCTACTTTGCCATATCCGAGGCTGCGGCCATGACCGCGCTTTATGCCCTAGTGGTGGAAGTCTTCGTCTATCGTGAAGTTTCGTTGAAGCGACTCCCCACTGTCATACGTGAATCGATGGTCATGGTGGGTAGCATCATTCTCATCCTGGGAGGGGCTTTAGCACTGACCAACTATTTCGTTCAAGCGGAGATTCCCCAGCAGGTTTTTGAGTTCATAAACCTTCAAATCAGCAATCCGATCATTTTCCTGATTCTCTTGAATCTGCTGCTGCTCTTGCTCGGTGCCATGCTCGACATATTCTCTGCCACTGTAATAATGGTGCCCCTGCTGCTTCCGATTGCTGTGAAGTATGGAATCCATCCCGTACATCTAGGAATCATTTTCGTAGCGAATCTCCAGATTGGCTACTTTACGCCGCCAATCGGAATGAATCTGTTCATTGCGAGCTACCGCTTCAACAAACCCATAGTGGAGTTGTATACAGCAACCTTGCCCTTCATGTTGGTGTTGCTACTTGTGCTGGTGCTGATCACCTATGTGCCTCAGCTTTCCTTGTGGTATCAATATCTCTGATACGTTGCACCGCGACTCCGCATTTCCGTGATTACGTCATTTTTCTGCCAACCCAATGGAAAGGGTTTACATGACATTACGCAGCTTGTTGCAAGTAAGGTCTCGAACTTGGACATCCAGGAGGGTTTGGCAACGATTTACATTCGTCATACATCCGCCAGTCTTGTAATTCAAGAGAACGCTGACCCAGCGGTACTACGCGACCTCCAGGTGTGGATTGATCGAGCGGCGCCAGAATCCAGCGAGTATGAACATAGTGCCGAGGGACCCGACGATATGCCTGCCCACATCAAAGGCGCAATCACAGCTACACACGTAAGCGTGCCGATAAAATCGGGAAAACTAGCTCTTGGCGTGTGGCAAGGGATATTTCTTTGGGAGCATCGCCTGCATCCCAGGCGGCGAGAGTTGATCCTCCATGTCGCAGACTGATATGAATCGACGAAACCTCTCAGACGGCGCTCAAGCGAGGAGTGCCGAGCCCACGTGGAGTGTTGGATATCCACATTGCGAATAGGCGGGCAAGTAGCTTCGCGTTAACGACGCAGCCAAGGATTTTCGCTACGTATTTGACTCATCCTCTGCTTGTGACCTTCGGGATCAAGAATCATTGACGAGAAATATGCCAGCAAGTCACGGTGATTGCGCGAAATCTTGGAGCGACTCATCTCACGTTCCCCAGCGGAACTTGAAACAAATCTAAACGAAGCTCTAATCGCATCACTCTCGCCAAGAACATCTTGCGCCAAGTCGTTTATGACCTCGAATGCCTGTTCCAAATCTGCGACTTCAAGATCTAGTTGTTCTGGCTCAAGCACCAAGTTCGACCACAAAGTGCAGATGTAGAGACGATAGCGATTCTTGTCGACCAACGAATCGGTTACTGCAGAGTTTTGTGCCATTTGCTGAAGCACTTCGCTCAATTTGTCCTTCAGCGTATCGGTATCCACGTGTGTGTCGGTAATGAAATTCGGGTCTCTCGATGGGTCTGCCCGTTCGAGGTGCGATCAAGATAGTCGTGGGCTGTGACCGCTGCGCTTCAATCGGTCAAGTTGACGATCATTTTTCCAGTGTTTTCACCAGTAAACAGTCCGATGAATGCCTTAGGCATGTTTTCGATTCCATTGAAAACTGTTTCTCGATACTTCAAGCGTCCGCTAACCACCCAGTCGGTCATGTCTCGCATGAAGTCGTCACGGAGGTGGTTGTAGTTGGACACAATGAAACCCTGCAATGTCAGTTGTGAGCCGATAGCAATTGCGAGATTGTTTGGGCCAGGAACAGGCGCTGTCGCGTTGTATTGAGATATCGCGCCGCAAAGAGGCAGACGACCATTAGGCCTCATGCAATTCAACGCAGCTTGTAGATGGTCGCCTCCAACATTGTCAAAATACACGTCAATGCCTTGTGGCGCACCCGCGAGTATTTGACGTTCCAAATGACCGTCGTGGTAGTCGAATGCGTGGTCAAAGCCCAAGTCTTCAGTCAAGTGTCTGACTTTTTCCGAACTGCCAGCGGATCCGACTGCGGTGCAGTTCTTGATTTTCGCGATTTGTCCGACGGCACTTCCAACAGCCCCCGCAGCGCCGGATACGAACACGAATTCCCCTTCCCTAAGCTTGCCAACTTCAAGCAATCCAACGTAAGCCGTCATTCCGGGCATTCCCAGCACGCCAAGATATGCTGAAGGGGGTGCGTTCAGGCTTCCAAGTTTGCGAAGGCCACGACCCGTGGACACAAATGCTTCTCGCCAACCTAGGTGGCTCTCAACGTAGTCGCCGACCTGAAACTCCGAATGCGAAGATGCGACCACTTTGCCAATCGCACCACCAGTGAGGGTTTCGTTCAATTGAAACCCCGGTACGTAGGACTGACGGTCAATCATGCGGCCGCGCATGTAGGGGTCAACAGTCAAGCTGACGTTTCGAATAAGCACTTCTCCCGACGCATTTGGTTCGGGAGTTTCGACCTCCACGATTTCAAAGTCGTCGACTTCGGGCATGCCAACTGGCCGTTTGCGCAATCGAATTTCCATTGATTTCATAGTGCTTGTTTCCTTTAGGTCAATTGAAACCCATGGCTGATCGTTGGATGGACCGTCTAGGCTTCGGTAACGTAGTGCTCGTAGTTCACGACAGTAAGTGTCATGTTTTCTAGAGAGCGCAAGACATCATGCAGGTATGCGTCAGGAAATTCTATATGGGTCGCATCAGTATGCTGCTGGTTCCAAGTGGCATCGACACTACGAACTAGGCCGTCGTTCAAGCGGAACTCGTTCCAAGCGTGCATTTGAAAGGTTTGGGAGTTCGCGTCGTACACCAATCCATACACAGTTCTCGCATTGAGTCCGGACGCGAGCGCAAGAGAACTCAGCAAATTGGCTATGTCGGAGCAGTCACCGCTACGATCCATTAGTGTAGACACAACCGATTTGGGTCTTTTTGAGGGCTCGTAGCTAATGTATTCGTGTGCTAGAGCCACCAGAGCAGTGATCTTTTCCTGTTCGTTGTGAATGTTGGCCACCGCTTCGTTCGCTAATCTCTTGACTTCCACCAATGCGTTGCCGCTTGGCACATTCTGTTGTTCTTTCTTGATTGATTGTTTTGGTGGGTTGCGAGCCCTTCCGTCGTAGCTCAGGAGAGTGCCGTCGGATGTCAACATGCTCGCCCAGGGGCCTGGATTGTCGTTGGCGAAGGAGAGATGCAATTCCAGCATGGAGAGTTGCTTTGGACGTTGCAGCGGCTCGTCAAGCGGAATTCGTATTTGAGAAGCGGTTGGGATTCGAGACCTTCTATCCAGATCGGTCGTATCGGACACCGGCAGAAGTACCAAACCCGACGCATCCACGGATCTCACGAGGTGAATGCTTTGCGCATTCTTAGCAAAGGAAGATTCAATTTGGTCGGACGAACGCACCGTGATCAACTCGGAAGTTAGGCTTGTGATGGACCAGGTTCTCAGGGCAACATCTACTTGATCCAGATGCAACACGCGAAGCGAGATTGAGTCATCGACTTGCAGGTCTGTCGACGTTAACCAAGAATCCAATCCGAGATATTCGTCAAGTGTGAAGCCGCTTGACAGTTCGGTGAGAAGCTTTCCATCCCGGTGCAGCGTCAATTTTCCATCGTTATAGGTTGCCGTAGTTGATTCATACGGAGTCTCATCCGGCAGGACATGTTTCACTGACACAGCTTGTACGAGTTGATGGGGCGAATCTGCGGCAAAACGAAGCACTTGTGTCGCTTTGAGAACAACATCGGTCGCAGTCAAATGAGTGAATAAATGGGTGAATTCATACTCTCGGTTTTCGTTCACAGTTCCGGAGGATTGATGTGTGCCGATGGGAATTCCCCGATATTCCATAACGTAGCTTTGTGTTTTGAACCTAGTCTTGGCTAGCTTGTCTATCGAGGAGTCTTGTTTGTAGTGGCTACAGCTAGCCAACAGTACGACAGCTACGCCGAAAAGAGTCAAATTCGCGCATAGCGAACGCATCAATCGCCCGTTACTCATGAAGTGTCTGCGATTCTGGCTGCAGCTCGCGAGTTGACTGCATCAGCCCAGAACAACCCAACTCTACAATTACGCCTATGACCACAGATGATTTACGTGATTTCATTCGCCATCGTATACGCGAAGATATCGATACAAATCGTATTCCGCATCGCATAACAACTCGGTTCCCTCCAGAACCTAACGGTTATTTGCACATTGGTCATGCAAAGTCCATATGCCTCAACTTCGGGATCGCGCAAGAGTTCGATGGCGAAACCTATTTGCGCTTTGATGATACGAATCCGCTAAGTGAGAGCGAGGAATACGTAGCAGCCATAAAGGACGACGTCAGATGGCTGGGTTTCGATTGGGATGATCGTCTTACCTATGCATCGGACTACTTCCCGCAACTCTATGGGTTCGCGGAGGAGCTCATCAGTCGTGGCAAGGCATATGTCTGCGACCTCTCTTCCGACGAGATTCGATCCACACGGGGAACTTTGAACCGTCCAGGTACAGAGAGCCCCTATAGAGAGCGCGAAGTCGAAGAGAATCTGACTCTCTTTCGAAGCATGCGGTCCGGCAACTACACAGACGGTTCACGGGTGTTGCGAGCGAAAATCGACATGAGTTCGCCCAACATCAATCTTCGAGACCCAGTTCTCTATCGGATCATACATGCCAGACATCACCGTACCGGCGATACATGGTGCATATATCCAATGTACGACTTTACCCATTGCATTTGCGATGCCCTTGAAGGGATAACTCATTCACTTTGCACTTTGGAGTTCGAGGATCATCGACCGCTCTACGATTGGGTCTTAGACAACATAAGCATCAACTTCCATCCGCCGCAAATCGAGTTCTCGCGTCTTGGCCTCGAGTACAACGTCATGTCGAAGCGCATTCTCAACCAATTGGTCGAGAGGAGTCACGTGAACGGATGGGACGATCCTCGAATGCCGACACTTGCCGGGCTGCGCAAGCGTGGCGTTCCACCCGAGGCAATTCGGGAATTTTGCAAGCGAATCGGCGTTACCAAACAAGAAAACTTGATCGAGACTGAACTCTTGGATTATTGCATTCGAGACCGCTTGGAGCAAACGACCCCTCGTGGCATGGCGATTAGGAATCCCCTTCGTGTGGAGATTTCTAATTTCGACGGTCAAGAAGTTGATCTTACTGCCAGCTGGCATGCAAGAGTCGGGGATTTGGGCACTAGAAGACTAAGCTTCGGTCGCACAATATTCATTGACCGTGAGGATTTTTCTGACGACCCGCCAGCCAAGTTCAAACGGCTTGTTCCGGGCGGATTGGTGCGATTGCGCTACGGATTCATCATCCGTTGCGACGAGGTTGTACGCGACAGCGATGGTTCGATTGACACGTTGCGAGCACATTACTTTCCAGATTCGAAGAGCGGCAGCGATTCTAGTCGGCTGAAACCCAAGGGGGTAATCCAGTTTGTGTCGGAAGCAAACGCTGTAGAAGTGGAAATTCGGGAGTACGATCACTTGTTCGCAGTCAGGAGTCCAGGGCGCAAAGATTTAGAAGAGGAACTCAGTCCGCATTCAATCAAAACGCACAGGGGGCTTGTCGAAAAAGCAATCATCGAACACCCTGAACCACGATTTCAATTTGAGCGAATGGGCTATTTCTTGCGTGATGACTCATTGAAGTCACAACTTCCGGTTTTTCATCGAACAGCGGCGCTGCCGGATAGTTGGAAACGACCGTGAGAGCACTCTCCCGGAAGGACGTGGAAGAAGCGGCAGCTCGAATTGCACCACACATTCACGACACGCCAGTGCTTAGCTCCACCTCGTTGAACGCTCTGGCAAGAACCGAACTCCACTTCAAGTGTGAGAATTTTCAAAAGGTTGGAGCCTTTAAGGCACGCGGCGCAATGAATGCCGCTTTGTGCCTAGACGATTCTGTGGGTGCTGTCATAACTCATTCGTCGGGAAACCACGGAGCGGCATTGGCTTGGGCGGCTCATCACCGAGGCTTGGCTTGTCATGTGGTGGCACCAAGGAACGCATCCAAGTTCAAGCGGGAGTCAATGGTTCGGTATGGAGCGAATCTAGTGGACTGCGGACCTGAGATGGATAGCAGAGAAACAGTACTTGAAGAGTTTCTGTCGGACCATTCCGCCACAGTGGTTCCACCATATGACGATCCGCGAATCATTGCAGGGCAAGGAACTGCCGCGCTGGAGCTTTTGCGCTGCGTTCCGGATCTGGAGCAGATTTGGGTGCCAGTTGGTGGTGGAGGATTGGCCGCCGGCACGGTTTTGGCTGCAAATGGCTCCGCACAGGTAGTATGTGCGGAACCTGAATTGGCCAACGACGCTTACCTGTCAATGGAGAGGGGAACTGTTCAGCCTGCGCGTCCACCATTGACAGTTGCCGATGGATTGCGATCGGCGCTTGGTGCGTGGACATTTCAGATTCTCTACGGAGCCAGCACACCGGTGGTGTTGGTGTCCGAGAAGCAAATCCTAGATGCTATGAGGATTGTGTGGGAATACTTGAAGATTGTGATAGAACCATCGAGTGCGGTCGCTCTGGCGGCATTGTTGAAATGTCGAGATCTAGTTAAACGCAAGGTTGGGATAATTCTGACGGGTGGAAATGTCGAGTTTTCTGAAGCCTTCGATGCGGCAACTGGTGGGACTGCGCAAAGGTCAGAGATAAGGCGCACATGAATCAATCGTTTCTAAGAGACCGTGAACGCGCAGCGTTGAACCTGTCGAACCGTGGGCCTCTTTCAGTCGATGAAAAAGGCAAAGTTGATCCAAGCGTAGTCGAAGCGTACTGGAGTCACGGCTTCTATGTATTGACGGATGTGCTCTCGCTAGTCGAAATGGCCGAGCTATCCGAGGAATTCCAGAACTTGCTTCAACGCGCTCCACAGGAGCCAGGTGGCACTCGTGATTCGTCGGCGAAAGAGGTGGGGTTTGACGAGCGACAGCGAAAGCTCTTCCACTTTGTCAAGCCGTTGACGGATCCCTACGGAGGCACAGACGTTACACATAGCCGCTACCCAGTTAAGATGCCGGAGCCCGAACTACCTCTAGATTCTCCGGATGAAGTGCTGCTTCAGATCGGCGGAATCCTGCAGTTCTTGGATTCTGCGTTGCGAGTCTATGGACATCCGAAGCTGCTCGCGTTGACCGAGGCGATCAACGGCCATGATTTCACTCCCTTCACCGAGGTGATTTGGCTCAAACAGCCACGCTTTGGCGCCGCTGTCTCTTGGCATCAGGACGGAACGACTCACTGGGATAGTCCCAATCTGGATGCGGGTACGCATGGGTTCAATTTCATGGTCAATATTCATGAGACAACGACAGAGAACTCTCTGTGGGTCGTTCCCGGTACTCACAAGAATGGCAAAGCCGATCTGAATGCAATGCTGGCTGATTCTGATTCAGACCGACCTGCAGGCGCGGTTCCATTGCTGTGCAAGCCAGGAGATGTGGCGATATGCAACCGTCAAATAGTGCACGGTTCCTTTCCAAACACATCGGATGTCCCTCGCTATACGTTTGTCTTCGGATTCCATCGTCGAGCTTCGGTGGAAGGTATACGGGGCTGGGGCAGGGAACCTTATTCGAAAGAGTTCATTGAACGAAGTTGTCGATTGATTGACGTTGCAATAGATGCACGCCGCCAGCGTTTTCCGAATGAATCGAGCTATTGCTATCGCCCATCCATTGAACGAACGCAATTGCGGTGGACTACAGAGGAGCGCAGGGCCGAATTGCAAAACTATCAGCTTCGAGCGTTGGGGATTTAGCGTGCACGCGTCATCTCTATGTGAAGCCGAACGTTCACAACTCGTCGCTGATGGTTTCTTGATTGTTCGTGATGCGGTGTCACTGGCATCGGTGGAACGTGCACGTAAGCTGATCGACGATGGCTTGCCATCTGGCAAACGGAGATTACTGGCACCGGCTAAGCTTGCAACCCATCCACATGTATATGGATTGTTCGAAGAATCCTGTGTTAGCGACATATTGCGGCACGAAATCGGCCGTTATCCGGATGTGATTAGTTGCCAAATAGCAGTTACTCCCGCGTTTGATCAACTGTATGGCAGACCTCGACCACACGTAGATGGTAGCTGGTCGGGCCCAATCCCGCGCGATGGCTCAGAGATCGAGAAGATCCGTGGACGACCCAAGGATGCCGTTTCATACTTTGGTCCATACGACACGAATCGAGGAAGCAACGATGGATTGCTGTGGCAGAACCCGTCCCACACAATGTCATTGGGCAGCTACACAGCCTTGGTAGGAATCGCACTCAACGACCAAGTGGAACCTGGCAACGGACAATTCGGCGTACTCAAGGGAATGCACGACAAAGTCGCAGCGGCTTTTCGCGTTCAACGCGAAAGTGGCGGCGTCATTGGCCCGGAAGGAGAGGGTTGGCCGAGGATCAAGGTGGGAAGCGAGGGATTGCCTTATCTAAATGGCCTGCCGAAGATTGTCGAAAATGCCATGGCCGAGGAATTTAGAGCAGATCCAGACGATTCGAAGTGGCCATGGCCTTATCTGACGCCTGTGCTACTTCAGCAAGGCGACGCGGTTATAGCACTACATTCTTGTCCGCACACGGCAACGCCAAACAGTGGTCCGAATCCACGAATGAATCTGTATTTTCGCATTCGACGATGGAGAGAGGGCAATCCGCACGAAAACACGCGTAGGCTGGGGCATGGCGTGAGCGACCATCTGGACCGAGGCTACTACGGTCAATACTTGGACTATCCGCTGGAGTACGATCCGTGGAAAACTTCTACGAGCCTACTTTGCGACCACTGGTCCGATTGGGACGGTTTTAAAGGTCTAGCTCAGGATGCTAGTCCTTGAGGTAGAAACGGGTGCCGCAAATGTTCACGTGGCTGTCGTTTTCGTAGCAGTCTCGTTCCATTGCCCTCTCTAGGATTCCATTGCGGTCTGCTACCGAAATATCCAATCCTCCCAACCCTGGGCCGCGTCCATCTGTAGCCTGAACGAAACGCAGAACTGCGTTGTTGAAACAAATGTGCAGTTCGCCATCCACATGCTGCACGGGCTCGCCAGAGACTAAACTCCAGCGATCCGCAATTCCAGCGGGATCATCGCTTTGCAGCTCGACTCCCAAGTAATCGATCGTAGATGACTGATCCACCTTGTCTTCCCATTGCATTCCTCCAGCGGGCATCCACCATCCTGTAAAGTCGTTGGGTTCCATCCAATCAATTTCGAAAAACGACACGACCATGTCTCGAGGGTGGATTTGGCAAATGTTCCAATTGGTCCGGTCACCCTCGTGCGCGATTCGAATGGCATTGTCTAGTGCTCGCTGGCGGATCGCCTGCTGTTCTCCCTTGCTGCTTGCCTGGCAAATCACCATATAACCGCCATCCCCGCCTCTACGGTCCAAATACCGACCGCCAGCAGTGTTCTCTTGTACCGGAGCAACGACTTCCAGAAAGTTGCGGCCAACACACATTAATGTGTTTTCCAGCCCAAACACGCCAACACCAGGGTCGACGAAGCACGATTTGATACCCAGAACATAAGTGAGGTCATCAATCACGGGTTGTAGCTTTCTGGCAACCAGACAAATCTGTCTCAACTGAATGGTCATTTGGAATTTCCTTGTCTTGGCAAACTTCAGTTTGTATTAAGCGGCTTCGAGATGCTTCAGGCATCCTGTATCTGCAAGTATGTCTCGAAGTTCCTGGTTGTTCGAGAATTCTAGGAATTTCTCACGGAGTGCGTGGAGCGACTTCGCGTGGTACTTTTGTGGTTTCTGTATCCATCGGCCAGTGCCCAGATCAACGCTGAACTCCGGGTCGCCACTGCTGATTGCCTTTGCATTCGCCTCGCTCCATCGGAGAAACATTGAAGACACTTGAGTTTTTAGGATAGGGAATAGAGTGACCTTTAGCGCAGACCAAGTCTCGAATGTTCCTCTACTTACAGGACTTAACATTCGGTCGATCCATCCCTGTATGTTTCTAGTTCTGGCGATCATGGAGGCTGGGGTGTGATCCCTATTTGCGTTGTAGATTTGTCCCCAAAGCCCAAAGTCGGCGAACGCTGGACGATCTCCAAAGAGATACCTTCTAGTAGAAAGGTGCGAGTCGAGTAATGTCAGAGTGTCTTGAAACGAGCTTTCAATTAGTGGAGCTGTCGTAGCGTTGGAGCCGACAAACCAGACTCTATCAACCATTCTCTTCCGAATGGAGGCGGCAATTGCTTCCAACTGCTGTTCATCAGCGCTTGGATTGACCATGGCTGCGATCCTTTGCGAGCACCCAATCTGGTCGATGTCTCTAGCCCACCTTAGATGGAACATCCACTTGTTTCCCCATTCGTCGCCAAACTCTTCTAGAAGTATTGATAGAAAGCGGAGGACTGGGTCGTGCGGATGAATTTCCGGATCGGGAAACTGTGACTCCAAACTTTCAATGATGGGAGTTGAATCCTGAAGTCCCGTATCTTGCGGTGTAACGACCAGAGGTATTAGAGGCAGCTTTGCGTGCTTTTCGAAGATGTTTGCCGATTCTGCACGCGTAGTCCAATGGTGTGGAATGTTCTTGTATCGAAAATAAGACCGTACCTTGACAGAATACGGGGATTCTTCGGCTCCAATGATCACAAAATCTTGGTCTGGCATAGTCCTCAATCTCTCTTTTGATGCTTGTTGATCCATTCACATGAAGCTTCATGAACGGTAGCTTTGAAAACCGAAATCGCTCCAGTGAGAGCAAATTTATTGACTATGGACGCGTTCCCACCAAGCCAACTGAATTCCGCAGGCGACAGTGCGCTGCGTTGAAGATAGATTGCCTCGAGTCTCGCGTTATTCGTTGTGAATGGTGCCTATGCTCGCGTGCCAGTCATTGGTGCGTTGCCGAACATTCCAAGCTGCACGTTACCGGTCATTTCGTCGCCATTTACTTCGACGGAGAATGAAAGCTTCATGGGCATCGGCTCGGAAATCTGGGCAGTCCAAGTAAGTTTGTTGCCATCTACGGCACCGTCAGAAATATCTAGAGAACCTCGGTCACCGGTCATAGTGCCCGTGAAACTACTACCATCTGAATTTACAGTCAACTGTCCCTTTTGCTGACCCATTGGTGTATTGACAACAGTATTCCAGGTGCCATCTACATCGCTCATCGTTTTTCCTCACGTACTCAGAACATGTAGAAACAAATCAATACGGGATCGATCTGAATCTACCTCTTTCCCGCATTATAGGTTGCACCAAAGAACCAGGTCTCATGTTGACTTTGACAAACACTCAACCTGGCTAACGTCGGAAGGAGGCAAGACTTCTTGCATTATTTTGGTGGAATTTGTCGCCAAAGTACGTAATTTCTGACGACACGCCAGCCGGACGCTCCAAGCCTC
>JAPOWH010000001.1 GCA_026707735.1 Gammaproteobacteria bacterium | reverse complement strand
TGTGGACCGAGTCGCTGCAAGTGTTGCGTCGTTCGACTTCGTCTACCTCTCGCAGCTCCGGAGCAAGAAAATTGCTGCGCCCTCCGTGCGTTCAAGTCCGGTTCACACACGTGAACCGCACTCCGGAGCGCTCGTCTTGGAGCCCTCTCCTGGCATGTATAGCAACGTTTGGTCGTTCGACTACAAGAGTTTGTATCCGAGCGTCATAAGGACGTTCAACATAGATCCGTTAAGCCACATTCAGGCCGAGGATTCCAGCGATTTCATTGAAACAACAAATAGTGCACGCTTTTCGCGTGACCCCGCCATACTCCCATCAATACTCGATCGTTTGTTCGCTGAACGAGAAGATGCAAAGAGACTCGGCGACCCAGTAGCGTCCCAGGCAATAAAAATTCTGATGAACTCCTTCTACGGCGTGTTAGCCACGCCTGTTTGCCGGTTCCACAACGCCAAACTTGCCAATGCGGTTACCTCACTTGGACGCTACTTCTTGAGGTACGCAAAGGACTGGTTCGAGAACCTCGGCTACGTTGTCCTCTACGGGGATACCGACAGCGTGTTTGTTAAATCGGGTCTCGAATCACACGAGGAAGCGTTCAGGCTTGGCACTGCGTTGGTGTCACAATTCAATGATGCCGTTGCAAAACATGCGGAAGAAAAGTGGAGTGTCACCAGCAAGTTGACTCTCGAGTTCGAGCATCTCTACTCCAAGTTCTTCTTGCCGGCAATGCGACGTTCTCGAACAGGTGCTCGCAAGAAATATGCAGGGCTCGAGTATCCATCGGGCGTGCTTGAATTTACGGGGATGGAAGTCGTGCGCCGCGACTGGACCGAGCTGGCAAAGGAAGTTCAGCGAGAATTGTTTAGGAAGTTGTTCTCAGAGGAACCGGTTGACGAATACTTGCGGAACTACGTTCGGGCACTGCGAGAAGGAGAAATGGACGACAAGCTCGTATATCGCAAGGGACTGCGCAAACCACTGTCCCAATACACCCGTGTTGTACCGCCCCACGTCGCAGCCGGCAGAAAAATGGCGCGACCTGGGCGAATCATTGAATACATGATCACAACGGAGGGACCGGAGCCGATGGAAAACCTGCAGCATCCTCCGGATAGAGAGCACTATCTTCAACGCCAGGTACGGCCGGTGGCCGAACCCGTGCTAGCTGCGTTGGGCTTGAATTTCGATGAAATAGCGGAGCGATATCATCAGCAGGATTTGCTTGCATCCATTGACGACTAGAACTGCCCCTAACGCCACAGGGCATAATCTACGGGTCAAATTTGCTGCTCGCCGGATCTAGACCACATGCCCCGCGACACCGCGTTACGCGCCTACCGGAACTTCTTTTCCAGCTTCAATACACGCGATCCGCACGAATTCTCCATGGCGTTGCACTATCCTCACGTCCGCATCACTTGGCGTAGTCAGCCTCGCGTGATTGCAGATGCTGAAGCCCATGCGCTGAACATTACGTGGCAGCCTTTCATCGATCAGGGTTGGGACCACACCAATGGTCATGAACCTCAGGTGGTGCACACCTCAACGGACAAGTGGCATATTGCGGGTGGATGGACTCGTGTGCGGAGTGACGATTCACCAATATTGACCAACTTTGTTACCTACATAGTCACTCGAATCGATGATCTTTGGGGAATTCAATGTCGCTATGGCATTGACCCTGAACCTGACAGTAAGAAAGTTGAAGCCGAAATTCCTTTGCGAGTCGTGGATTCGTTCCGTCGAGCAATAGGCCGAAGAACTCTCGATGATGCATGGAACGCCTGTGGACCCACTGTGTATGCAATTGATGTGGGTTCCGTCAGGAAAATCACTTCTCCAGAGGAGCTTCCACTTCGTGAGATCACAGGCGGCAACGTTGAACTGATTCAAAGCGGTCTTCACTCGGCAACCTTCGCCGTAACCGGAAATCTCAATAGCGCATTGCTCTATCTTACGGACGAAAACGGTTGGAGGATTCGAGCTGTCTCATGGATCTGAAAAAACGTCTATTGGGCAATACCCTCGTTGAAGTCAGCGAACTCGGATTTGGCGGAGCGCCGATAGGCGCAGTGGGATCCCGCATCACCGATGAACTAGCAGAAAGCATCGTCGAGTCGGCGTGGAACGGAGGCATACGCTATTTTGACACCGCGCCTCTCTACGGGCATGGTCTTTCCGAAAAGAGACTGGGACACAGTCTCAGCAGCTATCCCCGAGAGGAATTCGCACTGTCAACTAAGATTGGCCGCCTTCTAGTTTCGCGGGATCGCGGGACCCGATTCCAGGGCATGCTCGACGACGAGCCAGTGGCCATTCAATATGACTACTCGGGCGATGCTGTTCGCAAGTCCATCGAGTCCAGCCTCGAGCGTCTTGGACTTGATCGGGTTGACATTCTGCTGTGCCACGACATCGACGCGTGGACCCACGGCGATGACCAGCCGCAAATCTACGAAGCCGCAGCCAAAGGAGCATTGCCTGCATTGCATCGCCTGCGGGAGGAAGGGGTTGTTCAGGCAATTGGACTCGGTGTCAACGAGTCCGCCGTCTGCTCTCGCGTCATGCGCGAGTTCGACCCGAATTGCTTTCTGCTGGCTGGGCGATTCACACTGCTCGAACAAGAACCTTTGGACGAAATGCTTCCACTGTGCCTTGCCAAGAACGTGTCTGTAGTCATCGGCGGACCCTACAATTCTGGGCTTTTGGCCAACGCAGAACGCCGGCGAGCAACCTACGACTACAAGCCGGCACCCGACGACCTGTGGGATAAGGCTCAAAGCATACGCCGCGTTTGCGATTCTCACAGCGTGGACATGCGCGCTGCCGCTCTGCAATACCCTCTGAGGCACGAAGCTGTCGCGTCAGTCATTCCAGGAATGTGGTCGCTTGAGGAAGTGGCAATGAATCTCAGTTTCGTACAAGAAGACATTCCGGACTCTCTATGGTCCGACTTAGCTGCAGAAGGACTATCCCGTTCCTGGTAGGAAGCCACTACCCGAGAACGCGCAAGAGGTCAGGAGCATCCATTTGCCTCAATCCACAGTACACACTGCAATCCTGATCGACAACTGATGTTGCTGCGCCGAACTACCTACGACCTGGACCTCTGGTACATGGCTTCGCCAGTGTCGTTGCTGTTCTTTCTTGGAAAAACCGTTCGTGCGACGTTCAATCGTTTCAAGGACGTAGTCCTACCCAACACTTTCATCTTGGCGTGGTTCGCGACCAGAGAAAATTGGATTTTCCTGATTGGGTTGGTAGCGATTTGGATCGTCGCGATCGTTGTGATCGCGATCATTCGCTATCGCAGATTCAAGTTCAAGCTTTCGGAGTCAGGCGTATCGGTGCGAGAAGGCGTGCTCAAGGAGCAGCACATTGACTTGCAGTTTGAGCGCATCCGAGCCGTTAACCTGGAACGCGGG
>JAPOWH010000012.1 GCA_026707735.1 Gammaproteobacteria bacterium | reverse complement strand
CATTGTGATGGAGAAGAAGAACATCACGACGGTTACCCACCCAAAAGAAACCGACATGCGCACTTGGCTGACATCATTGACCGCGCGCGACATCAAATCGCCAGTGCCAAACTTGTTGAAGAAACCCGGACCTTGGATTTGGACATTCTTGAACAAGCGTTTCCTCAAGTCATAGGTGACGGCAATGGATATACGTCGTAACGCGCGCCTCGCCCACACGTATACCAGAAAGCTCAACGCAGCTACGCCCAGAATGGCTAGCGCAGGTAGCAGAAAATTTGGTGGGATCTCTGGATCGGAGAGACTATCGATTGCGGTCTTCATGAACAACGGAAGCAGGTTTCCGCCAAATCGCTGAATCAGAAGTCCGCCGATTGATAGTCCTAGCACCCAGCCGTAACGCTTGCAGTACGGAAGAAGCTTTTTTAGATGTCCTAGGTGCTTAAAGGATGATTGTTCTCGAGTAGGTGCGCCTTTAAAGCTGGTTCTATGCCCGTGGCCGCCACCTCGCGAGAACCCACCGCCCATATAACTCGGCAAAATAGGTATCGGTTAGCAAATTACGGCGAGATGGACAGATAGTTACGCGACCGAGTGCCGGAACCGCTACCGAGGTTCTGAACTCAAAA
The DNA here is from genome assembly GCA_026707735.1 of Gammaproteobacteria bacterium. Taxonomy (GTDB): domain Bacteria; phylum Pseudomonadota; class Gammaproteobacteria; order Pseudomonadales; family Azotimanducaceae; genus Bin55. Next base: position 148,472 of record JAPOWH010000012.1, on the reverse strand, counting down.
TGTATTTTACATGATTATCGATTCGTTTGCCACCCCTGCGTGCCGCTGGGTTAGCTGCGGGTGGAGCGAGAGTGGTGGCTTTCACTATGCGTTAATGACAATGAGGCTAACAAATGCCTATCAGCGATCTTTGATCGAAAACTCTTCAATGTTTGCTAATCGAGTGGGTCTTGTTGGTCTCCAGAGCTTGACGGGAATCAACTGTTCCATCCGGCCAATGTACCGACAATTCAATGATTTCCTCACTCGGACCCAACCCAAATGTAACCGGCAGCTCAACTTGCGACAAATAGCTTCTAGTTGGTGAAACGTGCCTGATCTGAGATTCAAGGTTTGTTTTCAATACGACCTTAGCTCCCAATGCATAGACATTTGGAGGAGGCTGCCGCAAACTAATTCGAACCCAACTTCCTGCACTTTCTGTGTCATTGCGCAACAACACGGGCACGTCGCCCACTTGGCTTACTACTACATCCAAATCTCCATCGCCATCGATGTCCGCGTAAGCAACCCCTCTTCCAGACAATGGACGCCCCCACGTGTCGGCATCAGCTTCAACACTGATGTAAGGGCGTCTGCAGTCAGACCCGCAGTTCCACCATATTTGAGGAGACTGGGCATAGTGTTGGCTTGATTGAACTCGATTGATCTCCGGTTCGACGTGTCCATTGGCTGCAAAAATATCTGACCTGCCATCTAGATCGTAGTCAATGAACACTAGACCGAATGTGAGTGCACGACGGCTCGGTGCGCCTATCCCGGATACGATCGCGTCGTCGCTAAACGAATTCTGACCTTCGGGACGGACAAAAAACGAAGACATTTCGTTGGAGAAGTTTCCAATCGCAATCGCCACGCTGCTTGTGTTGGCATAGTGCGCCGCATCAATTCCCATTGCACCTGTAGCAAGACCTGAAGTGTCGAATGCTATGCCTAGTTCAATTCCCGCTTCAACGAACGTCCCGTCGCCTTGGTTTACGAAGGCAAAGTTTCGAACTGTGTCGTTGGCAACAACGAAATCTGGCCATGAATCGTCGTTTACATCAACGACAACAACCGCCAACCCCTTTCCTACAGGATTCCCCGTCGAGTCGTTGAATACCTCTACACCAGAGCTACTTGTTACATCGGTAAAGACATCTCCGTCATTTCGGTAGAGGTAGGAATTGGTGCCTGCAAAGTCCGTGGGTGGGCCATATGCCCTTCCAATTCCCGCGAGCCTGTAGTCGACCTCCTGATCGCGTTCCCTCGACCACTCTACATAGTTGCAGACAAACAAGTCCAAATCACCGTCGTTGTCGTAGTCAACAAACGTGGCGCAAGTGCTCCATGCGTTGTCACTGCCACCAACTTGCATCGAGTCGGTCACGTCTACAAAACGTTCTCCCTCCATGTTTCTCAGCAATCGGTTCTTTCCAACCGCCGTCAAGAACACATCTACAAATCCATCCCCATCGAAGTCTCCCACAGCTATGCCCATGCCGTACAAAGGACGCTCTAGAATTGGAGAGCTCCGGTTATTGAAGGATCCATCTCCCCGGTTTACATAAAGCACTGAACGTTCGTCAGTGGTTGACGATTCGTTCCATGGCCAGTTCTTCGAATTGACGAAAATCAGATCTTGATCGCCGTCGTTTTCCACGTCCAAGAACGCGACACCACCTCCCATTGTCTCTGGAAGCAAGCGTTCGCCGGTTGCACCATTCACATGTCTAAACGAAATTCCAGACAGTTGAGTCACGTCGCTAAACACTGGCATGACTACCGGGTCTGCGCGATCGCTCAATATAGGGGCTGCATCGTTCAGATCTGTCGTCGCCGGTCCGATGCGCTCTCGGGTTGCAAAGAAAACCGCGACCAACACTAGGGCAACTATCACAGCACACAAGACTAGCGACAGCCAGAGCGCTCGCTTAAGACGAACTTCCGGAGCTTCGGTACTCAATGCTTTGTCGTCATACCAGAAGGCTCACGTAGGTCATAAATCACGACGTCGTCTGCCGCGTGGTCGGCAACGGGGTCGTTTCGGCGGGCAATTGCGAGTGCGTTGTCTCTCGCATTGTCGTCTACGCGGTACTTTTGGTGCTGTTGGCGATGGTTCTCTTCCAGTTCAACTTCACCCAATTGAGAATAGACGTTGGTGAGACCATAGTGTGCCGTCACATTCTCTGGATCAACCGCTAGTGCCGCCGAGTACTCGTCTTTGGCCCTTGTCAGCCATAGAGTTCTTTCTGAATCTTGATTCGCGAGTTTCGACTGCTCGAAATAGGTTCGCGCGAGCGTGTTCCTTAGGCGATAGTCCAAGGAGAAGTCGAATCCTCTTGTGCGCGCTTCCGAAAACTGCGTGTCCACGAGCGCTTCGAATTTTCGCATTGCCTGCTCAAGTTGCCCAGACTGCAAATCAATCAATCCACCGAACCACGCAACGGACCACGGATATGCCCCCAATTGATCAGCCAACTGCAACTCGGTGGCGGCCTCATCGAGTCTGCCCTCCTGCAGATATGTGCGTCCAATATTCAGGTGCCCTTCCCCACGTCCCAAATCCGCTACTCTGCGAAATGCGTACTCTGCTTGACGCAACGCGCTCTTGTTCGGTTTGTTCAACCAACCAATTCCGTAGTCGTTCCATCGAACCCAATCGTCTACATTCCCCGGCTGCGAAGGTCGCGAAGCTGAGGATTCGTCGGTTACTACGGATGAAGCTTCACTTTCGATTCTTAGTTCCACCTTATCTTGAGCGATTTCGATGATGGGCAGATTGTTGGTCAATTGCGGATCGCCCCGAAAGGCTCGCAAAAACGTCGTATCGAATTTCCTGTAGTTTAGTGAAGCACGGATTTGTAAGTTTCCGGTCAGGTCCGCCGGAACATTCAAGCGGTAGTGCACGACACTTGCGCTTCCAGGCGCGATTTGATGATCGTAGAGTTTGGTAAATATGTCCTCGGCGTTGCGTTCTGCGATTCGATTGCCAAATCTATCTAATACGTACGCATTTACAAAGTGCGTATTGGGATCGACCTCCCCGTCTTCGTTCAATAGTCCGCTTGCGGCGATCAACGTTTCGTTGTTCCAGACCTCAACTTCAAGCCAGATCTGATTTGAGTCGGAGGTGCCCTCCGTAAACTTATGTCCCAGCGTCAACGTCCTCAGCACTACATCGAACACATAGCTCTTGCCTGGAGCCAGGGCTGCACTGCTAGTATCAATAGGCGCGACTGGTTCCCGCTCCAATTGGTCGCCTTCGCGAATCGCGAAGATATCCACGCGCAGCGAGTCTTTGAGCATAGCTCTATGGGCATCGAGTGCCTCGATTGGAATCCCTGCCATGTCGACCAACGCCGTGTTTGCTGACGCAAATTGATGGTCTCGAACCGCCAATTCATTCAATTCCTCATATAGTTTCGCTCCAAAGTCGCGAGACGCAAGCGGCTTCATGTGACAGCGATTGCAGTTGGGTTCCGCCTGTTCTGGGTAATAGAAACTGGCTACACCGTGTCCAGAGACCCCGCTGAGAAGAAACGAGTCGTAATGATTCTGTCCGCGTAGCCACTTGTAAGCATTGAGCTCTTCAGGCAAATGAACTTTATGGCAACTCGAGCAGAATTCAGGTTCCTTGTGGAGTGGTTTGAGAAATGTACGCTTGTGAAACGATGGCTTGCCTTTGATCAATATCCCATTGACCCACAGCAAGAATGGGTTACTGGAACCAGCGAATGGGTAGTGTTGCGGTAACGAAATCCTATAGGCGGCATTTCCTCTTGGACTCGTAATCTCGTCAATTGCGTGGCAACTAATGCACGTAATTCCGGCGTGTGCAGTGGGATCATTGACAACATCGAATTCGGGGTCGTCGAATAGACCTGAAAGCAGCGGCACAGGATCGTGACAACCCGCACAAAACCGCGCCGCGTGAACGTTGCCATCCCTCTCTAAGACCTTGCGCCGAGTATTGTTTACCGCAAACGCGTACGCAGGATTGTTGAATGATGCGAACCTGTGCGCGCTAAGAGCCCATTGAGCATGCACGTCTTCATGGCAGGATTTACAGTACTCGTCCATCATTAGCGCCGACGCTGGCAGATAACCTCCATCGCCGGTGCTAGTCAGTGCAGGGAAAAAGTCTGCAGTGCCACCGAGTTCGATGTTCCTGGAACTCAGCAGGTGAACTCCGACGATTGAAAGTAGTACGCTCACTATGGCAACCACAACCCCGCCACGCCAGCGGATTTTTGGACCAACTAGGCGATGAAGCAAGAATAGCCAAACCGCAGCGACAGGCGCAATCACATGTAGCCAATACACTACTTGCCGGCTCGTCGGTTCGCGTAACTCGAAAATGGGCAATCCCCGAGTGAGAGCGATGCCCGTTACGAACACAACAAGCACCGACAAGAATGTTGCCACACCAAGACGGACCGCAATTCGATTGGGTCGTCCAATTGCACGCCGCAAATGCATTCCTATGAATACCAACGCAGGAATAATCACTCCCAATCCCAGAACGAGATGGAACAGAAACATTGATTGGTAGAAAGCGTTCTCCAACGGCTCTCGCGTCCACCACTGAATCAGTGAAACCGTCGCCAAGTAGACTGAGTTCATGATGAGAACTGCCACAGCAACTAGCACTACGAGCAGCAGACGGCGCATCGGACCGGTTACGACCTGTTGCAGAATCTGTCTCGTACTCACGGCTACTCCCCGTTAGAGCACTTTGATAGTACCGAAAAAGTATTGGCGGGACGGGTCAGCCGTAGCGCACGCCGAATGCCCAACCCATTGAGGTTGGGCGAGAAAAGCGAGTGCAGATTTCCCTAGCGTGTTTGCCTAGATGTGTTTGTCTACAAATTCAAGGATTTGCGTGTAGAGCTTGACTCGATTCTCAGGGTCTCTAAATCCGTGCGCGCGACTGATTTCGTCAACATTTTCAAATTCGACAAGCTGACGTCGGAGAGCGTTAATCATGGATTGGTGATGACGCGTCGGTGCGAATCCGTCTTTGCCTCCGTGTGAAAGGAACACTGGAATCTTGAGTTTGTCCGCGTTATTTGTTGGCGACATTGCGGCAAGCTCTTCAACATCATCGCCAATGGCTGCTCGCAGCAGCCATGGGGCAATCGGCCAATTCGGAATTTGTCCATTCCACATGAGCGAAAGGTCGTAAAGACCCTGAATGCCAATGGCGCACTTGAACATGTCTGGCTCTCGAATTGCAGCTGACATAGCGATGAATGCACCATAGTGGGATCCAGCGATGCAGATTCTCTCACCATCAACCGATTCCTGCGCAGCAGCGTAGCGAGTTGCGATCAAGACATCGTCGATGATTGCCCCTCCCCATTCACCAAATCCCGCAGTCGCAAAGTCAATTCCGCGACCTGCGCTGCCTCGGTAATTCACCTGAACAACAGCGTAGCCATGCAATGCATAAGCTTGGACGACAGGATTGAATCCAAATTCGTCGTACACGTCGTGAGGACCGGCGTGTGGCAGCACGATTAGCGGTGATGGACCTTCAGAGTTATTAGGTATGGTTAGATTTACATAGAGACTTAGTCCGTCCTTTGTTTTCACACGATGAACCGCAGTGTCGGACATTTCCGTGGGAACTATCGAAGGCATTCGAGTTGTAACCGGGAGCAGCTGACGCTTTTTGGCGTTGAATCTGTAATACACTCCTGGATTCGTCATGCTCTCTGCCAATAACAGAATTACATTGCCGTCACGCGACAATCCGGCAATCCGCAATTGATGCCCTGCAAATGCGTCGTTCTGTGCCAAGGTCAGCCAATAGCGGGCTGAGAGATCCTCTGATGCAAGTGGAACGAAACTGGAGAACGAATCCTCTAGGGTGACCCCGAGAATCTCCGTTCGATCTGCGTTCCAAACAACCTCAAACTCATCGACATCGAACTCGCTGTTGCCATACACCATTTCGTATTTCGATGCGTCCGGCGCAAAGAGATAGAGGTTTGTGAGACCGTTTACATGATTGCTAAGTACGTAGAAACTCTTGTTGTCCTCGGCAAACCCCAAAAAAGTGACCACCGATCCAAACCGCTCAATTCCCGAGGATTCTGTGATGTTCTTCCAATCGCTGTCGGGCCCAGAACGAAAGTGCATAGTGGGAATGCCGCTAGGATAACCTAGGGCGACACGAGCGACTCCTTCGCGGTCCACATACAAGTTGCCGTACGAAACCGGACCCTTCTGGCGATTAGTGCGTTTGCCCTTCTTCTTGGAGTAGATATCCAATTCAACGATGGCCGGTGCGCTATTCCCTACTTCCTGCCAATTCCGAAATTCCTTCTCTTGCATGAGCACGGTTCGAGGGTTCTTTTCGTTTATGTCGCGGAATCGCAGGTGGATATCCGCTGCATCTGATCCGCGATTGAAGGGATTGGAATGCCGATTGCCGTTCGCATTGACGGAGTAGTAGTTATTGGGCCACCACGGAAAGGGAGATGGTCCAACGATCATGTCAACGGTATAGAGGACGCGCTCATCATTGACCCAAACAAGGTCCATCATGCTCTCTCTGGCACGCAAATCCACAGAAATGCGCTTCGAGGTCATTTGCAGAGTGTCGGCGTCCATGAATTGGAAGGCATAGGGTCCGACCCCGACCAAGTGCTTGCCGTCGGGCGAAACTAGCATTTTCTCAATGATCGGTTCAGCGAAAAGGTCTTCTAAAGTCGTCGTTTCGGCACTCAAGCCAAAACTCAGGATCACACCTAACGGCATGAGGCTGGATCGCAAAATGCGGTACATCGATTCTCCCCTGATTAGCTGCAACTTTGAAATGGCACGGCACAGAATGTCATGAAGGTTTCGGCTCATTGCCGGTCATTAGTTGCATTCAACCACTATCATGAATCCTACATTAACTCTATCCTTTTATGCGTGATTTTGTCAAACAAGAAGTACGCTCGTTGGCTACATCATTCGGCATTCTTGGGAGCACTCTCTAATGGCTGATGGCATTGCTGCTCTGCAGGCAATCGATGTCAGCAAGAGTTTTGCGGATGTGCCAGCGCTTGTAGGCATCAGTCTAAGCGTTGAACCAGGAGAAGTGCTGTGTCTGCTGGGACCGAATGGAGCTGGCAAGACGACACTGATCAGTGTGTTCCTGGGATTTTTGCAACCAGATTCAGGGAGCTCTCTGATTTTTGGGGTCGATTCGGTGATCGACCCCGTTGAAGCGCGCAAGAGAGTCTCGTATGTACCGGAAAGAGTCGCGCTCTACCCGCAACTGTCAGCAATTCAGAACGTAGAGTTCTTCAATTCATTTGGCCCTGATCGAGGAAAGACAGGATACTTTCAACAATGCCTTCTGGATGTCGGCCTTCAGGAGCATCACCACAATCAGAAAACGAAGACCTTCTCCAAGGGAATGTCACAGAAAGTAGGACTCGCAATTGCACTGGCCAAGCAGTCCGAGGTTATATTTCTAGATGAGCCTTTGACAGGTCTTGACCCAGGCGCTGCCGCAGAGTTCGTATCTCGTATCCATTGGCTGCAGGAATCTGGAACCGCTATCTTGGTTGCCACTCACGATCTCTTCCATGTGAGCAGCATGGCAAACCGGATTGGTTTGCTACGGAGCGGTCGGCTACTTGATCTTGTCGAAGCGACAGAGCTTGGTGCCTATGAGTTGGAGAAACTTTATCTAGAACGCATGTCCCAGCCCTCCTAGTTGTTCGCATCGATGTGCAGACCGTGATTCTCGAAGTTGCCAAAAAGGAACTCCTTACGTACGTTGGTGATCGGCGATTTCTGATTCTCTGTGTACTTGCTATAGCTATCACGATTGCTGCCGGATTGGGCTCTTGGCAGCAAATTTCCCACGCACATACGATCCGGTCCGACGCGGAACGCACAGACAAGACTACCTGGTTGGAGCAAGGAGAAGCCAATCCGCACGATGCCGCACACTTTGGCAGATATGCACTCAGGCCTGTGCCGCCCCTCGGCGCGTTTGACTCTGGAGTATTTGACTTTGCAGGTGCTACAGTTTGGATGGAGGCGCATTTCCAAAACCCTCCCGCAAATCGAGCTGCGGAAACCAAGCTGCTTTCGTATCCATTTGCAACAGTTACACCGGCTTGGGTACTTGCCGTCATAGTTCCCTTGGCACTCGTAACTCTTTTGTTTGGATCCATTGCCCTGGAACGTGAGACCGGCAGCCTGCGCGTCTTGGTCGCTCAGAACGCAAGTGCGTGGCAATTGCTACTGGGCAAAGGAGTTGCCGCGATTGTAATCGCGCTTCTACTTGCTGTCGCGATGGTCGCGATTGCGCTACTTCCCGTGTTCGGCTATCGAAGTTTGGACATTGAATTCCCGCGCGCACTTGCTTTGGTCGCAGCGTTTCTCTTGGGTTACTCATCGATTGCAGGAGTCGTACTGCTCGTATCAAGCTGTGCAACGTCCGGCTATAAATCCTTTTGGACCGCGACAATTTTGTGGATTCTGATGGCTTTCTGCGTACCTTTGGCGGGAGCTCAAATTGCACAGGACGCACATCCTACGCCGCGCGCCCGCAGTTTTGCTTCAGCGATTCAACAGGAAGCGCAGGCTCCTTTTTGGTTAGGTTCAGCGCAATACGAAGAGGTGGCTCTCTACGAGGCGGAAGTATTGACCAAGCACCGAGCCGTGGACCGTACTTCTCTTGATCTCAATCGCGACGCTCTGGTGTTGCAGGCGCATGAACGGTTTGCCAATCGAGTCTATGACCGCCTATATGGCGATCTCTACGACCAGCACATCAAGCAGGAGGAAGTATTGCGAATGGCTTCCGCCCTTTCTCCTGTACTTGCTTTGCAGCGCATTTCCCGAGGAATCTGTGGGACCGACACTCATACTCAGGTACTGTTCGCCAAGTCCGCAGAAGAACACCGTCGCAAAATCGTAGAGCAGCTAAACGAAGACATGATGTATCACGCTGGAGACCAGTCCTTTGGGTACGCAGCAAATCGTTCTCTTTGGGAAACGATAGACGACTTCGACTACGAAACTCCCTCGCTATCACAGGTGTTGCACTACTACCGGTTTGAGATAGCAACTCTCCTCGCGTGGCTGGTATTGGCCGGTTCTCTCGCTTGCGCTGTGCTAGGACGACAATTCAGGGGAAAATTGGAGTGAGTGCTAGGTTTCTTGGATGGAGAAGCCGACGGCGATCCATGTCCCTCAAACCATTGCTGGTGACTTCCTTTTTCGGATGCGTAGCCATCTATGCCGTGATTAGCGGACTTTACTGGAAACATGCCACGGTTCAGGAGCAAAACAGACCTCACTTGGAACATGCCGAAACACAAGAGGCTTGGTTCAAATCACTACAGGATGCACAGGCAGGATTACCTGTTTCTTCTGCCTTGGCCCATCCCATGAACCTAGCTGTTCTTGTGCAGCGTCCTCCAGGCGTGTTGGGGCAATTCGGCTATAGCCGGGAGGACTTGTACCCGTCTGCAGGTACGATCAACGGATTTAGCAATGAAGCGCTCATTTTTCGGCGATACGAACTCGAAGCACCGACAGCGCTAATGCATGGCAGATTGGACTTGACCTTTGTTGTAGTTGTCTTGCTGCCTTTAGTGCTCTGCGTCCTAAACTACGATCACATCGCGCGGGATCGCGAGCGCGGAAGCTTGCGAGTCTTGTTAGTACAGGGAGTGAGACCCATTACATTGTTATGGTCCAGGGTGTTCTACTGCTCCCTGCCATCTTTGATCGTTCTCCTTTTGGCATCCATTGTCGGCACGCTTGCCGCTGGAAAACTCAATTGGGAGACTTGCCTGAGTCTCGTGTGGTGGTGCTCTGGGATTGCCTTGTATTGGATGCTCTGGGTAACGCTTTGTGCTTTGATAGCTGCTTGCAGCCGAAATTCATTGAGTGCTGCGCTGTCCTCGGTGACGGTTTGGATTGGCCTCGTTGTAGTGCTTCCGGCTCTGCTTCAGTTCACTGTCTCCAATATTGCCGCTTCTCCATCAAAGGTCCAGTTGATGGCTGTTGCCCGAGCTGCTGAGGCAGATGCGTTGGGAACTTTGGACCAAAGAGAAGAAGCTTTCATTGCACAACATGCAACAGAACTTCCACAGTCGGTCGAGAATTTCTCTGACTACTATCGCAGGGCCTACTTGTCCAATGCCAGTGTCAACGAACGCGTTGGCACCTTGCTTGATCAGTACCAAGATGAACTAAGTGCCGATTTGAGACTATTGAACGCGATTCAGTTTGTTTCGCCTTCGACAGCAGCGTTTCGCATGTTGCAGGCAATATCGGGATCGGGCTTTGAACGTGCCGAAACCTTCCAAAACCAGGCAAGAAGATTCTTCCGCGAATACTTCCAGGAAATTGGGGTGGCAACATTGCAACAAAGGAGGCTCACCCTGGCCGAGGCTCGATCAATAGCTGACTTTTCGTTTCGAGAGCCACTTGCTATAGCAACATTGAGCAGCAGTGTAGCGGGAATGTGTGTCTTTGTTCTAGTATTTACTCTGGTCACGAACCTAACTGCGTTGCGAATGGAGGGTACTCCAGATTAGCGCGAGCGAACTGACTCAATCCAACACTCTACCCCAATCTTCCTTGGACTGTTTGTGTCTAAAGCAATAGAATTAGCGAGTGTGTTGCCTGCCATGCCAAGCGTGCTCTCACTCGCCAACAGAAAGCTCCGACTGCTACCCATGCTGCTCTTGTGCAGCCTCGGCTCAATGTCTCTTGCGGGGTGTAGCTCTGTCTTGCCTACGCAACCCGTTACAGACGAGCCTCAGAATCAAAATGAAGTCGAAGCCTTGTCTCCTATCGCAAAATCAATAGAAGAGTACGAAAACAGTTTGCACGCAGATGCGAAACAACAAAGTGATCAATTCACGGCACTACAAGAGAAATACTCGATTCTCGCGATAAGACCATCTCCCCAAAGCGCAGATGACATACGTAGCTACGTGGTTGATCCTAATGAGTATGCGATTAGGCGTCTTGATCTAGGGGATGCACCACCAACGGAATCAACCGCAAGGGACGAACAGCTCCTCAGGGACCGGCTTAACGATTTGAGGGAACAAACGCTTGAATCAGAAAACGATGAAGACTGATTTTCGTGCGTTAATGCCCACAAAGTATTGAGGCAGGGGACGACCTTGACCCAACGCGCTCGCTATAGGCCGATTTGCAATGGATGGTTTCAAATGTTGATCGCTCAGCTGCTGTCCATTGAGAGTCAGGAACGATGGCGAACCTTGGGATGGATACAAACCATCTCATAAAGCAGGTTTGCTGCCAATAGCGAAGTATTGCGAGAGAGATCAAAAGGTGGCGCTACCTCCACAACATCGGCACCGATAATGTTCAATCCACGACATCCCCGAATAATCTCAAGTGCTTGGGTTGTGGTGAGTCCACCAGGTTCAGGGGTGCCCGTTCCGGGAGCACAAGACGGGTCGAGTCCATCGATATCCAAGCTCAAGTAGGTTGGTCGATCTCCTACTCTTGAACGCAATTTCTCCATTAGCGGTTGCATCGAACGATGCCAACACTCATCGGCCTCGATAACCGTGAATCCTTGTTCTCGTGACCAATCGAAGTCGCTTGGATCATAGCCAGTTCCTCGAAGCCCGATCTGGCTAACTCTCTCGCAATCCAGCAACTCTTCCTCAACAGCTCGTCGAAACGGCGTGCCGTGAGTGTATTTCTCCCCAAACATCGATTCATTGCAATCGGCGTGAGCATCAACATGAACCATGGCCACAGGACCGTATTGTTTCTTGGCCGCGCGGAGTATCGGCAATGCTATGGAATGGTCGCCCCCTATTGTGAATGGCACACACCTACTCCCATACACACGGCGAAAGTAGTCTTCAATGATTTGAATGCTCTTTTCGATGCTGTAAGTATTGATAGGAACATCACCAAAGTCGGCTATTTGAATGGAGTCAAACGGCATGGCACCCGTTGCCATGTTGTATGGTCTCAGTAAACGCGATTCATCTCGAATTTCTCTAGGTGCAAGGCGAGCTCCCGGTCTGTTTGATGTTGCTATGTCAAAAGGAACACCTACTATGGCTGCATCGACTTCGTCGAAATTGCTGCCCTCCGGCAATCGCATGAATGTTGAGGGACCTCCAAACCGGGGCATTTCGTTGCCCGAAAGAGGTTGGTTAAAGGTATTGCTGTTCACTAGATTGCTCGCCTATACCGTGACAGGCGTTCAATGTAGCATGCCAGTACATGAACTCTCATTCAACACAATCTAATTTCCAATCAACCGGTTGCTAGGGCAATGGCATTCCGATTTCCCCTAACTCCTTAAATTTGAGAATTCTTGCAAATCAGGGGCGTATAATTCACGGGCTTAATGCTGCTTCACCGGGAGCTTTTCCATATGAAGAATCTAGCAAATTGCGCATGCATTCTTCTCCTAAGTTCTCTCGCGATTTGGGCTGTCGCTGAAGAGGACGTGCAACGGTCGGACGAAGAACAATCCATTGAGGATGAGTTCACAACCATGGATTCAGATGAAGATGGGAAGGTCAGCCGACGCGAATATGTCGCCTACGTCGTAAGTGGTCTAAGGGAGAGCCAGGGATTGGAGCAAGACAGAGTTTCTAACACCGATCCGGAAGAGCTTCGTGAGGCAATCGGTCAAAGATTCGATGCTGTTGACACGAATAGCGACGACATGTGGACAATCGACGAGATCACTAAGGCGAATACGGTCTCTCGAGAAGAAAGCGGTTCAAGTAGAGAAAGAATGTTCGAAGCGTTGGATGCAGACGGCAACGACGAAGTCACTCTTGACGAGTTCACTCAAGCGTTTTTGCGCAGGCTGCAGGGGCGCGTAGCTACAAGCGAGAATGAAGAAAGCACCACGCAACCAACCGACGAGAATTTGAAGCAACGCCTCGAACAGCGCTTCAATGCAGCAGACAAGAACGACGACGGCATCCTGACACCAGACGAATTGCGGTAGGTTGGACCAACTAGCCCGCTTATTATTGAAAGGGCGAACCTAAACCAAAGCTAGTTCAAAGTCCCATTTCGAATCGTACGTTGTAGCGTTCGTGCAAATGTCGAACGCGCTTCAGTTGATCTGTTTCGAGTTCTTCGAGCCAAGGCAATGGTTCGACTGTTTCCCCATGATTCGTGTAGAGATCCATATCACGTGCCCAACCGCGAAATTCGAGTATGAAGAATCTCTGGTGACTCGGCGATTGAGGGAGTGCTAGTGGAAACTCCAAGTGTATTTCCTCGCCGCTGCCAATAATGCCGACAGCTCCGTCGGTCTCCTTGACCAGATTCAGTGCATCGCCGTATCTTGTATAGGTTCCTTCCTGGTATTTGGCGTCCCAATAAGTCGACCGTGCGGTGTAGTCGTAATGTGGTAGTCGCTGATTGCCGGTAGTACGTCGCGCAAATCCAGTCCGTTGAACACTCGCATCAATTGGCACAAGTCTCTGAACCTCCATTTCGTCGGGCGGCGCCTCTTCCGTGACTAGCCGTAGGCGGTCCCAATAAATTTCCAAGTTTGTCGTAATTCTGAGCGCAACAGTACGATCCGGTAAAGGTGGCAATGGAAATGCCATCTCCCGGGGCATTCCAGCCGGATACCCAAATGATTCGGCAATTACAGTCCAATGGCCCTGCTCGTTCAGTGCTTCAAGAGTGGGAGGTCTGTAATCAGCGTCTGCTTGCCACGCACTGAAGGCGGTTTGCGAATACGGATACTCTATCCAACCATCCGCAACAAGCACCTGGTCATGCGATGGGATCGACTCATCAAACCACAGGGTTACCGAGTAATCGCCTGCCAAACGACCAATGAATCGATTGTCTAAAACGCCTGGATCGGGTGCAACATAGTCGCGATGCAGGATTTCTTCTGTGATGTCAACATCGTCCGTCGCTGTGGCTCGATTGGGAATGGTTTCGTTGCGAAATGCGATTAATCTGCCCATGGGGTTTGGCTCGGATGTAGCCATACGCTCATCGATGGTCAGACTCCATCCCATAGGCAAGTCTATAACCTCCAAGAATCCTGAATCCAGATATAGCGTTTCCTCCATGGGTTCTGCAATTTTCACGGCATATCGCTCATTTCGAGCCTGCAGCATGCCGGGTTGTAGGAGATATCGTTCTATTGGGCGTGGAGTTGCGTAAGTACCAGGGGAGACAAAGAATCCCAGTCCCCCTACTCCTAACACATCGGAAACAAACGCAAACTCCGAGCCATCCCACACGAAGATTACAGGGCAGCTAGCCAATTGACGTTCTGTTTCTTGCAATCTGTGAATGGCTCCCGCGCTCAAGTCAAGCTCTGTCTGAAAGACACCATCCGACCACTCCAAGACAACATTGTTTGCTGATTCGTTTCCGCCCACTCCAAACATGAGCGGCATGAGACTTTGGTGAGGACCTGAATGGCTGTCAATTCGGTCTTGAACTGACCACATGCCTCCCTGGCGCAGTTTCACTCGTGTGCCAATCCCAGACGAGTTGCTACGCATTTGACTCGAATCGCGTTCTCCTACGGGATCAATCGCTAGGAAATCAAACCTCCCTTGACCGGGAGGAAAAATCTGCAAGCCTTCTTCACTCAAGGTCAACAGACCCGGTCCCGATCGTTCGTCAACGTATACAGGAATGGCAGAAATCAGGTTTGGCGTCGCGATCGTCGCAATCGACTGCAACGAATTGAGGTCGATAGCGTATAAGTAATCCTTTGACGTAATCAAGAGCTCCATTTGTCCATTGCCGGTAACGTCTGCAAGAGCTAGTTCAGAGATGACAGCGTCCGCCAACACTGACTCTTCAACGTTGAGCAAGCCTTTTAAAGGACCTAACTCGCTCTTTTGCCATTTAGTGCCATCGAAAGATACTTTTGCTACGCGAGCGTCTGGTGTGGAATAGACAATATCTGGAAAGCCATCCGCATCTATGTCGCCGGCAACTGCACTTGCCACCGTTTCGGCAATGGCTTCGCTTAGTCCAGCAAACGGTGAGAAGTTCCACGTTCGATCATTTCGAAGCGCAAATGCAATGTCACTTTCCTGCAAGAGTAGTAAATCAATGTCGCGATCCGAATCCATGTCAGATGCAACGATGGACATTACTGTTGAGTCATTGCTCTCATCCATCAGGACAACTTCAGAAAAATTTGAGCCTTCGTCCCTTAAGTTTGTTAGTTGGTATACGCCACGATCTCGTGAATACACAACATCCAGATCGCCATCGTGATCCGCGTCAATGAGCACGGCGGCATGACAGGAGTGCTCGCTAAGCAAATCGGGAACCAATTGATCTGGGTCAGTAGCTTTTTCGATAGGCATCCAATGGGTTCCGGTAGCACCACACAAGACCAAATCGGTGTAGGTGTCGTTATCCAAGTCGCCGACTAGCATGGCATGGACTCCATTCACGGCAATTGAGTATCGCAAACGCAGACCGGGCTTTTGCAATTCTGCTTGGTACCACGAGACAGTCTCTTCACCTGCTAAGAAAAGATCAACAAAATTCGAGGTTCCAGAAATAAAGAGCGCCATACCATGATTTTTAATGTCGACTTCATTCAATAGAATTGATTCGCCGAATATCTCTCCCATTGGAATGGGTAGGGAAACTGAGGATTGCAGGTTCATGGACTTTGCTTCGGCTTTCGGACCCATTTTTAGATAAGCGATGGATGCCGTGCGCGCTGCGGGATTTGCCTTGAGTCTGTTGTAGCTTGTGACCAGCTCTTCGGCCAAATCAACTTCGCCCAGTCTTCTGGAAGCCTGATTCGCCGCCCAATAGCCACTCGTTAGGTAGGGATCCAGTTCAATCGACCGCAACAGCCAACGTTGAGCATCTTGGTGTTGTTGCAATTGCAAATGCGTTTGACCCAAGAAATACGAGGCATAAGCATCCTGCGGGTCCAACTCCACTGTTTTTGTGAAGAAGTCGAGGGCGCTATCGGTATCTCCCAGATGGAAAGAAATGACGCCTGATGTATACAGAGCTCGAACGTTGTCAGGTTGTTCTGTTAGAACGGAGGCGAGAATTTCCAACGCTTTGCGTTCGTCTACTTCCTCTTGTCGATTCAGTGTGGCGATAGCTAGATTTATTCTGGCCACAATCCAATCTGGTCGCTCTTCGACCAACCGAGAGAACGTTGCATGCGCAGCTTCATAGTCGAACTGACCCATTTGCGCGACGCCTCGGTCATTCATCTCAATGAGGCTCTGGGGTATGTCTCGGCTGCATGCGCACGCAAGACAGCACACGGCAACGACAATGATCCACCGCCGAAAGTGCATTTCTCGCGTCTTACGCACGTAGAACACCGTTCAACTTGACCAATTACTGTGGACCATCCAGATCGCAACGCCGATCGAACACGTGCGCTGAGCCGCCATTTGGAAGGAAATTGTTCGAAGGTGGCGTCCCCTAGGGGAGTCGAACCCCTGTTGCTGGGATGAAAACCCAGTGTCCTGGGCCACTAGACGAAGGGGACGTTGGGCGAGCATTTTACGGTTTTGCTATGCGAGGTCAACGATTATTGGATCAAAAAACAACCCCTATGCCGAAGGAGTATGTCAAGTCCGTATTTCGTACACCTTCCGCCGGATGTGTCTCGTACTGTATCGTTGCCCGCATATCGAAGTTGAACTGCGCAGAAAGAGCCAATCTAATGCCACTTGAACTATCCAAAACTCCATTGTCGGTTTGCGTGATCCACAGTAAGCGATTGTTCTGATAGGCCTCTACACGCCCTCCATAGAGCCATTTGCGGTAGTCTGATCCGACTCTTAAAGCTGGAGAAAGTTCGCTGAAACTATCGAGCGTCTCGTAAACACCACTTGCGGCCGCTTCGAATGATAAGTGTTGATGAGGTTGGTCATAGAGCTTCGCTCCACCCCCGAGACCGACCAATATCCGCCACGATACCTCTTTGAGCGGGTCACGAAAATAGTCCATGTTGGCGGTGTTAAACCATTTGCTGCCTCGATTCCACCGAATTCCGTATTTAACGTCTAGAGTGTTCTTGCGAGTTTCGTCGAAGACCTGCTCTCGCAAGTAGTCAACTCGCAACAGATGTTCGCCATGCGGACGGACTAACCGAGACTGACCATGTACCGAGTAGTTCTGAGTCTCGCTATTGCCACGAGTCCCAGCTAGCGCAAACGTGATTTGCTTAGCCCACGAAGAGGCTATTTGTGCGACAACACTGTTAGAAGCACGAACTTGAACAATATCCGCAAGATCGACCGTTTCGTCCAATTTCATGGTCTGTTCGCCGTTTTGCTTGGAGACGACGACGAACGGCACCTCAGTCAGTATGCGCTCTACTTCTGCTTTGTTTATGAATAGGATGCCCGCATATGAAGTCCTAATGGTGACAGTTTCGCCTGCAACGCTTTGCAGATCTCCCGAAATGCGGTCACCATTTTTGAACACGACTTCGTCGGAGTGAACAACGCCGGCTACGGCAAGGAAAGCGACAATAGCAATTCGCGCTAAGTCTTGATTATTGGCCATCGCTCTCCCGTGAAAGAATCTCCAAAGACTTGCTTCCGACCCAGGCACGCGCGAAATGGTTGGCTGTACGGCCACTCCTCACGCCTCGATTCAATGCCCAACGCAATGCGATGGTTCGCACTTCATCGTCAAATGAATGTTCAAAGTTGCATTGTTCGGCGTAGTGTTTGACCCAGTGTTGTACAACACGTAGGTACTGCTCTTGATCGAAGGGGTGAAACGAAAGCCAGAGTCCAAATCTATCGGAAAGCGATATCTTTTCTTCCACGGTTTCACTACTGTGCAACTCTTGCAATTCTTGGTTTTCTTTTGCAAGCTCACTTATCAGATGTCGTCTATTGGACGTAATGTAGACCAGGACGTTCTCAACAGTCGCAAAAATTGCGCCTTCTAACGAACTCTTGAGTTCTTTGTAACCAGTATCGGTGGCATCGAAGGATAGGTCGTCACACACCACGATGAAGCGAAAAGGCTCTTGTTGAAGTTGCTCTGCAAGTATCGCTATATCTGCTAGCGATCGCTTGTCTACTTCAACAAGCCGCAAAGAGCGTTCAGCGAAAGCGTTCAGCAACGCATGGATTAGCGAGGACTTTCCGGTGCCACGCGCACCCCACAAGAGAACGTTGTTTGCTGGGAGTCCTGCACAGAATTGTGCTGTGTTTTGAATGAGTGAGTCTTTCTGACGGTCAATTTCAAGAAGATCATCGAGCTGAATGGTGTCGATATGGCCGACAGGATGAAAGTTGCTGCGCCCGCGCTTGCTGCTCCAAGTTGCAGCATAGGTTGCCGACCAATCGATTGTTTCTGTAGTAGGCAGCATGCGCTCCATTCGGGACAGCAGCTCGTCTGCCCGTTCGAGAATTCGTTCTAAGCGCTCGCTCATAGGTGCGCTATTCTACGAAGTGCGCCGGATATAACGTAAGGTTCTCAAAGTCATTAGCACTGGTTTGGGAATCCTTCTAGAATCGTCACACTACCCTGCCCTAAGGTTGATCGATGCTCGAATTGCTGCCCACTTTCATTGGATACCTCTTAGTGCTTGTCGCCATCGCGGTCTACGCTGGTATGAAGACATCAACCATGCAAGACTACTCAATTGGAGGCCGTTCACTGTCGAGCTCCGTTACCGCGCTATCAGCGGGCGCAAGTGATATGTCGGGGTGGCTGCTCTTGGGATTGCCCGGTGCGATTTACCTTACCGGTCTGGTTGAGGGGTGGATTCTGATCGGATTGGTGGTAGGTGCTTGGATCAACTGGACGTACGTTGCCAATCGCCTTCGCATTGCCAGCACTTTGTACGGAGAGGCAATAACGATTCCCCAGTTGCTCTCACTCCGAACGGCAGCCAGGACCAAGACACTCCCAATCGTCGCAAGCATAGTCTTGATCATTTTCTTTACGGTATATGTATCCGCGGGATTTATTGCGAGTGCAAAACTGTTCGAATCAGTGCTTGGAGTGGAATACCTGCTCGGCCTTTCCATTGGGGTGGTCATCGTCATGACTTATACAGCCATTGGTGGGTTTCTTGCCGTTAGTTGGACAGACGCATTCCAAGCTCTGCTAATGATGGTTGTTTTGGTTGCTGTGCCAACAATGGCTCTGAATATGGACCTGAGCGCACCAGGATCACTGGTGGACGCTACTCGCGATATATGGAATTGGGAGGCGTATTCGTTTTTAGGCGTACTTGGATTGCTTTCGTGGGGATTGGGCTACTTTGGTCAGCCCCACATCTTGGCGCGATTCATGGCAATTCGAAACCCGCAGGCAATTCCAACGGCTCGCACTATTGGTATGTCCTGGATGATCCTTTCTAGCGTTGGCGCCGTTGCAGTCGGATTCGCTGCAATGACCGCTTTGCCACTGCTGGAGGACAAAGAGACGGCCTTAATTTACTTGAGCGATCTCGTACTGAGTCCTTGGGTTGCTGGTATAGTCATTGCTGCCATTCTGGCCGCGGTGATGAGCACCGTAGACTCGCAACTCATGGTTGTGTCCACAGTGTTGGTGAACGACGTCGCCAGCCCGAACAGCAAACTACTTCTCTACAGTCGACTTAGCGTTGTACTAGTTGCGGCAATAGCTGCATTGCTCGCACTGGATCAAGAGAGTCGCATCTTCGACGTCGTGGCATTCGCGTGGGCGGGAATCGGCTCGAGCTTTGGCTCGTGCATTTTGTTCAGCTTGTTTTATCGAGAAACCACTAGCATCGCTTTGATAGGCGCCATTGTGACTGGTACTGCAACGACCATAGTGTGGCACTACCTGAAAGGGGGAATCTTTGATGTTTATGAGCTATTGCCTGCGTTTCTGCTGGCAAGCGGAGTGTTAGTTCTCATATCTAAGCTGAAATCTGATGAAGAAGCCATCGAGCGTTTTGAAAAACTCGAAGAAAGCTTGTCGTCAAGAACGACGACGTAGTGGAACGATATTCTCAGCTCGTTTGGTGAATACTTGTCGATCACGATCAGGTCCGTGGATACCTATCGTGCCATGCTCAAATATCCGTACTTCGTACTCGCGATCCGAATTCTCATCGTCTGTGAGAATCAGGGACGAGCCTTCAATCCGCCAAGTCCCCTCAGTTCTTGTTTCACCAGATTGATAGACATAGTTTCCGGAATCCAATTCTCCCCTAAACCATAGGCTGCTTTTGGGGGCATCGGTTCCGGAGGTATCCAGATCCCAAGTACCTAGGAGGTCCAACTCTGATAGCCAACGTTTCCTCGAATCGCGAGTGGTGACAATCCAAATCGCCACGACGAGTACAGCAACAAGTAGAGCTATGGATACAAACACCAAGGATTCCTATGAACCTGTGACGTCAGTTTGTGCACTTAGACAATTTATTGTGCCTGAATTCCCTACAAGTGGGCATACCTAGAAATAGGATTTAGCAACCAGTAGTTGCTGTCTAGGCGAAGCCCATTTCCTCTATACCAACCGGAACTAGGGGATATTTGATACCTGCCCATTTTTGTACGACGCGTATAACTTGGCAACAATAGCCGAATTCATTGTCGTACCAAGCATAGATTTGTACACGGTTGCCTCCATCGACGATAGTCGCGCGTCCATCAACAACGCATGCATGTCGATTACCTACGAAATCTGACGATACAACTTCAGTGCCTTGGGTGTAGTCCAACTGCCGTTGCATTGGCGAAAACAGAGACACGTCCCGCAAGAAAGTGTTCAGCTCTTCCTTGGTTGTATCGGACTCCAATGTAAGGTTCAAGCACGCAAGCGAGACGTTTGGAGTCGGTACGCGAATTGCGTTGCTGGTTAGTCTCCCTTCAAGACGCGGAAGGAAATGCGCTACTACTTTAGAAGCTCCCGTTTCAGTTATCACAAGGTTCAGCGGCGCGCTACGTCCTCGTCGGTCTTTCCTATGAAAGTTATCGGTGAGATTCTGGTCAGGGGTGTACGCATGCACGGTTTCGATGTGTCCATGAGCGATGCGAAACCTCTCATCCACGACATTCAACACAGGCACGATGGCGTTCGTAGTGCATGACGATGCAGACAGAATCTTCTGATTGTGCGACAAATCATTGGAGTTTATTCCGGACACTATGTTTGGAACCGTGCCCTTGCCAGGTGCAGTAACTATCACTCGGTCTGCGCCCTTGCTCTGCAGGTGTCTGCTCAATCCCTCTTCGTCGCGCCACACACCTGTGTTGTCAATAATCAACGCGTTATGGATTCCATACTGCTCGTAATCAATCGTGCCTGGATCGTCCGAGTAGATCAATCGGATGACGTTGCCGTTGGCGATTAGACACTGGTTCTCGTCGTCGATTCGAATGGTTCCTTTGAATGGACCGTGCACAGAGTCGCGACGCAGCAAACTTCCTCTCTTTTCCAAGTCGTCCTTTGGTCCACTTCTCAGTACTATGGCTCGTAGCCGCAGCTGATCTCCACCGCCCGTCTTCTCGATCAACAATCTTGCCAGCAATCTTCCTATGCGACCGAATCCATAGAGAACGACGTCCTGAGGTTGCGCCAACGGCTTAACATGTCGTCCAATGACGTGGGAACATTCCTTGGCCACATACTCCTCAACGCTGGGAGCACCATTTCCGTTCTCGCACAATTCCATGTGTCTTGTCGTTATCTGACCTAGATCGAGATGCGCTGGACCGAGATCGAGATTTGAAATCGCCTTGAGCACGGGATAGCTCTCGAATTCGGACAGTTCATTTTCCGCCACTTGCCGCACAAAACGATGTGTACGCATGATGTCCGTGACGCTTTGGTTGTACAAAGCGCGACCGAAGCAATAGGTGACCACGTTCTTGCGATACAACGTGCCAATGAGCGGAATCATCGCTTCCGCGAGAGCTTCGCGTTCTTTCCAATCTGGAAAATAGGCGTCGAGACTTTCTAAGGCCAAGGGAAGTTACCGTTGGTTGGTGGGATGTGCGCGCATGATAGCCATGGACGGCATGTTAGTAAAGTGGATTTTATGCCCCAAACGATGAGTCGTGCATAAAATTCCTTCGAGAAAATGTTGCGGTCTGTCTGCAATTTCGACGCCTATAGAGGCTTACCTGTCGCATCAGACAACAAAGTGCAGTTCCCCAAATGCTAGCGTCGCTTGAAAAGGAATCGGCCCTCGATTCCGTTGGAGGAAAAGCGCTTTCTCTCGCACGAATGATTGAGGCGGGATTGCCTGTGCCGCAATGCGTCGTGCTCACCACATCCGCCTATTTTGAATTTGTGCAAGCAAACGAACTTGATGATCAAATCAAGGAATTGAGTATTCCCCAAGTTGCCGGTCGCACCATCTCGTTTGAATATGCTGAACAAAAAATAGGCAGGTTGTTCCGCTGTGGAACTCTTCCAAAAGCGGTATTGGATTGTCTAGCTCAAGCAAGCGGCGAGCTGGGAACTCAAACTCCATTGGCGGTACGATCTTCGGCTACGGCCGAAGATCTGAAAGACACATCTTTCGCAGGACTACACCGAACACACTTGAATGTGGTCGGCGACGATGCGCTAGTTCAGGCTGTGCTGAGCTGTTGGGCGTCGCTGTGGTGTGCAAACTCCATGATGTATCGCTATCAATTGGGCATTTCCTCCATTGAAATTGCCATGGCTGTAGTAATTCAATCAATGATTCCCAGCGAAGCCTCTGGTGTTGCGTTCACCGCCAATCCCGCCACGGGAGATCGTTCCTCACTACTGATAAACGCAAGCTTTGGGTTGGGAGAGGCAATAGTTAGCGGCGATGTAGACCCGGATCTCTACAAGGTCGATCGACACACAGGGCAAGTCATTGAAAGTCAGATTCATGCTAAGAAGACTATGTCGATAGCAAATCAACGAGGCGGCGTCTTTACGGAGGACGTTGAAATAAGCAAGCAAAAACAGCCTGCGCTGTCATTGTCGTCTCTAAAGAAACTGACTGACATCGGACTGAGTGTGGAACACACATTCCACAACCAGCCTCAAGACATCGAATGGGCAATTGCCAACGACAACGTCTACGTCATCCAATCTCGTCCCATTACGGGACTACCTCCCGTGCCAATTGAGAATATCGAGTGGAAAGCACCGGAAGAGAACGCACTGATTCTGAGGCATCAACTTGTGGAACACGTGGCTGGTCCGGTATGCACACTTTTCGAGGAGACCTATCTCAAAGTGGGTTTGCAGGAAGCCTGGGGCAGGAACCTAGCAAAGAACTACCCCAATACATTTACATTCGAACATTCACAACCTCCTTGGTGCTTTATCGTTCATCCCACGGTGAATGGATATGCGTATAAGCGTGTGGGAACACCAAAGATCCCACCTGAAATGGAAGCCCCCAGGCCGCCACGCAACCCTCTAAAGAGAAGACTCCTGCGTTGGCGGGCAACAATTGGACTTAGAAAACGCTGGATACGACGATGGATGAAGAGCGCACTTCCCAAATACTTGAAAACCAAGCAATACTGGGAGGAAATGAACGAAAGCCACCTTGAATCCACCGAGCTTCTCGAGGGCATATGGGCGTTGGCACGATGCGAAGCCGACCATTGGTTTAATGGAATCTACTTTGGCGTAGCGTTGAATCGCAATCACGAAATTCGGCTCAACCAATTTCTTGAAAAACATGCAAAGAACGCCGGATTTACGAGCAGCCAATTACTAAGCGGGTTTGATTCACTCGCATTGAACGCTCAGGTCGAATTGTCAGAAATTGCTCGCAGCATTCGCTCGTCGGAGCCGCTATTTCGTTCGGTTTTGCTTGGAGGTCCTGCACGCATTCAAGAAATACTGCAGAGAGAAGCGAGTGATGACGTCTTACAACGGATTCAAACCTACTTGCAATCCTACGGCAGGCAAGTGTTCACCCTTGACTTTGTAGAGCCAGCACCGATCGAAGATCCTGTTCCCACATATAGAAACCTCTTCTCGCTCGTAGTCGACGCAGAGTACGACTTTGACGCCAGACGACAGCAACTTAAGCAGCATAGAGAAGAGACTATTGCACGAATTCGCGCACACTTTGGGCCGCTGCAACGACTGCAGTTCCGCCGCCTATTGCTTCGCGTGCAACGCGACTATCACCTGCGCGAGGAAGCTCTCAGCTACCTTGGTCAGGCCTGGCCCGCGCTGCGGCGACTTGCACTGGAACTGGGAATGCGACTAAAGAAGAGACAAACGGTCTCGGAACCAGAGGACATCTTCTATTTGACAACGGATGAGATTTCCAAAGCAATTGGGTCAGCAACGGCCGCGGATGCTACGGCAGCAGAACTGCAAGAACGTGCCGCGAATCGCAAGCTTCTGCGGGAAGCGCAAAAGTTCCTCAATCCACCGCTACGTATTGGGCACGACCCAAACTTTCCCGATCCTCCAGGTGCTCAAGATCTCGATCCTGCAGTTCTCAAGGGATCGGCAGTGAGTTCAGGGGTAATTGATGCACCTGCATGTGTGATTCTTGACACCAAGGACTTTGACAAGATGCAACCCGGCTGCGTATTGGTTTGTCCAGCGACCAGCCCTGCATGGACTCCACTGTTTCCACTTGCATCTGCACTAGTGACCGATATTGGAGGATTGCTCGCTCACGGATCAATCATCGCACGCGAATATGGCATTCCGGCGGTTCTGGGACTCGGTGACGCAACGAGAAGGATTAGTACCGGAGACATGCTAACGGTGGATGGCAATCAAGGAACCGTGCAAATTCACGACTTCTAGGCCAATTCTGTCGTGTTCTACAGGAGTTGTCTTAGGCGGCTAGCCTTCGCTGAAATTGTGTTTTCTTGTTTCATCGTGTCACCTTGACGAAGTAGGTTCCGTGTAGAAAAGAGGCGGATTGACCTCATTGAGTCGCCAATTGAGGTAGTGTCCAAAATCCGCAACAACCCGTTCTATAGGGAAGATCCTACCAGGGGTGAAGTTGCCAGTGAAACCCCGCTGAACGCGCTCGCAAATTGTTTTGTCCTCTGGAAGAAAATCGGCCTGGGAGTACAAGCTCTCAACGACTTGAGAAAGCCAGTTGCCAACTCGACCAAGAGACTCTTGTTGTCGACCAATTGCAGCTCCAGTACTGACGGCGCATTGTCCGACTTCCTTCGGGTGCACTGCCAGCCAGAAGAAGCCGTCTTTGGAAATCACCCCAACGAAATTGGGAGGCAAACCAAGTAGGCGATAGTCCGACTGACCTCTGGTCGAGCCGCCAGTTATCGTTGCTTTCGCGGATCCTGCGATGTAGTAAGAGTCTTTTGTAGGTGCAACGGGTTCGAGCGTCTTCGCGTGAACCTTAAAAAGATGATAGCTCTCCATTGCGTTTTGCATCGAGAGTTTCCAGTTGCACTCCCAGATTTCAGAATTTTGAGATCTCGCATCGTGTACGAGATTGTCGAGACCATATTCGGTCAGATAGGGCTCGATCGAGGCAAATCGCTCAGTTAGCGGCTCAACGTCCAGATTTAGGCTTACGAATACTAGTCCATGCCAAGATTCCACGCGATATTTGGGCAGAAAGTGTGCCGTCCTGTCGGACCAGTTCCTTGGTGCGAATGGCACACCCATCAGTCGACCGCCATCATCGTACGTCCAGGCATGATAGGGACATTGGATGCGCGTTGCGTTGGTTGGTTCTTCGACAAGCAGCGTACCTCTGTGAGCGCACAAGTTCGACAACGCGACGAGTTCTTGCTGCTTGTTGCGCAGCAGAAGAACCTGTTCTTCGCCGACTACAACTGGTACTTGATCGCCGACCGACGCCAAAGCATCATCGGTAGTTGCAAAGACCCAATCGCTGTGCCAGATTCGCGCCATCTCGGCCGCCATCCACTCTGAATCCCGATACGCGATCGCCGGCAGTGCACGTTCGGGATCAAAATTCAATCTAGGAGAATTTGAAGGGACTGAAGACATCTTTTAGCAGTCCATGGCACGATGCTCGCACACGAGTTCGATGCACTTTCTGGGACAGGCTCTTAGCATAGCCGGCTTTGGACGAGGCAATGTGCCAGTGAGCGGAAAATGCTACTAGCGGAAGCTGTCGTTTACGGCTGCCAGTTCCGCTGAACCTGGGCAAAGCACCGATTCATCAAGCGAATTGAGAGGAACATCCGGAGTTTCCAAGACTTCGTGGCAATCCACCGAATCGTCTTCAACGTAAAGCAGTCCAGTAACTACCTCGCCTTCATCCAACGCATTTTGGACATAGGCAAGCGCGTCTACCCGATTGCGAGGGTTGTAGCTATCTTCAAGTTTGCGCAATCTCAATGAGGACCCATCGGGCATCGCCACAGTCTCTGCGGTGCCTGGTGCGTAGTAAATTTCGATTTCCTCCTGGGGAGCTATGAAGTCAGCATCGACAACTGGTGCGGAGTGGTCTCTTATGTAGCCATAGCTCTTGGTCGAACCATCGTGGTTGTTGAACATCACACAAGGTGAAATCACATCTATAAACGCAAATCCTCGATGCAACAACGCGGCTTTCATTAGCGGGACCAACTGAGTCTTGTCACCGGAAAAGCTCCTCGCAACGAAGCTCGCGCCGATCTGCAGCGCCATGCTCACCAAGTCAATCGATGTGTACAGATTCGGCACGCCTCTCTTATTCGTAGAACCGCGGTCATTGGTGGCGGAGAACTGTCCTTTCGTCAGTCCGTAAGTGCCGTTGTTGTCAACAATGTAGAGCATGTTGATTTTGCGGCGTACCGCGTGGGCGAATTGGCCCAGCCCAATTGAAGCGCTGTCGCCGTCGCCTGAAACACCGATATAGATCAGGTCACGATTGGCAATATTGGCG
This sequence comes from Gammaproteobacteria bacterium, assembly GCA_026707735.1. Lineage (GTDB taxonomy): Bacteria > Pseudomonadota > Gammaproteobacteria > Pseudomonadales > Azotimanducaceae > Bin55. The sequence continues at coordinate 121,690 of JAPOWH010000012.1, read as the reverse complement.
CCGGTTGCAACCGAAGGCATTCGTCCATGAACTGAATTGAATCCATGGGAGTTTCCGAGAAAGTAGCTCGGCGTCTTTGATGAACAACCAATGCCAGAGAGCTTCGCAAACTTGTGTGGCGGCAGTGAGAGCTCGCTGCATGCCTGGATCAGTGCCGCACTCACGGAATCGTGTCCGCAACCCGCACACAGCGTTGAGACAAGCCCTTCGTAGTCCCGACGCTTCAATCCAATCTCATTCACCTTGAGCAGTGGATGGTGAATCTTGGGTTTTGCAACAAATGTCACGAGGAAACCTCCCGGAGCCTCGGTAGCTTGTCTCTCTCGTAGGCCTCAAGCACCGCATTTACGATGAAATCGGCCGAAATCGACATTCCGCCATAGTAGAGAATGGACTGGATTTGATCCGGGTGCACGTTTAGGTCAGTCACGATCAGCGTTTTCATTTGTGCGTCTCGATTCTGTTCCACCAAAAACACGGTGGAATGGCTATCAATGAATTCCTGTACCTCGTGGCCAAACGGGAACGATCTAATCCGGAGCGTGTCGAGCTCCACCCCCTCTTCATAAAGCATGTCCAGCGATTCCTTCATCGGGGTGGCGGATGTTCCGTAGAAAAGGATGCCTGCTCTGTGATTCGCTTCGTAAATTTCGCTCTTAGGCATTAGTTCACGGATGGTTTCCCACTTGCGGACCAGTCGATCCATGTTCTCGCTGTATGCTTCAGGTGCTTCCGTATACACTGCATATTCGTCGCGAGAGGTTCCGCGCGTGAAGAAGGAACCTTTGGATGGGTGTGTGCCCGGTAGCGTGCGATAGCCGATTCCGTCTCCGTCGGAATCCACGTAGCGACCAAATGCTTCGGACTCTTCCAGATCGTCGAAGGACATTACTTTCCCTCGATCGTACTTTCGGCCATCTTCCCAGTCAAACGGATCCGAAGTCATCTCGTTCATTCCGAGATCGAGGTCGCTCATTACTACAACTGGCGACTGTATCCGCTCGGATATGTCAAACGAGGCAGAAGCAAAGTCAAAGCACTCTTTTGGACTCGAGGGAAACAACATCGGATGTCGAGTATCTCCGTGGGACGCAAATGCTACGCTCAGCAAATCAGATTGTTGCGTTCGGGTTGGCATGCCTGTAGAGGGTCCCGCTCTTTGAATGTCGAACAGAACTGCCGGAATCTCGGCAAAGTAGGCAAGTCCAAGAAACTCGTTCATTAGAGAAATGCCAGGACCACTGGTGGCTGTGAACGCTCTTGCACCGTTCCACCCCGCTCCAATCACCATGCCAAGTGCGGCAAGTTCATCCTCGGCCTGTATCACTGCAAAGTTTTTACGGCCTGTATCTTGATTTGTTCGCAGTTTGAGGGCGTGCTTTTCGAAGGCTTCAGCGACGGATGTTGACGGTGTAATGGGATACCACGCGCAAACCGTGGCGCCTCCGTAGACCGCTCCAATTGCCGCGGACTCATTGCCGTCAACGAAGATCTTTCCTTTTGCCAGTTCCGAGTGGCGAACCTGCATGTCGAAGGGACAGTCGAGATACTTGTAGGCATAGTTGCGCCCGATCTCCATTGCATGGATGTTGGGCTTGATGAGTGCGTCTTTACCACGATACTGGGAAGAAACCATGCCTGTGAGAATGCTGAAATCGATATTCAGCAATGCTGACATTGCACCCAAATAGACTATGTTCTTGAACAGTTGACGTTGCTTTGGATCACTGAATTCGGGCAGAATCAGCTTGGTGATGGGAATGCCTACATCAACAATGTCGCTTCTCTGTAGGCTTCTTGGCCGACCACGAGTGTTGTCGTACACCAGATACCCACCGGGTCTAAGACATGCAACGTCTTCCTCGTAAGTCTCCGCATTCATGGCGACCATGATGTCGATGTCCTCACGGCGGCCGAAATGGCCCCGCTCGGAAATGCGCACCTCAAACCACGTGGGTAGTCCTTGTATGTTCGAAGGAAAGATGTTCCGTGTTGCGACAGGAATGCCCATGCGGAACAAAGACTTGGCGAACATGCCGTTCGCGCTGGCGGATCCAGAGCCGTTTACGTTTGCGAACCGTATAACAAATTCGTTGTACGTGGTCATTCCGCGTACGAGCTCAATTGTGGATTGTGTACGACGGATTTCTGCATGTCCCAAGCATTTGTTGGACACCGTTCGGCGCACAGCCCACAGTGAAGGCACAAATCTTCGTCTTTGACCATAACTCTGCCTGTATCAAGGTGGTCGGACACATACAGATCTTGTTCGTTATTCTCGGCTGGAACTAGTAGATTTGCTCTTAGCTCCTCCTCGTCACGGTTCTCCGTAAAGGTTATGCAATCCATGGGACATATGTCCATGCATGCGTCGCACTCGATGCAAAGCTTTTCGGTAAACACGGTCTGCACGTCGCAGTTCAAGCACCGTTGCGCTTCCTTGAATCCCAGTTGCTCATCAAAACCCAATTCGACTTCGACCTTGATGTTGTCCAGCGAACGCCGCAAATTGGCATGTGGGACGATGTAGCGTTGAGAAGGATCATGTTCGGCGTCGTAGCTCCATTCGTGAATCCCCATCTTCTGACTTATCAGGTTTACACCATCGGGCGGCCTATCCTTCTTGGGATCCCTGCCCTGGCAAAACAGATGGATCGAAATTGCCGCTTTGTGTGCATGCGCAGATGCCCAAATAATGTTCTCTGGACCAAATGCGGAATCGCCGCCGAAAAAGATCTTGGGATGCGTTGACTGCAATGTGTCCTCGTCCAATATCGGGCAGTCCCACTTGTCGAACTCAATGCCCAAGTCCCGTTCGATCCACGGGCAGTGGTTCTCCTGACCTATCGCCATCAGGATGTGGTCGGCCTCCATAAAGACATCCGGTTCTCCGGTCGGGACGTACTTCAGTCTACCGTTGTCCTCGATTGGTTTTACTCGTTCGAAGACAACTCCCTTCAGACGTCCATTCTCATGTACGAATTCCTTTGGCGGCCGGTTGTTGAGGATCGGAATGCCCTCCGCCATTGCATCTTCCTTTTCCCATTCGCTAGCCTTCATGACGTGGAAAGCAGAGCGAACCACTACTGTCACGTTCTCGGCGCCCAATCGTTTGGAAGTTCGGCAGCAGTCCATGGCGGTATTCCCACCTCCCATGACGATTACCTTGCCGGAAATGGAGGTTGTGTGCCCAAAAGCAACGCTCGATAGCCAATCGATGCCTATTGAAATATGGTCGGCAACCTCTTTGCGCCCAGGCAGATCGAGGTCCCTTCCTCGAGGTGCGCCCGTTCCGACGAAGTATGCATCGTAGTTCATTTCGAGCATTTCCCGCATGCTCGTGATCTCGTGGTTGTAATACGCGTCAATGCCCATGTTTACTATGAGATCGACTTCCTCTTCGAGCACGTCGGCTGGCAGTCGAAAGGCGGGAATCTGACTGCGCATCATGCCACCGCCCCCAGGATCCCGATCAAACATGTCGATCTCATAGCCCAGTGGAAGCAGGTCGCGTGCTACTGCCAGTGAAGCTGGGCCAGCTCCCAATAGCGCGATCTTCTTGCCATTCTTCGTCTTTGGTACATGTGGCAGATAGGGCGTGATGTCCCCCTTGTGATCTGCGGCGACACGCTTCAGCCGACAAATTGCCACTGGCTTCTCTTCAGTCCTAACGCGTCGACATGCTGGTTCGCAGGGACGGTCGCATGTTCTGCCAAGAATGCCTGGGAATACGTTGGATTCCCAATTGACCATGTACGCTTCCGTATAACGCTGCTGCGCAATGAGCCGAATGTACTCGGGAACCGGCGTGTGAGCTGGACACGCCCATTGGCAATCCACTACCTTGTGAAAGTAGTTGGGGTCGTGAATATTGGTAGGCTTCATGGGATTCACTCGTCCTTGAGCGATAGATATGTCAACTCACGGGAGCACATTTGGTGTTCTAGAACACAAATTGTTAGATTGTTTGCTCAGAGGGCGCTGGTAGAGTGGTTGTCCAGTAAGTCTTCGACAGAGTAATCTCACGAATAATACCACATTGGCAGCAAATCTGTCTGTGTGCAAAGACCTCGCGTACAAGGGGACAATTATCCGGTCGCTGGGGAAAATCTTTGCACTCGTTTGGCGATTGGAGGCTAGGCCAGTGTCAAGCTCTAAAATATGTTGCGGCTAAAGCCTTCCAGCTTATTGCCGTGGCTTGATCAAAGCCTACATTAGACCCTCGCCTTCTTCGTCTCCGGTCACCGCAAACTAGACTATGTGCACACCAATCGACGGACTTGCTGTCAGAGTGCCACCTAAGCGGCAAGTTCAATATTGGACTGAGAGCTATGGCAGTCTGGCAAGCGCGTCACTTGCCAAGCTTGCAGCAAAAGATCCGCGACTCTATTTGGTCGTTACAGCGAACGCAGAAAGTGCTTCCAACATTAGGAACGAACTTGCGTTTTTCGATGCCAATCTACATGTGCATTCGTTCCCTGACCACGAAACGCTGCCGTATGACAACTTTTCGCCTCAATCAGCCATAGTTGCTGAACGGCTTTTGACGCTGGCGGAATTACCCTCACTCGCGTCAGGTGTTGTGATTGTGCCAATCACGGCTCTAGTCCAACGTTTGCCTCCAAGAGATTACGTGATGACAACAACGTTTCAACTTGCAGTGGGAGATTCGCTCAATCTAAGTGACTATCAACGTCATTTGACGCAAGGTGGGTATCGCAAAGTGGACACAGTTTTTGAGCACGGGGAATACGCGACTCGTGGTTCAATTCTCGATCTCTATCCAGTTGGTTCCCATCGTCCGATTCGAATTGACCTGTTTGACGACGTAGTTGAGAGCTTGCGGATCTTCGATCCTGAAACGCAACGCACCATTGAGCGGACCGAGAACGTTCAAATACTCCCTGCACACGAGTATCCGCTCGATGATCAGGCAATCACTCAATTCAGAAACTCGTGGAACCGCCACTTTCCTCCCAAGTTTTGGCAATGCTCAACCTACCTCGACATTAGCGAGGGCAGACCGGTAGAAGGTGTCGAGTGTTATCTTCCCTTGTTCTTTGAACAGACGAGTTCTCTGCTTGACTACTTGCGATCAGATTCGGTTGTAGTTCTGGATCGCGATGTCGAGCAGGCTGCTACTTCGTTCTTTGAAGATGTGCACGAACGCTTTGAAGTTCACAAGAACGATGAAGAACGTCCTCTCCTGACGCCCTTCGAAATCTACTTTCGATTGGATGAAGTGCGGCATTTCTGGAATCAATTTCCGCGCATACGGTTCCACAGTGGCAGTAATCCACCTAAGCATTCGGTTTCATTGTTGGGGCAGGAACTGCCTGATATCACCCTCGAGGTTCGCAGACGCGACCCGTCACGACGACTTAGGGAATTCGTTCACAATGTTTCGGTTCCAGTTCTTCTCACCGCGGAAAGCAACGGTAGACTGCAACATCTCCATGAAGTCCTTGGTCGCGCTCGGATTTTTCCAAAGGAAGTAGATTCCTACGTCGACTTCTTCGTGAGTCAACCCACACTTGCTTCCACCATTGGGACCTTGGATCGGGGACTTTGGAACCAAGAATTCGTTCTACTCACAGAATCACAAATTCTTGGATCCAGACTAGAGAGTGAAAGAAATCGAGCTCGGCATCGTAGCGTCGATCCCGAAACGGTCATTCGCGATCTCACCGAATTGCATCCTGGAGCACCAGTAGTTCACCTCGACCATGGCATTGGTCGGTATGTAGGACTAGAAACTCTTTCAATTCGCTCTCAACTAATGGAGTTCGTTACGCTTGAGTACGCCGATGGTGACAAGCTGTATGTACCCGTTTCGTCTCTAAACCTCATATCTCGCTATACAGGTGCAGACGACGAGAATGCTCCTCTTCACAAACTGGGAACAGATGCGTGGTCTAAAGCCAAATCTCGAGCAGCACAGAGAATTTTCGACGTTGCCGCAGAACTCCTAGGCATTTATGCAAGACGGGAAGCCTCTCGCTCTGTGGTTGTGCCAGAAGTGAATGACGACTACGAAACCTTTTGCGACCAATGCGACTTCGAGCTAACGATCGACCAGACTGTGGCAACCGAAGCAATACTTGAGGACCTCAAAAACGTTAAATCCACCGACCGCCTAGTTTGTGGAGATGTTGGATTCGGCAAGACGGAAGTTGCCATGCGGGCCGCGTTTCATGTCGTACAGTCCGGCTTCCAAGTCATCGTTCTTGTTCCAACGACCATTCTGGCTCAACAGCACTTCGACACCTTCACGGATCGATTCGCAGAATGGCCCGTTATTGTCGACTTGATGTCTAGGTTTCGTTCGGCGAGTGAGATCTCGCTTATCGAGCAGCGAGTGGACCAGAGAAAAGTCGACATTCTCATAGCCACTCATAAGGTACTCCACGCTAATGTTGACTTCAGTAAACTCGGACTGCTCATCGTGGACGAGGAACACCGTTTTGGAGTACGGGACAAGGAGCGTCTTCGAAACCTGCGGGCGGAAGTGAACACAATCTCGTTGACAGCTACTCCAATTCCCCGGACGTTGAACATGTCCATGGGTGGACTGCGAGATCTGTCAATCATCGCAACGCCCCCCGCAAAGCGTCTATCCGTCAAGACATTTGTCGTGCCCTATAGCAAGACTGTAGTGCGTGATGCCATTAAACGGGAACTCGCTCGTGGGGGACAAGTGTTTTACTTGCACAACGACGTCCGGTCTATGCCTGAGCTATACGACGGATTGGCCAGAATGGTTCCCGATGCGCGGCTAGGAATTGGACACGGGCAGATGCGCAAGCATGAGCTTGAGCATGTAATGGCCGACTTTTACCACCGAAGATGCAACGTATTGATATGTTCGACGATCATCGAGAGCGGCCTCGACATTCCAAACGCAAACACGATAATCATTGAACGAGCCGACAAGTTCGGACTGGCACAGCTTCATCAGCTACGAGGACGCGTAGGTCGGTCTGCCCGTCAAGCGTATGCCTATCTGCTTACTCCTGAAGACGCTGCGATGACTATCGATTCGCGCAAGAGATTGGATGCAATCGAATCGGCTGACGAGTTGGGAAGTGGATTCACTCTTGCGGTGCACGACCTTGAGATTCGCGGCGCTGGCGAATTGTTAGGACGAGAACAGTCTGGTCAGCTTGAGACTATAGGTTTCACACTCTACATCTCGATGCTCAAACGAGCCGTGGATACGCTAAAGAGCGGTTTGGTTCCGAACTTCGACGATCCCATGCCCATGGTGCACGAGGTTAATCTCAATGTATCAGCCCTGATTCCAGACACCTACCTTCCCGACATTCACGGTCGGTTGGTTACCTACAAGCGAATTGCAGCGGCAGAATCGCAAACGGAGCTTGACGAATTGAGAATTGAGCTAATCGATAGATGCGGACCCCTCCCGGAATTGGCCAGCAACTTGTTCCAATTGACGGCAGTGAAGTTGCGAGCTCAGGAATTGGGCATATCCAAGATCGTCCTCAATGCCGACGGCGGCCGAATAGAGTTCTCGAACCAAGACCGTATTGATTCCTCTGCTATAGCCGCCTTGCTTCAAGCAAATGACTCGAAATTCCAGTTGACTCGCGATCAAGCCATTCGAGTGCTGAAAGTACCAAGCGACCCTCAAGATCGCTTTGCATTTACCGAAGAACTGATAGATGACTTGCAAACATCAATTCCAATTGCAATGGAAGCATAGAAACGCGATTGCCGCGTCGCTTCTATTGCTCCTTGGGATCGCCAGCGATGACATCTACGCCGATAGCGACCCACAAGACTTTCTGCAGCACGCCTGGTACGTCGTTGAAGTTGTAGTCTTCGAACCCGTAACCGAGCTTCCCTCGTCCGAGCACCTAGTGCATGGACTTCCCAAACGCACCTATCCAGCCGGTATTCGATCGTTGACATTCGCAGAAAACGAAGTCATGCATGCTATTTCAAGATCAAGTATTGTGGAACACGACCTCGTTGACGCCAACGATGGGTTGTACGCGACTGATCAAATAGAGGGAAGGAAACCATCCAAGGGCGACTCTCCCAGTATTAAAACTCTTCAAACTGGATGCTGGTTGCATTCGCCCCTATTCTCGATCACTTCAGAGCCCAACGACTCAACAATTTCTACGCCCAGCCTCCGCAACGAAAACGATGACACAAGCTACCTATTTGACGATCAAGATCAAACACGCACGTTCTTGTTCGAATCTTCGCTTGAGCGTGATCCAACGCTTCCCGAATGGTTGCCGGATGACTGGGAATCCAGCGAGTTGATTTTGAAGCGCGCAGGCCGGTTGCTTGGTCTCTGCGACGAGGAAATGCAGACGCTTCTAAGATTCGAACGTCTTTCTGTCCACGAAGTGCCCGACAACGAGGTGCAATTGCCGTTGACAATGCCTCAGGTCAGAGCAGCATTTTCAGACTATGAAACTGAACTCCTGGCTACTGTTGGCACACGCAGGCCTGATAGTCTGCTAAACCTTCAACGTACAGCGAGCCGGCTCCGCACCGAAGGCTACAGAGTCATTGGTCATGCAGCTTGGCACCAAGATGCGCTCGCTCCTGGAACAGAGAACAGCCTCCTTTTGCAATTTGGCAACACGCAACTCAATGGCCTGTACGAAATTGAAGGTACTTTGGATTTGAGCGTAGCGAGGTTTCTCCACGTAGACTTGAAGATCTGGAGAACTCTGCCCAGCTCCGATGAAACAAGTCGCGAACAGTCAGTGGAGGCTCCGTTACTCTTCTACTTGATCGACGAAAGTCGGCGCATGGCCCTAGGCGAAACGCATTACTTCGACCATCCAAAGTTCGGCATTCTTATACAGGTACGCAGATTGGCTCTACCCACTAACCTTGAAGCTTTAGTGCAGGAGCTCGATGGCTAATTCAAGATAGCGCTTCAGTCCCCCAATCGCCTTCTCAGTTACTACAGCAGTTTCCGGAATATCGATGTCGCCGGCTTCAACTCCGGCTGCTGGATTTACTACGAGACACACGGCAGCGTAGGGAACTTCGAGCTCTCGTGCCAATGCCGCTTCGGGCATCAAAGTCATACCCACCAACGTGCAACCATCCTTGCGGTAGCGGTCTATTTCAGCTGCTGTCTCAAAGCGGGGACCTTGTGTCACGGCGTAGACTCCGCTTCGATGCTGTGGTGCTTCAAAGTCGCCCGGCAGCGCTCGCAACAGCCCATCTCGAAGCATTGCATCAAAGGGAGAAGTGAGATCAAAGTGATTGATCCTCGTTGACCCCACATAGGTTTGTTCGCGACCGGAGGTGTAGTCGATTATTTGGTTGGGAACTACAAGGTCTCCTACGCGAAGCGATCGGTCGATGCCCCCAACCGTTGCTGTCGCCAAGATTCGCGTGGCGCCAAGTTCCTTTAGTGCCCAGACGTTGGCTCGATAGTTAACCAAATGCGCAGCAATGGACCCTCCCAATCCGTGTCGCGTGAGTGAGAGCACCTCCCCTCCGCCAAGCTCAACCTTGCGAACGGGCGCAGAAGGAGCGCCAAATGGCGTGTTTCGATAGTAAACTGCCGACGGAGCGGGCAATACCGTCTGAAGCGCAGTACCTGTAATCAATGCCAGCACTTAGCTATCCAATGTGTAGATGGCAGGTAGTCCCCGATATTTGCCGTCAACATCCATGCCTCTTCCGATCAAAAACTTATTGGGGGCTGTCAGTCCAATGTAGTTTGCGGTTCCGTGGTAGTCCGTTCGCTTTCTTACAAGGACCACAGTTAGAAGCTTCTTGGCAAGCGTCTGCAATTTCTCTTGAACGAAGTCGAGCGTGACACCTTCGTCCAGCACCGTATCGACAATAACCACAAGTTTGTCGCGAAATTCTTCTGGATCAAAATCTGAAATGTGAGGTTCGCCGCCTTTCGTGCCACGAAATCTCCGAACTCGAAGGCACGAAAGAGAAACATCAACGTCCATGCGTCGCATGAGATCCCAAGTCAGCGGAATCGCACCTTTCAATACGCAAACAAAAACGGGCTGCTCGTTGGCTAGGTCTATGTTCAGTCGAACCGCTAACCGATCGATAGCCTTTTCGATTTGCGATTCCGAAAAAAGCAAAGTCGCATTGGAAGGCAGATTCTTCAAGAGCGTTCCGGCCCAATATGATCCGCCAGATGCAGAGTCTGCGTTGGATAGGCAAAATCCGCGCCGTGACGGTGAACTATTTCTCCAATCTTGAGAAGAACATCCTCCTTGATTTCGTGAAATTCCGTCCACACCGTCGTTTTCGTGAAGGTGTACACGAAAAACTCCACCGCAAAGTCTCCATAGGAAACCACGTTGACCATCAACGTTCGTTCCAAATCGATAGCTTCATGATTGCGCAGCATCTCACGTATGTCGTCCACAATAGCCTTCACTGAATTGAAATCGTCGTAGCGCACACCAAAGGTTTCATAAATCCTGCGATTCAACATTCTCGAAGGATTTTCAACTGACAACGTGGTGAACGAGGAATTTGGTACATAGAGGGGGCGTTGGTCAAATGTTCGAATGAGCGTAACTCGCCAACCAATTGACTCTACCGTACCTTCAATTTCACGATCCGGCGAGCGTATCCAATCACCCACCGTGAACGGCTTGTCGATGAACAGCATCAATGCACCAAAGAAATTCGCAAGCAGGTCCCTTGCTGCAAACCCTACAGCAATTCCGCCGATACCACCAAAGGCAAGAACACCGGCCAGACTAAAGCCGAATACCTGGAGCAGTACGAGCAATGCGGTAATGGTGACCGACGCGCGTAGAACCTTCCCAACGGCCATTGCAGTTGCAATGTCCCATCGTTTGTACTTGTCTCGAGATTTCGAGCTGCTGACTATTTGCTCGAACGATGTAATGAGACGCAGACCAAACCATGCGAGTATGACGATAACGAACGCCTCGCGTATTGTTCCCACATGCTCGAAGACTTGGGTTGGCGCATTTGGATCGCTCCGAGTAGCACCGTAAATGACCTGGCCCGCCCAAGTCAGCCCTACTACCCAGGTTGCCCATCCAAGGGGCTTGCTCGCTGCGTAATAGAGAGCGTCGTCCCATTCGGTTGTGGTGCTTTCCACACGCTTGGCCAGTTTCTTCAGCAGAAACCGCAATGTCTGGTGTACGGTTACTGTTGCAGTCACGATCAGGAACACTTGCAACATCCAACCACCGTGATTGACGACAACGTTCTGAAAGGATTCCAACATGGTGCAATCGAAACCGCGAACCGCTCAGTGTGAGTCGCGTAATTTTAGTTTGTGCGAATTGCCCGCCGCCAAACTGACCCTTTCCGCAGAGAATGTATTCCTTTTTCCATCGCTAGACCTGTCTGCCAACAGGGTTGTCATTTCGTATATTACTGAACAAAAACACTTGACAATTTGTATCCATATGTATACATTGACATAACTTAGAAATGAGAGGGCAAAGCAATGCCTCGAAGCAAAACTGTAAAGCTAACCCATCGTCAGCAAGAAGTGCTTGACCTGATCCGTAGTTGGATTGCTAACTCCGGCTACCCACCAACGAGACGAGACATTGCCGAGCATTTCAACTTTCGTTCGCCCAATGCATCCGAAGAACACCTCAAAGCTCTAGAAAGAAAAGGTGTTATCAAGGTAAACAGAAATACATCGCGGGGAATACAAGTCAGCGGCATGTACGACGACAGAACCATTCCAGTTGTTGGTCGTGTTGCAGCGGGAAGCCCAATTCTTTCGGAGGAACACATCGATAACCACATGAGCATTCCACACACGCTGTTCTCGCCAAGAGCCGACTACTTTCTAACAGTACAGGGTGACAGCATGATGCGAGCCGGTATTCTTGACGGCGACTTGCTAGCTGTGCACCGAACGACTGAAGTGCGAAACAACCAGATTGTGGTCGCTAGGATCGACGACGAAGTAACCGTCAAGAGATTTTTCCGAGGAGACGACCCAGGCAAAATCGAACTGCATCCGGAGCATCCAAACTACGAGCCAATCGTAGTAGACCTCGGATCGAAAGGCTTCGAAATCGAAGGTATCAAAGTAGGATTGGTTCGCCTCGACTAGAGATTGTGCGACAGTCGGTGACTGGGTCGACGTTTGCTAATTTCGACCCTTAGAGTAGCGCTTCGCAGAACGTTTCCTTATATCGATCAATTGTGGACTACGCCCACTAGTTCCCTGTAATGAAGAGGCTTCCACCCACTTTCCGTCTTTGAAGAAAGCACTCCAAGGTTTTGACTTCTCGTCCGTTCGAACGTAGTGCTCTTGGCTTTTGCGTGAGAATCTAATCACAGTGGGACGACCCAACGGATCCTCAACGGGTGCGGTGAGAAGGTGCTTGAATTTCGGATCAAGCTCATTGGCATGCGGCAAGATCTCAGATACGAGAGGTGCTCGAGTCAGACGGTTTTTTGGAAACTTGCTGGCCGCAAGGAACAGACCCGAAGCACCGTCGCGCAACACAAAGTGATCGTCAATGCCGTCACAGGCAAGTTCAGGCATTGGTATCGGGTCTGCCCGTGGTGGGGCAACTTGCCCATTCTTCAAAATCTTTCGCGTGTTGCCGCACGACTCGTTGGTACATGCGAAATACGGCCCAAATCTTCCAGTTCGACGTTGCATCTCACTGTTGCATCGATCGCATTCAATTGCAGGACCTTCGTACCCAGGCTGCGTGAAATTGCCTTCTTCGATCTCGTAGCCCCGACAATCTTGATTGCCGCAAATGTGAAGCTTCCGCTTTTCATCCACTAGAAAGCAGTCCATAGCGGTCGAACATCTAGCGCATTTGCGCTTCAGACGCAATAATCTGCTCTCATCTTCATCATTGCTATCTGAGCCACTCTCTTCAATAGGTGAAAGATTCATGGTGTGCTTGCATCGTTCCTTGGGTGGAAGCTCGTACCCCTCGCAGCCTAGAAATGCACCCGATTTAGCCACTCTAATCAGCATCTTGCGACTGCAGTCCCCACACTTAATCGTTGTGGCAATCGGGTCGTTGCGCTGCATATCGTTCTCTGCAGACTTCAATTGACTCGAAAATCCTGAATAGAACGTATTCAATACTTCCAGCCATTCCTTGTTGCCCAATGCGATTCGGTCAAGTTCATCCTGCTCTAGCCGCGACGTGAACTCGTAGTCCATAAGGTCGCTGAAGTTTTCAAGGAGACGATCAGTGACGAGTTCACCAATTCGTTCCGCATAGAATTTTCGTTGGCGCAGCGTCACATAGCCGCGCTCCTGAATCGTCGATGTGATCGAATCATAGGTGCTGGGTCTGCCTATGCCGCGCTCCTCTAGTTCGCGCACAAGACTTGCCTCGCGGTAGCGGGCGGGGGGCTTCGTAAAATGCTGCGACTTCTCGATCTGAACCTTCTGCAGAAGCTCGCCGACTTCATAGTTGGGAAGCAATTGGTCATCATCGCCTCTTGCCGCCGTTGACCACACTCGAGTAAATCCATCGAATATCACGACACGCCCTTGTATTTTCAGTTCGTAGTCGCCTGCTTTTACGGTCGTCGTCACGCTTTCATATCGAGCGTTAGTCATTTGGCAGGCAACGAATCTTCTCCAAATCAAGTCATAGAGACGACGTTCACCTTCATCCTGATCGTTGAGATCCTCGGCCTTGACGCCTATGTCGGATGGGCGAATGGCTTCGTGCGCTTCCTGTGCGGCCTTCGCCTTCGTCACATAGGTCAGTGGCGCCTGTGGTACGTAGGGAGCGCCAAACTCGCTGGCGAGAAACGAGCGCACTCCCGTAACTGCTTCGGCGGAGAGGCTTGTCGAATCTGTGCGCATGTATGTAATGAGCCCATTCTCATAGAGCTTTTGCGCCAATCGCATGGTCCGGGAAACGCTGTAGCCCAATCGAGAGCTGGCAGCTTGCTGCAAGGTAGAGGTAATGAATGGAGGTTGGGGTTTCGATCCTGTAGGTCGCTTCTCATGGTTGGCTACAACAAACTCTTCCTCATTCAATTCGCTCAAGGCATCGGTGGCTTCTTTTTCATTCTTTGCAGAAAACGCTTTTCCTAGATGACTAACAACCTTGAATCGACGAGAGTCTTGATGCTCGTCGTTTGCAGGCTGGGTTCGCTCAATATCCACAACGTTGCGATTCAGATCAGCATGTAGTTCCCAGTACTCCTCCACATCGAAAGCTCTGATCGCGCGCTCTCGTTCCACGATTAGGCGAACAGCAACCGATTGAACCCGACCGGCGGACAATCCACGCGCAACTTTCTTCCAAAGCAAGGGAGAGAGCTCAAATCCCACAACACGATCTAGAAATCTTCGTGTCTTGTACGCATTGACTCTGTTCAGGTCGACTTGAACGGGACTTGCAAACGCCTCCTGAATAGCGCTTCGCGTGATCTCATTGAAGACCACACGCCTGTATCGTTGTGAATCCCCACCAATCAGTTCTTGCAAATGCCACGCTATGGCCTCTCCTTCGCGATCCATGTCAGTGGCCAGATAGATCAAATCCGACTTTTCCGCCGCACGCTGTAATTCACTCACCACATTCGTCTTGTCCGGGGAAACTATCCACGTAGCTTTCCAGTTGCGTTCAGGATCTACTCCCATGCGACGAATGTGGTCAGCCCTTGCCTTGCGCTCCTTGGCTTTGAGCTTTTGCTCGGGGGTCAAATTTGCCGGCAATCGTTCCGGCTTCGCGCTTTTTGTTTGAGTATTGCTCTTCGGCAAATCCCGAATGTGTCCTTTGCTGGACTTTACAACGTACTCCTTGCCTAAGTACTTGTTGATAGTTCTCGCCTTGTTCGGCGATTCGACAATCACCAGTGACTTATCCATGTCTCTCCTTAATCTAGCACCATCCAAATCCCTGCGCGGGTGCCACGCGCACAAATATATTTACACAACTCGAATTTCAGAACGCGCCGAAACTGCCGCTGGTGGTTTCCAATGGCAAGTTGTTTTGCAATAGTAAACAGAGTCCATAGACGAATGGCGTAGCTAGAAGTTCGCCCCAATCTAGACTTTCTTCCTCAAAACGCCAGCACGCAAATCCGCTCAATTGGCGGATTCCTCGTCACTTCGCTAGGAATTGTCTTTCATCCCTATTGCGACGTTCAAGTCCATGAGGCGATCGAGTGCCGTCGACATTTGGCAAATAAATTCGTCCGGGGATGAATCCAATCTCTCTACGCCAATCCACGCAACGCTTTGGGGTGTGCACTGCAGCGCAGCAATCTCTTTCGGAATACTGTCCAACACCTCTTGAACGGAGATCCAATACGATCCATTCAGGCTAGATTGAGTGTTGTCCAGGGGCGGATTGGCTTCGAAGCCTTCAATCGGGGTGTTACCTTTATCGGACTTGAGCAAGCGCCAGCTCGGGAACGTTGCCGAGTCGTCCGAGTAATGCTTTCCCCACACCACGCATTGAATTGTTGGTTTCCTGATTTTTCCGCCCGATGTAACTCTCTCAACCAACGGCGCGTTCACATTAGGCAGCGTGTCACTACCAATGTGAATTCCCTGCTTTCTCGCTTCAATCCGCATTTGACCGATTTGCCGTTCCCGTTTGGATGGCAGCACAGCCAGCAGTCCGCCAAATACCAACAGCGCGGCAGTTGTTAGCATTATCCAAAACATGGATACTTAGCGCTCACTCGCCCATCTATTTTGTACATAATTAAAGCCATCCAAATCGACCATGCCAAGCATTGTCAATGTCCAAGTATTCCCGAGTACTGCTTGCTGTAGATCTCACCGAGGATTGCAGACATGTTGCTGAACATGCTTCGATTCTTTCTGAGCTCTACCAAGCCCAACTTCACATTGTTCATGTTATTGAGCCACAAAGTTTGGCATACGGTGACGAAATCCCCATGGACCTGTCGTCGTTGCACGAAGCCATTTACGATCAGGCGGAATCGTATTTGCGGGAATTGTCCAGCGACTTCCACATTTCCAAGGACCGTCAGCATCTCGCATTCGGTCGAATCGAGAGTGAAATACATAGAATCGCTGCCGAGAACAAAATCGATGTCATTGTGGTTGGAAGCCATGGTCGCCACGGGCTCGCAATCTTGTTTGGATCGACGTTGAATGGAGTACTTCAGAAAGCCACTTGCGATGTGTTAGCCGTACGTGTCGGCGAAGACAGTTAGTAGTGGATGCATTCTCTTAAAGCATGAAATCACTGGCAGTCTCTGGTTTCATCCTAGCATTGCTGTTTTGCACTCCAAACGGCAATGCACAGCAAGATCTGATCGAGCTTAGGGAGAAGTACAAGCAAGCGAAATCTGCAAGGGACTCTGGACGAACCACGGAATATCGGAGATTGAAGGACGAACTTCAAGATTACCCTCTCTACGTATATCTTGAATATCACGAAGCGCTAGTCAGACTTTCGTCCCGCACCGCCGAGCAAGCACAAGAGATTCGAAACAGCCTTAGTGAATCTGTTTTGTCGGATGAGTTTTTTCGACGATGGCTAGACGCTCAAGCTAAAGCGGGCAAATGGCAAACCTACACGCAATACTACCTTCCATCGAACGATGCTGCGGAGGAGTGCCGCTATTTGCATGCCCTTCATCGAATTGGACAAACGGACAAAGCCATGTCGCTGGTGCCAGCTCTTTGGATTATTGGAGTTTCACAACCCAAAGAATGCGATCCGATCTTCGGAACTTGGATAAGCAATGGCAACGTTACGTCGGAAATCGCTTGGCAACGATTGCAACTTGCCGTCCAAGAAGATTCGCTTGTATTAGCCAGATACCTTATGAGGTTCTTTCCGACTGCGGATAGGAGCCGAGCGCAGCTACTCTACGATGTTCACGTCAGGCCCGGATTGGTGAAGAACATTCGTCGTTTTGCGGATGATGATTGGGGACGTACCGCACTTGTGCACGGACTCAGAGAGTATGCGATAGACAATGGCCTAGAAGCCCTTGAACTCTGGAATGAATATCGTTCGCAGTTTTCCTTCGACACTGAAACGCTCCTGGGTACGGAAAACTACTTGGCGTTCTGGGCTGCTAGAGAGGGCCAACTCATACGGCCCATCAATCAAGACTTCGATGCTCAAACCATTGAACGGATTGCCGACACGGCAATGGCACTAGAGCAGTGGCAATGGGCACACCAATGGCTGGAACAATATCCGGACGCCGAACAAACTCAGTACAAGTGGCGTTTTTGGTCCTCTATTCTCAAATTGAAATTAGGACGGGAAGAAGCCCGCAGCGCGCTCAAAGCACTAGCAACAGAACGTACTTACTACGGGTTCCTCGCGGCTGATGAACTCGGACTGCCGATACAGCTAAACGGATTTTCTTGGCCCAATCCTCACGCGCAACGCGAAAAGTACCTGGGAGACCCCCGCATTGCCAGAATTTTCGAACTCTATGCTCTTGGCGACCAAACAAGCGCCAAGAAGGAGTGGCGATGGCTGCTACCTCAGATCGACCAGGATGCCAAGTCGTGGATTGCACATGAAATCGCAAATATTGGATGGACGTACGACGCCATTCAGGCGGCGTTTTCTGCTGATGCATTGGATTTGATAGATGCCCGGTTTCCCATGCTTTACCTGGACGCATTCAAGCGAAATGCTCACATGACCAACGTCAGTCTTCCCGTTTTGCTCGCCATTACCCGACAGGAAAGTGCTTTCAATGCAAATGCCGTTTCGCCCGTAGGTGCTCGCGGGCTCATGCAGCTCATGCTCCCAACAGCCCGTCGTACTGCTAGCAACATTCGCGCACCGCGCCCCTCGCCTACGGCGTTACTTGATCCAGCAACAAACATATATTTGGGCTCCCATCACTTTGTCGAGCTGTTAGACGAGTTCCATGACAATCGTGTACTGGCTTTCGCAGCCTACAACGCCGGCGCACACAGAGTCAAAGAATGGATCAAGAATGCAAGTGGTATGGATACTCGGGTTTGGATCGAGACTATTCCATTTGCTGAAACGCGCAACTACGTGAAGAGCGTCATCGCGTTCACGCAGGTGTATAGCCAAATCTTGGACATCCCTGTTCCAGTGCTTGCCGACCACGAACGCACCATTCCTTAGCTCTGCCACTTTCGCGTTCCAGCCTCGCATGATCGACATTGGTGCAAACCTAACCGATAAGTCCTTTAGTCATGATTTGGATCAAGTCTTGGCACGCTCCCGAGCAAGTGGGGTCGACCACATCATAGTCACCGGGACGGATCTACAGGGCAGTCGCAAAGCCATTTCGATCTGCAGGAAACACCCAGATCGACTTTCCTCTACTGTGGGCATACACCCACACAACGCCGCAAAGCTGACAAGTGGCTGGGAAGATACGATCAAGGAACTCGTGCAAGAACGATGCGTTGTTGCGCTTGGAGAGACTGGATTGGACTACTTCAGAGACTTTTCGCCTCGTGAATTACAACGTAACGTATTCGCAGCGCAATTGGAATTAGCGACCGAACTGAATTTGCCAGTCTTCATCCATGACCGAGACTCAGGCGGGGATTTGCTCAGAATTGTCTCTGAATTTACTCAATTGTGTGGTGTTGTTCATTGCTTTACTGGTAGCGCCGAACTCCTCTCCAAGTACCTCGACCTGGGGTTGTATATCGGCATTACGGGCTGGATTTGCGATGAGCGACGCGGTACCGAACTAAAAGAGTCAGCGCATCTGATTCCCGATGATCGCCTCTTGATTGAAACGGACGCACCCTATCTTCTGCCACGAACCATTCGACCACGACCCAAGTCTCGAAGAAATGAACCGGAGAATTTGCGCTACGTGGCGGAATCCGTAGCCGAGGCTCGTAACCAAAGCGTGGAGCACGTCGCGAAAGTTACGTCTGACAACGCTCGAAGACTATTCTCGGTTCAGTAGTTGGACAACGTCCGCGACAGCGAATGGCCAAACCAACTGGTCGCCTCCTATCTCTAACACAGGAATCTTGTCAGACCAACGCAGCAGCAATGCATCGTCGTTGGCGATATCCACGACTTGCAATACCTTTCCGGCAAGAGGTTGAGATTCCAGTAGCATGTCCAACGCTTCATCGCACAGAGTACAAGCGCTTGTCACATACAGCCTAATAGACATAGAGCGAGCTAGGATGATTGGAACAACGACTCGTTGGCTTTGGTAGCCCGTTTTTCTATGGGGCAAGGCTGGAACGCGACAGACATGCCGTTTGTAAATTTATGGTTTACATCAATAACTTGAAGCACACTTCTATAGGAATCTCGAAAGACTCAACGCGAACGTGATGTCTTGAGTTTCAAGTGTGGGATTAACCGTGAGTGCACCATCCTCGTAGGAATCGCGCCACTCGTCCTCTATCGCGGATTCGAAACGCAGTTCCAATTGAGCAACGAACCGCTCGCTAAATGCATGTTCAAGACCACCGCCAACGACGAACTTCTGTCCCTTGGCGGTGTATTCAAACTCTCCGCTACTAAACTGCGGTCCAAAGCATGTAGCCAACATGAAGCAACCTAGCTCGTAGCGAGTTTCGAGTTCCAGACTCGATTGCTTTATTCCGGCGAGAACGTAGACGCCTGTAATCGCGGCCCAGTTACTTGAAAGCAGTTCACGCCCCCACTTCCCAACAACGCCGATTTCCGTGCTGGCACTAACTTCGAATGTTTCTGGCCAAGCTTCGCCGTATTGAGCCCTTTCTCGAGACACTCCGTCTCCCAGCACAAAGCCTGAGACTCTGCCTGCGCCGAAGCTTGCCTCCAACTGCACGCTGGCAAATTGTCTGTCCCATGCGTGCCGAAATCCGGCTACAACGCCGAGGTTTGCCAGGTTTCCATCACCGGAGTTGCTTGTACTGAAAGACATTCCGGCAATAGGCGTTGCTGCGTCGTCTAGTGTGTTGGCCACCGTCTTGCCGTAGGTAGCATCTGACTGCGATACCGCACCATGAAACCCCGCAAAGATTCCGGATGCCTGCGCCAATGCAGAACTGGTCGAGACCATCAAGATCACGAGTAGCCACGGGTAGGTTCGTACTAACAAACGCACTAGACACCTCAACATTTGCTTTGAAACGGCACCATTGTATCCGTGCAAGGCAAAGTCTTGACTACAGCTCTCTTTCACATAAATGATCAAACTTGCAGGAGTTTTGCTCGGTAAACCCTCCCGCCAAGAGCTACGGCTAGACCTCTTAGCAATTCGATTAGACTGTGCAGCAAATTCAGGCTACGCACCTCGGTTCATGAACACGCATTTGGCGAATTCTCGACTGTCTCTGTGGTGAGCTCTCTCTTTTTCCGCAAGTCCTTGAGAACAGACAATGAAGAGTCTGACGAAGAGCAAATGACTAGCAGGATTTACATCCGTAAGGTGCGCAGTAGCGACAAACAAGCTTTGATCGCAATGGCGCATTCCAGCCAGCACTTGCACCACCCGTGGATTACGCCCCCACAAACGGCAAACATGTTTCGCCTGTATCTGAGGCGAACCCAAAGAGAGGATGCCGAGGGGTTTGTCTGCTGTCTGCGACAAACCGATGAAATTGTCGGTGTAGTAAACCTCAACGATATTGTTTATGGATCATTCCTAAGCGCCAACCTTTCGTACTACGTCGATGCCAACCACCAAGGCCATGGTTATATGACCGAAGCATTGAGTCTTGTCGCCAGGTTTTCCTTCGAAGTATTGGGATTGCATCGGTTAGAAGCTGCCATTCAGCCTGGAAACCAACCTTCAAAGAAGCTAGTCCAGCGCTGTGGATTTTCGTTCGAAGGTCTTGCACACGATTTTCTCTTCATAGACGGGCAATGGCGAGACCATGAACGATGGGCTCTTGTGGATTTGAGAAGCTCGCTAACCCGTCCATAAAACAGGATTTAACCCAATGAAGTCATATCCATATGGTTCCTGGTCTTCTCCAATTTCGGCAGAACTGGTTGCGTCAAGCTTTGTGTCGTTTGGCGAGCTTTGTGCTGACGGCGAGGACCTCTACTATCTAGAGTCGCGGCCCGCAGATCGAGGACGCACGGTTCTCATGGTCACTTCTGATACTGGCGACCATAGGGAAGTCACTTCAAACAAATTCGATGTTCGAACCATGGTGCACGAGTATGGCGGAGGTTCTTACACCGTGGCAAATGGAAACGTTTTCTTCGTCAACAAGGACGATCAAAATGTCTACCACATCGCGCCAGATCAAACGGAACCTCGAAAAATTACTGACTCGAGTCGTGACGAGCGGTTTGCGGACTTTGCCATAGATTCGCAAGGAGATTTGATCTGCATTCGGGAAAAGCATCAAAGCGACCGTGAACCCCGAAACGATCTAGTGCGCATACGTTCATCAAACGGTGAAATTGACGTTTTGCACGAAGGACACGACTTCTACTCATCGCCTAGGCTTTCTCCAAATTTCAAGCGCATTGCGTTTCTCGCTTGGGACCACCCAAACATGCCTTGGGATGGAACACAGCTATATCAAGCTGACGTTTCCGAAGCTAACGGCTTGAACAACCTGACGATGATTGCAGGTGGAACTGACGAATCCGTAGTTCAACCAACATGGATTGGGGACGAGCGACTCGCATTTGTCTCGGATCAATCTGGTTTTTGGAACATCTACATTCACGAACTCGGGGGCGCTTACTGCGTAGCCAATGACGACGCCGAGTATGGATTCCCCCATTGGGTGTTTGCATTGCGGACGATAGTTTCCATGACGGACAGCATTTTGCTGGCAGTGCGGTCGTCGGAAAGCGGCCCCGCCTTAGTCTACGTAGATAGTTCGACCCAGTTGGTCAGCCCATGCAACGAAGATTTCTCCAGCTACGCATCACTGACCAAGTATGGCGGTGGCGTCGCGTTTATCGCTGGAAAAAACGATGACTTGAGCGCGATTGTTCAACTTGCGCCGCGAGAGAATGAATTGCAGGTCGTGCGGACACAAGGCGTTCTGCCTTTTGCAAAGTCTTATGTTTCACAGGTGCACCCAATACGCTACTTGAATGCTAAGGGGCAGGATGTGTACGCCAACTTCTACGCTCCAACTAACCCCGACGTCGTTGCGCCTTCCGGGGAACGCCCTCCCTTGCTGGTTTTGTCGCATGGTGGCCCTACGTCAAACTCCAACACAAACTTCAGTTTTCTTGTTCAGTACTTTGCGACACGCGGTTGGGCGGTATTGGATGTCAACTACGGCGGTAGCACTGGCTATGGAAGGCAATACCGCAACCGGCTGATAGGCGAGTGGGGCAATGTGGACGTGGAGGATTGCGTAGCCGGCGTACGGCACCTGGTATCTCAAGATCTGGTCGATCCATCCAGAGTGGCAATTCGTGGAGGTAGTGCTGGTGGCTACACGACACTGCGTGCGCTTACCACGAGCAACGTGTTCAAAGCCGGCGCAAGTTACTATGGCGTCGCAGATGTCAGAGCGCTGGTAGATGACACTCATAAGTTCGAGTCCCGCTACATCGAAGCATTGGTTCCCTCGGACGAAATTGACGCGCGTTCTCCCATACACCATATTGACCACCTAGACAGCCCTGTGGTCTTCTACCAGGGAACCGAAGACGCGATTGTGCCGCCCAATCAGTCTCAAATGATGTTCGACTCGCTTGCGGCAAAAGGAATCGCCACCGCTTTGTTCCTATTTGAGCACGAAGGCCACGGATTCCGCATTTCTGAAAACATTAGAGATGCGCTGGAGTCAGAGTTCGTGTTTTTCTCCAGAGTGTTTGGGATCGATCCCCATGGTTTGACGACAGAATGCTTTAGTCGCGCCGATGTAGCGAATGCGTCATGGGATTGAAAGTTGCGGTACTAGGAGGTGGCACCTCTCACGAAGCCGACATATCAAGGTCTTCTGCGTCTCAAATCGCTGAAGCATTGGAATGCAATTGCAATGTCCAGTACATTGAACTAACCCCACGGATCGCTCTGGATTTGCATGAGTTAGGTCCAGACGTTGTCTTCCCAGTTCTGCACGGCTCACCAGGTGAAGATGGAACATTGCAGGGTCTGCTCGACATCCTTGAACTGCCGTACGTTGGCTGTGGCTTGCACGCAAGCGCGCTGGCAATGGACAAATTCTTGGCTAAGCAGCAGTTTCGCACATTTGATCTACCTGTGCTGCAGGACCTTGTCGTGGCCCAAGCGGATATCGAGAATGGCATTGAGCAAATCCTTGAAAGCTTTGGAGATCATGTAGTCTGCAAACCAAGGCACCAAGGCTCCGCTCTAGGCATAACGCTTCTTAAGGAAGGCGGAGACATTCGCAGCGCTCTATTGAACGGATTCAAGTACGACAATTTCATGCTTGTTGAACCATTCGTACACGGTCGTGAAATTACTGTAGGTGTCTTGGACCTGCATGGCGCTGAACCAGTTGCGTTACCTGTTACCGAGATTCTTGTGGCAGAGAACGAGTGGTATGACTTTGTAAATCGCTATACACCAGGCAAAAGCGAGCACGTTATACCAGCCGAACTAGACGACCGCACCTACAAGAAGCTGCAGGATGCGGCGATTGGCGCACACCAAGCACTTGGTTGTCGCGACTTGTCTCGTGCCGATTTTGTTCTAGAACAAAATAACGACTTCTGGCTACTGGAAGTTAACAGCATGCCAGGAATGACTCCAACGAGCTTGTATCCAGATGCATGTAGAGTTCACGGAATGGACCTTGCTGAACTAGCACTTCAGCTTGTCATGAGTGCACACAGACGCGCAGCCAGCAAATCGACTACTTGAATGTCGCGTGTTGCAGCTAGCATTTACAAAACGCTAGCTGTTCAAGTTGTAGCCTCGTTCGTTGTGCGTTGCGATGTCAAGCCCTTCAATCTCCACATCTTCAGGTACGCGAACCTTCACAAGCAAGTCTGTGACCTTCAAAATTACCCAGGTCAGTACACCCACCCACACTACGGTCGCCAAGACCCCAATGAATTGAGCCAGCAACTGACTTCCTATGGCAATCTCTTCCTGTCCTCCAAACCATCCCAATGCCGAACTGGCAAAAATACCGGTGAGCAAAGTGCCAAGTATTCCGCCTACACCGTGCACGGGGAACACATCAAGCGAATCATCGATCTTAAGAGTTCTCTTGAGGAAGTTGGTTGCAAGGAAACAGACGAGTCCGGCGACCAAGCCGATTACCAATGCGCCCGCTGGCCCCACGTAGCCCGATGCCGGAGTAATTGAGCCCAATCCAGCAACCATACCGGTTACCGCGCCCAGCACACTCGGTTTGCCAAAACGAATCCACTCGACGACTAGCCATGTGAATGCTGCCGTAGCAGCAGAGATGTGTGTAACAGCTATTGCCATGGCAGCGTCTCCATTTGCCGCCAATGCGCTTCCACCATTGAAGCCAAACCAACCAACCCACAGCATTCCTGCACCCACGACGGTGAAAGGCAAATTGTGTGGAATCATGGCAGCAGTCGGAAACCCGCGGCGAGGACCTAGGTAGAGCGCCGCAACTAAGGCAGCCGTCCCGGCTGAGATATGTACGACCGTGCCTCCGGCGAAGTCCATGAGACCTCCTGTAAAGGACCCCAACCATCCGTCGGAACTTAGCCAACCACCGCCCCACACCCAATGGCACAACGGAGCATAGACGATGATCACCCACAGCGTGGTGAATATCAAAATTGCGGAAAAGCGCATTCGTTCAGCGAATCCACCCACGATTAGTGCGGGCGTGATGATTGCGAATGTCAGTTGGAAAATAGCGAAACTGGATTCTGGAATAGAGCCAGACATCGAGTCTTCGCTCACATTCTTGAATAAAAAGTTAGACAGGTCGCCTACAACGGCATTGCTTTCGCCAAATGCCAAGCTGTAGCCGACAAACAACCACAAAATCGTTACAAGGCACGTAATCGAAAAGCACTGCATGAAAATGCTTAGAACGTTGTTCTGGCGGACCAAGCCCGCATAGAACAGTGACAGACCCGGTATCGTCATGAACAACACAAGCGCAGTCGCTGTGAGAAGCCATGCCGTATCACCTGTGTCCAATGTCTGCGCTAGTGCCGCTGGAGCGGCGAGAACTATTGCAAGTACCACCCACCACCGCACATTGACTTGATCTAACATATTCCCTCCCTACCCTAGTCTGGGATTTTTGAGAAGTCCTCTATCCTGCATCCTGGACATATGGGACATTCCCCATGGTGCATTTAACCGACTGAATTCTCCTCCAAAGCTGTGGCAATGGCGGGAATGCAACCGGGGCCACGGTAAATCATTGCTGTGTACAGTTGGACGAGGTCAGCGCCAGCATCTACGATGCGACAAGCGGACTTTGCATCCCGCACACCGCCGCATCCGATCACAGTAAAGTTTGATCCAACGACTTTTCGTACCAATCGCACACGCTCCAACGCAAGTTCAAATAGGGGTTTACCGCTGAGTCCCCCAATTTCCCCACGTTTGCGATCTGTTAGCAAACTTCGGTCAATTGTAGTGTTTGTTGCGACTATTCCGTCGCATCCCGAGCTCTTCACAGCCAAACACAGCCCTTTCGTCTCGTCCACACTCATATCGGGAGAGATTTTCACAAACACGGACACATAGGTGTTGTTCGTATGCGCAAGAGCATCTCTAGCCACAATGATTTCATGCAGGAGAGGCATAACATGTCGCTGGTCCTGCAGTTCGCGAAGGTTTGGAGTGTTGGGCGATGAAATATTCACCGTAACGAAATCAACCAAGAATTTTACTTGGTGGAAGCAATAGAGGTAATCTTCAACCGCTTGAGAGTTAGGAGTGTCCCAATTCCGACCAATATTGACTCCTATAGGAATTGGGGTGGAATTCGCTGTTCGCACGAGCTTTTCTGCAAGCGCATCCACGCCATCGTTGTTCAATCCCATGCGGTTGATGAGCGCAGAGTCCTTTTTGAGTCTGAAAATCCGGGGAGCTCGGTTTCCCGACTGAGGTCGAGGGGTGACTCCGCCTAGTTCCAAGAAACCAAATCCGAGGCTGCACAAGCCTCGTATGGCTAGGCCGTCTTTGTCGAATCCAGCCGCAAGGCCAACTCTGTTTGCACAATTGAGTTGACCCACTTTGACCGTGTCTTGACTGGATGGAGAATTAGCATGGCTCCCGAAAACAGCCAGTGCTTTCAATACAACCAGATGCGACCATTCCGGGGGTAGCCAGAAGAGAATTGGCCGGACTAAGGTGTACACGCCGGGTCGTCAAGTACTGGAGAAATGCGTAGCCTAATTTCTCTTTGTGGCATCTATATGATCAAAATGTCAAAAGAGTTGTCAAGAGTGAACCAACGAATGCACGGAATGTCGGATACATCCATGAATACAATCGCACCAGTTTTAGACGAATCACTTGGCAGGAACACTTTGAGCACGACACTCCAGAGAGTTCGCGAGCTAAACGACTGGTTAGACACTCGAGTCGTTGGCCAACCCATTCTGACACAACGTCTCATTATTGCGCTGCTCTGCGGAGGCCACCTGTTAGTCGAAGGAGCTCCAGGCCTGGCAAAGACGCGAGTGGTCAAAGAGCTTGCAAAAGGTGTCGAGGGTGAATTTCATCGAATTCAATTCACTCCAGATTTGCTTCCAAGTGATGTCACAGGCACCGAGGTTTTTCGACCGGAAGATGGTACCTTTTATTTCCAAAAGGGACCGATCTTTCACAACCTACTTTTGGCGGATGAGGTAAACCGTGCTCCAGCCAAGGTCCAATCCGCACTTCTGGAAGGTATGGCCGAGCATCAGGTGACCCAAGGACGGGAGACGTTTGAATTGCCTGGATTGTTTCTCGTGATGGCTACGCAAAACCCAATTGAACAAGAGGGAACCTACCCCCTACCCGAAGCTCAGCTAGACAGATTCTTGATGCATATTCGCGTTGCCTACCCACCGCCGCAAAATGAGTTGGAGATTCTCAAGATTGCACGCAATGAAGTCTTGGAAAGAGAAACTCCTCCCCCGCTCGTGCTGACGGAAGCAGAAATATTTGGAGCACGCAAGGAAATCTCAGAACTGTATATGGCAGACTCCATAGAACGCTATATAGTTGCGCTGGTTTCTTACACACGCTCATCGACTTTACGTGGAGTGGAATATGGCGCAAGTCCGCGAGCAACGATCGCAATAGATCAAAGTGCACGAACTGTAGCTTGGCTTGATGGTCGGGAGTACGTGTCGCCTGATGATGTGCACAAGGTCATACACGACGTAATGCGACACCGCATAATTCTTTCATTTGAAGCGGAAGCTGAGGGAACAACGCCCGACGCGGTGGTGGACGAGACTCTCAAGATGGTGCCGGTACCTTAGGCTAAAGGTCCATGCTTAGCGGCGTATATGTGAGTTTGGAAGACTTGATTGGTCTATCGTCCGCCACCTACACGAAACATCGTCGAAGGAAGAGTAGAGCTGTGGTCGCAGGCGAACGTAGATCTGTACTGCGGGGGCGAGGAGTGGACTTTGATGAAGTCCGCCTGTACCAGCCCGGTGACGATGTCCGAAATATAGATTGGAATGTTACAGCACGTAAACGAGTTCCACACACCAAGGTCTTCACAGAAGAGCGGGAGCGTCCAACACTACTCATGGTCGATCAAACCATGTCGATGTTTCTTGGAAGTAGGAACCGGCTTAAGTCAGTTGCAGCTGCAGATATTGCGGCTCGACTTGCATGGCGGGCTCTGAACCAGCGAGACCGTGTCGGCGGGCTTGTCGTAGGCATTCAAGGAATTGAGACCATCAAGCCATTTCGAAGCGGAACAGCCGTCGTAAAGCTACTCCGTGCAATTGCCGATGCAAATGTTAGGCTCAAGTACTCCGAAAACACTAATCCTGATATTCAAGACAAGAGCAAGCTGTGGCAACGGGCGTTGACCCAGTTGAAGCATGTGTCCCCCGCTCACCATCGGATAGTCGCCATTAGCGATTTCATAGGCATGGCCGACGACGAGATCACTAGCTTGCTGACGCGGGGACGTCACAACGATCTCCAACTCGTGCATGTATATGACGAGATTGAAAGAACACTGCCTCCCTCGAATATGTATGCCGTTACGAATGGCACGATGCAAATCGAATTCCATAGTGGTAGGAGGAAACTGCGGGACGAGTACACGAAAAGATTTGGCAACAGACTCGATGAATTGAGATCTAAGTGTTTAAAGCACAATGTGATGTTTACGTCGTTTTCTACTGATGATGACTTGGAGCCCATCAATTTCGGCCGCTAATTCGCTGTCCGAGATACTGGACCAGCTGCGCGACATCCACGAACCTGCTCCACCTGGGCTTTGGCCCATACCGATTGGATGGTGGGGAGTGGCTTTTTTGGTTCTTGCGATTATTGTGTTCGGCATATGGGTGCTGTTTCAGGAATACAACCGAAGACGACCCTATGCCAGAATTCGAGAGACAGCGCGGGAATTGAACCGCAGGAGAAATGCAGGTTCGATAGACGCGCTTGAGTATGCGACATCCATCAATCTTCTATTCAAGGAACTTGTAGTGAAGATTGAAGGCCAGGAAGAGGCAACCCAACTATACGGTTCGCGATGGCTCGATTTTCTGGCAGAGAGATTTAACAATCGAGCATTCGTAGAGGGAGCAGGACGCTGTCTTGGATCCAAGCGTTACATCGAAGACGCCTTTACGGATTCAGGACTCCAGGAGCTTGTGCAGACCACCTTGCTTCGAGCGTCGCCATTGAGCAAGACTGCCAATGCTTGAATTTTTGTGGCCCTGGGCGTTTTGTTTGGTACTTCTCTTTCCAATAATGCGGCTTGCCGCCTTGCGGGTAAGCGGCAGACACGCTGCTCTAACAGTGCCGGATGTAGATGCATTTCGATTTGAATCCACATCAACAGATGTCTGGATTGACAATCGAAGGTGGCTCAAAATTCTTGTGCTTTTTTTGGCATGGGTTTTATTGGTTGGTGCGCTGGCGCGACCACAATGGACTGGTGAACCGATTCCCTTGCCCACTGTCGGGCGGGACATGCTTCTAGCTGTGGACATATCCGGAAGTATGACGACGGACGATATGTCCATCGAGGGAAATCGGGTGTCGCGGTTGGCAGCGCTCAAGCATGTTGTAGAGCCATTCATTTTGTCGAGAATCGGGGACCGTCTCGGTTTGATTCTGTTTGGTTCCTCCGCTTACGTCTATGTCCCTCTGACATTCGACTTGGAGACGGTCAACGAATTGCTACAGGATGCTCCAACCGGCATCGCAGGAGGTCAAACAGCCATTGGAGATACGATTGGCCTGGCCGTTAAGAGACTCATAGAACGACCCATCGATCACCGGATATTGATCCTAATGACTGACGGATCCCACAATGAAGGAACTCTTTCGCCAGACGAGGCGGTGCGTCTAGCTAAGGAGGCCAATGTGAGAATCCATACGATTGGGATTGGATCAGAGCCTTCCGATTTTCGAACATTCGGTAGCCGACGAATGTTCAGATTTCGTGGGCCCGCAATGAACACCGAAGCTCTACGCAGCATTGCGGACGAGACTGGCGGAAAATTCTTCAAAGCAAGCGATACGGAGTCTCTCTCCAGAATCTACCTGCACATTGCGGCAATTGAGCCCATCGAACTTGATCCCGAGACTTTGCGTCCCATCAAATCGTTGTTTCATTGGCCCTTGGGCGCGTCGTTCGCTCTGTTCTTGATTCTTTGGTGGATTCGCTCGTGAGCGATTGGATTGCACGCCTGCAAGACTTTCACTTTCTGAGGCCTTGGTGGCTACTTGGACTGGCAATCGTGCCAGTGATCTACTTCCTACGGAGGAAATACAGGACAAATTCAAGTGGTTGGAGTGCCGCTTTGTCCCCAGAGTTGCTCGCAGCGCTAATGCCCAAGTCTGCTATTCAAAAGTTGCATCGCATATTCGAGATATTCGCCTTTGTTTCCGCCATTCTCATTGTCTTGGCACTGGCCGGTCCCTGTTGGGAGCAATTGCCGCAACCAGTTGATCGCAAGGACGACGATCTTGTGATTGTCTTGGACCTTTCCTTCAGCATGAACGCAGAAGACATCGCGCCATCGCGGGTCGTTCGCGCCAAGCAGAAGGTTACCGACATTTTGCGCAATCGCAGCGAGGGAAGTACTGCGCTAGTTGCCTACGCCGGAGATGCTCATGTCGTAACGCCGTTAACCAACGATACCAACACGATCGAGCATCTTGTCTCCTCGTTGGATCCGTCAATCATGCCCATTCCTGGAAGTAAGACTCGCATGGCACTGGAGCTTGCACTTGAACTGTTAGCGAAGGGGTCCACTGGCAATGGGCGCATACTCGTACTTGCCGACGACATCGAGGATCCAAAGGAATTGAGTGACATTGACTTCAACGGCATTCCTGTGCATGTCATAGGTATCGGCACAGAAGAAGGTGGACCGATTCCAATAGTCGGCCGAGATGGATCAATCAATCACGTTGTGGACGCGCAGGAAAACCCTGTCATAGCCAAGCTAGACCGTGAGAAACTAAGCGCTTTGGCTAAGTTGACGCGGGGCACCTACAGCGATCTAGCGCTCGGAGACAACGATGTCTCGGCATTTTTCGACGGCGGATGGATTGGACGCGACAAGACAACACGGGTTGCAGACCGAGAATTTGATCAATGGAACGATTCCGGCTATCTGCTGCTTATACCCATCGCTTTGTTGATCGTTTTTGGACTACGCAAAGGTGCGGTCGTTGTTTTTCTAATCGCATTGGGTCCAACATTGCAAGCGGATTGGAAGGACGACCTCTGGGTCAATCGTGACAATCAGGGGCGCGCCGCGTTAGAAGAGGGTCGCAACGACGATGCCGAGAGGTTATTTGAAAACCCCAGTTGGCAGGCCGTCGCGAAGTATCGCAGCAACAAGTTTGAAGAAGCAGCGGAACTGTTTGAGTCAGACGATACCGTACGTTCTCAATTCAATCTTGGCAATGCCTTAGCCAAGACTGGACAAATAGTGGAGGCAATTGGTGTCTACGACGAGGTTTTGGCCGAGGACCCGGACCATGAGGATGCCGCGTTCAATAGAGATCTCCTGACTCAAGCCTTGCAGCAAATGCAACAGCAGGCTGTGGACGAACAGCAAGGACAACCAAGCCAAAATGAGAATGAAGGATCTGAGCAAATTCCGTCCGAGTCCGGACAGGAAATGACCGACACATCGGAACCCTCGGAGGGAAACGGTGAAGGGTCTGACCAATCCAGTAACGCGGACCAAGCTCTTAGTTCGAATCAAGACGAGCCGGAGAGCGAGCAGTCGGATGCTGGCGCCGACTCAGAGGACTCCGAGCGGCAAGAAGACGACTCGTCAGAACAAGCAAATGAAGACTCCAGCGAAGCAGATCAGCCGGATGCCGCATCCCAGGAGGGAGATCAGCGAGAAATGGCAGACGCATTTGACCGGTGGTTGCGTCGCATTCCCGATGAACCTGGAAATCTTCTGAAAGCAAAGTTCCAGCACGAATCAATTCAGAAGCTACGGCGTGGCGAAATCGTCCTGAAGGAATCGGACCAACGGTGGTGAGGTCGCTGTGTTTCTTCATCGTCTTGAGCCTTTCGGCTCAATTGCATGCAGCAGTGCGCGCGTGGGTAGACAAATCTGACATTGACGAAACGCAATCCATAACACTGACAATTGAGTCACAGGGGACCACACAAGGCAATGACCCGCCCGACTGGTCAGTCCTGGAGATGGACTTTCGCACGTATGGTCAAGGTAGTAACGAGATCTTGAACGTCGTTAATGGCAAGGTTCGATCCAAAATCTCGTTCTCTATTCAATTGCAGCCCAAACGCATAGGATCCATAACTATTCCATCTTTTGAGGTCGGCGGCGAGAAGACCGACCCAATTACGATCATCGTTCGGGCATTGGACGCAGAAATCAAGCAACAATTGAGGGAGAACGTTTTCTTTGAAACCGACATTGATTCGCGTAGACAGTATGTCCAAGCGGCAGTACATGTCACTAGAAAACTCTACTACACCAACAACGTGCTTGTTCGGCGAGATATACCGTTGCCGACTGATATTGAAAACGCATTGGTCGTAATTGTGGGCGAGATTGAGCGAACCTATGCCTTTAGGGCAGAACGCAACTACAACGTGCTAGTTCAACGCTTTGTCCTATTTCCCGAACGAAGTGGGGAAATGGTGATTCCTCCCACAGATGTTCCCGTTCGCGTCGCTCTCGACACGCGAGATCTTTCGCTCGCGGTCTCGTCAAGCCAGGAAACACTGGAAATATTGCCAATTCCTAGTGAGTTTCCTGCAGATCAAGACTGGTTTCCGGCGCGAGAAGTTCGGATTTCAGATAGTCTGGCTGTAGCTGACCTACAGCAACTACATGCAGGCGACACGATTATTAGAGAAGTAACTATAAGCGCTACGGATGCCCACAGCACGGGCATTCCAGAAATTGATCTTCCCGTTCCCGATGCAATCCGACAATATCCCACTACCCCACGTTTAGAGGATTCGGCACTAATCGCAAGAATCGTAGGCAAACGAACACAATCCGAATCTCTTTTGCTTACGGAACCAGGCGAATATTCTGTACCAGATACTCCAATTTATTGGTGGAATACTGAAACTGACGAGCTAGTCCAAACGGTCATAGGCGGTCGAAATCTAGTCGTCGCTCCCGACCCCCTAGCTGGTAGCACATTCGACGAGACTTCGGGAATGTCAACCGATGCAGAACAGCAAGACGGAAATTTCTTAGCAATTTCGAGTGTTCCAGAGTGGTGGTTAAACGTGGTTATTGGACTAGGATGGTCGCTTGCGCTGATATTTGGCTATTTGTATATCAGCCAGCGCATAAAGCAGCCGAGAGCAGCACCTTCAACAGCAAGTATCGACTACAAATTCATACGTTCAAGGCTTGCTAGTGGCGACGCGCGTGAAGTTAAGTCAGGCATGGTGGAGTGGCTAACTCTGCACCTCAAAATTTCGCAAACCACTGCTCTTAGGTTGTTAGAATCGAACGACTCGACTCGAGCCATTATCAATCGACTCAACCACTCTCTGTACGCACGCAATCTGAGCAAGTTTGAGTCGGATCGGAAAGAAATTGAGTCGTCTCTCACTAAAATTGTTCAATATCAAGAAAATAAGCGTGATTCCTCAAGTACATTTTTAAAAATGTATGAGAGCATGAACAGCGCGCCCAGTTAAATTTCTCACGAACCATCCCGACAAGTGCAATGTCAAGATTGCAATAGTTCGGCTGACGGACAATTGCCTTGGCCACTTCAGGAAAGCTTGTCTGCCTGAAATGTTTGAAGAGCAATAGCGATTGTCTACTCGTAGAATGAGCTAGGAGGGCGATTGGGAGAGCGGGAACGTGTCGAAACTCCGAACAGCAAAGAAACGCAGGCAATTGACCGACGCACAGTACGCGGAAGAGCTGCACGGACTACAGGTTCAATTGACCGACATGCTCGAATGGGTCATACAGCAAGATAAGAAAATAGTCGTCATTTTTGAGGGTCGTGACGCCGCTGGTAAAGGTAGTTGCATTAAGCGCATCACGGAGTACTTGCGTCCCCGTCACTGTAGGGTCGTGGCGCTTCCATCGCCAAATGAGGAAGAACGCACACAATGGTACTTCCAACGTTATGTCGAGCATCTTCCCTCCGGCGGAGAGATTGTCATTTTCGATAGAAGTTGGTACAACCGAGCTGGTGTAGAACACGTCATGGGGTTTTGCACTCAAGCAGAATACGAGGATTTTCTGGTATCGGTGCCTCTATTCGAGAGCATGCTAGTCCGCTCCGACATTCAACTGATAAAGTACTGGTTCTCTGTTTCGGACGAAGTGCAAGAAAAACGATTTCGCAACCGCGTGAATGAACCCCACAAGTCCTGGAAACTTAGCGAAATGGATCTGCAATCGCGTTTGAAGTGGGTCGACTACTCAAGAGCCAAGGATACGATGCTTGAACGTACTTCCACCACGGACGCGCCATGGTTCGTGGTCGACGGCGATAACAAGCATCTCGCCCGTCTGAATTGCATCCACCATCTCCTTAGCATGGTTCCGTACGAAAAGGTTGAGAAAAAAACTCCAAAACTCTCAAGACGACCTCAAGACGAAGCTTATAGTCGGCCACCATTTGAATCACAAAACCTAATCCCGAAGATCTACAAGTGATTGGGCTGCCGCGATCCATTACCTACTGCACATTGTTCGAGTCTGAGCGCAACAATTCGGGCGAATAAGTTGGATACGGTAACTACGCAAAAGCGCAGCGAGATAATGGGGCGCATTCGCAGCAAGAACTCAAAGCCTGAGTTGCTTGTCCGCAGATTTCTGCATGCCAATGGGTTTCGGTTTCGGTTGCATAATCGAAACTTACCAGGAACACCCGACATAGTTTTGCCGAGGTACCAAACAGTCATTCTCGTTCATGGGTGCTTTTGGCATAGACACGATAACTGCCCCTATGCGTCAATACCTAGCTCCAATAGGGAATACTGGATCAATAAATTCAAGAACAACAAAGAACGCGACAAGCGAAATCTCAAGGATCTACGCAAAGCGGGATTTGATGTGATTGTAATTTGGGAGTGCGAACTCAATTCGACCAACGCGTTGTCTAGTCTGTTGAATCGGTTAAGGAGAAAACGACTAGCACTTGATGACTAATACTCAGAATTCCTGTGCATCCCCTCAACAACCACATGCACGTTTGACCACGATGAGTTAGCTTCACCTCCGAAATAGACCCAGGACACTATTCGATGGTTATCCAATCGTCTGAATAGTTAGACAACTCAAGGATCGCTTCAACAGAAACCGCGTTGACGACTCTGTCAATGCTAAAGCGACGCGAAGAAGCGGGAATATGGCGAATCACAGTAAACTGGCTTCCATGGGGTTGCCAAGTAAAACAATGCTGTCCGGTTCCTTTTTCTCTTCCTTCCAGATTGTTTTTTGAGTTATATGACCACGTGTACTCAACTGCAGGAAAGGGTGCTGTAGGCACCTCAAATAAACGAAACGTCTGGGTTCCCATATTGCGTATGAGGACAACCGTACGAATATCGTTGTATTTTTCAGCGGCGATTCTATAGCGTGCATTCCAGATGGCAAGTACGGCTTCGCCTGTCGCTTGTGGGTCGTCACGCACATTGTCCAGTTGTGTCGAATAAGTAGGCGAATTACGACCGGAGATTAGCCGCACGTGTCGAATATTGTCGAGGTTCGATTGCGTTTTTACAGTCTTTACCGACCATCCTGTAGCCACGTTCTCTACATCCACGATGCCGAGCGGCTTTGAAAAATGCGTGCCTTGCACTGCACTTGCGAAAATGTCCCCGAAGTCATTGCCGCTAATGTCAGTGCGCCCAACTGCCATTAAGTGTACGATTCGCCGGCCGATTGCGATAACTCTATTGTCTGGAATGTTCCCTACTGGCCATGGGCCAAGCGACGCATTGGCACTGTCTCTTAGTCTAACGATGAGTTAACGTCTCCATGACTCTATCAATGACTGCACGTGCCATCGGCACGGGAACGGCGTTTCCTGTCAGTCTGCGCGCCGCTGCGATGCTTCGTGGCAATTGGAAATTATCAGGGAATCCTTGAAGCCGGAACAACTCTCTCGGCGTTAATCGTCGTTTTCCGTCAACCAGCAAGTAATTGTAGGATGCACCAGCACGAAGTGCACAGGAATACGGATGGCTACTAACATTTCCACCTTTGTTTTCGTGCCAGATCATCGGGCTGGTAGTTGCCCGGTGTGCGCGTTTGCGAGCATTTTGTATTCGTTCCGACGCAAAATGGCACTTGTCTGGGTTCGACTCTAACAATTCGCCTAGCGGCTGCATTGGTATGTCGCCATTTGGCCAATCGAAATCAATTGATGCCGTAGTAGCTACCACAAAGACTCTCTCGCGCTTTTGTGGCAAGCCAAAATCCAGAGCATTCAAGATTCGCCACGCAACTGAATAGCCAAGAGCCTCAAGCGTTGCGATTACGCATCTCAACGCCTTGCCACCATCCAACGTTGTGAACTGTCGAACATTCTCGATAACTATAGCTTGCGGCAGTTTTGTCGCTGCAATTCTTGCCACTTCCAAAAAGAGGTTTCCTCGTGCATCGCTAAATCCTGTTCGCTTTCCGATAATGCTGAATGGCTGACACGGTAATCCAGCAAACAAGATATCGTGGTCTGGAACTTGGTCCGCTGGAATCTTTACGATGTCTCCGTAAGGTTGTATTCCAAAATTTACCTTGTAGGTTTCACACGCACCTCTATCAATATCCGATGCGAACGCACACCTCAGTCCCAATTCTGAAGCCGCGAGGTGAAAGCCGCCAATACCGCAAAATAGGTCGGCAAACGTCGGCGTTAGATCTACGTCATGCATTGAATTCACAATCAATGGGCTATTGCAACCACTGGACTATATTTGTAGAGATTGAATGCAATTCTAACTTCGCTCGTTCCGTTCGAGCTCCAAATCAAAAATTGAACCAAGCTAACTGGAGCAGAAAGACTACTACACTCTCCCGCACATCTACGTCAATATCCAATTTGCCAAATTGCTCGCTCTCTCACGATAACCTTCTTAAACAGAACTAAAATATGTACGTTTATTCATGTTACTAAAGCGATTTGCGTGCGTCAATTAGCAATGGCTAATACAGATCCTTGTTAGGTCATGAGTACAAATTCGTCGAAAATTCGAACGGTGACTAACTAACCCCAACAGAACGCCTCAATCGCGCACTCGCTTGGCTATCCAAAACCAGCGGTCCAAATTAACTGTTCCTTCTGTAACAGTCATTAGGTTTAATCGGGCATTAGTTAAACTGCTAGAATTTGCCTCAGGCTCAGTATTGGATTCACCGGATTGAGGGATCTCCGGTGAAGCACTGTCAAATCCAGATCAATTAGGAATTTCCCAATGAAATTTGGTGTACAAGTGAATTGCTATCGAACAACCTGGGACGCAATTCGAACTTCAATAGAAACCATGGAGTCTGGTAAATGGGATAGTCTTTGGTTTGCCGATCACTTTTTGCCGCCGGGTCGTCGAGAAGACGAATACCACACCGCATTTGAAGGGTACACCTTGATCGCCGTAGCAGCAGGAATGACGCAACGCATGAGGTTGGGCCATCTGGTTCTCGGCAACACGTATAGGAATCCCGCATTGCTAGCTAAGATGGCAACAGCGCTCGATCAAGCGTCCGAGGGACGGTTTACGTTGGCTCTTGGTGCATCGTGGTTTAAGCGTGAACACGAAGCCTACGGTTGGGATTTTCCAACCATGAGAGAGCGACAGGATCGGTTTCAGGAGGCCTGCGAGTTGATTCGCAAAATGTTCACATCCGATGGACCTGTCGACTATTACGGCAAGTACTACACGCTAGATCAAGCCTCACTGTCGCCGGGCTGCTACCAGAAGCCGCATATACCAATTATGGTTGGTGGCACCGGCGAGCGTAGAACGCTACGCACACTTGCCATGTTCGGCGACATTATGAACTTGGATGGGTGGGCAGGCCAAGGAATGTCCATGGAAATCTACAAGCATAAAGTTGGTGTTTTGGAGCGCCATTGTGCCGACGTGGGACGCGATCCCAGAGAAATTCAAAAGACTCTGCTCATGCCATTGGTAATCACGGACGACAAGAGCGTAATTGATGGATTTCAGCGCCGATTAGGACGAGGATCAATGGCGGGACCTAAGAACTTCGTCATTGATCGAATTGGTGAGTTTGAGAAAGAAGGCGTTTCCGAGATCATGTTTGGTGCGATACAGACCGGTGATGTCGAAGCGTTTCAACGAGTCGAGGAAGAAATAGTCTCTGCCTTCAAGTAGGGACAAAGTATGTGATGGCGAATAGATGACATGCCATGACACACAGCAAAGTACGTGAAGTACAGGAGTAAAACATGTCACACGATATCGTAATACGCGGAGGTCAACTATATGACGGCTTGGGCAACAAACCGGCAAGCGGTGACCTCGCAATCGACGATGGATTGATATCTGAAGTCGGCGAAGTTTCGGGACGAGGCAATCGAGAAATTGATGCCGAGGGCCTGACCGTATCGCCGGGCTTTGTGGACTTGCACACGCATCTAGATGCGCAAATCGGTTGGGACCCCTTCATGACTCCAGTTAGCTGGCATGGAGTAACGACTGCGTTAATGGGCAATTGCGGAGTAACGTTTGCACCATGCAAACCAACAGACCGCGAACTTCTCGCCGGCATGATGGAGACCGTAGAGGATATTCCAAAGCATGCGATTCTTACCGGCCTGCCTTGGGACTGGGAGGACTATGGCGGCTATTTGGATGCCATTGAGCGCCTCGAGCCAGCCGTCAATGTATGCGGGATGGTTGGACACTGCGCGGTTCGCTTTTATGTGATGGGCGAGCGGGCTGTCGAAGAGCAGGCAACACCAGAAGAGCTTAATAAAATGGCTGAGGTCGTTGGCAGTTCTTTGGACGGTGGTGCGATCGGATTTTCGACAAATCGGTATCCGCCACACAAATTGCCTGATGGCCGATCAATTCCAGGGACTTTTGCGGACCCCAAGGAACTAGTCGAAATCGCAAAAGAAGTGGGTCCTCGCAACGGACTCATGCAGGCTGTTGGCGCAGACTTCAACGTACTGCGTCAAATGTCTGACACGACAAAGGGACGTGTCCTATTCAGTTATGGAACCGGGCCTCAACCTGGATCTGGCAATGCGCAAGCTGAACGTCTAAAGGAATTGTGCAAGGATCGAGACATTACGGCGATCACTCAAGTAAGAGGCTCCGGCTTTATGTTTGGTCTTCAATCAAACCTGCCTATGGGCGGCGAAACCTGGAACAAGCTCCGCGCGATGGATTTCCAAGGCCGTCTTAGGGCGATCAATGATCCTGAAACCTACTCCAAACTTGTTGAAGAAGGCAAGAGCTCCGAGCGTAGATTTCCCATGACAAATGTCTATTACCTTGGCACAGGCGAAACTCCGGACTACACAACGCCAGCAGAAGACAACATAGGGTCCCTTGCCGAAGCCGCTGGCGAGCATTGGATCGAAACTTTCCTGCGGCTGTCGCGCGAGAGCCAAGGGAAAGGCCTTTTCAATCTTCGAATGTTCAACCAGAGTTTGACTGAATTGGGCGACTTGTTCAAGAGCGAACATTGCTTTCCCAGCCTTGGAGATGCGGGAGCCCACGTGTCGCAAATCATGGACGCGGGGTGGCCCAGTTTCACGCTGGCGTATTGGGTACGAGAAAGCGGCCTGTACTCCCTGAGCGAAGGGATCCGACGACTAACCTCTGCCCCGGCGAGAGTCTTGGGATTGAAGGATCGCGGATCATTGGAAGTTGGTATGAAGGCTGACGTCAACGTATTCGACGCGGACCGCGTGGCAGAGCGTCAACCTGAGCTTGTGCATGACTTTCCTGGCGGCGCCCCGCGCTACATTCAAAAGTCCATCGGCTACAAGGCAACAATCGTCAATGGGCACCTTACATTGGAAGATGGGGAGCACACAGGAACTCGAGCTGGATCGGTACTGCGACTCGGCAATTAGCTAGTAAGTAAGTTTGGGAGTCCAGCCACGGTTGGACTCCCAAATATCTGATTCGATTCACGGCAACACGTTGCCGTGGGCAAAAGTGATTAGTTACGCTATGGACGTCGATTCGGCACGTCCAATTGGACCAAACCAATTCTTGATTCGTCCCTTTGGCTTCGGTGGCGGAACCATTGGTAGCCCGGAGGTTGCAACAGTTCACTGCATTTCCGCGGTCCATGCCGCTTGGAACCTTGGGGTCAGATTTTTCGATACGGCACCTTGGTATGGAATTGGTCGATCCGAAAGACGATTGGGACAAGCTCTCGGCGACTTAAATGTCCAACGAGACAAATTCTGGATCAACACAAAGGTAGGCAAGACGTTGGTTCCTGAACCAATTCGCAACGAGTCCAACAAGACATACTGTCTTGACGGAAGCGTACGTACTCCTCGCGACACAAGAACCGGTTTCCGAGTTAACTACGAATATGGAGCTGACGCGATACGCAGACAGCACGAATCATCGCTCCAAAGGCTTGGGCACGCTAGGGTTGACAGTCTCACTATCCACGATATCGACTATGGCTATCACGATCCTGAGCAATTAGAAGAATATCTCCACCAATTGGACCGGGATGGTGGCGGCGGCGCAGAAGCGCTTGAAGACATGCGCGCCTCTGGAGCAATTCGCTCAATTGGCTGCGGTTGCAATCTTGAGTCGCGCAATGCGTTTAGTTGGGAGAATGAATCGCACGAACGACTTTGCGAAAGGATTGCCGATTTGGTTGATCTCGACTTCTTTGTCGTGGCAGGAGGCTACACGTTACTAGAAACTCGAGCGATGCGACGAGTCTTTCCTTTGTGCCAAGAACGAGGGATTCGTGTCATCGCCGCCACACCGTTTGCGGGTGGCTGGTTGGTCAGTTCCAATCAATCTCCCTCCTACATGTACGGCCCACCTAGCGAAGGGATTGAACGCAAAACGAACGCGCTGCGAAGAATTTGCCACGCGTACAATGTTCCGCTGCCTGCCGCTGCTATGCAGTTTCAGTTGGCGCATTCGTTGGTTTCGGCAATTATTCCAGGCGCAAAATCTGCAGGCGAAGTTGAAGAGAATTACCAGCTCTTGCAGCACGCGATTCCCTCCGCGCTTTGGACAGAATTGCGTTCGCAAGGACTCGTAGACCCCGAAGCACCAATTCCAGGTTGAGTTGCCCGAGGTTGGTGCTACGGCGACAAACAAAGGAAACCGGAGCAATGGATCCAATTACAAAAGCCTATCGAGTTCTGATCGAGCATATTGGAGAGGATCCCGACCGCGATGGATTGGTCGACACACCAAATCGGGCCGCACGTGCAATCAAGTTCTTGACAAAGGGCTACCACGAGGACATTGGATCGATCGTAAACAATGCGCTCTACCAATCAAACATCGATGAAATTATCATCGTGAAAGACATTGAACTCTATTCGCTTTGCGAGCATCACATACTTCCATTCATTGGCAAGTGCCATGTAGGCTACTTGCCGCATGGCAAAGTCTTGGGGCTATCGAAGATTGCACGGATCGTCGACATGTTTGCGCGCCGACTGCAAATTCAGGAGCGCCTTACGCAAGATGTTGCGCAAACGATCATGAATGTGACAGAAGCTAGCGGTGTAGGCGTCCTCGTCGAGGCACAACATCTCTGCATGCAAATGCGCGGCGTCGAAAAGCAGCACTCGATGATGAAGACATCTGTATTACTTGGTTCATTTCGTGAAGACCCGGCAACGAGAGCTGAATTTCTGCAACTGATTGACTGACACACATGGAAGCGCGACCGAGCATAAAGCTAGCCCACACGTCTGACGTGCATTTGGATGGAAACGCCAGCTCCAATCCTGTGAATGGCTTTAGAAATGTAGCTGAAGCCGCCTTCGCATACGTAGTGGAGCAAGTTCTAAACAAACGTTGCGACCTATTCCTTGTTGTTGGAGATCTTTTCGATCATGCACGAGTTAAATCGCATGACATCGAATTTGTGTGTAGGCAATTCGATCGTTTGGAGTGTCCTATCGTAGTGATACCTGGAAACCACGATGTGCACGACGAAAAATCAGTTTGGAATCGATTTGACTCGGCAGATCTCGGAAGAAACGTTCATTTTCTGCTTGAGGAAAACGGAGCTTCAATAGAGCTTGCAGAACTTGGCGTGAGCTTGTGGGGGCGCGCGATGGCAGAACATACCCCCGAAAACCGACCACTGCTGGGAGTGCCTGGAAAGGCTACCCAACCATGGAACATTGGGCTTGCCCATGGACAGGTCGTGAGCAACAACACAGATTTTGTTTCGTCAACTATCTCAGAAACTGAAATCGCGGAGTCGGGTTTTGACTACTTGGCACTTGGACACGTCCATGTGTGGCAAGACTACAAGCTTGGCGACACGGTTGCGTGCTATCCCGGTTCGCCAGTCAAAGCTTTTGCAACCGCGCGTGGCGGCTACTTTGCAATAGTCTCACTAACCAACTCAGGAGTGTTGTTGGAAAAGCTAGAAGTACCAGAGCCTGAGTCTGCAGACAAGCCAAATTACTTTCACTTTGCCCCCGGTGTGTAGCGGCGTTGTGCAAGTGCTAGTCGGAGTG
Source organism: Gammaproteobacteria bacterium (assembly GCA_026707735.1). Taxonomy (GTDB): domain Bacteria; phylum Pseudomonadota; class Gammaproteobacteria; order Pseudomonadales; family Azotimanducaceae; genus Bin55. The sequence goes on along the minus strand of JAPOWH010000012.1, from coordinate 79,531 downwards.
CAACGACTTCGAGCACACCTGCCTCATTAAGACATGGATAGACCGGTAGAGTACATAGAGCGAACCCGAAACTACTACGCCGCCCAAGGGTTCACCACTCCATATAGATGGGCCAGCAATGACGACTCCGTTTGCGCTCCACTAGGAAAGCCGTTGTCAGAATCAGTGGTGGGTCTGGCTACAACAGCAGCGACATACCCGCGCAAAATGTTCGATCCTCGACATGTGGTCGCGATACCAAATAACGAACTTCCCAACAAATTTTTCGCAGACGACTTGGAATGGGATCGAGCAGCAACGCACCTTGACGATACTGGCTCCTACTTTCCCTTCGAGCTTCTATGTAAACTTGCCGACGATGGTTCAATAGGACGCCTTGCTCAGCGGTCCTACTTTCTGCCTACAGAATACAGTCAGCGCAAGACGATTGAGTCAGATGCAAACTTGGTGTTGCGCTATTGCGTAGAAGACCAAGTGGACGCATTGCTCATGGTCCCTTTGTGACCGGTTTGTCATCAGACCGTGAGTCTGATATCTCGAGTACTCGAACAAAATGGCATAGCTACGGTGATCATTGGATCGGCGAAAGACGTCGTGGAATTGTGCGGCGTGGCACGATTCCTATTTACTGATTACCCACTGGGCAACCCTATGGGTAAGCCCTATGATCGGGAGATGCAAGAGCGAAATCTACGGCAGGGACTTGCGATGCTTGAGACAGTCGTCTCACCCAGAACAACCTGGCTCTCTCCATTCCATTGGGACGCAAGCCGAGAATGGAAGCAAAAGTACATGGAAATTCGCGAAGAGGATCGCGAATTGCTGCGTGCTAAGGGGGAGGAGCGTCGCAATCAGAGACAGTCAAGACGTTCAACCCAACCGAAATAGAAGCTACTCCTACTCGCTTACTATTTGAACTCATTCTGAGAATAAGTTCGAATTCAGTAGTGCCAACCTCTAAACAACAAGCGGATTGAGATCAACAGATAGCACTTTAGCGGCCCTACTGCCAATGCCGACTACGACTCGGCCAAGGCTTCTTTTCCATATTGAATCACCTGATCCAACGTGCTACGCACGTCGTCCCATGAAGTTGTGTGATTCAAAATGCAGAGTCGCAAGGAAAAGATCCCCTTTAGCGACGTAGAAGAAAAAAACATTCGTTCGTCCCAGAAGGCACGAACCAAAACATTCCTATTGACCGATTCCAAAGTAGCTTCATTGCAATCACGGCCTTCTGGATTGACACGGAAACACAAGACACCTAACGTCACGGGCGCCATGACTTCGAGCAAAGGACTTTCCTCGACATATTTGGCAGCTTCTTGTGCTAGGTCCAGTCCACTTTGCACTGCTGCACGAAACTTAGCCATCCCAAACGTCTGAACCGACATCCAGATCTTTAATGCCCGTGCAGCTCTACTCAACTGCTGGCCCCGGTCTGCAAAGTTTGGGTGATTGGTTCCCCATACTGTGTCTTGCAGAGCATCGTTGGCCATCGCAAATACACTTTCCAGATGCTCAAGGTTCTTCACCATCAATGCGCCTGCCTCGTAGGATTGGAAGAACCACTTATGCGCATCCAGGCTAATTGAGTCGGCGTGCTGAATGCCATCCAATCGTCGTCTTCCATCCTCGGTCACCATTGAAAATCCGCCATAGGCGGCATCTACGTGCAACCAAATGTTCTCTTGTGAGCAGAATTCGCTCAACTCGTCCATAGGGTCAATTGCGCCAGTACTCGTTGTGCCTGCGTTCGCACAGACCGCCATAGGGTGCAAATCCATGCTTCGATCCCTCTCAATACATGAACGCAGCTCATTAATGTCCATGCGAAAGGCGTCATCAGTAGGAACCAGACGTAGGTGTTCGCGATGCACGCCTACGATCAACGCAGCTCGTTTCAATGCACCATGGCTTTGATCGCTCATATAGATGGTGGGGTGGTTAGGATGACCTGCAGCCTCTCGCGCCGCTACAAGAGCTTCGACGCTAGCCGCAGAACTGCCGCTCGTAAGTAGCCCCCAGCGGTCTGTGGATAGCCGATCCAATCGCGCATCCAGTCAATCACGGTGAGTTCCAATTGGCTAGTTCCGCTCGATACAAGCCAAGTGCAGGAATTAATGTTGAAACCAGAAGCTAGGAAATCGGCGATTACTCCGGGCCACGTGGGAGACGACGGTACAAATCCAAAGAAACGGGGATGATCAAGGCGAGCAGCGTTAGGTAGCACGTCTTGCAACACTTGCTCTAGAACCTCTTCCGCAGGTTGGCCGTTTTCGGGAGGAGGTCCGCTCAGAACTGATTCGAGCACCGGGCGAAATTCTCCATTCCAGGCATGATCGTTATCTAGACCGGTGATGCGGTCTATCAGAGCTTCCGTCGCCTTTGATGCCAATTGCTGCATCTCGTGTGGCTGCATTGCCAATCCGTGGTGTTCGTTTTCCTGCATCTACTTCTTCTTCGGTCAAATAGAGTATGTAGTGTGGTTAGGGTTTAGAACCGCTATCAAATCCCAATCCCTTCCAAAGTCTCTCATTATTGCTGTGCAAAAGCCATAGCGCCAACTGAGGGAAATTGCCACCAAGTCCACAACGTAAATTCAATACACCAATTTCCGTCCAACCATAGGTGGTCAAACTATTGAGGAGCTTGTTATCGACATTTTAGACGGCAAACATGTCCGAGAGTTGTACACGGAACAGAAACACCCATCTGCAAGCAAAACCTGCAAGGTCCAACGCAGGTGTAGCGCAGCTACAACTGAACGTTGTAGATTTAAGAGAATTGGTGCTAGGGAACTGGCATTGTGTAGTCTCCAGAATACGGCGCATGCATTGCGCCGTGTGCTCGCAGGGCAATTGGATTGCACGAATTGATCAAGTGGACTAGTACACAAATGCTGAAGAGATGAAAGGACTCATCGGGTCGGTTCTGCCACCCAGCGCAATCTACTGTAAAGGAGATTAGCGAGAGTGCAAGAGCACACCATGCTACAACGGCATAATTGTGTACTCGGTTGCCCGAGTGGGGAACACTTCAAATCAGGCAAATTGACATGGCCAACAAACGACTAAAGGAGAAGACTGCTTGGATCACGGGATCTTCGCGCGGAATCGGGCGAGTAGTGGCGGATCATCTTGCAAGTCTTGGGGCGAATGTAGTGGTACATGGCACAACGCCAGTCTCTACGCGCGCATTCGGTGAAGCAGACTCATTACAAGTGGTCGCAGATGAAATAGCGAATAAACACGGTTCTGAGGTACTAGCCGTAAGTGGAGACCTAACAGACCCAACTGTTGTCAAATCCAATTACGACGAAATCTGCAAGAGATTCGATCATGTCGACATCTTGATCAACAACGCTGGAGGCGATATCGGATCAACAGGCACCTCCGGTCCCAATGCAGGCAAGCCACTAACCAATGATGCTATTGAAGTCTCGCTAGAGGATGTAAGGACAGTCCTTGAACGCAATCTCATGACGTGCATACTGGTGTGCCAGGCTGCCGTTCCACGAATGATTGAGCGTAACGAAGGATGGATTGTGACCATCGGCAGCATCGCTGGTCTAGCGGGACACCGCTCTGAGGTGATCTACGGAACAGCGAAAGCTGCGGTCCACGAATACACAAGGTGCCTCGCAGCGCAGCTAAGGCCCTATGGCGTATATGCGAACATCATCGCACCTGGAGAGATCATCACGCCGAGATTCGTTGCCAGCAGACCTACGAGGGACGAGCGCAAGGTGACGTCAGGACCATTGAGTCGCTATGGTTGGCCGATCGAAGTTGCCAAGGCAGTGGAGTTTTTCGTTACGTCGGACTCTTCCTACGTTTCTGGTCAAGTGCTGCGCGTAGACGGCGGAGCGCAGCTATGGCCCGCATAGCCATTCGAGCTAATGCTATAGCTTTGTCTGTCGCTTAGTCGGCAAGTCCCCGGGTTACCACATCGCGAAGGCTATTGGACGTCATTCGCTCTTCGATGTAACGCAAAGACTCCTTCATGAGCTGCTGTCGCTCCTCTCCAAATCGTACCCATTGAGTAAGCTCGGTGGCTAGTCGCGAAGCCACCTGGGGATTTGTTGCTTCAAGCTCAACTACTTTTTCCGCAATGTACGAGTAGCCGCTTCCATCCCTATTGTGGAAATTCTTCAGATTGCCCATAGCAAAAGCACCTATCAAACTTCGTACTCGATTGGGGTTCTTGAAACTAAATGAATCGTGTTGTTCCAACTCACGCACGCTCTGGAGAGTGTTTGGCAGGGAACAGGTTGCTTGTAGCCGGAACCATTGGTCTATTACCAGAGGCTCGTTACAGAATCGCTCGTGAAATTCTGAAAGCACTTCACGTTTGATGTCGTCGGCAGGTTCAGGCAGTTCGAGTAGTTGAGCTACATTTGCCAACCTATCCGACAGGTTATTGGCGGTACGAAATCCGTCGGCCAGCAGATTTGCAATTGCAACAGGATGTTCTGCAGAACTTGCCCTGCGAAGGTTGGCAAGAGCAATGTGACGAGCTCTACGTCGATTGATAGCTTCTCCGGTCACGGAATACTCGCTGTCGGCAGGATGATGTACCAATAGTTTTTCCCACAAACGTTGTAGCTCCTTAGAGATATGCAAGGACAAGGAATCACGCCTTTCATCTAGCTCATCAAAATCCGATCCAGGAAATGCTTGCAGCACAGTGAGCGGCGAAGGCAGAACTAAAGAACTGGCCAGAATCGACTTTTCCTCAGAACCATCGTCGGCGTCAACTAAACGTTCCACAATCTTCCTGACCAGATCGGTCAAGGTATCGACCGCTTCGTCTTGACCGACCAAATGACGGCTGTAAAGTGATTGAACAGCGTTCCAACGAGTGAATCCGTCAGTGTCAAAGAGCGCCAATGTCCTCAAGCTGTCCATGTCTTGTGCGTAGTCAACGTAGACCGGAGCGGAGAATCCTCGAAGAAAGCTCACAGCAGCGTCTGACGGAACTCCCCCGAACTTCACAGACTCTTCCCCTTCTCGCAAATGCAGTATTAACGTACCGTCGCTGTTAGGGTTTTCCACCTTCATCGGCGAGTCACAATTGACCACATATCCATGGGTCGAGCCCTTAGCTCCTAGAATCTCGCTCCCGTCAGCACTAATCATTCCAATAGCGATTGGAATGTGGAAAGGTTGCTTGGTCGGTTGATTCGGAGTCGCCGGACACGACTGACTAATTCGAAGCTCTACATCCTCTCCATCTCTAGACTCCACAACCTTCAGCCGAGGTGTCCCAGCCTGAACATACCAACGGAAAAATTGTTCTAGATCTAACTCGGTTGCATCAGAAACAGATGCTACGAAGTCCTCAATGGTGGCGGCACTGCCGTCATGCCGCTCGAAATAGAGGTCTGTGGCACGGCGCCACTTCTCTTTCCCTGCCATGGTGTACATCATTCGAAGCACTTCCGCCCCTTTTTGATAGATGGTGGCGGTGTAGAAGTTGGTGATCGCGGCGTATTGGTCAGGTCGTACGGGATGTGCCAATTTGCCTGCATCCTCGGGGAATTGTCCAGCGCGGAGACCGGCAACTGTATCAATTCGCACGCTGGTCTCTCCTTCTAGCGATTCGCTGAATTGCGTGTCCCGAAATACAGTGAATCCTTCCTTCAGACTCAATTGAAACCAGTCCCGGCAAGTAACTCGGTTGCCCGACCAGTTGTGAAAGTACTCGTGTGCGATTATTCCTGCGATTCTCTGATATGCGCCATCTGTCGCTGTATCTGGCGAAGCCAAGAGTGCGCTCACGTTGAATATATTGAGGCCCTTGTTCTCCATTGCGCCAAAGTTGAAGTCGTCCACTGCAACTATCATGAATCGTTCTAGGTCATACTCCCTTCCGTAGACCTCCTCGTCCCATTTCATGGCGAGCTTTAGTGACTGCATCGCCCAAGAGCACTTGTCGATGTTGTGAGGCTCGGAGAATATGGTTAGGCGCACCTCACGACCCGACATAGTGGTAAATGTGTCCTCCAAGGAACTAAGGTTGCCCGCGACAAGCGCGAACAAGTACGACGGCTTCGGAAATGGATCTTGCCAAGTGGCACGATGGCGTCCGTTCGCCAATTCCTCATATTCAATGCGGTTTCCATTGGATAGGAGCTCGGGGAAGTCCTTTTTGTCTGCCTCTATTCTTGTGGTGAACACCGATGAAACATCGGGCCGATCTGGGTAATAGGTGATTCTGCGGAAGCTTTCTGCTTCACATTGGGTGCAAAACAGCGACGAAGACTTGTACAAACCTTCCAATTTCGTGTTTGATTCCGGATGGATTCGAACCTTTGTGGTCAACTCGAATCTGCTCGGCACATCGAATAGATTCAATCCCTCAGCATCAACACTGTATTCGTTATTCGTGAGCTTGCGACCATCGATCGACACATCCAGAAGCTCCAGCTCTTCGCCGTGCAACCGAACGGTTGAGGATTCCGCAACGTCGCGTGTGAATTGAACCTTGCTTTCAACGAGAGTCTCTGTCTCGTAAAGGTCAAATGAGAGTTCAGAACTCTCCAAGCGCCACCCGTATGACGTGTAGTCCTCCAAACGAACCACGTTTCCTTCAGTATCCTTCACAATGGCGTCTCCTCCGACGAATAGGTAGTTTCTTCAATAAGTACTTATCGGGAATCACAGTGCAACCAGCTCAGTTACACCAAGTGAGCAGCTATTTTATGGATCGGAATTTGAAACGCGCAACTTGCCGTACAACGCGTCCGTGCACGTGTTTTAGTCCATGGGAACATTCGCCTTTTGGACGTCAGTACCAACAACGTAGAACAGATCCCCAGTGCACTCGTTCCAAAAGTGTCCTTTCGCATCTGTGCTTGTGTGATTGCCTACAAACTGCCACTCGCAGCTGTCATCTGTCGTTTCCTCGTCTTGGGACTGTGCAAAGACCCATACGGCAAAAACCAGCAGAACAGCCACAAATCCAGATGCAATCAAAGTTGTGCGTGTTGGATGTGTTTTCATGTCTCTCCGCCTCCAAGTTCTGGCAATCCAGCGGCCAAGTTTATTTGTCGCGAGCGTTGCCTCCTGTTATTAGAAAAGACACGAATGGCGAATTTCTGTTCCCGTAACAGCTGATGGCATTCACCAAAAGTCAGCAACAAAGCATTTGTTTCGACGTGCATAACCTCGAGCCAACGCTCATTTGCGGATTGCAAGAGTGCAGTCAAGTAAGGGAGTTGCAGCAAGCTCTTGAATTGCTTCAAACCCTTCGGAGCCAGTACTGTCTTAGATGTGAGGCCATGTTTCCAGCAAGTCGGACTCCAAGCAAATTCAGCGCCTATAATTCGAAAAGATTACTGATTTCAGACACATTTAGCTGTGCAATCCGTCGATCAGGAAGTGTTAAAGCAAATAGCATCGTGGCTCAGTGAAGGGCATCAATGCTGGCTTGCGACCGTTGTTGCTACCTATGGGTCGTCGCCGCGACCTGAAGGATCTGTTATGACCTGCAACCCCGATGGGCGAGTAGTCGGATCCCTATCCGGAGGCTGTGTAGAAGATGACCTTCTGGACAAGCTGACGCAAGGAAGCCTCGCCAAGTCCAATCCGCAGTTCTTCCGATACGGTGAGACCGCAGAGGAAGCTGAAAAGCTGGGACTTCCCTGCGGTGGACATTTAGACATAGTTGTGGAGCCCTTGGAACCTAGCGAATCGAACACACAAGCCTTTTCAACAATTGCATCGCACTTGAAAGCGAGACAATGCATTACTCGACGGGCCGATTTCTCGACTAACACAGTGAACATCGAGACAACCACTAGCTACTTGCCTTTCTCGTTTGACAAGGAACGCAATCTACTCTGTCAGACCTTTGGGCCCCGCTACCAATTGTTCATAGTGGGTACCGGAATGGTCTCGAACTACGTCGCGGAGCTGGCACAAGTTCTGGACTACCAAGTTACTCTCATCGACCCTAGACAAGATCGCTTGAACGACGTTGAAATAGACGGAATAACCAAGGTTTGCGAAATGCCTGACGACGTGATTCGGGCACGAGCAAATGACTCTCAATCTGCAGTAGTCGCCCTATCCCATGATCCTCGAATCGACGATATGGGTTTGATGGGTGCTTTTGATACGGTCGCTTTCTACATCGGTGCCATGGGATCGTCGCGTACGACCGCAAAACGACGAGCTCGCCTACTCGAGCTCGATATCAGCTTGGATCAACTCGAACGTCTGCATGCGCCGATTGGCATTCCCATAGGCAGCAAGACCCCCCCAGAAATCGCAATTTCGATATTGGCGGAAATCACTGCGATTCGCAACGAGTTGAGCATCCCTGAACTCTTGGTAGACGCTTCCGAATCTGTATCCTCAATTTGATGGTTGAAGCGGATGCCCAGGGCACGGCAATTCTTCTAGCCGCAGGCTATTCACATAGATTTGGCCGAGACAAGCGCCTCGAAAGACTTGGATCTGATTCGTTACTGAACTATGTGTGTCGCCTCTATTCCGGTGTGTTCAACCGAGTGATTGTTGTTATACGAAACGACGACTCGAAAGTGCAGGCTACCTTGACTGCCCGTCATGAGGTGGCATATTCTGAACACGCTGCGAAAGGCATTTCTCAGAGTCTTATAGCAGGAGTTCAATCCGCCCTGAACGAACCGTGGGTAGTTATTGGGCTCGCTGACATGCCATTTGTTAAGAGCAATACCTTATACGAGATTCGCAATGCGCTTTGCCACGAAAGAGATCGCATCGTCCGGCCGCAACACGATGGCAAGCCCGGCAATCCCGTGGGATTTCCTTCGATTTTTTTCAGTCGTCTACTTGAATTGACTGGGGATCAAGGGGCCAGAAAGTTGATTGATAAGGTTGACTCTGAGGTTATCGACGTCAGCGTCGATGATCCTGGTATTCACATCGATATTGACACTCCCCGATCGTTCCACCAACTTGCAGGCTTGCACAGCCAAGGAATATTGCCTCTCACAAACCGCTAGTCCACTGGCTGGGCATTCGCGCAAAACTCATTGCCCTTTCTCTTCCTAGAGGGCCTTTCTGAAGAACGGTCGAACTGCTTAATGTACCGCTGAATTTTCGTAGCTGTCGCAACGGCATTACGAATTTCCTTGTCACTGTCGTTCAGTATGCGAACCCACGATCTCACATATTCGGTGTGGTTGTCGAGATCATGGCCAATTCCAAGCTCCATTCCCAACAGCATGCTGGCAATTTCTGCATAGAGTTCCTCTCGGGCGCGACGCACATCGCTGAACCCAATATCTCGAAGGCGTCGATTGCATCGTGAAGCATGTCCAGTCCAATGCGCGAGCTCGTGCAAGAGGGTTCGGTAGTAGGAATAGGAATCAAGAAACAGATTTCTATCCGGCATGTATATCCTATCGTCCATAGGTGAATAGTGTGGTATTGGACAACGTGCGTCGTGCAAGACCTTGGCTCTCGAACGGACAATAATTCTGTCGACCCGTTGTATTGGATCCCAGAAGTGCGTCCGAACTCTTGGTTTTTTGAACCCGGAAGTCTGGGACAAGTTGTAAACGATCCAGCTTCTTGCCCACTGTCTACTTGTGTCGACATAGTGAATTAGTGCTGGCGTGGCTTGTTCATGAATGACTACGTTCAGACGGTCCGCTTGCTTTTTCGTTAGCCACCCGGTTTCAGTTGTCCCTAATTCATCCTGCTCCAGCATAAGTGCGAACAGATTCCATCCACTGTAGGCTCGATTGGTGGCGGCGTTGTGCGGCAAAACGTTAATTGGGTTGTATTCCCAACCTGGTTGCCAAGGTGTGCGGGGACGCGTAAGACAAGCCATCAAGAACGCCGCCATATCCCCGTTTTGGTAAACATGGGCAATGTCAATCGTTCGTGTCATTTTGAATCCATCCCTAAAATTTTCTAAATAATGTTATATATTATATCATATTTAAATAAATTATGTCTATTACAATGAATTATTGACGACTATTGGCCAATAAATTCTCTCAGTGTGAATATGGCAGCATGCTTTTTCATTTAGATGCCTCAAAGTGACAAGCTATGCACGAGGGTGAGTCAATCTATTAGTTGAAGAGAAAGGAGCTGTGGGACCACTGTGCGTGGGAAGTTTGGAATTGTCTTGGCGCTCCGCTCAAGTAAGGGCTATAGATCCACGAATCCTGCGTTACCATGAAGTGTTGCGAACTTCGTGCCTGGAGCCAACGATGTATGCAGCCCTACAAGCCCTGCTTCTGCGCTTGGCATTCGTTAGTGTCGTCGCACTTCCAGTCTTCGCGCAAAGCGATGAAGGAAATTCTGAGCCGACCACGATTACGATTGGCACGTGGAACCTTAGCAATCTAGCGAGCCAAGACGAAGGAGTTCAACCAAGAAGCTTCGACGATTTGAGAATCCTTGCTAGCTACGCTCGTAGACTCGGTGCAGATGTAATTGCGGTGCAAGAAGTATCGGATGAGCGAGTGCTAAACAGTGTGTTTGGAGAGAACTATGTTTTCCATCTTTCGAATCGCAGCTCCGAGCTAAAGACCGGGTTTGCTATTCGTAAGGAAGTTCAGTTCACTCCACTGCCAGATTTCGCCGATCTTGCGACATCACCTGGGCTACGCCACGGTACCCAAATAGAGCTCAACTTAAGCGGTCAAACCCTAAGGCTCATGTCTGTGCACCTGCAGTCAGGTTGTCTCGACGAAAAATCTGAAGACTCGGCTGACAACGAGCACGACTGCGAGAAACTTGCCGAGCAGGTACCCTTTCTATCCAAGTGGTTCGAGCAAACAACATCACAAACCGACCATGTCGTGATTCTTGGAGATTTTGGCCGTCACCTGGCTGACCGTGGTGGAGATTGGATTCTGGATGAATTGAATCAAATCGCTCCGATCAAGTCCGCGATGACCGGCTTTGAACCGTTGTGCTGGCGGAATAAGCAAAGTCAATACACGGCTCACTTCTTGCTAACTAAACCCGTACAAGACTCTGTAGTCTCAGACAGTTTTCGAGAGGTCACATTTGCGGCTAGCCACAAGAGGATTGCAACCGATGAACAGGGACGGGAACTACTCTATCCATCGGATCACTGTCCAATCACTGTCGAGCTCGAGTACTGAGTTGCATTAGACCCGGATGCACAGAAATGACGCGTGTTTCTTAAATCGATCCCATTGCCGAATCTATTGGAATCCCTGACCTCCCAATCTTGATCCCCAGTCCAATTTACTTCTGCACGCCTCGTAGAAGCTATGTGTTGAGGTATAAGCAATATTCAATCCATGAGGAGATTTTTGGATGCGAACTTCGTCGCGGGGATGCAGGATATAGGAGACTTGCGAGTCAGCACTGACTAACGGATAGTCATTGGCTGATGTCATTACCACAGAGATCTGCGAGTCTGCCCCAACAACCAACGGCCTCGACGTTAGGGTATGTGGAAACATCGGAACAATTGCAATGGCGTCCAACGTTGGATGCATGATTGGTCCACCTGCAGACAGCGAATAGGCAGTCGAGCCCGTAGGTGTGGAAACGATCAAGCCATCGGATCTTTGTTCGTATACAAATTCGCCATCGATAAACAAATGGAAGTCCATCATGCGTGTAATGGATCCCGAATTGACCACGATGTCGTTCAGAGCTGGCGAACTGTGCACCGGTTTTTCGTCTCGATACACCGTGTGATCCAATAAGAAGTGGACCTCAAGCCTATAGTTGCCATTCAAGACATCACGCAACCGAGACTCGATCTGATCGGGGGAAATGTCTGCAAGAAATCCAAGGCCTCCACGATTGACGCCTAACACCGGTACCTTGGTGTGGGCCAAATCTCTAGCGACGCCAAGCATACTGCCATCTCCTCCAACTACGACGACAAGATCGCATTCGCCGAGGTCCCTACGAGCAATATGCTCGTCTCCCGAGACTGACATTAGCTCAGCTGTTCGCTTCTCAATACGAACAGTTCGATGCGCGGCGCGCAAGGTATCGTAGACAGTCTGGAGCGAGTCAACAATTATTGGTTTGTCGTGGCGACCTACTAGCCCAATGACATTGAATTCTCTGTTGCTCAAACTATTAGCTCCATTTGGCGAACATTAGGAATTAGAAGGTTTCACAATCGCGTCACTGGGGCAATGGTACAAGTTGGAGAACTTGCCTATCACGAGAATCTCCCCAAACCCATCGGTTCTGTGCCTATACTTGCACGGTTCCTTCGCAATGATCAATTTAGCAGTAAGGGTTGCACTAGCCATGACCGACGACACATCAAAGACTGCAGCAGAACCAACGTGTCCAGAATGCGGAGTCGCGGGGATCGAGCATTTTGCCAACCAAGAGAGTCGACAGCGCAGTCGCAACAGGGAGCCGTGGTTCTTTGTAGTCTATTGCAGCAATTGCGGCCACGTATACAACACAATCGCCAAGCACGTGTTTAGCCAAACTGCAACGCGGGTCGTTGTGCAATAGCGATGCAGGGCGCAGACCTCTCTAGTTCGCCACGCTCACTGCCAAAGCCTCGACCTCATCCATCAAGTGCGCCCAGGAGTCTGCAACGTAGTAGCGTGGCTGTACGTGGTCAATCTCAAACGGTTGATTGCAACAATCTACCGTCAATCTAACGTGATTTGCACTTCGAAAGTCTCGCGCCTCCGCCACAGAAGACAATAGACCTGCGCCGTAGATATCGTGATTGGGGCCAATCAATCCATACTCCACAGTCCACCAGTGAAACCGTGCAACGCGGCGTGCCGGCGAAACGTCTTCGTCTCTGGCTGCGTCGGCCGCTTTGGCGACAGCCCTTTCCGCATCCAAGATTTCTTGCGGATCGACGCCGTCTTCCGCATGTAGTTCCGCAAGATGCTTTTGCAGGTTGTAGAGGTTCATGTCAGTGTCGTTCAAATGGGTATTGGCTCCAATTTCTCCTAGTCGCTGCAAGAAGACTCTATACGCTGGGCACGATAGCATTGGCAAGTGCCCTGCCGCCTCGTGAATGATGTCGGGGATGGGTGTGTACCCTAGCTGACTGCGTGCACGTATAGGTCGAGAGATGGGCAGAATGGAATTTGCTTGAAGCGCCATAAATACATCGGGCGGAATGAAGCCGTCCACAACGATAGCGCTCCACCCAACTTCGTTGAGAGCGTTGTTCACGCATGCTAGCGTTGGAATCCTGTCGGGAGACATGCCAGTTGCGTGAAACGCATGGACGTAATCAACTGCTGTATTACTCACCAAAACCGATTTCAGTTCACTCATGGCGATACGCCAAGTGCCTTGGTCTTCTTCTGAATAGTGACCGTAGTCCTGATCTACACTGAATTCATCAATTAATTCGTCAATTTGTTCAGTCGGAGCTAAGTTCGCAGACGCAGCCATAGCGTGCCAATAAGTAAATGTAACGATAGCCACTATTTTAATGTTGGTTCGTACAATGAAAATCCCATTGGTCTTTCCATGCCACTGTAGCGAGCTTGATCCCTATGCCGTTTCGAACAATTCCTTTCTCTCGTGGCGCACTCATAAATTTAAGTGTCTTTGCGTTCCTAATGGGACTTTCACTTGTCATAGGTCTGGTGGTCGAACCGAAATGGACTGTGGAACGTACAACACTGCATGTACTGACCAATGACGACGGCGAAAGGTATTACATGTCCCGCGGCAAACCCGTAGTAATAGAGCCGGTAGCCGCGTCCGAATCGTTCCTAGCCAATGCTGACAGCAGCTCCCTTGTGGGGGAAATAGCGGAAACCGAAGCGTTCGTCACAGAAGTAGATGAGAACGGAGAGACCCATACATATAGATTGCGCGCACAAAAGCACTGGGGCTTTTGGTCTCTTCTTCCCGCTCTTTGTGCGGTATTGCTCTGTTGGATAACCAAGGAGCCGATATCTGCCTTGCTTGGTGGAATCGTGTCGGGAGCTCTAATACTCGGCCAATACGACCTAACCGGGGCGGTATTGATACCGGCTCTTGGCACCACAAGCGTCGCGGGGATCTTGGTGTTGTACTTGTGGTTACTTGGAGGCTTGTTGGGCATATGGTCGAAGTCGGGCGCAGCGTTGGCTTTTGCGGAGTGGATTACCCGGACCGTCGTACGGGGGCCTCGCACAGCCAAGCTAGTGGCCTGGTTCTTGGGAATTGCTTTCTTTCAAGGTGGGACCGTTAGTACGGTTTTAGTCGGAACGACCGTTCGTCCAATTGCGGATAAAGAGAACATAAGCCACGAAGAATTGGCGTACATCGTGGACTCGACAGCGTCACCCATAGCATCGCAACTCGCATTCAACGCATGGCCTGGTTATGTACAAGCGTTTATATTCGTGTCCGGCGTGGCCTTTCTGGCGACGGAAGCCGATCGAATCGCCTTCTTCTTTTCCAGTGTGCCGTTTTGCTTCTATGCGATTTTCGCGGTTTTGGGAACATTTCTCTTGAGCATCGAAAAGCCACTCTTTCTGGGCAAGAAGATGAAGGCCGCCATGGAACGTGCTCGAGAGACCGGCAAATTGGACGCTGACGAAGCCGCCCCCCTTGCGTTACCAGAAATGAACGAGAGCAACGTTCCTGTTGGGTACGATGCCAGCGTTCTCGAATTTGTGCTTCCACTTGTTCTTCTTATCACGGTTGCCGTGGGCACATTCATTGCCTTCGGCTCGCCAAATGTGCATTGGGCTTTCGGGTCTGCACTATTGCTTACGGGCGCCATGGCATTGACGAAAGGCATGACCTTGAAGGAGCTTATTGAGGGGTTTTCGACTGGTGTACGCGGAGTTGTTGGCGGTTCAATCATATTGCTGTTGGCGATAACGATTGGGGGGATCAGCCAGCAGACTGGCGGAGGCACCTACCTGGTAGAGCAACTCGGGTCTGCGATCCCGTGGTTTTTGCTGCCAGTGCTCCTGCAAATCATGACAATGGTCATAGCATTCTCGACCGGCACTAGCTGGGGCACCTACGCAGTGGCGTTTCCCCTTGCCATGCCGTTGGCGTGGGCGGTCGCCAATAGTCAAGGCATCGACCATCCGTGGTTCTTCATGACACTTTGCTTTGCTGCGGTAATGGATGGTAGTGTCTACGGCGACCAGTGTTCACCAATTTCGGACACCACCGTGCTCAGTTCGATGTGTACAGGCTGTGATTTGATGGATCATGTCAAGACCCAAATACCACAAGCCACATTTGCTGCGGTACTTGCAGCAATCGCATGGACCGTCTTGGCTTACTTAGCGGGCTAACGTAACGCAGCTATCCTCGGGAAAGACGTTCAAAGCCCGAAATGGCATCGCTATACAAATGTTGGCATAGAGACCGTGTATTGCGATGGAGTTCTGGTCTTGAAGTTACCCAACCAATTGACGCAAGGCTCCTTACGACGTGAAACATCTCGATCATTTTCTCGTCGCCTTGGTTAACGTTGCGTAGGTCGCTATAGCCGTTTAGCAACGACGATTTTGCGTCTTGATAGTGGGACGTGTCCTTCATTTGGTATAGGGCGACCGCCAAGTCGTACGCGTGCCATCCAAATCCGGCATCGTCGAAATCTATGATGTGCAGACGGGATCCTTGAACTATGACGTTGTGTGGGTGTAGGTCAGCGTGAATCAGACTGTAGTTGGATTGCTTTTGTTTGTACGAGCTCAACACTCTTTCAATTTCTGCTCGAATTGAGGAAAGATCAGCCTGCTGAGCTTCCTCAAGCAAAGGTGATTCCCAATACCGACCCCAGAACGGCTGCTCTCCAACAAAACCATCCACATCAAACGAATGCCGCGAAAATCCTCGCGGGATTGACCACTCGATGGCATGATTGTGCAGCTGTGCGATCAATTGCCCAAGAAGACGAAACGATTCAATTGTGGATTTGGAATCTTCGTCCTTGGCCGTAATGCTTCCAAGTTCGTCGCCTTCGACCCATTTCAGCAATCCGGCAAATCGCGCACCATCAGGGCATTGGACCTGGGTGTACCGACATCCTTCTGTGGTTGGGACCGCAATAGGGACATCGACCCCTGCCTCAACCAGTGCTTCGGTCCATAGTTGCTCGGACACGAGCTCTGCATAGTTGTGATATGTCGGCCGATGGAGCCGGAGAACATAGGTATGGCCACTATGGGAATCGACACGAAACGAAATGTTTTCTGAATGCGAGACGAAAGCAAGCTCTTTGGGTGAAACAGAAAATGCACGCAGGGCGTTGCATGCCGCCTCATGATATTTTGGATCCACCATGCCTACAGATCAGAGACCAACTAACGCAGCTAGAAGATCTCTTTGATCGTCGTCACAAGCGCTTGAGCGTCCTGCATGTTGAACACCAAGGGAGGGCGAAGCTTTAATACGTTGCCCAATCGACCAGCCGCGCCAATGAGGTATCCATTCGCCTTGAGTAGTTCGACCATTTGGAGGGCGCCCGAACGATCCGGTTCCTTCGTTATTCGATCCTTAACCCACTCAATTGCAATGAAAAGCCCGCGTCCACGCACTTGACCAACTGACGGATGGTCGCCTAGTACTTCTTGCAACGATCGTCGAAGCCACTTTCCGACTTTGGTCGAGTTTTCTGCTAGCTTCTCCGAATCCAAAACATCCAACACCGCCATTCCCGCCACGGCTTGCAGTGGACTAGAGGCAAAAGTATTGAAGTAACGAGATTGCTTTCGAAACGATTCCACGATTGCTCGCGAGGCCGCGGTCGCCGCAAGGGGAATTCCTGCGCCTAGCGGCTTGCCCATAGAAACAATGTCGGGACAAAATCCTTCCGATTCATAGCCCCACCATTCGCCGGTTCGACACAATCCTGCTTGAACCTCATCGGCTATAACCAAGCCTCCATGTTCGTGAACGAGATCGGTCGCCATCTGCATGAACCTAGCAGGAATATTTGGCAAGCCTTCATTTGCAAGAATAGGACAAATCACCATCCCGGCAAATGGGATGTTGTCTTTGTCGAAACTCGCGATTGTTGCATTCAAGTGATCGATAAAGTAGTCAAGCGGTTGGGACGCTTCACACCGATACGTCTCAGGAAACGGAATGGATCGATATTCGCCGTGCGGATCGCTAGGTCGATTTAGTTTTCTTACTTCATTGCTGTTACCGTGATAGGCAGCATCTGTGCAAACAAATCCACGGCAACCCGTAGCGGTTTTTGCCATTTGCAGCGCTACTTCGTTAGCCTCCGTCCCAGTGCACGAAAACACGACGTTTTCCATACGAGCGGAATGCTTTTCTATCAGGCGTTCACCGTAGTCAATGATTGCTTCGTGCAAATAGCGATTGTGGATATTCAGCTGACTGACTTGGCTCTGAATTGCACTGACTACATGAGGGTGACAATGGCCCACACATGGAACATTGTTGTACATGTCAACGTACTCTTTCCCCTTGGCGTCTCGCAATTTCACGCCTTGTCCGCTCACTATGTGTAGGGGCTCCGCATAGAAGAGCGGTGACCCCGCACCGAAAACGGCATCACGGCGATGTTGCAATGGCATATTCATGGTTCGGTTGCGGGAGGGAAAGCGACGATTCTAACTGTTCGACAAAACTCTAGAATGGGTGGGATGTGACCCCTTGGGATCAAACCGAGAAGACACTTTGCCATGACATCGAAGAAAGCCGCTGTGGTGCTTTGGTGCTTCACCGATGGCAAAAAGGGGCACGAAAAACAGACACTTGGTTTGATTCAAGGACTCAAGGTGCACTCCACAATTGAATTAGACACACATATGCTTCACACCAATTCAACACTGCAGGAGCAATGCCAGCTGCCATCTCCCGACCTGATCGTTGGTGCGGGGCATGCAACCCATTTGCAGATCTTGAGATCACGCCTGATTTTCGGTGGCAGAAGCATCGTTCTAATGAAGCCGACTTTTCCCGCGACGATGTTTGATCTTGCGCTGGTCCCGCAGCACGACACGTGCGCTAGCTATGGCAATGTCTGCTTCACAGAAGGCGTGTTGAGTCCGAGTATCGACAAAGCTCCAGATCCCTCAATTGGTGCAATACTTCTAGGCGGTAATAGCCGGCATTTCATCTGGAAAACCGAGGAGATTATTGGTGTTGTTGAGGAAATTGTGGAGCAAAACCCGAAAAAGCTTTGGACCATTTGCGATTCGCGGCGCACGCCACCCTCATTGATGCAACAATTGCCGACTGACTACAACGTCGTCCCGAAGCCTTGGCAAGAGACCAGCCCTGAATTCCTAACAGAGCTTATTGCCTCGAGCTCGGCCACCTGGGTTACGGGTGATAGCGTCTCGATGCTGTATGAAGCCCTAGCTGCTCAAGCACCTGTTGGCGTCATTGAACTGCCCCTTAAGTCCTCATCTCGTGGTTCGTTCAAGCTCGCTAGAGGAATCGAGAAGCTTGCGTTGAAACAAAGAGTGCAATTGTCCTCCAATGGGCTTGTGCTGGAAGCGAATCAGGTGGTACCCATTGGCGATTCAGAACTCCGGCGATGCGCTCAAATAATTGTGAATAGATTACTGCTCAAGTGACGCGCAGTTAGATGCAGGTTGTGACTCAACACTCATTGCACTAGAAATTTGTACCGAGTTTATTCGCGTAAATGAACTGGGAGTTGCCAGAACTTGTGCTACGATATTTTTCGGACTGAAAGTAGGTTAGTCAATGAAAAAGCTACGAACTATTCCACTGGTTGTCGGTGCTATCTCCTTTGCCTGCGTTGCTGTACACGCAACGGAGAACAAGTCGGAATCTCCGTCGCTCTCCGCCACCGATAAGATCGAGATCATTGAGACTATCGAGATTACATCTGAGAAGAAAATAGACTCTTCGAAGTCGGAGAAGCTTGACGAAGACATCGCGGCAATTCTCGAGGACTTGGAAGCGGAAGAAGAGGCAATCGAAGAGGTTCTTGAAGCAATCTCAGCTACGACCATAGCCATCGATTCCTTGAACCAAAAATCCAAATCCGACAAGAAAATCGCGACTGATTCTGTCGAATCGAACAAGACTGTAGAACAAACGGCGGATTCGACCGATTCAACGGACAAGACTAAGCTGAAGAAATCCAAAAAAGTCAAGCCTAAAGAGGATCCCAAATAGGATTCAAGGCGTCCCTATTGTTGGGTTGACACACGAGTTTAGCGGGCGACTACCAATCAGCTTGACCAGCTCTCCTTCTGCTCGAGAGTGGAGCAGGAGCCAGGAAATATGCGCCTTCGCAATCCAATGTTCCTAGATTAGGTGAGCTTTTTGCCTAACGCATTGACATTATTGAATCTGCTACCGCTCTCCAATGAAAACCGGGAAGGATCATTCGATTTCAGAGGACTACTCGGCATTGGCAAGATTGCAGGATCCCTTCTCGACAAACAGAGTGGCGCTTCTGCCTAATTCCGAAGCCGTATACAGCGTCCAGGCTCCTACAGAAGCACGTGCGAATCTCAACGACGTCGGATCGATAGTGAGCAACTCAGATGGAGGGCTGTTGAGGCAACTATAGCCCTTTCGGTTACCAAGTCCCTTGATTCTTGTACATGTATACTCGTGGACATCTGACGAATCTTCGGCTTGAAATGACAAGTACAAGTCAACGTCCTCGTCTCCCAACAAGTCCCGAAACGTCAAGTTTTCGAACAGTTTGAATCGTGATGCCGGAATTACCTGGGTTTCGTAGGATTCAATCTGTGAGACCTCTTCAAGAACATCATGCAATCCGACCTTTGCATCGGCTTCACAGGTTAGTACTGGAAAGAGTTCCACAGATTCTTCAACACTACTTGACGCCGAGACAATTGTCAGCAGCAGGACCAAACTTGCTGCCAAGATTCCTCTTACTGTTGGGATTGGCGTTTGTTTCTTTTTCGTCATATGCATCAATCCTGTCAAGGTCCTGGTGCGAATACGAAACCCCTTTCTTTACCGTTTACACCGACCTAAAGAAACGAGACGCTCTACGAATAACCCAAGACCTGTTGTCATTTCACTATGCAACCAGTGCAGTCATGGCGCCGAATGCTCTCCAAGGCTCGTCGACAACAATTGTGCTGTTCCGCAATTCTCGTGAATTTGTACGCGAACTCAAGCTATCGAAATTCATTGGGATCATGCAGCCCTCTTTTCAGGAACATAAGCTTTTGCTCGCAGCCAATGTACGTCGCAAGCACTACACGCATGTGCCATTCCACGAGTATGCTCACTACATCATACGATCTCGACTTGAACGTCCTGCTCCTCGGTGGCTTGAGGAGGGTCTTGCTCAATACTTTTCCACGTTGAAATTGCTTGGAACGGGTCAGGCTAGCGTGGGTGCAGTCGACCGACGTCGTGTACTGGTCTCGTTCTTGGAAACCAAACAAAACAAGTGGGAGGACATTCTCGATTTCGACATCATCCACTCAGATGCAGAGGATCTTCGCGTACAGTACGATGCTGCATGGGCCTTGGTCCATTACTTGGTCCACGGTATTCCTGCGACAAATGAAGAACATCCCTTCGACCGAATCAATGCGTTGCTTGAGCGAGCCAATTCCGGAGAAAACGCCATCTCCGCTTATATGTCCATCGCACAAATGGACGAAAAAGCACTGGACAATACACTTTACGACTATTTGACAGTAGACCAACCGGAAATTCGATTCGCGTTCGACGGTGCCGGAGTCTCCGTGCAGGAAAACGATTGCCTGGATCTAGTTGACCGCTACATGCTGCTCGCAGACTCCTTGGCCGAGTTCAACGTAGACCGGGCACACTACATTCTTGCTAGACTCAACCGACTGCGACCCAACAACTACGCCGTTCTCGCTGCACTATCGGAAGTGACCAGAAGCGATGCGGAATTGTCTAAGGGATATGCGGATCAAGCCTATCGACTCAACCCGGATGTCGCAGAAACCAACGTAACCAAGGCATCGGCGCTTATACGACTATGCGTTGAATTGCAGGACAGTTCATGCAATACGTTGCTTAGCGACGCCCAGAAGCTCTATAGGAGAGCCTTGCAAATCGATCATTTGCGCGTCGATGCAGCGTTCGGCTTGGGAATCCTCTACCTTAACGAGGGTCGAGCTGGCGATGCCAAGAATTATTTGCGCGTCGCCCACAAACACGCGCCGTGGTCTGCACGTGTTAACTTCCACCTGGGAGAAACCTATCGCCAACTCGGTGACTACGAAAAGGCGTCAATTTACATGAGAATCGCCAAACACTGGGAAACTGATGAGAAAAGACTTGAGGGCATGCGCGACATTCTTGCGTTGGTCGAAAAGGAACTCGCCAAGGAACTTTGAGCAATCGAGGTCCTGGCCGGCTCGACCCTGGTTGTCAATTTGGTTTACTGCAGAAGTTAACTAACTAAAACACACCACCCGTCGGATCTTGGCCGAGCAGGTGTTTGCCCACTGTTTGATAATGTGCCTCTCGACCTTGAATTTGCTGAGTGATTACGTGAACGTCTTGAAACTTCCGCTGGATACTAGTCGATTCAAATATCGCCGTAGAGCCACTCAAGTTGTAGACAATGTCCACAACGTCGGCTGACTGCCGTATCGCGTGCGTACCCGCCAACCGCAATCGTATTCGATCGTCAAGTCCAATCTCACCGTTGAGGCAGACGTTGTCCCACACTTGATTCACTATGTCGTACAACATAGCTTTTGCTCCATTCCACAATCCCTCAGCGTGACCGATTTTTGTTTGCACATTGGGATCTCGAGCGAGAGTATTTTGTGAGAATTGCGCCTTCTTGGCCATAGCTAAATCAATCACGCCATCGATTGCTGATCTGGCTACGCCAAGTGCCACACAACCGAACCCGCACGCAAATAGCAGCCCTTGGGGAACAATGTAAAGAGGCCCACTCTCTACGGGACCCGTGTCCAAGCGCATCGCTCGGTCTTTGGGGACAAAATGGTCGTCCGCAACAAAGCTGAAGCTGCCTGTGCCGCGTAGTCCATTGACCTGCCAAACGTCTACAAGCTTGAGCTCCTCTTTGGGTATGAAATGCAATAGTGTCGGTTCGCCGTCCGACCCGCCTGCGACGGCGGCAAGCCAATTGGAGTGCCGACAACCGCTCGAAAAGTTCCATCGACCAGTTAGTCGGTAACCTTCCCGTACCCTTGCATACCTTGCTCCACTAGGCGGACCGTTGCCAACAACGCCGATTGAGTTTCCCCAGACCTCTCTTGCAAGCTTTGGTTGTGCGCGGCCAGCATGGGTGGCAAACACAGCTCCTTGGTTAACGCACCAGCCCGTACTGCCGTCCGCATGAGAAATTAGTCTTACAACTTCAAGATATGCTGGAAAATCCAATTCCTCGCCGCCCATGGATCTTGGAACCAACAATCGAAAAATCCCCTGATCCTTAAGTAGCTCTGCCAATTCCTCAGGCAATTCCCGTTCGTGATCTATAGCATCGCCGTTCTCAACGATTTTTGGATAGATTTTCGAGGCACGTTCAAGCGCCGAAGAAGCGAATGTGGAAGACAGTTCGATAGCTCGCAGTTCCAACCGTTAGCGGTTAGTTTACGGAATTGCGAATTTTTGGCGCAACGATAGAAATGGAAGAGCGGCGTGAGACTAGCAGGGCCCCACGCCGCTCGGTTAGTAAGAATTCAGTGGGCTATAGCGTGACTTTGACAGCCAAATACCAGTATCTGCCCAACGCGTCATAGGATCCAGGAAACACGTTTCCATTGCCAGAAATAGACGGTCCAGCCCCATTTCCAGCGATCGGCGGATCTACATCAAGAACATTGTTCACACCGGCACGAATCTTTGTAGTCTCGTTGACCGTATAGACTCCAGCCGCGTCGATGTAGTGCACTGCATCTAAGCTAACGCCACCACCGTGCTGATCCATCTCGCCCGTGTAACGCCACATGCCGGTTACTACCAAAGGTTCGTACAGGGTGTCGACGGTCACGCGCAAATTGTTGCGTACATTAGGAACCGGATAACCGCATACGCCGCCCCAAACACCCAAGCAGTCTTCGACTGGCGCAGAGGAAAGTTCTTGCTGATCCCATTGCGTCAGCAGACCAAATACGTTGTGAATATCGATAGTTCCAATTCGATCCAACGAAAACGAGTAGTCCACAATGGCATCGATTCCTGTAACTTCTTCGACTGCCAGATTGTCATTCAAAGCAACAATGTGGCCACTTGACGATACGTCGGAACCGATCCACAGGTCTCCTCGTGCGGAACTTCTGTTCACCAATTGGCATTGGCCGTCGTCTCCATCCAAGCACTCATTGAGAATGAATTCCGGCGTCAAGATGGAAATGCCCTGTTCTATTCTCACGTTGTAGATGTCCATCGCTACGCTCAAGGCAGGCTCGAAATGGGGATTCCATACAGCTCCAACCGTTAATGTGTCAGATTCTTCTGGGCTGACATCGGGATTGCCACCCTGGAGGAAGTTGTATTGCCCCGCAGGAGAGTGCTGGATGTTTCCAAACTGAGACGCGGTTACGCCGCTTCGCTGACACTCTTGCAGAGTTCGTCCAGCATTGGTGGTTCCATCAGTAACGGGACCTCCACAGGGATCCTCGTCCATGTCAAAAAGATTGAATCCTTGAGGCGTAAACAGCTCTCGAATGTTGGCTGCTCGGACGGCACGCTGGATACTTCCTCTGAATCGAAGCTGATCGTCAATCGCCCAGCTCAACCGCAAGCCCCAGGTGTGAGTGCTATGACCAGTTGAGTAGTCTGAGAACCGATAGGCCGACTCGAGCATTACTTCCTCCATGTAGTCTGCACCTTCAATGAGAGGAATGTTGGCTTCGCCGAACAACTCAATTACGTCATACTCGCCAGCTACGGGATTGGTCGCGCCGCCCTGCCCGGCTCCCTCTCCGTTGCGATAACCCTCATCGGGATCAAACGTCATGCGTTCTGACCGAGTTTCGAATCCCAAGACTAAGTCTATGCCTCGACTAGAACTTGGCACTTGCCATCCATATTGCGCCATATCCCCTTGAACATATGCCGAGAGTACTTCCTGTTCGGTCGTTCCTCGTGCAAATAATGGCAGTACTAGGTAGTCGATCATGTCTTGAGTCACGCCGTCTGAATCAAATATGTTCCACGGAACGCAATTCGGATCTACGCCATTCAATGCGGAACGGCAAACCACGTTGCCAGCGCCGTCAAACAGTGCATCCAAAGCGCGAATGATCTTCGTCGTACCCAAATCGTTTTGGTATGTATTCTCCATGCTTACGACCGATCGTTGGACAAATCCGTCATATCTCCAATACTCATTGATCTCGCCTTGAGATCCCGCAACAATCCTGAAGTTGGTGTGTCGCAGGTCTTGCCTCCGTGGCCCACCTTCGATATTTCGCCTACCAATGTAGACGTCGATGAAATCGTCTTCTCGGTTTTGACAGAATGCCGAGTCCAAGTAGGCGTCTCTTGCAGCATCGTCAGCCAATCCTGCGAGTACTTCGTCGAGCTCTGTCTGTTGATCGGGCGAGAGTCGACCCTGAGTGAGCAGGTTATATTGTTGATCACTCAAGAAGGGATTGGCGCAGCTTAACGAGCTCGTGACAAAGAAAGCTCCAGATGGTGCAATTTGCGAAACGGATCGGTCATCCATGAACATGAGCTCCACGTAAACCTCAGACCAATCAGTTGTTTGATACGTACCAAACGCACCAAAGGCATAGCGTTCGTCAGGTCTTTGAAAATAGTTCAAAGGACCGTAGTTGAATAGCGTCCCGGCGCGGGGTACGAACTGAGTCCCGTCAACTTTGTAGTCAAACCCAATGGGTCCACCCGCGAAATTGGTAAATCGTCCTTCGGGTATTGTGCTGGAACCCCAACATCCGTCCGCTTCGTTGTTTAACGCGCACGCACTGTAGTCGCGACTTGCTTGCCTAACGGCCTTGATGTCCCGATACGTTGCATAAAGAGTGATATTTCCTCTACCGTCGTCGATATTGCCGCCCATCAGTAGAGAAGCCTGAGTCATCTGACCATCCGTGACGTTGTCTGATGGCAAGTCGAAACCACTCTCAGTTACGATGTCTTGTATATCGCTGTCGTTGATGTGGTTGTAGGCGCTTTGCTGGAAATCGAACACGATGCCTTCACTCCAATCCTTTAGGATGAAGTTAATGACCCCAGCAACAGCGTCCGATCCATAGGTAGCAGATGCCCCGCCAGTAAGGATCTCGACTCTGTCAATTAGTGCGCCCGGGATCTGATTGATGTCAACTGGAGTACCAATTGGCGATCCCGCTGGCATTCGGCGACCGTTCATTAGCACCAGAGTGCGTACACTGCCTAAGTTACGCAAATCTACTGTAGCCGTTCCAGTCGCACCGTTCGACTGCCCTGTATTTTGCTTTGACCATACCTGCGGAAGATTTCGCAGCATGTCTTCAACACGCACAGTTCCTTGGTACTCGAACTCAGTACTTTCGATTTGCACCAACGGACTAGAACTTTCCATGTCGTTGCGCAAGATCCGAGATCCAGTGACGATGATCTCTTCAATCTCTTCGTCAACGGTTTCAGATTCCTGCGCATCTGTCGGCATTCCTAGTCCGAGACATACAACGCATGCAAAACCTGCCACACTTGCACCAAGGGTGGCGCGGCGAGCATGCAAAGGTGTCTTACGATTCATTCGGAACCTCCATTCCTGTTCCTCTTCATTCCTTCTTTCATAGAAGCCCTTGTGTGAGATTAGACTGAAGAACCTTGTAGGTGTTCTCCAGAGTCAGCCAATTATGTTCATACGCAATGGATTGCAATTCCACGTTGTGAGCGCTGAATAGACGCTCATTGCCTCTTGGAATGAGAGACATTCGCATATGAGTATGTTAAATTGTCATTGACACATTGTACTAGCTCTCCCAAGCTTACTCTAAAGAATTTCTTCATTTTCTATCAATTTACCGTAACGCATGCATACGCGTGGAGACTACCCTAGCCACAACACTGCTAGATTCGTCAACGGAGTCTAGAGCAACCGGTGGCCCTACGGATATAGACGCTTTCAACGATACCTTCTGCACATATTCAACGTAGCGTAACCCTAGACGCTGGTCGTTTTCCAACACTTGGCCGTCCAAGATAGATGAGCTAGTTCCCAATTCTAGACGGGATTCGACCAATAGCTTTAATCATCCATAATTGTTGACTGTACTGCAAGCTTAGGTGAATGTTTGATGCTTTTGATTGGGCCAGGTAGCCCTTCTATCTCGATCAAGTATGCCTAGACACAGCGAACTTACGGTCCTCAGCAACCAATTCCGCAAATTCTCAGAAACCGAAGCGGTTGAACTGGATTCGCCCATGTACGCTGAACTAGCTCATGCGGTGGCAAGCACGCCGGACCTTCTTGAGCTAGCTAGCCATTGCCCAAGGCTGCAGCCCTCCCCTAACCTGCTCTTCGCATCGGTTCAGTACTTGCTAATGACAGGAATGAAGCATCCATTGCGCGAGTACTATCCCATACTCTCCCGAGGTGAGCCGCAATCGGAATCCGCCTCCACAGCTTTTCGCGAATTCTGCCAAATCCATCGCAACGCCATTGTGAAGTTGTTGGAAGAACGAAAGGTTCAGACGAACGTCGTAAGTAGATGCGGTTGTCTGCTGCCAGCGTTTTCGATGGTTTCTCTAGAATCCAAACGTGCACCGCTTCACTTGATAGATCTAGGCGCAAGCGCGGGCCTAAATCTAAATTTTCATCGCTATTACTACAAATACAGTCATCCTTGCAATGCGGATTTGGAGTGGGGAAACTCTCATTCTAATGTTCGAATCTGTACGAAAATTCGGGGAAATCAATTACTTAGCTTAGAAACCGAAATTGAAGTTGGTAGTCGGATCGGTATAGATGTCGCACCTGTGGATGTGAAAGACATCAACGCTGTCAACTGGCTGCGTGCTCTAGTCTGGCCAGAACATCACGCTCACCACAACCGCCTGCTCGCTGCAATCGAGGAATTCAAGCAGTTCCCAGCCACCATCCTTGAGGGTGATGTCATTGCACGGCTACCCGAAACGATTGAGTGCGCTGCGGCAAATCACGCAATTGTGGTCTATTCAACCATTTCCACCTACCAGTTTTCGGAATTGACCCGCAGTGCCATTGCCCCACTGCTCGGTGAATTCTGCAAACAACGTCCCATTTGGCACATAGAATTGGAAGGAAGTGCAAATGGACAATATGAACTGGCGCTCACCCGTTATTGCTCCAATTCTGCAGCTGAGCGCAAACTATTGGCTAGAGCGTCGCCACATGGTTTATGGCTGGAGTGGGTTGGGGGCTAAGACGATCGTGAGCTCGTGCGAGACTCATTTGCGGCTGATTTGGAATGGCGGAGCGGACGGGACTCGAACCCGCGACCCCTAGCGTGACAGGCTAGTATTCTAAACCGACTGAACTACCGCTCCGACGACATTGCAAATGGTGGTGGGTGTTGTAGGGATCGAACCTACGACCTATGGCTTGTAAGGCCATCGCTCTCCCAAACTGAGCTAAACACCCGCCTCGACTAGAGAACTTTGCGACTTCGTCCGTTGGAGCACCTTGAGACAGTGCTACAGTGCTGAAGTTCTAAACAAGAACTCAAGGTCGACTGCCGAATCATTATATTCAATGCCATTCGTCGAGCGTGTCCGGTCAATTGTTGTAAGTCAACATACACGCCGGGATGATTGATAGGCCAAATTGCTAATATGCGCTCCCCGCTATAGACGAGTAAGCATCACATGTCACAAGTCGATGAAACACTGCTGCAACAACTCCGTGAATTAGATACTCCGACGGTCTGCAATGCATTGGAAGCGGTGGCTCCCGACAGACGAGGATTTGGCTACACCACAGAGCCGCTGGTTTGCACAAGGCCGGAACTTGGCAGTATGGTTGGTTTCGCAAGGACTGCGACCATCAAAGCGAGGGAACCTTCCCAGGTTCGCGGCGCTGACGCGCGGCAATTGAGTCAAGGCTACTATGCGTACATCGACGGTGGACCCAAGCCATCAATCGTGGTGATTCAGGATCTCGACGCAGAATCGAAGGGATATGGCGCGTTTTGGGGAGAGGTGAACAGCAATATCCATTTTGGACTGGGTTGTCTAGGAGTGATTACGGATGGAAGCGTTAGGGACGTTCCAGACGCCGCAAACGGATTTCAAATGCTCGCTGACCGAATAGGCCCGTCACACGCTTTTGTACATGTAGTCGGGTTTGGCGATAAGGTGGATGTTGCTGGCATGGAAGTGAGCGACGGAGACTTGATACATTCGGACCAGCACGGTGCTGTAGTCATTCCAATCGACGCTGCTGGTGGTGTGCCCGCTGCCGCGGCTCGAATAGCACGCGTGGAGAGCGTTGTGATTGAGGCGTCGCAGCAACCTGGATTCGACTTTGAAGCGCTTAAGCGCGCTTGGGGCAAACAAGCTGAAGTTCACTGAAGTGAACAATCCCTCCCTACCCGATTTTCTTTTGCATGACATTCAAGGATACGAGCACTCGTTTCCCACCGGCAAAGCGACTCTGCTTTGCTTCGTGAAAGAAGATTGCCCCACTTGCAATCTTGTGTTTCCGATCATCGACGAACTTTCAAAAAACGATTCGATTCAAGTATTTGCATTGGGACAAACTACTGACGGCAACCATCTACTCGCCAAGCGTTTCCAACCTAAAGCACCCATACTTGACGACTCAATACTCAAAGTGTCATTTGCGTACGACGTAGAAACAGTGCCGTTGCTGATACTTAGCGACAGTAAGGGTTCGGAAGCAGATCGACTCGTAGGATTTGATCGAAACGAATGGCAGACATTCTTTTCTCGCCACTTTCCTACTACGAGCGTTTCATGGAGTGAACTGCCAGAGTGGCAACCAGGCTGTGGATCCTTGACTCAAGATCCTGTAATTGGAGAGCGCCTTAGAGCCGAGTCCGAAAACAGTCCAATTCGTGCTCGTCGAATTGAAATCGGTGCACAGGATGACGTGCACGAGTTCATGTTTGATCAAGGTTTTACGGACGGTTTACCCGTCGTTCCTCCCACTCCCGATCGTGTCGTTCGAATGCTTCAGGGAACCCGTCGCGATCCACACGACATCGTAGCCATGGTTCCTCCCAATCTAGCTCCAGCAACAGTTGAGAAAGTAGCTATAAATGCCTTGTTAGCAGGGTGTAAATCTGAATTTCTTCCTATAGTAATTGCTGCTTTAGAAGCAGTATGTACAGAAGAATTCAATGGCCATGGAGTGTTTGCGACGACCATGGGCGCTTCGCCTGTTATGGTCGTGAATGGACCAATTCGACACAAGCTCAACATGCAGATGGGAATGTCGGCGCTTGGCCAAGGCAACAGAGCCAATGCTGCAATTGGTCGCGCGTTGAGATTAGCAATTCGAAACATTGGAGGCGCACGACCGGGTGGCACCGAGAGATCGACGTTTGGCAATCCTATGAAATTCACAATGTGTTTCGCCGAATGGGAGGAGCGCAGTCCCTGGACTCCGTTGCATGTCGAACGTGGATTTGACGCAAGCGATTCAGTCGTCACCCTGTTCGCTATGTCGGGTGGCCCCACTCTCATAGTTGACCAATCCTCACATAACGGAAGACACTTGGCCAATAGCTTTGGCCTTTCGCTACGCGCACAGCACCACGTCAGATCACATCGAACAGGCGATGCTTTGCTTGTTGTCAGCCCGGAACACGGCGACACATTCAAACAAAATTCCTGGACCAAGAAAGATGTCCGCAATCAGATTCAAGTTGCTTCCGCGGTTCCCTTAGCAGAGCTAGTAGAAAGTGACGAACATGCCGTAGGTATTCCCCGCGGAAATGTCGCAAACATGAGCGAAGAAGAGCTAAAGCAGCCTATACCGAAATTCGCGTCCTCGGACAGAATTCATATCGTGCTTGCGGGTTCAGAAGCAGGAATGTTCACAGCAGCCTTCCACGGATGGGCAAGTGGACCCATGGGATCCATCCCTACATCGCGGAAAATTGAGGACTAATTTGGCTTGAATGAGAAACGTTGGGACGTTCCCAATGTATATTGTTAGCCGCACAGTTGGAGGTATTCACCCAATGACGACAATTCTTGACCCCACAGATGAACGAAAGCCTGTTGTTCGCGCTGTTTCTCCACGCCCCGACTCGCTAACTGGGCGCATTGCGCTTCTTGACATTGCGAAGCCCAGGGGGAACGTTCTGCTCGATAGACTTGAAGAACTTCTAAGGGAGCGACATCCCGGGCTTCAAATTGCAAGATACTCCAAGCCCACATTCACGAAACCTGCACCGGTCGAGCTTCGAGAGCGAATTCGAAACGACTGCGACCTAGTGGTTGAAGCGCTAGCTGACTGAGGGTCCTGTACCACGTGCAGTTTGCATGACACGGTATGGTTTGAAATCCAAGGGACACCAGCGGTAAGCATTGCTTCCACGGAATTCAAGAGCGCGGCAGAGACTCAGGCACAGGCGTTAGGCATGAATGACGCACAATGCGTGTTCGTGCCACATCCCATTCAGGGAACAACAGACGCAGAGATGAAGGCCAAGGCAGACCAATGCATTGAAGCCGTCGTAGCTGCTCTTACCTCGTAACTAGGTCCGGACGGCCCCAGATTCAATGAGGCTTTCTATTCGCTGATCGTCAATACCAAATTCAACAAGAATTTCCCTAGAGTGCTCACCAAGATCTGGTGCTGCTCGCTTGAAACGACCAGTGTGAGGATTTTCGGACATCGCGATGGGCGATCGGATTAGCTCGATGTCACCAAGCCGATGGTGCGAAGCCGTCTTGGTCATTTTCAAGTACTGCGATTGAGGATTCTCAAAGCCCTCGCGAACAGAATTCACTGGACCGCAAGGCACTCCGACGGCGTTTAGCCTATCCACAAGTTCTTCCACTTCAAACAGAGCCAACGCTTGCTCTATATCGTGCTTTAGTTCTTCACGGAATTGGTTACGGCCACGGACTGATCCGTAGTTTTCAATGGTTCGCAATTTCCTGTCGTCAATTGCATCCAGAAATGATTTCCACATCTGTTGCGATGGCGCAGCGACGTTCACAAAGCCATCCTTGCACTGAAATGTACCCATGGGAAAAATCGTTGGATGATCGTTGCCCCTCTGTTCAGGAACCTCTCCCCGCATCGTATATCGTGCTCCTTGGAAGTCCAGCTTGCACAGCATGCTCTCCAACAAGGAGGTATGAACCCATTGACCCTTACCCGTTTTCTCTCGTTGCAATAGTGCAAGCAGTATTCCTTGACCAAGAAACATGCCCGCTGTCGTATCGCTAATTGCAATGCCAACCCTCACGGGACCGTGTTCTTTGTGGCCGGTAATAGACATGAGACCAGACATGCCCTGCACAATTTGATCCACTCCTCCTCGTTCGCTGTATGGCCCGGTCTGTCCAAACCCCGAAATGCTGGCATAAACCATACGTTGGTTGACACGATTGAGCGTTTCATAGTCAATTCTGAGCTTATGCTTGACTGGAGCCCGAAAATTCTCGACAAGCACATCTGCCTTGCGGACTAGGTCCAGGAATGTCTCATATCCCGTGTCCGATTTGAGATCGATGCAAATGCTGCGTTTGTTGCGATGCAGGTTTTGATCGTCTGGACCATCTCTGCTACCGGTAATCGGTCGTGTAGAGCGAGGCGGGGCTTCCACCTTGATCACATTTGCACCCCAATCGGTTAGCAGCCGAACAGCAGTCGGTCCTGCACGCGCAATGGTTAGGTCAAGAACGACGAGATCCTGCAATGGCAGCATTTGGTTCACTTTCGAAGTACTTTGCTATGGCTAAATTATGCCGTTGGCTCTTTCCTTAGTGCAGTCGAGGGTTGAGTTTTGACGCAGTTCAAACTCCCAGCTTCGCCTAAAAATTTACAAGTAATTGCCAATCACATAACATATTTGGGGCGTTTAAATCTCTTGATCTGCCAATCCAACGATTTGCGGATTGCTTTGACATCATGCGAATTGCTCGAGCAAATTCGATTCTGCATTCGCTGGCTAGTTCAGTGCTCTCTTCAACCAAGGCTTCTGCAGCGATGGCTGCTTGCGTAGCAGTAACGTTGATTTCATCGCCATTAACTGGCTCGGAATCTAATTTGGGTATACAGCTAGACGTGAGTGACAACGTAGGTCACCCCACGTTCGCCAGTCCGCATTCCAATCCAATAGTCTTGCGAGAAGGTCTTGTCTATGCGGTAAATACACCTGCAGATACGGTTGACGTAATCGATACAGAGACTGCCAGTGTTGTCTTTCGAATTAACGTCGGCATAGATCCTGTGGCCTTGGCGCTACGTCCTGATGGGAGAGAAATCTGGGTTGCCAACCATGTTTCCGACACGATAAGCGTTATAGACACAGATCCCAGAAGTTTTTTCTACCATCAAGTCATCGCGACAATTCAGGACGTTGACGTAGACTCGCTGCAGACTAACTTCGACGAACCCATTGGAATTGCTTTTGCGGACTCCTCCAAGGCTTATGTCGCGCTCGGACCATCGAATCGCATCGCAATCATCGATGTCGAATCGCGGACCGTGTACGACCACCTTACGATAAACGCACAGGACCCCAGAGCCATAGCTGTACGCAATGGATTACTGTATGTCGTTGCTTTCGAATCGGGCAATCGCAGCCAACTTTCGGGATGCAATCCAGAAGACATTGACGGCGACAACTGCACCTACGACGCCATACAACACACTCACACAACAAATAACGTGCTCTCGCTCGACTATGAAGCGGACATAGTCAAGAATCCGAAGGTGCCCGACCGAGACCTCTTCATCTTCGATGCGTCATCCGACGAATTGTTGGCGGAAGTCGAGGGTATAGGAACATTGCTCTATGGACTAGCTATCGATTCCAAAGGGAATGTCTTTGTAGCCCAAGCCGATGCAAGAAATATCGACAACGGTCGTGCGGGAACGCAGGGGCATGGCATGGCCGAGATGGAAAACCGCGCATTTCTAAATCAAATAACAAAGATTGATTGCTCGTCAATTCCTTGTGAAACGCCCATATTCTTCGATTTAGAACCGCTGCCTCCTGAACATCCCGACCCAGGAATGGCGCTTGCAACACCGTTTGCAGTCCAACTAAGCAACGACGATTCCACAATTGTGGCAACCGCGGCTGGCTCTGACATGGTTTTTGTGTTGGATGCAAGCAGTGGGTCTGTTATTGGACGAGTCGAAGTCGAGGAAGTGCCTAGGGGTCTAGTACTAGTCTCTAAAGCCGACGATTCATTGTCGCACGCATGGGTACATAACGTCGTAGCCAACTCGGTTTCCAAGATCGATCTGTCGACGTTGGCCGCTCCCGAGGTTTCAGAAACCATTCAATTGGTGGACCCAACCCCCGAACTTGTCAAGCAGGGTCGCATGGCATTCAATGACGCCAATGCATCGACAACTGGAACTTTTTCTTGTGAGAGTTGCCATCCAGACAACAACGTAGACCAGCTCATCTGGGTGTTGGAAACTCCTCCGTGCGACCACCCAGACTGCGGGCAGATTCCTCCACGCCTAACTATGCCAGCACGGGGATTGCGCGACACGCAACCCTATCACTGGGACGGGATACCTGGAGATCCGTTTGGCGGCGTAAATGCAAGTTCGCTCTGGGATCCTGTAGACCCAAACTGTGATGAAGACGATCCGGAATCCTGTATTCGAGTACTGATAGACGGCAGCTTAGCAACAACGATGTGCCTGTATGGAGAATGCCCCGAAAACGATGAGGGCAAGAAAGGTGCTCTCGATGCCGCGGAACGGGATGCACTTGGACGCTATCTGCTCAGCGTACCGTTTCCTCCAGCTCCCAATCGCCCATTCGACAATGAGCTTTCTGCCTCCGCGAAAACTGGCATATTTGAGTTCAATTTCCTCAACGACACGGGGCTAACAACAGGTGCACAATCTTGTGGTGCGTGTCACCGACCTCCATATTTGAACAGCACCAACACACCCTCTTCAGAAAATATCTTTGCAGATGTGGGATCCTTCAATGGGATGGACGCGCCGACCTGGCGTGGAGCTTACGATAGATGGCTTATCACCCCCCAAGCAAGATTCAACGTCATAGACCTGCTCGAAAGGATCGGAATGGATTTGGGCGGCGATTTTCCTGAGCAGGAGATTTGGTTCCATGCCGGAGCGCGCACTCAAGCTAATTGGGACATGGTGCTTGAGTACAGCACGGGATTCTCGGGAACATTCGCACGGCAGGCAACGCTCAGCGAAAAGACAGTCGAAGCCGAGCTCACCGATACACTGATAGACACGCTCATCAAAGCGGCAGACGACGGAGCCATCATCCTGCACGCTGAGGGTGTAGTGGTTGTCGATGCTGACACAGAGGATGTGCGGGGCATCAGCCTTGAATACTCAAATGGAAAGTTTGTTGCTCGCGAAGAGGAAGGCAATGCTAACGAGGAGTTTTCCAAGGGCGACCTGACAACACTTGCAAGACTTGGCAAGCTGGTTTTGACTTTTTCAGGGCGACTAGGCCAAAACGTCGGATTCGAAGCTCCTCATCCTGCCATTTGGCCATACTGGACGGTTGGTGACGAGACCTTTGACGGAATTGCTCGACAGTCTCCCACCGTTGAAATCACCTACCTGACCGATTCACTCACTCTCGGTATGAAGGGAAGGCACATTCAGCCCGGGTCCACTCTATTTGTTAACGGTCATCGGATAGATGGTTCCGTTGGATGTTTAGAAGACGAGTTGCCAGATTGCAGTAGCGAGCTGATCACGATTCAATTCGAAAGCGCCCCAGATCGTTACGGACTGAATTTCCTGCAAATCCAAACACCAAATGGAATGATGAGCAACGACGTAATGTTTTACTCACAAGTTACGGAAAAACCGAGATTTTCAGGAAACCTGATCGTGAGCCGAGGTGATTTCTCCTGGTTCGAGTTCCCACTACAACGATTTTGGAATACGGTTGAACTCAATGGCAACACCATTTCCCACAGCGATGGCACGCTGCAAGGCAACATTTCCGTGGTTAACGTGGGGCAACCTTGGCGTGCGCAAATCAGCCACACAGTCTCTGTTGTAGCTGGTCAGCAGTACACCCTATGCTATTCGGCGAAGGCAAACAGCAGACGCACCATAGCCGCCTATCTTGATCGCAATATGCATGGATGGCAAAACCTTAGCGGCGGTCAGTTCACTTCGACGCTAACAACCGAATGGCAGGACTTCAAGCACACCTTCACTGTCAACGAATCCGACATTACAGCTAGAGTTGCTTTCGATCTCGCCCAACACTCGGCTACCGTGAACCTTGACGACATCGGACTCTACGAAGGATCAGAATGTGGCGATCCACGTGTCACTCACGATATCGGATTCTTGTCTGAGAGGTAGTGTTGGCAACGCCAATTAATGCGGCAAGCATCATTCTGTGTAGGGGCGCCGAAATCCGATACAACACAGTATTGGCGTCAATGTGATGCATTGAATTCATAACTACTGCACCTCCAATTCAGGCTGGGAATTTGTCCTAGGAAGGCAATGGCCTATGCTAGTAGCAGAACCATAGTTCACTTGGACTAGAAATGACAATCAATAGGGTCTGATAGCTATGGACAATCCCGAGAGACGGTATCGCTTACCGTATTGGTCGTACGCCCTTATGGGAATAGTTTGTTTTGTGGCGTCTGTAATGTTGGGGCCAATGATTGTGCGACTGCTGCTTGGAAATTCTCCATCTATAGAAATTGCGTCAATCGAAATTATCGTGGAGATGTTTGGATTTACACTCTTGATAGGGTTTCTAGTTCAAACCTTTGTAGCCGCGGTAAAGCAGAAGAAACAAAAAGCATCTAGTAAGTCGCACCGCACGTAGAGACTTGCTAACCCTTACTACCTGTCGTAACTGCATGCCGAGAGCTTGCTATGGTCATGCGACGGTTCGTTTAAGTGACAGTGATAATTACCGCAGCTAGTTAGTCTGCAGGGGCCAACGTGCCAACACGTTAACGGTTCAATTTGACATTCGTCGCTAATTTGATATAATTACTAGATATATAAATCCTATATTTAAAGGTTAAGTATCATTGACTCGAGCAGATTCGCAACGCGAGCGAGCGTTGAAGCTTCTTGACAGGTATGGAATCATGCGCCTTTCCGAATTTAAGGCCGTTGGGATTACTGCTGCTACGATTAGCCGCATGAGCCGGTCTGGCGAACTAATACGTCTTGCACGAGGTCTTTACCAATTGGCAGATGCTCCGCTAGACGCTAATCATAGCCTTGCCGAGGCCGCGAAGCGAGTACCCAAAGGTGTGGTATGTCTAGCTTCGGCTTTGGCATATCACGGACTGACCGACCAACTTCCACCAATTGTTTGGATGGCGATTGGTACAAAGGACTGGGCTCCTAAAGACACTAATCGGACCATGCGCATCGTTCGGTTTGCACATTCGTTACTGATGACTAGTGTGGAGACTGTGTATATCGAGCGAGTTCCTGTGAAGATTTTCGGCGTAGCAAAGACGATTGCCGATTGTTTCCGACACCGTCGTTCGGTAGGTCAGAATGTTGCTTTAGGCGGACTTACAGAAGCCCTACGCCAGCGCAAAGCATCACCCGCGGATATCGCGTCTCATGCAAAGCTCGGGGGCGTTGCGACCGTAGTCCATCCCTATCTTGAGGTGCTCACTATCAATGCCTAAAGCCATCAAAAATTTAGGAGCATCAGTTATGGCTCGTCTCTTACGAATTAGCAAAGACAAAGGTCTGAATTTTGATCTTGTCTTGACACATTATGCGATCGAGCGTCTACTTTTTCGGCTTGCGCAATCAAAACATGTCGACCGGTTTGTATTAAAAGGTGCGATGTTATTCATGACATGGTTTTACGAGCCAATACGCGGTACGCGTGACCTCGACCTGCTTGGTTATGGAGAACCATCACAGCAATTTATCCGATCTGTTTTTGCAGAAATTCTCTGCCAAGAGCACCCGGACGGTGTGCGTTTTGATGTCGATGCAATTCGGATTGACGCCACTCGATCACACGATCCCTACGGTGGCGTCCGCCACCGAACAACAGCTGATTTTGGCGGAGCACAAATTGCTGTCCATGTGGATGTGGGTTTTGGAGATGCCGTAGAGCCGCCTGCCAAATGGCTCGACTATCCTGTATTGCTTGACATGCCCTCTCCACGGTTGCTTGGTTACGCTCACGAGACAGTAATAGCAGAGAAATTCCAAGCGTTGGTAGATCTTGGTTTAGCCAATAGCAGAATTAAGGACTACTATGATTTGTGGATTATCAGCAAGGCCTTCGATATCGATCAATCCCTTTTAGCTCAGTCTATAGCAGCAACCTTTGTAAGGAGGGGCACAGAAATTCCAATCGAAATCCCCGATGGGTTGTCACCAATTTTTTCTAACGACCCATTGAAGCGTCAACTATGGAATCGACTCGTTGGAGATCTTGAAATCAACCCCCACTCACTTGAAGACATCGTCGCGGAGCTCGCCGACTTCCTGATGCCCGTTGCAACTTCTGCTAACCAGCTAGTTCCGCCTCGAACAAAGAGCCCAAGATAATTTGGCGATGGGAAATTGTGCATTCGAAATCTTCTGAAGTTTCAGTACTCCTCAGTAATTTCTGCGTCTATTTCAGTTCTGAAACACGTTATCGACTCACTTCGCTGACCGGAAGCTGTCAAGATGTTCCAAGGGTACCGTCAGTCCGGCAGTCCCAATATTCTTTTGGCAATGATATTGAGCTGAACCTCGGAAGTTCCTCCTTCTATCGAATTCGCCTTGGACCTTAACCATTGGCGAGTAATGTCTAAGTCCGTTCTATCGAAGTCTTCGCCGGTCCATCCCAAGCCATTGACGCCTTTCATGCTCATCAAGAGATCGTAGCGGTTCTTGTTTTGCTCGGTACCGTAGTACTTAAGCATCGAGGAAACAAAGGTTGGAGCTACCCCTGCTCGCCCCTCCTCCCCAGTACGACGTGCTGTGAGTGCAAAAGCTTGGTCATTGATTCGATGCGAAACTAATCTATCCCTCAAATCCGGATCAGCTATTCGGCCGTCGTTCTCGCCAACGCACTCCTTCGCCACATCAGCAATTGTGCGCACGCGACCACGACTTGCAACACTACCTCCTCCACCCATTCCACCGATTGAAGTGCGCTCATATTGGAGCAGCCGTTTGGCAACTGTCCAACCTTTGTTGACCTCACTGACGACATTCCGCTTTGGAACGCGAACATCGTCAAAAAACGTCTCGCAGAAAGGCGATGCACCACTAATGAGTCTTATGGGTTTAACAGTAACCCCTGGGGACTTCATGCTAAACAGAATGAAGGAAATACCTTCGTGTTTCGATGCATTTTGGTCAGTGCGAACTAGACAAAACATCCAATCTGCATGGTCTGCCCCAGAAGTCCAGATCTTTGACCCGTTGATTATGTAGTCATCGCCATCTTCGATGGCTTTTGTCTGCAGCCCTGCCAAGTCTGATCCGGACCCAGGTTCGCTATAACCTTGGCACCACACGATTTCCTGACGCACTATTGACGGCAAGTGTTCGTAGCATTGCTCTTCACTGCCAAACTCAAGCAGTGCAGGACCGATCATGGTCAAGCCCATTCCCCCAACCGGAACGCCTGCATTTGCCCGTCTCAGCTCCTCCTGCAGGATCCTGACCTCCGGACCTTCGAGGCCCCCTCCTCCGTATTTGGAAGGCCAGGTGGGTGCACTCCATCCGCGATCAAAATATAGACTTCGCCATGACGAAATTTCTTCCCTTGACGGAGTCTTATCGCGTTCACGAATTGATGTTGGACAGTTTTCCTCTATCCAAGCCCTAGTTTCCGTTCTGAATTCCATGTTCAACTCCGAGTGCTATATTCCCTGCCGCGCGCCACAACTAGGACTGGTTGTTGCAATGCTGCCAAATCCTGCAGTGGGTCGCCCTCCAAAAACAGCAAATCTGCGTCTTTGCCGACTTCAATCGTACCTGTAGATTCTTTGATCCCAAGCGCATTGGCCGCATGGGTTGTGGCTGATAGCAAGGATTCTACTGGACTCAAACCTGCCAAGGATGCGAATACCTGCAGCGCACGAGACAATTCGTGATGCAGAACATTGGGAATTCCCGCGTCGGTGGAAGCGATGAATTTCACGCCGCATTCCTTCATGTCTTTAAAGAGTTTCTTGATGTGAGCTTCAAATCTTCCGTCTCCACCCATGAATCTTGCCCATCCGGCATTGATAGTCGGTGACACCCAAATGCCGCGACGGGCTATTTCGCGTGAAATATCTTTGTCACAACCAGCTCTAGACCCCTGGGTATCTAACCAAGAGCAGTGTTCGATTGTTGCAACCCCTGCGAAGGCTGCATGCGCAATACCTTCCGTTCCGTGGCAGTGAGCAGCTACTGAGTAGCCCAATCGGTTGGCGATCTCTACAGCAAGGCTCACTTCCTCTTGTTCGAACTGGGCTCTGCCTGGTTGGCTATTCTTGGTGTACATTCCGCCTGTAGCCATGATCTTTATCAAATCGACACCATGTGCATGCTGGCGATCTACTACTTCACTAATCTCAGATTTGTTAGTCGCTTCGCCACCCCAAAAATAGCAATGTCCGTTCTTGCTTGTTAAAGGTTGCCCAGCACAGAGCAATCTGGGTCCGGCGACTTCGCCGCGATTTATTCGATCGCGGAGTTCCAGCTCAAGCCACCTTCCACCTCCAAGGTCCCGAGCCGTTGTAATACCCGAACGCACCATCTCCTGTGCTCGAACGCGCATCTTTGCACGAATTTCATCGTCAGACTGTGACAGTTGTTCCTTAAGAGAAGGGATTTTCGGATCCAATGTCATATGCACATGGGCGTCGATCAGCCCTGGAATGATCGTGAGCCCATCCATGGTGCGTGAATGAGCATTGCGCTCTCCTAGTGCAGAAATTTTCCCATCGGCTATTGAAACTGAATCGTATTCGGAATATTCTCCGGATATTCCGTTCCAAATCCTAACGTTAGAAAAGGTAGTTGAAGTCAATTCTTATTGTCGGAGCATAGTGTTCAAAACACCAACCGTCCCAGGCTCTCAGCAACGCAGCAAGGTTTTTCTTGTCCTTCGACTTCCACAACCACCTCATTCATGGTTTCGATCATGCCGCCTTTGATTTCAACTCTCTTCAACGTACTTTGCGCCCGAATGCGGGCGCCCACCGGAACTGGAGCTGGAAAACGAACGCGGTCAAATCCGTAGTTGATAGAGAGCTTGTGTCCTTTGAGTCGTGGTCCGGTCTCTGCAACCATGCGCGGCAGGTGCCCCATTATCGACAGTGTCAAATGGCCATGGGCAATGGTCGTTCCAAAAGGTCCGTCTTGGGCCCGTGATTCGTCGATATGGATCCACTGGTGATCCATAGTCACATCAGCGAAGTCATTAATGCGATCTTGGGTGATTTCGAACCATTCTGTTGGAGCAGAGCTAGTTCCAATTCCTGTACTCAGGGTATCGTATGCCTCTTGCAATGCATCGCTCATAACCAGTCTTCCTCGCAAATCCAAATAAATCGCTGCCAATTCTACAGATGTACTTGACAAGCGTTTCTTAGCGCCCCTAACAAGATTACTGAGACAAGCGGAATGGTTCTAGCATCTAAAATTGTGTGTAAGCTAAGGTAAACAGTGGTTAGCCAAATGGCGGAAGCGCGCGTGAGTCATCGTCCAACAACTGACGTTTCTACGCCCTCATACTATGAACTTCGCACATATGCGGGCGTTCTGGGGAAGATCATCGGAGTCTACTTGGGCCGACCATTTGAAGGCTGGACCAACGAACTTATAGAAACGCGTCTCGGAGAAATTGACTACTACGTCCATGAGAAAGTTGGAGTTCGCCTTGTCGTCACTGATGATGACATTTCGGGAACGTTTACCTTCATCCGTGCATTGGAGGACTATGGATTTAATCCAGAACTTACTCCGAAACAAATCGGTAGAACGTGGCTCAACTACCTCATCAACGGCAGATCAGTCTTGTGGTGGGGAGGCTTGGGCAACTCAACTGAACATACTGCCTACCTTCGGCTAACTTCGGGAATCGATGCCCCGCTAAGTGGCTCGATTGCCACAAATGGCAAAGTGGTTGCCGAGCAAATCGGAGCGCAAATCTTCATCGATGGATGGGCAATGGTCAATCCCGGAAACCCCGAAAAAGCAGCTGACTTTGCCCGACGTGCCGCCTCAGTTTCTCATGATGGGGAAGCTATTGTTGGCGCGCAGATTCTTGCTGCCATGGAGGCGCAGGCCTACGTCGAACAAGATTTGGACGCACTCATAGACACGGGCCTGAGTTGCGTTCCTCAGGATTCACTCCTCGTCAAAATGATTAGCGACATTCGAGAGTGGCATGCTGACGCGGGCGACGACTGGCGAAAGACGTTCGGAAGACTAAAAGCCACTTACGGCTATGACAAGTACGGAGGAAACTGCCACATCGTGCCGAATCACGGGCTGATCATTCTGGCGTTCCTTCATGGAGATGGCGACTTCCACAAGTCGCTCAACATTGTGAATACCGCTGGTTGGGACACGGACTGCAATTCTGGGAATCTGGGTTGTCTCATGGGTATCCGGAATGGGTTGGAAGGCATAGACTCTGGACCTGACTGGCGCGGTCCGGTAGCCGATATTTGCTACGTACCTACTGCAGACAGTGGCGGAGGGATTACCGATGCTGCAACAATTACAAGGAATCTTGTTAGAACCACCAATCTGCTCCACGGCACCACAGATAATCCTCCAAAAAACGGAGCTCGATTTCACTTTTCCTACCCCGGATCAGTGCAAGGCTTTGCTGGAGCTAATTGTCAATTGGAAAACTCGGTCTGTCCGAGTACACAGAACCGTGCCTTGAAAATCAGTTTTGACTTAAATGGAGATGGACCAATTCGAGCTACTTCCAGCACATTCATCGATTCACTCGAAACTGCTCAGTATTTCGGGGGGCGCGGATACGCACTGATGGCGAGCCCCACACTGAATTCAGGCCAATTGGTCACCAGCACAGTCTCGCTTGATACAAGCTCATACGAACCGACAACCGTTGCGCTGTGCATAGGTGTATTCAACGATCAGGACGAAGTTGTATTTCAGAACGGACCCCAGCGTGAGTTGAACCGATCGGAACCCACGACATTGGAATGGCAAATTCCTGACGTTGATGGCTATCCGATCTCTTGTGTTGGGCTTGAAGTACTAAATTCAGAGTCCAATGGATGCGTTTTTCTCGACAGACTTGATTGGTCTGGAGCTCCGCGGGCTACGCTTCGACAGCGGCCTGGGCAAATGTGGAGACGTGCATGGGTCAATGGCGTCGATGCCTGCCATCATTGGGGAGAGAGTTTCCGACTCATTCAAAACAAAGAAACGGGATTGATGCTCTATGGAAATCGAGATTGGTCCGACTATAGGCTAAGTGCAGACGTAACTCCCCACCTCGTTAAACGCGTTGGTATCGCGTGCCGTGTGCAAGGAATGAGACGCTACTACGCACTCGTGGTTACAGATCAGAATCAGTTGATGCTATTGCGAGAGTTGGATGGTACAACGATCCTTGCTCAGGCTCCGTGCACATTGGAATTGGGGCGAACCTACGATTTTGCGATCGAGGCCAAAGGCTCTGCACTAGTTGGATATCTCGACGCAAAAAGAGTACTAGAGGCGAATGACGGTGCGTTGGCTTCCGGTGGCATTGCTC
The DNA here is from genome assembly GCA_026707735.1 of Gammaproteobacteria bacterium. Lineage (GTDB taxonomy): Bacteria > Pseudomonadota > Gammaproteobacteria > Pseudomonadales > Azotimanducaceae > Bin55. Next base: position 36,783 of record JAPOWH010000012.1, on the reverse strand, counting down.
TACTTATAGACGAAGGACGTACGGCAACGCAACAAGTTTCACTATCAATACCTACAGATTGAAAATGGCAGATTCTTCAGAACCACGGCACAGCAACGAACCCGTTGGCCTCGCAGCGAGCGAATCGGCCACAAGTATATCCGGAGGACTCAAAGATCGGATTTTCCGATTCAAGAGAGCATGGATTGCTGTTCGGGCTCTCATCGCTAATCCCGACGATACCGAACAGGTGTTTAGGGTTGTATCGGCTATGCGCGGAAAGTCGCTCGAACGCGGCTTTGAACGCTTCAGATCCTCGCCGACAGGAGAACGTATCCTACGCGAAGGGATCGATCTACTCGACACGCTTCGAGACCGCAAGAGATTGGCACTACTTGAGGCAGATTCTCTCGCGGCCGTCTATCTGAAATTCGTCCAATCTGAACAACTATCGGCCGACGGATTGGTAGAAGCAAGCTACGAAGCAACAGAGAACATTCAGAATCCACATTTGCTTCGTTACACCAACCGAATTCGAGACATGCACGACCTTTGGCATGCATTGACGCAATACGGGCGTGAACCCCTTGGAGAAGCGTGCCTTCTAGCCTTCACCTATGCCCAAATGCGTAACCCAGGTGCAGCATTCATAGTGATTGTCGGCGCAAGACGGTTGGCAAAGGGATACGGTAGAGGAACGATACGTGCGTTGTGGCGCGCCTATCGTGCTGGAAGTAGAGCTAGTTGGCTGCCTGCTCAGCCCTTTGAAGAAATGCTGCAATTGAATGCTCAAGACGTTCGATCGATGCTTACGATTCCCAATCCCGAAGCCTATTGGACTATCTTGGAGCGTCACGGCCTACGCTAAGCGACTTGTGGGTCCTACTGGACAGCCAATTGTTTACTAGCAAGTGAGAGTGTGTTCGCGGGCTCATTTGACCTAAGTTTGTCTTTAAATCGGAGTTTGCAGTAATGCCAGAACTGATCACCACACTTGACGAGTTCGAAGAGGAATACAGCAAGGGAATCGGCACTGCCCTTCCCTCACGCGGTTCTAAAGAAGCCAGTCTTGACAACATTAGAAGATTCGGAGACGGTGTCGGCGACTACAACCCGTTGTGGCGCAACGAAGAGTACGCGGCGAAGAGTCGGTTCCAATCCATAACCGCACCACCCATGTTCATATATGGTGTCAGTCTAGGAATCTCGGCAGCAATCAATGGCACCATCGACTGGCGGCGAACTTCCTCTGCCCACTTTCCTATGAACTATGCCGGCGGCGAAATCAAATTTGTCCGTCCGATATGGCGTGGGGACACGATACGTGCTCAGGAAACGGTGATCGGAATCGAACGAAAGCAAAGCGACCGAATCGGTGAATTCTGCATTTGCAAAGCGTTGGTGGAGTACTTCAACAACCGAAATGAACTTGTCGCCACGAAGAAGACCAATATGGCTCGCTATAAGAACCTTGGCGGCGGCCGCACCATGCAGTATGACCGCGAAACCAAGACAAACGTTTCCGTTACATCTCCAGATCCTCTGGTTTTTGAGCGCAGCCGTCGAGGTTCCGAACCACGAAAGTGGGACGATGTCGTAGAAGGTGAAGCTATACCTACACTTCCCAAGGGCACCTACACAGTAACCGAGCTTTTTCTATATTACACACGGAGTCGTGGGTACGGGCCGCAGTCCTCGACAAGCACTAGAGGCCGAGGATTCCTCAGATCTAGGAGGTGGCGGTAGGTACGACAAAAAGCACGCTCAAGAACGGCGAAACATGCCAGGGCAGTTTGACTGGGGTCCGCAACGAGTTTGCTGGCTTTGCCAAGCAGCGACCGATTGGGCAGGCGACGATGCGACTATCCGATCGCTAAGTACGCGCGTACGACATCCCAACGTCGTTGGGAACACAAACACCATATACGGAAATGTTGCGAGAAAGTTCATCCATGACAACCAAAAGCTCGTGGAACTGACAGTCTGGAACGAAAACCAAGCAGGATTGCACACAGCCGAAGGCACGGTTCTTGCGGAATTGAACAGTTGAATATGCCTGGGACAGATTGAACCACCCATCAACTTTCCCGAGTGTATAATTTTCGGCAATCGTGGTTGGTAAAGGAGGTGGTCGTATGTTTACAGTCATAGGGGGTTGGCTAGACTAACCCCAATGATTGGACAGCAGAGCCTCCCCAGGCTCTGCTGTTTTCATTTGTAAACTCTAAGTCTCGCTCTCGTCCCCTTAAAGCCATTCCGCACAAGATCCTCAAGTAAGTGCTAGGTCTTAGTCCTGTGGCACCAGACAGCGCTTGCGATAAGTGATGAAACTCTCAGTTGAATTTCCAGCCATCAGCTTTCGAGAAGGTCCAGAAGCTATTGCTCGGCTTGCAAAGGCCATTGAAGAAATTGGCTATGACCACATTGACATTTTTGATCATGTGGTCATGGGCTATCCGACAGAAACCCGTGCGGCTCCCCACTACCCTTCTCGCATGCCCATTCTTGAAGCCCTGACAACGCTCTCCTTTATTGCTGCAAATACCAAGTCCATTGGAATTGGGACCGAGGTGCTTGTGCTGCCCCAACGCCAACCAGTATTAGTTGCGAAACAAGTAGCGACGCTCGACATTCTTTCCGCAGGTCGAATGCGCCTTGGAGTGGGTGTTGGATGGCAAGAGTCAGAGTTCGAGATGCTTCAAGAGTCCTTCCGAAACCGCGGCAAACGTACCGATGAGGCCATACAAGTCTTGCGGGCATGTTGGGGTCAAGACCCAATTAGTTATAGATTCAAGCACTATTTTGCCGATAGCATGGCGTTTGAGCCCAAACCCCCTCAAGGAGACAAAATTCCAATTTGGATCGGAGGCATGAGGAAGCGAGCGCTACGTCGGGTAGGGGAATTTGGCGATGGGTGGCTAGCGATGCCCTTAACGGACTTGGACTGGGCCAAATCAGCTGTAGAGTCCATAAAGGAACATGCTGTGCGGTCGGGACGCGATCCTGACGCGCTCGGTTTTCAAATGATGTTGGACTCCCCACCTCAAGACGAAGAAGGCAAGACGTTCTACAAAGATATGGACAAGATCAAGTCTCGTATCGAAATCGTTGAGAAGCTAGGATTTGGATGGGGGTCGATTAATGCGACGGCAATATTTCAAGCCGGCTACCGGACGGTAGACGCGATGATCGACAAACTTAGTGAGATCTGCAGCGCAATCCGGTGAGTTAGAGCGAAAAGACTGAATACGCGAGTACCAGCAGAAATGAAATTGACCACGCAAACCAATACAGCAACATTAGAAAAAAGAATTTGAAGAATCCTGCGATAGGACCATTGCTGTAGAAATTTTGGTAGGCCACAAAGGTATGAACCAGCAGGGCTCCAGAAACCAATAGAGAAATGCGCCATGTGCCCTCCACTTGATCCAAGAGGAACCTAACAAGCAGGATTTCTAGCGACAAGACAAGAAATGCGAGGGCAAATACGTGCATGCAGAATACGAGCTGGTGAACCAGTCGTATTCCAGATCCCGAGTGAAACAACGCCGACGTGAACAAAAGCCACGGCAACAGTACGATCATTGTTAAGGCTAGATTGTTTCGTACATCTTTCCATAGTTGTTCATGGTCGTAGGTAACCTTTACTACGAGCGGCAGAAATCGAACGTAAAGCTTGTCCACCACCTCTCCCTCGCGCACGGGAGTGAGATAAAGGTAAAGAATGCCTTTCGAGTTAGACTCGTCCGGGCGAATCAGCACCTCACGAGCCATTTGGTGCACTCGATCATTGGTTAATTCGCGAAGTTTCTCCACCCAATCGTCAGTCGCATCCACATTAATTTCTTGCTTTTCGTCAACTTCGGAGTCACCGAGTTGTGGCTGAGGGGTTTCTTGAGACTGATCGTGCTCATCAATGCTGCTTGCGAGGGTGTCAGTTTTTTGGGACTCCGAGCTATCGACTGACACTTGCTCATCGTAGTCTTGGTTCCCGTCGTACACGAAGTCAACTAACGGGCCGCCAGATTCGTCAGTTGGTGCGATGGCTGCAAGGAAGAAGAAGAGCAGACTACTAAAAAGATACATTCGGATTGGAGCGACATAACTCGCTCGCCGATTCTGCCTAAACTCGATGGCTAACTCGCCGGGTTGCAGAAAAAGCATGCGTAGAGTTCGTGATATGCGGGAGTGAATGTCAAACTGTTCCCGCAAGAGATCCCCGACCACTCTCCAAAGTGATCGGTCATAGTTCTTGTCGTTCTGGCCACACTCGGAGCAAAAGCTGCCAGTCAGCTCTGCATTGCAGTTGTCGCATCTGAGAACAACAGAATTATTGGATTCGGTGGCCATCGCGTTGCGTGGGGCTACAGTACAAGAAGCGATGGCAATTGTAAGCAAGCACTTTTGATCCACCAGTCGAGATCGCCGGAGAGGTAGCAACGAAAAGCGCTTGCTCGAGCATATGTATCGATTGCGTTTAGCGCGAACTTCGTGCGATGTCGGATCCGTTTTTGGTTTCTAAACATGGTGCGGCGAAAGTCTCCAGAACTTGGTGAAGAAAGCCGGTACGCAATTGCAATTGCCATAATGCAGTCCTTACGTGTATTGTCACTGCTACTGATTCGGAGAATTCCGAGAAAGCAGTAGCATCGAGCAGATTCACCACAAACCAACGGCTGATTGATGCAATCGGAAACACTCATATCCCACGCGCAATCTCTAATCGGTGCAATTCAAGCGGACGCTCAAAAGACAGAGGCGAACCGCAGGCTTAGCCAGGAGATCGCTCTAGCCATGGCTGAGCTAAATCTCTATCGCACCGCAGCTCCAGTCGAGATTGGTGGTCTGGACGCAGACACCTGCACCCAAATGCGAGTGATCGAAACAATCTCGCGTGCGGGTGGTGCAGCAGGCTGGAACCTAATGATTGGTATGGAAATCTTCGGCCTTGTAGGTCCATCTATGGATACGTGCAGAGATCTTGTGGCAGATCCCCGCACCATATTGGCCGGTTCGACTGCAGCTGTCGGGAATGCAGAAGTTACTAAGGAAGGCTACTTGGTTTCTGGCCAATGGCAATTCGTTAGCGGCATACACAATGCCAATGCGTTTGGTGCGACTGTGCGTACGACAAAGAATGGAGAGCCAACGGACGACACTCTCCGTTACGCCATGATTCCGCACGGAGATTACGAGATAGTTGACACGTGGCATGTAACTGGTCTACGCGGCTCAGGCTCGCACGACGTTAGAGTGGTCAATGCTCTTGTACCTTGTAATCGGCTTGTCCCTACTCTGGGTCAGGGCACGATGCAATCCAGACAATTGCAGATCCCATTGGGAGTTCGCTTAACTTTCAACAAGGTTGCCGTCTCTCTTGGAATTGCAAGAGCCGGCATTGATGCATTCCGTGAGCTTGCTCGCGGCAAAACTCCGAGGTTTTCATCACGGAAACTTCAAGAGAGACACATTGCGCACTTGGCCATTGCCCACGCCGAAGCACGATTGCGTAGCGCACGAGCTGGAATTTACGAACATGCGAAGCATGTTTGGGAAGTTTGTCAACGAGAATCCAATCTAACTGACCAAGATCGAGCACTGGCCCACGTTTTGGCTTGTGACACGGTTAAGGCAGCGATCGATTGCGTGGATTTCCTGCTGGAAGCAGCAGGAACTTCGTCAAACTTCTTGGATAGTCCACTTAACCGAATCGCGAGAGATGTCCGAGTAGTGCAACAGCACACCACCGTGTCGCCACACCACTTGGGCGATGCCGGACGCGTTCTGCTTGGCTTGGAACCGAGGGGAATCTTAACGACATAGCTGTGTTTTGCAATCGCACCTCGAGTGGATTGGCCCTAACTCAGTTGACGCAGCTCTCAATAACTGAATCAAGCGATTCGTGCGGGGCGAGACTACGCAAAAACATGCCGACTGGAAGGCACAAAACCCCTCTTACTTCAAGCGGCGCTTCACCCCGATATAGGAGGACGGGCGACGCTTGTGGATAGTCGGAAACAAACGCGTTGAGCGCTCGAACGTCCTGACTTGTGATGCGATCAGAGTTCTTTACTTCGATCGCCACAAAGTTCTCTCGACCATAAACGATAAAGTCAATCTCGCTACCAGCCCGCGTTCGCCAAAAATAAAGCTTGGAATCACCTTTTCTATAGTCAGTCCATGCCTTCAAGTTCTGGGAAACCAGACCTTTAAGAGCTGCCCCATCGATCTCGCTCGGTCTATCAAGAGGACCGGTGGGTCGCAACGTGCGAAAAATGCCGGCGTCGAAGAGGTAGAACTTGGAGTGCGCGACTAATTTACGCTTCGCACGCTTAGAAAAAACAGGCACCTGATAGGCCAGGAGTAGATCAAGCAATATAGCGACATAGGACTCAACGACATTGCGTGGCACGTGACATTCCCTAGCGACGTTACTAACATTGAGCAGAGATGCGTGGGAAAAGCTGACTCCCTCCAAGAACCGTATAAATCGCTCCACATTCCGTGTCAAGGCCTCGGTACGCACTTCTTCGTCAACGTACAGGTTGATGTATGAATTCAAGACATCAACGGGATCCTGGGCTGCGACGATCAATGGCAGAGTTCCGCTTACAAGTGCCTCATCAAGCTGGAACGAAGGCAATTCGGCCGCCATGAATGGATGAAAAGCCCGAAGTACGGCACGTCCCCCAAGCAAATCGACATTCTGCCGGCGTAACTTGCGAGCACTTGAGCCGGTCATGATGAACTTCGGCGGGTTTGGTTCCTCCAACAACGCATGAATCACGGAAAGCAATTGCGGAACCCTTTGGATCTCATCTACGATCACAGTTGTACTTCCATCTCGTCTAGGAATGTGTTCTCGTATTTGGTCTGGGTTTGCCATGAACTCTCGTGTCAGTCGAGGGTCTAGCAGATCCAGATACACTGCTGAAGGCAATCGATTTCGTAACCATGTCGACTTTCCGGTACCACGAGGTCCAAATATGAAACAGGATCGATCAGGTAAGTCGAAAAATCTATTTATAAAGTCCATTTTGCGTCTAAAAATTAAGATTACATATGAATTTTTTGACCTAATGATTCATAATACCCTAATAGTTAAGAGAATTCAATATATTTGGGAAGCGATCTACGTACTACACGTTGAAGATCGTCTAGTGCGCGCTACTCATCCACGAAATGTCACTCAAACAACCATTTCTCGTATCGGTTCTCGACCAATGTTGCGTATAGTCGAATTGGTAGAGCCGACATAGGCAATAACGAGAAAGTAGACAAGGCAACCCGTCGCCATGGCCACCACGATGTTGAACGACTCGGTGAGAAATCCCAAGAAAAGGCCACCCAATGGGATCAGGTTGTAGCAAACCGTGTGGAATCCCATGACTCTGCCACGAAGTCGTTGCGGAACGGCCAACTGCATTGTTGCCATCGCATTGATCTGAAAAATAGCGGCGAAAATCGCACTTATCAAGGCAAGCAGAAAGGCAGCCAGCAGCAAATTCCGCACGACAACGAGCGCTAGTGCAATTGTTCCTATCGCAGAGAGCATGGCTGCTCCGAGCATGAAATTCCCTGATATCCGACTCCATTTCATTCCGCCAACGATTGCTGTCCCCACTACTGAGCCGAGGCCACCGGCAGCTAGCAGCAACCCATAGACGGCTTCGTTCTGTCCGAGCAATTCCACAATGTATGGCATTAGCTGAACATAGGACTGAACGAAGAACATCCCTAGAAACGTCAGTACCAATAGCCATTTGAACAGGTCGTGCTTGTAAATGAACACAATTCCCTCAACTAGCTCCTTCACCGGGGATGAGACAACGCGCTGCTCCTCCTGAGTTCGAATTGTGAACATAACAAGAAGCATGGCGCAAAACCCTATGGCACCAACTGCAAACACGGTGGCTGTACCCCCGAAAAGGAGTATTGCTCCGCCGATCGCGGGCACCGTGGTGCGAGATGATTGCCAAACGAATGAATTGAGCGCAACTGCACTTAGGTATGAATGACGCCTCACCAGCAATGGGTAGATCGCTGCTCTAACGGGCCAATCGATGCCTGTCACCAACGAAGAGCACGCTGCAATTGCTAAAACATGCCATACCGCAACCAAACCACTGATGTCCAATATGGCCAACACCGCTAGCAATGCAGTATTGCAGGAACCTGTCCACAGCAATATTGTCCGCTTGTCGAAGCGGTCGGCAATGACTCCTCCAACCAAATTCACGACAATTCCTGGCACGGCTGCTGCCGCGCCCAGGAATCCAAGTTGTAATGGAGAACCCGTCAGTTTGAAGATAAGCCAGCCCTGACCGAGGATCATCAGGTTGGTGGCGCCTACATAGGCAAAGGAAGCGGTCCAGTATTTTCGAAAGGCTGGGTATAGAAGAGCTGGATACCTACGAACAAGCTTGCGGACAATCACGCAAAAACGCCAACTAAGTTAGTGATTTGCCCAACGAACTACACTCAATTATGGTTAGACTTTCTGTATTCCAACTGCAATTCGAGCCTGAACCTTCTACGTGTAGGGTGTACCGTCGGCATGGCTGAATCCCCATGTCCCATCCTTTCGAAGGCCCGCTCTAAGGTCGACTTGAGGATATCGAACCTCATCTCCTGCAGTTCTATCTCCAATTTCCAATACGATGACATCTTGGCCTGTTCGATTGACGAGGTGATGAGCTTCGCCCTGCGCAGGAAAACCGCAACACATACCCTCCTCCAAAATCACTTCGCCAGTCTCAGTGACTAGTGTTGGTTTGCCTCGTAAGACGAATACAAGTTCATCCTGTCTACTGTGGGCGTGCATAAGAGCCGACATCGAACCAGGTGGCAACCGCGTGAAATTGACACCGAAGTTTTTCAGTCCAAACGCCTCGCCAAGCGGTTTTTTCTCTCGTTCACCTACTCGCGACCTAAATGGTTCGGGATAGTTGGACCTGCGTGGCCTCGAAGGTACGTCTGCCGCGTGGATTGCGTGTAGTGCATCGTCTGTACTCATGCTTTTGTCCGCTATTGGTTGTTGAGGAATTCTCAGTGAATAAGGCAATGCATTCTAGGACAGCAAAATCTTTGACGAATCTCCGCTCTCAGAATGGGATGCAGAAATTAAGCTGAGCTACCCTGCGGTCAATATGCGGATTGCTTCTGAGCTGTGTTCTCTGCCTGATTCTTGGCCTTTGCTTTCCTTCGCGCATCAATGTGACGTTTCATCTTGTAGATGTGCAAATTCTCTTTGAGTTTGGCTGGAACGGGCGAATCGAGCGATCTGATCCGCGAATAGTCTCCTTTTTCCATTGCCAGACGCGTGGCGACCGTTGTCTTGGGTCCGGAGTAGCTCCCGATCTCTAGCAATCCTGAAGAGAAGTAACCCATGCGCTGGAGTAGCTTGTCGGATGCATTCTCCAGCACTTCGGGATCAATTGATAATTGCCAGTTTTCTTGTTGCCTTAGCCATTGCTTGACATTGGAGTTCGTCATGATGTAGCGCCACTCATCGGTATGGTTGACGCCAGTTCCATGTAGGAGACGTCCATCCATGAGCATTACGGTTCCACTCTTGGCTTCGACGTTGACAGCGGGCGGTAACGCGCCGACCTCTTCACCGGGAGGCGTCTGCGAAACGAGTCTATGGCTTGTTGGAATAACCAAGGTGCCCCCGTTTACCTCGTTTACATCTTGCATGATGTACACGGTGTTCACCAAGATCGGAGCACTCGGCGTTTGTATAGGGTGGATCGCCCCGGAATCCTGGTGCAGATTCTGCGGATAGCTTCCCGGACGAGCGATGTTGGAAGCAAAGGAATATGCATAGTGGCCAGGGCCCAAAAGTTCATAGTTGAGCTGCTCAATCATTGCTCCGCCCTGCACCCACTCGGGATTGAACTCTATGCACTTTGCAAAACAATCGCCCTTGTTAACCAAGGTCCACATAATGTGAAAGTGCGGAGTCATGTCGGCTAGTCCGCACTCTCTCTCAGCCTCTGCTTGCTTCTCCAATCGTTGGCGCATGTAAGAGCACTGGTATTCGCTCATAGCGTCTTCGATGAGGCAGAACCCATATTTGTTCAGATCGTGGCGAGCCTTATTAATGTCTTTTGTCTCATGGGGCAGATCGTCAAACTGCTTCCAATAGTTGTGCTTTCGTGGCACAGTCGTGTCGTAGTAGGGCGTTCCGTTCAACCCGCCGCCTTCGGCACTGCGTCCCGCCTCAAACAACGGACACCGAAAGCGCTCCGTCAATGAGCCGTCAGGTCGCATGGCTGGAACGCCGTTTCCTCCTACAGGAGGTTTCAGCCAAGGGTTGTTCTTATGCATCGAGCGAAATGGTTCGCCAGAACGAAACCATCGTGCATCCTGAAGCTGAGATTCCTCGTCAGACAACTTGGCCACGTTTTCGGGGAGAAACTCTGGCGGTAATTCTGGCTGTTGTGGATTTATCGAATTTGCCATGGTCAATTGAAGAGCTTCATTGACCAGTCGGTGGTTGCAACTGGTCTGTGAACTCTGAACGAATAAGCTAACCTGTTACTCTAATTCTACGAACTAATGAGTTGCATCACTTCGCGTCTCCTTCCATCAGTGGCACACCCTATCCCCTGCATTTGCTTTGCGATTTGCATCCTGCTTGTCGGGTTCAATTGCACTGCGGAAGAAGAAAAACCTGCAAATTACCCTTGGATTACAACTCTAGACTCTGGAGACTGGAAGGATAAGCTCTGGGGAGACCGGGAAGTCCGCAAGAACGGCAATCGTCTAATGAAGCTAGGCAAAGGTCTACATCTTCTCGATCACGACATTACGCCAACTAACGAAGTATTGATAGCGATACACGGCTTTGCCGCGCGAGGGTTTGAGTGGGTTTATCCATTGCAAGTTATGGACAATGAGAGCGTTGACACGTACTTTTTCCGATGGGGATGGGGGCGTCGCACGGAGCTTGCAGAGAGTTTGTTCTTGTCTGAGTTAAGCGAACTGAGAGAACAACGAGGCGAGGAGTTTACTAACGTCCAGATTGTGGCTCACAGCTGCGGGGGTGTAGTTGCCATTTCCGTTGTCGAAAACCTGCCAAAGGAGTTAGAGTTCGACATACATATTGTTGCATCGCCCCTTGGAGGACTTGGGGCATTTACCGTGTGTGATCCAGACTTGCCAAAGGAGTTGCCGCCAAACGTTTCGATCACCCAGTGGAAGACGGTGCAACATCTAGATTCGGTTTTCCTCTACTTTCCGGGAGACCCCCAAGAAACGGGGTTGGACTTTATTACAGAAATAGATTTGCCGGAACTCTATCGAGGCAAACGTCTTGGACACGTGCGATCCTTGAGCTGGGTAGCTGACAAAGTTGCCGAACCAGATAGCGTCAACGAATCCGCTCCCGACTCAGGCTAGAGGTTTCTAGAGTGAGTCCGTCCTTTAGAGGTCGCGAAGTCAATTGGCGCCTAGTGCTGACCTTCGCAATTCCTTCGACATACGTTTATTGGCCGTCGATTTCTTTCGCATTCTGATGGCGTCGGGAGTAACTTCGACCAACTCGTCGTCCTTGATCAATTCCAAAGCACTTTCAAGTGTTAGTGGCAACGGAGGAGTCAGGAGGACATTCTCGTCGTTGGCAGCCGCCCGAATATTGGTCAGCTTCTTTGTCTTCATAGGATTTACAACCAGATCCTCCCGTCTGCTGTTTATCCCAACAATCATTCCAGGATAGATTTCTGTACCTGGAGAAATGAACAATTTGCCGCGTTCTTGAAGATTGAACAGTGCATACGCAACAGCAAGTCCACTAGCATTTGAGACAAGCGCACCGTTGCGTCGGCTGGGTTCCGCACCAGCAATTGCATCTCGATAGCCTGCAGTTGAAAAGGTCATGATGCCCGTCCCCGATGTCAAGGTTGCAAATTCTGATCGGAATCCAAGCAACAGTCTCGTCGCAACCACAAACGAAATGCGGAGACGCCCGCCCGCATCTGGAACCATATCGACAAGTTCTCCTCTGCGATCTCCCAGTGCTTCAATAATCGCACCTTCATGACCTTGTTCGATATCAAAAACCACAAGCTCAAATGGCTCCTGTAGTCGTCCTTCCACCTCTTTGAGAATCACAGAGGGCTTTGACACTTCTAACTCGAATCCCTCTCGTCGCATAGTTTCGATCAATATTGAAAGGTGCAGCTCGCCTCGACCAGAAACATCGAATTTATCAGGGTCTTGCGTGGTCGCTACGCGTAGCGCCACGTTGTGCGACGCTTCCGTCAACAACCGCTCACGGAGGTGTCGGCTCGTCCTGAATCTACCCGCCTTTCCTACAAACGGCGAGCTGTTAACACAGAATGACATCGTCACAGTCGGCTCGTCGACTACCAGTGCGGGTAAACGTTCTGGCTGGGCTGGATCGCAAAGCGTATCGGATACTTCAATTCCGTCGATTCCAGTTATGCAAACGATGTCGCCCGCTTCGCCACGCTCAAGCTCGGTTCTTTCTAGGCCTCGATTTGCTTGAATTGCAAGAATCCGGCCCTTTCGATGCTCGCCCTCGCGATCGATTGCAATGACTTCATCTTTTGGATGGACAACACCACGATGTATGCGCCCTATCCCGATTACACCAACGTAAGGTGAATAATCTAACGTGCTGACTTGCATTTGGAAGGGACCTGCCGAAGTTCTTGGGATAGGCACATTCTCAAGTAACAAATCCAACAAGGGATTCATGCTCTGGTCGAGGTGTTCGAGATCCAATCCGCTAGTTCCTTGTGTCGCTGAGGCAAACACGGTCTTGAAATCCAGTTGGTCATTGGTTGCTCCTAACTGGTCGAACAACTCGAATACTTCTTCTTGGACATCGTATGGGCGGGCGTTTTGTCGATCAATCTTGTTTACTACCAAGATTGGCTGCAAATCTGCGTCAAACGCCTTGCGCGTCACAAACCGTGTCTGTGGCATTGGTCCCTCTACCGCGTCCACAAGAAGTAGGACGGCATCGACCATGGACAACACGCGTTCGACTTCTCCACCAAAATCGGCGTGACCTGGTGTATCGACAATATTTATGCGATGTCCCTTGTACTCTACTGCGGTAACTTTGGAGAGGATTGTGATCCCACGCTCTCGCTCGAGTTCGTTGGTATCGAGCGCACGCTCCTCAAGTCGATCTCGCTCACCGAGTACGGTTTGCTGCAACAAACGGTCCACAAGAGTCGTTTTTCCGTGGTCAACATGAGCAACTATCGCAATGTTTCTAAGCTTTTTCATATCGTTTAGCGAAAGAAGCGTTAAGGCACCGTCTCGATTGTGTTGCAAGCCGCGTTTTTCCGGTTACCTATGGATCTGCGACAAGACTGATAGGACCGTAGGACCCATGGCCATTGGCTGGACAACCAAACCATCCGCTAAGGCTTGAACCAGCGCAACGAATTGTAGCGAGGCCCAAAAAAACCGCGAAGACTCGCTGTTCTTACCGTTGGATGTGCTACTTCATTGAATTTCGCCTTGGCCGGGGCTCAATTGCGGCGATTCAATTACAAGGTACTACTCAACCTCTAGCTTGAACACTGAGCTCTCAATTTTCCGGCACTGTTTGACCAGAGGCGTCATTCGATAACGGCTTTTCGCTTTGCAGGTTCCTACGATACTCGCTAACGCGTTCCAATACTTGAGTGCGGAGAGCTTCTGCTTCGGATTTGCCCAAGCCATTCAATGAAATGCTACTTCCACCCGAAAACCTAACCGAGACAAACCCTGTAGTCGACGGCTCGGCACTGGCCACTCTAATGTGAAGCGTATTGAGGCCAAACCGTCGATCAATGAATCCACTACTTGTAGAAACGTCCTGAATCCTTTCATAGGGGATTGTCGATCTTGTTGTAGCGATCAGCCCTCGCTTTATGAGGATGTCGGACTCACACAGTGCATAACCGCGTCTGGGAACTTCCAAAAATGGATAGATGAGTGTCCGCAGAGAAAACAGAATCCATGAGAAGAAAATGACCGCCGACAAAGAACCTTCGTCTTTCCAGAACCAAGTATAGAGTGTCACTCCCGCGAACATGAACACGAGAAGCAAAAGGAACACACTGCCCAATCGACCAACGAATTCTCTTCCGACATGCCCAAACTTACACCACACTGGTTCTACAGATTGTTGCAGTGAATCCACAATCACTACTTCGTTGCTTTGGCATTGAGGACTTTCTACACGAGAATTCTGGTGGTCGCTGACTGCGCTAGAAGATCGACCAGCAGAATCCAATTCAACTATGCGCTTTATCCGGAGACCAATGTAGTCGCGCAATACAGACACAGTGTTGGGATCAAAGCCGTCAATAGATTCGCTTTCTCCAGGCTGTCGAAGCTGCAACGAGCGCAATCGAAAGATTCGGTCTAGGATATTGCAGGAAGTCTCAACCTCCTGCACGCGGCTAAACGGGACTACTAGCTCTTCTCGTCCCAGCCATCCAGACCTAAATGTGAAATCTAAGCGCCTCAAGACAAAACAGCGCTTGGGCACTACTAGTATTTTTTCAGTAACTTTAGCAATCAGGAGCAATAGCCAAACACTTGCCACGATCCAGATCATTGTGTTCCGGTCTATGGAGTACGACCAGCAAACAAGCCAACCTAAGCCAGCAAGTAAAGGAAGTCCCAAAAATGTGAGCGCTAGCGCTGCCGAAATCGCAGATCTAACCATAAATCGTGGGGGGAATCGGTTCCAATCAACCGGTGTTGACTCTTTTTCGGCCGTGAGTTCAGACGAACGGAGACCCATTTCGTCTAGATCCATTTGAGCTTTTCTTTTTCTACAACGTGGAGTACTCGAGAGCGCATCGACTTTGCAGAAGCCAAGTCCAAGTAGGGGATGATGATGGAGTCGACCACATACTGGATCTTGAGATTACACCTGGCTCGAATTCTCTGTATGAGCGCTTGCGTAATCGCCACATTTTGGACCTTTTCCAACCGAACTGCGCGGACCTTATACGCAACAAGACCCCCGGTACGGCGTATCACGAAACGATCTCCCAATAGGTAGCCCTCCTTTCGCCAACTCAAATAAGCATGCACGATGCCATAGACCGGCAACACCAAAGCATAAGGCCACAAGAACTGTCGCAGATAGGGAATAACGGTGGCAATAGCAGCAATAGCAACGGGAGTCCACAACATTACAACGCCAATTAGGCTTATGTAGAGGTCAACTGCAGACACTCTGAGAAGCCGAGTCGAGTACGGTCCAAGTGATATATCACGCGCATCACTGCCATACGTCAGCCGAGCAATGCAATCAACAGTGTGAACATCTACATACGGAATACTCAGTTCGTGCTCAGTGTCACTTTCGGATTGCTGCAATGTCAGTTTGCCCCGATTCAATAGCCGTTCTCGCAGGTTGCATTCAAAGGAAATCTCCTGAATCCGGTTCTTGACTACCGTGACCCGTGTCTTCGAGAACAGGCCGCTTTCGGCTACTAAGTGAGTGTCGTCGTGTCGTAGTACAAGGCCAAAGTTCTTCTTAATGAAACGCCAGCGGTCCATCAACAACGAGAGCACCGAAACAAAGACCGCAAGCAAGCTGAAGAATGCCACTAATCCAACTGACGAGTCCAAAATAGAAATCGCCAGGATGCTTTCTGCCAGCTTTGGTAGACGCATCACATCCACAAGAAAGTTCTCTGGAAGCTCACCTATCCACCCAAACAGCGCGTCGAGAAGTGGACCAGACTTGTCTCCTGCAAAGTGGTGCAACCCCCAACGCAGCAACACATAGAGCCCTGCAAACGATAGAGCCCCTTTAAGAACTGCTTTGACCTCACCACCCAAACAAAATGTGGCTCTCAGTAGTTGGGGCAATTGCAACTCAAAAAGGATCTCTCCCTGAGAAACAGGTTGTTCATTAGCGACCTCTTCTGAGTCATGCGTAGTTTCGCTCTGTGTGGGCCTGACAATTTCATCCTCGAATTTGTTAGTGTTGACACGCTTCACAAGCTGCTCTATTTGTGAGAGCTTTATTCCTGGAATTTCAATCTCAGCTCCTTGGGAACCAGCCGTGTCGAAGGAGACCTGTCCCAAGCGAAACAGTCGATCATACGGACCTCGCGTCACATTCACTGCTCGAACCTGATTCCACGGAACATCTGTCCGGTGCCTGTCCAATACGCCCGATCTGACGCTGACCGTACTGCCATCCACGCGATACTTGAAGAACCAATACATCGCTACTGCTGCGAAGCACTGAACTACGAACGTGAATGCGATCGCCAAGACTACCCGCCACATCAAACTCACGCCAACATCACTAAGTAAGACGAACACGGGAGCGGCGGGACCCGCGATGTTCAGAAAGGTACTAAACGCGCTTCCGACAATGGACTTGAATCGTTGACCTATAAAGAACGGAACCACGAGCGGTGAAGTGCGGTTCCATTGGTGGCTTTGCGGCTCTTCGCTGGCCAAGCTATCTAGTGAATTCTGATCCATCGCGATTCAACAACAATGCCTGTGACAGCGTAAGGAATGTCGAGAGCAAATTCTCATCGTGAAGAATCGTCTGAGATCTTGTTGCTACAAGTCGCTACAAGTCTTTGTGGGTGTGGTAAATGTCACGAAATCCCACTCTGAGCAGTGTGGGCGTACAAAAAGACGGACGAAATGCCCTCATGCCCCAAGTACATTGCAAACTCTTTCGAAGAGTAGCCCGTTCCCTAAATTTCGGACTGACCGCACCATTCGATCTTTGCATGCAGGACTAATGCTTGTTGGAAATCTCACCTAGATTCGACTCGCGCCAAGAGTCTTAGTCGCTGGGCTTTTTGTGTCTGCAATCGTCGCTTGTACACTAAGTTAAGACGAGAATTTGCGTATCCAATCGCGAGCCAATTCGCAATTTCGCCTCATTCAGAACACTCCCTCGCAGAGTCTGTTGAATTTCAAACTCGATAACGATTCGATTTATTCAGCTTTGATTTCAAGAACTACCGTCTGTTCTTACAGTGCTGTAGTGCTCTCCTTTGCTTTCTCCTCGAGAGCAATTTCTTGCATACCAGCCCATTCGTCCCACATGTCGCAGAGCATGTCCTTGGATCGTTCCCACGGATTGTTGCCTTCTTCGAATTCCAGCCACTCTCCTCTTTGACCGCGGTCGGGATGATCGGAGATTCCATTCACCATGACGTTTGGCTGTCGTTTCTTATTTCGAATTCGAAAGATTATGTTCTTGCGCGACTCCGTGCCATTCTCATTGCGCGTACCAGAGTGAGGAATATGGTAAAGCGTTATGCACGCATCGCCCTTTTCCATTAGGACTTGCGTCGGCCGAGGCCATTTGGCTCCATCGGGAGTAGATTCAGAAGTTTCGTCGAGGAACTTGCTTCGAACCGCTTCCGGCAAATATACGTGTCCGCATCCATTTGGAGCATCGTAATTAAGGCGTGGCCAACCCGGTCCTTCCGGACCCATGCAATTGTTTTGAGCCCGTTGCCATTGGAAAAACTTCTCTGTCTCGTGGTGGGCACCGCGTAACAATGCGGTTTGTCCGCAGCCTTCCCGAGTTTGATCGTTCAAGCACACAAAGACAAACGCTGTAAAGCTACCGTTTCCTAAGGTCATTTCTGGATCCTCAAACAGAGGAACGCTGTTGTGACCCATTACTTCGGGAGATCGACCAATATCACCCTTAGGTCCAGATGAAATATAGTGGTGATAGCGTTCTTCGGGCGTTCCTGAGATCGGCTTTTGTGGTACTCCTATCGTGCACAGCCCATCCATGTGAGACTCCGCTCCGTAGTACGGCATATCCATGTCGGGATATCCAAGGTTGTTGTAGTGCTTTCCAGGTTCTCGTACTGGAAGTACTCCCACTTGACACGCGATGGGAGGATCAAAGTAACCCATTGCCTCGTGAAGGATTGGCGTAACAGAACTGGCGTTCACCAAATCCGTCAACGGTGTTGTTACTCCCGCATACTCGCCCTCGACAGGATTGTTGATGCGGTGTAGCGCGGCGTCCGTGAGTTCTTCCGAAACAGCACCCTTGACGATTATGTAGCCGTCCCGGTAGAGATCTCTCTTTTGATCTAGTGTCAGCGACTCCTGCATGAATTCCTCCCTTCTTTCAGCCCAGACGCTAGTCCCACGACTTTTTTCTTACGTCCTACAGGCGAATTTGCGTGCAATTCGATTCGTCAGAAAGTACGAATAATAACCAATTGGTCGGTAGTCACCTCTCGTTAACACATTCCGGAATCCTGAATCCAGCTAGACAATCTCGGCAAGCGCACTACGTATTTTTGAGGCATGTTCGGTAAGAATTTCACTCTTCTCAACATCTCGACTATGAAATGCCATTTGTAAGCCGCCCCAGCGAGGAATGACATGAAAGTGCAGGTGAAATACGCTTTGCCCGGCTCCAGACCGGTTCAATTGCACAAGCATCACTCCGTCTGGTTCGAAAACTCTGTCAATTGCTCGGGCCACTCGGCGAGTCTGCAGAATGACTTGCTCAAGGCCACGATCTGAGACTTCAAAGACGTCGATTGCCGGTTCCTTGGGTATCACTAGTGTGTGCCCAGGACTTTGGGGCATGATGTCCATCATGGTTAGGCATGCATCGTCTTGCTCAACGATGTGTGCAGGGGCCTCGCCCCGAATTATTTTGGCAAAAATGTTGTTCTCATCGTAGGTCATATGTCCACCAGCACTGTCTCATGTAGCTTCAAAATCGAACTCCGTCTCACGCACTGAAGCCCATTCGGTTCGCAATGCGCACACCTGGATCCTTCGTCCCAATTATTCCAATGGCCACGATATGGCAGGTAGTAGTATGCGTGAATCACCACCAAGGTTCATTCTTGTTGCTGCTCAAAGACGTACGATTTTCAAAAATTCCCATATGATCTAGACTCCCAACCTGAAGCTATTTTCGGGGCTATTGTTCGCGACCCCAGGCACGAATAAGATCCCAGTTGGGAAGGTCCATAATGGACTGATGGATTACTTGCCTGGGTCACTGAATAAATCCACAATGTCAATTTCGGGTAGTGCCTCAGTTTGACATTTAGTTTACCCGCCGAGTCGAGGTGCAATCCAGCGACTAGCCCAGCCGAGAGGCTGCCTTGTACTGGACGACCGCAGCTCTAGCGGTTGCCAGTCCGACTAACCGTCCCACACGCACTATATGACCCCACTTGTCGCCCGTAGGAGCCGAAGATGGGTTTGCAAAAACTAACCATAGATCAAATTAAATCACTGAAATTGCCGCCTAAGATATACAGATATACACCAGAAGAACACGTCAAAGATTTCATCAAAGGTACTTTACCTTTTCGATCCGCCACATCCATTACCGTTGACAACGAAATGGATAAGTCAGTAATGGCCCGTAATGTCAACGATTGTATCGAGTTGTTCGTTACTACTGACCCGGTCAAAGCAATACACGAAAACGATTCGACCGAAGAAGCGCGTACTAAGTTGGCCGAACTTACTTCGGGTGAACCTCTAGTCCCACTGTCTCTATCCAAGACTATAAAGAGTCACACTGACTACTTGGTACTATGCTGTAGCACCAGATTGGACCTTGATCTATTTGATAGATTCAACGCGGATCATGTCATTGAAATAAACACCAAACCCTTTATCCACTTGCTCGCACTAAGAATCAACAATGTACGGACTAGATTCTTACCGGATCTCAAACATTGGTCAGCAATTTTCGGTAAAGTAATGTACGTTGATCTGAACACCGATCTGACTATCGAGAACTCCAAGGAATTCTTGGAGTTGCTGTCACCGCAGCTTTCAGGTCATACAGCGTGGTTTGTTAAAGATTTCAATCAGTTTGCAATTGAAGCAGAGTTTCGAATTGCATTTGTACCCGATGACGGTATCGAAAAATTCGATCGTGAAAGGTTTTTCTTTGAATTTCCCAAATTGGGTGATGTCAAAGTGTATGATAAACTGTCGGCCGAGATCGTACTGGAGCAAGATGCACGGAAATTCAAAAGAGCCGTTGTCTGACTATCGGTTCAAACCCGCCGCTACCCCTGTTGTACTCGGTTTGAGTTTCTGCGACAATGAGTTGATCTTCCGCTCTGGGCAGTGACTCTTCAATAATACGATATGTATCGTCAAAGCTATAATTTGAGTGTAGTAAATACAAACCGTGTTCATGTATTAGTATATTCCCGCAGGTACCGATTAACTCGTGTAAGTTACCATAATCTTGCGACCGATCCTCCCCTGTGTAATAGTGATTCAGTACAGGTCTAATGATTAAGTACGACATGAATTCTCCCGAAACAAAAATCGCCTCTAGTTCGACTCCCCACCATTCAGAGGTTTACTTACGTCAATTCAGAGAGAGGCGGTGGGGAGTCAGAACACGAATCGAAACTTACTGCTACCTGTCGCGAAATCTTGATTTGCTAAACTCACAGAAACTAACGCTATATGTTACACTCTACGTCTGAATGGAGCAAAACATGACCTACACCGCCAAAGAACTCCGCCAACTCCGCAAGCAACAACCCTTCGCCCCCAGCCCTGACGGGAGTCGACAACCAGTCTGCGAAGTCGCCAACGCCATGCACGTCATGCGTAAGCTCACCGGCATCGACGAACCACCGCGTACCATCCGCAACCTAGACCGCAAGACTCAGACCAAAGCCAAGCCGAAACCCGCCCGCCGTTAACCAGGTTAGACAGGGATAAATATGGATACCTTGCATGATCGGCATAGGTACAATCCTCAGCATGATGTGTTTAAACTCCTCAGTGAATCGCCGCACCTGCGGAATGTGGGAATTCCAACGCGAATCTTGATCTACGGACAAGAATTGCGACGACGTGAAGCCGTCCTTCAGTTTATATCGCATCAACTCAAGTGAGTAGTTCTGGGAAATAATGCTCAGTCAGGAACCGCTCCAGAGTCCCGACCTCTCGTTCTGACTCAGCAGAGCAAGTTACCGGGCTATCAATAATCTCGATATGGAACTGATACAACTGTATCTCTCGAATTGTTAGCTCTATATAGTGTTGCATTTCCCTCTCCTCGGGGGGATTTGATATTCGGAAGCGGTGATGTCTGTATTGGGGTCGCCGCTTCTTTAATTGTAGCCTACTGCACTAACTAATAAAGTGGTCGGCAAAGCACGATGTTGACGTGGCAACGGAAGAAAGCGTCGGGCAACGAACCTATGAATTTGTCGGCTGTCGGTTCCGTGCTCTCAACTATCCAAGTGCCATCGGCTATTCTCCGAGCGTTCTGCTTTTGGAATATCCGCGTGGCCTTGTTATACCGTGCGGATTTAGTATTGCCCGAATAGGCTATCAAATAGCGTCTCATCAATTTAACCTCCTTTGGGTGTTTGTGATGGGCGTATGCATCTGTCTACCTCCTATGGGTCTAGATGCAGGTTGAAGAAGCGGTGATTTCTCCTTATGGGTCGCCGCTTCTTTTTCTCTAAACTGTAGTCCAAACTCAATGCAACGTGCCCTCGCCGGCTGGTGGCGGTACCGCGTCAATCTCAGCCAACTCCCCAAACTGTCGCCGCAAGCGCTCGATGAAGCTCTCGACTCCCTCGCCGTAAACTCCGTCTGAAATCAGCTGGTCATCCTCGACAATATCAGCTAGCAGCTGCCCGAACTCCCGCCGCGTTATGGCCATGTCCTCTCGGCTCAATCGGACCACTAGTTCCATGAGCACGGCTAGCGCCCGACTGGCACCGTCAAGCTCCCCCTGTAATCGAAGTAATCCCTCATACGTCTCCGAATCCATATTGTCCTTTAAGTAGTGGTGAATCATGACTCCAAATAGCGAAGCGAACGTACAACACGAACAATGTACTCCTCAAGACCTTCAGCTAACGGAAGCTGAGCAAAAAGGTCTGAAAATTCTGACTCGGATGGAATTACTGAAACAGATACATCGGGAAGAGGATTCCCATGTCTATCGTGTACTAAGTAAACTACCACTAGACGAACAAATTGATCTTCTGGTTTCGGCACGAAACGAAATATGTCAACAAGTGGACCGGCGTTCGTTGCTTGAAATCGTAAATTCTCCATGAATTCACTGGCTATTGTCATTCTGTGTCTCCTCGCCGTCTAACTGGACCGCGCTTTGGCTTCAGCCTTGCTCACTCGAACCCGCGACTGAAGATCGCTGGCTAGTTGCGCCGAATTGGTCAAGTCAATCTTGCCCGACGCACCATCGTAGCGAAAGATGACCCGATCCGAATCCCGTAGCTCCTCAAGCCAATCCTCAGCCAGCAACTCCTGTATCGAGACCTGGCTCGTCTTGTCCGTCGTCTTGTAAGCGACCGTCCGCGACTGACCCTCGTGATCGCCAATGCGGTAGTCAACCTGCACCTTGCCATCCGCACTGGACACGACCTTGTCAGTTATGGCCAACGTCATCGTCGGGAAACCCACTGGTGGTATGGACATGTGCAACAAGGCTTTCTCAGTCTTGCACCGCAAGTTGACCACCCGCTTATCCGTGAACGCATCGACCCGATCAAAGACCTTGCACGCCCCGTACTCGCGCACATTCTCAACCTCGTTTAGATCATTGTCGTCTGCATCCGCAACCGCCATTCCGACTGCGTAAAGGATTGCGACCGCCGCAATCACGCGCCCGCTAGCCACCACTATTCGGAGCTAGCTAGCGGTTCGGCACTCCCCTCCGGGAAGTTGTAACCTAAGAAGCGCAAACCCTCCTCAAGCGGAAGTTGCGCCCGTTGGATGATTTGACCAAGGTTGACCTTTGGGGAGCCATCGAGTGTTGATGTGTGCGATGTGTACTCGTAATAACCTCGGCGAATGTCACGCATGTCGTCGCACGTGAGTTCGATGGGTAAGCCGTAGGAAGCCAGAGCCATAGGAGTCTCCTATCAAGTTGAGTTGCAAGCTCAGCGCCCGAAGGTGTCGGGCCGTTGCAAATTTCACCTGATAGCGGAATCCTCGTCCTTTCGCCAAATGGCTGTTGTATGGGACAAGCGACCCGACCTGTGGTCAGATGAAATTTGCTCCATGATTGTAGCACACGCAATACCAATTCGAGTATCCTGACTAGCAAACGTCGTACAATCAATCGAGCGGTGAGGGGTGGTGCCTGACACTACGCAGTACATGGCCTCCTATAATCCATCCCTCATCGCCACAAGTAGAGGAAACCATGACTATCAAGAGTCGCAAACTGCGCTGGCACTATGGCGAACGGCGACTGTACCGCTACGCCACTGGTCGGAAGTACAACTACTACATCCAACCTTGGAGTCGCAAGACCCGTTCCGGCTACCGACTGGCCGTCCGAGTCAACGGCGATCAGGACAAATGGCGACCATCGGCCACCCTGCACCCCAAGTTGACAGGTGCCCTGGCCGAAGCCGACAATATCGAGGAACGTAGCCACTGACTCGGCTGGTTATATGGCTGACCATATATTAGGAGGTTCCTGAGTAGACGCAGTTGCCTCCCTTGGGTGCATGGGCTAGAAGTTAACAACACTCCTAGCCCATGCTTCGTTATGGGCTGACTACCAAACCAGTGTGGGAGTTACACAACGCCAGTGTCTCTCCTCCGGAAACACGATATGAACTGGAATACTATATGTGTTGGCTAGAGTTTGGGCATGAACGATTGTTGCGATATACCGTGTCTGGAACTCTGGCTGACTTTCGTGAGTTTCATTAAGCACAATGTGGCTTGTACCATCGCCTGTATAACGTGGCTTTAGCTTGTTAATGATTTCCGAGTAAGTCATTTAAGTACCTATGTGAGTTAAAGTTGCGTTCGCCCCGTACTCGATTCTGCGAGTACGGGGCACCTCCTTTAGACGGCTACCGCCGCACAAAATTCCTCGGTACGTCTGTAATCAATCCCAAAGGACGTAAAAGTTTGATTTAATTGCCGAAATGTACTTGACTTTCCCTTCTAGGTAAGTACAATCAAGGTATGAACAAACTTTCTAAAGCTAAACGCGCCAAGATTCTGCACCTTCTGTGTGAAGGTGTCTCCATGCGTTCCATCGCCCGTCTCGAAGCTGTTAGTATCAACACCGTCAACAAACTACTAGTTGCTGCTGGCGAGACCTGCCGACAATTTCACAACGAACATGTCCGCAATGTGCCCATAACTACTGACGTGCAATGTGATGAACTCTGGTCATTTGTGTATGCCAAGGATCGGACAATTAGAACGGAAACATTGGTCGCACCACCCGCTGAGGAGGGTATGGGCAGTATCTGGACCTTCACCGCCATCGACGCGCACTCGAAAGTTCTACTGTCTTATCGAATCGCCAAACGCCGAGATTCGGTTTCAGCAATCGGTTTCTTTGAGGATTTGAAGTTGCGAATAAAGTTCGGCGAGACTATGCTGTCTATCTGTACCGACAAGCTCGAAGCCTACTGGGTCGCGTTCTGTCTGCTATTTCTGGACCTGGATAGTCCGATTCAACTCCAGCAAATCCGCAAAGGCACTACCAGCGACCACTCCACCGCTTATGTCGAGCGACATAATCTGACAATCAGAATGGCGAACCGTCGCTACTCGCGCAAGACCAACGCTTTCTCCAAAATAGTTGCCAATCACAAAGCCTCAATGCACCTCTTCATGGTCTACTACAACTTTATCCGAATCCACCAAACCCTCCGTATGCCACCCGCCCTCTATGCCGGGCTGACCGACACACTCTATGATTTCCCTATGCTTGTAGACCTTATTGATGCTAATGAACCTCAACCCAAGAAACCGGGACCAACTAAAGGCACGAAATACCGACCACGAACCAGCCGCGCAAAAAGGGTGGTTCTTGAGTAGATGCAATAGCCACCCCGAAGTACGTTGGGCTAGAAGTTAATTAGAACTTCTAGCCCAAGCTATGTTATAGGATGGCTCTCAATGGTTTTCACGGGCAATCCCTTCATTGATTAATCACCTCCTTGTTAGTGGCTGGGGGTTGTGCCCCCAGCCACATCTACTTCTTAAAGCCCAGTGCTCTCCACTATATTTTGGTACAAGGAGGTTTTCTATGAAAACTTGTTTGGATCAATCTCGCGGAAATTAAGCAAAAAGCCAAGAGACTTTAGCGTTCCAGCAGCGAGAGAACTAAAGGGGTTAGAAGACCTTTAGTTGCGCGTATCTTCTTTTGGGTATGCGATATTTAAGATATTCGTTGGAAATGGAACTCACTTGTGCTCTTATGACTACGGAGCCAAGAGTGGAATGAGTCAGTTTCGCAGGAGAAATTTCCCCTCGGGTAGCTTTAGCAGTTCTTCTGGGACTCGAAATTCCGGAAGGTTGTGGAAAGGGTAGGCTGTAAGTCTACCCTTCTCTCTCGCCCCAAAGTCAAACTGAGGCACTACCCCATTTTTACGGTATAATGTCCTCCCCGCTGCCAAGACTATATGGTCGGGCGACCAAAGTCAAACTGCGACACTACCCAATTTCGCGGGCATTAATAAGTTTTTCTATTGCCGTGTTTCTAATGCCGGGCTTGTATGCGGAAACTTCGCCAGTGTCTAGCGGCGAAACCACGTTTAATTTCGATGAAGGATCGGAGCTGGTGGGCTCTTCGAGCTTGCTACCGGATTGGCATGAAACCATGCTGCGTGCAATTGAGGAACACGAGCAAATTGAGAATTGTCTGGACTTAGAAGAGAACTGTACAAGGCGAATGAAGCCACTACGTCGATTGATTCTCCGCGGACGAACCCTTTCCCCGAAAAAACAGCTCACCCTTGTTAACCACTATATCAATCGGAAACGGCGCTACCATCGAGACGGACGGAGCTATCGAGAATATGATGATTATCGTTTGCTAAAGCGCCAGCAATGGTCAACGCTATTGGAGTTTCTAGACCGTGGAGGGGATTGCGAGGACTACGCTACGTCAAAGTATGCGCTTCTCAAATTGTTAGGGTTCGATCCGACCAATTTGCGCATCATGATTGTGTACGACCGTAAAGCGCGCGAACACCATGCGCTTGTTGCGGTCTACGACAAAGACTTTGGCACTCAGCTCCTTGACAACGACAACACAATATTCAGGAAGCGACCTTTCTCCTATCGCTACGTCTACTCACTGAACGAAGACTCCATATGGGACCATTCTCTCGACAAAGAACGCAAACCACGGCGGCTTCCCATCAAAGCCTCGCGGTAGGAATCTGTCAGCGTGATCGCGTTTTCCTGCATCCCAAGGAGTTACGCTCGACGTAAATCTCCCCCAATAGAGCCAACAACGCGAGATGCGGTTGTACACCTGGACATTAAATGCACGTGCTCGGGTATTGGCTGCAACGACGAATACTCTATTTCATTGTGACAATCTGAGGAAGTTTCCTTACAATTAGTCATTAAGTAAGGCATCTTGTATAATGTAATGCGAGTTAAATTGGCATAGTAATGATCGAATCGACTATTACCAAGAAGGGACAAACTACGCTACCCAAAGCTGTACGAGAGTCACTCGGAGTGCAGGCAGGAGATCGCGTGCGATACATCATTTCGGATAGTGAAGTTCGCATTCTGCCTATTCGTCCAGTCAGTCGGTTGTTTGGTGTCCTGCACTATGAAGGCGCTGTAGTCACTGTGGAAGAGATGCATGAAGCAGTTGCCGATAGCGCCGCTAGTGAATGATCGCACTCGACACCAATGTCCTCGTTCGCTATCTTGTGCGCGACAACGAGGTACAAGCAGAGGCCGCCAAAGCACTACTGAGTTCCCTTGCCCCTGACAATCGGGCATTCATCTGTCGCGAAGTAATCGTCGAGCTAGTTTGGGTTCTGGAACGAGCCTATGGCTTTTCTCGCAACCAAATCGCGACGACATTGATGGAGCTTGTTGCGACTGACGTCTTCCTTGTCGAAGAAGGCGACGATGCTTTTCGGGCGGCGTTTCAATACCTTGCGTCTAGTGCTGATTTCTCCGACCTGATGATTCTTGCCGCCGCCGAACGATTGTCAGCGCGTTCGATGTACTCGTTTGACAAAAGGGCAGCCCGCGTTAACGGTGTCTCACTGTTGTAGAACCCACTGTGCTAGTTGACTCAACTCCGATGTCGAGGGCGACACGTTATTGTCTGTTGGTGGGAATCTACCGCTGCCAAGTGTCTCTTCTACACGCGGCGACCAATTACTAAACGGCGTTAACACGGTGTTCTTTCTAGATCTCGTTGACGGCGCGCTTCAAACACCATTAGCGTCGAGGCCATAGCAGCGTTGAGGGAGTCTGCTTGCCCAAGTTGCGGAAGACTAACTACAACGTCCACTTTGTCCAACCAATCCTTGCGAAGTCCTTGTGCTTCATTGCCAATAATCAATCCTACGGATTTCGTGTAGTCAGCACGGGTATACGGTGTAGCTGATTCTGGGGAAGCAGCGACGAGAGAAATGCTGTGACCCCTCGCCCACTGGAGAAGCTTCGCAAATGTAGTTCGTGCCACTGGAACTGAAAACAAGGTTCCAAGGCTGGCACGTATAACGTTTGGATTAAAGATGTCCGTTACTTCGTCGCACACGATTACGCCAGTTGCCCCTGCGGCGTCCGCCGAACGAAGGATGGTTCCTAAGTTTCCAGGCTTTTCAATCCCAGCAGCTACTAGAAATAGGGCATTCTCTTGTACTTTCAGTCTGGAAAGATCCAATGAATACATCGGCGCTATGGCGATAGCAACAGCATCTACTCCTCTTACGCAGACCCGTTCCATCACAGCATGGTTTGCTGACAGAACCTCTGCATCGCAGTGTCTCTGCACTTGAGCAAGGATGCCTGAAATTTCTGGCTCGCTAGTTCGAGACTCGTCAACAATCACTAGATCGACTGGCAGTCCGGCTTCAGCCGCCCGTTGCAGTTCCCGTTGGCCCTCAATGAGAAACAGACCCTGACTGGTCCTTTTTCGCTTGTCCCGCAGGCTCAAGGCCAACTTGACACTTGGATTCTTGAGGCTCTCTACTCTACGCAATGCGACCTACAGTATTGGTGCTCCTCCAATTGTGCACCCAGTTTATTCGTCGTCTTTCTTCGTAGGGTACTTGTACCAGTCGTTGTCTCGATACATGCCATCGCGCCAAGCGAGCGCATGTTTGAGTCCGCCTTCGCGCATGTGATCCTGCCAGGTATAGCTAGAGCCGGTACTTTGCCCAGCTGCGTCAAGGTCTGTGCTACTGCGAACGGACGAGTAAATTCCCATGTTCTCGTAGAAGCGGTTCATGTTGACCTTGAGAATTGCAAGATGGTCAGCTGTCATGTTGGCTAGTCGATCGGCAAATGCAACCGTTCGATCCTCCAGTTCATCACCTGGCCAGGCGTAGTTGATCATGCCAATCTTTTCCGCCTCGGTACCCGTGACGTTTTCACCCATGTAATACAACTCCTTGGCCTTACGCATGCCCATAACAAGAGGCCAAATCACACCGGTGCGTGAGGTACCCAAGCCCCGGCATCCAGGGTGTCCCAACTGAGCGTCGTCCGCCGCAACCACTAGATCCGCCATCATGGCCACTTCACAACCTCCAGCAATCGCATAGCCATGAACTTGAGCAATAGTCACCTTTGCCATATTCCAGAAATACATGTGGATGTCAGTAATTTGTTGCATTCCCGTGCGAATACCCATCATCAAACGACGACCCTTCGAATCTGCGCCCCGAAATCTTCGAACAACCGCGTCAGCTCCTCGTCCTCCCGCAGGTGTCAGATCGTAGCCAGCACTAAACGCTCGTCCCGCTCCCTTGACAATAATCACCCGAATCGAATCATCCGCCTCCATGTCGTGAAGCGCTTCGTTAAAGTCGTAAAGCAATTCCTGTGACAAAGCGTTCAGTTTTTCGGGACGGTTCAAAATAACGACTCCCACACGGTCGTCCGTGCCGGTTCGTTCAGTCAGTACAAAATCGTAGTCAGGCACTAGTGTCTCCCCTTGCTCAATTGCTACTACCTACCCCTATGGCAGGGCTTAAGAATGTACCACACTAAGAAATGCAACTAGGGAGTTGTGCAAATCTGCTTACTTGCAAATGACTGCACAAATGCAACAGTTATGCAAGCTCTTCAGTGGTTGTATTGCTACCACAAGTGCCCTAATGCAACAAAGCGTAGCTTCTCAACGAGTTGTTGAGACAGTCTTGAAATCTGAAACTTGAAGTCGTGCCCCAGACCGATGCGGCAACCGTTAACTACAGCATATGAAACTTGTCGGTGGCGCAATGTTAGTGTTCGTCGTCCCTAGTAATCCTCGAACGAACGACAAAGGTATGTCTTTGCGGCAAGCTCTCTATGGCTTTTCGGTCGGTGGGGTTCAGATAAGTCTTAGCCTGCTCAATCTGCTTGGTTGTAAGTGCCATTGTTGCCCGATTGTGCATGAGAAGCTGCTTGGCCGCACTGGACCGCGACGAAACCGGAAACTTCTCCAGGTGTTCAAGCAAACTGAGAGGTCTTCGTGACGCCCCGCGAACCGCAATCACGTTGTAGTAGCGGGAGCGATGATTCTGCACAATTTTCTCTCCCAACTCAATCGCGCGGTCAAAGTCCTGTAGCTCCACTACCAAAGTCGAGCCGACAGCATCGTATGCGCTTTGCGTGGTGCGACCGGGGCGAACTCGAGCCAGCATGTCGATCGCCGCATCGATGTCCCGCGACGCCACCACCTCGACGACATCTGCCTCCAATCCGACCGCATCCCAATTAGTGCTCTCGAGTGGAGTTTCAAGGGCAACCTGAAGAGCCACCTCCGGTTCGGACTTGGCATAGGTGCGCAGCAATACCTTCGTGACATCATTCCGAACCAATTCACTGGAAAAATTTTGAGACCGTACCCAGGCCAAGGCGGCAGTGGGGTCGAACTCCGCCCAATTGGCGGCAATCGCTGCCGCGAGGACGGGTTCCTGCGGAAAACCTGAGAACTTCGGCATGTATTGGACCGCCAATTCTGGTGTCTCTTCAGCAATCGCCAAAATGGCCGTTTCTTCTATTAGGAGCCGCAGGTTCTCAGGAATTGCTTGCAAATCATCCAGGACCACTTGGGGTTCGGCCTCGGCCCAAGCAAGGGCCACGATTCGTTGAAGCACTCTACGATTACTTTCTGCATCTGGAAGCGAAGACACCGTACGCAAAGCGGCACGCGGCTCCTTTTTGGCCCAATTCAGTGCGGACTCTTCCATGACCCACTCGCGTGATTGGCCAGCAAGGCCTGCGATCTGCTCGAATCCCTTTTCCCATCCCAGTTCTGAGGTTCGAGCGAGAACTGCACGCATGACAGTTTCGCGCAAAGCAGGGTCCATTTGAGTTGAATGCATCTCTTCTAGGATTTCAACACCTTTCTGGTCCGCCCATGCCACGGCTGTTTCAATCAGCTGAACGGCTTGTGCGGCGTCGCTAACGTCGTCGGTGGTTAACCTTTTCCAAAATTGACCCGGGTTCCGGGTAGCGGAGCTTTCATTGTTCGAGAGTGGATGCTGTGTTGTCTCGAAATCTACATCGGAACTTAGTCTTCGCGAGTCTGGTTCATTGCCAATCGACGCTATTTCTTCAGCCTGACTGGTTTCCTTTGTGTGTCTTTCAATGGGAACCAAAGGAATCGATATTGCCAACATCACTGAAGCAACCGCCGTGAGGCCAACTCCTAATATGAATCCAAGAAGTAAATGCCTTCTTCCTCGTTGCATTCGACCGAATCTTCTGTTTGTGTTGATTCAGCAATTCTAAATCGGTGGGATGGGTAATGGGAATTGCCACCGGACATTGCTCATTGAGTCGATTGGGTTATGCTTATCAAAACTCATTCGGAGAGTCACTATGGTCGCGGGCACTCTAAGCCCCAACAGACGTCAAGTCTTGAAATGGGGAACAGCCGCAGGACTAACGGGTGCGATATTGGGCAAGGGCACCCTTGCAGAGGACGCAAAGAAAGCCGAAATCCCTGAGGTTCGCAAGTACAAGAGACTTGGACGTACCAATTTTGAAATATCGGACATTTCGTTTGGGTCGAGTCGGTTGAGATCGGGACAAGAGGACTTGGTCAAGTACGCGATTGACCGCGGAATCAACTATCTGGATAGCGCGGAGAGCTACACGGGAGGTCAATCGGAAACGACCATAGGCAACGCTGTCAAAGGGATGCGAGACAAGGTCTACATTGTTTCAAAACTGCACACGTCGCCCGACGCCAAGAGCGACCACTTCATGAAGGCTCTTGAAGGATCGCTACGTCGATTGCAAACAGACTATGTTGATGTCTACATGAATCACGCCGTGAATGACGTTAAGCGTGTGCAATCGCCAGAATGGCAGTCCTTTGTGGAAACAGCTAAGGAACAAGGAAAAATCCGTTTTGCCGGTATGTCGGGGCATGCCGGTCGATTGGCAGAGTGTCTCGAATACTCGTTGGATCAAGACTTCTGCGATGTCATTCTTTGTGCGTACAACTTTGGTCAAGACCCAGGATTCATGGCTAATGTGACTCGACGGATGGACATGGTTGCCATACAGCCCAAACTTCCTAAATTGCTAAAGAAAGCAAAAGACAACGACGTTGGCACTGTGGCTATGAAGACTACGCGGGGTGCTCGTCTGAATGATATGAAGCCCTATGAGAAGGATGGTTCCACGTTTGCACAGGCTGCGTTTAGGTGGGTGTTGTCAAACCCCGACATGGATGCGCTGGTCATTACGATGAATCAACAGGAGCAAGTAGATGAGTTTCTAGGTGCATCGGGAGCCGAAGAACTGAGCTATGGCGATCGGGAACTGCTTGAGCGCTATGCCATGCTCAACGACAGCACCTACTGCCGCCCGAACTGCTCGGACTGCGAAAGCAGCTGTCCCTACAACGTGCAGATTGCCGATGTTTTGCGAACAAGAATGTATGCGGTCGACTACCAGGATGTAGGTATGGCTCGAGATGAATACGCTAGATTCGCCGTCAACGCAAAGGCATGCCTAACATGCAGTGGCGCACCATGTGCAAATGCATGCACTTACGGTGTAGACATTGCCAGTCTTTGCGCCCCAACACATCGCATGCTAGGTTAACAATTTCGACCAATGCGAGTGCTGCTATACGAGTGCTTTAGCGGCATAGCGGGAGACATGAACTTGGGTGCGCTGATAGATCTTGGCGTACCCGAGAACCATCTAAGGGAAAGTCTCGCACATCTCGAACTTTGCGATCAATTCAAGTTGATCGTTTCACGGAGCGAGAAGTGTGGGATTGCAGGGACTCTTGCTAGCGTTAAGTGCGAACAGTCCAATGCACATAGACATCTCAAAGACATCCGTGGTTTGATCGAGTCGTCAGCGTTGACTTCTTCAGTCAAGTCGACTTCGATACAAGTATTCGAACGCCTAGCAGAAGCCGAAGGGAAAGTGCACGACATCTCGCCAAACAAAGTGCATTTTCACGAGGTGGGTGCAGTGGATGCCATCGTGGACATCGTGGGCGCAGCGATTGGCCTCGACTATTTG
The DNA here is from genome assembly GCA_026707735.1 of Gammaproteobacteria bacterium. Taxonomy (GTDB): domain Bacteria; phylum Pseudomonadota; class Gammaproteobacteria; order Pseudomonadales; family Azotimanducaceae; genus Bin55. The sequence continues at coordinate 4,329 of JAPOWH010000012.1, read as the reverse complement.
AAACCCGATCACGTCGCATGCGGCCCAGTTGAGCTTGGGTCAGGAATGGTAAAGTGCGAGCATGGCAATTTTCCTGTTCCTGCCCCTGCGACAGCGGAACTCTTGGTTGGCAAGCCAACGACACGGGGTCGAGTGAGCGGCGAGGCGACAACGCCTACCGGAGCAGCAATCCTTGCAACCATAGTCGATTCATTCCAATACCCAACGGATTTTCGCGTGGAGAGTCTAGGCTACGGATTGGGCCACAAGGATTTCGAAACACCCAACGCAGTACGGCTGTCCCTTGGTAACGTCGACTCCCCGCTGGAGAATGAGACAAACGTGGAGATCGAATGCAATATAGACGATATGAGCCCTGAAGCCTTTGGCCCGCTTTACGACAGACTGTTCGACGCGGGAGCTCTAGATGTGTTCATCACTCCCATACACATGAAAAAGTCCCGGCCAGCCCATCGACTATCGGTCCTTGCGAATAGCAAAACAGCGCAGCAACTTATCGAATTGGTCCTGCAGAGCACAACTTCTCTTGGTGTACGGACTCATGCTGTTGCAAAGTACATGCTGCCGCGCGAATATCGTGTGCTTCAGACAAGGTTTGGGTCGGTCAACGTCAAGGTCGGGACACTTCCCGACGGTTCAAAGCGGTGGAAAGTCGAACACGATGACGTACAAACCATAGCAGTTAAACAGAAACTCGACTACCTTGCTGCTCGGACTCAGATTGACGAAGACATACGAAGGGAGCTCAACTAAATTGTCCGATTTGAAATCCGTTCTCGATGCTTATAAAGACGGTAACGCAAGCTATGAAGAAACAATAGCGAGGATCTCTGAAGTCGAGAGCCGCATGGTTGAAGCTACAACCATTGACCATGATCGGCATCGACGCACGGGATTTGCAGAGGTCATTTACGGTGAATTCAAGACACCCCAGCAAGTTGTGTCAGCGTTCCGAACAATACAAGACAGCGGACACAACGTGCTTGCGACACGCGTTAAGCCAGAGGCATTCGAAGCTTTGTCGCGTGAAATTCAAGAAGTTAACATTAACGAATCGGCCCGTATAGCTAGTTGGATGCACCCTGATCGACTCCCCGATGTTCCTTCCACCGCTATAGGGGTAGTGACCGCTGGAACAAGCGACCTTCCGGTGGCCGAGGAGGCAGCTGTAACAGCAGAGTTCTACGGTAACAAGATCGAGCGCATCTTCGACGTCGGTGTGGCAGGCGTACATCGATTGCTGCGGAGAGTGGAATCAATTCGTTGTTGTCGAGTCATTGTCGTGGTCGCTGGCATGGAAGGAGCATTGCCAAGCGTCGTTGGTGGATTGGTCGACAAGCCGGTGATAGCGGTCCCAACAAGCGTGGGCTACGGTGCGGCATTCAATGGAATTGCCGCATTGCTTGGAATGCTTACCTCATGTGCTTCAGGCGTGTCTGTTGTTAATATTGACAACGGATTTGGTGCAGGATTTCTTGCGAACATTATCAATAGACTGTGAATTCATGACTGTTCTGTCAGCCGAAGTCGGCGAAAAGTACTCACGACTCAAGACTTCACTCCGGGAGATGAACAAGGTTATCGTTGCATTTTCCGGAGGTGTCGACAGTTCCCTCGTGGCTTTTGTCGCCAACGAAGAACTAAAGAACAACGCACTTGTTGTGACGTCAGGATCGAAAAGTCTTAAGCGCAGCGACCTTAGCCTCACTCACGAACTAGCCGAGAAGTGGGGTTTGAACCATCGCGTTGTGTTGACTGATGAACTCTCCAAGCAGGGGTATCGGCGAAATCCAGTCAATCGATGCTTCTACTGCAAGACTTCCCTCTACGATCTCCTGACATCTATCGCCGAAAAGGAAGGCATCGAGCACATAGTCAACGGTACAAACGTTGACGACTTGGGGGACCATCGACCGGGCTTGGTAGCGGCAAGCAACTACAAAGTTCAATCGCCTTTGGTCGATGCAGGTTTCAGAAAGGCAGACATTCGCGAATTGGCTACCCATCTAAAATTGGAAAATGCGGCAAAGCCACAGGCGGCCTGCCTATCCAGTCGGGTGCCCTACGGCACAAGCATTGACGAATCAATTCTTGAACAAATAGAGAAAGCGGAAAATCAGTTGGCAGAACTGGGATTTACTCAATTTAGAGTTCGTCACCATGACGATGTGGCTCGGATTGAAATTCCCTCTGAGGAAATGGCGACTGCTCTTGAACAGAGCGAGGAGATATCCGAACGCGTGCAAGCTTGCGGCTATCGATTCGTTGCATTGGATCTATCTGGATTCAAGTCCGGATCTCTAAATAAGGCAATCCTAGATGTGGTCCATGTGGACCCGACCTCATAGGCAACACTCAACATCAATAGTCTCACTATGTCGCAGCAAGACTGACGAAGTCGACTCCTATGCGAATTGTCAGTTGGAACGTAAACGGACTTCGCGCACTTGCCAAAAAAGGTGTCTTTCTTGACTTTTTGGAGTCCTGCGAAGCAGATGTTGTCGCCTTGCAGGAAACTAGGACACTTGAATCCCAATTGCCCAATAATGTTGGACACCCCAAGGGATGGCACTCCTATTTTTCGTCCGCCGAAAGGCTTGGATATAGTGGCGTTGCGATCTACAGCAGAAAACCCGCGGACAACATCCTTACGCAGCTTCCCGATGATAGGTTCAATCATGAGGGACGCTATCTAGTTGCTAGATTCGGTCGTGTCTCGATCGCGTCAATCTACTTTCCTAACGGTGCCGGAAAAGACCGAGACAACAGTCGCGTCCCGTTTAAGCTTGAATTCTATGCGTGCGCAAAGAAAACACTGGACCGTATGCGAAAGTATGGCCCTGTGTGGGTAGTGGGTGATTTCAATACCGCCCATACGGCAATTGATTTAGCCCGACCAAAGCAAAATGAGAAGACAACAGGGTTTCTTCCCGTGGAGCGCGATGCACTAGACGAATGGATGCGCACGGGCTGGGTCGATCTTTTCCGTCGCCAACATCCGGAGGAACCAGACCACTATACCTGGTGGCGCCAGTGGGGAGGCTCTAGAGAAAACAACGTGGGATGGCGCATCGACTACGTGCTTGCCTCGCCTTCCGCTGCCCGTCTTACAACTAACTCATTTATATGGGCAAATACTCTAGGTTCCGACCATTGCCCCGTGGGAGTCGATGCGAAAATCCAGCTTGAGCACAGGGCTTCCTAATACCAAAACAGTCTCTTGCGTCAACCTAGATTTTTTTTCATCAACCATTAATTCAGTAAGGGTTAGCTACTAAGCTGCAGCAAAGTCCTCCACAACGATCTGACTGGCTCGGTCTCGGGCTTCCCATAGATCGTAGGCCATTTGCATGCCAAGCCACGTCTCTGGTGTCGAACCGAAAGCCTTGGACAAGCGAATCGCCATGTCTACCGAAATTCCTGTGCGTTCATTGACCAACTCAGATAGGGTTTGTCGGGTAACACCAAGTCCCTGTGCCGCACGGGTAACCGTTAACCCCATTGGCTGCAAACACTGTCGTTTGACGATACCGCCCGGATGTGGCGGGTTATGCATACTCACTTGAAGCCTCCTCAAAAGCAATCTTCATAGTCGACGTTAACCGGTCTGGCGTCTTCAAACTGAAAGGACACTAGCCAGTTTCCAGACACGTTGATGGCATAGTAGCCCATCCTCTCACCCCTAGTTGGTGCAGCTCATATCGTGGCAGATTCACACCTTCAGGTCCACTACTAGTGTCAAGTACGGTCAGTATGTCCCGCAGTCTACTGATGTGGTTCGGATAAACACGATTCGATGCTCTCCCTTCGTAAAGTGCCTTCAGACCGCATTGGCGAAATGAAATGGTCTCGAATTGCGACAAACAATTGCGACGATCTAGAATCGTCGTCAACTGACCATAAAAAGTTGCGTGGAAAAGTTCGTGGAACCTCGTTACACCCTACATATAGAAAGAGCTATCGATGCAACTCCCAATGCCATATGGCGCTGCTGGACTGACCCTTCCCTCTTTGCACAGCGGTTCTCCCCAAAGCCTTGGCGAGTCACTAAAGCTGACTTCGGTCTTAGAGTCGGCGAGCGGATGAACACGGTTATGGAAGGGCCAAGAGCTCTGACGAGTTGGTGTTGCGAAATTCTCCAATGTGTCCAAAAGTGCGAACGAGCCTGTGGTTCGAAAGCAATGGAGAAGAAGCTGCGAAATTCTGTGTGTCGCTACTCGCGAATAGCTATATTGAGGCAATAAACGGCCCGAACCGAGCGGTGAGGCACTAGTCGTAGAGTTCATGCTGCACGGGCCACCCTTCACGATCGTGAACGGTGGCCCGCAC
>JAPOWH010000021.1 GCA_026707735.1 Gammaproteobacteria bacterium | reverse complement strand
GTCAGCAATCAAATCGAGGCCGTGCTGGATGTGGAGGAGGTGCTGCCCAGAAACTTGACCATTCAGGTTTCCTCACCAGGATTGGATCGAGTGCTTTTCAAGCCTGAGCAGTTCAAGTCGTATTTGGGCGAATTGATCGATGTGCGTCTCTTGTGGCCCAAGTCCGGACGTTCGCACCTACGCGGTCGATTGCGATTTAGCGACGCGGAAAAATTCGGCATCGACTTTGAAAACGAAGAGTTCGTCGTGGAATTCGATCAATTGCGCCGGGCTCGGCTCGTGCCGTCGTTCAGCTAGAAGCGTTGACGTTATGAATTTCAAGGAAATAAGGAATGCGGTGGAATCCGTTTCCAATGAAAAAGGAATCTCGGAAGATGTGGTTTTCGGCGCAATTGAGGCTGCCTTGGCCACGGCGACGAAAAGACGTGTTCGAGAAAACGCGGAGTTTCGCGTTTCCATCAACTGGGAAGCAAACACCTGTGACACCTTTCGTGTTTGGACGGTTGTCGACCCAGACAGAATGAACGCAGTGCCGGTTCCGGAGCCCGATCATCAGATTGGCATCGGAACACAGGAATTGGTCGGCTGGGAAAACCAAATATTCAATCCCGATGCGCATCTGACCCTTGAGCAAGCCCGGGAAAAGGAGTCAGGACTGGAAATAGGCGATACATGGGAAGAGTCTTGGCCCAACGTCGATTTTGGACGGATCATGGCGCAAATTGCCCGCCAAGTCATTTTCCAGAAGGTGCGAGAAGCGGAACGCGAACGCGTCGCTACGGAGTACCAGGACAAGGTCGGTCAGCTGATCAGCGGTACTGTGAAGAGGTCGCACCGGGACTCGATGGTAACGCTAGATTTGGGCAACAATGTTGAAGGTGCGCTCTATCGAGAGCATCTGATACCACGACAGATTCATCGTGTCGAGGAGCGCGTACGAGCGTATCTCTTGCGGATTGATCCGGACAGCAAAGGACCGCAGCTGATCCTGTCGCGATCCTGCACTGAAATGCTTGTGGAGCTCTTCAAACTGGAGGTGCCGGAAATCGCTGAAGAGGTCATTGAGATTCGGGGCGCAGCTAGGATTCCCGGTCAACGAGCGAAGATCGCGGTTACCACCAACGATCGCCGCATTGATGCCGTGGGCGCGTGCGTAGGGATGCGCGGCTCACGGGTACAAGCAGTTTCCAACGAACTGGCCAACGAAAGAATTGATGTCGTTCAATGGGATGCGGATCCAGTGCAACTGGTTGTCAACGCAATGAGCCCTGTACCCATTGAGCAGATCATGCGAGACGACGACTTGCATTCCATGGACATTCTGGTCCGCCAGGAACACCACGCAATTGCAATCGGTTCAAATGGGGAGAACGTTAGGCTCGCCAGCGAACTTAGTGGTTGGAAGCTCAATATTAGGCGCTATGACGACGCGATTAAGGAACAGGAAGAAAGAGAACTGAAACTTGTTGAGATGTTCATGTCGCGACTTGAAGCTGACGAGGAACTAGCGCAGGTCTTGGTAGAGGAGAGCTTTACCTCGCTTGAGGAAGTTGCTTATGTCGACATCAACGAAATGCTTGAAATTGAAGGCTTTACTGAAGAAATCGTGCAGATTTTGCGAGAACGCGCTGCTGCAGCACTTCAGGAGCAAGTAGGCGAAGAGGAGTCGGATGCGCAGTCAGATGCGCCTTCAGTGGAACTGTTGAGCATGGAGGGAATGACGGACGTCATAGCTTGGCGTTTAGCTTCGCAGGGCGTCCGCACGGTTTCGGAATTGGCTGATTTAGCGATACCAGACATTCTGGAGATGGAAATCGGCGTAGACGCAGAGTTCGCCGGAAAGCTCATCATGACCGCACGAGAGCCTATGCTCGGAGTGTCAGGTAGTTAGATAGGTTGGGAACATACGAGACACAGAACGGTCGATTGACTACATGAACACACCAGTCCAAGACACTGTAGCGGATATTGCTAAGCGGCAAAACATTGACGTGCAGCTTTTGCTCGACAACATCGCGCAGGCAGGATTGCCCCAAAAAGAGTCTAGCGACTCGATATCGAGCAAGGATGTCGCATTGCTTGTCGCCTATATGAAGGAGAGACAAGCTCGAGGTAGCGGGGACGACGAGTCCGGACTACGCCGAATAGAACGGACATCGCCTCCTTCGGCAAGACGTGAGATGTCTGGTGGTGGTCTTGGAACGCTTACGCGGCCCCGCACAGGTACGCTGGGTATTCAACGGCCAGCCAACACGGTAAAGGTAGAAAAGGTCAGGCGTCGTCGAATTGTGCGCAAGGGCGCCGCGCCTCCAGACGGTGCGGCTGTCGCAGCTACGCCAAGCATCGCTACAGCCCGAGGTACGTCGGACGAAGACCAACAGTCACCGAGAATCTCGCCAGCGGAAGGTTTGACGGAACCCACAACCACCACGGACACCGATGCCGCTTCGGAATTGAAACAACCGCAGGACGCCCAACACGCTACTACACAAGAAAGCGCGACTCAACTGGAGTTGGAAAAGGAGCGAATTCACGAGGAGGAAGACAAACGGGTTGCCGCCGAAGAGGAGATTCGCCGGAAGCAGCAGGAGCGTCAAGAGAAGGCCAAGCAGCGACAAGATGCCGAGCAACTCAAAGCGCAGGAGGCTGAGAGGGCGAGAATTGAGCGTGAGAATGCTGCAGAACGAGCTCGCGAAGAAGAAAATCAAAGACGAATCGCAGCCGCGGAAAGCTTGGCGCGTGCCGAAGCCGAAGCCTTCGCTACGGAGAAAGGCGGCAAGAGGCGCGACGAGAGGAAACAAAAGACAGTTAAGGCCGCACAACGCGAGACTGTCGACTTTTCTTCTACTGGCACGAGAAGAGCAGGAGACCGTCGTCGACGTTCCATTCGCGATCGTGCAAAGAAACGGGCATTTGAAGTTACCAAAACAGGAGGAGAATTCTCCAAGCCTATTGAAAAAATAGTTCGCGACGTTGAGCTCTCTGAGGCAATTACGGTTGGCGAGTTGGCGCGCAAGATGTCCGTAAAGTCCGCCGAGGTAATCAAGACTTTGATGAATCTAGGCGAAATGGTGACGATCAATCAGTTGGTTGATGTAGACACCGCGACACTTGTCGTGGAGGAAATGGGTCATCGAGCGCAGCTGGTCTCTAGCGATCCAATGGAAGAGCAGCTTGTATCCGCTAAACAGTCTGTGGGCGATTCCGCAACACGTTCCCCTGTTGTTGTGGTTATGGGACATGTCGACCACGGCAAGACTTCGTTGCTCGACTACATCCGCAAGACACGAATTGTGAGCGAGGAACAAGGGGGCATTACCCAACACATCGGCGCATACCATCTAGAGACACCAAAAGGATCCATCACGTTTCTAGATACTCCAGGGCACGCGGCATTTTCTGCGATGCGCGCTCGAGGAGCTAATGCGACCGACATAGTTGTGCTTGTTTGCGCCGCCGACGATGGGGTCATGCCCCAGACCGAGGAGGCGGTTCAACATGCAAAGGCTGCAGAGGTACCGATCATCGTTGCGGTAAACAAGATTGATCTGCCTGGAGTCGATCCGGGACGCGTGCGCAACGAGTTAAACACGATTGGCGTTTCTCCAGAAGAGTGGGGTGGCGATACGCAATTTGTTGATGTATCTGCGGAGACGGGCGAAGGCGTGGAGGACCTCTTGACGGCAATCTCGTTGCTGGCGGAAGTCCATGAGTTCAGGGCGTTTCCAGAGGCGATTGCTAGAGGAGTAGTCATTGAGTCCAAACTTGATCGTGGTCGTGGTCCAGTTGCCAGCCTCCTCGTGCAAAACGGCACATTGCGCAAAGGAGACGTCGTATTGGCAGGAGAGTGCTACGGAAAAGCGCGTTCGCTACTCAATGATCGTGGAGAAGCCGTGGACGAGGCGGGTCCCTCCATACCCGTTGAAGTGCTGGGTCTGAACGGTGCACCTTCAGCGGGCGACGACTTTAACGTCACCATGGACGAGAAACAAGCTCGCCAGCTGGCGTCCGCACGTTTGGACAAGAGTCAGAAGAAACAAACGATGATTCGACAGAGTTCCCGTCTCGAGTCGATGTTTGCGAATCTTGGAAAGGGCGAGAAACGCATTCTGAATGTTGTATTGAAAGCAGACGTTCGCGGTTCGCTAGAAGCGATTTCGCAAGCCTGCGGCGAATTGGGCAACGAGGAAGTAGGTGTTCAGGTTCTCGGCTCGGGAGTCGGTGGGATCACAGAATCGGACGTGAACCTGTCGATCGCCTACGATGCCATGATTTTTGGATTCAACGTGCGGCTGGACAATGCCGCGAAGACCATTGTCGAGCGAAACGGCATAGAGGTTCGATACTACAGCATCATCTACGAACTGCTTGACGACATCAAGAGCATTCTGGAGGACATGCTCGTCCCCGAATTGCGCGAGGAGATCGTTGGAACAGCTGAGGTTCGCGATGTGTTTCATTCGCCGCGGTTCGGCAATGTCGCAGGCTGCATGGTCGTCGAAGGATCTGTGTTCCGCAACAAGAAAATTCGCGTGCTACGCGACAGCACAGTGATCTATGAGGGAGAACTGGAGTCGCTGCGAAGATTCAAGGACGACGTTTTGGAAGTCCGCAACGGTTTCGAATGTGGCATTGGAGTTCGAAACTACAACGACGTGCGAGAGGGAGATCGAATAGAAGTCTTCGAAGCGCGCGAAGTGGCGCGCGCGTTGTAATGCGTCGAGTACGTGTTCTACATCGGTCCCGTTCATTTGGTAGAGAACTTCGCGTTGCAGAACATATCCGTCAGGAATTGACCGATATCGTTAGGAAGAAGATGCGCGACCCGCGCGTTGAAGCTTCTGAGATCTCAATCTCGGATGTTAGGGTCACACGGGACATGGCGTTTGCCGACGTGTACTTTCAGTGTTTGGGCTCTGCAGATTCTGATCAACGCGAAGCCATTGTTGCCATATTCGACGGAGCGGCTGGATTCTTGCGGACAGAATTGGCGCAACGTCTCGCTATGCGATTGACTCCGCAGTTGCGATTCCACTACGACGATACGGAAGAGGTTGGCCAGAGATTGGACGCACTCATTGATAGAGCTATGGAACGTGAATCCACCGTAGACGGTGTTGCTGATGACTAGACGAAGAACACGTGGCCGCGACGTCCATGGGATGCTTGTCTTGGACAAACCAGCCGGCATCACTTCGAACGAAGCATTGCAGAAGGTCAAACGTTTGGTTGGAGCTCGCAAGGTTGGTCACACCGGTAGTCTAGATCCTCTTGCGACGGGACTGCTTCCTCTCTGTCTCGGCGATGCGACCAAGTTCTCGCAGTTTCTGCTCAATGCAAACAAGACGTACTTAGTCACGTCGACGCTGGGAGTGTCCACGGATAGTGGTGATGCGGAAGGCGAGGTCTGCTCAACGCGACGAGCGGATCATGTTGTGGAGTCGGACCTCCGTGGCGTGCTGCGGAAGTTTCAGGGAAACATCGAGCAAGTGCCTTCGATGTTCTCAGCCATCAAGGTTAACGGACAGCCACTGTACAAATTAGCACGTCAAGGTGTGGAGCTGCCACGGGATCCAAGGCCTGTTCAAATTTTCTGCAATGAGCTGCAATGGTTTCGAAATCCCGAGTTTGGCTTGAAGATCCATTGCAGTAAAGGAACCTATGTGCGCACTTTGGTGGCTGACATAGGTGAAGAGTTGGGGTGCGGCGCTCATGTGACCGCCTTGCGCCGCACAGAGGTCGGGCCATTTGACGAGAGCGGTCTCGTAACTATGGAACAGATTGAGAAAGCAAGTGCCGAACGCCGCGTTGAAGAGTTGCTCTTACCGATATCCAGCGCAGTGGGCAAGTGGCCGGCCGTGTATGTGTCAGGTCCAACTGCTTTCGACATTAAGCACGGCCAGCCAATTCGTGTGCCTGAAGCACCTGAAAGAGGATGGGTGCGGCTTTGCGAGACAGCTAGGGAATCGGAACAAGAACAGTTCCTCGGTGTAGGTGAGGTTCTTGTTGATGGGCGTGTTGCGCCGAGACGGATCCTCGCAAAGTAGAAAAAGCAACCAATTTACAAGAACAACGACACCCAGGAGGCTAGGGTATGGCATTGACTGCCGAAGCGAAGTATGAGGTCTTGAAGGAGTTTGGTCGTGGTGACAGCGATACAGGCTCCCCGGAGGTTCAAATAGCGCTGCTGACCAAGAACATAAATTCTGTGCAAGAACACTTGAGGGTTCACAAGGGGGACAATCACTCCCGCCGAGGACTGCAGATTATGGTTGCGCGTCGACGCAAGCTTCTGGACTATTTGAAGTCGAAAGATGTAGATCGTTATACGTTCCTCATTTCGCGACTGGACATTAGACGCTAACAGCGTTAAGGGGAACAGTTTGAAACCAAGAAAAGTCGAGTTCGCGCTAGGCGATCATCGCGTAAGACTAGAAACCGGCAGAATTGCACGGCAGGCCACGGGAGCCATTATGGCTCACATGGACGACACCTCTGTGCTGTGTACCGTAGCAGCTGCGCCGGAAGCCATGCCAAATCAGGGATTTTTCCCTCTCACTGTGGATTATCAGGAGCGCATGTATGCCGCTGGTCGCATACCAGGAGGTTTCTTTCGAAGAGAAGGAAGGCCGAGCGAAAAGGAAACGCTGACTTGTCGCCTTATTGATCGTCCTATACGACCGTTATTTCCAGATGCATTCCGCAATGAAGTGCATGTCATAGCAACTGTCATGTCGGTGGACCGTGACGTCGATCCAGATATCGTATCGTTGATTGGAACGTCCGCCGCGCTTGCCATATCAGGTCTGCCATTCGCTGGACCCATAGGAGCCAACCGAGTCGGATTCTTTAACAACACCTACTTGCTTAATCCCAGGATTTCGTCGTTGGAAGAGTCCAGATTGAACATGGTGGTTGCTGGTACAGAAAATGCCGTACTGATGGTGGAGAGTGAGGCGAAGGAACTCTCTGAAGACCAGATGCTGGGTGCCGTGCTGTTCGCGCATCAGGAAATGCAAGTTCAAATTCAAGCCATCAACCAACTGGTGGAAGTGGCGGGCAAGGAAAAGTGGGACTATTCGCCGCCTCCGCAAAACAATCAACTTGCGGAAGAGATTGAACGATCGATTGGCGCCGAGTTAGGGGATGCCTACAGAGTGACAAGCAAGGCGGAACGGCTTACCGAAGTACGCGGCTTGCGAGACCGCGTTGTCGAAAAAATTGGCGGGGCCGACGACGAAGAGTCCAACGAAGAAGAAGTGCTCAAGTACTTCTCGTCGTTGGAAAAGCGTACTGTTCGGGAACGAATCTTGAACGGGGAGCCTCGCATCGACGGGAGACGGTCTGACGAAGTGCGAGACCTGGACGTCGAAGTGGGAGTGTTGCGCCGAACGCACGGGTCGGCGCTCTTCCAACGCGGAGAGACACAGGCAATCGTCACAGCTACGCTGGGCATGTCTCGAGACGCCGCACTGATCGACGCATTAAGCGGCAATACCCGGGATCACTTCCTGTTGCATTACAACTTTCCCCCCTTTAGCGTGGGCGAAGCTGGACGGTTGCGCGGACCGGCTCGACGAGAAGTGGGTCATGGGCGATTGGCTCGACGAGCGGTCGAAGCCGTGCTCCCTAGCCAAGACGAATTTCCTTACACCGTTCGTGTGGTGTCCGAAATCACTGAAAGCAATGGATCAAGTTCCATGGCAAGCGTTTGCGGCGCGTCCTTGGCGTTGATGGACGGTGGAGTACCGATTTCGTCCGCTGTTGCGGGCGTGGCGATGGGTCTTGTGAAAGCGGATGATAGATTTACGGTACTTACAGATATTCTGGGCGATGAAGACCATCTCGGAGACATGGATTTCAAAGTTGCCGGCACAGCCAAGGGAGTCACAGCGCTTCAGATGGACATCAAGATCGAGGGCATCAACGAAGAGATCATGGAAATAGCTCTTGCGCAGGCACATTCCGCAAGGCTGCACATTCTGAACGCCATGAATGCTGTCATTTCAAAGCCGCGTGAGGAGGTTTCGGAGTTCGCCCCGACGATCGAGACGATCAAGGTGCATCCAAACAAGGTTAGAGAAGTGATAGGTAAGGGTGGTGCAACCATTCGATCCATTCAGGAGGAATCGGGCGCGGAAATCGAAATTGACGACGAAGGAGTCATCAAGGTGTATGCCGAGACCACTCGTGCCGCAGAAATCGCTAGAAAAATGATCAACGACCTGACCGAAGAACCCGCGGTCGGGAAGATTTATCGAGGCGAAGTCAAGACAATAATGGACTTTGGTGCATTCGTGAACATCCTGCCTGGCAAAGATGGCCTTGTACACATATCCAAGATTGCCCCTGGGCGCGTGGAACGCGTGTCAGACTATCTCAAGGAGGGTCAGGAGGTTGAGGTAGTGGTGCTCGAGATTGACAATCGAGGCCGTGTGTCTCTTTCTATGAAGGATGTGGATGGAAGCGCGTAGGACGCTAAGTGGTTAGCGTAACCTGCGTCTCGCGCTCGCGGCGCATTTAGTGCGTTGAAGTTCTAGACGATCCCCTTCGAGCTTGTCGATATAAAAGTCGAATTCCGCTCCCTCGGGTCAGCATTGAACGCGTGTACTGAGGAGTTGCAGAAAACTGGGGAGAGTGCAGTCTACGAGCGATTGACGAACGCATCCGCTAGGTAATCTCGTAGGTCCAGAATCTAATTTGGACTACGCAATGCAAACGACTGTATTTGATTATGGAAGGTTGCCGGTGAGCGTGCATTGGGTCGTCACCAAAGGCCGAGCATCAGACAGATCGCAATAGACTCGAGTCTGTCAGGCCCACCCACAATTCCGGGATTCGCCTAATCGATGCCAACTCACTGAGTGATTCGATTCTTCAGCAAGTCTTCAACTACTGAAGGATCGGCGAGTGTCGAGGTATCTCCCAAATCATCCACTTCGTCAGCCGCGATTTTTCTCAGGATTCGTCGCATGATCTTGCCAGAGCGGGTTTTGGGCAATCCCGGAGCCCACTGAATCACATCGGGTCGAGCGATTGGTCCAATTTCTGCACGTACTAGCTGCACTAGTTCCTGTCTAAGTTCTTCATTGGGTTCCACGCTAGTCATGGGAGTGACAAAGGCGTAGATCGACTCACCCTTTATGTCGTGTGGTGAACTCACTACAGCGGCTTCGGCGATGTCGTCGTGCAATACGAGAGCGCTTTCGATTTCTGCCGTTCCTAAACGATGGCCTGAAACGTTTATGACATCGTCGACTCGTCCAGTGATCCAGTAGTAGCCATCTTTGTCTCTCCGAGCGCCGTCACCAGTGAAGTACTTGCCAGGATACTGCGCGTAATAGGTGTCTATTACGCGTTGGTGGTCGCCGTAAACCGTTCGTATCTGGCCTGGCCAGGCTTGAAGCATGACAAGGTTACCCGTGGCCTCGCTTTCCTCGATGATCTCGCCGTTTTGGTCGACCAACGCGGGCTTGATACCAAAGAACGGTCGAGTAACTGAACCCGGTTTCAGGTCAGTGGCGCCAGGCAACGGAGAAATCATGATTCCTCCAGTTTCGGTCTGCCACCATGTGTCGACTACCGGACACCTGCGTTCGCCCACGACGCCGTGATACCACTCCCAAACTTCTGGATTGATCGGTTCACCGACAGTTCCAAGCAGCCTCAGCGACTTTCGCGAAGTGCATTGCACAAACTCGTTGCCTTCCGCCATTAGTTGTCGAATGGCGGTGGGAGCCGTGTAGAAGATGCTTACTTCATACTTGTCGACCACCTGCCAGAATCGCGACGAGTCTGGAAATGTTGGAACACCTTCGAACATCAGGGTTGTAGCGCAGTTCGCCAGTGGACCGTACACGATGTACGAATGGCCCGTGATCCAGCCCACGTCGGCCGTACACCAATACACGTCGTCTTCGTGATAATCGAAGATGTACTTGTGCGTCAGCATGGAATGCAACATGTAGCCCGCTGTGCCGTGCTGTACTCCCTTGGGTTTCCCCGTACTACCGGACGTGTACAGGATGAAGAGCGGATCTTCCGACCGCATGTGTTCCGGCGTGCAAACACTCGATTGACGATCCACCACGTCGTGATACCAGATGTCGCGGCTGGGATGCATCTCAACGGCGGCGCCAGTTCTCTGGACGGTGACCACTGTATGCACATTGGGGCAATCAGCTAGGGCTTGATTTGCGTTGGCCTTGAGATTCACGGTCCTTCCGCCACGCACGCCTTCGTCGGCGGTGATCACTGCGCAGCAATCTGAGTCCAAAATTCGGTCTCGGAGAGAGTTGGCGGAAAAGCCGCCAAACACAACACTGTGAACTGCACCAATCCGCGCGCACGCCAACATCGCGTATGCAGCTTCGGGAATCATGGGAAGGTAGATACAGACCCGATCTCCTCGACCAACATTGCGTTCAAGTAGAGCATTGGAGAGCCTGCACACGTGTTCGTGCAGCTCGTTATATGTGATTTCTTGGCTTTGGGAACTGTCGTCGCCTTCCCAGATGATTGCCGTTCTCGAGCCGTGCGATTGCAGGTGACGGTCTATGCAGAGATAGGATGCATTGAGTGTTCCACCCTTGAACCAGTCAAACCTACCGTCCACAAACGATGCTTCGTATACACGATTGAACGGTTGGAACCAATCCAGATTTGATCGAGCTTGACTTCCCCAAAACTCGTCTGGATCTTCGATCGATTGACGATAGAGTTCGTCGTAGCGTTCGCTGTCAATGTGGCTATTCTTTTGGAAATCACTTGGTACGGGATAGGTCTTCGACATCGACGCACTCCGTCTTGTTAAGCGTTCTTGATTCGCGCCCGTATTGTACGTAGCAACTCTGCGGTGGCACTGTCCATAAGTCCCACGTTTTTGCCGTCGAGAGCCTGATCCAATGCAGTGGCCATCACCTTTCCTTCCTCGACTCCCCATTGGTCGAAGGAGTTGACTCCCAGCATGCACCCCAGAAATGCGACCTTATGCTCATATAGTGCAATCAAAGCGCCTAGGGTTTTTGCATCGAGGCGATCTAGGAGAATCACCGTCGAACCGTGGTTGCCGGCGATGTTCTTGTGTGTTTCGTCTCCGCTATCGCTCCTACCATACAACATGACGGAACTTTGCGCCAGCGCGTTTGCGAGAATCCACCGATGAACCGTCTGATCGCCCGGCGATGGAGCCGTGTCAAGTGTTGTCAGAATGTCTGCGCTGTATCTCTGTGTTCCTTGGTGGAGGAATTGGTGCCACGCGTGTTGACCATCGGTTTCGGATCCTCCCCAGACAACGGGACTTGTATGGGTGGCGACAGGATCACCGTGTACATCAACGCTTTTGCCGTTGCTTTCCATCTCCAATTGTTGACAGAAAGCTGGAAACATGCGTAGCCGCGTGTCGTAGGGAAGTACCAAGTGCGAGGTGGATCCCAGGAAGTTGACGTTCCACAACGCCAGTTGTGCCAATCGCAGGCCAACATTTGTGCCGACTGGTGTACTTAAGACGTGCTGGTCCATTGATTGAGCGCCCTGTAGCAGCTCTACGAACTTTTGCGGACCAATGGCCAGTGCTATGGGCAATCCCATCGCCGACCATAGCGAAAACCGTCCTCCAATGGTGTCTGGTACGCGGAAGACGCGTTCGTTGCCGATCTCTGCTCTTTCGTTGGCGGTGACATGGACAAAGTGGCGCGAAATGTCGACATCAGCTGCGACCCTTTCTGCATACCAGCTTCGGACAAATGCAGCATTTTCCAGAGTCTCATGGGTCGTATAAGACTTTGACGCAACGACAACCAATGTTCGTCCAGGGGAGAGCTTGCGTAGGGTTCTGCGAATTTCGCGGCGGTCTGCGTTTGTGCAGAAATGAACACCGAGAGAGCAATCGGAGGCCAATGCATCGCATATGAAGGCTGGGCCTAGATGGGAGCCCCCAATACCAATGTGCAGTACGTCTGTAAAGCTCCTTCCGTCATAGCCAGTGTGTTTTCCTTGTCGCACATGTGTTGCGAAATCCAGCATTCGTTGCCGTTCGGCACGAATGTCGTCCGATGAATTCGAACCTTCGTCCAAATCGAGGACTCGTAGCGCCATGTGCATGACACTTCGGTTTTCGGACGCATTTAGGACATCGCCACGCGCCAGACGGAATAGAAAACCAAGTGCGTCGCTGCTCGTCGCCAAGCGATCAAGGGCGTCAAATGCTTTTTGGTCTATGCGTTGTCGCGACCAGTCGACAAGAATTCCGTGAATTCTCTGGTGGTTATTAGCAAATCTAGCCGGATCTTGGGCAACTCGTGCCCCGTGGATGCCAACTAGTCTACGCGCCTCCAATGCGACGGATTCCCAGGCGGCGTCGCGATTCTCCAATTGACGAGTGTTTCCCACGCTATTCACGCATCAATGGCGATGTTGTCAATTAGGCGCGCTTTGCCTAGGTGGGCGGCACCGAAAACTCGTCGATCGGTGCTCCCAGTGTTGGCGTTCTTTAAGGTGCTACCTTCCCTTATAGACACGTAGTCGGGTACGAAGCCAGACTTGGCCAGAATGGCGCAAGCTTCCTGCTCCAGGAATCCATAGCGCGAGTCTCCTTGGAGAACCTTTTCTTTGACACCAACCAATGTGGAGTAGAGCAATGGAGCCTTCTCTCGTTCTTGATCGCTCAAATAGCTATTCCGACTGGATAACGCCAATCCACTACGTTCCCTAACCGTTGGAACGGCAACAACCTCAATCGGAAAGTCAAGATCGCTAGCCATTGCACGAATCAAAGTCATTTGCTGCCAATCCTTTTCCCCAAACAAAGCAACGTGCGGTCGAATCAGGTTAAAGAGCTTGCTGACAACCGTGGCTACGCCATCGAAATGCCCTGGTCTGCTCGCACCGCACAGCATTGAGGTCAAATGAGCAGTGGTCACGTTCGTATGGTCGATTCTTCCACGTGGATACATCTCTTCGACGGAGGGCGCGAATAGCAAATCGGCCCCCCTGCCCATCAATAGATCGGAGTCTTGCTCGAGCATTCTGGGGTAGGTCGAGAAATCCTCACCGGAGCCAAACTGCAGCGGATTTACAAAAATGGTGGCAATGACCTTTGTACATTGCGACCGGGCCCTGTCGACCAGCTCTAAGTGGCCGGCGTGAAGATTGCCCATCGTGGGGACAAGACCAACTAGCGCGGATGATTCGATTGCGGCGCGGGCTACGCGCAATTCCTCCTTAGTACGAACTAAGTCCACATCAGCTTAGGTAAAGCAGTGTTCAGGTCCTGGAAACGCACCGTCCTTCACAGCTTTGGCGTAGGCCTCCAGCGCTCCTCGTATTCCATCCTCGCTTTCAGGCAGGAAGTTCTTAACGAATTTAGGAACTTTGATAGACGACGGCGTAACCCCCAACATGTCATGCAGAACCATGATTTGGCCATCCGTGTGAGGGCCTGCGCCTATTCCAATGACTGGTATTTCCAGCCGGTTGGCAATAGTTTTGCCCAAGTCGGTGGGAACACACTCGAGAAGTAGGACCGACGCTCCCGAGTCCTCAAGAATCAAGGCCTCGTCAATCATGTTTGAAGCCTGCTCCGGGTTTCGACCCTGTACTCTAAACCCACCAAAACGATTAATGGACTGTGGGGTGAGACCCATATGGGCGCACACGGGAATTCCGCGTTCATAGAGCAGTCGAGTACTCTCAGCCAACCACGCACCACCCTCTAATTTCACCATGTGAGCCCCACATCGCATCAGAGCAGCTGCGCTTTCAAGGGATTGGGTTGCAGACGCATAGCTCATGAACGGAAGATCCGCCATGATCAAGCTTCCTTGGTTACCACGACGCACGCAGTTCATGTGGTATTCCATGTCATCAAGCGTCACTGGCAAAGTGCTGTCGTGGCCTTGAAGCACCATGCCCAAGGAGTCTCCCACCAACATGACTTCAATGCCACTCGAACTAATCAGTTCGGCAAAGAGCGCGTCGTAAGCTGTGAGACATGCGAACTTTTGACCGTTGCGCTTGCGAGCGGCTAGAGTATTTATGGATATTGGCGATTGACGCGATTGGCTGCTCATTGTGCCCTCAATTTGTGTTGGGTCTACCAGGAATCCTGGTTATTCACATCCTAATTCGAGACAGCTGCCGAAGGGAGTGCAACGGGATCGCGCTGCCGATTGCGCTTCTGCCTATGACGCCGTTCTTTCTTCACTATTGCGGCATCCTGCTGCGGTTCGTCCATTTCTTGAAGGTCCGTCCACCATTGTGCCATGCTGGCATCGGCATCACCCACGGAAGCGCGCAAAACTAGCAGGTCGTAGGCGGCTCGAAAACGCATGTGCTCGAGTAGTTGCTTGACGCGTTTTGGTCGAGTTCGCTCAATTTGTGTCTGCAGGATCCACATATCACGCACAAAGTCCCGAATGTGAAGCGGCATGCTAAGAGTTTCCCGTTGTCTCTTGATGATGCATTCCGCGCTTTCCATTGCTTTGTCGATCGACATTCGTCCGGAGGGGTCGTATCGGCCAAGTCGCCGGAACTGCTCCCAATGTATAGCTGCAATCAAAAAGCCTAGCTTGACAGGCTTGTTCTCAGAAAATCGAAAGTCTGTACTTTGCATCGCGGCTAACGCCAACGGGCTGTTGTCCGTTGACTGGGGAAACAGGATCTGCAACAAATCGAGATCGTGCAATGCTTGATAGGTAGAAACGGCGCTGCCCGTTAGGAACATCTTCTCCATTTCGTTCTGCAGTCGTGCAGGTTTGAGTTGAGAAATGAGGTTTCGGTTTTCGTAGATCGCCTCTTCCAATTCGAGATCAAGAGCTAGCGGGAGCTTGGCTATGAAACGCGCAGCACGGAGAATTCGGCAAGGATCCTCGACGATTCGTCGCCGCGGCTTACCGATGCATCGCAAGACTCCTTGATCGATGTCGTTCAATCCTCCTACATAGTCGAGTATTTCTCCTGCCTTGCAATCGTAGTAGAGGGAGTTGACAGTGAAGTCACGTGTCCAGTAGTCCTCGTCAACTGATCCGTAGAGATTCAAATGTCTATGAATGGCTTTGCCGCTCGGACGACCGGTTCGGCGGCGATAAGTGGAAACTTCGATCGTGTTCTTGCCCGATCGGACGTGCACGAGCTTGAATCGTCGTCCGATGATCCTTGAGCTAGGGAACAACCCCTTGATTTGATTGGGTCTTGCTTCGGTAACAACGTCAAAGTCCTTGGGTTTCCGGTCCAACAGCAAATCGCGGATGCAACCCCCGACAATCTTCGAGTCGTATCCGTTGTCTTCAAGCTTAGTTACGATCCGCCGAACCGCACTGGGGATTTCACGGGCGGAAATTGTGTGCTTGATGCTACTTACGGGAGTCAAGAGTTGGGCACACTCGACGGAGCGGCGTAGCGACGGATTCTACATTATGGTTCGGGAGCAAGCTTGCCGAGTAGCCAAACTACGAATGCAGACGCTTGATTCGCGTCTTGCGCCTAGGTATGCCAAACTTGTTGCGTCTCTCCCAGAGGCTCTTGCGGGATATGCCGAGTTTTTCGGCAATTTCCGTTTCCGTGTAGCGGTCTTCATTGGCGCGGACGAACTCAATGAAATAGTCGTCCAATGTTGTGTACTCGTCGCTCGAATGATCCGATTCCGTTTGTTCTGGTTCATCTGCAACGATTGCCAGATGTTGGGGAAGAACCGTGCGTCCCTCGCAGAACAACACCGCACGTTCGATGGCTTGATCAAGTTCCCGGACATTGCCGGGCCAATGGTAGGAGGACATCAAACTGAGGGAGTCAGCGTGCAATTCGAGGTTCGTTTTGCCAAATTTCTTTTGGTGTTTTGCCAAAAACCAAGTTGCCAGCAACTGAATGTCGTTCCCACGTTCGATGAGTTGAGGCAGGGTCACGACGAACTGACTTAGCCTTACCAGAAGGTCTTTCCTGAAGTTTCCCATTTCTTCCAGATCTTCGAGGGGGCGGTGGCTAGCCGCAAGAATCCTAGCGTCAGCCGCGAATGTCTTGTTGGACGGGTACTGCCGAATTTCACCTGACTCTACGAACTGCAGTAATCGGGCTTGTGCGTCTAAGGACAGAGATCCGACTTCGTTGAGAAACAACGTTCCAGTGTGGGCACTCGCTATGCGACCCTGGGGTTCGGCATCTCGCGAATCACCGAACAGCTCGGTAAGCACCATATCCGGCGGCACGCGATCGCAATTGAGCGTAATGAGTGGTCTTTGTGAACGCTCGCTTGCCGCGTGAATGCACTTTGCTACGAGGTTCTTTCCTGCGCCTGTAGGGCCGCATATAAGCACCAACCCGTCGGTTGGCGCGATACTTTGTATGTGAGATCTCAACTCGCTGATTTGCGGACTATTCCCAACGATTTGAATTGGCAAATCGAACTGCTGACGGTTTTGATGAAACGTACGAATTGAGCTCGAAATGCGATCGGCCAATTGATCGACGGGGTGCGTTGGCAGATAGTCGTGAGCGCCACCCCGGATCGCGATGACTGCCTTCTCAATGCGTGGGTTGTCGTCAACCACGATCACGGGAGCATAAGCTGACAGCTGCTGAACTTTGTTTGGACTGTCAACTAGCTGAGGCGACACGACTATCGCCTCAAACGAGCTTCGAAGGGCTGCGTCGGCTACCTGATCGAATGACCAAAGCTGTATTTCGATCTCGCTTGACGACAGCCAATTCTGGACGAGCTGTCCCTCCTTCGCGTCAGGGAACACACCACAGATATTCACGGCCAACAGATTACCCGACGCTGCTGTGTGGCAGTGATTGATCGAATGATTTGAGAATCATCATTGCTAGAGGCTAACGAAATCCGAAATCTCGGTCTCCGAAGGGATCTTATCGATGTTCCAGGTAGCTATTGCCCACTCTAACAGCGAGTCAATTCTTAGCTGTTGGGGAGGGTCCATACCTAGCAGCTGTAACGCCCAGACTAGGTTTTGGTGCGCATGGCTATCGTGGATGCAGGTTGCGGCATCGCGTTTGGAGAGCTTAACGCCTGTTCTCTCGTTGAGCACGGGAAGGTGGGCAAATGATGTTGGATTCAGTTGCAGTTGCTGTTGGAGGAAAATCTGATGGGCGGTGTTGGCAAGGAGATCGGCCCCGCGCACAACATGAGTAACGCTAGAAGCAGCGTCGTCTGCTACAACGGATAGAGGATATGTTGGAATTGCCTCGCGTCTCCAAACGGCAATGTTGGTCTCTCTCGGTTCCATGCTTTGAAAACGTCCTTGAACGCGATCATCGAATGAAATCTTGTAAGGTTCCATGTGAATCCTAATGGTATGCGGTTGCGTCGGGTCGTTGCGAACGAACCTGCACGACGCTACACACCCAACAATCCTGTCAATCTCCCTACGACTGCAAGTGCAAAAAAATGTTTCACATCGATCTCTTAACGCGCCAAGAAACGCTTGATAGAGCTCTCGGCGGTCCTGTTGGTGAACTATCGGGTCATCCCAATTGAGTCCGTGCGCGAGCAGTGATTCGACTATTTGCAGTTCTGCTTGCTTGCTTACGCGAGGGACATCGAGATCGTCGATACGGAGAAGCCATTTTCCATGGTGTGAACGGGCATCCAGAAAGCTAGCCACTGCCACTACAAGCGATCCTAAGTGCAGCGTACCGGAATTGGTCGGGGCGAATCTGCCTACATACTGTCTCTCTGAGATTGTGGCTACTTATCCACCGCGCTCTTGCTTTTCTCGAACCTCGTCGCGTTCCTTGCAGTCGACGCATTTTGTGGCGATGGGTCTAGCTTCAAGTCGGCGCAGTCCAATCTCAATGCCGCAATCGTCACAGTATCCGTAGTCCTGAATCTCCAACTTCTCCAACGCCCGTGCAATTTTCTTGATTAACTGTCGTTCACGGTCTCTAGTGCGCAATTCTCCTTCGAATATTCCTTCGTTGGTACCTTGGTCAACTGGGTCGGGAAGGTTGGACACCTCGCCTTGCATGTTGTTGACCGTGCGGTCTACATCCTCCATGAGCTTCTCGCGCCATCGCACCAATATTTCGTGGAAGTGCTGATGCTGAGTCTGCGACATGTAGGGTTCCCCGCGTGGGGGATCGTAGGGCTCGATTCCAAGATTTCTAAGGAATCCCGTCGTTGACGCCGTGCCAAGCGGACCGATGGACCAGGTTGCCTTCCGCGGAGGTGGCGGCTTGGGAGAGGATATTGCCGCCAGCTTCTCCATCTTGGCCGAAGTATGGACCTCTAGAGCCGATCTAGCCGGCTCGGATCTACTGGGATCTTCGGCCTTCTTAGCGGTTTTGCGTGTCTTAGATTTTGCCTTTTTGGCTGCACTTGGCGCCGCGCGAACCGATTTTTTGCGTTCAGCTGCTGTCGCTCGTTTTGCTTTCGAGGCAGTAGCGGCTGCTTTTTTTGGAGTGAGTTTCGTAGTCGCGCTCTTGGCTTTCGGTGCTGGTTTGGCGCGTTTCGATGCGGTAGCTCGCTTAGGCTTTGCTGTCGTCGCTAAAGACTTCTTGGGTGTGGACTTGGAGACCGTCTTTTTTGTGGGCGTTTTCTTCGTTGGCCTGGCAACACTCTTCTTGGTTGCGGTCGTAGTGGGGGTTCGTCTGGCAGAAGTCTTTGTTTTAGTCGCCTTCGCCGATTTCTTGGGACTTGACTTCCTTGCGGAGGGTTTGCGGGCCGTTGTCTTTGTCTTCGTTGTCGCTGCTTTGGCGGCTCTGCGAGGCGCAACTGGTTTTGAAGAAGCTAACTCCTCCTTGGTTTCCAACGCCATCTGAATCAAGTCGAGCAAAGCTTCAGCAATAACCCTTGTGGTTGCTTCCATTGAACGCTTGGTTGGGCGTCTCGATTTCGCGGAAGTTGGTTTTCTTCTTGCACTGGTTGCTTTCGTCGATTGCGAACGCTTGCTTGCTGCCTTGGAGGACGCGGCTCTTCTTGTCTTCGTCGACGCAACCGCTCTAGTTGAGGAGACTTTTGAGCTTGAGGATGTCTTGGGCTTGGCTTTTGCCTGGGTTCGCGGCGTACTAGTCTTTGCCGCAGATTTGGGGCCAGACCTGGAGCTCTTTGCTTTTGCACGTGTCGATGACTTTGCGGCTTTAGTTGTGGCTCTAGGTTTGGGAGGAGTTTTCTTCGTAGCGGCCGATTTCTTTCCGCGCGCAGCAGCTTTCTTGGCCGGGGACTTCTTTGTTGACACAGCGCTAGCCTTCTTGGGCACCGGTTTCCGTACAGCTTTTTCAGATGAGGACTTGGCAGTGGATTTGGCTCTTGCCTTTGCCTTAGAGGTAGCGGCCTTCGCTGCATTCTTCTTAACCGAAGTTTTGGCTTTTGCTGCGGGCTTTGCAGTGGCCCTTTTGGCAGCGGGTTTGGGTTTTGGCTTCGCTGGTGCGGATTTTGGGGTTGCTTTTTTCGCCGTTGCCGCTTTGGCAGCTACTTTGGGCACTGATTTCTTAGAAGCGGGCTTCTTGGTAGCTTTAGACTTCGCTTTACCGCTCGCAGACGATTTATTGGTCGCTGGCGCCGGGCTCTGTGCACCGCTGCCGTCAGTTGCCGTTACACTGGAATGCGTTGCCTCAGTGGAACTGGTTGCCTTGTCCGGCGCGTTGCTTTTCGATTTGGTTGGAGACGTCATTTTCGATTCGTTGCATGATGCCCAAGATTGCAAGTCTGCAAAATTACCAAAAATCACGCATGATTGCTAGCCAATCGCTTTAATTCCTCGACAAACTGATTCATGAAGTTTTGCCCTGAGCTCGCTGAAGCGGTGCTGATACGACGCTACAAGAGATTCCTTGCTGACATAAGAGAGGCTGGCCTGGTCACGACAATACATTGCGCAAATACCGGCGCCATGCATGGTTGCTCGGACCCCGGTAGCAAGGTCTGGTATTCGATTAGCGACAATCCCCAACGCAAGCTGAGCCGATCTCTCGAATTGGTAGAAACGCAATCTGGGCACTTGGTGTGCGTAAACACGGCTAGAGCCAATCAGCTTGTTGGCGAAGCGTTGCACAAACGTCAAATCAAACAGCTGGCTGGGTGCGAGAAATGGAATCGAGAGGTGTCCATTCCGAACGCGCATGGAAGGCTTGATTTTGCGGCCGACAACATCGTTGTGGAAGTAAAGATGGTCTCGTGGCTACGGCAGGGCATTGGAGTCTTCCCCGACGCAGTGAGCTCTCGTGCCACGAGGCATGTGAAAGCTCTGCAAGCATGTGCGGCCGATGGTTGGCGAGCTGTGCTGTTGTTTTGCGTTCCTCACAATGGGATCCACTCCATGACAATTGCATCGGATGTAGACCCTGATTACGCTGCAGCCATTGTCCAAGCTTGCACTGAAGGAGTGGAAATGTTTGCATACCGGTGGTGCGTTTCGCCGAGCGAATGGCGACTGAGCGAGCAAATTCCCTTCGAATTGCCGGATTAGCGGTAGTGACCGGCAATTTCACCGTATGCTTCGAACGACTTGAGCCGTGGTCCGAATTGGCGGACGATGTGGGAAGCAGCGAAATTCGCGAACCGAGCTGCCTGGTCGAGTCTCGTTCCCTGCCGCAACGAAGCGAGGAACGCCCCCGCATACATGTCCCCAGCCCCATTGCTGTCCACCGGTTGGACTGGAAAGCCGTCAACTTTTACGTTCACCTGCTCAGCCGTGGACAAATAGCAGCCCTTTTCGGAGACTGTAACGACAGCATTGCGACCAATGTCCAACAGCCTGCGGCCTGCAATGTCGAGTCGGTCCGTCTCACACCAAGCCAGAGCTTCCTCGACGTTGCAGAAAATCAAGTCGACTCCTTGCCCCATGATCTCGGCCAAAGCGGCCCGAAAGTTCTCGACTATGGAAACGTCCGAAAGCGTTAGGCTAGTTTTTCTTCCATGAGCCTTGGCAATTTCCATCGCATGCTTCGCTGCATTCGCTCCGGTAACGGAACTTGCTAAGTAGCCTTCGACATATGTCCATTGGCTCGTAGCCACAGTCGTCTCATCGACGTGATTCGTGTCAATGGATTCGGAGATGCCCAGACTGGTATTCATGCTTCTCTGACCATCCTTCGTAACAAAGATCAGGCACTGGCCAGAGTGCGCATTGGGATTCCCGTCTGGCGGCAGTGTGTCAATGCCCGCTTTTGCAAGTTCACTTCTGAAGGTATTTCCGACCGCGTCGCCACACACCAGGCCGGCAAAGTAATTGCGGCAGCCGAAACCTTGCGCTGCGTATATTGCGTTGGCCGCGGAGCCGCCCGCGGCTACGTCGTGAGGTGCGCTGTTTACGGCTGCTAGCAGTTGAGATCGACGAGCGTTGTCGATCAATGTCATGCGTCCTTTGTCTACGCGATTGCGCCTGAGGAACTCGTCTGTCGCCTCATATTCCGTATCGAGAAGGGCGTTGCCAATTCCGTATATGTCGTAGGAAATCATGCAACGCTGCGGAAGGCTTCTCCCGCTTGCCTAACCGTCTCGTCAGTCTCAAGTTTCGTGTGGCTGCCACTGACGAAAGCAGATTCGTAGGGAGACGGTGCAAAGTAGACCCCGCGTTCCAACATTGCGTGAAAGAACTTTCTGTATAGCTCACTGTCGCAACTCGCCGCCTGATCGTAGTTCAGCACATTGGATTGGGTTGTAAAGAAAAGGCTGAACATTCCGCATACGGCGTTGATGTGTAGCCCGATTCCCGCCGACCGAGCTTCATCTTTCAATCCGTCCACAATCTGATTTGTCGTGTGTTCGAGAACCTGGTAGAAATTGTTGTCAAGAGACCGCAGCAATGCCAGCCCTGCCGACATGGCCAAAGGATTGCCAGACAAAGTACCGGACTGGTAGATGGGTCCGACCGGAGCTAGGCAATCCATGATTTCCGCCTTCCCGCCGAAAGCGCCAACTGGCAATCCTCCTCCGATCACCTTGCCGAGCGTGGTGAGGTCCGGTCGAATTTCGTACAGTTCTTGGGCTCCCCCGGCAGCCACCCTAAATCCCGTCATGACTTCATCGAAAATCAACAGGGATCCATGCTCAGTTGTGGATTTCCGTAAGGACTCCAAGAAGCCGTCGACGGGCGGAATGCAACCCATGTTGCCGGCTATAGGCTCCACAATGACCGCAGCGATTTCCTGGCCTAATTGTTCGAACAGGGCTTGCACCATTTCAGTGTTGTTGAAGGGAAGTGTTAGAGTGTGCTTTGCCAAGTCCGCTGGCACACCCGGTGAATCGGGAAGACCGAGAGTCATGACCCCCGAACCTGCTTTGACCAATAGCGAGTCGCCGTGGCCATGGAAACATCCCTCGAACTTCACGATTTTGTCACGACCGGTATAGCCTCGGGCCAATCTAATCGCCGACATGGTTGCTTCAGTGCCCGAGTTGACCATGCGAATCTTGTCGATCGCAGGCATCCGTTGAGCAACAAGCTCTGCTAGCTCGATCTCCTGAACTGTAGGGGCTCCGAAACTAGTGGCGCGTATCGATTGTTCACGCACGGCGTGAACGACGGGTTCATAGCTGAATCCATTGATCATCGGTCCCCAAGAGGCAACGTAGTCGATGTAGTGATTTCCGTCCACGTCAGTAAGGTAGGGACCCATTCCAGAAACGAAGAAAACGGGTGTGCCACCGACGCTCTTGAAGGCTCGAACGGGCGAGTTTACTCCTCCCGGGATCACCTGTTGCGCTCGTTGGAAAAGTTCGTCAGACAGAGCTAGAACCATATTCGATCCTTAAATGGACAAACGACTCGAAAAAGTGGATTAGAAGGGTTTCACAATGGCGAGCAGCAGGATCGCGACCAGAAGCACTAACGGCAATTCGTTGAACCAGCGATAGAACACATGGGTTCGCGTATTTCGATCGTTAGCAAAGTCGCGGCACATCCTGCCGCACATCCCGTGGAAGCCGAACAATAGGAAAACGCAAGCGACTTTTAGCCAGAACCAGGTTGAGGACGTATAGATTGTCCACTGGTAGGCAGTCAACCAGAGCCCAAAAACCAAGGTGAGCAACGCTGCTGGAGTCATTATTCCTCGATACAACCGAAGCTCCATCGTCTTGAATCGCTCATTGCTTATTTCGTCGCTAGCCTGAGAGTGGTAGACGAACAGGCGAGGCAGGTAGAACAGAGCTGCGAACCAAGCAAATGCAAAAGTGAGGTGAATAACCTTCAGATACAGAATCACGAGGAAGACCTGTTCCCGGATTGTGTAGGACGTGGGGATTGTGTTTGCAGATTCTCTATCGCTGAACGCGTCAGCACGCCAATTATCCCGTTTGGTGTCCTGCGTTCCGAAGCGCACACTAGGTCGACATCTTTTTGGTTCATTAGAGTGAGAGCTTCTTCCAAAGAACTCCGCGAACTAATGATAGGAACGCAAATCCCATGAAGACTTTTGGGGGCAGTGCTTACTTCGTACACTCGAGCACTATCGTGCGACTGCCATTCGACTACCCATTCTGCCTTTTCTGTTGACACTTCCTTGGGTTGTTCTTTCACTATATGAGAAAGAGCTTCGTCTTTGGATTCTGTGATTGCGATTCTTGCATTCATCGAAGCTGCAATGCTATTGCGCCTGAGAAACTGGACGCTTGGACTTGGAGGGTAGGAAATGCCTAGCGCATGCAACCTCTGGACGAAAATGGACTTTCTTCCGTACAAGACATACGTTGTAAGGGTAGCCGCGACTATGGCGAGAAGCCCTGGCAATACCACGTGGTGGTTCGCGCTTAATTCCACCACAGTCAACAATGCGGCTAGTGGTGCATTTAGCACTGCGGAGAGCATGGCAACAGTCCCAAGCAATGCGTAGAACGCTGGATCTGATGCATCGCCCGTCGGAACGAGGAGACGTCCTACGTCCCCGCCAAGTACTCCAAGCATTACGCCAATTACGATGGACGGACCAATGATTCCTACGGGTAGGCCAGAGCCGACGCATGCGCTCGTAACCACAATCTTTGCAATCACTAGTGCAAGGATTATCCATATGGGATTAGCGATGGGTTCCGTAGTCTCCGACAACAGCAAAGATGCGGTCTCCCAACCCATGCCCAAGACTTGTGGAAAAACCAAGGCGACGGCACCTGTCAAAATGCCGGCTGTCATCATGCGATGCCAGATTTCGCCTGTCTTGACCTCCGCGACAAGCTCCGTCGCATACTTGAAAAACGAAGCGACAATGCCAATTGCGACGCCTAAAGCAACAATGTAGGGAAGCTCCCAGTAATTAGAAAGCGTGTAGGTAGAAACCGGAAAGATGGGTTCATAGGGGTAGATTTGTTGCACCAGGAACGTCGAGGTGAACGCGGCGAGCATCAGCGGAAGGAATGTCGCTATGGTGTACTCCATCATTATCACTTCCACAGTGAACACAACGCTAGCGATGGGTACGTCGAACGATGCGGCGATGCCTGAGGCAATTCCGCAGGCAACCAGGACACGAACCGCGTTGTGGGGCAATCGCAGCCTGTGGGCGATCCAACTGCTGGCCGATGCGCCAAGGTGAATGGCAGGTCCTTCCCTTCCCCCCGAAATCCCGAATATCAACGCTAGGCTTCCGCCAAGAAACTGATATACAGTGTTTCTTAGGGGCATACGGACATCACTGGAGCTGAACCGTTCCATTACATGTACAACTCCAACGACCCGACTGCTCTTCCCCAACGCCGCAAGCAACAATACTGCAATCAATGCACCAACAACCGGCAGTACAAAGTGATGGAGTTGGCCAAATAGTTGGAAGTGCTCCTGGGCATTCAATCGAGGCAGGTAGCTCAACCCTAGATCGATGAATGCTCGAAACCCAGCAACAAGCAACCCAACGACGATCCCGATAGCAGCAGCGATGGCTGTGAGGAGAGGGAGATCCTCTATTCCATCCCAAACGCTTGCCCTTTCTCCGCCGCTCACGGCATGGCGCAGACGCGATTTGAGGCGTTCTAGAATCATAAAGGAGGGCTTGATTTCCTGGCTAACGCGCTTAAATTCGCGTGATCAGCCGCTAACGGCATTGGTTTGCCGAACGATGTACTAGCAGCTACTAGGTGCCGTCGCCAACGCGGTTCTTCCGTTCACTGCATTCATTGGTGATTTGACCAAACGATTGTACGTAACGTCAGTTTCCCAGAACTCATTGGTCATGCATTTAGCAGCGGACGCGGCGGCCCCTGGTGCTCCACCGCGGCCACAACACAAGGAAGGCAACTTATCTCCTAGGGTGCTGCGCTGTAGGAGCGCCAAAGTGAGCGAGGCCAGCTCTCTTCGGTGCGCGGTCCTGAACCAGTTGTACTTGCTACTTCAAGAAGCATAGTTCATATAATTTTTGCCATGACCGAATTGGACATTCAATTCTCCTCGCGCGCTGCTGCAAAAGTAGCAGCTCTGGTCGAAGAAGAAGGAATCAGCGAGCTAATGCTCAGAGTTTTCGTTACGGGGGGCGGCTGCAGTGGCTTTTCCTACGGGTTCACCTTCGACGAGACTGTGGCTGAAGACGATGCTGTGATTGAACGAGACGGCGTAACCATGCTTATCGATCCATTGAGCTATCCCTATTTGGCGGGATCGGAAATTGACTACAAGGAAGACCTTCAGGGTTCGCAATTCATTGTGACGAACCCCAACGCATCTAGTACCTGTGGTTGCGGAAATTCCTTTGCAATCTAGTTTAGGTCAAGCAGGATAAAGGCACCCTAGGACGCGGGCTCCCTTCGCTCCCGTTACCTGCGGCACATTTCCTGTCTTCCCGTTTACATGTAGATACGCAAGATAGGCAAATGCCGCCGCTTCCACTGAATCTCCGTCCACGTCAAGCGATTCGCAGGGCATGACATGGAAACTTGGACAGCTTTTTGCCAACCGCTGCATCAAGTAGGCATTGAGTCGGCCGCCTCCGCATACGACTAGCTCGCCCGAACGGAAGCACCATTTTGCGATCGCATCCCGAATCGACAAGACTGTTAGTTCTGTGAGTGTCGCTAGCACGTCGGCATCGTCCAATTGCACCACTGCCGCACGAATAGCATTCTGCACGTACTCGTAGTTGAAGTGTTCCTTCCCAGTGCTCTTGGGTGGCTGATGTTGCAGCCACTCGTCGGACATCAATTGGGCAAGTAGAGCTGGATGTATTTGCCCCGACGAGGCAATGCTCCCATTGCGGTCGTATCGTTGGCTGAACTTTTTCTGCATGTAGGCGTCGATCAGTCCATTTCCAGGTCCAGTGTCGAATCCCGCGCAACTATCCGGTTCTCTTGCAGGTAGAGTAGTTACATTGGCTATTCCTCCAATATTGAGCACGACCCTATCGCTTGCTGTAGAGTGGAACAACCTGCGGTGGAAGTCTGGAACCAAGGGGGCTCCCTCACCGCCGGCAGCAATATCACGAGAACGGAAATCCGCCACAGTATCGATTCCGGTGACTTCTGCGATTCGACTTGCGTCGCCGATTTGCAGGGAGAATGCTTCGACTCCACTGGGAAAGTGTCGCACTGTCTGACCGTGACTGCCTACGGCAGTGACATCATTGGAACGAATCCCTGTTTCGTCGAGGAACAAACCGATCGTGCGACCAATGAAGGTCCCAAGGGCGGCATGCGCGCGTCCCAAAGCTTGGATTTCATTAGGGTTGGGGTTTGCGAGGCGCCCAAGGCGAGTTGCCAAACTATTGGGGAATTGAAAGGTTTTTCCCTGAATTAGTCGAACACGTTCTTCGGCTACCTCGATCAACGCCACGTCGAGCCCATCGATGCTGGTACCTGAAATGGCACCCACAAAGAAGGACATGCCTGTTACTTGCCTCCGAGCGAGTTAGTTCTTTACGAGTGAGGGCGAGTTAGCTTGATACTTGGTCTTGAGGGCTTCCATTCGAGCAACTAGCTCGTTTGCGTGGGCTTGAAATCGTGCAATTTCACTTTCCGATAGCGGTTCGCCTTCCGGCAAGTGCACGGTAGCTGGGTTTTGGTGCACGCCGTTTACGATGAATTCGTAGTGCAGATGCGGACCAGTCGAGACACCCGTGGATCCAACGCTGCCGATTCTCTGGCCTTGCTTGACTTCTGCTCCTTTCTTGACGGAGGGGTCAATCCTATGCAAGTGCAGATATTTCGTGGCGTAAACCCTATCGTGCTTCAGGAAAACATAGTTACCATTTAGCCTATTCTTTCCAAACTCCGAGACTGTGCCGTCCGCTGTGGCATACACAGGTGTGCCAATCGGTGCCGCATAGTCGATTCCACGATGGGGTTTGTGCACCTTATATATTGGGTGCAATCGCCTTGGATTAAAGCCGGAGGAAATTCGAGTGTATTCGACCGGCGATCGCAAGAATCTCTTGCGCGCGGCATATCCCTTTGGCGTGAAATAGCCGTTTAAGATTCCGTTTTCTTCATAGCGAACAAGTTCGTAAGTCTGATCGCCACTCACGAATTGCAGTGCGATAATTTCTCCATCTCCGTAGTACTCGCCATCGACAAATTGCTCGTAGTACAAGATTTGGTAGGAATCACCTGGGTGAATGTCATGATAGAAGTCGAGATCCCATTGCAGAAGCTTTGGAATTTTCCAGACGGTTTTTTCCTGTTTGACACCCGCTGCCAAACCTGCACTGATTACCGAATCGCCGCTTTCAATTGATACGTAGTGGTAAGTCTCTTTTGAAACAATCTTCCGGGTACGAACCTCACAGGTCAATTCGTCGTCAATGCGCGTAAACGAAAATACCGTGAGGTCCTCTGGCGAATACTCCATATACTCGAGATCGCCGTCGTCGCTCAATTGGTATCGGAGGTGGCGACCTGCAAGAAGCCTTTGGGTCTGCCATTGGTCTGGACTCGCGTGCTGCACCAATATGAGATCAGCATGAGGAATATTCGCCCGATTGAAAATAGTGGACAAACTGTCGCCATTTCGAATCTCGACTTGAACTAATTCAGCGCTCTCGCGCCAGCTCGCGTGACTGCCATTTGATGAGTATTCGCTCAATTCATCAACGAGTTCGTCGGGTAGAGCAGACCTACCTGCATCTATTGTCGATTGCTCCAATGGACCGAGATTGGAACGAACGCTCTCCTCAAAGTCGGTTGAGCCGTCCGCGACGCTTAGAGCAACCGGCTTTTCGGTGAACAAGATGAAGCAGACGAACAACGCGATTACCAGCATTGAGCAGGTTGCAACGTGCTTTATAGGAAACTTACGCATGGATGCTTGCCAATGTCACGGTGGAAGTCCTATTGGTTAAATGCAAACTCGACCAATCTGAGTCGCGATCACATCGTCAATGAAGGGATGAATGCGACCGGACCCCCATTCACTCTCACGTCCTGTAAATCGCAAAGCAGATTGCGTAAGCACCTGATTATACGGAAAGTTCCCTGTCCGCAGGAAAAATCGAAGCCGCTTGGCGGGATCGAGTTTCGAATGGCACTCATACGTTTTCCGAAACCGGTCCCTGTGCTTAGAATTCGTAAGCGCGGACTCCATCCGCGCAGTTATTGTTCAGTTGGATAGTTGTAGTCTCTGTGGTGAATTCTCTAATTTCAGAATTGGAAGAAAGAAACGTTGTTGCGCAGATTTCGGACCGGGAGGGCTTGATTGACCATCTTGCCGCATCCCATCGAGTAGTCTACGCTGGTTTCGATCCGAGCGCACCGAGCCTCCATCTAGGCAACCTCGTTCCTCTACTGACACTTCGCCGATTCCAACTTGCTGGTCACGTACCTGTAGCACTGGTCGGCGGCGCAACTGGGCTCATAGGGGACCCGTCAGGACGAACTGACGAACGGTCTCTGAACGACCGTGCGACGATTGAGGATTGGGTGTCGCGCATAACAGCGCAGATCAATCGATTTTTCGACGACGAGGTGGAGAATTCCGTTCAAGTAGTCAACAATCTTGATTGGACCGAATCGCTGGGAATGATTGGATTCTTGCGAGAAATTGGGAAGCATTTCTCCGTCAATGCCATGATTCAACGAGACAGCGTGAAGTCGCGGCTTGACCGCGAAGGTAGCGGCATCTCGTTTACCGAGTTCAGTTACATGCTGATACAGGCGAACGATTACTTGGAATTGGCGCGCAAGTACGGTTGCACGCTACAGATTGGGGGATCCGATCAGTGGGGCAACATTGTCAGTGGGATGGACTTGGTCCGACGGATTCTTCGGCAGGATGTCTTCGGTTTAACTTTCAATTTGCTTACACGAGATGACGGCACAAAATTTGGAAAAAGCGAGTCCGGCGCTTTGTGGTTGGATCCGGAACTCACTTCTCCCTATTCGTTTTATCAATACTTCATGAACTCAGCTGACGCAGATGTGGATCAGCTGTTGGCAACCTTCACATTTCTCACTCGAGAAACGAGAGCGGGCTTGCGTGAATCGAGGCTCGAGGAGCCACAGAAACGAGAATCCCAAATGACCCTGGCAAAGGAGCTGACCACGCTTGTGCACGGTGCAAGTGCAACTCGTTCGGCCGAGAAGATCACGGAGGCTTTGTTTCAGGCGGATGTGTCGAGTCTTGGGATGAGCGAACTCGAACAATTATGGCAAGACGGTCTGGATCGTGCGGAAGTCCACGAGTCCACCCCTGTCGTTGTGGCGCTGACAGAGGCGGGATTGGCACCGTCTAGAGGCGCTGCCCGGCGGTTGATTCGAAGTGGCAGCGTTGAGTCAAACGGCGTGCGAATCAGCGACGAAGATGCCCGTTTGTCTCACGCCGATGCCATGTTCGGACGATTTCACCTGATTAAGCGCGGACGCAAGTCGTGGTGCATCGCACGGCACATGGATCTAGACGATGAGTAATCAGCTCTTGAGGTTAGACAGAAGTTTGTCTACAGCCATCGCGTAACAACGAACAATCAGCACTCATGAAGGTCTAAGGCGTGAAGAAGACAATTCGCTCGAAGCAGTGTTTGCCAAAAGTGATAGCCGCCATCTAGCTGTTGATACAGTAAGACTTCTTACGGCGCCGCGTATCCGCTTCCGCTAGTTGCGAGCGGAAGGCAAAAACGTTAACCAAATTGATGTTTAAGGCATCAAATGTAGGTTGGGGCGGTCAAATCTTTAATGGTTTGGCGGCACATATCGCCCCAGTGTCGTTCAACAATCAGTATAGGAGCCGGTTTGAAATTTTTGAGACTTTGCGTCATAGCGTTTGCTCTCGCTTTAGTGGGATGTGCAAGCATTGAATCGAACATTGGGAAATTCAGCGACGACAAGTACTACTGCTCAACTCTCAGGGGGTACCAATCCTACCTTGAGAGCTATCACGATGGGGACCCGGTTGACGCAACTGATAGCGCCATACCTGGCCAGTTGGTTTCCAACGCCGCCGCAAGCTTGCAAGTCGGAATCGATGATCAGACTTTTGATGCGCCGCATGCGCCCGGTAGACGTTTAGAAGACTCCGTGTCCGACCGTCCGGTCGATGTCAGGTTTTGCCTCGAACGGGGAAGGGAGAGAATCTACTTTGGTTGGAAAGACGCAAAGTACCGAGAATTCATTTGGAGTGAGAGGCCCTTCTCTTTGCGTCTTGCCATTGTACGGTCCTGCACTCTGTCAAGCTTTCCGTTGTCCACACGTGGCGAATATGTGAAGGACTCGAGAATTCAGGTGTCAACCGACCGCATGCGATCCTTTCTTGACGGTGCGAGGCAATCTGGGGAAACACAAGTTTCGGATTGCCCGTCTACGCAGCCGCAGACTCGGCGACAGTAGGTCTTGTCCGCTCGGCCCGCATTGCCAAGACGACCGGGACACGCTCGAGATTGTGGCATACACCGCGCCAGCCAAGCGCTGGCTTCTCCATGGGATTTGTAAGGATAGGCTGCTGGCCGGTGCTCTACTCAGGCAATTCAAACGTTTCGTATCCTCACATGAGGAAGTAGGAGATCTAATCTCTCGTCGCTCAAGTAGCAAAATGCCCTGCGACTTCGTGAAAGTAGCCAATTTTGAGTAAACTTTGTACTGAACCTACTCTTGCCGTTTTGGAGATCATGACGTCCCAACACTTAAGGAAAACAATTGCTATGATGTTCTTGAGAATAATCGCACTTGTGTTTGTTGGTGCATTGGCGGGTTGTGCAAGCATACACTCGAGTAGCGAGAAATTCAGCGACGACAAGTACTTTTGCTCGACCGTCAGAGGGTTTCAGTCCTACCTTGAGAGTGAACATATTGAACTGAGCATTAATGAAACAATTGAGATAGATGGAGTTGAAGTTCCCGAGCTCTTGGTACCCGAGGCTCAGTCAAAACTACAGCTAGAGGTCGATGACGACGTGTTCGATGCACCGCATGAGCCGGGTAGGCGTCTTGAAGATGCCGTTTCGGATCGAGCGATTGATGTTAGGTTTTGTCTCGAAAAAGGGGAGGAGCGAATCTATTTCGGTTGGGCGGATGCCAAGTATCGAGAATTCGTGTGGAGCGAAACGCCGATTTCCCTCAGATTGGCTACTGAACGATCATGTACGCTATCGAGCTTTCCTCTATCCACAGGAGGTCTACATGTGCAGGAATCTAGAATTCAGGTGCCGTCTGCACATGTGCGGTCATTTCTTGGTAAAGCGAGGCAGTCAGGAGAAAGACAAGTCCCAGATTGTCCGCCGGCACTGACGTATAGGGCGCGACGCTAGCATTAGGTTGGCACTCTGTAGCCACCAAAATTAAGATCTCTATCATAACCTAGTCAACGCAGACCTTGCCGTTCCTGACACATGGAATGCGAGCGGCGAGTGCAAGCCAAGTCTTCTTGAGTAGTCATTAGGCCCTTAAGGGCATATACTTGCTGTTACGATGGTTTGATAACGATTTCATTCGCTACAGCTAATCAAAACTCAGCATTGGAGTAGCCATGGAACTCTTTAGACTTCTAGCGCTAGCAGTCGTCGCTACTTTATCGGGCTGTGCCAGCATCGAGTCGAACATTGGGAAATTCAGCGACGACAAGTACTTTTGCTCGACCGTCAGAGGATACCAATCGTACCTCGACGGCTATCACGAGGAGTTGAGCTTTGAGGAGAGATGGGGCATCGAAGAACTTGATGAACTACAGCAAGAAACGTATCCCACGCTTGTCCAAGACTCCTCCAACGCTCTTGCTCAACAAGGAGTTCCCAGCGAGCTTCTAGACGGGTACGCAAACGAGTCCGTAGACCACCCGTTCATTGACGAGGAATTCGAGGACGGTTTTGAGGCACCACATGTTCATGGTAGGCGATTTGAAGACAACGTGTCCGATCGGCCGATCGACGTCACCTTTTGTCTTCAAAGAGGAGGTGAGAAAATCTACTTCGGGTGGAGCGATGCCAAGTACGGTGAATTTGTTTGGAGTGATACCCCGTTTTCTCTCAGGCTAGCAATTGACCGGTCCTGTAGTCTGCAGAGCTTTCCGATTTCCACGAGGGGCGAGTATGTGAAGGATTCGAGAATTCAAGTTCCAACTGTTCGCATGAGGTCCTTTCTCAGCGGAGCAAGGCAATCGGGGGAAACTCAAGTCCCCAATTGTCCACAGTAAATCATGAGATAAGAAGCGCTACAAGATTTGCCGTAGCGCATGGATCCTACGGATCCGATTCAAGTCATTTAGTCGATCGGGCGCAGTGGACGTAAACGCCGGCGCGAATTCTTCACGTGGTGTATGGAAGTCCCCTTTGTGACAATTAAGAGGATGGCGAAATTGAATTGTGAGTGTTCTTTGTCGCGGATTTTGCCGAAACTAGAGCGCAGCAAGAGTAGCTTCAACTCGATGCACAGAGAATCCCACCTTTAAAACGACTCGTGCGTTTGCATGGCTTGCGAAGAAACTCATCCATATGTAAACACCCCGCTGCACTGTCATCCTGAAAGCAAAAGGTCCAAGTTTTCGACATTTGCTACAAATTGTGGTTGCATGTTGCAACGCTATTCTTATAATCACTCTCCCTTTGCCGAAATTTATCGTTGAATCGCGCCTCCAGCAGGCGGAATTCGACTGGTAATTGGCACGATCTTTAAGAATCAAACAAGCCATTCGTGTGGGCGCTCGTGATCGAGTTGAAGCCGAGAGCAGACAATTCAGTTTGACTTCGTACACCTAGTGTGCGGCAGTCAGAACAAGTACTTTAAATGAAGGGTCTGATCATGGCTCAGATTGAACGTTGGCGGCAGGTCTCATACATGCAAGTCGTACGGGGATGCAGCTTCGGCTGTGAACCCAGTGGCGGACGGGTGAGTAACGCGTAGGAATCTACCTGGTAGTGGGGAATAACTCGAGGAAACTCGGGCTAATACCGCATACGACCTAAGGGTGAAAGCGGGGGATCTTCGGACCTCGCGCT
>JAPOWH010000022.1 GCA_026707735.1 Gammaproteobacteria bacterium | reverse complement strand
AGGAGAAGTCGGCCGAAAGGCTCGACGGGTTCGTCTCCATGTTCGAGGAGGAGCTAGCCAAGACTCTCAACCATATGGAAGAAGAATCCAAGGCAGAACACGACGAGAACGAGGAAAACACAACGAGATTGGCACGATATTCTCGATTGAATCATCTAGCGAAACTGCTGCACAGATTGGGTGTCGCCATCGATCGTCAAGACGTACCCAACAGCGTGAACCTCACTCTTGCTCAGCACTTCGGTCACGACGAGAAATTTGCCGAAACACTCCGACGTTATTTTTCGCGCATTGGAATCGAACCAGATCCAGCGCTTGTTGAAGCAATGCCGGAGGTCGTTGCTGAAAAAATTCCACAGGGCGAGACCCGATTGGAATACAACCTAGGACGTGCCATAGAGCGAAAGTCTATCGAGCGAATTGCACGGATGAGCAGAATTGTGGAGCCACCCGAGCCTCTCGAACGATTGTTTCGCACCTATTTGAACGAAGGCAACTACCGTCGTACTCTGCGCTATGCTTCAGCGGCTTTCGACGAGAACGACTACAGAAGGCTGTTGAACACAGCAGTTCCGCTGCTGCAGGAAAATCCCGGCGACGTAATGAGCTTGATTGTCGAAGATCCTGCATTTGTAATCGAAATCGAAGAACTGGCAGACGTTCGTCTTGCCACTATCGACGATGCATTCTTGAGGAACTCGGACGTGCAGGAATCCCTGCGCCGAAACTTCTACAGCACAACCAGCCTTTGGTACTACGTCAAGCAAAGTGGTGATGTCGGCGCACTAGTGTCGCTATTCGATCGATTGGTGGATGGATTTAGTCAAAACCAACGGACTATGGCGATCGACATGTTTGAACTGCATCGCGACATGCTGCAAGTTCCATTGGATGAGAATTTGCAGACCCAAGTAGAGGAAGCCACATCAAATCTCTTGAATAAGGTAGACATGCAGGACGAATTCAACAGGCTGTATGCGCTTTCCATGATCTTCAATTTTGACGTAGACCAAGCTAACCTCGACCTGTTCTTTAGGATAGTTGATGATTTTCTGGCGATGACGAGAAGCTCCGATGTCGTCAAGTCGTTGCTGCAAGACTACTATCGCGGAGACGTCGATAGCGCGTACACCGCAATGCTGGATCTTTACACAAGCGACTCACGGATTCAGTTCTATTCCGACGACGCAATTTTCACTGTGTTCAAACAGCAGTATTTGGCCTCGATTGAGCAAATCCGCGCTGGCGAGATTGAGGATTTGGCTTTTGCAAACATGCTGCTGCAGATTACTCCTCGGTATGGGACGGACGACGAGGATGTCGCCGTGAGTGGTGAGAAGCTCTTGGGCTTGCTCGAAGGTCTCAGGAAACGCTTTCCCGAAGACAAGGAGACGCTCCTAAAGCTGCTCGGCGGGAAAATTGCAATCAATGACATGGACGATCTAGGAAGGTACCTGCGGTACTACTATGAGCTAGATAAGACCGAGGAATCCATGCGGATGGCTCACTACCTGGCATCCATCAAGAGTGAGCTGTACGGAGACGCCTTGGCGGTCGCGTTGGACGGCGGCCCCGATCTTCGTGACGAACGGATCCGCAATGCAATTTTGGACCGAAATGACGCCGCACGTACCAGAGACTACTCTGATCCCATTGGCATTTTGAAGGCAGTGCGAGGTAAGGATCTGCTTGAATCAAGCATTGTCTCTAGGATGGTTCCCGAGAACTTGCAGTCACTTGTGTCGCAGTTACAGGAGGCCGCTGCAAATGATGAAGTGAACGCGGACGAAATTCCACTGCTACTGCGAACCCTTTGGCGCGGTTCTCAAGCGTCCGCATTGAACGACTCCATGAGTAGCTTTTATGGAATGCGGAATTTCTTGCCCATGCTGCTTCAGTGGCCAAGTACGGGAAGTGCCGGTCAGAGGGTGGTATATGCGTCAACTGGTGTAGTTCAGGTTGGAGTGTCATTAGACGACTCCACTACCGAGGAAGAGGTTCCAACGCTTATGGAGGTCCTGATCACCAAGGCTTCATTGGGAAGAGAGCTGGAACAGCTTTTGCTTGCGGTGTCGCAGAGCGAGCGTCAAACATCGAGCTATGTCTACGAGCTTGTGTCCAAAGCCTATCAGGAATTTCCGCAGGATCTTTCGGAGCGATTGCAAGAGCTAGCAGAGAGTGTCGCGCGAGGCGAGGCCAATGACCACGAACTAACCCTATGGATGAAGTTGGTGCTTGACACAAAAGCTCCCGTGTCAGCGTTAGAAGCTGACGCTTTTGTTGCTAGAGTGAGCACTGTTGCTTCTCCTAGAACGGAACACCTGAACAGTTTTGCCACACTGTTGGCCGAGCTGGGACATGCTGAGCAAGCTGTCGAATGCTATACGCTGCTGGCGATCAATCAAGCGCAATACAACGAGTTTGCTGGTTCATTGGGGTCTCTTGTCATTCGCCCACCACCCAGTAGCGGCGGACTAAACCTCATGAGTCTGATAGAGACAGTCAATGAAAGGTTGCCGCGCGAATCTAGTCAGGCGTTCGTACGACGCATAATTCCTTTAGTCCGTCCGTTTGGTGACGTGCCAGAATTGCGGTACATGTATGATGCATTTGTTGTACGAGCGCTTTCTGTCGCATTTGATCCAGACCAAGCCGTGTCAGTCGCCATGGAGTTTGTCCCAGAGATTGCTTCGATTGGCAGTGAGGTTCAGGGATTCGATGGAATTCGCTTGATTCAACTTGCTCGTGTTGCGTATTTGGCACGGGATTTTGACCAGGCGGAAGCCTACATCCGGCCGTTATTTACTCGTCGCAGCATGTTGACCTCAACCGAACTGAGCAAGCCCGTTGCTGTGCATCCGAGGCTTATCAGCAACAGTAGCTATCAGACAATGAGCAATATGCAGAGTATTGCGCGAGTTTTGGGCGTGCAGTTGCCGGCGACGGGAGATGCAATAAACCTATTAAGCTCCAGCTACAAATTTCCTACCAGTGCGGATTTGTTCGTTGGGCTAATCGAAGATGTAGTCGATTTTGACAACCGAGAGAGTGTCAATTCGCTCATTCACGCATTGCAGGATTGGCTGGACGACTCGCAAATCAACACTGCGTCACTAATGGACGGATTGGCAGCGATCGTGCGCGTCCATGTCCGCCGAGACGAGACTGACCTGGCAAGAGAAGTTGCCGGGACAATTCAGGATTGGATTCTGAATCAGTCGGCAGATCAACTCGATGCAAAACAGTTGGATTGGTTCACTTCGATTGTTCAAGACGTTCAATTGGCGGTAGATCCGGCGATCGCCCGTATAGTGCTTGGTCGCGAGACTGTGGACGCCAATCAGAAGCTTGAACTGTTGAAGTCTATGCGGACGAACCA
The DNA here is from genome assembly GCA_026707735.1 of Gammaproteobacteria bacterium. Taxonomy (GTDB): domain Bacteria; phylum Pseudomonadota; class Gammaproteobacteria; order Pseudomonadales; family Azotimanducaceae; genus Bin55. Next base: position 658 of record JAPOWH010000022.1, on the reverse strand, counting down.
GCAAGACTCGGATCTTGCAAGCTTAGCGCGAGCAGCAGATTCTGAGGAAGCAGGGCTTAGTCTGCTGCGCGAGATTCGCGCGATTATCGCTGCAACCGACGATGCGGATTACCTCGCCAATCTCGATGGGAGAATTCTGGTTCTGGAGAACGCCTACGAGTCAATCGAGCTTGCTGGCGGCTTTGCGGAGAACGTGGATTCGTCCTGACGAATGCACGGACCGCGTTTACTGCTAAGTGAACGCTTGTTCAGCGATTAGAACTCCTAACCGAGCAATTTGCGGGTTGCTAAACTAGTGCGATCGGGTCGACTTTGCGGCAAGTTACAGTATGTCGCAAAGTCGCTACGATCCCTTATGAAACATTTTCTGCTTGTTAGTTGCATCAAGCTGTCGGTTCGTCGCGAGCCACCTGATTGGTGAACTCACATAGTGCGTCGTTACATATAGTTCATATGGTCAAGAGGCGGACTCAACCCTTAAAATGTGATTGAAATCCAGACTGTGGATCCCTCACTCCCTAACTCCCAAACTTAGATATGCACACGACAATGACTAATCGAATCATCCGCGTATTCACGACGCTATTCCTGATTTTGTCCGCTCCGCTGGCGCTGTCGGAGGAGGATCCGACGGTTCTGCTTTTGGAGTCGAACGCGG
>JAPOWH010000002.1 GCA_026707735.1 Gammaproteobacteria bacterium | reverse complement strand
CCGCGTTCGACTCCAAAAGCAGAACCGTCGGATCCTCCTCCGACAGCGCCAGCGGAGCGGACAAAATCAAAAATGTCGCATGAATCCATGCGAGCCTTCGGAATGGACTATTCATAGGTTGAGAAAGTTTGAACTAGGAGGTCTTAGCTTCCACGCGGCCAGCGACGATAGAGAATGTCGCCAAGGTAGATCAAGAGGGCCAGTAGCAAGAGCCAAGGCCAGATTTGAATCACAACAAACGACAGTTCTCCCGAACTGACGCCTGCTTGGGAAACTGAGGATTCAAGGTCGTCAAGAGCTATGCCGCCCGTTGCATTTGACAATTCTGCCAAATCGAGCGCGTCGAATGGATCAACCTGGTTCTCGTCAACCTCGTCGGAACTGGACAAACTAACGGTTCGCCAGACTGATTCGTTTACATTGTTGCTGATGCCAATGTAGAGATCTTCATCCGAATTGGAGAACAAATCCAGCTCGAAAAGTCCTGGCGCAGTCTCAATGAACGGATTCTGAGTCTCATCCATGGGTGTTGAGTCCAGGTGCAGCAAATGAGCCTGGGGCTCGATCGACTCGTCCAGCGAAACACGATTCGCAATGACAGTCGTGGTTCCAAACCGTCGGCGAGTCTCGAATTCGAAATCGCCGACTTCGGAAGCCGTCTTGCGGAGCATGCGACCCAAAAATTCCGGATACTCTGCCCAACTGGTCCAAGTTCGCGTCCCTTCACCGACAGGTTCCGTCATCAGTGCACTTACTCGTCCCAATCCATAGCGCCAACTAGCCAATACAGGATGGTCTGTTCCTGTTACCTCGACAAGAACCTCCGCTCCGTCGCGCGATTGCACTTCGACATAGCCATTTAGTGATGGAATCTCGTCTTGGTTGATGTCACCCCACCACCCTTTACCTCGACTTGTCTCCAGCTCGAATGATCCTCTCTTGTACATCGGAGATTTCTTGGTCGAGGACTGCTTGAAGATTAGTTCTACCAATTGGAATTGATTTCCAACGGAGTAGAATCTTCCGCCACCCCAATTGGCAATATCGGACATTATCAAGTTGTGTCCGCCCTGACCTACCAATATGGTGGACACGGAAATTCGATCACGGTTTATGCTACGTGTAAGTGTCTCGTAGGGCGACGGTTCCACCCCAGCGTCCGTTATGAGAACTATGTGCTTGAACCGAGTGTTGACGTTTTGCAACCCATAGTAGGCTTCTTGTATCGCGGGATATAAAATCGTTCCCCCGATTGCTTTCATTCGGCCGATGGCCCGATCGATTTCGATCTTGTTTGTCGCTGGCTGCATGGGCACCGCCCAATGCTTATTGCCGTAGAACTCCACGATCCCAATTCGATCGTGCGGCTGCATTCGGCGAACTGCAATTCGCGCTATGTGCTTTGCAAGTTCGATACGCGAACCCGCCATGGATCCCGAAGTATCCAAGATAATGGCCAGTCCCACACTTGGATCGATCTTGTCCTGATCTCCGGGAATTTCAATTGGCAGTAGATCGGTAATTGGAGAGTCGTGGTAGCCACCATCTCCAAAAGCCGCCTCCCCGCCACTATGGAGAAGCCCCAACCCTTCGTCGCGAACGGCATTGACAATGCTCTCCTGCACGCTCTCCGCAACAGAGCTCGACGGTGCATCGTCAATCATTACAACATCGTAGTTAGACAGGTCGATGTCGTCGGTGAGAGAGGCGGGAGTAGGAGCTTCCAGTTTGAAGCCAGCACCAAGTAGGCGCGTCAACTGTCCCGCCGCATCCGACTGACGATCGCCCAGGTACAACACGCCGACCGGATCCTGCACGGCAACTACGTGCCGCCATTGATTATTTGTAGGGTCATTGTCGTAGCTTTCAGACGACATTACGTCGACCAGCACTTCCATGAATCCTGGTTCGTCGGCCTTGAATTCCAGTTCTACAAGCGAACGGTCTTCGCTCTCCACGGCCTCTTGCTGCGCTAGTACTTCGTCGTCGTGAACTGCAGTCACGACCAGGTCATTGGCAGTTCCAATAACCTCAACTATTAGAGTTACCTTTTCTCCAGGACGTACGCTTGTTGATCGGACATCGCTAATGTAAACATCTGGAGTCGGATCGATTCTCAGATTGTGAACGGGAATCCCGCGTTCGGTGAGATGACTCACGGCCCTGCCCCAATGCCGATCCGTTGACAGACCATCGGAAACAATCGTCACAGAGCCACTCACACCGAAAGGAATGGATTGTGCAGCAAGTTCGAGCGCGTCGCCAAGCGGCGACTTGCCGTTTGCACTGATTTGGATGGGATTGCGAGAAGCAATTATTTGGGCTTCGCCTCCAAGCTGTACAACGCTCACCGAACCTTCTTTGCTGAATTGCTCAATGGCTTGTTGCGCTAGCTCGACAGCCTGATCTTTTTTCTCCTCCGACAAACTTTGGGACTGATCAAGAACTACAACGTAATGCTTGTTCGATAGGTTGGATACCGCAACCGGTTGCATAAGCCCTACAACCAATGCCAAGAGAACCAAGGTTCGAATCACTCCATGCCAAACTTGCTTCGGTCGACTCGGAAAAAACCAAACAAGAGGCAATGCCAGCGCAAGAACCGCAAAGAGGGGATAGTTGAACGAAAGTTCCATTAGGGCATCATTCCTCGCTGGTACAGATACCATTCCAATCCAAGCAGGACCAGAGCCAGAAGGATTAGCCATGTCACCAATCCCCAAGCACTCTGGGCACTAGTTATTTCCAGAGATGAGCCCGTTAGGCCTAACTCACCTCTGGGAAGTGCCGCAGATGGATCGAGCAGCGACACTTGCAATGCGTTTCCATCCTCCAACACGAGAGCGCCAGCTTCGTTGCGAACGTAGGACGCCCCAACGGCATATTCCGCCAGCAGGTCTGTACTCGCTAGTGAGGATCCCGAAGTCTGTTCAATTGGTTGGCGGCCAGCCGCCAAGTACGCATACCACGGGTCTTGATTCGCAAGATATCGGACGGACTTTGAAATGAACAATGGAAAGCTCATGCTGTCCTTGAAATTAAATTGTTCCCCGACCAAGTCCTCCCATACGGAAACATGCTGAACATCGCCAACTTCTAGTTTGACCCCGATGTCGTGCCCAAAGTCTGTGGCAAGCGAAACCGCATCGATTTGCGAAAGACCTAGGTTCGCGACGCTTTGATGCAAGGCTTCGTTTGCATCGACATCACCCGTGTAGCCGATTACGAAAGCGCGGTCCTGCGCGCTTATTGGAACAGTACGCAAGTAGGGCACGGTCGTAACCTCATCGCTGGAGCCGAGAATTGCGACGCTTCCACCAGATCCAACAACCTCTATGCCTCCGTCAGACTCCAAGGCCCGCGTAATGGAAGTAGCCACTCCGCTTCCCACCATGACTTCAATGCGTTCCTTGGCAGGCAAGCTGACTTGTGCGACGTTGTCGAACTCCATGTCGTCAGGCTCACGAATCCTCACCTCGAACGTAGACCCGTCCGCAACCACGTCGCGAACCCTGAACTCGTTGCCCGATAGAGCTTCAATCTCGTCAGCCGAGATTTCTTTATCACCACTTTTCACTTGCAAGTCGGCGACATCTATCCCTAGATCTTCGGTCGCGAGGACTCGGAACAACACATCCACTTTATCCCAGTCACCAGAAACTGCCTCGCCGATCCCGAGTGCCACAATGCCTCGATTTGCAATCTCAGCATCCGCTTCGGACCGCCTCGACACGCTATAACCCTCGGGCAGACGATCAAGCGCTTCTGGAGACACTGGCGCACGTCCGTAAATGACAACGTTGACTTGGTCTGGATAGTTGTCGTTGCGTGGGAGCAGGCGCAGTAACTCATCGATGGTAGATCGTCCGGGTACAGGCGCAAATTCATCCAATCGACGTTCGAGCACAAGCTTTTCCTCGCCTGCTGCAAGAATGCGCACGTTTTGCGCCCCAGAGAGAAACACTTCGCGCGAATCGCGTCCGTATTTGCCGACGTCGTTGACTAATTGTCGTTTCGATTGCTCAAACGTATCGGCGGTTGCAGCGTGTGCGGAACCGTCAATTACAAGAATGTTGAATCCCGCAGTCCTTGGATCGCCGAACAGCGGACCGCCAAAGCCAATCCAAAGCAACCAACAAATAAGTAATACCAATAGGTAGGCCAAGAGGTGTCTGAATCGCTGCCGAAGAACTCGTACTGGAGCTTCTCGCACCGCCGCGGCCCAAAACAGTGTGGTTGCTACAGGAAGCTCGGTATATCGGATGCGCAACTGCTGAAGCAGGAAAAGAGCTCCGGCAATGGCAAGCAAACCAATTCCAATCGCAAGTGGGGAAAGATTGAGAAAACTCATACGACAAATGCTCTCGTTTCAAACAAAGTGCCGAGTTGATCCAGCACGTCGTTATCCGCATTTACTCGTATCAGCCCAATTCCTTGCCCAGAGGCAAACTCTGTGAGTTGCAGATTGAATTCTTCGTAGATTCTCCGATAGCGCGCCAGCACTGCTGGGTCGATGGTTACATCCACGGCACTCGACGTCTCGCAATCGACTAGGCGAATGTCCCCTACAAGCTCCGCGTTTGTGTTGGGATCGCTATCTAGGTCTTTCACTAGCTGAACTAACAACATCTTGTGACGGCATGATTTAAGTGCCTCCATTACAGGGTCGAGTCCATCGGGATCGAAAAAGTCTGATAGAACCACCAACAAGCCTGGTCGCAATTTTCGCAAAGCAAGTTGACGCACCGCAGAGGACAGTTGTGTGCCATTCTGCTCCGTCAATTCCACCATCCTGCGTGCAAGTGTGGTCAACTGCCGTCGTCCAACCACCGGCCTTGAATGCATTTCAAGATCATCCGAAAACGAGAGCAGACCTACTACATCATGCTGACTCAACGCAATCGATGACAACGCGAGAGCAGAACGCAATGCAGCGTGAACTCGCGGCGTCTCCTCCAAGAACATGCTCTTGGATCTATCCACAAGCAAATACAGAGGCAGATCCTGGTATTCCTCGAACACGTGAACGAACAAGCGCCCAAGACGTCGATAGATGTTCCAATCCACGGCCCTCAGATCGTCGCCTGGCACGTATTGCTTGAAGTCCTTGAACTCCAACCCTATGCCACGGTCATGCGTCAGCTGCTCACCGTGACGGCCTTCGCGAAGAAACCGTTTTATGCGTAAATTGAAAGCCTCAAGTGCATTAAGGAACTCTGGATCAAAGAGCTCCTCGAAAGTTAGTTGTGCGGCCACGATTCGATAATAGCGACTAGTCGACCGAACGTGGCAACTTAACTTGCTCTAGGATGTCGTCAATAATGCTGTCAGGCGTCACATTGCTGGCTTGCGCCTGGAAGTTGAGTATGACCCTGTGGCGCAGCACGGGATAGGCAACCGCCTTAATATCGTCAGTGCTTATGGAGAAACGATCATTCAGTATCGCATGCACCTTTGCTGCCAACATCAATCCTTGAACTCCACGAGGACTTGATCCTAGTGAAACATAGGCGTTGGACTTGTCGGTCGAGTATGCACTGTTCGGTTGCGTTGCCATCACCAAGCGAATGGCGTAAGTTTTCGCTGCAGTGGGCACAGCCACGGCCCTTGCGATTTCACGCAGTTTGACAATCTCCGCACCGTCCGTGATGTGGTTGATTTCCACTTCGGTAGTACCGGTGGTGCGATCAATGATTTCGTAGTATTCGTTTTCTTCTGGGTAGTCCACAAGCAGTTTGAACAGAAAACGGTCTAGCTGCGCTTCTGGAAGCGGATATGTGCCCTCTTGCTCTACGGGATTCTGTGTGGCCATGACACAGTAGGGTTCTTCCAATTGAATGGTTCGATTGCCGACAGTTACCTGCCGTTCCTGCATCGCTTCGAGAAGTGCAGACTGAGTCTTGGGCGTGGCTCGGTTGATTTCGTCTGCGAGAATGAGATTCGCAATGAGCGGCCCCTCCTGGAAACTCAATTCGTGCGCACCACTCGCAGTCTCCGTAAGAATCATGGTGCCCTGAATGTCAGCTGGCATCATGTCGGGAGTAAATTGAATTCGCGAAAACTGAACGCTGACAGCATCGCTCAAACAGCGAACAAGCATTGTCTTGCCAAGACCCGGCACGCCTTCCAGAAGTACGTGTCCGCCGGCTATCAATGCAGTAAGTACGCCATCCACTACCTCCGGTTGACCGACCATCATCTTGGTAACTTCGGTCCGGATATTTTGGAATACCTCTTTGAAATGCGCCGCTTGTTCAGCGGCGCGTGGATCTTCGTTTGTAATTTGTTGCTCTGCCATAGATTTATTCACCTTCTTCTTCTGTTGGCGGTTCTCTCATTGCGAGAAAGTAGTTGCTTACCACGTTGCGCATCCAAGGCTTGAGCTCGTGTCGAGCAACCTTTCCAATGCTCTCGTCAATTTCTCCTCGAGATTCGCTCGCAACGGTGTCCGCTTCGCTAGGATGCGGCACAGCGCGTTCACGCTGAATTTTGACCCGCCCCGGGTTGATTTGAGAACGCAACTGGTCAGGTTGGGGAACACCAAGCAGCATTGCTGCCACTCCGCGTGTTTTCTTCCTTCCGGATGCGCCGCCTCTTCCATTGTTTTGCTCGTTTTCCTCTTGACCCATCATCCCTGAAGGACTGAGTCGACGATCCACTGCCGCCTTGCGTTGGTTGATCATCGGGCGAGCCGCATTGGCCGCCTCCTGTTCTTCGTCTTCCTCGTCGTCAGATTCCAGGTCCACATCGGTGTCCAAGTCATCTTGATCAGTCTTGTTGAGGCTTTCCGTTACATCGGTAGATGAAGCCTGCCGACCAGCGCTAGTCCCCTTGCCCCCGGCTATGCCAGTTGCCGATTCGTCCTTTGGCTGTTCCTTATCGATGGCGGACTTGGACTCTTTGGACTCCTGTTCCTTAGGCGGCTCGGATTTTGTCTCCTTTTTCTTCTTGTCGGGGTTTGCCTGGCCGGAGAGATTGGACGCTGCGCTGCCAGTCTTGTTGTCCTGTGACATCCCCGCACTGAGACCCATTTGCACTGATTGCTTGGGGTTGCTATCGGAAGGGTTTGCCCTTCCCAGTGGGGAATCAGTTGATTCCGCAGGAGTCGATTCCACCACGACACTTTCCTTTGGCGTTTGGGAAGGAACGTGTGTCGGCGGAGTCACTTCGTCACGCGAATCTTGAGGTGCCTCGAAGACCTCATCCACTGGAGGAAGCACTTCTGGCGTGGCTAGTGCAATGAGTTCGTCTGGGTCGGAAGATGCCTCCACCTGTGGATTGAACACAAAGAAACTTATGAACATTCCAGCGCCCAACAAGAGAACCGCCGCAACACCGTGGCCCCATTTGCCCGTATATAAGGTAGGAGTAGCTATTCTTATGTCTTGCAGTCGACTATTCGTTGCTTTTTCAGCGTAGGGAATTGCATCTTCGACGGAGGCTAGTTCAAACGGCGTCAAATCAGACGACCTTAGAAATTCGTCGGCAGTTTGCAGTCGATCCTTGTAGCCTAGCTCTCGATCAAACAGTGCCAATGAATACGTACGGTTGACCGGACGCAAAGCAAACCCGAGTGCGCCAGCGATCAGAACATAGGCGACAGGCGCAACAAGTGCAACGAGCACCGTGACAATTGGACTCAACACCCACAGGTCATTGCCTGCGAACCGCTCGATCGCTACGCAGACTACAAAGACGGCAGGAACAACCAAGGCGACAAGATGCACGTGCCGCATCGACCACTCAACAGCTTCCTTGAGTGCGTAGCGCCTTAGGTACCGCGCACCTCGACGAGCTAGCCCGTCGAGGTGCTTGCGCAAACTGTCAGTGTTAGCCACCTTGAGCGTCCGTTCTTAGCGCGTCGTCATTGGGATCAAGACGAAGTCGGAGCCTCTCCTTGGCTTGAGTCGCAATTTCCACGGACTCTGGCGGTAACCCGCCCGCCGAAAGAGCTCTCGTGTAGTTCGCGTAGGCTCTGCTGTCGCGACCAAGTGCTTCGTAAACGCGACCCAGATCGAAACGCGTAATGGCGTCAAGTTCGGGATCACCGTTGAATGCCGCTGACAGGAAGTACTTCCACGCGGTTTCCGCGTCGTTTCTCGCCAGATAGCGGTCACCAAGAATGCCTTGCACCTTTTGGCGATCCTTAGGAGTATCTGATCGCTCTATATATCCCATCGCTTTTTCACCCAAAACAACGATAACCGGTGAGAATTGGTCTCGCGATTCCACGTTGCCCCACATGTCAAAGACAAAGTCTGCAAGGTAGGTGAACTTTCTGCGTTCTTCGTTAACACCCAATCCGAAGTCAACTGCGGAAACTAGGCGATCTATGGAAGCTCCGCTTTCAAGTCCCAGATTAACGAAGTCTGCTACCGCCTCTTCAACATTACGATCGGTTGGGTTTTCCTCAAGATACTGATACAGCGCATCTTCATCACGTGCGGCCGCCGCCATGTAGAACTGATGGTCAGCGTCGGAATAGTTGCTATTGAGCGTTCGAGACAAGCCTACAAATCCCTGATTCTGATCGAGCACAATACGGTAGCCTGATAGAACACTCAGTCCGGAAACCAAAAGTACGTCGGAGCTAGGCTGATCCGGTTGTGTCACCACAATTTGCCCTACAACTCTTGGATCCTCCTCTTCCAGCCGCTTCTGTTCTGCTTTGGCAGCCGCATAGGCATCCCACCACTGCGTATACACGTCCTGCGGATACAACGCGGCCATGTCTGAAATCTTCATGGACTCATCGAAGCCAAAATACGCTTCGTCGATTACTCCAGCTTCTCGATCGTCGAGCAGCTCCCGATTCAATACAGTGTGATAGCCGCTGGTACTCACCTTCATGAACGCCGATTGACCACCGTTGTAATTCACGGGAATAAACACGGAGCTGCCGATTAATTCCACGCCATCCACAAATGCAACTGAATTTGCTCGGACTTCGTCAGCCGAGAGTTCGCCCTCAGGATGCAGAACCATCGAGCCGGCCTGAATATCTAGCGTCAATCCAAACTGACGCAGCAATGGCCAACCGACGATCGCCACTATGTCGACTTGGTCAAGATGCTTGTCGTACTTGCCGGTCAACTCGCCGCAAACCGCTCCAATTTCGGGAACGATTTGTTCGCGAGGAACTTCCACTCTGAAATCGTTGTTGAGGATTCGCATTGTCGTTTCGCCTTCACCAAAACGAACATTGCCATAGACGCACGATTGGATCATCATGGCATAGGGCATGTTGTAGTCGACGATGACATGCGTGTCCTTGAACCACACTTCAGTCTGCAGTTCGACTCGAGCAAGGATCTTGTCACCAATTACCTTGATCTCCAGCGGGCCTCCCGGCGAACCTTCCAAGTCCTGTCCTTGTGCCGCCATTGTGTGGATTGGAGCAACAAGTACCAATAGCAAAGCCGCGAGAGTACAGGCAAGCCCTGCAAAGAGGGAGGTCCTCGACCGTTCAATAGATCGAGTTGAGTTTCGTCCAAATAGCATGTGTTCCACCTATTCTTTGATAAGTTTCAAAACCCGAGTACAGTCACAAGAACCGTACGCCGTATTGATAGTTCCATATATTACCCAATTACCCGTCCTCTTGCTCATCGATCAAGAGTTCATCGTTAGGGTCAAGCCTAGTCCTAATTCGACTAAGCGCTTCTGATGCGTTTTCAGCCTGACTTGGAGGCAAACCTTTTGAGAGCGCAGTCTTGTAACTGGCAAACGCCCGGCGATCTTGTCCCAAGGCTTCATAGGCCCGTGCCAAGTCGTAGCGAACAGCCGCATCTAAACGGGGATCTCCATTGAACGCGGCAGACAAGAAATATCGTTGAGCATTTCTGGCATCGTTTCTTGCCAAGTAGCGATCTCCAATCGTCATTTGCAGTTGCTGTCGAATTGCTGGCGACTCTGACCTGGATACATGAACAAGCGCTTTCTCGCCTAACGCGATGATGAGATCCGCAAAGTTGTCCCGATTCTCTTCTGAGGTCATCAACTGTCCAACAAACCCAAGGAGGTAATTGAATTTCCTATGCTCAGCTTGAATCTCGAGTCCAAAATCCACCGTCGTGAGTTGTCGCTCTACGTTGGCACCGCTCTCCATGCCTAATGCAAACAGATCCGAGACCGCTTCTTCTACATTGCGGTCGTTAGGATTCTCTTGCAGGTACTTCAAAAGCCCATCCTCGTCCTTTGCAGCAACCGCCATATAGAACTGGTGGTCTGCTTCGGAATAGTTGCTATTCAATGTACGAGAGATGCCTACAAACCCTTGGTTGGGATCGAGCTCGACGCGATAGCCCGCAAGCAGGCTAAGACCCGAAACGAAGAGAACGTCCGAACTTGGCTGATCGGGTTGCCGGGCTGCGAATTCCTCGGGAAAGGTCTGTCCGGCTTCCTGCATCTGCTGACGCGCTGCTCTCTCCGCCTCCTTGGCTGCTGCGTATTCGTCCCACCAGCGCGTGTATAGGTCCTGCGGGTAAAACGCTGCCATATCCGAGATCTTCACTTCCTTGCTTGACCCGAAATAAGCTTCGTCGACAATGCCGCGCTCACGATCATCAAGTAATTCTCGATTTAGCACAGTGTGGTAGCCGCCTGTGCTCATCTTCATGAAAGCCCGCTGACCCCCGTTGTAATTCACGGGTACAAAAACTGTATCGCCAATGACTTCAATACCCTCGACGAATACATCCGAACTCATTTGCACATCTGCAGCAACAAGCTCGTTTTCAGGATGAAGTTCGATGAGCTTGTCTTGGATGTCGAGCGTCATGCCGTAGCGTCTAAGAACCGGCCATCCTAATATGGCAATAACATCTACTTGCTCAAGATCCATGTCGTAGCGAGCAGTCAACTGTCCGGTGACATTTCCTTGCTCCGGACGTATTTCAGACCGTGGCACAGCCAGACGAAAATTCTGGTTCAGAATCTTGAGGGTGTTTTCTCCCTCGCCATAACCGATCCCGCCAATAACGTTCCCGTTAATCATCAATCCGATTGGAGAGGCGTAGTCGATGACCACATGAGTCTCCTTGAAGAAAACCTGTGTGGCCATTTCAACTCGCGCCAAGATCTTGTCGCCAAGAATGCGAATAGATAGTTGGCCACCGTCTGTATCGGCGACTTCAGACGGCTGTGCAAGAACGCCTCCAAAAGAAAGCAGGAAGAGGATCGTTGATAGAGCAACGACAAGTCTCCATCCTCTCTTAGGTCTCATCGTGGAAAACACTGCTCTGATGTTGTAGTCGTGCTTTTGAATTCCGACCTGCGCAGCGTTAACCGTCTTCGGATTCTTCCAGCAATATTTCATCGTTTGGATCTAAACGGGGCCTAATCCTGTTTAGCGCCTGAGTTGCGTTCTCCGCGCGGTCGGGCGGCAAGCCCTGAGAAAGTGCACGCTTGTAGTTGACGTACGCCCGGCGGTCACGACCCAAGGCTTCGTAGGCGCGCCCAAGATCGTAGCGAGAAAACGCCGCAAGTTCGGGATCACTGTTGAATGCAGCTGACAGAAAGTACTGCCAAGCTTTCTGGTTGTCGTTTCGCGCCAAGTAGCGATCACCCAGCAACATTTGCACTTGTTGACGGAACTTGGGAGATTCCGAGCGCGCCACGTACTCCATCGCTTTTTCTCCAACGGCGATGAGCAGGTCGGCGTGCTGGTCCATGGATTCCTGACTAGATGCCAATTGGAAGACAAAATCGGCGACATAGACGAACTGCCTCCGTTCCTGCGCCGCGTCAATTCCATATTGAATGGCGGCAATTTGCCGGTCCGCCGAAGCACCGCTCTCGAGTCCAAGATCGAAGATTTCGCTTACCGCCTCTTCGACATTTCGGTCGGTCGGATTCGCTTCGAGATATTCGAACAACTTCTCTTCATCTTTGGCGGCAGCAGCCATGTAAAACTGATGGTCAGCTTCGGAATAGTTGCTGTTTACAGTTCTCGATAGCCCAATGAAACCTTGGTTTTGATCGAGAGCGATCCTATAGCCCGAGATTACACTCAGTCCCGCCACGAATACAACGTCCGAACTTGGTTGGTCGGGCTGTTGAACTGCGAACTCCTCGGGAAAGGTTTCCCCGTTTTCCTGCATTTGTTCGCGGATTTGCTTTTCCGTTTCCTTGCGGGCTGCATACTCGTCCCACCATTGCTGATAAAGATCCTGTGGATAGAAAGCTGCCATATCGGACATCTTCATGCTCTGGTCGCGCCCGAAATATGCTTCATCCACAATGCCGGCTTCCCGGTTGTCCAGTAGTTCCCTATTCAATACGGTGTGGTAGCCTGCCGTCTTCATCTTCATAAAACCGCGTTGGCCGCCGTTGTAGTTAACGGGAATGAAGACGGAGCCGCCGACTATTTCCACTCCTTCGACGAATTTCTCCGATCCCGCCTGAACTTCGCTTGACGATAGCTCGCCTTCCGGGTGTAGTACGAGGGTTCCCTCTTGGATGTCAAGAGTCATTCCATACTCTCGCAACGCGGGCCAACCGATTATGGCGACGATATCGATGCTCTCGAGTTCCTGATCGTAACGACTAGTGATCTCTGTGGTCATTTGCCTGCCAAGATTTCGTTCGTCGAAAATTCCGGTGCGTGGAATTTCCATTCGAAAGTTGTCGTTTAGGACCTTAAGAGTTGTTTCGTCTTCTCCGAACCTGAGTTCTCTTATCACGGGAAAATTGAAGGCCATGTGAAATGGCATGTCATAGTCGATGATGACGTGCGTGTCCTTGACCCACCTTTGTGTTTGCAGTTCAACCCGCGCAAGAATTCGATCACCGATGACTTTGATTTCCAGTGGTCCACCGCTGGTGACACCGGAGTCTTGTTGCTGAGCAACACCTGATATCGAACCGATGGCCACCGCAATGGAGGCAACTAGAACCAGAGCACTTCTACCTTTTCGCAACAGGCAATTCGTCATTTTCTTGTCTCCTTCAACGCCAAAACCTGATGGGTTTCCACCTAGTTTTGTGTTCTTGCAGCCATCTCGATTAGCGCACATTCACAGTGCGAGTGTTAAGCAAAGGCCCACACGAGAAAAAACCGCTCATGCATGGATGCAATGCGCCCGCAACCAATAGCAAGAATCGCGGCATGTGATAGCTTTCAATTCCCCTCAAGTTTACTACACGATGCGACACGGTCGAGCTTCGTTACAACGTCAAAATTAACTTTCGTCTTTGCAACGTACCTTGGCCCAATTATTTCAATAGCGGACGGCCTTGCATTGCTATTGGCGTCGTCCCCATATGTTTTCTTTTTTCCGCAGCTAACTCTCTGGATGTACGAGCATTGAGTTGCCCAGCAAAGCGGATCTATATCTACAAGAATCACTCCTGGCAGTTCAGAACTGACCCTCCGCAAGCTTGTTACTGATTAAGTACTTGTAGCTCTCGTCCACAGCTTGAAACATGTCGGTATCGCAACTATCCAGCTCTACGATTAACCACTCCAAAACATCTGTGTCAGCTGCACGTATTACCTCTGGAATGTTCATGTTTCCTTTCCCAACGGCTACATGGGCTTGATCTCGAAGCAACGGACCATCTTTGATATGCAATAGAGGTGCTCGCTGACGCACCCGCCTTACCTCCTCCGCTGGGTCACGCTCGCCAAAGTTGGCCGCCCAATAGGTGTCCACCTCAAAGAGCACATCTGGGCAATGCTTCTGCAAGGTGTGATAGGGAATCTCGCCATTCACGGGGATGAACTCGAACCAATGGTTGTGCAGGAAGAGTTCGATATCTGCAGCCTTCAAACGCTCAGCGATCCCGTTGACAGTCTCTACGGTGCGCTTAATTGCATCGCCGCTCTCAAAGTCCGGCGGTCCAAACCCTCCGGCCGCGCGCGACAGTCCGAGCGACTTCACAATATCAATGACTTCGCTCGGATCCGTAAGGTTTGCCCAAGGATAGTGACTTGAAGAGACTTGCATACCTAAATCGCTAACTTGCCTAGCGAACTCCTCAGGAGGTTTGTTGAACAAATGGAAGGGCTCGACTCCGCGATAGCCAATTGCTGCAACGCGTTCTAGCACTGCGTCAAAGTTGCTTGACGACTCCTTTCGCAAAGAATAAAGTTGCACAGAGATTGGTTTTTCGCGTACGGCCATATTGCACTTCCGATTTTGTATGTCGCGTAGATCATAAGGCACCAGAGCACCGACCAATCCGACCCCTACTCCGCAATCGTCGGACTTCCTGTAGCATTCCCCAGTTATTTCAGATTTAGACAGCAAACACAATGAAACTTCGAATGGGCATGGTCGGCGGGGGTGAGGGATCGTTTATTGGGACTGTCCACAGAATGGCAGCCGAGCTGGACGGAACAATCCAATTGGTGGCGGGTGCGTTTTCTAGCGACGAGAAACGCTCAATTCGTTCGGGTACCGAAATGTATGGCCTTGTGCCTAATCGTTGCTACAACAACTACAAAGAGATGCTCCTCCGGGAATCACAGTTGCCCGCCGATCAGCGTATCGACTTCGTAACGGTCGTAACACCAAACCACCTTCATCATCCTGTGGCAGTACTGGCTCTTGAATCCGGTTTCCACGTAGTTTGCGACAAACCGGCAACCTTCACACTTCCGGAAGCACTTGACCTGAAAGTTAGGATTGACCAAGCAGAGCGGATTTTCGCTTTGACCCACAACTATACGGGATACCCCATGATCCGGGAAGCGCGACACTTAGTGCAAATTGGTGCATTAGGAAAACTGCGACGAATAAACGTCGAATACATTCAGGGGTGGCTTGCCGATCGATTGGAAGTTCTTGGCAACAAGCAGGCTGAGTGGCGAACGGACCCTAGTCGTTCAGGTACAGCTGGGTGCATAGGTGATATTGGGACGCATGCATTTCAGCTTGCAGAATTCACCACCAATCAAAAAGTGGAGTGGCTAAGTTCCGACCTTTCCACATTCGTTCCCGCTCGAAGACTTGACGACGATGGGAACATATTGCTTAGGTTCGAAGGTGGACCAAAGGGCGTGCTCTGTGCAAGCCAAATTGCCGTAGGGGTCGAGAACAATCTGAGCATAAGACTATATGGGGAGCTGGGCGGCGTGGAATGGTCTCAGCTAGAACCAAACTCACTTGTAGTACGGTGGAACGACCGACCTTTTGAGGTGAGAAGAACTGGCGGACCCGGAGTGCACGAACCTGCAGTCGAGGCAACTCGATTGCCCGCGGGGCATCCGGAAGGATTTCTTGAAGCGTTTGCCGTGCTATACAAAAACTTTGCCCGCGCGGTTAGACAATGCGCGTCGGGGACAGCCATTGGGAATTGCGAGCAAGATTTCCCAACCATCGAAGACGGCATCCGAGGCATGGCCTTCATAGAAGCAGCCGTCGCGAGCTCGCAACAAAATTCCAAGTGGACAAAATTGACAACGGAGTGAACTAAATGAAGACGCTAAAAGGTCCAGCTATTTTTCTTGCGCAATTCATCGACGATTCTGAACCCTTTGACAGCATCGAATCCATGGCCAAGTGGGCGGCCAACTTAGGGTTCGTAGGAATTCAGGTTCCCATTGGCAATCCCAAGTTCATAGATGTCGAAATGGCAGCCGAGAGTAAAACCTATTGCGACGAGCTGTCTGGCAGAGTTCAGGAGTGTGGCGTCCAAATCTCAGAATTGTCTACACACTTAGAAGGTCAACTTGTCGCCGTGCATCCCGCGTACGACGAACTCTTCGACGGCTTCGCGCCCGCATCCCTAAGAGGCAATCCTCAAGCTCGAACCGATTGGGCAGTCGAACAAGTAAAACTGGCGGCTCATGCGAGCCGCAACCTGGGGCTCGATGCGCACGCTACATTTTCTGGATCTCTACTATGGCCGATGGTCTATCCGTGGCCGCAAAGACCAGATGGCCTTGTTGAAGAAGGATTTAGGGAACTGGGCCGAAGATGGCAACCAATCCTCGACGAATTCGAGAGATGGGGAGTAGACTGCTGCTACGAAATCCATCCCGGCGAAGACCTGCACGACGGGGTGACATTTGAGAGATTCCTCGATGAGGTCGCCAACCATTCACGCGCCAACGTGCTCTACGACCCAAGCCATTTCATGCTGCAGCAATTGGATTACCTTTCATTTATCGACATCTACCACGAACGCATCAAGATGTTTCATGTGAAAGACGCAGAGTTCAATCCGACCGGTCGTCAAGGAGTTTATGGTGGCTATCAGGACTGGTTGCGCAGATCCGGACGATTTCGATCTTTAGGTGACGGACAAATCGACTTCAGGTCCATATTCTCAAAACTCGCGGGTTACGACTTTGATGGATGGGCTGTCTTGGAGTGGGAGTGTTGCCTCAAGCACCAAGAGGATGGTGCGAGAGAAGGAGCGAGCTTCATTCGGGACCACATCATTCGCGTAACGGACAAAGCATTCGACGAATTTGTCTCAGTCGATACCGACCAACAGATGATTCGCCGGGTGTTGGGGCTGTCTTAACTCAGACACTCGCCTGCAATTGCTCGCGATCCGCAAAGGGCGAAACTACCTCCAGTCCTACACCGGCTTGCAATGACAGGCTTCAGTGGCAGAGGCCGACCCACTGAGCGAATCACTGCGTGTGGTTCTGCGACTTTGCGACCAATAAAATATGGTTCGCGAAAAGGAACTTAGCTTGAACGAATCTGCGCGCCAATCCGGTCTGATTACCGACCTCTTGGACATGACCAAACCGAGGGTTGTGCTCTTGATGCTTGTCTGTGCATTGGTGGGCATGCTGATGTCGGTAAAGGGTTCGATCTCCGTCACGCTCATGATCTATGGGTTGCTCGGCATAGCCCTCGTGGCGGGTAGCGCTGCCGTGTTGAACCATGTGGTGGATGCACAATGGGACCGCAGAATGGCACGTACGGAGCACAGGCCTGTGGCTACCGGGCGCATTCGTCCGTTCCATGGGCTGCTATTTTCTGCAGCACTTGGACTTGCTGGCACATCAATCCTGTTCCTTCTAGTGAATCCTCTCGCGGCTTGGCTGAATCTCGCTTCGTGGTTGGGCTATGGCGTCTTCTACTCAATCTTTTTGAAACACACAACCTCGCAAAACATTGTCATCGGGGGGCTGTTCGGTGCCGCCCCACCTCTGCTTGGATGGGTTGCAATTACCAATTCCATAGAACCTGGCGCGCTGGTACTAGTTCTCATTATTTTCATGTGGACGCCCCCTCACTTTTGGGCACTCGCCATTGACAGAATCGACGACTACGAATCTGCGGGCATTCCTATGCTCCCACTAACCCACGGCGACAGGTACACCAGATGGTGGATTCTCATCTATACGGTTTTGCTGTTCGTATCAACCTTGCTTCCGTTCCTGATCGGAATGAGCGGATGGATCTATCTTTGCACCGCAATTCTTCTGGGGATTGTTTACCTCGGCTTCTCATCAGCCATGCTGCTAATGGAAGACCCCAAACTGCCACTGCGATCTTTCAAGTACTCGATTCTGTACCTCACGGTACTGTTTGCGGGATTGCTTGCAGACCACTACGTTCTTGGCTTGCCTTCGTCGGTCTATGTGTAGAGTTCGCGTTTCCGCAATGCCGAGGCTGCGATACGTTTGCCTTTCTGTTCAACGATTGACCCACAATGAGATCGTTGCGTTGCCAATCCGGTCTGTCTCAGCCATATGGTACGTGCGAGAATGCAGACATATTGGCGTGTTCAGCGCACACGCAATTTAGCGATGAAGAACATAATTCTCGTAATAACTGATACATTTAGATTCGACAATTTGTTCGACTATGCAGAACGTCCAATCAACACCCCCATGTTGGACGCATTTGTCGATGAACGCGCGACAAGCGTTGAAAGTTTCTTTGCAGGCAGTTTTCCGACGATTCCTCACCGATCCGATGTGGCTCGTGGAGTTCTTGGGTGGCCTCATTACGGCTGGCAACCGCTCGATAAGAGCGGACCAAATCACATTGCAAGAATTTTGGGACACCAAGGCTACGCAACTCAGTTGATTTGCGACTGCCCTCATCTCTTCAACAACAACTTCCAATCGGGATTCACCGCCGCTTTTCAGCACCGCGGCCAGGAAGGCGACAAGCACCTGCTCCATCTAAACGACCCCATTCCTGAATCAATACCTCTAAACAAAACCCGGCAGCGCCCGCTGTGGAGGGGACATTCCCTTGCTGATCAACACAGGTGGTTGAATCGTTTCTACAATGTAGAAGATCAAATGTTCTCCGCCCAGACTTCCGCTACAGCGGTCAAATGGCTGGAGGAAAACTACGAAGCAAATCCTTTTTTTCTTTGGGTTGACTTCTTTGATCCTCACGAGCCATGGGATGCGCCCGAATACATGGTTCGCCGCTACGATCCGCTGTACAGCGGAGAACCAATGATTCACTGCAACTACGGTCCCGCATCCGACTACAGCACGGACGAATTGACAAATCTTTGGGCGCACTATGCTGCTGAAGCTGAATTGGTAGACCGGCACATTGGCCGCATACTGCAAAAGGTTGATGATCTCAACCTTTGGGAAGACACAATAGTCGTAGTGACAAGCGATCACGGAACCAGCATCGGCGAACACAATCGAACGGGAAAAAGCAACATATGCGACCACGATGGTCGATATTGGCCGATCTATCCCGAGGTAGGTCACGTCCCTTTTCTCATAGCAGGCGGAGACGTACTGCGTGGACAAAGGTGTTCGATTATTGCCCAACCAATTGACCTGTTGCCAACGCTTAGTGAGTTAGCCGGATTCGAAACCACTACGCGTATTGCGATAGAAGGGCTCAGCTTTGCGGGAAGTCTGCGCGGGCAAGACGGTCAGCACCGAGACGCAGCTGTGTCGGCAACCTATGTAACCCCAGCTATTGATGGGACATGCCCCGAACGAGCTGTGACTCCCTTTGTCGTCCACGATGGGTGGGGATTCGCCCCCGTCGGTGCAAATGGTTCTACAGAACTCTACGATCTGCGCGACGATCCGACCGCGACACATGACCTATCCGCCAAACATCCACAAATTGTCCGTACGATGCGCAGCAAGTTCGCAGATTACATGGCTAGCTTCAATGCGCCAGAGCTGATTGTCGACTGTTGGACGGGTTAACGTTTTCATGTAACCAAAAACGCACTAAATTCATCATATTTAACTGAACTATCCTTAAACACTTCTGTCTCATGTAGCGATGAGGAAATCATTCGTCCAATTACCCGTTGACCGTTGGATTGCCTCAAGTGCTGTGCCCCACGACCACAAGTTGCGGCTAGGCAAGCGTGTTTTGTCCTTACCAAGGAATCCTTAACAATGTCACCCCTCAAAAAGAAATCGGATTCGCGCAATCTTGCGAAAAAGATCTGGTCTGCTTGGATGCGATTTGGATCGCCACGGGTCAGTGTGGAACACCAGTCTCCAAATGCTACCGACGAAGCCGGCTCAAATCTTAAGCACACGAACGAATCGGACTTAGACGTTCACAACGACTACTTCGTCGCCGCTCGACATCTCTCCTAGTCAATTCGAAAAGCAACACACGGATTGGCAGGAAGTTGGTTTAACCATCAGCTGCGAATCTACGATTTTCGGTTTCGGTAGACGCGTGCCATCAGGTCAAATGCTCCCGCCCGTTCTGCATCCACATCTGCGCCAAACTCCCGGTAGAGAGTCTGCACATTGACAGCAATGCGCTCGGCATCGCCCCAACTGTCGAAGTCGGTCAGCGAAATGTCCATTGCCGCATCGTACACCGATAGCCCAGATTGATAGCGGACGTGAGCCTCGTCGCGTATGTATGACAAGTAGCTCTTCACCGCTCTAACGCCTCTCTTATCCGTGATCGGCCCGTGCCCCGGAACCACGGTCTCCACATTCAGACTCAAAATGTAATCGCAAGCGGAAATCCAGTTTTCTACGGGACCCTCCCATAGAATCGGGTGCCCCTCGATAAAGAGAATGTCGCCAGTGAAAATGAGTCTGTCTTGCTCGCAATAGGCAAGAATGTCTCCTTTCGTGTGGCAGGGACCGACTTGCTTCAGAAGGAGCGACTTGGAGCCCACTTGGACTGTCAATACATTTTCGAATGTGCGGTTCGGCAACGTATGTGTTATGCCTTCGAAGTCAAAAGGACCAAAACACTCTTCCAAATAGGCACCGGTGGGTCCCATGGATGAGGTGTTGCGCATGATTTGTGCTAGACGTTCTGGGCTGTCCTGCTCCATTTCCCGCAGCGTGGCAGACGAGGCGATAATCTCCTTTGCACCAACAAGCTCATTGCCGTTACAGTGGTCGGCGTTAGCGTGGGTGTTCACGAGCGTCTCAATTTGCTTCGCCGCTGCATTTGCCTTATGCATAGCGTCGAGCATCTCATGTGTGAGCTTCAAGTCAAAAAGAGTGTCGACGAGCAGTGACTGGCCACTGTCTACAACAAGCCCGGCATTGCTCCAGCCCCACCCACCGTCGGGTTGAAGCCACGCGTACCCTCCCGAACCCAGGTCGTGGAGACCACGAGTGTATGGTCTAGTACCTAGACCCACACATCTTCCAACTTACGTTGCGGTCAATCTCGCTCACACCGCTTCATTGCGAACCAGTTCGTGTGTTCTGGTGCGCTCATACTTCCGGGCTGGAGTATTGATTAGGTCGGTAAGTGGACCGGCATCCAGCGCTCGCTCGCGTTGAGAATCTTCGACGTCGCCGTAAAGCGTGGAGCGCTGTTGAGGCACTCGTCCGATTGATTGAATCAGTTCTTCCATGCGTCTCGGCGAAGTTTCCTGACCGTGGAGCGTGCCCGCAGCTCGCGATATGCTCTCGTTCATCAGGGTTCCGCCCAGGTCGTTGCAACCTGCGTTCAGCGCTGCAACTACTCCTTGATGGCCGAGTTTCACCCAGCTGGCCTGGATGTTGGCAATGTGCGGATGCAACACCAGTCGTGCCACTGCATGCATCAGAATCGCTTCGCGAAAGGTGGGTCCTCTGCGCGACTTTCCTTTGAGGTACATGGGAGCCTCCATGTGCACGAACGGCAGCGGCACGAACTCGGTAAATCCGCCTGTGCGCTTCTGCAAGTCTCGAATCCGCAACAAATGCCGCGCCCAGTGACATGGGTGTTCAACATGCCCATACATTATTGTTGCAGTGGTACGGAATCCAACCTCGTGAGCTTTCTCCATTACACTCAACCATTGTTGGGTATTGAGCTTGTCGGCACAAATGACATCGCGCACTTCGTCGTCCAATATCTCAGCCGCGGTTCCCGGCAACGTACCCAATCCTGCAGCTTTCAACTGCTTCAAGTAGTCGGTCAAGGATCGATTTGATGTGGCAGCTCCCTGCCATACTTCTAATGGTGAGAATGCATGAAGATGCATCTCAGGAACTGCTTCTTTGACCACGCGCACGATATCCAAGTACTTGGCACCGGTGTACTCGGGATGAATTCCTCCCTGCATGCAAACCTCGGTAGCGCCCCGGTCCCAAGCTTCGGCCACTCGGCGTTGGATTTCTTCGTTCGATAGGTCGTAGGGCCGACCTCTCAAGTTCTCAGCAAGCTTACCCTTTGAAAAAGCACAAAACTGACACTTGAAGTAACAAATGTTCGTGTAGTTGACGTTTCGGTTCACGACATAGGTGACCACATCACCATTGACTTGCTGGCGAAGTGTGTCTGCGGATTCAACCACTGCATCGATGTCGTCACCCCGCGCACTGAACAGGGAGACAATCTCACTCTCGTCGAGATCTTCCCCCTGCAAAGCTTTCCCGATGGTTGGCTGCAACCTGCAATCGTCTATTGAAGTCGGGTTTGCAATTCGGTGCAGAACGTCAGGCGGTGGATCGACAGGGTCCCCGGGACTCCAAGAATCGGTTCTTGGGAGAGCCTCTGCATCGATCTTGTCCAGAATCCTTGAGTGCAGGCTCGCATCCATCCAAGTCTTCGGTGCTTGTATATAAGACGGGTATACGGTAAGCCGTTCCTGCAATGTCTTGCCAGCTCGTTTGGTAGCCGCAGCCAAGTCGCGCAGGTGCGGCCATGGCGCTTCTGGATTTACGTAGTCAGGAGTGAGAGGCGAAACCCCTCCCCAATCATTGATTCCAGAATGCACGATTTGTTCAAGAACGCCCGGACTCAAATTTGGCGGAGCTTGAATGCTCATCTTAGAACCAAACAATAGGCGCGCAACGGCGATCGTCCACAGCAACTCATCCAGATCGGGCTCTGGAGCGTTTTTCATCTTGGTGCCAGGCTTGGCCCGAAAGTTTTGAATGATGACTTCCTGCACGTTGCCATACTGGCGATGGACGTCGCGAATGGCAATCAAGGACTCGATTCGCTCACGCCTCGTCTCTCCAATCCCGATGAGTATTCCGGTAGTAGTAGGTATCTTGCGCTCGCCCATTGCTCGCAAGGTGGCCAGCCGTACAGCGGGAACCTTATCGGGCGACCCGTAATGCGGCATTCCCTTTTCGGTTAGCCGAGTAGAGGCGGACTCAAGCATGATGCCCATAGACGGAGAAACAGCCCTCAATTTCGCGAGTTCCTTATCCGTCAGGTTTCCAGGGTTCAAATGCGGCAACAATCCTGTTTCGTCAAGCACTCTCTTCGCCGCGACCTCCAAATACTCCACAGTCGTTGTGAACCCGTGGTCGGCTAGCCAATCTCGCGCGGCTCGGTAACGCAGTTCTGGCTTTTCGCCCAGAGTAAACAATGCTTCCTTGCATCCCTGTTGCGCCCCGTTCCTCGCTACAGTCAAGACTTCGTCTATCGAAAGGAATGGAGAATCCAGGCGGCGTGGTGTCTGGGCGAATGTACAGTAATGACACACATCGCGACACAGTTGAGTCAACGGAATGAAGACCTTTTTGGAAAAGGTGATGGTGTTGCCAAATCCATTGTCGCGCAGCGATGCCGCCACATCGGCAATCTCTCGAGTGTTGTCCACACGATCCAGCCGTAACGCATCTGGATCGGATAATTCAGGTATCAGCAAGTTTGACATGTCTGAATATTAGGCTCTGCCATCGAAATTATCACAAATTTCTAGCACTGCCTTGTTTTCTTGGCTAGGAGACCGCGAGAGCGAATTGCCTTTCCCGTGTAGGAATCGGGAATCAAGTCGGCAATTCTGGCCAAGTCATAGATCGTGTCTACATCATGACCAAACGCAGACAATCGAACCACCTTAGGGTCTAGTCCTGCTTTCTTCGCAGCGTGCAAATGGGGCAGAAAGCTCTTTCCATCGAAAACATACCGAAAAGCATTTGGAGGAGTGCAAAGCAGTCCGTTAGTGCCAATGTCGTTCTCG
Source organism: Gammaproteobacteria bacterium (assembly GCA_026707735.1). Classification (GTDB taxonomy): domain Bacteria; phylum Pseudomonadota; class Gammaproteobacteria; order Pseudomonadales; family Azotimanducaceae; genus Bin55. Next base: position 527,316 of record JAPOWH010000002.1, on the reverse strand, counting down.
TCCGGAATTATTGTCACTTGGCCATGGTTTTCTATTGCGAAGTCGATATCGCGACTCGTAACCAAAGGAATGTCAGCGGGAACAACAAACGTAGACTCCGCAGCAAATTGCTCGACTGCATAGTCACTCGCCTCTGCGATAGCCGCGGCGAGACTCTTGGCGCTGTCTCGAAAGACCTTGACTCTTGAGTCATCGAACGAGTCGTCTAATGAGGAGGGAGTTGCGAGAATGATTCCGCTAAGGAATTTGGAGTCGAAGAGGGCCTGGAGCACATCGCGCAGCATTGACGACGCCAATTCGGACCGTTGTTCGAGATTCAAGTGTTCCGCTAGCCTGCTCTTGCCGGACGGCGCACCCTTATACGGAACAATTGCCCACATTCGATATTGTCCCGCTAAATGGAATCGCAGAAGTCCAGGACTTGCCGCGCTAGAGCAATTCGATCGTCCAATGTACTCATCACGGTTTGAAGCGCTGTCGCTTCTAAGCCTAGACTTCGTACACTCTCAAGCAATCCCTCGTCTTGCTGATCAAGGACGAAACCTGACACGACCTCTTTATAGTGTTCAGCAACTGTTACTGCATTCGACTCAAGTCCTAGTTCACGCATCATTTTTGCGGTTGGTCCCTTGAGTGCCGCCCCTTTCACAAGCGGAGTGACCGCAACCACAGGAATGCTAGTACTAGCAAGAAAGTCTCTGAGTCCGCCTATCGCAAGCATGGGATCTATTGATAGATATGGATTGGAGGGACAAATGATCACGCAACTGAAATCGTCTAGGGAAAGCTCAGGATTTAGTTCGGCGGTGTCTGCACCCTGATAACGAAGCGACAGTACCGTTGGTTTGCACTGCTTCTCTACGAAATACCGCTGGAACGACAATAGCCCTTCTCTGGTGTTGACAACGGTGCGTACAGGATCATCGCTCATCGGCAGAATGGGATGTGCTACTCCAAATTTTTGAGCAATCAAAAGGGTAACTTCCGTGAGACTTGCTCCTTGTCGCATCAAGTACGTTCGATGCACATGAACGGCTAAGTCTCGATCGCCAAGCTTGAACCACGTTTCTCCTCCAAGCTGTTCCAACGTTGACTCGAAGCTCCACGTCTCATCTTCACGTCCCCAACCGGCCGAACGGTTTGAAATTCCGGCCAACGTGTAAACCAAGGTGTCCAAATCTGGTGCAATGTGCATTCCCAAATGATCGAAGTCATCCCCTGTGTTCGCGAGGAAAGTAAGTTCGGTTTGGCTGAGGATTTGAGCAAGGCCAAGAGCAAGTTTTGCACCGCCAACCCCACCCGTCAGTGCAAGCGCTTTCACCGAAACAGATCCTCCTCGATGGGCCTATTCGCCATTGACGCCTTGTCGGATCCTATTGGATTCGTGAGGCCCCGGACTATCACTGCCGGAACTTGCTCCGTTGTTTCGCCCATCAGCAGGCTGGCCGCCGTGGCAATGCTGTCAGCTAGATTGATGAGAGTGACTTTGAGATCGTTTCCGAACAAGTCCTGAAGTCCTCGTCGATCATCCAAGACTCGAATGTTGGCGGCTCCGATGGCTACGCCAATGGTTCCCAAACGCCAAGGACGATTGGAAGAATCCGAAATCACCACGCCAATGTTTCTGTTTGTGATCGAACGCAATGATTGGAAGATCCTGTTGGCGCTTGCATCCGGGTCAATGGGAAGCAACAAAACGGATTCGCCTCGACTTTGGTCGATATTGGATTGATCGACTCCCGCGTTAGCGCCAACATGGCCTAGACGATGCCTCGTGATCAAGACTCCCGGCTTACTTCGCACGACCTCACTGGACTCTTGAAGTATGAGCTCCACCAGTCGGGGATCCTTGTCCGTTTGCTCCGCCAGACTCAACGCTGCGTTGCTCGGCACGACCGACTCAAGCCAAACTTGCCTGCCCTCGGACTTCGAAACAATCTTTTGAGCCACAACCACAACGTCCGCGTCTCGAAGTTGGATAGCGTTCACGGCGCAACCCTGAACAATATGCGCCACCAAATCGTCACCCTTCTCTACAAGAGGCATGCCCCGTAGGGGGAGTAAGGTCACTGTCACCTCGGATGCTAGCCCTGGCCCACAATTTTTATGCCGGAATGGGATATTTCGTGGCGTCTATTGATTTGTATCAAAATGCTTGTCAGCGCTTCCGCCGCAGCAGCGTTCTCGATCGGCCCGGCATGCCAAGCTCTCATTCCCGCTTGCTCTACAAGACCTACCACCTTTTGCCGTGCCGCTCTCTTGTTGCCGGCGACCAGCACATCGCACTCGACCCTTACGTCGTGTTGAAGGAGGTGTGCCGCGACATTTTGAAACGCGCTAACGACCAAAACGGAATTTCCAAGATAGTCCTGGGCGCGTTTTCCAGCACTTCCTTCCGGTGGAAGTTGAACTGTGCCTACCTTCGGCGGTGTAAGCGGCACCGTTACATCAATCAAGATTTTGCCTTTGAGACCATCTTTCACCGAAGCCAAGGTTGAAATTTGGTGGGCCGCTGGAACAGTTAGTACCACGATGTCACCACTGCGTGCGGCGGCTGGATTCTCCATGGCTTCAGCAGGAGTATTTGGGCTGACTTTCAGCAGGTTCGCAACCGCTTGGTCCGCTTTTTGCTGTGTCCTGGATCCGATGACGATCTTGTGCCCAGCTTTGCTCCAACGAATAGCCAAGCCGGTTCCCAAGTCTCCAGTGCCACCAAGTATTGCTATCTTTTCGGGCTTCGCCATAGAGAATCACCGATTCCAAGAAGTGCGCATTATCGACGAATTGACGAAACCGTTATGGCATCGCGGAATTTGTCCCCAATCACGTTCACACAAACCAGAGTGATAACCAGAAAGGCTGCGGGAAATGCCAATTGCCACGGCGACGAGTGCATTTCCTTGGTTCCGTCCGACACCAACACTCCCCAGCTCGTTTGCGGCTCTTGAATCCCAAGACCCAAGAAACTGATAAAGCTCTCAGCGATGATTACTCCCGGAATGGTCAAGGTCGCGTACACGAAAGCAATCCCTACGACATTGGGCAAGATATGCCGCCAAACAATCCACGGTCGCGATGCGCCTAGTCCTCGAGCCGCTTGAACAAATTGCCCGGTGCGCACGACGAGCGTCTGCCCGCGAACAATGCGAGATATGTCGAGCCAAGAGACGGCTCCAATGCCGACGAAAAGCAAATAGGCATTGCGCCCGACGAGCACCACCAGCAGTATTACAACCAAGATGAAGGGGACTGAATACATTCCGTCGACCACTCGCATCATCAGTTGGTCGGTACGGCCTCCTACATATCCAGCGATGGCGCCCCACGGCACACCAATAGCGAAGCTCACGCACGTGGCAAGAATTGCAATACCTAAGCTGACTTGACCACCGACTAAAGTGCGTGCGAACAAGTCGCGACCCGCGCCATCGGTGCCGAACCAATGATCAGCAGATGGTGGAGCGTTCACAGCGTTCCAGTCAACTACTTCATAGCTCCAAGGTGCCAGCAGTGGCCCGACGAGGACGAGCAGAACCACGCAAATCAACGTCACCGAAGCAAGGAACAAGCTCTTGTCGTGCCAGAGCCTCTTCATATAACTAGGAGGCTGCCGCCTGGTCTTCTATGCGGATTCGTGGGTCCAGCCGGACGTAGACCAAGTCCACAACAAAATTGAGAATCAGAATTAGCAACGCATAGACAACGACTCCTCCCATTACCAGCGTATAGTCGCGATTCAATGCGCCCTGAACGAAATAGCGGCCCAACCCCGGAAGTGCGAAGACTTCCTCGATCACAAGCGAGCCAACAAGCAGAGCTGCCGAAGCAGGACCCAAAAAAGACAGGATCGGAATCATCCCTGCTGGCAACACATGATGAAAAGCAAGGCGAACATTGGATATGCCTTTTGCTTTGGCCGTAGTTACATGTGGTTGATCCATAACCTCAATACACGCACCTCGAACAAGCTTGGCAATTGCAGCGGCCAGTGGCAGCGCGAGCGCAACCGAAGGCAACACGAAACTCAGGTATGAATCCAATCCACCCGCAGGCAACCAACGCAACGAAACGGCAAATAGCAAGACAAGAAGGGGGCCGGTGACTATTGGCGGCAAAGCCAATCCAAGCGTAGTCGTCGCCGAGAGGCAACGATCAAGCCAACTGTTGTGGCGGAATGCTGCGAAACTCCCGATTGCAACGCCTGTTGTCAGTGCGATCAGGAGCGCTAAGGCACCTAGGCAAAGACTCACGGGTAAGCCAGCGGCAATCAGTTCGCTGACTGTGAAGTCGTGCTGCTTTATGGATGGTCCTAGGTCAAAGCGCACTAGGTTGCCCATGTACCTCAGGTATTGCAGATACAAGGGCTCGTCCAAGTGGTAGGCGGCAAGTAGATTTGCCTCAACCTCTGGTGGCAGTTGGCGTTCGCTGTCGAACGGTCCTCCCGGTGCAATTCGCAGAAGAAAGAAAGTTGCGCTAACTACCACCACGAAGGTGACAAGCGTGAATGCAGCGCGCTTGAATACGTAAATCGACATTGCTTGAACTTCTCAGTTCAAGGACATGTAGCGCACCGCATGAGAATTTCTGGGATTTGGGTACCAGCCACTTATCCTAGGATTTACTAGGCTTCTGATTGTCACCGAGTACAGAGGTACAACAGGAAAATCCCGCAGCGCCAGAGCTTCCGCCTGTTGGAGTATGCTTGCACGCTCGATTGAGTCAACGGTGTTTTTGGCCTCTTCCAGCAGTCGGTCAAAATCTGCAGATTCGTAGCGACCGTAGTTGATACCGCCAATTTTCGACCACAAGAGTTCGATGTAGTGCTCAGGATTTCCCTCCCCAAACCAACCCGCTTGGGCTACTTCGAACTCTCCGGCACCCAGGTCGCTGAAATGCACCTTCAATTCGGCGTGGTGCAACGTCACGTCCACCCCAAGTTCCTGCCACATCGCAGCAATAGCCACGTAGACTCGTTTGTTTTCTGCACCAGTTACATACCTGAGCGTCAGCTTCAATGGGTTCTCCTTGCCGAAACCGGCCTCCTTCAACAACGCACGAGACTGCTCCAGATTGGCTCCTTCAGTTTCTATAAGGGAAGAATAGCCCTCAACAATGGGTGGGACGATGGATGCGTTGGGGATTTCGCCACTCCTCAGAATGTGCTGCGTGAGTTTTTGTCGATCAATGGCTAGAGCCAGTGCCTCGCGCACCCGAGCGTCGGTGAACTGAGATGTCGAAACGTTGAACACCAAGTACATAGTCGAGAGCAACGGCGACAAATGCACGTGTTCCGCATGTGATTTGCGCAGGGATTCCAATTCGCCTGCCGGAAAATCTCCGATGATGTCTAGCTCATCTGCCAAATATCTGTGAAAGCTCGCAAGCGAATCGGCAACCGGCACATACTCGACTCGGTCGATGGCTACATGCTCGTGATCGAAGAAGTGGGGATTCTTCGTCAGCGCGACGGCTTGCTGAGGCTTCCAATCGGCTAGTTGGTATGCTCCATTAGAAACCCAATTCTCAGGCTTGACCCAGTCTCGCCCGTATTCCTTCACCACATGCGCAGGCAGAGGGAAGCCTGTTGGGTAGAACAACCGTTCCGGCAAATAGGGAAAGGGCTTCTCGAGTTGCATCACTAACGTCGCGTCGTCTGGCGCAGATACACCAAGCTCACTTGGTTGCTTGACACCACTGTTGACATCTCTTGCGTTTTCAAGCACATAAAGAAAAAAGGCGAGTGGTGCCGCAGTTTCTGGTGCAAGCAAACGTCGAAGACTGAAGACGAAGTCTTCCGCGCGAACGGGAGTGCCGTCGGACCAGTAGTTCTCGCGCAAGTGAAAAGTCCATGTCAATCCGTCGGAGCTTGTCTGCCATGATTTGGCACTTCCCGGCACGATGGATCCTTTGGCGTCCATGGCCGTGAGGCCAAGAAACATGTCCTTGAGGATGTGCTCCTCGAGATTCAGCGTATAGCGATGCGGGTCCAGCGTCTGCGGGTCTCCTGGACTCCCAATACGCAGTACCCGGGTCTCGTCGCCCACGATGCAAGTGGAACTGAACACCCAAATAACTGCCAACGTGAAGCGTCGGCAGTTCTGCGCGAACTTGCGATTGTGCTTCATTTGTAGAGGTAGTTTCGTGTCAACGGAGCGGAATCGTTTCGATAACCCAACTGCAATTGGTAGACAAGAAGCGTTGCCAATTCAAAAGCAGTTTGCGACGCGCACAAATAGAACTCCCACATGCGGCAAAACTTCTCTCCATGAGACTCCACAAATTGGTCACGAACCAGCTGGAAACGTCTGTTCCATTCATTGAGTGTCTCTGCGTAGTGTCGCCGCCAAACTTCAATGTCGTTGAAAATCAAGCCCGACTTTTCGATTGCATCACTTGCTTCGGACAGAGAGGGTATGTAGCCCCCGGGAAAGATATGCCGTCTAATCCAGGGATTTGTGGGAGTCGGCGGAGCATGGCTGCCTATGGTATGGATGAGTGCGAGACCATCGGGTTTCAGCAGTGATTTCACTTTGCGAAAGTAAGTGAGGAAATTGTGCTTGCCGACGTGCTCGAACATGCCGACGGAAACGATGCCGTCGTACTCTCCCTCATGCTGCCTGTAGTCTTGCAGTTCGAATTGCACGCGATTACCTAAGTTCCGTTCCGCAGCACGATTCCTCGCAACGTTCAGCTGCTCCTGCGACAAGGTTACTCCCGTCACGCGGACATCGTAGTTTTCTGCAAGATGCATTGCCAGCGATCCCCATCCACTGCCAATGTCCAGCACATTGGAATCGGGTTTGAGGCAGAGCTTTTTCGCAATGTGCTCGCATTTCGCTTGCTGAGCATTTTCCAGCGACATACCGGGTTTGCTGAAGTAGGCGCACGAATAATGCATATCCGAATCCAGAAAGCTGCGGAACAGATTCTCGTCCAGATCGTAGTGATGGGCAACGTTTTGAATGCTGGCGCGAATGTTGTTCCACGATTGCAAGATTGCTGGGATGAAGAACAGCGGGGATCGCACTGAAACGGATTGTTCAATGTTCAATCTCAGCACCGTGAGCAATTCAGCAAGTCTTCCTTCCTGGACATCCCATTCTTGGTCGATGTAAGTCTCTCCCAAGTTGAGTAGTGGGTTCCTAGCTATCTTGCTCAATGTGCCAGACTTTTGAATCATCCAAGCTACAGACGGTTCTCCCGACCCGAAGGTATGTTCGCCACCATCGGGCATAACGACATTGAGCGTCCCGGTTCTGATCATTCGACTAAGCAATCTGAGAGGAATGGTCATTTGGTTTCTACTTTGAAGAAGGCTAGTTGGTGTTTGCCTGTAGTTTACTTTTTTGGATTGCAATTGAACGATCGACTACTCCTTTGCCCGCCAAGTACCATTGATGCCAATTTGAAGATTTGGGCGTTGAAAGCAATCCCATGAAAGTAAGCATTGGTGTAGGCGGCGCAGCATCAGGTAGAGTGCGTGACATTGAAGAGCAGACAACTTACGTAGTAGAAGCTGAGAAACTCGGTGTAGACTCCGTGTGGTCCGCAGAAGCGTGGGGGCAAGACGCCATCAGTCCCTTGGCGTATTTCGCGGCCAAAACCCACCGCATAAGGTTGGGTACAGGGATCATGCAGATTAGTGCACGAGTACCTTCCATGACTGCGATGACCGCCTTGACCATGGCGGCGATCTCGGATGACCGTTTCATTCTTGGGCTTGGTGTATCTGGTCCTCAAGTCGTCGAAGGGCTGCACGGAAGCTCCTTCGCCGCTCCTTTGTCTCGGATGCGTGAGACCGTCGACATAGTTCGCATGGCATTCCGGGGCGAGAGATTGGAGCAAGAAGGACGATTTCACCGACTCCCGCGGCCAGGCGGCGAGGGGAAGGCATTACGACTCGCTCAACCTGCAAACTCCAAGATTCCAATCTATCTGGCAACTTTGGGTCCAAACTCTCTCCGGTATACAGGCCAGGAAGCTGACGGATGGCTGGGAACTTCGTTCACTCCTGAGCAAGCCGATGCCCATTTGAGCTACATCAGGCAAGGCGCAGACGAAAAAGGGAGGGATATCGCAGCCATTGACATACAAGCTGGGGGAACTGTTGCTATCACAAGCAACGACGGACCGGTCGTCGAATCCCTGAAACGCGGATTGGCATTCACTCTTGGGGCGATGGGCTCAGCAAAAACAAACTTTTACAACGATGCCTACAGACGTGGCGGTTGGGACTCAATCGCAAGAGAAGTGCAATCTCTATGGACAGAAGGCAAACGCGACGAAGCTACACAGAAAGTTCCCGACGATATGGTTCGCCAATCCAATCTAATAGGTGACGAGTCCACCGTTAAGCAGCGGATTGAAGCTTATCGAAACGCTGGTGTGACCACTCTCCGAGTTGCTCCAATGGGGCAGACAATTTCTGATCGGCTGGACACTCTCGCAAGTGTCATCGATTTAGTAGGCTAATCTTGGCGATTGTGGCACACTGCTAGCGTGCTGCCTCCACAGAGCCAATGTGTTGAACTATGTCCTGGAGAATTCTAGGAATCAATGGTTCGGGCAGATCATGGCCAAGATTTTCGATGATGCGTAGTTGACAGTTTGGAAGGGTATCCGCCAAGTCTCTAGAACCAAACTGATCTACCAAGGGGTCCACGGTGCCGTGCAGGGCAAGCGAGGGGATTTGAACATCTCGCAATCTAGACCGTCGATCCCCGTCCGAGAGAATTGCCGCCAATTGCCGAAGGACTCCATTCGGACGGTTGGATCTGTCGTACGCGGATTCGACGAACCTTCCTATCCCAACCTCGCAGGAATCGTAATGTGGTCCGCCGAACAACCGGTCCGATTTGCGCGTTGCCTCAATGCTTTCATCACGCGTGGGACTGACAATGCTCGTCGCAAGTGCACCGACGACCTCGGGACCCGGCTGCGGAGTGTCCGGATTACCGGTGGAACTCATAAGAAGGGACAGGCTGAATACTCGTTTCGGGTGGTTAATAGCCATGTATTGAGCAATCATTCCTCCCATGGACACGCCGACAATGTGTGCGCCCGACTGGCCGATGTGGTCGAGCAAGGCAACAGCATCGTTCGCCATGTCTGCGAGTGTATAGACCGGTTCGACCGCGCTGGGATTGTCCAATGCCTGCAACAATTCCGGTATCGATGGCGGCTGCGCGTCGCATTCGAAAGTCAAACCTGCATCCCTATTGTCGAAATAGACGATTCGATATCCCGCATCTACAAACCCGTCAAGAAGAGAATCAGGCCAGTGAACAACCTGACATCCCAGCCCATGCACTAGCAGAATGGGAGGCGCCGCGCGCGAGCCGCGTTGATCGAAAAACATCTTTCCGAAGGGACTCTTGAATACCGGCATACTTACACTGGGGACCTTAGTTCGCGCAGAATATTAGCACTCAAACTCACATGGGCCATGAACTACCGCGAGAGTTATATTCAGCGTGTTCGCATATGGTACGATGGCGTTAAAGGAGGACGTTGAACATGAAAGCAAAGTCTGTTGCACTATTGCTACTTTCGCTCCTAGCGACCGGATCGATCGCGTACGGGTCTGAGTACCAGGACAACTGGGGTCCTGAAGTTGGTTCCACCTTGCCGGAACTCACCGTAAAGGACACGGAAGGAGAAGCTAAGTCGGTCGACGACCTGATCGGGGACAAACAGGGACTTTTGGTTTTTTTCGTCAGAACGACAAATTGGTGACCTTACTGCAAAAGGCAGCTAGTTGAGCTGCAAGACCGCCTCGAAAAAATCATGTCGCTCGGTGTCAATGTCGCGACTGTGAGCTACGACCCCGTCTCGACAAATAAGATCTCGAAGGCCGAGCAAAAACTAGAGTTTCACCTGCTTTCCGACCAAAATGCCGAAACGGTGAACCGATTGGGAATCCGAAACGAACGATATGGCGAAGATTCGGATCTCTATGGTCTTTCTCATCCTGGCATTGTGCTTGTGGATTCGGAAGGAACTGTACTACTAAAACGTGCGGAGGAGCAATACTCCAACCGGCCATCGTTTGACGAGTTGATCTCAGCTGTAGAAAAAGCTCTTGCCACCAAGTCCACTAAAGATAGTGCAGAAGAGGACTCCGAGGAAGGAGTAGACACAAGCTGACGAGCTATTGGCGTGGCTCGTCCAATTGATTAGCTTGGTTGCCGTATCGGATTTCAAAACCGGTACGGCGCCACAGCAACCATGTGAGAACTGGATAGATAGTCAAGACGCTAGCCGATCTCCACTCTGTCGAGTTTTCGAGCCATCTAGTTTCTTCCAAGAACCACTTTGCGATTCCGTGGACGACAAGCTCAAACGCCACGGCAGAGCAAAGTACTAGCTTTACGACTACTATCCAATTGCGCCTGAAGAGACGCCAGCACTTGCTCGTGAGCATGCACTCCGCGATAAAAGTGAAGACAAAAAAGATTATGGTGCCGTAGCGCCTCATCATGCGATATACATCGCCGTCCGACCCTAGAAAGGTGAGATAGACAACTAGAAAAATGGCGCCAAACAATCCAAGCGACGTGATCAACCAGATCGATTTCGTACTTTGGCCCATAGTCAGAAGCCAATGGTGGTTGAGAATCCAGTAGATCATCGTAAAAACGGCAGCGGGGATCATCACTGCTTTGAAAATGAAGAAACTTAGTCCCTCCCGGCCCGATTGACTGATCGTGGTGCATCCCTCCAAGTGAGGGAAGCACTCCGGAACGTACCCAGCCTCGACAGAAATCAGATAGCCTGCGGTTGCGCATGCCCAAAACAACACCCATACCAATACAGGCGTAATTCTCAAGTCAACCATGGTCTAAGGCACTCGAAACTAGTCGCGAAAGTTAGAGAATTGCAGTGGCACGTTTAGGTTCTCTTCTTTCAGTCTTGCAATCGCCTGCTGCAGATCGTCTCGCTTTTTGCCGCTGACACGGACTTGGTCTCCTTGAATTTGCGATTGCAGTTTCAGCTTAGAATCCTTGATGATCTTCACGATTTGCCGGCAGGCATCGCGGTCCACTCCCACTACGATCCTAAATCGTTGCCTTTTCTGCTTGCCATGGGCTTCGATTTTCTCTGGGAGCAACAACCTAACATCGACATTGCGGCCCGCGAGCTTAGTCTTCAATATGTCGCTAAGCTGATCCAACTGAAATTCCTCTTCAGCCCAGAGCAATACTGAGTTTTCCTCGAGGTTCAATCCCGCATCGACACCCTTGAAGTCAAACCGTGTGCGCAATTCTCTCCACGTTTGATCTACGGCGTTGCGTATCTCCTGAATATTTACTTTGGACACAACATCGAACGACGGCACCGGCTCCTCCACAGACACTGGGCTAGCACGAAATTTACCACATGGACTAGGCCAGAGTCTGAGAACCACAACTAATTCCTACTCCCGCTAATCTATCCGACGTAAGGTTGATCGATACACGTATTCGGTACCTGCGACTTGCTCTCTACAATTCAGAGGAATTGAACGATAGACATACAGTAGGCAAAATCTTGGCAAACCGAATTACTAGAGTCACTACATCTCGGGGAGACGACGGATCCACTAGCCTGGCCGATGGAAAGAAACATCCCAAGCAAAGCGGTCCCATAGAGCTTGTAGGAGTGCTGGATGAGGCCAACTGTGCCGTTGGTGTGTTGGTACAGTTTGTTACGGACGAACGACGTAGTACCTTGACCGAAATTCAATCTCGCTTGTTCGACGTCGGAGCTGCAGTGGCTACAGGAGTCCCTCAACCGGTATGGCCGGAGCAAGTTTCGATCATCACCGATGCAACAGAGCAACTCAACGAGCGATTAGATCCTCTGAAAGAATTCATCCTTCCTGGTGGCGGTCAAGCAGCCGCATTCGCTCACATGGCGCGCTCGACCGTTCGCAGGGCGGAACGCACTTTCTGGAGGCATGCCTCAGAAATCCTCAAGCAATCTGGACAGGGAGCTTATTTGAACCGCGTGTCGGACTACCTGTTCGTGCTCGCAAGATCTCTTTCCGTGTCTGAAGTGCTGTGGCAACCGTTGAGCTTGGATTCTGAAAAATCGAGTTGACTAGCTTAGACTCCAGCGCTAACCACAAATTACCTTAGTTCGGCAGACTATTCCTTGAACAGGTGTGTTGATTTCATTCGCGGACATGCCAGCTCCAATTAATTCATTGGGATAGAGCTACAATTGGCAACAATCCAGCTCAAGCTGCAGCGAATACGCCAGATTGCTGAAATCTACGATCCAAAGGCGACCCCAACCGAATGGCACATGAGGTACTAAGCGTCCCGGATCTCGAAAAGAGGGTCATTCTTTGTCTTATCATTTCCGCAGTCGTAATCGCGTGGCTTTTCGGTTCCTACTTTCTTTCGTACTTCTGGTTGACCGTTCTCGCCGCAGTCGACCCTTGGCCCTTAGGACCGATTTATAGTCCAGAATTCGTCGTACCCACTGGCGTCTTTGTGAGTTGCATAGTCCTTTGGACGGCACTTTGCTTCATCGGTGCTAAGAAGGGGATCGCAAGCAGTCACATTTGGCGCATCGCGCGAGAGTTTCATAAGAACGGTAAACGAACAAGCACTTATCCAACAAAGTAGGTCTTGATGTGCGATCTATCGCTTTCTTTGATCCCCCACACACTCTCGATTTCACCTAGATGAGTCATTCCATCCGATACCTCTCAAGAATGTGGATTCTTGTTCTGGCTGAGATGCGATCTTGCAGGAGGCTGACCCGTACTTGGGTGTTTATCGCGATCGCCTGTATTGCCACATTGGGCCAATGGATTTTCCTCTTGGACCACTACGATTTTCTAGCATTAAGTTCGCCCATTTACGGACTGATCGGACCGCGCTACACCATTGTCCAAATGGGCGGCACGATGCTTCTCTGGTTCAGCATTGGAATGCTATTTCTCACGTTTGACATGCGGACCCGAGACACTCGCGATCGAATATCTGAAGTTCTCGATTCGCGACCTGTGTCGGACTTTGGAATGATTTGCGGAAGGCTTTTGGGGATTGTGTTATTTCTTGCAATTCCCTCCGTTGCCCTTGTGCTATTCATGTATGGCTACGGAGTGTTGGCCGAAGCATTCGACTTTGGTTTGGGCACGGCGATTGAGCCCGTTAGTGTTCTTTCCTTTATTTCCTGGGACATATTCCCAAATCTGCTCCTATGGGGATCAGTATGCGTGCTGCTAGCACATCTCATCAGATTTCGAGTGCTAGTAGTGTTGGCTGTGGTACTACTAATGTTGGGCGTCTATGCATTGAGCATTGTGCTGCCAGTTTCCGTGACGTCCGTGTTGTCTACACACACGGGCGCAAGTGTATACCCTTCCGAATTAGCTCCAACATTTGTAACGCCTAGCATTCTTGCCAATCGAGCGCTGATGTTGGTGTTTGCGGTTGGATGCCTAGCATTCGCAGCAATGCTGCAACCGAGAGTTCAAGATACAAAGACCTTCACAATGCTTCTTGGTCGGGGACTAGCTGCAGCTCTCGTTGTAGTTGGCGGTACCCAAAGCCTCATTTACCGGGGGGCAGAATCCAACGAAATCGAGGCAACGATCTGGGCTCTTACTCACAAGGAACATCGATTGCACGCAGCTACCGATGTTCACAGCATCAACGGTTCCGTAGAAATCAGACCTGGTCGGACCATAGCGTTGGACCTGACATTGACCATGAATGCGACTCAGAATTCCAACGAGGGAAAATGGCTGTTCTCATTGAATCCCGGGTACCGAATAGAAGAAATCTCTCTAGACGGCACTCCGACTGAAGATTATGAGTTTGAGAACGGTTTACTCCAGATCCCTGTAGATATCACATCTCCTCCTACGGAGGTGGGTATTGCCGCTCGCGGCAAGCCAGACGATCGGTTCGCCTATCTGGACAGTTCCCTGGATTGGAAGTCACTGGGCGCCATAGGAGGCAAGCGACTCTTCCTTTTAGGACAAAAGAGCTACATTTTCCATCCCCGTTTCGTAGTTCTAATGCCGGGAATCAGTTGGATTCCAACAGCGGGGTCTGCATATGGAGAAAATAGGTGGGAGTCCAGACCTCGCGATTTCTTTCAAATCGACATCGAAGTAACCGTACCAAAAGGATGGCTAGTTGCATCGCCGGGTTCCCGGCAGGCCCTCCCGTCGAGCAAGCATTCCACATATAGGTTTACGACTTCAAACCCGATACCCGAGTTGGCTCTTGTAGCTTCAACATTTGAGAAGCGCTCTGTGACAATTGACAACGTCGAGTACGAAGTGCTCTTGAGCAACAAGCACAAAGAAAATCTGTTTGCGTTTAGTGAAAGTGGTCCGGTACTTCGAGAGTGGATTGGCAGTCGTATAGAAAACCTAGAGGCATCGAGACTTCGTTACCCATACCCCAGGTTATCACTAGTTGAAGTACCAGTTTCCCTTAGAACCTATGGCGGCGGATGGCGGATGGACAGCGTGTACTCAGCTCCTGGATTGCACATGATCCGCGAATCTGGGTTTCCTGTTGCTTCCTTTGAAGGATTCTACTCCTCAATGCGCAACTACTATGAGAGAGAAGGAAGAGAGGAGTCTGAACATCACAAATTCATGCTGGATTCCTTGATCTCCTACTTCGCAAACGACCTGCACGGCGGTGACCCAATGGTTGGAATCGCGCAGAACTTTGTTGACCACCAAACATCTCCGACGGGGAACGGCGCAACTGCATTGAGATTCGTTGTCAATGAACTCGCACAAAGGCTAACTACAGGAAGCAAAAGCTACTTTTCCGTACATACTGCACTTGCCCGTGGCACGGCCGTGGAAACCTATCACAGAACAACAATCTCAAGAGGTTTTGATTCCGATGAATCCGAAGGAGGACCAGCGAACTGGCGTAAGGAGTTCGCTGAGCGACCTTCAACATGGGAAATCTTGGAACAGACGCCTCTAAGCGAGATCAAATTCAGAGCCAACCCAGGAAATGCATACCATGCGCTGCTGCTCAAGAGTCAACGCGTAGCAAACTCGATAATTGACACTTTTGGCGAAGAACTCGTAGCTCAATTCCTAAGCGAGCTCGTTAGCAGGTTTCGTGGACGTTCCTACACCGAAATAGATTTTCTGCAAACGGCATTGGATGTCGGTGTAGACATTGAGGCTGTAGTAGGCGACTGGCTCAACACGTTGGGATTGCCAGGATTCACAGCCGAAAACCTCAAGATTGAACGTCTTGCGAACGACGATAGCAACGAAGCGGTATACCAAACAACATTCACACTTGGCAATGGAGAGCCGTCTCCAGGGGTAGTTGAGATTTCCTATCAAACCGAGAGCGGCGATTACTTTGCGCCGTACGATATTTTTGCTCTACGTTCCGTAAATGTTCAAGGAAACTCAGCGGTACGGATTGCTTTTCAAAGCACAAAGCCTCCACGCATCGTGTGGTTAGAGCCACAACTCTCCCTGAACCGAGAACCGATTAGATTGGACGTTCCTGAACAAGACGACCTCGAGCCCACAGATTTGCCGGTACTTCCCTACACCACCCGAGTCACGCGGGAACCTAATGTTAGCGATGCAATCATTGTGGATGATCTGGACGAGGGCTTTTCTATCGAACCTTCATCTTTTCCTCTTGAGTCTTCAAGACTGTCACAGTTCGTAAGACGTGCGGCCGCAGTTCCTCAACTCGAATTCGATAGGGGTTTACCAGTACATAAGAACTCGATCAATCTCCTCGAAAACCGGTTCAATCCGTTGTTCGGTCGAATTTCACGGATGAATTTGACGACAACACTGGATTGGTGGTACCGAACCAATGAACCGACTAGCTACGGAAAGTATCGCAAGACGTATGCAGGAATATACGGAACGCTAGGTCAATCTAAAGCGATGTTTACAGCAGTACTTCCAGCTGCGGGTACTTGGCAGCTGGAGTTTCATGTGCCCACCGCGATGCGTTCCGAAATCGCTCATGGTTCAATGAGGCATCCGGAATCCTTTGGTAGACCTGACCATTTCTACTTGGGAACTCACACATTTCAGGTAATTGGAGACGAATTTGAAACTGAAATCGAATTTGAAGCGGGTTCTTCATCGTCTGGTTGGAATGAGCTTGGCACATTTGAACTGCGCGCATCCAATATTGATGTGGTCTTGATCAGTGTGACATGGGGACTGGCGGTAGCTGACGCAATTCGGTGGAGCCCATCTGGAAAGGACCTGAAAATCTCTGCTACTTCAGAGAGTGGAGCCCAGCCCTAGGTTCGATTCCAATCAAACGCACCTAACAAAGTAGGAGTTGGCTGTGCAATCAATCGCTTTCTTTGATGTTCTAACTGTTCTCGATCGAACCTAGATGAGTCGTTCCATCCGCTATCTCTCAAGAATTTGGATTCTTGGTCTGGCCGAGATGCGATCTTGCAGGCGACTGACACGTACTTGGGTGTTTACAGCCATCGCGTGCATAGCCACTCTAGGTCAATGGATCTATCTTACGGAGCACCATGGCTTTTTCGCTTTGACATCGCCCGTTTATGGACTGATTGGACCACGCTACACAATTGCGCAAATGGGCGGCACGATGCTTCTCTGGTTTAGCATCGGAATGCTCTTTCTCACGTTCGACATGCGGACTCGAGACGCTCGTGATCGCATAGTAGAAGTTCTCGACTCGCGACCGGTGTCGGACTTTGGAATGATCAGCGGAAGAATCTTGGGAATTGTGCTTTTTCTCGCTATCCCCGCTGTAATCACTGTGCTATTCATGTATGTCTACGGAGAATTGGCCGAAGCGTTTGACTTTGGCTGGGGCACGGCGATTGAGCCCATTAGTGTTCTTTCCTTTGTTGTCTGGGACATATTTCCAAATCTCATTCTGTGGGGTTCAGTGTGCGTACTGTTGACGCAGTTCCTTAGATTTCGAGTGCTAGTGGTGTTGGCTGTAGGACTACTAATGTTTGGCGTCTATGTATTGAGCATTGTGTTTCCAGTTTCCGTGTCGTCCGTGTTGTCCACGCACACGGGCGCAAGCGTATTCCCGTCCGAATTAGCTCCAACATTTGTAACGTCTAGCATTTTTGCCAATAGGGCACTGATGTTGATATTTGCAGTAGGATGCCTCTCTTTCGCGGCGACACTGCAACCAAGAGTTCAAGACACAAAGACTTTCACAATGCTGGTAGGTCGGGGAGTGGCTGCAGCTCTCGTCGTCGTTGTTGCTACTCATGGGCTCATTTACATGGAGTTCAATTCCAATGAAATCAAGGAGACAACTTGGGCTCTCGCCCACAACGAACATCGGTTGCACTCAGCTACCAATATTCACAGTATCAACGGTTCAGTAGAAATCAGACCAGGTCGGACAATACTCCTTGATTTGACGTTGACCATGGACTCACAGAACGATTCAAGCGCCGAGCATTGGTTGTTCTCGTTAAACCCCGGGTACCGCATAGAAGAAATCTCATTGGACGGCACTCCGACTGAAGGGTATGAGTTTGATTACGGTCTACTCAAGATCCCTGTGGATTTCGCTTCTCTACCTGAGAAAGTGGGAATTGCTGCACGCGGCAAACCAGACGAGCGATTCGCCTATTTGGATAGCTCTCTGAATTGGGAATCCCTGGGAGCCATAGGAGGCAAGCGCATCTTCCTACTAGGCCAAAAAAGCTACATTTTTCATCCGCGTTTCGTAGCTCTAATGCCTGGAATCAGTTGGTTTCCCGCGTCGGGCTCTGCCTATGGAGCAAGTACTTGGGAGTCTCGACCTCGCGATTTCTTCCAAATCGACTTCGAAGTAAGCGTGCCAAGAGGATGGTTAGTTGCAACGCCTGGTTCTCGCCAGGCTGTCGCATCGAGTAAGCAATCCACGTTTAGGTTTACGACCTCCAACCCCATACCTGAATTGGCGCTTGTGGCTTCACGGTTTGAGAAGCGATCAATGGAGGTTGACGGCGTGGAATACGAGCTTCTATTAAATAGAAAACACACCAAGAACCTGCGGGTATTTGACGAGAGCGGTCCGGTGTTGCGAGAGTGGATTAGCAATCGAGTAGAACTGTTAAAGGCATCGGGGCTTCGCTATCCATACGCCAGGTTGTCAATCGTTGAGGTACCAGTTTCCCTTAGAACCTTTGGCGGCGGATGGCGGATGGACAGCGTGTACTCAGCTCCTGGATTGCATATGATTCGCGAATCAGGATTTCCTGCAGCTCCCTTCGAAGGTCGATACGAATCACTGCGCAACTACTATGAGAGAGAGGGCCGAGAGAATTCCGAGTATCACAAATACCTGCTCGATTCACTGATCTCCTACTTTGGAGACGACTTGCACGGCGGTGACCCACTGGTTGGAATCGCTCGAAACTACGTGGATTACCAAACAACCCCAACCGGAAACGGCGCAACCGCCTTGAGATTTGTTGCTAACGAACTAGCCCAAAAATTAACCACTGGAAGCGAAGGATACTATTCCATTTACTCTGCACTTGAGCACGGCACGGCGGTGGAAACTCAACACACAACGAGGCGCACAGTCAATTTTGGATCGGACCGCTCTGAGCAAGGAGCGTCGAACTGGCGCAGGGCGTACGCTGAGCGGCCCTCAACATGGCAAAAATTGGAACAAGCACCCCTGAGTGCGATTGATTACAGAGCCGACCCTGGCAACGCGTATCACGCGGTGCTGGTAAAAAGTCACCGTGTTGCGAATGCCATCATTGATACGTTTGGCGAAGAACTCGTCGCTCGATTCTTGAGCGAGCTAGTTCATAGGTTTCGTGGGCGTTCCTATACCGAATTGGATTTTCTTCAAACCGCATTGGATGTAGGTGTGGACATTGAGAAAGCCACAGGCGATTGGCTCAATACACTGGGTTTGCCAGGATTCCTAGCTGAAGGTCTCACGATTGAGCGTCTAGCGAATGACGAGAGTGGCGAGGCGTTGTATCAAACGAGTTTCACGCTAGCCAATGGAGAACCTTCTCCAGGCGTCGTTGAAGTTTCCTATCTAACCGAACGCGAAGACAACTTCGAGCGCTTTGACACAACTGATCTGCGTCCCGTACATATTCAAGGAAACTCAGCGGTTCGTATAGCCTTTCAAAGCAGTAAACCTCCACGTATGGTGTGGTTAGTGCCACACCTTTCCATGAACCGAGAACCGATTCGGTTGGACGTACCTGGCCCGGATGTATTCGAGCCTACTGACTCAAAGAAACTACGCTACACCACACAAGTCGCCTGGGATCCTCATCCAAGCGATGCAATCAGTGTGGACGATCTGGACGACGGTTTTTCTGTCGAAAATCCTTCATTCCTCTCTGAAATCAATAATGTGCCCCAATGGATTAGGCGTGCGGCAGCGGTTCCTCAAATCGAACTTGATAGAGGTCTACCCATACGAGACTCTTCGTTTAACGACTGGCTGAATCTCACCGACAACCGTTTTAATCCAATGTTTCACGAAATTGCAATTAGACAATGGCGTGCAAGTTCATACTGGTGGTATCGGAACAGCGAGCCCACCAGCTATGGAAAGTATCGCACGACCTACGCAGGAAAACATGGATCTCTCGGTCAATCTAAGGCGGTGTTTTCAGCAGTACTTCCATCATCGGGCCCATGGAAGCTTGAATACCACGTGCCCAGTGGTATGCGTTCCGAAATCCCACACCGTTCAATGCGCTCGCCAGATTCGAACCGTAGGTATCAAAACCGTTACAACTTGGGAATCCACACCATTCAGGTGATTGGTGAGGAGTTTGAATCAGAATTGGAGTTCGACGCGAATTCTTCATCGCCTGGTTGGAATGAACTTGGCACATTTGAACTGAGTGCCGCCAATATTGATGTGGTCTTGATTGGTGTGACATGGGGATTGGCGATAGCTGACGCGATTCGCTGGAGTCCGTTGGATCCAGAACACGAAAACGCCACAGAGTAGAGTTCGAAGACGAACTTTGGGTTCGGTCCCACTCCGGAGTCCCAAGTATGCATTACACAACCTAGACCCTGAGCTGTGGACCAATTGTGCTAATGCCAACTTACATGCGATCAAGTTCTAACGTTCGTAGAAGTCCGCGCCGTGCTTGTGGTCCACTCCAGCAGTCATCCTGAGTAGTTCCTTTTGGCGTGTTGTCATACTTGAAAGCCACTCTTCGCGAAATCCATCGTGCGGGTCACACTGGAAACGCATCCAATGGCTATTGCGATAGTGACCAAACATGGCCGACCGCAATTGGTCAGAGTTGTTCTCACCGCCGCCGTGCCAGGTCTGACCGTGGAATATCACAACCGAGCCGGCCGTTAGTGTCGGTTGCATTAGGTAGGGAAGTGTCAATCCTGCCGGTGGCTCGAACAAATGGCTTTGATGACTGCCTGGCACCAGCCGTGTACCGCCGTTGTCGGGTGTCAAATCCGACAACGCCCACACCGTGTTCATCATCAATGGGGCGTCATTCCCATATCGGTGCAAAGCCAGCGGCACATCGCTGTGCAAGGTCTGGGATCCTTCTCCCGGTCTGACGACACGTGCGCTCAATGATCCAAGAATAAGGTCCTTGCCCATCGTTTGCTCGATGTATGGCAATACGGCGTCGTGGTCGATCACGAGCAGGAACATCGGATCCAGAGTGATCAAGTTGGCCAAATGGCGAGCAGTTCCTCGGTGCGTGTGCTCAACGCCTATGCGAAATGCGTGTTCTTCAACGAATTCCCGCATTGCCGCTGCAGTATCTCCGTCAAGCACATCGCGAATCACCGTGAAGCCCCAGACCCTTAGTTCCGCAAGGCGTTCCTGATCGAGCATGGGTTGTACCTAAGTTGTTTCGAGACTTAAGAATGGAATTGAGAGAACGGGATTGTATGCCTAGGTGCACTAGTACGCTTTTGAGCCTTTGAAATCCGTTGGCACTTGCCTCTCTTTCGTGGCTTAGAGACAACCAATACCTAAAGCAAAAGACACTTCGACTTCAGGAGATTCACTTCATCAAAGCCCATGTATCGGTTCAATCGATTTTGGCAAACGCGTTACTTTCTTGTGCTTTTCGACTCATTAGACGAGTTTGGCAAGTGCACGTGATCGCAAGGTTCGTGAAGTACTCTTGTCCACTCGAATGGTGGTTCTAGCGACCACCATCAGTTCGAGCGGCTGCAAGACCGCGAGACATTCACTTCTATAATCGTTTGGCATGACTCAGGATTGCCTTCCCGTACCCACAGACTCCATCGACCAAGCCCGGAACGACATGGACGGTTACGGCTACTGTCTTCTCGAAAACGCGCTCAGTTACAACGAGATTTCGGCAATTCGGACCCGGCTATTGGAGCAAGTTGCCGCAGAGGAGCAACGGGACGTAAGTCTGCGTCTGCCCGATGGGAAGCAGCTGGTCCGGTTTCTCATCAACAAAGGCAAGGTCTTTCTGGGACCAATACTCCATGAAGGACTGCATGCGATCTTAAGGCACGTGCTTGGTGATAGCTATCTGTTGTCCTCCTATCACGCACACTTGGCGCACCCGGGAGGAACCACCAACTACCACACCGATCAGTTCTGGATGCCTCCGCCAACTAGCGATCAGCGAAAGACATTTGTGAAGCCTGGATCTATCACCCGAACGCACAATCGGGGACACACAACAATTCCAGAGGAATTGAAGCGAAACAGGAGCATTGCACCTGCCGTGGTCTGCAACGCCATGTGGATGATCGATGATTTCACTCGAGAGAATGGAGCTACGCTTGTAGTTCCCGGCAGTCACTTGAGCGGCCGAGAACCAGACAACGATTATGATGCCGACGCGAACTGGGTTCCCGCTGAGGGGCTTGCTGGAACCGTCTGTATATTTGAGGGTCGCACTTGGCATTCCACAGGCGCAAACGTCACTCAAGCAGCACGAATTGGACTAACTACTAACTTCTGTGCGCCTCAGTTTCGTCAGCAGGATAACTTTCCTTTTGGCACACGTCCTGAGGTACTGGCAGACGCTCCAGACAGACTATTGGAGCTACTTGGATTCATACCTTGGCAAGGCTACGGTGGATACGAGGGCGTCACCCGAGTGACTCCTGGACAGTATGCGTTAGGTGAGATGAAACCGAACGAAGCAAAGCAAAGTTAGCAAAGCTCACTTTAAACAAAACAACCGAGAGTGAACTTTGCACCAGGAGTGCAGACCAACTAACGCTTGCCTCTCAAGCTGCGATTGGATTTGCTGGTGCTGTCGTCCCGCATGGGCCGACCACCGCAACCTACGCAACCAACTCCCAATCTTAAAGAATCATCCAATCAATTCGACGGGTTCGAGCGAGAATTCCTGCATGAACTCTGGAATGTGGTCAATTCTCCCAGTAATGTCCCTTGGTTCGCTACGGGTAATAAAACATGTCGCTTCGGCAATGCCTTCAATCGGTGATTCACGCGACTTGGTGTTTTCGTTCACCAGTCCGTGTAGTTGGGTACCGGGAGTAGCAACCAATCCTGGAGAAATCGCGTTTACAGCAACGTTGCTACTGTAGACTTCGGCAGCAAATCCCGTTGAGAATCGCTCCATCGCGGCCTTGCACATGCCATATACGGTTCCTCCACCTCCTCCTGCTTGAGGGTTTTGGGGATGTATTGCTGCATGAGACGAAATGTAAATGATGTGACCTTTGCCCTTTTCAACCATATCTGGAAGAAATCTCTGACTCAAATCCAAGGGTGCAATCATCTGGACTTCGAACATTAGCCTCGCTCTCTTGTCAGGAAATTCCTTTATCGGAAAAAAGTAGGTCACGGCGGCGTTGTTCACCAAGATGT
Source organism: Gammaproteobacteria bacterium (assembly GCA_026707735.1). GTDB lineage: Bacteria > Pseudomonadota > Gammaproteobacteria > Pseudomonadales > Azotimanducaceae > Bin55. The sequence goes on along the minus strand of JAPOWH010000002.1, from coordinate 504,511 downwards.
CTATGCCACCATAGGCTGCACGTGATTCGTCGACAAGCCTTTCGCGATCCTCTGGCAGCGCGAGGTTGCATTGCACCGCATGGGCGTCGCCTCCAGCTCGTCGAATAGTTTCCACAGTCTGCGTAATAGTCCCAGGCAATGGATGGTCACTTTCGTTTACCGTGCGAGCCGTCACTACTACGTTTGCACCCTCCATGGCCAATCGATAGGCAATTGCCTCACCAATGCCTCGACTGGCACCTGTTACTACAGCACTTCGTCCTTGCAATGCCCCATTCTTGTCAATTGACGCTGCCATAGTTGCTACTCCTCCCTTGTAAGTCCGCACTCTCAATGCGAATTGAAATTCGACACGGTTGACTGTAGTTTACGAAAGTGGTCCTGCTACATTTCTCCATTGGTGAGCTAAAGACGATGGATGAGAAGACTGGATTCATTCTCTGAGCAAGCACGTCTGAAGCGAAAACGTGCACGCCCTAGCCGTTGAGTGGATCTATTACACAAGTGACTAGCCGGCGATTAATGATCGACTGTGCCGCTGACAACTGACGGTTTGTCTTCACAAATTAGCTAGACTCAGTTAGCTCCACGAGACGAACAGACCTTAGCTGTGGATGCACGAATACAAAGATTCAACAAGTATTTCAAGCATTGGGAAATCTCACTTCCCGACGACATTGAGAGTCGTACTCAACGTGGTCAAATCGTTGAGCAAGGATGGCCCATCAAATTCCTGTTCGGAGAAGACTGCCAAGGCAAATACCTCTATTTCTATGCTGCACATCGAATGACCAACGATCGCCACGTTCGATTTCGCAGCGATGGTTCTGAAGAGACACTACCGGCTCTCGACGGCTTGAGAATCGTCTACAACAATCCAGAGGAAGACGCAAAATCTCAGCGCGAGTGGGCCGAAAGGACCCGCAAAACCATGCAAATGCTGGAGAAAAAAGGGTTTGGGATTACCGGCTCGGAACACGGGAGCTGCGTGATCAAAACCCACCTACTCAAGCAAGCGCTAGAAAAGACCCAAACGCCCAAAAACTGACGGTTGAAAAAGTATTGGTAAGTGAATTTCCCGAGAAATTAGAGTACTAGCTTGCGTATGTCCGCCAACTTGGAAACGAGAGTTGTCATAAACCTGCCTGCATCGGCTCCATTCACTGCCCGATGGTCGTAGGACAAGCTCAGAGGCAGAATCTTGCGAGGAACAAATTCACCGTTCATCCAAGCGGGCTTGATAGCCATTCGGCCTACTCCAAGAATGGCAACTTCCGGAGCGTTAACGATTGGAGTGAATCCTGTTCCACCAATATTGCCCAAACTCGATACGGTAAATGACGCCCCCTGAATATCTCCTGGTTTGAGTCTCTTATCCTGTGCTGCGTTAGCAAGCGCTTTGGATTCCGTCGATATTTCTTGCACTCCTTTTTTGTCCACCTCTCGTATAACGGGGACGACCAAGCCCTCGTCCGTGTCCACAGCCATACCAAGATGGACATACTTCTTGCAAATTAGTGACTTGAGATCTGGATTAAGAGACGAATTGAGATATGGATGCTCGAGAAGCGAACAAGCACAAGCCTTCAGGATGAACGGTAGCGGCGTAAGCCGATCGGATCGATCCGAGAATTCGGAGTTCAGTTCGCTACGAAATTGCTCCAGTTCTGTCACATCGGCTTCATCATGCTGCGTAACGTGTACGACGTTCAACCAGCTTCGAACTAGATTCTGTGCACCCCGAGCACGGATTCTCGTCAAGGGCACTTCCTCTACCGGTCCGAACTTACTAAAGTCGGGCAACTCTATGGACGGAATGCCTGTTCCCGCGGCCATAGTCGACTGGCCGGTCAATGTCGTCTTGACAAATGCCTTTATGTCGTCTTTGACAATCCGTCCCTTCGCGCCCGATCCGTTTACTCGCGTCAAATCCACACCGAGTTCGCGAGCAAGTTTTCGTACTGCTGGACCCGCATAGACGGAGGAACCGGCGCCGATTGGAGTTGCTTCGGTCTCAATGGGAGTCTGCGCAGCGGTTAGTGTCGGGTCTTGCTCCTGTTCTTTTTTGCTACTCTCATCCTTGACATCCGCTTGCGGAACCTCTTGCTCCACATCGGAAATAGCATCCACTGCGGAATCTGACGCATCAACCACAGCAATCTTGTCGCCGGTGTTCACAATGTCGCCCAAAGCGAGCAAAATTGCCGATACCTTCCCGTTTACGGTAGACGGCACTTCCATCGATGCCTTTTCCGATTCAATGACAATGAGAGCATCGTCTTTGGCAACATCGTCGCCAACGCCAACGCAAATCTCAATGACCTCGACGTCCTTGGCATCGCCAATGTCTGGAATTTCAATGCTTGTGGCGGTCATAGGTACAAAGGATCCGGCTTCTCTGGATCGATATCGAGCGACTTCATGGCATTTGACACTTCCTTAAGTGAAATTGTTTGCGTTGCGGCCAAACTGTGAAGAGCAGCAACCGTGATGAATCGATCATCTACTTCAAAGTGATGTCTCAAGCTCTCTCTTGTGTCACTTCTGCCAAAGCCGTCTGTTCCCAGCACAAAATAGGGTGCCTGGAAGCACCCTCGAATTGACTCAGCATAAGACCTGACGTAGTCGGTCGCTGCCACAACAGGAATATCGCCGTCCAACAATGTGGCTGCGTAGGTACGCTTTGCCTCTTCCTCTGGATGCAACAGGTTCCAACGCTCTGTGGCACGACCTTCCCGCATCAGTTCTGTGAAACTTGTAACACTCCAAACGCGGGCTGTAACGTCAAATTCTTCCTGTAGCCGTTGGCCCGCCTTTAGAACTTGCTGAAGAATGGTTCCACTACCTAGCAAATTCACAACTCGACCTGTGGTTCGCGACTCGTCCCCCAGCGTCGCAATTCGATACATTCCCTTCACAATTCCCTCTTCAACGCCCTGAGGCATTGGAGGATGTGTGTAGTTCTCGTTCATTAGCGTTATGTAATAAAACACATCCTCTGATTCAGAGTACATTCGTCGCAGTCCATCGCAAAGGATCACAGCCAATTCGTAGGCATAGCAGGGGTCATAGGAAATGCAGCTGGGATTGGTGCTGGCGAGAACGTGGCTGTGGCCATCCTGATGTTGCAAGCCCTCTCCGTTCAAAGTGGTACGACCGGCTGTCGCACCGAGCAAGAACCCTCTAGCCTGCATGTCTCCCGCTGCCCAGGTCAAATCTCCGACCCGCTGAAATCCAAACATGGAATAGAAAATGTAAAACGGTATCAGCGTATAGCCGTGACTGCTTGACGAAGTGGCTGCGGCAAGCCACGCCGCAAATGCACCTGCCTCGTTGATACCCTCTTCCAATACTTGGCCGTCACGAGATTCTCGATACGCCGCAAGTTCTCCTGCATCCACAGGCTCGTAGAGTTGCCCTTCCGAGGAATAAATGCCCAGCTGTCGGAACATGCCCTCCATGCCAAAAGTTCTGGCTTCGTCCGGAATGATGGGTACGATTCGATCTCGAATCTGCTTGTCGCGCAGAAGGGTTGCCAAGATTCGGACAAACGCCATGGTCGTAGAAATCTCTCGATTCCTAGACCCCCCGGTTTGGGCTTCCAGCGAGTCCAATCCAGGTACCTTAAACGAGTCCTTGCATGCTATCCGACGAGGAATGACTCCCCCCAACTCCTCACGACGGCGTTGCATGTATTTCATCTCAATGCTGTCTTCCGGTGGCCGGTAATAGGGAACGGAATCCAGGTCGGAGTCCCCTATCGGTACGTTGAATCGATCGCGAAACTGCTTCAGTTCGTCGAGGTTTAGTTTCTTGATCTGGTGCGTAGTGTTCTCCGATTCGCCCGCATCCCCCATTCCATAGCCCTTAACCGTCTTGGCAAGAATCACGGTTGGCTGGCCTTTGTGTTGAATTGCTTCGTGGTATGCGGCATACACCTTTTGCGGATCGTGGCCACCTCGATTGAGTTTTTCTATGGCTTCGTCCGACATGTCCGAAACCAACTCGAGAAGGTCCGGGTACTTTCCAAAGAACTCGGACCGAGTGTAGCTTCCTCCCTTTGCCTTGAAGTTTTGATACTCACCATCAACGGTCTCATCCATCAACTGCTGGAGGCGCCCGTCGTTGTCACGGTCGAGCAGAGGATCCCAATGACGCCCCCACACAACCTTGATTACATTCCACCCTGAACCTCGAAACTCCCCTTCAAGTTCCTGGATGATCTTGCCATTGCCACGGACCGGACCGTCCAATCGCTGCAGATTGCAATTCACGACGAAGATCAAATTGTCAAGTCCTTCGCGACCGGCAAGCGACAGTACTCCAAGAGACTCTGGTTCGTCGCACTCGCCGTCTCCCAGAAACGCCCATACTTTGCGATCGCCCATGGGTACTAGGCCTCGGGCATCCAAATACTTCATAACATGAGCCTGGTAGATCGCCTGAATAGGTCCTAAGCCCATCGATACCGTGGGAAACTGCCAGTAGTCCGGCATTAAACGCGGGTGGGGATAGGACGATAGCCCTGTTCCTCCCGTTTCGCGCCTAAAGTGATCCAAATGCTCTTCTTCCAAACGTCCTTCCAAGAAGGACCGCGCATAGATACCCGGTGAACTGTGGCCCTGAAAGTAAATCAGGTCTCCCCGGGTGTCGTCTGACGGACCACGGAAAAAGTGGTTGAACCCAACCTCATACAAAGTGGCTGCGGAAGCAAACGTGGATATGTGACCGCCAAGGTCGCCCTCTCGGCGGTTGGCCCGAACTACCATGGCTAGGGCATTCCATCTTATTAGGCTCCGTATTTGGCGTTCAATGTGGTAGTCACCCGGCATTTGGGCCTCGCAAGTCACCGGAATGGTATTGCGATAGGGGGTTGTTGTTAGTTGAGGAACAGAGTTGCCGGATTGGGAGATGCGGGATAGTAGACGGGATACTACAAAAGAGGCACGGTCCGCGCCATCATGCTCGAGTATGTTCTCCAAAGCGTCGAGCCATTCTTGAGTCTCAAGAGGGTTTTCGTCTGAATTATTGAGTTTTTTTGGCATCAACCGGGCTTTTTTTAGTTGGCTGAAATTATAGTCTCTGGTATACAGAGGACGTTTGCCCAGTAGACCGTGCAAATTTGGTCTTCAACGGTTGACTTTGTGCCTAGGGAAACAGCCAAGCCGCGCCTCGCACGCCACTAGAGTCAGAGTGAAGCGCAGGAAGCACCTTGGTACGACCATCCGAGTTGCACGCGTACTCCTGCAATCGATTAGGCAGTTCGGCATAAAGCTCTTTCACATTCGATACACCTCCGCCAAGCACAATGACGTCCGGATCCAACGCATTGACCATCACAGCAAGCGATCTGGCCAGTTGGGAGATGTACAAGTTCAGTGTTGGCGACAACCCGTGCGATGTAATTTCGGTTCCGGTGGCATGCTCTCCCGTGAGCTCTTCGTGCGTTTGTTCGAGTCCTGGGCCCGAAACGAAGCACTCTAAGCAATTTTGCTGACCACAATGGCATGTGCGATCTGAGAGGAGACGCTCCTGTTCTGTTGTCCTAGCATCAGACCTGAAGTTTGGAAAGGGATTGTGCCCCCACTCTCCGCTCAAGCCGTTCGGGCCAGTAAGCAGCTTGCCGCCAACCACCCATCCGCCTCCAACCCCCGTTCCCAGAATCGCTCCAAACACGCAATGCGCCCCAGCTCCTGCTCCATCAACAGCCTCAGAGAGCGCAAAGCAGTTCGCGTCGTTTTGGATTCTGACCGGTCTTCCAAGAACTCGCTTTATGTCTTCCAAGAAGGGCTTGCCATCCAAGCAAGTTGATTTGCAATTCTTCATGGATCTCTGAGTTTCTATCCAAGCTCCGGGCGTACCCAAGCCTACAGGTACAACATCGCCAGCCAATTCATCGAATTGAGACGCAAGCTTTTTGATCTCGAGTATTGTGTTCGCGTAGTCTGCCGGTGTAGACACTCGCTTTCGACTTGCAACTCCACCACATTCGTCCATGAGAATGCCTTCAATCTTTGTTGCTCCAAGATCGATTCCTATGCGCATTCCCATGGGGGCTGGTCCTTTTCTGTCAGACTTCAAACTACAGACCGCATGACTCTCTTCCAGTCAAACTGGAGTCCAGGATCCCACTTTCGCCCTCTGGAGATTTCGCTGTGTCCAACGATAGAGTCTCGGGAAATGGTGGGGTAGTGGTCTAGCAAACAACGCAGAATTTCACTAAGTATGCCGTACTGTGCATCTGTGAACCGGACCTCCCCGGTTCCCTCGAGTTCAATTCCGATGGAGAAGTTGTTGCAATCGGACCTATTCCTGTACTGTGATTCTCCGGCGTGCCACGCTCGCAAGTTGAAAGGCACATACTGCGTGACATTCCCATCTCTAGCAATAACCAAATGGCTGGATACGTGGAGTCCCTTGAGAGACTCAAAGCTAGTGTGCGCCTCAAAGTCTAGGCAGTTTGTAAACAGATTCTCGATGTGTGGTCCACCAAAACTGCCGGGCGGCAAGGAAATTGCGTGGATCACAATCAAAGAGAGTCTCTCGCCGTATGGACGCTGGTCGCAGTTGGGGCTGTCGACCCGCCGTACGGACTCGATTCTGTGATTCCTGTCAATATTCAACGATTACAAGCTCATATCTTCATAATTACGGTATGAATGTACCCAATGGGACTATAAAAGCAAACGTACAGGCGGCACTCGAGGAGGACTTGGGCCCCGGCGACATCCACGTGAGTCTACCTTCCGACGACTCCGATCGACACGGCACAATCATAGCCAGATCGCACGGGGTCCTATGCGGAGCAGAGTGGGCTAACGAGGCATACAGGCAAGTTTCAGAGCAGGTTGAAGTAGATTGGGCCAAAGTCGATGGAGAGACGATCGAACCGAGCTCTCTAATAGCAACGATATCCGGACCGGTGAGTGCCTTGCTTGCGGTCGAGCGAACAGCCTTAAATTTTCTTCAATTGCTATCGGCAACGGCAAGCCAAACTCGACGATTCGTGCATCTAATTGAGCACACACAAGCAAGGGTACTGGATACACGCAAGACAGTGCCTGGTCTAAGGCTGGCGCAGAAATACGCCGTACGCATGGGTGGTGGCAACAACCACAGGATCGGATTGTTCGACGCATTTCTCATTAAGGAGAACCACATTGCGGCTAGTGGCAGTATCAGCAACGCTGTTTCAAGGGCCAGAATGGCCCATCCGGACATGTTCATAGAAGTAGAAGTCGAAAGTCTTGAGGAACTTGATCATGCTTTGCAATGCGACGTTGATCGAATCATGTTGGACAACTTCAAGATACTGCAACTGCGAGAAGCTGTGCGCATTTCTCGAAGTTTTTCAAACCACAGGAGAAAGGCTGTAGAACTAGAGGCGTCGGGTGGAATCAGTGAATCCAACGTCGTTCAAGTCGCTGAGACTGGTGTGGATTTCATTTCCTTGGGTACGTTGACCAAGGACATTAGTGCGATCGACTTCTCGTTTAGGATTCAGAGTTAACAATATTGCTAAGGTAGCCTTCAAAATCTCAATTCTCTCGCTTTTGCTTACGTGAAGGCGAATGAAGTGTAAGCAACGAACTCGGTTCGAGTTCGAGACTTACCAGTCTTTTCCGTGGAAGAAGACTTGAAGCTAGCCTCCCACGGACACCTGCGAGTGCATTGAGGGAAAGCAATGGGGCGTTTGTTTTGGCCTCGGAGTAACAATTCGTTTGTGCAGGGCTATAGAACCTAATGTCGCTATAGCAACTGAAAAGGTTCTATGGCGGAGCCACATTTCTCAAGTAGCACATTCCTTTGGACCAAGCTGATCTGGTCAGATGTGCCAACCAACTCGGCTTGGTAGAGGAGGTTGAGGCTGAGGTTTTGAAGCCTGGACTCTTCGACGCAAATGGGGAAAGACTTGGTGGCGTTGTCCTTTAGGGAGATTGACTAACTAGCCACAAAGCGATGATTCAACGCGTGAGGCTGCCGTGTGTCGACGGCGTTCAGTAAGAGCTGGTGCCGGAACGCAGATTCGAACTGCGGACCTACTGATTACGAATCAGTCGCTCTGCCTAACTGAGCTATTCCGGCGACTTTGGGGGCAAAATTATATCGTTGGCTCCTGTGTCCCGTCGCACTTCAGATGCATCTAATCACGTATTGAGTCTTGCCATGCCAAATATACTCTCAACAAAACGGATCAACTGACTGTGGATTATTGGTTCTTGTTAGGAGTGGCCGGTTTCTTTGGGCTTGCGCTTGGAAGTTTGCTGAACGTACTTATCTCGCGAATTCCCTTGATGGCAAGCAGAAAGCTACGAGTCGAAGCCTACGATCTCTTAAGCATTGAGCCGTCAGTACCAAGTCCACTGAATCTCTTTTTTCCTCGTTCACACTGCCCAAGCTGTCAGACGCAGATTCGTATTGCGAACCTCATTCCGGTAGTCAGTTGGTTGGCATTACGCGGCAAGTGTGCAGACTGTCAACAACCGATTTCCATTCGCTATCCGTTCGTCGAACTCGCAACTTTTCTCTTGGTTGTCTTAGTTGTAGCTCTCAATGGAATTTCGCTTGAGGCCGGGCTGCTAATAGGCGGCATTGCCATCTTGATCGTTTTGTCTATGATTGACTGGGAGCAAGGAACTCTCCCTAATGAGCTTACCTACCCGCTGTTATTCCTTGGCCTTCTAGCTTCAGTTCTAATTCCTTCTTCGCGCTTTGTTGCTCCCATTGGGTCAGCTGTCATTGGCGCAATCGCAGGATACCTCTCCTTTTGGTTGCTAAATCATGCATTTCGACTGATCCGTGGCAGGGATGCCATGGGTGAGGGAGACTTCAAGCTGCATTCAGCAATTGGGGCGTGGGTTGGATGGCAACTGTTGCCCTATGTGGTTGTGATGGCGTTCGCGTTAGGCATGCTCTATGGTGTCAGCGAACTTCTCCGTGGCCGCTATTCAAGAGACGAAGGTATACGTTTCGGTCCCTTTCTCGCGATAGCTGCAATAATCGTCATTTTGTTGCATGAACAACTGTACAACCTGATATTTCTACGCTTCTAGCTGTGCTGCTGACATCGATCTGGCATTAACAAGAGTTTCAGGCAAAGTAGTAGCAAAATGTCCAAAAAGCTGACTATCGTACTTACGGGAGGCATTGCTAGCGGCAAGAGTCTTGTCGCCAGCAAGTTTGCGCGATTGGGTGTGCACATCGTTGAACAAGATCTGATATCGCGCGAAATCGTTGAGCCCGGTACGGCAGCACTTGAGAGGATTGCCGATCACTTTGGAAGTGCCGTATTGCACGATGATGGCACTCTCAATCGTGCGTCGCTGCGCAGAAGGATATTCGATGACTCCAGAGAACGTCGCTGGCTCGAGCGATTGCTACATCCACTGGTTGGCAAACGTACTATCGAAATGATTGCGATGGCTACGTCGTCGTATGTGATTGTCGTGAACCCGCTACTCCGTTCGCGACACGATCCATACGATCTTGTTTTGGTCGTCGATGCCCCAGTAAATGTTCAAATTGAGCGAACTATGGCTCGCGACAACGTGTCTCGGAAGCAAGCTGAAGCGATAGTTGCTTCGCAAATTGATCGCGAGTCGCGCCTCTCCATCGCCGACGACGTCATCGTGAATGACGGTGGACTAGACGAACTCACTTCAAAGACAAGAACTTTGCACCAACGCTATTTGTGTCTGGCTGGACAAACTTAGCCTTCTTGCACCATAATTCCGGCGTAGATTCCCTGTTCACCCGTGTGTCAGTTTTTCGCACGGAATACCAAGTCAAGTCCCATGAACACAGGCAAAGCCAACCCAAGAAATAAGAAACAAGGTACGGCGGCTTGTCCGACATGCGAGCGAACAGTGATTTGGTCCACAGCAAACTGCTATAGGCCTTTTTGTTCTGAGCGCTGCAAGCTCATAGATCTAGGCGAATGGGTGGAAGAGCGGCGATCCATCCCGCGAGGTGGCAACGAATTGGATCCTACTCTCTACTCAGAAAACGGGGGCTAACGGACGCAAGGGGTTCTCCCGAATTGAGTGGAAGGGTCGCTAAGTCTAGGTTCTGTACTCAGCGTTGATCTTTACGTAGTCGTACGACAAATCGGACGTCCATATCTCTGTATTTGCCGACCCCCTTCCCAAATCAACCAATACGACGAACTCAGGCTCAGACATCTCTTGCGCCGCCGACTCCTCACAGTAGTTTTCTGCGACAAGTCCATTTCTTGCGATTGCCACGTCATCAATGTCTAGTGAAACCCTAGACACATCCAAGTCGTCGATTCCTGCACGACCAATCGCCATGCAAAAGCGACCCCAATTCGGGTCACCGGCGAAAGCTGCAGTTTTGATCAATGGGGAGTGAGCTATCGTGTAGGCCACTTGCAGACACTCTCTCTCGGTTCTTCCTCCTGCCACCTTGATTGTGATGAACTTAGTTGCGCCTTCTCCATCTCGAACGGTACGGATTGCCAATTCCCGCACTACGGGCGTTATGCCCTCCAGCACTTGCTCGTATCGATCCCCTTCTTCGTGTTCAATGGCAGGCGCAGCACTTCGACCAGTTGCAATCAACAGGAATGAATCATTTGTCGATGTGTCGCCATCTATGGTCAACCGATTGAAGCTCCTCTCCGCCAAGTCCCATGCCAACTTCTTCGCAACTCCCCCAGACATTCGAACGTCGGTCGCAACAAAGGCGAGCAACGTCGCCATGTCTGGGCGAACCATTCCTGACCCCTTTACTATCCCCGTCGCGTGCGCCTCGTGGGTGCCCACCCTAAACGAAGCTGACAGGCCCTTGGGAGCCGTATCCGTTGTCAAAATGGCTTGCGCAGCTTCGTTCCAACCATCGGGCTTGGCGCACGAATAAGCACGGTCAATGCCGTCGCGCATTCGGTCTATGGGTAGGAACTCACCAATGACGCCCGTGCTGCACGGCAATACTTGAGACTCATAACAGCCGATCAAGTCAGCCAAATGGTGACTACTAGCGCGTGCGTCGTTAAATCCGCGATCACCTGTCGCGGCATTGGCGTTGCCACTATTGACGACAACACCACGAACATTGCCCAGGCGTGATTGGGAAAGCAAGACCGGAGCTGCCTTGAATCGATTCTGCGTGAACACGCCGCCCACAACTGATCCTTCATCGCAAAGAAAAACTGCAAGATCAGGTCGATCCTTGTATCGGATATGGGCAATCGCGGTACCGACTCGGATGCCATCAATCGGACGCAACGGCATCGTAGGAGGAAGATTTACCGTCATGAAGAGTGGGTGGTGTATTGAGACTGGGCTAGCTTCTAGCTAGACCGGCCATGACAAAGCTTGTATTTCTTGCCGGAACCGCATGGACAGGGTTCGTTGCGACCAACTTTCGGTTTTTCGCGACGAAATGTCTTCGGCGATGCAGAATCTCGTTCGCCATTCGCCTCGGACCCCGAATACTGCATGCGCCGCAGTTCTTCGCGACGTTTGCGCAGTTCTTCGTCACGCCTGTCCGTATCTTGCTGCACTTCCATGCGACAGAGCATGCGAACCATGTCATGCTGTATGTTCGCCAGCATGTCCTGAAACAACAAAAAGGATTCACGCTTGTATTCCTGCTTGGGCTGCTTCTGTGCGTAGCCACGCAAGTGGATACCTTGACGCAAATGTTCCATTGCCTGTAGATGCTGCTTCCACTTTTGATCCAGTATGGACAACATGACTTGCTTTTCCAACGAAACAGCATCAATGCCGATCGACTCCCACCGGTCCCTTTTCGCACTATAGGAAGCACTAATTTCTTCAACGATCTTGCTGTCAATGTCTGACGCATCCGCGACGCTTCGGTCACTCAACCATTTACCTATCGGAACATTTGCGCCAAATTCGGAGGCGAGTACCTTCTCCAACGTTGAGAGGTCTCCCTCGTCAATTACTGAATTCGGTGGGACATAGCCTGCAACAACGTCACCAATGACATCCGAACGCATTTGATTGATGGTGTCAGACATGTCCCCAACATCCAATAGCTCGTTGCGCTGTGTGTAAATCACCTGTCGCTGATCGTTCGCGACATCGTCGAATTCAAGCAAGTTCTTTCTCAGATCGAAGTTGCGGCCTTCAACCCGGCGTTGGGCCCGCTCGATGGCGTTATTCACCATCTTTGCTTCAATCGCTTCCCCTCGCTGCAATCCAAGCGATTGGATCATGTTGTTCCAACGTTCGGACGCAAAAAGCCGCATGAGGTCGTCTTCCATCGACAGATAGAACCGCGAAGAACCTGGGTCCCCCTGTCGTCCAGACCGACCTCGCAACTGATTGTCAATTCTTCTCGATTCGTGCCGCTCCGTGCCAATAATGTGCAAGCCGCCAGCTTCCACGACTGTGTTGTGCCGCTGCTGCCAGTCGTCCATAATCCCAGACATCTTTTGTTGGTCTGGATCTTCGCCCAACGCTGCTATTTCAGAATTGAAGTTTCCGCCAAGTACGATGTCGGTTCCTCTACCAGCCATATTCGTAGCGATCGTCACCTTACCCGGTCTGCCAGCCTGCGCCACGATATCTGCTTCACGCTCGTGTTGCTTTGCATTTAGGACACTATGGTCGATCTTGTGCTTTTTGAGTTCGCGAGAAAGCCTTTCCGACGAATCGATGGACGTTGTGCCAACCAAGACCGGCTGAGACGACTCCATACACCCTCGAATGTCTTCTACGATCGCGTCATACTTCTCGTCCAAGGTCATGTAGATCAGATCGTTGCGGTCGTCTCGAATCATCTCCAAGTGCGTTGGAATGACGACGACTTCCAAATCGTAGATCTGCTTGAATTCAAACGCTTCAGTGTCCGCGGTACCTGTCATACCTGAAAGAGTTGTGTACATTCTGAAGTAGTTTTGAAACGTAATCGAAGCAAGCGTTTGAGTTTCTTGGCGAATGGCAACACCTTCCTTTGCCTCAACCGCCTGATGGATTCCTTCTGACCATCGGCGGCCTGGCATGGCTCGACCAGTATGCTCGTCAATAATGACTACTTCGCCGTTTTGAACCATGTACTCCACGTCTCTCTTAAAGAGGAAGTGTGCCTTCAGAGCCACGTTCACGTGATGTAGAAGCGCTAGATTGGTGGATGAATAGAGGCTGTCTCCTTCCGCAAGCAGACCAGCCTTTATCAGATGTTCTTCGACTCGGTGATGGCCGCGCTCGGTGAGCTCGACAGATCGGTTCTTCTCGTCTATGTAAAAGTCGCCAGTATCCTCACGAGTTTCACCGCCCAAAACGGCTGGTAGTGCGTCCTCGACCATTTCCTGCTGTTCAAGCCTGGGTGCAATTCTGTTGACTTGCTTGTACAGCTCGGTGTTCTCGTCAGCCGGACCGGAAATTATCAAAGGTGTTCGTGCTTCGTCGATAAGAATTGAGTCGACTTCGTCCACAATGGCAAAGTCCAGCCCGCGTTGGAACCGATCCTGCGCACGAATCGCCATGTTGTCGCGCAAAAAGTCGAATCCAAATTCATTGTTGGTGCCGTAGGTCACATCCGCTGCATAGGCAATTCGCTTTTCCTCTTGGGCTTGCCTCGATTGAATCACTCCTACGCTTGCACCCAGGGCACGATATATCGGACCCATCCACTCAGCATCGCGACGCGCAAGATAATCATTGACGGTCACGATGTGTACGCTACCTCCGGAGAGCGCGTTGAGGTACGCCGGTAGGGTTGCCACAAGGGTCTTGCCCTCACCCGTGCGCATCTCGGCAATCTTGCCGTCATGAAGGGCAATTCCCCCGATGAGCTGGACATCAAAAGGACGAGTATTGTTTGCTCGGTCAGCAGCTTCCCGTACCACAGAGAACACCTCTGGAAGAAGGCGCTCAATTGTCTCGCCCCGCCCCAATCTGTCCTTGAATTCATGGGTCTTGCGAGAGAGTTGCTCGTCGGAGAGTTCGCTAGCCGAGTCAGAAAGCGAGTTAATCTGTCTAACAATCTCTCCCATGCGCTTTAGCTCACGGGAGTTGCGACTTCCAAATACCGACTTCAATACATTGTCAAGCATATAATTGGAACAGGTGCCAACGGCTATATTCTACTTTGGCGCAATCACTTGCATTGTGTTCTTATTGACCATCTGAAAGCCGAAATCGTTCAAGAATTGCCGTGTCTATAGTTCGATTGAGAGATGTATTAAGGCCAAGTGCCAGACGAAGGGGTCGTCTCTCCAAGCTCATGAGTCAGATTGAGTATGACTCTGATACAACCAAGATCGTCCAGTCCGTGCTGCCTGCCAATGAAGCACCACACTGCGTTGGGGCTTCAGTGAAGGGAACGGTCGTCGTGCTGATGGCTGATTCGGCAGCGTGGGCTAGCAGGCTGCGATTCCGCAAAAAAGCATTGCTCGCGAATTTGCAGCAAATTCAGAGGTTTGCACTAGTTCAAGACATCATCTTTGTTACGAACGCCACTGTTGCCGCTAGCGTAAGCAGCCAAATTCGCGCCTAGTTCGAGCAAATTTAAGCTATTCTCCTACTCTCGAGCGTCAAGGCTACAGTGTTTGACTCTCTACACAAACTTACGAGTGGGAGAGTTGCGATACGTCTAAGTGCCCAACTTTGCTATACAGCTACAGCCACGCTTTCCGGCACGGTCTCGACCACATCGTCGTACTGACCGCTGTACCCGCTAGGCAGTTCAGCTGGGTCATTGAATGTGACGTACTCGAATGCATTGGGGGTACTACCAAGCGCTTTAACGAGCTCGTAGTTCGTTGTATGTCCCGATCTCTGCCCCACAAAAGTACCTATGAGGTTGTGGCCCAGCAAATAGAGGTCGCCTACCGCATCTAGAATCTTGTGCTTGACAAATTCGTCCTTGAGACGCAGCTTGCCCTCATTCAGTATCGCCGCGTCTCCAACCACAAGCGTGTTGTCCAAACTGCCACCTAATGCTAGGTTCCGAGACTTCAATCTTTCATAGTCCGCAAGAAATCCAAAGGTACGAGCCCGACTTACCTCCTTGATGAAAGTGGTCTTGGAGAACTCGACCACTGCATGGTCTGCATGACGCCAAAAAACAGGGTGCTCGTACTCGATTCGAAACTCAATGCGGAAATCATCGCTGGGCTGCAGCTCGGCGTGTACGTGGTTGCGAGCATCCACAACTTTAACCTTCTTGCGAATCTTCAAGAACTTTTTGGGCACATCCTGCTTTGCCAGACCAGCGGACTGCAGAAGAAACACGAATGGCGCGGCGCTGCCATCCATAATGGGTATCTCCGGCGCGTTGACCTCTACCAACGCATTGTCGACACCAAATCCCGCAAAGGCCGCCATAAGGTGCTCTATTGTTGACAGCGTGACTTCGTGCACGCCTATAGTCGTGGCCAGTGTGGAGTCGACTACATGCTCGACATCTGCTGGAATCGTTATGTGCGGGTCTAAATCGGTTCGCACGAAGCAAATGCCATGATTGGGAGGGGCTGGGCGTATGGACAAGCGAACGCTACGACCTGTGTGCAATCCGATGCCGCTGGCATGTATCGCGTTGCGCAACGTGTGTTGAAAAATCATCTATAGCAACCCTTTTTGCTGTGCAAATTCAACAGACTG
Organism: Gammaproteobacteria bacterium; assembly: GCA_026707735.1. Classification (GTDB taxonomy): domain Bacteria; phylum Pseudomonadota; class Gammaproteobacteria; order Pseudomonadales; family Azotimanducaceae; genus Bin55. The sequence goes on along the minus strand of JAPOWH010000002.1, from coordinate 488,915 downwards.
GCTAGACGCATCGGACCAACTAGCTCAACGAGAACTGACCGGCTATCCCGAGCTCCGCGGCACCAATCTCCAGCTTCTAGCGCGTATATTTGCTTCAATTTGTTTCGGGATCCAAGCATCAATCGGCCTGGTCTCGGAAGAGCGAAGGTATGTCGCTCGCACTGATGCGGCGACCCATTCCAGTTTCCTGTCCCCGTTCACGGACCATGCGCACGACGCCCTCGTCTTCCCCATCCTCGTTTGTCGATCCTTCGCGACGGGAGAGACTCATCGCGCCGCCGGTATTTGAAGCCTTTGCCCAATTTGAACGATCCGAGACGTCTAAACCGACCTCGCTTGAAGGCCCGAAGGCATCCTCGATGCCGGTAACCAACACTGTAACCTCGAAATCTTCCTCCATGTCGGATTCCTCAACGACTCCCGGCCACACTCGTCCACCCGACTGCATTAGTCGATCAAAGATCTCGGAGACCATTTCGTACTCCACCAACTTGAGCTTGCCGGTCCTAATATTGAAGAGAGCATTTCGGGCGCCTGTTAGATCAGTCTCGTCAAGAAGTGGACTCTTCAATGCTTGCATTGTTGCCTCTTCTGCACGGTTCTGACCGTTCGCAGTTCCAATGCCGATCACGGTAACTCCCTTTCCATTGGACGAAAGCACGCTCTTTACATCTGCAAAGTCGAGGTTCATTACGCCCTGCTTGTTGACAATGTCGGCGATTCCACGAACGGACTGCGCAAGGTAGGCATTGATATGATCGTATGCATCCGAGAACAGAACTTCGCCTCCCAGGATGTTCCGCAGCTTGTCGTTGGGAATTGTTATCAGTGCGTCAACGCAGCCGTGGAGCTCCCTTGTCCCAGACTGTGCTATGCGGATGCGCGCCTCTTGCTCCCTGCTGAAGGGCATGGTCACCACCGCCACGGTGAGAATGGACATTTCCCTAGCGATTTCGGCGATTACAGGAGACGCGCCCGTGCCGGTGCCTCCCCCCATACACGCGATCAGGAAAAGCATGTCGGCGCCACGCAGGCGATCTTCGATTTCGCCAACACTTTCCTGCGCGGCAGCGCTACCCACTGCCGGGTCCATACCAGCGCCCAGGCCTCTGGTGCGCATCGCGCCAAGTTGCACCTTGTCCACAATGCTGGGGACCGTATTTAGATCCTGAACATCCGTATTGGCAGCAATCAGCTCGACTCCATCGAGCCCCTGCTGGGCAATGTAGTTGATAACGTTGCCCCCGCCGCCACCGACGCCAATAACCTTGATTTTCGCACCACTAGCATTCGGTCCAACCGATTCATCCGCGATGGTGTATGCGAAAGATTGTTTGTCGTTTGCTGAAGTTTCGTCCATGATTACATCCTCGCTATATGCTGTCGTAAGTCCTACGCATCCAAGTTCCGAGCGATCTCATGGATCGTCGGATTGCACTTTGCTTTTGTTGATTGCCCGACCGGTTCTCCAATTTCTGCCTTTCCGCGAACGCCAACAACCCACTGCAGGTTGCATATGCCGGGTTTTGAAGTATTTCGTCAAGACCAGAAATGTTTCTCGGTCGACCTAGAGATACTGGAAGGTGAAATACTTCCTCGGCTAGCTCAACAACTCCTTCCATGTTTGCTGCGCCACCGGTCAGCACCACTCCTGAACCAAGCTTGGTGGTGGGAATGTTCGCGTTCTTCAAAGCGTTGCGGACAATTTCAATCAGTTCCCGGTAGCGCGATTCCACAACCGCGGCCAATGTTTGTCGCGAGAGATTCGAATCGGGACGATCCGCTACCCCAGGCACCCGAATTGACTCATCCTCGTGCGTCAAGTCCTGGAGCGCACAGGCATAGCGAATTTTGAGCTCCTCCGCGTGCTGCGCGGGCGTGCGCAGCGTCATAGCGATGTCCTTTGTGACAGAGTCTCCCGCCATCGACACAACTTCGGTATGACGGATCGCGCCATCTGTGAAGACAGCAATGTCCGTCGTGCCTCCACCAATGTCCAGCAGGCAAACACCAAGCTCTCGTTCATCGTCCGCCAGCACGGCCGAAGCCGATGCAATCGGCTCAACAACGATGCCCTTGATGCCGATTCCGCACAAACTGACACACTTCGTAACATTGCGCACTGCGTTCTTCGCACAGCAAACCACGTGAACGTTGGCGTCCATGCGAGTGCCCGACATCCCGCGGGGTTCGCGAATGCCATCCTGCCAGTCTATGACATACTCTTGAGGAATCACATGCATGACTTTTTCGTCGTTGCTCAGCGGAACCGCCTGAGCCGATTCAAGAGCAAGGTCCAATTCTTCATTGCTAACCTCACCTGATCGAATTGCCACGTTACCCTGAGAATTCACTCCTTTGACGTGCTCTCCGCCGATTGACACGAAGGCAGAGTCGACGGAGTGTCCCGCCATCGACTGTGCTTCGTGGAGCGCGCTCTTGATCGCTTCCACAGTGGCTTCGATGTTGACGACCATCCCTCTACGCACACCCGTTGATGCGTGAGTTCCAATTCCCGTAGCTTCGACGTTGCCTTCAGGAGTTTGGCGACCTATGCACACGGAGACTTTCGTGGTGCCGATGTCCATGCCGACGATTGGAGTGGAGTTGTTAGCCATCTCAATTACTCGTGTGTAATCACCACGGGATCGTTGGTAATCGACGCATCGGTGTCATAGGACTTGTCCTCTTCAACGTCGATCACCGCTACTGCAACACCAGTGTCGTATCGGGCATCCGCCACTAGTCGGGACAAGTCCGTTTCCATTTCAATCTCTTGGGCCACAGTTAAGAATCGTTTCATCCTCGAGTCGAAATCACGATGGCCTAACAAGACGCTAGTACCAGATTCTAACGTGATAACCAATCCTTCGCTAGAGTGATCGACAGTTTCAATGGGATCACCGCCCATTCGAGCGAGTTTTCTCAGTCGATCCACCAATTCTTGGCTAGCCACTGGTGTCGGATGGCTTGAAGCATCCCTTACTCCAAGACTTTCATCTAATTCCGGCGCGGAGCGGCTAACTGGTCGCCGTTCACCCGTACTTTCGAGCACCTCGACGTGCAAACTATTGGTGACGGTGCGCCAAACTCGGGTCTTGACCACCCAAGAGAGCTTGGCAACTTCGTCCTTAACATCGGCCTTGGCAACCCATCGGCCAGTCTCGGCGACAGTTCTCTCAATAACACTAGAAAGTTCGGTTTTCCGGGCTTCACTTAGATTGCCATGAACAACAACCTGAGGACCCTCGCCGCTCAAATAGGCCAAGCCCAATATGACACCAAGCGGCGCAATAACCCCGAGTGTCACTCCAGCCAAAAATCTCGCGAGAGTAGTCATGCGGCAAGTGCCCTGAGTTGCTCAGAAACTTGGTCAATGCTGCCTGCGCCTTGAATAGCTAGAACATCGTTCTGCTCGGTCACCTGCGAGACAATTTCAACTGCTTGTTGCGGTACACCTGCAAAGTGGACGGGAACGAGCCCAGTCGCTTGTATGGCTTCCGCCAAGTCGCGACCGGAGGCACCGCAAATTGCCTCTTCGCTCGCGGCGTAGGTATCAACAAGAATCAGCAGATCGACCGCTGTGAGGACCTGGACGAAGTCATCGAACAGGTCCCTCGTTCTTGTGAATCGATGTGGCTGGTACACCATGACTAGACGGCGACCCGGAAAGATCGTGTTGACTGTCTCAACAATGTGCTGAACTTCAGTTGGATGATGACCGTAGTCGTCAATCATTGTCACGCGTCGGCCGCCTATATCGACTGAGCTAACGTCAAATCGCCTGTCTATCCCGCTGAAGTTGACCAATCCTCGAACAATGAATTCATCCGCGATCCCCTCGTCCGTCGCCACAGCGATTGCCGCAAGCACATTGCGCGTGTTTTCATCTCCAGGCAGGCAGGTTTCCACGTTCAAAGGAGGCAGCGCTCCCGGACGCATCGCACGAAACCGGCACTTGGAGTCGGAATGCTCAACATCGACCGCTCGAAAGTCGGCTTCCTTGGAGAGCCCGTAGGTAAGCATAGGTCTAGGGATGTCGTCTATGATTGAGCAGATGCCTTCGTCATCTACGCACAACACGACGAGGCCGTAGAAAGGAAGTCTATGAACGAATTCCTTGAAGGCCTCAAGCAGAGCCTGATAATCGTGAGAGTACGTTCCTAAGTGATCCCTATCGATATTGGTGATAACGCCCATCATCGGATTGAGAAAGAGAAACGAAGCATCACTCTCGTCTGCTTCAGCGATGAAGTAGCGGCTAAGTCCCAGCCTGGCGTTGGATCCTTCACTCTTTAAGAGTCCCCCGATCACGTAGGTGGGATCCAGTTCCGCAGCTTGAAAGATGCTTGCAATCAAGCTCGTCACTGTAGTCTTTCCATGGGTTCCTGCTATAGCGATCCCATAGCGGTGCCTCATTAACTCGCCCAACATGCCTGCGCGAGATACAACGGGAATGCGACGTATGTGTGCTTCCCTAGTCTCAACGTTTTCATCGCCAACGGCGCTTGAAACAACAAGAACATCTGCGTCGTCAACGTTACGAGCCTGATGCCCAATTTGCACCTTGGCACCCAATCGCATCAATCGATCGGTCACGCTAGAAGCAATCAAATCAGAACCGGTGACCTCATAGCCTTGATGTATAAGTACTTCAGCTATGCCGCACATTCCTGCACCGCCAATGCCCACAAAGTGAATGTTCCGAACTCGTCGCATCGGTGGCATGTCAATGACATTGAAACCTGGTGCCTTCAAGACTTCCGACCCTTCCGATATTCCTTGGGAGTGAGTTCCATGTGTGCGCGACAGGAAAGTGCAACCAGTGCGCTTGAGACCAGAAGACTGTTTCCCCCATAGCTGATGAAAGGAAGCGTGAGTCCTTTCGTTGGCAAAGCGCCTATGGCAACGCCTACATGGATTAGCGTCTGAAGTCCAAGCATTAGACCTGCGCCGTAAGAGAGAAAACCAGCAAAGTCACGCCCGGCATTCAAGGCACACTTGCCAACCCACAAACATCGTGCAACCAAACCAAGAAGCACAAGCAACAACACGGCACTTCCAACAAATCCAACTTCCTCAGCAATCACTGAAAATATAAAGTCGTTATGTGGGGTCGGGAGGTAGAGAACCTTCTGTATACCGTCTCCCAGCCCTATTCCCGTTAGCTCTCCACGGCCGAAGGCGATAAGCGATTGCGACAGCTGGTAGCCCTCGTCCTGAGCATGTGACCATGTGTCCAAGTAAGCCATCAGTCGGTTGCGTCGCTCATAGAGAAAGTAGGCAAACACTGGAACGGCAAGTATTCCAATCGCCGCCAATACTCTCAGACGTGCCCCAGCCACAAAGAGCATTCCGGCCGTGACTAATCCGATAAGTACTACGGAACCAAAGTCAGGTTGTAGAAATATCAATCCCAAAACAACTCCGACCAGCAACACAGGCTTTACAGGTCCCCATGTACCCTTGGAAATAGCTTGTCGATTGTGCGCCAAGTGGCCAGCAAGGTAGATGGGTATGAACAGTCTGGCGAGTTCTGAAACCTGCAAGGTCGCGAACTTCAGATCAATCCACCTCCTACCTCCTCCCGCTTCCAGTCCGATCCCTGGAATGAGGACCAATATTGCTAGTGCTAGAGTCAGCAGATAGAAAATCTTGTGCAACCTCTGCACCACGTCCATAGGTACTTGGACAATGCCAATGAATACAGCCACAGCAACAACCATGTAGAAGACGTGCTTAAGGACCAATGGATTGATCTGCGAGCTCGCAAGATGTTGCGTTGCACTGGTAACCGCTACGAGCCCCAACGCGAGAAGCAGCATCCACACGCACGTAGCTACGGTGTCGATTCGTGCCATCACGTCATGAGACCCCGGACTGCCGCTGCGAATGACGTACCCCGTTGTTCGAAGTTCTCGAACATGTCATAGCTCGCACAGGCTGGAGAAAGCATCACACAAGTGCCGGGAACCGCCAATTCCCTTGCCCGCGTTACCGCCGTCTCAAGTGAATTGGCGAATTCAAACTCGACTGAATGCAGATGCTCGGCAATTCGGGAGGCATCTCGGCCGAACAATACAACGTGCCTTACATGTTCGCCGATTGCTTCAGCAAGCTTGCTGAAATCGGCATTCTTCGAGTCGCCACCCGCGATAAGAATCAGATCTCGTCCGCCCGCTGACATTCCATGTATTGATGCCACTGCAGCTGCCACGTTCGTGGCCTTTGAGTCGTTGATGTACTCGATATCGTCAACTATGGCAATCAATTGGGTGCGGTGCGCAAGACCTTTGAATGTGCGAGCCACGTGCTCGATGGTGTCCAAGTTAGCACCCATGTGATGGGCGACCGCAGAAGCAGCTACCAAATTGAAGTGGTTGTGCTTGCCTCTTAGAGCTAACCGGTCCGAAGGAATCAATGTACCTGCGACGACGATCCCTTGCTCGACGACGCGCCAATCTAAGTCGCCATCGACAGCAATTCCAGGTCTGTCAGATTGCGGTCTGGTCCTCGAATCCCTGCCGTTATATACGGCGAATTCACAATCCTCGTAGATACGCTTCTTACTTGCAATGTATTGAGCCATGGAGCTATGGTGATCGAGATGGTCCTCTGCAATGTTGGTTATCACAGCGACATCGAACTGCGCACGATTTAAACGTTCGAGCTGAAAGCTCGAAAGTTCCACAATGTACCCCGCAGCATTGCTGCTCAAAGCATCCAGCACCGGAAGCCCGATGTTTCCACACACCTGGTAGCCTTTTGCGCACAGCATTTCGCCGACGAGCATCGTTGTCGTGCTCTTGCCGTTAGTACCGGTGATACCAATGACTGGTACATCCACTTCGTCCAGAAAGAGATCGATGTCGCCAACTATGGGTACACGTTCGATCTCGGCAAACTTCAGCAATGAATCGTCAAGCGCTAAGCCGGGGCTCGCCACGACGCGACTGAAGTCTGCTACTGCCTTGGCGAATCGTCGAGGCGGAACAATTTTCACGTTCGGAAAATCTGTTCGAACGGTCGACAAATGTGGAATCTGACCAGTCTGTCGGCCCAAGCGCGAGTCGCAGGCATGGACATGACCTTCCTTCGATTGAAGGTGCCGAATGACGGAGATGCCCGTGTTTCCGAGCCCCAATACCATTGTGAAATCGTTGCTCATCGTAGTTTCAGCATTGACAAACCTACAAGAACGAGCATGAAAGAAATGATCCAGAATCGGACAACAATTCGAGGTTCAGGCCATTTCTTCAGCTCAAAGTGGTGATGCAGCGGCGCCATTTGAAATATGCGCTTGCCGAAAGTCTTGTAACTGACTACTTGGGCAATTACCGAGGCAGTCTCAACGACAAAAACGCCACCCATGATTAGCAACACGATTTCGTGGCGAACCAACACCCCAATTACGCCTAGGGCGGAGCCCAATGAAAGCGCTCCGACGTCTCCCATGAAGACCTGAGCGGGATACGCGTTGTACCAGAGAAATCCAAGTCCGGCACCGACTATGCAACCGCAAATGATTGCCACCTCACCCATACCCGGTATATAAGGGATTTGGAGATACTGCGCAAATTCACTGTGACCCACCAGATACGCGATCAATCCTAGCGCTGCTCCGACCATGACGGTCGGCATGATTGCCAATCCATCCAGCCCATCCGTAAAGTTCACCGAATTGCTCATTCCAACGATCATTAGGTACGAGAGAACAATGAAGCCGAAGCCCAATGGAATGGCCACATCCTTGAAAATCGGAACGATAAGCTGGGTCTCTTCAGGTACCGTCGCCGTTGCAAACATCACGACGGCCGCCGTTAGACCGACAACGGACTGAAGAAAGTACTTCCACTTGATGGAAATGCCCTTTCCCTCGTTCAGCTTCTTGTAGTCGTCGACAAATCCGATCAGTCCGAATCCCAGTATTACGCCGACTACGATCCACACTTGTCTGCTTGCAAGATCGCCCCAGAGCAATGTGGATATGAGGATCGAAAGGACGATTAAGAGACCGCCCATGGTTGGAGTTCCGCGCTTAGAGATGTGCGAAGTCGGCCCGTCGTCGCGGATCGTCTCGCCTATATCGCTTTGCGCGAATCGCCTAATGACCACCGGGCCAAGGCACAGCGCAATAACCAAGGACGTTATCGCGCTCACGATGGTGCGAAACGTTATGTATTCGAAAACGTTGAACACCGAATGGAATTCGGAGAGGTACTGTGTAAGCCAGAGCAACATCAGCCGCGCATTCCAAGAAGTGTTTGTATGGTCGCTCGATCGCTGTAGGGGTGACGTACGCCTTGAATCTCCTGATAGCGTTCGTGGCCCTTTCCGGCAACAAGAACCGTATCCTCCTTTTCGGCACTACCAATGGCGTGGGCTATTGCTTTTGTGCGGTCCGGTTCTTCGAAGTGTGCATCTTTGCGAGACAAGCCCTGCCGAATTTCTTCCATGATCTGAAGAGGGTCCTCGAAGCGTGGATTGTCAGAAGTAACAACGACATAGTCAGCTAGCGATTGCGCAACTCGAGCCATCTCTGAGCGCTTGCCCTGATCGCGATCGCCACCGCACCCGAACACGCAAACAACACGCCCGCTCGTATGAGACCTCACCGCGTCTAACGCGGCGCGCAACGCATCAGGTGTGTGAGCGTAGTCCAAGACCAACGCAGGCATGCCCGTTTTAGACACATACTCCATCCGTCCTGGAATCTGAACTGCAGAGTGCATGCGACTCACCGCTTCTTGGAAGTCCATCCCACAATGAACGGCAATGAGAAGCATCGCGGCAGCATTGAACAAGTACATGGATCCCCGATAGGGAATGGAGAACCGCGTTGTGCCCCATGGACTAATCCATCGACCACGAATTCCCTTTTCGGTAAATTCCACGTCTCGCCAGTGCAAGTCCGCACGGCTAGTCTCACCGAAGGTATAGCAATCGATCCCTCGTTCGCGTAGGTGTTCCTCAATTTCCTTACCAAAGGAATCGTCAATGTTCACGATTCCAGTTTGCAGCTCTGTGCGTTCGAACAACCGGAATTTGGCTCTTCCATAGTCCTCCATGTTCGAGTGGTAGTCGAGATGATCTCGAGTAAGGTTGGTGAATACCGCACAGGAAATGCGTAGCTCATCAACCCTATCCTGCGACAACGCGTGGGAACTTACTTCAACAACTGCTCTTCGAACGTTTCGTCTCAGCAAGTCCGCCATAACATGCTGCATAGTGATGGGATCGACGGTTGTAAGAGTGGACGAACAGAGAAAGGGAGGAATGCCCCAACCAATCGTGCCGATACATGCTGTTGATTCAAGCAAGCTAGCCGTTCCATAGGCCACAGACGACTTCCCATTCGTGCCAGTGACCCCAATCGTTTGCATTTCGCGACTTGGATGGCCGTAGAACTTAGCTGCGAGCGCGCCACGTCGATTCGCAAGATCACTTACTTGAATCCACGGAACGGGTAGCGCGTCCCCGACGGGGTTTTCCGCACAGACAGCAACGGCTCCGCGTTGCACGGCTTCTTCTACGAAATCATGACCATCGAAATCGCGGCCCTTGTAGGCAACGAATACATCTCCCGGACGGACGGATCGTGAATCGCTCGTCAAGCCTCCTGCAACCACGCAAGGCACATCCGCCCGCTCTAGCAGTTCGTTAAGCAGCATCGCCATCACGCTTTCTTCCGTTCTGTGAGTCCGCCAACCCCATCAAGTGCAACGCATGCCGCGCGACGACGGCAAATACTGGTCCGGACACGCCGCCGCCAGAACGAATTTCACCCTTAGGCTCATCAACCATTACTACTGCAACGATTCGAGGGTCTGACGATGGAGCCATGCCGACAAACCACGCAATGTGACGGTCTTCGTCGTACTCTCCACCGGAGATCTTTCTAACAGTGCCGGTTTTGCCAGCTACCTGAAATCCAGCAATATTGGCTTTTGGAGCCGTTCCAATGGGCGATACAACGCCTTCCAACATTCCAACGACATCGTGAACGTCCGAAGGGTCGAATACCCGACTGCCCGATCCCGCAGATCGAGAGGAGTCGCGAATGATGCTCACAGGTCGGCGCACCCCTCCGGTTGCGAGTGTAAGGTAGCCCATGGCAAGCTGCAGGGGAGAAATCCGAAGCCCATATCCGTAAGCCAAAGTGGCGCGACCAATGTCGCGCTCCAAGTCCTCGATGTTGATGTGCGCAAGTGCTTCGTGTGGCAACCCGGAATGCGGCGTACTAATTACTCCAGCGCGGTTCAGAGCACTAAATACTGCATATTTATCCAGTTTTAACGCCACTTTGGATATGCCAACCTGACTGGATTTGACAAGTACACCCTCGAGGCTCAACTCACCGTAGTTTCGAGGATCCTCAACCAAGTGCCCTCCGATTCCAAAGTAGCCTGGCGAAGTGTCCACTTTGGTTGCTATCTCAAAGTGATCAGTCTCCAACGCCGCTAAGGAGGCAAAGGTCTTGATCGTTGAACCTGGTTCATAGGTGTCTGTGACCGCTCGATTGCGCATGCGACTGAACGCGCGATCTCCCCCGTCATTCGGGTTGTAGGATGGATAGCTTGTCAAAGCAAGAATCTCACCCGAATAAACATCAATAAGGACTAAGGTTGCGGATTTTGCCTCGTGTTCCGTCACCGTTTCACGCAAGTGGCGAAACGCCAGATATTGCAGCCCCAAATCAATCGTGGTGGTAATGCCCTCGCTGTGCTTTGGTGGATCTACGAGAAGGAGATCTCGCAGTTTTCGACCGTCTCGCGACCTCAATACACGTCGAGTGCCCACTTCGCCGCGCAATGTTCTGTCATGCGACAACTCAAGCCCTTCTGCGCCAGTCCCGTCATTCTTGATCAATCCCACCACATGCGCGGTGACTTCTGCAGCCGGGTAATACCGTCTGTATTCGGTCGTGAAGCGCACACCAGGAATGCCAAGCAATTCAACGGCTTCCGAGATTTCGTGAGGAGCTCGTTTCTTGAGATAAACAAAGCGACGGTCTCGAGCATCCCACAACTTTCGCTCCAGTTCCGCGACCGTCATGTGCAATGCGAGCGCCAGGTCTTCGTAGGAATCTCGTGGAATGGTGTCAATGCCAGGATCCGTCCAGATTGACTTGACGGGAGTGCTAACCGCCAATGGTTGACCTGAACGGTCGTAGATTACGCCGCGCGTAGTGGGAACTGAGACTTCACGTTGCGCAAGACTGTTACCTCTGTCCTGAAGAAACTCCCTGTCGTAGGTTGCCAGTATGAACATGCGGACCAGCATCACGGTGGTTACCAACGCAAACAAAACTAGGACAAAGTTGTGACGCTTGTTGTTCATTCTTCGCCATCTGTCTTGACGGTAACTACTTCGGTCGGAAATTTCATACCCATGTCAGAAGTTGCGACATTTACCACGCGCTCAAGTGAAGCCTCACTACCTCGCTCAATCTGCAATCGAGTAAATTCAGAAAGCAGTTCCTCTTGTTGTACGCGAAGCTGCTCCAACTGAACATCAAGCCGCTGATAGTCGCGAACTTGATTTAGTACAAGAAATCCGGTAACCGAAACTGAAACGAGCAGAAACACCCAAAAAACCCACCACATTGAAGATGGCAGCCATACCGACTTTCCCTTGGCGGTCGTCTTCTTAGCGGACACGTTCGACCACCTGCAACATCGCGGATCTTGCACGAATGTTGCTCTCAATTTCTGTTCGGGAAGCTCGCTTGCCTTTCACGACCGTTTTCAGCGGGCCTTCGTTGGTCCCGCGGACAGGCATCCGATGGGGAACAGACTTTGTCGTCCACTCCGTGAACTGCCGCCGTACTTCCCGGTGCTCGAGACTATGAAATGTGATGACAGCAAGTCGCGAGTTCATTGCCATGAGCTCGAACGCGCTGCGTAGCCCTTTTCTTAGCTCATTGATTTCATCGTTGATTCGGATGCGTACCGCTTGGAAGATTCGTGTCGCGACATGCTTTCGCCTGTCAACTGTCCGCGAACCGCCCTGGATTACATCCACAAGCTGTGACGTGGATTGAACCGGGCGGGCATTGGCAATAGCTCGTGCAATCGGCCGAGCATTTCTTTCTTCGCCGTATCGCTTGAAAACGCTGACAAGCTCGACGAATGACGCGGTGTTGAGCCACTCAGCAGCGGTCATCCCAGCTGAAGGATCCATCCGCATGTCGAGCGGACCGTCGCTCTGAAAACTGAAACCCCGGTCCGAGTTGGCCAACTGCGCTGACGAAACGCCAAGATCCATCAGAATTCCATCGAATTGGGGGAAATCGTGGTCCTGCGCAACTTGCTTTATGTCGCTGAAACACCCCTTTGCATGAGTGACCCGGCTGTCTTCTTCCGCCAATTCACGAGCGCAGTCAACGGCTTCTGGATCTCGATCCATTGCAAGAACCCGGGCGTCGTCGTCAAGTTGCTGAAGAATGGCCCTAGTGTGTCCCCCTGTACCGAAGGTGGCATCGAGGTAGGATCCACCAGTGTTGACCACTGTGGCCGCAAGAGTTTCTTCAACCAGTACCGGCGTGTGCGTTACTGGCATGGTCTACTCGCATCGCGTTTGTAGGATCCGGATGCGATAGACCCACGTGAAATCCGCACATTGCCTCCATTCTTTCGAATTCACGTATCAATCGCGTCAGTAGGTTCAGTCATTCCTTGACATCCCATACGGACGAAAACAATAATACCCAATTATTCGAATCTAAACAACAATCTAGCAGCCACTAGGAAATCCAGTCAATCAACGATAGATTCGTTTGCGCAAGCCAATTGCATTCAACACGCAAATCGGGTTGGACTACACGGTTGTCCTTTGAACTCACGGGTACAAACACAGGACTCTCTGCCGATCGTGTAGGGATGGTGCGAGACGGCCGGTAAGCCGGGTTCTGTCTTGGGCGACCATCCATCTTGGACGCACGTCGCCGTGCGCCTCTAGCAACCTACCCGGACCGCACGCGGACCACGCGATTCGATCCCTATTTGGTCTTGCTCCGAGTGGGGTTTACCTAGCCGATTCTGTTGCCAGAAATCGCGGTGCGCTCTTACCGCACCCTTTCACCCTTGCCGCCACTCGCGTGGAGGCGGTATGCTTTCTGTTGCACTTTCCGTGAGCTCACGCTCCCCAGGCATTACCTGGCACTCTGTCCTCTGGAGCCCGGACTTTCCTCCGACTGCGTTCACAATCGGCGATCGCCTAGCCGTCTCGCTACACATACTACGACAATCTTTCGCGCAATTCGGTCGTACGCAAATAGGCTTCGTCCCGCGGCAAGCTGGTCACGTTTGCTACGATCCGCGCAATTTGGGCAGGCTTGACATGTGGCAGCAATTCCCTGATCAGCGAATCAGCCTCTAGAGTCTTGATCTCGACTGTGGATTCCGCTAGCACACCTACAAACTCGCCCAAAACTTGGGGACGGTTCTCAAGTTTTCTGCAAACGTCCGCGACTGACCCATAGAGCAACTCTTCATGAGTCTTCGTCAATTCCCTTCCCAGAAATACTTCGCGGTTTCCGAAGCCTAAGTCGATCCACGTACGCAAAGTTGCAAGTACACGCTTCGATGTCTCGAAGAAGATGGTAGGAACTTGCGAATCGCCAATGTCCGCCAGCTGAGATCGCTTAGCTTCCCCTCTTGAACGAAGAAAACCAATGAACTTGAATGTATTGAGAGGAATGGGAGAAACCGACGCGAGCGCGGTCAGAGAGCTTGCTCCAGGAACGGGAGTTGTGGCTATACCACGCGAATGGGTTTCCCTAACCACGCGGAAACCTGGATCCGATATGAGCGGAGTTCCCGCATCGACCACAAGCGCGACTTCATGCCCAGCGTCCAGTGCACGCAAAACCTGCGAAGTGCCCGCATCTTCGTGGACGTCCTTTAGAACGATTAGGCTACTCTTGTTGAAGGGTATGTCCAAGTGTTTCAATAGTATCTTCGCGCGAGACAAACTTTCACAGGCGATTCGCGACGCGTTGCGGAGAATTCTCACTGATCGAGCGGTCAAGTCTTCCGTGTTTCCAATGTGTATGGCAACTACAAACAAACGTCCCGTCATTGCAGCCCTCTGCATTTGCTGTATGGCTCTCATGATGTTCGGCATCGGTTGCCAAAGCACATCGCACCGAATTCCAACGGAAGGATCCTCGCCAGTTAGCGTAAACGGACAAGCCTCGTCACCATCACGAAAAGGACTGCGAGCAGACCCGCTGATTCAGATCCTCGACGGGACTAGCGTACTTTATTCCAATGGGAACCTCGACGACGCCAAGGCGTTTATTAGAAGTCACCTGAGTCAAATCCAACCTGCTGACTTCGGAAACGAAGGCTCCTTCCGCCAGCAATTTCTTCACGCAGCAATACTTTTCTACGACGATCCGCAGAAGGGGCTCAATTCCATGCAACGATTGACTCCCACGAACTACAACGAAACGGCCGCGCTTGCCGCTCTCAAGGCGCATGCGTTCTCGACTGCGGGGAATTGCGAAGAATCCATTCACGAACTTGTGACTTTCATTCCTGTAGGCCTGCATGACAGGCAGGAATGGTCGCGTCGGGTATGGGATGTCTTGACAGACTGGTGCATCTATCGTAGCGATGCGCAAGACGCAACACTATCCGAACCGGCCAAGGGCTGGTGGGCCCTCGGAAAGATCGCCAGGGACGCGGTATCGCAATCACAACGAAACCTCATGTTTAGCGACTGGAGAGAGAGCCACCCAGATCATTTGGCCTCGATGCATCCGCCGGAGCACTTCCAGCTTCGTGCAAGAAACGCGACCAATATAGCACTGCTTCTTCCCCAATCGGGCCCACTATCCAGTGCCGCCCGAGCGATTCGCAATGGATTCCTGAGCACGCACCTCTTTCATTTGCAGACTGTTGGCGGGGTCAATGTTAAGGTCTACGACACTGAACAATCCGACATATTGAAGCTCGTAGATAAGGCCATTACAGAGGGCGCAGATGCGATCGTTGGTCCTCTGGACAAAGACCGAGTTCGCGCAGTGGTCCAAGGAGATTCCTTGCCCGTGCCTACTATAGCTCTCAATAGAGTTGCTAACGCTCCAGTAAACAATGCGAGGTCATTGCAATTGGCCATTGCGGTCGAAGACGACGTCGTGCAAATCGTTGAGAAGTTGAACGCCATGAGAGCAAGAAAAGTTCTACTTTTCATTGGCGGCAACTACTGGTCCGCACGCGCATCGGTGTGGCTCAAGAGCGTGATGAGCCCCCACATGCAGATTGTTGACGAAACGGTATTAAACAATCTTGCGGAGATAACCGAAGACACGGCCGAAATCCTTTACGTCGGCCAAAGCAACCGACGCCACGAAGCTCTCGAAACGAAAATTGGGAACCTCGAATTCACACCACGAAGGAGACACGACGTGGATGCTGTCGTTGCATTGGTGGACCACCCGGAATTCGCGTCGCTAACCGCAGCATTGCACTACCACTTTGCCGGGGGCTTGCCATTGTTAGTTGCGGAACCTACGTTCAGAAACAGGCAACTTGAAGCAGAATACGCCAACGGAACGTTGTATACCAGCATTCCTGCAAACCTCTACAGCACGCCGCTGACGGAAGAAATGCAGGTATCGTTCACTGAGTCGGATTTGCTCTTTCCCCTGTATGCGTTCGGTTCCGACGCATACAAAGTCGCTTTGAACATCCAATCTCTTGAGCGTGGTTATTCAGTTTTTGGTCTAACCGGCGTACTATCTGTCAATCAGCAGGGAGTACTTACACGTCGACCAGTTTGGGGCATGGTAGACAATCAAGAACTTGTGCCTGCGATTCCCGTGGATAAGCCGACTGACGTACTCAGATCACTGTTGTAGCAACTCGCATGACCACCAAACACACTCGAATCGTTGGAGCGTTTTGTGCGCTTGCCTTTGTATTAGCACTTGCCAATCTTGGATGCTCATCGACAACGGTGCGCGAAGACCTACGCTCGCCAGGAGAATACATGGATGATGTTGTTCTGGCACGGATGGTTAAGGCAGCAGTCTTCGAGTCTCTAGGGCAATTGGAGGATGAAAGAGTTCGGGTTTCAGTGCATAGTCGCATTGTGCTGCTAACCGGCCAATTGGCTACTGAAGAACGCAAAGCCATTGCAGGTCAGGCTGCTTCAGAGGTCCAACACCTGCGAGCTGTCCAAAACGAAATCTCAACAGGGGACGTACGTACCGTAGTCGGACGCACCGCAGACTCGTTCATCGCGGCAACCGCAAGAAGAAAGATCTCGGACTTGGCCAACGTCAGCAATGATCAGCTCGATCTAGTGGTGGATAAGGGCATCGTTTATTTGATCGGCGTTGTAACACGACGAGAGGGCGATGCCGTAGCCGAGGCGGTTCGCTACATACGCGGCGTAAGCAAGGTAGTCAAAGTTTTCGACTACCTAGACTGACCGCTACTTCAGTTGAGTGGCCCATTCCTACACGTGCGCAAATCTATTCCACAATCGTCAGCTTGGGTCGCGAATCGCGTGCTCTCTTCGTTCGCTGGGTCGGCGTTGTTTTCTCCTCGGCATCCGGCAGCTCTGGTTCTAGGTTTACGCCAACTGTGCTTCCCTTAGCGTGAACGCTAACAATTGCTCCAGCAGGAGCATGCACATGACGCGGGACGCCATCAAATCTGGCATCAAAATCGATGCCGTGCGGACCCAACGAAAAATTGCTGACAGCCTGCCCCGAGACATTGAGCACCAATCGATTGTCCTTGACGTATTCCTGCGGTACCTCGACATCAGGCAGGTCACATTGGATGACGATATGGGGCACGCACCCATTGTCCACCAGCCATCGAATCAACGCATCGACCAAATACCATCGAAAAGACGTCAAGTGCGCATTTCCTCCTCTTCCTCACTTAGGCTTGCACGGAAGGATTCCCGGGAGAACACGGTGTTCATGTAGCGTCGCAAGTTTCGCGTCTGACGTGTTGGCAACTTGATTCCTAGCATTTCCAGTCTCCAAAGCACTGGCGCGGCACAGCAGTCCACAATGGTGAAGTCGTTGCTCATGAGGAACTTTTGCTCAGATACTCCATGCGCAAAGGAAATGATGCTCTCTCGCAGTTCCGTACGTGCGCGATCCCGTTGGGACTTTCTGATTCCCTTGCCTGTCAGTGTATCGACTCGTTCCGACCACTCCTTCTGAATGCGATGGATCATCAGACGAGACTCGGCTCGCGCGACGGGATAGACTGGCAGTAGAGGTGGGTGTGGATATCTCTCGTCGAGATACTCCATGATTACCAGACTATGGAATAGAAATAGATCTCGATCTACAAGCGTTGGGATCTCGTCTGGAGGGTTCTCTTGCACAGCATCGTGGTTAAGACTCTCCCTGTCCATGAAGTGTTCGTCAACCAAGATTCGTTTCTCGGCTAGAACAAGCCGCACCCTGTGACTATATTGGTCGGTGCCGGTGGAATACAGCACCATAGGAGTACGACGACCGGAAATGCTCATGCGTCAGCCTCTATTCTGCCCCTGGGGCGAAACTAGTTGGATTTTCGGTTGTGTATGTCTTTCCAGTACTCGCGATTCAAGAAATAGGCGAGCACCAACAATATGAACAAGAATGCAAGCACATAGGTACCAAGAGCCTTGCGTTCTTGGCGCGTCGGGTCGCTCACATAGTGTAGGAAATTAGCAAGATCGAACGCGGCCTGATCAAATTGCTCCTCGTCATAGAGTCCAGATCCAGGCAGAGTTCTAATTTCTGGGCAATTCGGTTCTCGACCCTGCATGCGATCCAATGACTCCTCATTGCCTTCCGCGGCGGCAGCGTCGAATTCCAACAGTCGGTCCAGAATTTCAATTGACTGATAGCCGTAGCAAACTTCCTCTGTGATCCCTTGCAAAGGCAAGAGAACATGGGGCATTCCAACGTTCGGAAACACCTTGTTGTTCACGCCGTATGTTCTTGAGTCGTCCCTATAGAATGTCTTCAAGAAGTTGTAGACCCACTTGGGGCTTCTAACCCGTGTAACCATGGTGAGATCCGGCGGCGCCATTCCAAACCAAACTTCAGCATCCTCCTGCGACATCGATGTAGTCATGTAGTCGCCGATGGCTTGTCCCGAGAAGATTATGTTGTCTAGCATCAAGTCTTCAGGGATATCGCCCAGGTCGTTTGCGGTGCGTTCATACCTCTGGTACTGCAAGGAGTGGCATCCAATGCAAAAGTTTGCGTAAAGCGCAAGACCCCGTTGTAGGGATGCAACATCGTCAAGGTCGGGCTTCATGGGTTCCATTTCCCAAGAAGAGTCCGTTGCTGCGAGGACCAATGCTCCTGCCACGCAAGAAATAGCGATAGCAATACCCTTCAACGTTCGAATCATTGTTGCGGCTCCTTGCCCCTACATCAACCAGTAACCCGATCGGGCACCGGCTTAGTCTTTTCTCTTCTCGTGTACCACGGCATAAGAAGGAAATAGGAAAAGTAGACGATGGTTCCAATTTGAGCCAATAGCGTCGCGAACGCTGAAGGAGGGATAGTTCCCAGATAGCCGAGCACGATGAAACTCGTAACGAACAAAGCAAGCATCAGCTTTGAGATTCTGCCCTTGTAACGAATTGACCTTACAGGACTCTTGTCTAGCCACGGCAATGCCGCTGGAATCAGAATTGCGCCGGCCATCACAACCAATCCCCAGAATTTTGCGTCAATGCCAAACAGTGGGAAAGTTGCCGCACGCAACATTGCATAGAAGGGGGTGTAATACCAAACTGGGGCGATGTGCTCTGGTGTGCTTATTGGATTTGCTATCTCGAAATTCGGCTTTTCGATGAAGTAGCCGAACATTTCCGGCGCATAAAACACCACTGCGCAAAATACAATCAAAAACACCACGATTGCAAGAAAATCGTGGACCGTGTAGTACGGATGGAACGGAATGCCATCGAGCGGAACACCATTCTCATCCTTTTTCGATTTGATTTCGATGCCATCTGGATTGTTGGATCCAACGTGGTGCAACGCGACAATGTGCACAAACACCAAAACCACCAGCGCGCCAGGCAGCGCAAACACATGAAGAGCAAAGAAGCGATTCAAGGTGATTTCGGACATCACGAAGTCACCCCGTACCCACTCCATTAGATCCGGACCGAAAAATGGAATTGCGCCCACCAGAGACACAATGACCTGAGCTCCCCAATATGACATGTTGCCCCAGGGCAGGAGGTAGCCGAAGAATCCTTCTGCCATAAGCACGAGGTAGATGCCCATTCCAATTAGCCAGATCAATTCCCGCGGTTTGCGATATGAACCGTAGGCGAAGCCACGAAACATATGGATGTAGACGACCACGAAAAACGCCGAGGCGCCCGTAGAATGGAGGTATCGGATCAGCCATCCAAAATCGACCTCTCGCATCGTGTATTCGATCGATGCGAACGCGCCCTCGCCAGTGGGCTCGTATGACATGGTTAGCCAAACCCCAGTTACTAGCTGAAGCAGCAATACAAAGAAGGAGAGAGCACCAAATACGTACCAAACATTAAAATTTCTTGGCGCGTAATACTTGGTTGCGTGCCGGTCGACGGTATCCGTCCAAGGAAACCGCTCATCAATCCACGTTCGACAACGCGACAGAAAACCCTGACGATCTGTCGATTCCGCCATTAGGCAACCTCCGTATCTTCACCAATCACGATGACGTCCTCAGTCTCATATCGATAGGGAGGCACTACCAAATTAGTGGGGGCTGGAAAGTTCTTCTCTACTCGCCCGGCCATATCAAATCGGGAACCATGGCAGGGACAGAAGAATCCTCCTTTCCAGTTTGCAACCTTCTTTCTTGCTTTTGACTCGTCGTAGTGTTGTGGTGAACATCCCAAATGGGTGCACAAACCCAAGTACACGCCAATTTCAGGTCGTACGTCGCGGGCACGATACTCATTTCTTGCGTAATCGGGCTGCGTGCTCTTCTTCGATTGTGGATCCGCCAGCTTGGATGCATCTTGCCCCAAACTGTTCAAGAATGATTCCGTGCGATACAGGACGAAAATAGGCTGTCCGCGCCACTTGGGTACGGGTCCCAAAAGTTCTCCGGGCTCTAATTTTGAAATGTCGACACGTATGGGGGCACCCAGTGCGCGCGCCTTGGCACTTGGCGTCCAAGAACGAACGAACGGGACCGCTGCCGCAGCGGCGCCGACAGCAGCGACGCCTGATGTGGCTAGCAGTAGATACCGTCGCGTTACTAAATTAGATTCCGAATCCGTCAATTCTGTCGACTCTCCTATCGTCCATGCGACATCGTTCCAGCTGCCTCAAGCATGCGCGGCGGGCATTCCCATCCTTCGGCAAGGTGTGGATGCCGTCTAACGTTTCGAGTATTGCGGCCGCTTGCGAGCTTTGCGAAGTCCTACTTTCTTGCGTTCAACTTCCCGATCATCGCGCGTCAGGAACCCTGCCCGTCTTAGCTCCGTTTTTAGATCGTCGTTGTAATCCAACAATGCCCGTGCGATTCCGTGCTTGATTGCTCCTGCCTGCCCGGAATTGCCCCCGCCCCTAACGGTTACATTCAAACTTACCGAATCGTCTGTTCCCGTTGCCTGTAGCGGCTGGCGAACGATCATCCGAGCTGTCTCTCGACCAAAATACTCGTCAACGGGCTGACCATTGACCAAAATTCTTCCGTTGCCAGGGGAAAGGAAAACTCTCGCAGTACTAGTCTTTCGTCTTCCTGTACCGTAACCGCTTGCAATTGCCAAATCAGTCTCCTAGTAGAAACAGAATGTCCCTGAGGTGTCTCTAGAACTCCAGTGGATCAGAACTGTAGTTCTCTTGGTTGCTGAGCGCCGTGTGGATGTTCGCTACCGCTATACACTTTCAATTTGCGTGCAACGGATCGGCCAAGAGAATTTCGTGGAAGCATTCCCTTGACGGCCTGCTCAATAATTCGTTCCGGATGCTTTTCGCGCAGTTCTTTCAGCGTGAGAGACTTGATCCCACCCGGATAACCGGTGTGTCGATAGTAGACTTTCTCTTCTTCCTTCCGACCAGTGACCTTGATCTTCTCCGCATTGACGACGACTATATAGTCGCCCATGTCCACGTGTGGAGTGAATTGCGGTTTGTGCTTTCCCCGCAAGCGAACCGCAATTGCCGAAGCGAGACGCCCTAGTGTGTAGTGCGAAGCGTCTACAACATACCAATCACGCACCACGTCAGCGGGGCGCATGCTAAGCGTCTTCAAGACAAGATTCATCCAGGTCCGGGAAGTCGGTTGCGAATGATAGCGACTAACCACTGCATATTCAATAGCGACGACCAAAGTGCCAGTATGGAATTTCGGGGCTAAGGGTTGTGCGAAGAGAAACCGAGACAAGACAGCACATACAGCCTTTGCCAGACCGATCGACCTCGAACTCACTCACCTGTGAATACGCGTCGTGCTGGCCAGTGTTCAATTGGTTGCAAGAGTTGCCTAGTACACACAATGATGCCGCTGCCATACAGGGAGACTTGCAGGATATTCGGCATGCAACGCCGTCGACGATAGGCACTAGTCTGCATTGAATCGACTACACCTTGGCCTAGTCCTAAAATTAGAAGCAATCTGATTGATTGAAGGCGTTCGCCGCTAGAGTACGCGTAGACCGGAAATGGAATTTGTTGTCTTTCTAATAACAATCCTAGTATTGCTCATTCATGTTGTCATCCTGCAGTTCAATGTTTGGTTGAAGAGACAGTCCCAGAATCGCCTCTTTACAGCAACCTTGTCGTTCGTTTCACATGCCATGAATCAGATCAGCAAATTGTTGGGCGGTGAGACGAGTGGTCGAAATGCAGAATCTACTCGAGGGGGCAGACCGTCTGCACCAAATGAGACAAAGTCTCGCAACGACGATTCAACAAATGTTCCACGATGAGTGAAGTGGTCCTAACCTCGGTACGCCAGGGCCATCACTTCGATGTGGATTCTCTTGAACGGTTTCTTAGCACGAAAATTGAAGGCTTTCGACCGCCGTGCAAGGTCAAGCAGTACGAGGGTGGGCAGAGCAATCCGACTTTTCTCTTGGAGACTTCAGTAGCACGGTATGTCTTACGCAAGCAACCACCGGGTCAGTTGTTGCCATCCGCTCATCAAGTAGACCGTGAGTATCGTGTCATGGATGCGCTACGAGGCTCTAAAGTTCCGGTTCCCAAGATGCATGTATTGTGTGAGGACACAAGCGTCATAGGCACAAAGTTCTACGTGATGGAAATGGTCGAGGGCAGACTGTTCACCACAACAGCATTGCCCGATCTAGCGAAAGAAGACCGCTGGATGGTCTACTTGGACATGGCAAGAATTCTTGCTTCTCTTCACACAATTGTTCCAGAAGATGTGGGATTAGGCGATTTCGGACGCGCGGGAAATTACTTTGCGCGCCAGATATCGAGGTGGAGCAAACAGTACCTAGCGTCTCAAACGGAAGAGATTGCAGCAATGAATTCGTTGATTGAATGGCTTCCAGACCATTTGCCGGACGAGACTGAACCGTGCATCGTGCATGGAGACTATCGACTTGGAAACGTTTTGCTCCATGAATCCGACCCGCGAGTGGTTGCGGTTTTGGATTGGGAGCTGTGCACGCTAGGAGACGGCATGGCCGACTTAGGCTATTGGTGTCAGGAGTATCACTCTCCCGCTTCCAAAAAACCCGGAATGATCGCAGGGTCCAATCTCGAGGATCTTGGTATTCCGAATGAGTCCGAGCTCATCGACGAATATTGCAAGTTTGCTGGTAGGGAGAAGATCGCAAATTGGCTGTTCTACGTAATCTTCAACCTCTTTCGTTCAGCTGGAATAATTCAGGGCGTTTACAAACGGGGTCTCGACGGTAATGCCAGCTCTCCTACCGCGCTGGAATACGCCGGAGTTGCACGGGAACGATCTGAGCTCGCCTGGTCCCTCGTTCAATCTATGGACTTGAACTAAACAGCACCAAGAACGATCATCCGAGCTCGTTTTCTAGGAAGGCGATTATTTCGAGGGACTCGTACATCCACGTTGCGTTGCCGTTTTCGGAGGTAATTTGAAGACAGGGAACGGTTCCTCGACCTCCTCCTCGTACCAAGTCTCTATAGGCGCCTCCGTCACGTGTGATGTCCCTTGTCGGGATAACGATAGCGTTAGACTCCATGAAGTCAGTCACACGTCGGCAAAAAGGGCAAAACGGGTCTTGGTACAACACGAATTTCTCGTTCATGGGATTGAGTGCCAGTTCTGTCGGACCTTATCCTAACCTACCGCTAACAACCTGCAATTCTGACATATCTACGATTCAAAATGTACAGTCGTTGCCAAGATTGACAACTGAACCTGCCGTAGAGCCCCGGTCGCACTTGGGCCACTCGTTAGCACGTGCTGTTTTCCGTGGCTAAAGACTCTAGTCGGGTACGCCGACGACGGCTCGAACCAGCGAACTTGCTGGGTCTTCCAAGGACTCAATGACGTCAAAGTGATGACGACCACTCTCAATCTCAAACCGAAAGGATGGAACGCGACTTGCCCATGCCCGCTCGAGCAAGTTGGATTGACGAATGAATTCGGGTCGCTCCAACGACCCCACCCAACAGACTACATTGGCTGACGCGATTGGATTGAGCAGTGCCGGACTCTCCGCTAGGGCTTCGTCAAAATCCAATTTCAGTTGTTTGTTCATTTGCGTTTTTAGGATGTTCCGCAAATCGTGAAGACCACTAATCGATACGACGGTTCGTACCCGATCCTGCACATTGGGCTCTAACGGAGAATTCGAACACACCATTCGCGTCACCAGGTGCCCACCTGCAGAATGTCCGATGAGAATAATCGGTCCATGGACCTGGTCGGCGCAGTGCTCGATTACTAACGCGGTCATTGCCGTGATCGCCGAGATCCGAGCGTATGGTGCCAACACATAGCTTGGCACAGCAACTGACCACCCCAATTCGCACAGACCTCGAGCTAAATGCGACCAGTAGGACTTGTCGAATTCAAGCCAAAAACCGCCATGGACGAAGATTGCCAAACCGCGGCTTTCAGATTGCGAGCAAAACAGGTCATATTTTTGGCGTGGATGAGTTCCGTAAGCCAAGTCTATGTCCGCGTTGGCGTGACTTTGTAAGTACGCATCGGCACGACGCCTCCAGATCGACGGATACGATGCACCGTCTGGTATGTGTACCGCATTGGAGAATTCATCATCCCAATTCATCATGCAAGCGTCAACTGGCCACTAGGTACATGCTGCTGAGACGCATCTAAAGTTGCGTGTCGCACAAACGCCATTTGCCAGTCTCCCACTCCCATGAGTACAGTCTAGAATGTCTTGACGATGTGTGGCCAAGACAGCCTGCATCGCTGTTCGAACTTTTTCAAGAAATTTCGGTGACATGCGAATTGCGTGTTTAGGCGGGGGCCCAGGAGGCCTGTATTCAGCCATCTGTTTGAAACTTCGGGACCCAACGCACGAAGTATTGGTTGTTGAGAGAAACAAGCCCAATGATACGTTCGGATGGGGAGTAGTTCTTTCTGACGACACCCTCACGAATCTCAGGCAAAACGACTCTGTCAGCGAGTCGTTAGTTCGCAGCCACTTCGCGTATTGGGACGACATCGCCTTGCATTACCAAGGCAAAAAACTGTTGTCTTCTGGCCATGGGTTTTGCGGAATTGGACGTAAGAAATTGCTCAACATTCTGCAGGAACGAGCTCATCAATTGAATGTCAAGATGCAATTCGAAACTGAAGTGGAAAGCGCGTCTTCTTATGGCAAGGAGTACGACCTGGTTGTAGCCAGCGATGGATTGAATTCGAGAACCCGCCAGGAGTTCGATTGCACCTTCAAACCTCAAATCGACGAGCGCCTCTGCCATTTCGTTTGGCTCGGAACTCACCAACACTTCGACGATGCGTTCACGTTTATATTCGAAGAAACAGAATTTGGGTGGGTGTGGGCGCATGCCTATCAATTCGATCAGGACACGGCGACATTCATTGTCGAATGTTCAAGCGAGACCTTTGAGAAATTTGGGTTCGCTAACCTGAGTCAACAAGAGAGCATAGACATTTGCGAACGTATATTCGCACAGTACCTTGGTGGACATCGTTTGCTCTCGAATTCCGACCACATTCAAGGTTCCGCGTGGATACGATTTCCACGCGTGTTGTGCGAACGATGGAATCACGAAAACATCGTTCTGTTGGGTGACGCTGCCGCAACGGCGCACTTCTCGATCGGATCCGGCACCAAGCTTGCTTTAGAGTCTGCGATCGCTTTAGCCGACTGCGTGCATAACGAGTTAGACCTCGAATCTGCACTTGGCAAATACGAGGAAGTCCGTCGATTGGAAGTCTTACGGCTGCAGTCGGCCGCACGGAATTCAGTCGAGTGGTTCGAGAATGTCGAACGGTATCTGCAACTCGATCCCATTCAATTGAACTATTCGCTCCTCACACGTAGCCAGCGCATCAGCCACGAGAACTTGAGAGAGCGTGACGCTGAGTGGCTGAAGACCGCAGAGAAGTGGTTTCAGGAGCAAGCCGGAGTACCCAGCAACGCTCGCGTCCGGCCGCCTATGTTCGCGCCGTTCAAGCTGCGAGCAATGAATTTGAAGAATCGCATTGTCGTGTCACCAATGGCACAGTACAAAGCAGAGAACGGTTGTCCAACAGACTGGCACCTTATTCACTATGGTGAACGTGCAAAAGGCGGAGCGGGGCTGGTCTACACCGAAATGACATGTGTCTCCGATACCGGCCGCATCACATTAGGATGTCCAGGTCTCTACGCCGAAGACCATCTTGAGGCATGGTCTAGGCTAACGAAATTCGTGCATCGCGAGACTGAAGCGAAGATCTGTTGCCAAATTGGTCACTCGGGGCGCAAGGGATCTACGCGGATCGGTTGGGAAGGAATGGACGAACCGCTATCCACCGGAAATTGGGATGTCGTGTCAGCCTCTCCAATACCATGGTCGAAGCAAAATGCCATCCCGCATACAGCCTCCATTGAGGACTTGGAGACTATCAAGAATCAGTTCGTTGCGTCTGTTGAAATGGCCGAGGCCGCTGGATTCGACATGGTGGAACTGCACGCAGCTCACGGATACTTCATATCGTCCTTCATTTCTCCTGTATCCAACACTCGTAGCGATAAGTACGGTGGAAGCCTTAGAAACAGATTGCGCTATCCCTTAGAAGTCCTAATGGCAATGCGCGAGGTATGGCCGGATCACAAACCCATTTCGGTGCGCATATCGGCTACCGACTGGATTGGAACCAGAGGAGTAACACCCGAGGAAGCCGTGGGAATTGCAAGCATGCTTGCCTCTGCAGGTGCCGACATAATTAACGTCTCTGCTGGTCAAACCACAACAGATGCCGAACCTGTCTACGGCCGCATGTTCCAGACACCATTTTCAGATCGCATTCGAAATGACGGCGGTCTGAGAACTATTGCTGTTGGAAACATCTATGAAGCTGATCACGTCAATTCCATACTGTTGGCAGGCCGAGCCGACTTGGTATGCCTTGGTCGGCCACATTTGACAAACCCATACTGGACACTCCATCGAGCCACTGAACTTGGCGACCGCGAGGAGAACTGGCCATCTCCCTACCTTCAAGGACGCGATCAGTATTGGCGTTTGGCGGACCGCGAAACGGAAATGACCAACCTCGTATGACCATCGAAGGCAAACATGCGGTTGTAACAGGAGGAGGGACGGGAATTGGCGCGGCAATCGCAGCAACTCTGGTCGACTCTGGTGCAAACGTCACTATCGTGGGCCGCACTGAGGATTCATTGCGAAACCAGAATCTACCCTACGTTGTTTGTGATGTAACCGATTCAAAGCAGGTTACCAGTGCATTCGATGTGGCGCGAAGGGAACAAGGATGCATTGAGATTGTTGTCGCTAACGCAGGCGCAGCTCGAAGCGAACCTTTTGCCAGGACTGACGTCGACGTTCTTGAAAGCATGTTGGCAGTAAACGCAGTGGGAGTCTTCAATTCTTGGAAAGCGGCCTTCAAAGATATGCAAGCAGCGAATTGGGGGAGGATGATCGCAATTGCGTCAACTGCTGGACTGAAGGGTTTCCCCTACGTTGCAGCCTACTGCGCGGCAAAGCATGCCGTGATTGGTTTAACTCGTTCGCTTGCACTTGAACTTGCTCCTACGGGTGTGACTGTCAATTCCGTGTGTCCGGGCTACACACGAACCCCGCTATTGAGTCGAACTGTGGAGAACATCCGCAACAAAACGGGAATGTCAATCGATAGTGCTGAAAAGGTACTGCTCGAGACCAACCCACAGGAAAGGTTCATCGAAACTGCGGAGGTTGCCGATGCCGTAAAGTGGCTATGCTCCGATGCCGCTTCATCCGTGAATGGCCAAGCGATTTGCCTTTCTGGTGGACCAATCTAATAGGAGATTCAACACCCTGATCGCTAGCAGAAAACTCTCGAATGGGGGGCCAAGTAAGACAATTCAACTCTATACAATTAAATGAACATGATCTGCTTCATATAGCTGGATTGCTGGACTTCTTGAAGAATTAGCGCGTTGTCAAGCAGCGAAACCCCAGTTCATTTCACGTACTCCCTTGCCGAGGGCGTAGCGCGAATTGCACTTAAGCGTCCGGAACGCAAGAATCCACTCACGTTCGAAAGCTATGCCGAACTGCGAGACTGGTTTCAAAAACTACGTAACAACGAAGAAGTTAACGCAGTAATCCTCCTCTCCAATGAAGGAAATTTCTGCTCGGGTGGAGATGTTCACGAAATCATCGGTCCCCTAACCGAAATGAACACAAAGCGCCTACTAAATTTCACCCGAATGACCGGCGACCTAGTAAGAGCAATGTTGAATTGCGGGACCCCCATTATTGCAGCAGTGGACGGTGTATGCGCAGGCGCTGGCGCAATACTTGCTATGGCTTCAGATCTTCGAATTGCCACTCCTGATGCAAAGGTTGCATTTCTTTTCAATCGAGTCGGCTTAGCAGGGTGCGATATGGGAGCGTGCGCCATGTTGCCTCGCATTATCGGTCAAGGTCGCGCTGCAGAGCTGCTTCTGCTAGGCAGAACAATGACCGCCGCAGAAGGCGAGTCATGGGGATTCTTCAATCGTGTTGTGGCCAAAGAGAATCTCGATCGTGAGGCAGCAAAGCTAGCCGCCAAGCTAGGTGAGGGTCCAGGATTTGCGAATATGATGACAAAGACAATGCTCGCCAACGAGTGGTCAATGTCGTTGGAACAAGCCATTGAATCGGAAGCTCAAGCGCAGGCGATATGCATGCAAACCGAAGACTTCAAACGGGCATATCTGGCGTTCCTACAAAAGGAACGACCCGCATTTCAAGGGGAATAGCAATTCGCACTTGTTCAAGGCAGATCAACGCAAACTCGGCTCTCTTCCTGGTTCAGACAGAATTGAGACCAATGGGGAAGCTCCCTAGGCCTACTGTGCGCGTCGCACTGAGAAATCTGGACCGTGGTAGCGTGAGCCAATGTTGACATTGAGCATGACTACATCTGGCATACCCAATGTTTGCGATGTAGCAAATTCTCAACTGCAAATACGGGGTATTCATGCTTAGACCGTCCGCTCACACTGACACGTTTGCGCGTGACAGTCTGCCTGCTTCCGACAAATGGCCAGAGTTGCTTCTCGACGGATTCCAATATCCAGATCGATTGAATGCCGCGGCAGAACTGTGCGATGGGATGGTCAGAAAAGGGTTTGGCGACTACATTGCACTTGTGGGAAGCGAGCGTCAGCGGACGTATAGAGAGTTGACCAACTGGACCTGTCAATTGGCACACGCGCTCGTCGACGACTTGGGCGTGCGGCCGGGGAATCGTGTGTTAATTCGGTCCGCCAACAATCCTGCTTTTGTCGCTTGCTGGCTTGCGGTGACAAGAATCGGAGCGGTAGCCGTCAACACCATGCCTATGCTGCGTTCTACGGAACTGGTCAAGTATGTTGAGAAGGCTGAAATTAGCCACGCGCTCTGCGATTCCAGACTCATGGATGAGCTTGTCGCCTGCCAGGAGCAAAGTTCATATCTGACGAGCGTCGTTGACTTCGATGGCACGGCTCTGCACGATGCAGAACTTGACCGCCTCGCGTTGTCGAAGCCCACAAACTTCGATCCCGTGCTGACTTCGCAAGACGACGTTGCTCTACTCGCTTTTACTTCGGGTTCAACAGGCGAGCCCAAGGCAACCATGCATTTCCATAGAGATCTCTTGAGCATTGCGGATGGGTACGCAAGAGAGGTATTGGCGGTTACGCCCAATGATGTGTTCATTGGCTCTCCACCGTTGGCTTTTACTTTCGGCTTGGGAGGACTGGCGATTTTCCCACTACGATTCGGTTCACGAGCTGTGTTGCTGGAATCCGCACCTCCTCCCATGATTGGAGAAATTATCGAGAAGCACCGAGCCACTATTTGCTTTACAGCGCCCACCGCATATCGATCCGTTCTCCAGTCGCTGCACCAGCAAGATATCTCATCCCTGCGCATTGCAGTGTCTGCCGGGGAAACGCTTCCCGCCCCCATCTACGAAGAGTGGATTGACAAAACGGGCAAACCAATTCTGGACGGGATCGGAACAACCGAACTTCTGCATATCTTTATTAGCAACAGAATCGACGACCATAGGGGCTCCTGTACGGGTAAGCCGGTTTCCGGCTACGAAGCAAAGGTCGTGGATTTGGAGGGCAACACAGTTCCTCCGGATACGACAGGCAGATTGGCGGTGCGAGGACCAACAGGTTGTCGCTATCTGCGCGGGGACCGCCAGGACGAGTATGTTCAGAATGGATGGAACATTACCGGAGATGCCTTCTCCATGGATGAGAGCGGCTACTTGCATTTTGCCGCCAGAAACGACGACATGATCATTTCGTCTGGCTACAACGTTGCGGGACCAGAAGTTGAAGCCGCTTTGCTGTCGCATTACGCTGTAGCGGAGTGCGCTGTAGTCGGCGTTCCGGATGAGGCTCGAGGCTCGATCATACAGGCGCATGTCGTACTCGACGAAGGTCACCAACCCAGCGAGTCTATGGCTCAAGAGTTGCAGGACCACGTTAAGGCGACAATTGCACCATACAAGTATCCAAGATCCCTTGTGTTCGCGGACTCCTTGCCTAAGACCGCCACCGGAAAAATCCAGCGATTTCAATTGCGAGCAGCCAAATGAGCGACATGGACGACGGAGACTCAGATTGGTCCCGCCAGGTGGACCGAGCCGAAGAGCCAACATATAGCGACCTGCTCAACCTCGAGTCCCTACTTTCCGCCCAACAACCCCTGACCTCTGCACATGATGAAATGCTCTTCATCATTCAGCATCAAACTACCGAGTTGTGGATGAAGTTGGTCATCCATGAACTTGCACGGGCGCGAAAAGACATTCAAGACAACAACCTTGAGCCTGCGTTCAAGGTCCTCAGTCGTGTGGCGCGGATTTTCGATCAACTGAACAGCGCGTGGGATGTGTTACGAACAATGACGCCCAGCGAGTACACCATGTTCCGAGAAGCGCTTGGCACCTCATCGGGACTTCAGTCCTTTCAATACAGAATGATCGAGTTCATGCTTGGCAACCGCAATATTGAACTGCTCAAGATTCACGAAAAATTTCCCAGGCAATTGGAAGCGCTCAATGCTGAACTAGATCAACCCAGCATCTATGACTCAGCAGTTCGTGTGCTATACCGGTCCTTGGATGGCGATATCTCCAAAATGCCGGCCCCCCAATTGCGACAGCAGCACAATCTCGACCCTGAAATCCAGACACGCTGGAAATTGGTTTACGAGGACACCACTCGACATTGGCAGCTTTACGAATTGGCTGAGAAACTCATCGATCTTGAAGACTATTTTCGTCGTTGGCGATTCAACCATGTGACCACTGTCGAGAGAGTCATAGGCTACAAGCGCGGTACAGGCGGCACATCTGGCGTGCCATTGTTGATGCAACGACTCAACGTCGTCCTATTTCCCGAACTCTGGCGAGTGCGGAGCGAGCTTTGAACACGACGTCCCTTCCCTGCAAGGAACTCTTTTCAATTCCTAGCCACCTCGTCTATTTGGATGGAAATTCGCTTGGTCCGCCATTGCGCGGCAGTGCTGAACTCGCAGCTCATGTTGTCAACGAGGAATGGGGCAGGGAACTCATCAACGCGTGGAACACTGAAGATTGGATGTCGCTGCCCGTAACGGTCGCCAATCAGATTGCACCAATCATCGGTGCGCCCCAAGACTCAATATCCGCCGGCGACACACTCTCCATTAAAGCCTACCAAGCACTGGCAGCGGCCATTCAAATGCGCCCCAATAGGCAGATTGTTCTATCCGACTCCGGCAATTTCCCTACAGATCTTTACATTGCACAAGGTTTGATCGACTTAATTGACAAGTCGCACAAGCTGCGGACTCCGCCTCCAGAGGAAGTACTAGACAACATTACTGAGGAGGTGGCCGTCGTCTATCTCACACACGTGGATTACCGAACCGGCCGAATGCACGACATGAAGGCCATCACGGAGAAAGCTCATCAGGTAGGAGCCGTGACAATATGGGATCTTGCACATTCGGTTGGAGCAGTTCCACTGGAATTGCAGGAGAGCCAGACCGAATTTGCCGTCGGATGCACGTACAAATATCTCAACGGCGGCCCTGGTGCGCCCGCCTTCATATACGTCCGGCCGGATATCGTTACATCCATTGATCCGGCCATCGCAGGTTGGATGGGACACAAGAGCCCGTTTGCCATGAGCTTGAAATACGATCCTGTCCACAGCGTCGAGCGATTTCGCATAGGTACGCCTTCGGTGGTGCAGTTCAAGCTTCTCCAACTAGCCCTGAAAGTATGGCAAACATTGGATATGAAGGAGGTTCGCAAACGTTCCGTCCATCTCAGCAAGCTGTTTATTGACGAAATAGAGAGCCGATGTCCAGCGTTAACACTCACCTCGCCTCGGTCTTCCGCAATGAGAGGGTCGCAGGTATCGTTTTCATACGCCAACGCATACTCCGTAATACAGGCACTTTCGGATCAAGGACTCATTGGCGACTTTCGCGAACCAAACATTATGCGATTTGGAATTACGCCACTGTATTTGGACGAAGGGGACATAACTCGCGCAGCTCAAATCTTAGAGCAGGTAGTGAGCGACGAAACTTGGCGCCGTCCCCAGTATGAAGTCAGAAAGACCGTGACGTGAGCTTCACTAATTACATTCGCATCAATATGGATCATGGACAACAAAATCATTGAACCCGACGATTGGGACCAGCCTAGAGGCTATTCAAATGGCGTTCTTACTAGGGATGGATTGTTGTTTGTCGCCGGGCAGATAGGTTGGAACAAATCCCAGCAATTTGAGACTCAGGACTTTGCGTCTCAGGTGAGACAGGCTCTCGAAAACGTAATAGCCGTGGTGGAAGCGTCCGGAGGCATCGCATCAGATGTTGTGCGACTCACGTGGTACATAACGGACAAGCATTCGTATCTCTCCAATTTGCGTCAAGTTGGCAGAGTCTATAGGGAGATCTTCGGAAAGCATTTCCCAGCCATGTCGGTGGTAGTAGTGCAAGCATTGATCGAAGATGAAGCTCTAGTCGAAATCGAGGCGACAGCGAAACTACAGTCCCACTGCGGCCGCTAAACCCAATCGGTCGCGGAAAGAATCGATCGAATTAGGTTGCCATCGGCAACAGTACCCGTTGGTGCCATTGCAACCTGCCTCGGTTTGGTAATCTCTTTTGGCACTCATGCATGAAGTGACTCATTCATTAGATCTAGACTAAATCTGGCAAACAGGCTTTCAAGGAGGCAAATACACAGAATGGTTCGTAAACGCCAAATTTCCAACGTTGAACTGGTCCAACGGGTCATTCTGGGTGCGATTGCCGCCATAGTGATCGTAATCCTAGGCTACATTGTGATCTATGCGCTTGGTCTGGTAGGTTCTGGCAATTCGGAACCATACTTGACTTTGGATGAACGCGAACTGCAAACGGAACCGATTGAAGTCATAGAGTTCTTTTCCTATTCATGCCCCCACTGTGAGAAACTCGAGCCATTGCTGGAGAGATGGGCTAGAGGGATCTCCGATGACATTTCATTTCGCAAAATCCATGTCTCTTTTGATAATCAAACGAAAATCCTGGCAAATCTTCACGTAGCTTTGGAACAGCGTGGATTGGCTGCCGAATACAGCGACAGGATTTTTCGTGAGATCAATCGACGCCCAAGCACATTCAATTCTCCCGCTGCCATTGCCGATTTTGTGGATGGACATGGCATCGAAAAGGAGATGTTTCAACGGCTGTATGCGAGCACTCGCGTTAGTGAAATCGTTGATCGAAATGCTCTGCTGACGCGCGAGTTGGGAATACGAGGTGTCCCGTTTCTTGTCGTAGCCAACAAGTATGTGATTCCCGCAAAGGCATTGCCTCGAGAAACAATGAACACATTGCGCGGTGTAATCGACGCGCTACAAAGCGGTGAATTGGGTGCAATCGATTCGGAATCGACAACAGACGAGGGTGCTGATCCGTCACCTGATGATCGTTCGCCAGACAGCGAGGACGCGGAGCCGGCTGAGTCTTCGGAAAGCACCGAATAGACGACAACCTCAGGTTTTGTCGGCTACTTCAAGAAGCTCGATCCAATGCTTTACTGGCGTTCTGCTAACGCATTCCAAGTGCAACTGACAACCAACATTAGCGGTTGCGATGATTTCTGGGTCTGGTTCCAGTAGCGCGTCAAGCTTTTTGGTTCGCAATGCGTTGGACGTTTCCGATTGCAGGATCGCAAAACTGCCAGCCGAACCACAACATTGATTGTCGTCACGCACTTCGCATAGGTTGTAGCCGGCTCGATGCAGAATCTGCTCGACGACTCCAGTGACCTTTTGTCCATGCTGTAAAGTGCATGGACTTTGAAAAACGATCTTTCGTTTTTCGTAGCGCGCTTTGAATTGAAACTGATGAAGAAATTCCGCCACATCCAGTACCGAGTTGGAGAACAGTGTGGCCTCTTCGGATCCCATTTCGCGGCCATATTCCTTTAACGTCGATCCGCAACCACTTGCCGTCGACAGCACGATGTCGCCTTCGTTCAAACTTAAGGCAGATATGTTTGCGCTCATGAATGCCTGTGCTTTTTCTCGATGGCCTAAGTGCAAGTGCAATGCACCGCAGCATTTTTCGGATGAACAAACACGAAACTTAATGCCGAGACTAGTAAGCAGATGTGCCAAGTGATTTACGACTTCGGGCGTCAATGAGCGCTGAACGCATCCCTGCATTAAGACTACATTTCCCCCTTCGCTAGGCAACGATTGCAGCTTTGGTAGGCGGCGATACAGCGACCCCCGCAATGATCCTGGAACGAAGAACTTGAACATCCGACCAAGGCGATAGAGGAATCGAAACAATCCAAAATTTGGCAGAACTCTCAGCAGTATGCGCTCTGTAAGGGTTGTCTTGCCTTCTTGTCTTGCAAGAGTAGTGCGTGCATACCCCACAAGGTCGCCATACTCGACTCCAGACGGGCATGTGGTCTCGCAAGCTCGACATGTCAAACAGAGCGAGAGAGAGTTGGAGGCCGTTTCGTTGAATTCATCCCGCTCCAACAATCCTTTTATCAGGTAGATCCTGCCTCGAGGTCCTTGTAGCTCATCTCCGAAATGGCGATAGGTAGGACACGTGGCGTTGCAGAACCCGCAATGAACACACTTTCCAATAATGTCTTTTGCACGCTTTGCTTCGTCGTCCCTGGCAAGCGTTGGGGAGAGCTGGACTTGCATTAGACAACAATGTGAGGATTGAATATGCCTTTGGGATCAAATGCCTTCCGTAGCCTAGAAGCATATTTGGTGACAGACCTTTTGGTTGCGACGGCATTGCGAAAAGCAGAGACTTGAATGTTTGTGCCTCTTACAGAAGGAGGAGTTTCGGTCGGCGTTTTTATCCATGCCAGACTTCCATACCACTCGCTTAGAGAGGAAAGGTCATCCACGTTCTCGAAGAACTCACCCCGATCGAATGTTGCCCGCCAAAGTGGCATGTCGTCCTGAAAGAAACTCAATTCATGATCACGAACATCGGCCCACGAGAATGTGTCATTGAGTTCACAATTTTCCAGGGCATCTGTTTCGCTGCGCACCGCGGATTCCGCCCCTGCGAAACGCCGAAACAAACGTCCCTGAAAGTGGCACGTGCCTGTAAGAGTTGTTCGTTCGCGACGGTGGTCAGCAAGCTTTTGAAACGCATCGATGTCGGAGCATTCCTCCTCGACCGTGAATGACACTTCAGGCATCGGGAGCAATTTAAAACTTGCGCTGAGAATTACGCCAAACGTCCCCCAAGATCCCGTATACAGACGAGACACATCGAATCCGGCAACGTTTTTTATCACTCTCCCACCAAAATTGAGACGTTGGGCAAGACCGTTTATCACCTCAACTCCCAGCACACAGTCGCGAAGGGACCCGTACCAAGGTCGGCCTGGACCAGAGAGCCCACTAGCTACAGCGCCCCCCACGGTACCTCTCTGATTGAAAATTGGCGGATCCGGCGCAATCATTTGTCCATTTCTCGCGAGCTCGTCGTTGAGCTCCTTTAGCGGTGTTCCGGCACGAACCGAAACCACGAGCTCGCTCGGGCGATATTCGAGGATGCCAGAGTGATCGGCTGTGCACACAAACGCATCTCCAGTCGCGGTTGTGTTGGGTTTGCTCCCATGGCCCATGATTGCAATGCAGCGATCTTCACGATAGGCCTCCTCAACGGCTGCAACAATTTGCTCGGAATCGTCCCCGCTCGACACTAGAAACGTTCCAATTCAGGGTGAGGCAGGGCTCCGCGATGTACATGCATGCCACCTAGTTCGGAACATCGTGCCAATGTTGGAATAGCTTTCCCGGGGTTCATCAATTTTGCTTGGTCGAATGCTTCCCTCAATCGATGGAACTGGTCCAACTCTACATCAGAAAACTGAGAGCACATCTGGTCGATTTTCTCTATTCCCACACCGTGTTCGCCCGTTATAGTCCCTCCGGCCAGTACGCAACACTCCAGTATCTCGCCACCAAATTCCTCAGCCTTTCGCATTTGCTCCTTGTCGGAGGCGTCGAACAGAATCAATGGGTGCAAGTTCCCGTCTCCCGCGTGAAAGACGTTCGCTACCGATAGCCCATATCGGTCAGACATCTTGCTTATTGATCGTAGCACTCTGCCAATTTCGTACCGTGGAATTGTTCCGTCCATACAGTAGTAGTCCGGAGCAAGTCGCCCTGCGGCGGGAAAGGCTGCCTTGCGGCCACGCCACAGCCGTTCGCAATCCTTTGGTTCCTTCGCTATAGAAACATCGTAGGCGCCACGTGAACGCATTAGGTCTTCAACCGATGCGGCGTGTTGTTCCACTTCCTCCAGACACCCATCCAATTCGCACAGGAGTATGGCTTCCGCATCCGTGGGATAGCCTACTCCTGCATACTCTTCCGCGGCTTGGATTGCCAGCTTATCCATCATCTCCAATCCCGCGGGAACGAGCCCTGCTGAAATGATCCCCGCGACGCACTCGCCAGCACGTTCCAATTCATTGAACGCCGCCAACAAAACCTGTTGGTTGGCTGGGATTGGCAAGAGTTGCACAGTGACTTCTGTGACCACCCCGAGCATGCCTTCAGAACCAACAAAC
This sequence comes from Gammaproteobacteria bacterium, assembly GCA_026707735.1. Taxonomy (GTDB): domain Bacteria; phylum Pseudomonadota; class Gammaproteobacteria; order Pseudomonadales; family Azotimanducaceae; genus Bin55. The sequence continues at coordinate 452,166 of JAPOWH010000002.1, read as the reverse complement.
AGTGCCATGTAGTCGTAACTAGCATTGTCGTAGGATTTTCCCCCTAGAACCAACTCGTCTCCCTCGATAGTTTGCACTTTCATCCCGATCACATTGTGTAGCGTCAATCCGTACTTGAGGCAATGGACTCCACCAGCGTTTTCGGCAACATTTCCTCCAATGCTGCAGGCGATTTGAGATGACGGGTCAGGGGCATAGTAGAGTCCACCTTCTTTAACGGCTTCTGAAATCGCCAGATTGGTGACGCCGGGTTCCACTGTAGCCGTGCAATTCGCAGCATCTACGTCCAAGATTTTGTTCATCTTGGTCATGACAAGAAGAATTCCGTCTGAGTTTGGACGGGCTCCACCCGACAATCCAGTCCCCGCTCCTCGGGTAACCAGAGGCACCTCACACTCCCGACAAACCCGCAGTACGGAACGCACATGTGCCACCGTTTCCGCAAGCACTACAACCCACGGCTGTTCGCGGATAGCGGTCAATCCATCTGTTTCAAAGGGTTCCACTTCATTCCGATCAATGAGGATCGACGATTGAGGGAGTTCCTGTCGAAGAAGTTCTAGGGCAACTGCATTGGGCACGGCTATTGGCTTCACATGTTGGAGCACGAAGCAGGTTGAGTTTAGAGCGACCTGATGTCGCCGCAAACTTGAGTGTTCACTTGAGGCATGTCTAACCTTCATGCTAGCAAACCCATATGTAGTCTCTGTGCACTCGCCAACGCAAGCAAGGCTCTTGCAGAATCCCCGCTTGTTCCAATCCCACAGAATTACACGAGACTACTAGGCAAACAAAGAACCCAGACTCACCTTCAACAATGGTTCGTTAACATTCGCAAACGAAGGCAGAGGTCGCCTTGCCCTGTCGACGCCAGACCTTAGCTAGAGGAAATTGAACAGTGACTCATTCCTTCGTATTGAAGAACGGCACCATCGTCAATGAACAAACATCAATTGAAGGTGATTTGGCAATGACCGATGGACGAATCTCACAAGTAGGCGGAACTGCAACCGGGCTACAAGAATTGGACGTCAACGGAGCTTGGATACTGCCCGGAATGATTGACGACCAAGTCCACTTTCGCGAACCGGGTTTGGAGTACAAAGCCACGATTGCTACAGAATCTCGAGCGGCTTTGGCAGGCGGTATCACTAGCTACATGGAAATGCCCAACTGCAACCCCCAAACCATAAACAACACACGGCTGCTCGAAAAGCACGACCGCGCGGCAGCCCGTTCGCTAGCGAATTATGGCTTCTACTTGGGTGCAACAAACGACAATCTTGAAGACATCAAGTCCGTGGATCGCTTCATGGCATGTGGAGTCAAGGTATTCATGGGGGCGTCGACTGGAAACATGTTGGTGGACGACCCTGCCACGCTCGAAGGGATATTCGCTTCGTGTCCGCTCCTCATCGCGACCCATTGCGAGCACACCCCGACAATTCAAGAGAACGAAGAAGAGGCTCGCAAGTTACATGGATCAAACCCTCCTCCCGAACTGCACGCCGAAATTCGCTCTGCCGAAGCATGTTTGCGATCTTCGACAATGGCAGTCGACCTTGCAAAGCGCTTTGGCTCGAGACTACACGTCCTACATTTGACAACTGAAGTTGAGCTGGATCTCTTTCAGCCTGGACCCTTGGAATCAAAGAGAATCACGGGAGAAGTTTGCATCCACCATCTCTACTTCGACGATTCTTGGTATGCGAGGAAGGGTGCCGACATCAAATGCAATCCTGCAATCAAGCGGCCTGAAGATCAGCGCGCGTTGCAGCAAGCGCTTGTTGACGACCGAGTGGATGTAATCGCCACCGATCACGCTCCGCACACTCGATCTGAAAAAGACCAGGATTTTCTCGATGCGCCCGCTGGACTTCCACTTGTGGAGTTTGCACTTCCATGCTTGCTGGAACTCGTAAAATCGGGCACTCTCTCCCTAGAAACTGCTGTTGCGAAGACCTCGCACGCACCAGCAACGTTGTTCAACGTAAAGGAGAGGGGGTTTCTTCGTGAAGGCTACTGGGCTGACATCGCAGTTGTTGACCCAAATCTAGACACTGACATCGACAAGACTGAAATCAGGTCGAAGTGCGGTTGGTCTCCATTTTCTGGGCTGACATTCTCGACTCGCGTGACAGACACCTTCGTAAATGGCGTCCACATGTACTCCAACGGACGCTTCCAGTCAGAGCAATGTGGACAGGCTTTGGAGTATGACCGTTAGACGCGTCTGAACATGTTTCTCCGTTAGCACAGCGTGCAGGTTCTTGGAGTGTGCAGGTTGCTAATGCGAAACACATTTGACGACTTGGGATTGACTTCGGCCAAATCTGCAAACCGTAACATTCGAATCCTCTACATTCGGCCACTATGTGTCTGAAGACGGCAGTTTTTCGCTCGGTGGTTCGTTTAGTTCTTGATTGCGTGTGGTCGTCCCAAGCGTCGCCAATACTCCACCGACCACACCCAAAACCAGAAATATTCCGATATACCAGCCTGACGACCACAATACCCCTAGTGCTTCGGATGTGTATGTGGTTGAGCCGCTCCGCATCAGCGAAATGCCCTTGGTCGTCGGACCAGTCAGCAGGATTGTTACAAAAACGCCTGAAGCCAGCAAGACGCCAACACATGCACAAGCTAAGGACATTAACCCGTACCATCTCTGTGAAGATCTGAGAACCAGAGAACCCAACAACACAAGGGCTAGCGAGAATACAAGCCCCACCCACCCCATAACGAATGAGAGTGCAGAGTACGCGTCGCCAAAACGCAGTCCGATTGCCGCTCCGAGAATCAATATCACGGATTCGACTATTCCTACTGCCCCTCCAATAACCGAAAGAACTCCGCCACCCTTCTTCATTGTCGTCGCGTTACCTCACGTTATGCGCAAAAAGGTCCGTTAGCAACAGTAGCATTACGATTCCCAATCGCTGCGACCAATTGTGTCATGTTATGACCGGCTTTAGTTCCTTTAGCCAAATTCAACAGCATAATCGCCAAGCAGCCGAATACTCCGCGACAAAAACTAGGGAGTAAAGTATGAAAATCGTCGATTTCAAGACGTATGTTGTTCAGACGCCTCGGCCACACCGGGGCGGGAGGTTCTGGGTATTTGTAAAGCTGATCTCCAATGATGCCATCGAAGGAATTGGGGAGGCGTACAAAGTACCGTTTCACCCTCTTACCGTTGCTCGTATGATTGAGGACGTTTGCGAAACCTATGTGGTTGGACGCGATCCCTTCCAAATCGAACGCCTCTGGCGCAATGTCTACTACGGCGAAGGGTATGAATCTCACGATCATCACCAGCATCCAGACCACACGGTCATGGGCATCCTCAGCGCATTGGAAATGGCATGCTGGGACTTAATTGGCAAAGGACTCGGTCAGCCAATTTACAACCTGCTAGGCGGAAAATACCACGAGCGGCTGCGTTCGTACACGTACCTCTGGCCTGCACCTGACGATCAGTCGCGTAAATCACCGCACACGAATTCCGAATCAGCAGCTGCAAGCGCAAGAGCTCACGTCGTGGAAGGGTTCACAGCTCTCAAATTCGATCCCCTGATCGATGTGATGGGAAATGAAGATCCTAGAGAGCCACCATTGGATAGACTGGAAAATGCCGAAACTGTCGTTCGGGCTGTGAGAGAAACGGTAGGAAACAAAGCCGATATTCTCATTGGAACGCATGGTCAATCCACCACATCGGGAACCATACGATTTGCCAAGCGCATAGAGAAATACGATCCACTTTGGTTCGAGGAACCGGTGCCTCCTGAGAACCGCGACGAAATGGCAAGGGTAGCCCGGTCGACCAGCATTCCTGTTGCATCAGGCGAACGACTATCCACTAAATTCGAATTTAGAGAACTACTGGAGAAGCAAGCCGCAGCCATCCTGCAGATGGCGCTAGGACGAGTAGGTGGCATCCTTGAAGCGCGAAAGATCGCTGGTATGGCGGAAGCGTACTACGCACAAATCGCGCCACACTTGTACTGCGGTCCAGTCGAAGCAGCCGCCAACATTCAAGTGGACACTTGTAGTCCGAACTTCCTGATCCAAGAGAGCATCGGACGATTTGACGGATTTCACGCCCAAATACTGGAAAAACCCATACAGTGGGAAGGCGGATACATCATTCCGCCCACCGAACCGGGTCTTGGAATCGTTCTTGACGAGAATGTTGCCATAGCCCACTCCTACGGCGAAAAGGACGAATAAGTTTTGCGGCGCCCGCGAGGTTGTTTCCTAATTGCGCAACTCTGGAAGAACATACCCGTCTTCCTTCAATTTCGCGCGCACTGCCTTCTTGTCGAGTTTTCCGGTCGAAGTGAGGGGAATAGACTCCACGAAAAGCACGTCGTCAGGCACTTGCCATTTCGCGAACTTAAGCAGACAGTGATTCTTGAGCTTCTCTTCGTCAACCTCTGATTCGGAGCCCACCACCACCAGTGCAACCGGGCGTTCATCCCACCTTGGATGAGGTTGGGCTACTACGCAGGCTTGTTCAACACCGTCCATGGCTACGATGTGATTCTCCAAGTCTACTGAGGAAATCCACTCACCACCGCTCTTGACCAAGTCCTTGGATCGGTCTGCAATGATCAAGTACTCCTCTTCGTCGATTGAACCGACGTCGCCGGTAATCAGCCAGTTTTCGTGGAATTTGGATGGTTGCGGATTTTTGTAGTATTCGGAACAAATCCACGGACCTCGCACAAGAATCTCTCCGACGGACTCACCATCATGTGGGAGTCGATTGAAATCTTCGTCAAATATGTCCAATTCGAGCCCTGGCATGAGGAGGCCTGCCTTGCAGCCATTGTCAATGAGCTGCGCGGGAGAACCGTCGATGTGCGAACGCTTTGCCACACGACGCGCCAACGTACCTAGCGGGCTGGTTTCGGTCATGCCCCATCCTTGAATCATCTCGACGTGCAGCTCATTCCAATACCACGCGACAAGTGACGCCGGTGGAGCGGAACCTCCGCAGGTAACACGCGTCAACCTCGACAAGTCGACAGCGTCCGTACTTTGATCGATGAATCCCTTGATTCCTTGCCAGATGGTGGGAACACCCGCCGACAACGTCACCTGTTCGTCTACCATCAACTGGACGAGTCGTTCTGGGGACATGAATCTGTGCGGTAGCACCTGCTTGCAGCCCAGCATCAATGCCGCCCATGGCAATCCCCAACCCATCGCATGGAACATAGGAACGATCCCACACAACGTATCAGTAGCGGAAAGTCCCATAGCATCCGTCATGGAAATCGTCAGAGTGTGCAGGTACTGTGCCCGATGTTCGTACTCCACCCCCTTAGGATTTCCAGTAGTGCCGCTCGTGTAGCAAAGGCCCAATGCAGCAGATTCCTCCAGCGCAGGTGGATCGAAATGTTCCGGCATTCCCGAAATGAAGTCTTCATAGTCGACAGCGTTTGGCAGAGATGTTTCCCAGTTTTCGAACCCAGGTTCGGCAGCAATCACATAGCGTTCAACAAAAGGCAATCGATCGCTTAGCTGCTCCAGTAGGGGAAGCAAGTCTGCGTCAACGATGATCAACCGATCTAGTGCGTGACCAATGATGTACTCCAAATCAACTGGAGATAGACGGATGTTGACCGTGTGTAGGACAGCTCCCATGTTGGCGGTTGCACAATAGGCCTCCACATGCCGCGAGCCGTTCCACATGAAAGTGCCTACACGATCGCCAACGGCAATTCCATCCCGACGCAACGCGTGCGCCAATTGATTGGAACGCCGGACGGTACTCGAATACGTCTGGCGGCGAACGCCATCTCCTGTTGCCGTTACGATTTCCGAATCTGGCTGAACCACTGCTCCCCGATTGATGATTCGAGACATGGTCAGCGGCGTGTGTTGCATTCCCATAAATTGAGAAAACTCCTACAAGTGCATTCAACAGTTATGTACAAGGCGATCCACGGAAGGGAGCTCGTCTAGTTGAATTTAGGTGACTCTTGTGGTGGTAATGTCAAGAAACAATTCAGGCACCAGCTCACGTCGCGTGATCTTGCCGTTGGACAGTGATTCAATGCAAAGCATTAGCACCGGGTCCACATTCCTGAATTTCGCTCGGGAAGCAAGGTAGGACAGTTGGCCAGCGTTGAATTGGCGTGGGTAGCCAAGAATTTTGGCACGGTCAGACAATGCTCGAGCTAGTTTGTTTGGGTTTTCGTACTGATCGATCATTTGACGAATCAATCCGCGCCGCACGGCATGAATCTCCGGCTCATCAAGAGTGTCCGAAAGCTCAGGACTGTCACCCATTTGCAAGTGTGCAGCACTTGCGTCGAGTTCTTCAACTCTTTCCTCAGCCAGCGCACGCGCCCACTTGTAGTCGGCCTTTCCTGCGGGGGAACGACGTACCGACTCTTCAATAAACACCTGCTTGGGAAGTTTGTACCCAGCCAAATGCTCTCGAGAGAAATCAATAAGGTCACGCTCCGCTACGGTTTGACCTTCTATGCAGGAAACAATAGCCACAATTCTGTGGCCAAAGCGCCTGTCGGGAACTCCAACAACTAAACAGTCCTCAACGGCGGAGTGCCGCTTGGCGACTTCCTCCACTTCCTCTGGATAAACCTTCTCGCCTGCCGTATTGATGCAATTGCTTCCCCTGCCGAGCAATGTAATGGTGCCGTCGCTCTCAACGGTTGCGTAGTCGCCCGGAAAGCTATAGCGCACGCCGTCAATTTCCCGAAAAGTTGCCGCAGATTTTTCTGGATCCTTGTAGTAGCCAATGGGAACCAGTCCACTGGTTGCCATACGGCCCGATTTACCGCTCCCCGGCTCAACTTCCTCGTCGTTCTCGTCGAACACCTTTACCCCGGGACGTAACGCGAACTTGGCAGTCGCAGGGGTGTCTTCTCGGTTTGAAACAGACGTCCCCATGCCGCCTTCGGTAGAACCCATTGCATCAACTAGCACCATGTCGTTGTGCTCAAGCAGCGCTTCCTTCACTTCACTGCTCCACATGACTCCGCTCGATATGATTTGTCGCACGCAGCTAATGTCGTAGGGCCGACCCATGACTATCGAGTCGTTCAACGCCTCGAGCATGGGTCGAGCAAAGGCATCGCCAACGATCACAACTTGGTTTGCCTGGTTTCTCTCAACTTCGCTCCAAATCAAGTGCGGATCCAGTCCCAGCTTGGGGATCGTGACCACCGTGCCTCCGTAGAGATGCGGGATCATCGCGCCCAACCACATTCCAGTTCCATGCATCAAAGGACAAGCGGGTAGGCAAACAGGGGTCAACTCTGCCTCATCCAAGGCAGTCAAAAACGGTGCAATTTCAGCGAGCTCTTCTGGCGCATCTATGCCGATGGATCCTATGCCCGACATCAATGCACTGATGAATTCACGTTGCTTGTACATGACTCCTTTTGGCATGCCCGTAGTGCCGCCGGTGTAAAGCATGTAAACATCGTCGCCAGACCGGTCGTGCCTTCGCTCCAATGGCTTGTGAGTCAAAATGCACTGTTCGAAATCCAATGACTGATCAAGCAACGACTCTGTGCCGTCGGCAATCTGGATGTAGAGCTTCACTTTGGGCAGTCTGTCACGGATTTCCCAAATGCGTGCTGCATAGCACGCCTGATAGAACAACGCCTCCGCATCGGAATTGTCGATGATGTATGCCAATTCCTCGGCTGTGTATCGATAGTTCACATTGATTGGGCAGCCTCTGATCTTGAAAATGCCATACTGAGCTTCGAGGTATTCGTTGGAATTGTGCGCGTAGATCCCTGCCTTTGACCCAACCCCAAGGTCGTGTTCGGCGAGCACAGAGGCTATTCTTGACGCCCTATCGTCGTATTCTCTCCAGGACCTGCGCACGGGCCCACAAACCAGTGCATCCCGTGACGGGACCAAATCTGCAATTGTTTCCCACACGGTTGCGAAATGAAGAGCCATGTTTCCCCCAATGTCCTGCACTATAGTGTCTTCGCGGTCCAGCGAAGAGTTGCACTATATGTACATCGTGCGTTCCCGGTCGCACGTTGAAGCTGACATTCTAATAGTTTGGCAAACACGGTATGAAGTGCAAAACGCCCCACGTACACCGCTACGTGACAATTTCGCCCGTAATTTAGTGAACTCTCGGCGTGTTCGACACCACTATTTAGTGTATTTGACTAAATTAAACCTGCGTGCTTTGTCCGATCCCTACGAACCGGTAAAAATCCAAGATTGCACAATGATTGGCACGATTCTTGCATACTATGTGTTGTAAACCAACTGACACTTACGAAAATGAAACATCAAGCAGGCTCATACTCGTACTCGGAGCAAGGAAGGGACTACAAGACCGACTTTGCCCGCAAGAAAAAACAACCTGCGGCGGTTCGCATATTCAGAGAAGACACTGGATGGATTCTAGGTGTATGCGCAGGGCTGGCACGGCGCGTAGGATGCGATCCCGCAATCTTAAGGGTCGCGACAATCATCGCGCTCATTTTCCACCCCGCAATCACTATAGGCTGCTATTTGCTCCTTTGGGTCATTTTCTTCCGCAGCGACTAAGCGCAAACAGCGTTGTACCACGCTGGAAACGCTGCAAGTCTTAGACGCCAAGAAAGGCGGCAAATGATCGAACCATCCCGATTTCATCGGTTTGCCGCACCAGAGACTCCAGCGCACCCGGGAATCGTGGACCAAGCAAGTCCTCTCTCGTCCTCAGCAGACACTCAGCGTAGCCCGCGCTGAACTCCGGATGAGGTTGAACGGTTAGAAGATGGTCCTCGATTTTCATGCCTGCATAGGGGCAAAACTCACTCTGCAATGTAAGCGTCGCGCCTCGAGGCATTCTTGTAACTTGATCCTGGTGGCTACACTGCAACCGCACAGGTGAACATCTCAGGAATGGAAAGGTGTCTTCGTCCACCACGGAGTATTCGTGCACGCCAACACCCCAACCTCTTTCGCTCCTCGCTACACATCCGTCAAGAGCCAAGGCAACGCATTGGTGCCCAAAGCAGATTCCGATAGTCTTTTTTCTCTGACTGTGCAAAAACTGAATGTAATCGAGCAATCGTTTGATCCAGTCGTCCGATTCGTAGCAGCTCTTCCTACTTCCGCTTATCACATAGGCGTCGCATTCGTCGATGTCCTCTGGATATTGCTGATTCCACACGTTGTAGCTGTTGAAGTGGCATTGGTCGATTCCTCCACTGGCAAAAAGAGAGGCGAACATGGTTGTGTAGTCCCCAAATCGCGCACGCAGAGGTTCGTCTACTGTGTCTGCCAGCAGTACACCTAGTGTTGTCATCTAAATCGCTTCGAAATAACGCTTCAATTGCCAATCGTTTACGTTTCGCTCAGCTTCCCGCGACTCCCAAATGCGTGATGCTGCAAAGTGCTCGACAAACTCTCTTCCAAACACATCCTTCGCGCTGGTACTAGCAGCCATTCTGTTAGCGGCTTCCCGCAAAGTTGGCGTAAAGCGACCGTAAGTGCGCACACTCGCGTCTTTATATGCATCGCCTGCGATTGGTGAAGGCGGCTCGATTTTTCGGTCGATTCCAAGCTTCACCGCAGCGAGCGTAGCTGCTGCAACCAAGTATGGGTTGGAATCTGCGGCGGGGATTCGATTCTCTATATGGAACGCACTGTCTTCGCCTTGAATGACACGAAAGGCGCAGGTTCGGTTGTCGTAGCCCCAGCAGGCACCAATGGGTGCCCAAGCACCTTTGTCCAATCGAGTGAAGCTATTCACATTGGGAGCAAACATCGGCAACCAGTCCGGAACGTACTTCACTAGCCCGCCCAATGCGTACCTTCCCAATTCATTGAGCTCTCCATCCTGCATCAGCAAGAGTTCTGTGTTGTTTGAGTCCTGCAGGGAAAAATGGAAGTGTCCGCTCTGTCCTGGGAAATTCATGGACCACTTCGCCATGAAGGTCGCAAGACCATTTCGCTCCTGAAAGTAGCTCTTTACAAATGTCTTGAACAAGCTGGCTGCGTCCGCTGCATCCAATAGACATCTCTTGGTCAACGCAGCTTCCCATGTACCAGGATCAGCTTCGTAGTGCAGCCCTTCCACTGAAATGTCAAGCCCACGGAGATAGGCTACTAGGTCTGTCAATTGTTGCGAGTGCTCTGCGGCCCGAAGCAGGGAGTACCCGAACCGACCCTTTTGAATTGATTCCAATCCATGGTAGTTCCGTTCCCTTAGGGCGTGAGGAGGCTCGTCGATCACGAAAAACTCGTACTCGAATCCAGCTGCAGTGTGTGTGTTGTCTTGGCCTAAGCCGTCTATTACTTGGCGCAAGATCGACCTAGGACACAACGGGTGGTAGTTTGACCCGTCTGCAGAGGCAAGTTCACCAATGAAGAAAGGCATTCCCGAACCTGAGAGGACTCTTGCGGATGACGACACAATTCGGTATTTGAGGTCGGGAAAGCCTGTGTGCCATCCTGTGAAGGGTGTATCGAAACTTGCGCCTACCGATTCAAAGTCGTAGAGGTGATCGTCGATGTCCCATCCGAAAATGCAATCGCAAATTCCACCAGTGGAAACAACTAAGTCCTTGAATTTCGCTAGATCTATGCACTTGCCGCGAATCACGCCATCCAAGTCCGTCAACCCGATTAGAACTGAAGAAACCCCGTGTTCTTGACAATAGTTTGTGATCTGATCTAATGTGTTGCCCATGTCAAGTCTCGGCAATTGTGGAAAACTCGTTGGATAAATCCGTCGTTATGTACTTGCAACTTGTGTAAGATTCGAATCATATCGAAGCGTTAACGAAGTGAATTTCCAAAAAAATACCTATATTTCAACATCTTACATTCAGAGGTTTTCTAACATATCCACTCTCCTGCAGTGGACGACTTGATTCTGCACAAAAACTGTGCTTGTGCACAACTACGCCGAAGATTCCGGTCGTTTAGATAGTTTAGACGTGCAATTGGTCATAATGTATTGAAATTCATGCATCTTCTATTGTGCGAATTGCGTCTCCATCCCTACTAGTGCATGTAGTTGAACATTCGTCTTCGATACTGTTTCGCAATAGGTGAATTCTTACTCATCAAAGACATAACTCGAACCATGGTGGATCGTCCAATATCATCGCGATACGTTCTATCCGTCTGCAATATGAGCATCAAATGCTCTAGTGCTTCAGAATATTGACGATCGTTTGCAAGTTGTAACGCAATTTCATAGCGTGCGTCCAAGTCCGTCGGATTCGACTCCAACACATCTTGCAATTCTTGAACTGTACGCACACCCGCAGCCTCCTCATGCAGCTCCAATCGCATCTTAGGTCGAAGCTTTTCAGGCTCGTCATCGGAAATTGTGGAAAGAACCTTGCGTGCCTCGTCAGGTTCCCCCTTGCAAATCAATACATCTGCCCACTCTACCTTGTATTTTGGGTTGTTGGGTTCTTCGCGTAACGCTTCCTGGAGTATGGCCATGGCCTGATCCCAATCCCCATTTTCAATAACCTCTTCAAGTGAAGATTGCAATCGCTCGCCGGTGGACATGGTGAATCGATCAAGTAGAGCACGTAGCGGGGTCTCCCCTTGCGGTCCTTCCATTTGTTCCGCAATGCTTCCATTGACTATCACTCTAATGCTCGGAATACCCTGGATGCGCAATTGCTGTGCGATCACTTGATCCCTGGCTACGTCCGACAGCGCCAACGCAAACTTTCCCTGGTATTCCTGCGCCAACCTTTCGAGAAGCTGCCTGGTCTCGACCGATGGGGCAACCTGATCGGTCCAGAATAGAACTACCACGGGAGTCGAGCGGGAGCGTTCCACCACGTCGTTCTGAAATGTCTGCGGCGTTACTTCATAGACAGATTCTTGTACTTCCACGCTCGATCGCCACGCCAAAATTCAACGAATTGTAGCAATGGATTCTTGGCACACCCGCTGAGGTCGAATTGGGCAACAGGACAGGTTCGCCTCATAGCAAAACAACAGGCTGCTTACACATGAATGAACGATTAGTTCCTAAAATACTTGCCGACATCATCAAGCGATAGATTTCTCGACTGGTCCAATGAGATACTTCACGGCCATTGCCGCGTGTGTCATATTGTCGCTATTCCTTGGTTGGTGGGGACTCGCCATCGGGGTCTTTGTCGCCTCGGCCGTATTGGCCTTTTCTCCGCGAAAACCATCGTTATGGAATCGGCTGAACATTTCTGGCCGGAGCCAATCCGATTTCTCAGCTTCAAGTCAAGATCCGCGCGAAGTGGTCATAACCGACGTAGCGTTTCGCTCGTTCTTTCAAATCGCCGGCTGCCTCGCGAAAAGTGATGGACGCATTTCGGCCGAGGAGATCGAACTCGCGACTAGAGTAATGGAGCAACTATCTTTATCACCGCAATATCGAGAGATCGCTGTTCAATGCTTCACTGAAGGCAAGAACCCGACCTTCGATTTCGAGAGAACGTTGAATCGCCTGCAATCTATGTTGGGACTGAACAGATTGGCAGGAATCGTACTGTATGAAGCCATGCTGGATATCTGTGAAGCCGACGGGTTCACACAGCAGAAAATCGTAATGCTGCTTCAATATGCCCAAGCCTTGGGATTGCGACAACACGAGGCCCGAGAATTCATCCTGCAGCGACAGTCATTCGACGACACGGGCCAACGCACCACACAAACCAGTCAGTCCTCAACCGAACTTGCCAACGCCTATCAAACCTTGGGCGTAAACGCCCAGGACTCTGATGCCCACGTCAAGAAATCATACCGGCGATTGATCCAGCAAAGCCACCCAGACCGGCTACATGCAATGAATTTGCCAGAGTTTCTAATGGATGCCGCTCACAGGAAGACGCAGGAAATTCAAGCGGCATGGGAGACTGTGAAGAAAGTTCGAGGCATTAGCTAGGATCTTGGCTGCAAACAGGAACTCCGCCTGCCACATACCTATACAACGGTGGACCTATTTCAAGAAAACGGCAATCAGTACTGCCCAAGGACTCAAACAGGTCTGTGTGGCGGAGAGGCAGGGATTCGAACCCTGGGTGCCCGAAGGCACACCTGATTTCGAGTCAGGCCCATTCGACCAGCTCTGGCACCTCTCCGCAGAAGCGTGAATTTTAAGCGCTATAGGGTAGATCGCAGTGCAAATCAATTTCGGCATACCTGTAACATTCATACGAATACGTGACGACACCATTGAAGACTCCGTATCTCTCAATTCTGATCGAGCTGCTGCTTAGCTACGAGCGCCGCTACCCCACGGAATTCTTGGCGAGTGCTTTCAGAGGTTTTGCGCAAAACCAAGAGTCATGCCTAAGTCGCCATTGCTTTTCGGACGGTCACTTTACTGTGTCTGCATGGGTTACCAACCACAATCGCAACAAATGTCTATTGACATATCACAGAAAACTGTGCAAGTGGTTGCAGTTGGGTGGCCATATCGAATCGGAAGCTGACCCTCTGAAAACTGCAATTAGGGAAGTCGAAGAGGAGTCTGGTCTAGTTGCGGCACCGTTAGATAAGCAAATATTCGACTTGGACAAGCACCTTGTTCCAAAGGGAGGTGGCGAACCCTCGCATTTTCACTACGACGTCCGATTTCTGCTTGAAGCCAATGAGCAAACTCCGTTAATTCAAAGCAACGAATCGATTGCAATGCGATGGTTCGACCTAGGCGAGGTACGGCGCTTTACGAAAGAGAAATCCATTGCCAGAATGGTGGACAAGCATAGGAACCAGATGCTTGACAGCAATTGACTTGGCCAACTTGCCAATGTGTGGTGTTCGTTGTGACCATCGACTTGTGCGCACAGTCAAACGTTCATCCAGTCCGATTATGTTGCAGACTGCCAAGAGGTTCCTTCTTCTTGCGTCGCGAATTCAATGGTGCGGCTATGCTTCAGTTCTGCATATTCTCGATATAGCAAGTCCATCCTGTTGTTCCGCTGGCTAATGTGGCCAATCGCGATGGTGTTCAAACGATCGTGAAGGACTTCGCCAATAAAGTTCTTGGTTTGATCATTGGAGAGATGGCCAAGGTCGCCAGAAACTCTCGACTTGAGGTATTGCGGATCATTCCCGGACCACAACATGTCTATGTCGTGGTTCGATTCGACAAACAATGCGTTACATCGCGAGTATTGGTCGATCACAAGGTCGGTAATGACACCAATGTCCGTCAATATCCCAAGGCGGCACTGTCGATTGTCAAAAACAAACTGGGTCGGTTCGCGTGCATCGTGCGGAACCAACACACTATGAACTCTCAGGCTCCCTATGTCAATGCAATCGCCAGCCTTTATTTCCTCAATGAGCGGTTCGGCGAGCTTGTGTATGGCCGAAAGCGTACCAGAAGTAGCAAACACCGGTAGGTTGAAGTAATTGGCAAACAGCCTCACGCCGCTGATGTGATCGCTGTGCTCGTGGGTGACAAAGATAGCGTCTACGTCGCCAGGGTCGATTCCGCGTTGTTGAAGTCTTTCTATTGTGCGGGCTCGACTAAACCCGCAGTCAACGAGGACTGTAGTGCCCCCACATTGGACTACCGTGCAGTTTCCTTTGCTACCACTACCGAGAGAAGTAAATTGCAATTCCAATTGTGCTCGGATGTAAGGCAGCCAATATGATAGGAATTTGTTAGTTCAGGTTCTCCCGCAACAAGGCAAGAAACTGTTGGGCAAATTCAACGGTGACGTTTTCGCCTCTATTGAGCGAAACATCGAACTGTGTACCGGAGCCCACAATGCTAACCCCAATCGTCTCCGGTCCACTGTCTCGTGAACCACCACGGCGAAGGAAATTGGAAAACAAACCTGAGCGTTTTCCCCGCAGGTCCGGAGTAACGACGACTTCGATAAAGCCGTCCTGCGAGCTATTGTTGGTCGTCGTGAGTTCGGCGTTGACTATAGCTCGTTGAATGGTTGCCCAAGCTCGAGAGTAGTCAACATTAAGCCGCAACACTGCAAAACCATCGCCATCCGTCAGCGTTTCAACTTTCGGCATGAGGGAAATATCGCGACCCACTCGTGATGCGGTTGGGGCAACATATCCTGCAGCATCGTAGTTTGCCAGAGCTTCCAACACGGAACGTTCTACCGTGTAGTTTGTAGATGCAATCGGCCAAACTTGGATGTCCGGTGTTTCCGCACTATTCAAATAACGAATGTGAACCTCGGAGAATCCGTGTCGCATCGATGTCTCCAATCGAACCGCAATCCAGTCGTCGCCTGTCAATTGCGCATCTTGTTTGCCCTTCGACACGAGCGCAAGCAATCCCATTGGGTCCTGGGCTTGCAGATCGAGTGCGTTGCAGAAAATCAATCCTTGGCTCGGATCCTCGTAAGCAGTTCCCAATCCATTGTCCTGAACCCACTGTTTGACGACAGGCCAAACTGTTTCAGGCGTTCGTTGCACCAACATCCAACTGCGGTCGGGTCCGAGAGCCTGTATGCGAACGAGATCAGGGTCCGCTTCTCCCACAATGCTAGGGGGAATCGGTACCGCTTCATTGAAAAGAACCTGACTCGGTCTGTCCGCTATGGTTGGAATGATCCAAAGATCCACTATTTCGCGATGAGCCATGTCCGACGGAATGTACAACTCGTCGGTTTCCTTAGGGTTGATGTACGCGTCAGGATCTTCCATTCGTTCTGGGACTCTGCTCACCAATGGTAATTTGGTGATTATTGAACAGCCCGCCATCGCGACAGCGACGCTCGCAATCAACAGTATTCGTAGCATTCGCCTCATTGCATCAATCCAGCTGCAACCAGCCGTTCCTGTAGAGAGGCATGGTGCTGCGACGAAAGCGGCACGAGTGGAAGTCGAATTCCAACCTCAATCTTGCCCATCACGCGCAACGCCCACTTCGTAGGAATCGGGCTAGTTTCGACAAAGAGTATTTCATGTATAGGCTGCAGTCGCGAGTCTATCGTTTCGGCAATTTCGACATTTCCCGTTAGGAATCGTTCGCAAAACTGAGACATCATCGCAGGAGCTACGTTGGCGCTTACGGAAATCGTTCCAACAGCTCCCGATTTCATCATTTCCAATGTCTGGGCATCTTCACCAGACAGAAGAATGAAATCATCAGGAACAACGCGCTTGATTTCATCTACGCGAGTTGCATCGCCACACGCTTCTTTGATCCCGATGATTCGATCATTTGTTGCAAGCCTAGAAACGGTTTCTGCGGTCATGTCGCATGCGGTCCTCGGTGGAACGTTGTAGAGCACCAAGGGAATATCGACAGCTTCGGCAATCGCACTGTAATGGCGATAGAGTCCTTCTTGCGTCGGCTTGTTGTAATACGGAGTTACAACCAAGCAGGCATCGGCTCCAGCATCCATGCCATGTCGTGTCAGTTCAATAGCTTCCCATGTAGCGTTTGCGCCTGTTCCGGCAACAACAGGCACACGCCCATTCACACGCTTGACCGTGGCCTTGATTACGGCCGTGTGTTCCTCAACAGACAGAGTTGCAGATTCTCCCGTGGTTCCTACAGGAACGATGCCATGGGTCCCACTCTCCAAATGCCAATCGATCAGATTGTCCAATGCTCCCCAATCGATTGCACCATTCTCTTGCATGGGTGTGACCAACGCAACGAGGCTACCTTTGAGCATGTATGTTCCTCATGTTGCAGTTGCAAATGGCATCGCTAACAAATGCCTCTGGTGGCCAATTGCCATGTGCCACCCAACATTGTGCCTAAACATGCGCCAATTGGCGGATTCTAAATACAGAAGTTCAAAAAACGCAAACTCTACAGATGTCACGACGTGAATTTTTTCTTCAGCAAGTAACGAAATACACCTTCATCTTCGTGCATTTCAATCAATTCATGCCCGCTCTGCCGCGAAAACACTTGGAAGTCCTTGACGGACCCTGGATCGGTGGCAATGACTTGCAAAAAGCTCCCCGGGGCAATTTCATTTAATGCCTTTTTTGCCTTTAGCAGAGGCATGGGGCACTGAAGTCCTTTAACGTCCAGCACCGTGGTTGACTCTTCCATTTGTCAATCCTAAGCTCGAACAATCCTTAGTAGTCGCAATGCCAATGAAGCTCCAATTCGTGCATTCTCGTAACTACAGGTGACGAATCTGCGTGAGGGTTGTCGAATTTAGTACACGAAAGCTAGTATTATCCCCAATATGCTCGTCAAATACATTGCTCGTCTGATGGCCGCACCTGTTATATTGGGTGCGCTAACTGCTTATGCGCAGGAACAGCCTCTTCCCACCCTCGGCGATCGCGAATCAGCAGTTCTTTCGCCCTTTGAAGAGGAGGAAATTGGACAGGCTTTCCTCATGGAACTCAGACGCACTGTTCGAACCGTAAACGATCCAATTCTCAAGTATTTCGTACGAACAAACATGTACGAACTCGCCGAACATTCCGACTTGACGAGTGGCAAACTCTATCCGGTAATAATCGACGCCAAGCAGCTGAATGCCTTTGCAGCTCCTGGCGGAATTATTGGTGTCAATCTTGGCCTGTTTCGCTTTGCCGAGGATGTACACGAATACTCTTCCGTCGTAGCACACGAGCTTGCGCACCTAAGCCAACGCCACTTTGCACGACGATTGGATCAACAACGCCAATTGGCAATTGCTCATCTGTTTGGATTCTTGACATCTGCCGCGGTCTTGGCAAGTGGCGCCACAGATGCCGGACTGGCTGGGATTGTCGGCACGTATTCTATGGTTGAGGGTGAAGCACTGAAATACAGTCGCTCCCAAGAACGAGAAGCGGACCGCATTGGCTTCAATGCGCTAACTGAAGCAGGTTTCGACCCGTTCGGCGCGTCTCGTATGTTCGAACGCATGGGAACTCAGGATGAGGCAAGCGAATTCCTGCGCACTCACCCACTTTCGCAGGATCGCGTCGCAGACCTGAGAGCACAGGCGCAATCGGCACAATTGGCCGAATACGAGCCCGATCATGAGTATCAACTCATTCGAGTTCGGGCGCTACAACGCTTCGTGGACACAACTACGAGCTCAACCCGCAATCCTGACACCGTGACGGGTCAAGAGCTGCACGACAAATACGAACTAGCACTGATTCTCCATCAGAACGGACGCCACGACGAGGCAATTGCTGCGATGCAGGAAGTCATTGCGGCCATGCCAACAAGCATTCTGGCAGTTTCGTGTTATGCCGAGCTGCTGACCAAATCCAATCGAGTTGAGCAGGCTATCGACGTACTCGAGAAAGCACTTGCGGACACCCCTGACAATGCTCCGCTCTCGGTTCTCTATGCCCGTGCACTAAAGTCGGCGAACGAGTATTCAAAGGCGACATCTGTGCTGCAAAAACAGGCGCGGATTCTCAGCGACGACGTGGACATTTGGTTCGAATTGGCAGAAACGGCAGGACTGGCCGACGACATTGTTGAAGTGCATCGGGCACGTGCCGAATTCTATGCCTTGCGCGGCGAATACGGTGAAGCAATTTCGCATCTGCAGCACGCAAAGAAGAAAAACAATGGGGCCAGTTTCCGCTTAGAGGCAAGCCTCGATCAACGCATATTGGAGTTGAGAGAGCGCGCAGAGGCCGGAGCGTCATAGCGCCGTCGCTCGAAAGCCGCCCCAGAAAGAAAACTAGCTACCGGTAGCTACACGGGAAAGTCAAGCATGCGCTGCAACGGGAGCATGGCTCGTCTTCCGACTTCGGGGTCCACTTGAATCTCGTTATCCAGAAGTCTCAAGGTGTCCCGTAGAGCTTTCAATTCGTTCATTGCCATCCAGGGACAATGTGCGCAGCTTCGGCAAGTGGCCCCATCTCCCGCTGTCGGCGCTTCAATGAAACGTTTTCCGGGTTCCGCGCGACGCAGCTGATGAAATAGACCTCGATCCGTCGCAACAACGAAGGTCTCATGCGGCAACTCGGAAGCAGCTCTCAATATTTGGCTTGTCGATCCGACGCAATCAGCGAGATCGATCACGGCCGCAGGCGATTCGGGATGCACCAAGATTCCAGCGTCAGGATATACACGCTTCATGTCAAGCAATGCTCGAAACTTGAACTCTTCGTGGACAACACATGCGCTGGACCACAACAGCATGTCGGCGCCCGTCTTCTGCTGTATGTAGTTGCCAAGGTGCTTGTCAGGAGCCCAGAGAATTCTCTCGCCCCGCAGTTTCAGATGTTCGACGATGCGCAATCCAACGCTCGAGGTTACGACCCAATCGGATAGAGCCTTGACCGCAACAGACGTGTTCGCATAGACCACGACCGTACGATCGGGATTTTCCTGGCAAAACGCCGCGAATTCGTCTGGAGGACAACCCAAATCCAGCGAACATTCGGCATTCAAAGTAGGCATTAGAACCCGTTTGTCAGGTGAGAGTATCTTTGCAGTTTCCCCCATGAACCTAACCCCAGCAACAACTAAAGTCTGCGCAGGGTGGTCACGTCCAAAACGCGCCATCTCCAAAGAATCCGATACACAGCCGCCCGTTTCGGAGGCTATGTCTTGAACAACTCCGTCGACATAGTAGTGTGAAACGAGCACTGCGTTGTGTTGTCTCAACAGGCTCTTTATTTCTTGCTTTAGTTCTTGTGTTTCGTTGTCAGACAACGTCTGAGGCAAGAATTCTGGAACTTCGTTAGGCTTTAATGTGTAATCTTTAGCTAATAAATTCATTTCCATATCATACATGAAATTGCCATCGTAGACAACCCCTTAGTGGAGGCCCATAATCAGAATATGGAGTCGAATTTGAAGCTTATTGACATGTGGCGGACGCGGCCACGCTG
Organism: Gammaproteobacteria bacterium; assembly: GCA_026707735.1. Taxonomy (GTDB): domain Bacteria; phylum Pseudomonadota; class Gammaproteobacteria; order Pseudomonadales; family Azotimanducaceae; genus Bin55. The sequence continues at coordinate 432,414 of JAPOWH010000002.1, read as the reverse complement.
TGACATTCGCCACTACTCCGGGAGCAGGTCGCAATGGTGGCAATCGCTTTCCTTGTAGCAGATCCGGAAGCGAGCAATCTCAATTGTGAAAGATCCGAATCCTTACTGATTCGGGCTTGTCTCGCACATCGAAACAAAATTGTCTTTTGTGCCCCTCACAACGAGATATACACAGTCGGATCGACGGTCTGGGCACGCGGTTGGTCACAACATCAAGGCCTACGGCGCAACGATGTTGATCTACGTCTAAAGGAGGCGGAGCTCCTATGGGTGCTTGGTCTAGGCATACGAAATTCGTTCCTCGATCGTATGCAACTGTTGCGGTCTCTCGACCAAAGCAACTTTGTCAACGGAGTAGATGCGTTCGTGTACCTACACGCAAAACACGCACTGCTCCAAACATCCTTGACACGCTATCACCCCTACTCGATAGCGAGCGATGATCCAAATCTGCTGAGTGAGCACCTCGCGAAAGGGGGCGACTGGATACTCAAGCCCGCTGCCGGTAGCTTTGGGCGTTCCGTATTCCTGCTAGCGGGCAAGGAGCAATCATATCGACGTGCTCTATTGGATCTGGGAACTTCCAAAGGCTTCTTTCTGCTTCAGAAAAAAGTAGACACTACGCATGAGAAACGATGGTTGGTCGTCAACAATCGAGTCATAGGCGCGTACGGCAAGAAACTAACGAGTCATCGAGGCAATCTACATTCCGGGTCCACGCCCTTCGTTACCGAGCCATCCAGAGAGGAACACTCGCATGTCGAGGAAATAGCAATTCATCTCTCGGATATGGGTATACGTTATGCTGCAATTGATGTGGCACACCCCTATTTGTTGGACGTGAATCTCGCAAACCCCGGCTGGCTCTCAACTTATCGAGAACTGACAGGGCGAGACATGAGCCCGCAGGTATTGTCCGCTTTGTTGGACTAACTCATGGAAGCTCTGCTCAAGGGCTCCATTTGAACCTCCAATGTCCGCACACTTCACCGATTGGATGTCTCCGAGACGGCACTGATCGTAGGCTCATCGACTGCCGCCATCGATTGTCACAATTGCGCCTGTGGTATAGCTTCCACTAGGACCTGCCAAGTACAGCGCCGCTCCGACAACTTCCTCTGCCTGACCACCCCGTTGCAGGGCAATATTAGTTTTGGCTCGCCGATTGAAGGCATCCATGTCCCATGCTTTGGATATGTCCGTCAAGAACGGACCAGGCTGGATGCAATTCACTCTTACCTTGGGAGCGAACGCATGAGCTAACGATAGAGTCAAGGAATGAATGCCGGCCTTGCAAGCGCCGTAGGGTTCCGAGTCGGGGCTTGGATGTGTCGCCGCGGTGCTGCTTACATTAATAATGCAACCACCACGGCCTTCAGCCATGCGCTCGCCAACTAGAGCGGAAAGCCTAAAGGGTCCCTTTAGGTTCACTCCAACAACTTTGTCAAACAATTCTTCAGTCACTCTAGACAATGAAGGGTATAGCGGCGACATTCCAGCATTATTTACCAATACGTCAACATGGCCGAATTCAGCAAAAGATCTTTCCGCCAAATGCTGCAGATCCTCCCAATGACCAACGTGACAAGCTAGTGGCAGCGCGTTTCGGCCCATCGATTCCACTCTTCGTGCAACCGACTCGCACACGTCAAGTTTTCTGCTTGCAATGATGACATCGGCGCCTCGCTCGGCAAATCCAAGCACCATGGCTTGGCCAAGTCCTCGGCTGCCTCCAGTGACTAGTGCAACCTTTCCCGAAAAGTCAAACAACTCATCCATATTCGATCCTTCCTGCTTACATCATGGTCGAATTATGGTCGACTCGCGGATTTGATCTTCAAGTCTGCGTTTCTACAGGAACGGCGATTAGTCGATTGATTGCTCCCAAAGACCAATTGTTAACATATGAACCATTCCCACTCACGGTCAAACTCGCCGAAAACACGTTAGATTCCTCGCGAGTTGACTATTCTCACAGCAAGAATTCGGAGAAAACAGTTGGCATTACTTGATGGAAAAGTAGCACTAGTAACGGGTGCGGGCGGCGGCTTAGGACGCACACATGCACTTTTGCTGGCCAAAGAAGGTGCAAGTGTCGTAGTTAATGATCTAGGAGGCCGGCGCGATGGTTCCGGTTCGGGAACGAACATGGCCGACGCCGTGGTCGAAGAGATCACCGGAACGGGCGGAAGTGCTGTTGCTGACTACGGAAACGTCGCAAATGAGGAAGATGCACATGCCATGGTGCAACGGGCAGTAAGCGCGTTTGGCAAATTGGACATTTGCATCGCAAACGCCGGAATACTGCGAGATAAGACATTCAAAAACATGACTAGTGACATGTGGGACGCAGTCGTGAATGTGCATCTGAAGGGTACTTATCTCACAACGAAAGCAGCGTACGACCAGATGTTGCAGCAGGAGCATGGCGGCAGGATCATCGTGACTAGTTCGACATCCGGCCTTTTCGGAAACTTTGGCCAAACAAATTACGGCGCGGCAAAAGCGGGGATCGCTGGAATGGCCCGATGCCTGTACCTGGAGGGCATCAAGTACGGAATCACTGTCAACATTCTTGTTCCCACAGCTCTTTCCCGTCTTACAGACGACATTCTTCCTGACAGCGTGAAGGACCAGCTCCCACCTGACCGAGTTTCGCCCATGGTTGTTTGGTTGTGCACAGATGAAGCAAAGGACGTCACAGGCAGAACATGGGTAGTTGCCGGTAATCGCGTTTCTCTATTGAGCTGGAACATGCAGCCGTTGGCTAACAAAGACGAGTCGGAAGGCCCTTGGGGAGTCGACGAGGTTGGTGACGCGGTTCTCTCAACCAAGGACTCGTGGCCAGCCATAAATCCGATGATGTCGATGCAGTAGCATTTTTGGCACGCAACGACGCCAGTTGTGCGAATCTGACCCTAGGACTCTAGCGACGAAGTTTCCAAGGCGGCACGGCGTCCCAATCAAAGGGGACGATTCCCCCATCTACGATTAGCCAGACGGATGCTGTGGCATGTCCCTCGACCAAATCGAGGAACGCGATCGTTCCGTACTGCGTATCGTAGTTGTGCGGGTAAGTTGGCGAACCAGGATTGACGCACAAAATGCCATCAATCTTTCGAACTGTCTCTACGTGAGTGTCTCCAAACACGATGACATCCGGTGCGCGGCCTCCGAAGTACCGATCAATCCAAGGTTTTAGCGAGTAGTTGTCAGGAGTAGATTGATCGACCGGAATGTAGTGCGTTAGTCCTATTCGAACGCCATCGTAGACGTGGTTCCAAACGTATCGAACCCTTTCATCTTGGGGTTGTATAGGTCGTCCACCCGATCCATCTTCGCCGTTTCCTCTCGCACAATACACTGGTGCAATTTCCTGCAATTGATCAAGCAGTGTGAATTCATGCACATCGCCTCCGTGGAAAATGCAATCGACACCATCGAATGCATCAAAAACTTGGGGCCACAGAGTGTCGGTAGCTTCAGGAACGTGAGTATCGGAAATTAGGCCGATTCGCATTGATCTTATTGAAATGGGCATTCACGCAGGCGAGGTATGGGAAAACGCTTAATTGTGCATTGATTGACTGTATCGAATGAACGCCGATTGAGTGAATCTGGAACAGCTTGCTTGTGAATGCCTCAGTTGGCATCAGGCATTCTTGATTGTCAATCCACCATCAACCGGCAATGCCACGCCGGTAACAAACGAAGCCGCTGGCAGGACTAGGCTCAGTGTCATGTGGGCGACCTCCTCGGGCTCCGCGTAGCGTTTCAGTGCGATCCGACGTCGCGCGTATTCGCGTTTGTCCTCCTCAGGAATGCTCTCAGTCATTGCGGTGCGAATCGGACCAGGACAAATGCAATTGACGGTGATCCCTTCAGTTCCCAACTCAACAGCAAGCGCTCGTGTCAATCCAATCACTCCCGTCTTCGCCGTTGCATATGCGGAGGAATACTTGGTTGCGCCCAAGCCCTCAGTCGACGCAATATTCACAATACGTGGAGCTGAGGATTTGCGGAGATACGGCAATGCTGAGCGAACGATACGCACATGCGCCGTCAGCATTATGTCGAGGGCGCGAGACCATCTACTCTCATAATCCGAGTCGTCCAGTGGCCCTCCCGCTCCGACTCCGGCATTGTTGACGACGATGTCGATTCCCCCAAGTTTCGCGGCAATCTGGTCAATGGTGTCGCCTATAGCCCCAGCATCACTGACATCCAGCGTCCAAGAATGCGCAGCATGACCTGACCCGCTAATTCCAGCCACGACAGCCTCTAGCTGCTGTTCTTGAATGTCAATCGCCGCAACAATCGCGCCTTGTTCGGCAAACAAAACAGCCGTTGCTTTGCCCATGCCGCTAGCGGCACCCGTGACCACTGCAACGCTGCCAGAAATCGAACGACTCAGCTCAGTCAATGCCATGCCAAACTCCTACTCCTTGCACAAACTTGGATGCCAATGCAAGGACCTGCGCGACCGAATCAAACGTAGTTGAACCGCAGTCCAGCAATTGGCTCAACTCGCTCATCTAATCAATGCTCTTGAAAGAGCGAACAATTGTTTTCGCAACGATTTTCCAGGCTGATTGTCTCACGACAAATGCGTGTCTAAAATACACGCGCTTTCAGGGTCGTTAGCTCAGCTGGTAGAGCACCGGGCTTTTAACCCGCGCGTCCTGGGTTCGAGCCCCAGACGACCCACCAAAATCTCTTGAATGAGTACTTGGACCAGATCCAGCGAATCACTCCTCGGGATTTCGGATCGCTGCCGCATAGTCCGCCGCAAGCCTCGCAGCAGTGGTATTCGGATAGTTGTTTGCTGCCCGATCGAGATACTCAAGCGCTTTTGGCTCATCGCCCAATTGCTCATAGATTGTTCCTAGCTTGTAGGTTCCCTCCGCCGCCTTGGCATGGTCCGGATACAGTCGAACCAGCTGAACAAGACTTTGTCTAGCTTTTTCAAACTGGGGTGGATCCAATCGAGCATAGGTTTCCCCCAGCCAATAGAAAGCTTCCGGGAGTCTCTTTCCGTTTGGGTAGGTCTCAATCAGTGACTCAAGAAGCCCTATGGCTTCTTCAAAGTTACGATCTTCAATTTGAGCGAATGCCGTTACGTACAGTCCCTCCTCGGTATCGGTTGAACCAGTCGGAACAACGTCAGAAGACACGGTCGGGTTGCCCGACAGCTGAAGCATTTGTTCATCGATACTGGCGTAGCGCTCTCGGTTTTCTTGACGCACAACCTGCAGCTGGTGTTCCAACTGCTCGATTCTGCCAAGCAAGCGGGAGACCTCGCTTTGGAGTTCGCTCATCTTTTGAAAAACTAGCCCCAGCTGCATAGAGCTGTCTTGATTTTCGGAAACGGTCGTAGCGGCTTGAGTAGCAGCGATTTCCGAAGATTGGTCGCCTAATTCGCCCTGTTCCGTAGGGTCACCACGGAACAGGGTACGGTCTTCATCCTGTTGGGCTGCAACTGCATTGGCGACTGCCAATATCACCAGAAGCGCGAATGAGGCGCACGAATTAGACAGACGATCGAACTTGGCAGTCGTGTCACTTTGCTGTGGACATTCGTGCATTACCTGTCACTAACTTCGCAAGTCTTGTAGCGGCGACTATGGCCTCATGATAATTTCGGCTCTTCGATTCTTCGCCCAGGCGGCTTCGTTGCTCGCTCCGTCGACGGGGCGTTCCTCGCCAAAGGAAACCGTCGTTATTTGAGATGCACGAACGCCAGCTCCCATCAAGTAATCTGCCACTGCTTGAGCCCTACGTTCGCCTAACGCCATGTTGTATTCACGGGTGCCGCGTTCGTCGCAATGTCCTTCGATCGTAATCGTTAGAGATCGATCCCTAGCTAGCAATTCCGCATGTCGGTTCAATGCTGAGAAATCGCCCGACGCAAGATCCGACTCGTCGAAATTGAAATTGAATGTATGTGCAACTGTGCCGCCGTCTGGGTACTCCGCAACAAGTATCGCTCGTCCTTGTGTATCAGTTCCCTCGCGGTATCCCGCCGGTGTCGTAGGTTCCGGCGGAGGAGGTGGAGGCGGCGGTTCTACGATCGTCACAGGCGCAACTTCAGTCGGCTCTTCCTCTACGATTTCCGGCGGAGACTCTGGAACGTTGCATGGCAAGAGGGCGCATCCAGACATGAACACCAGCAGTGCGATCAGCAGCAGCCCAGTACGGCAATATGTGAACTTCATTTGTTTCTCCCGATTCCTTTTTGAGAGCATCGAATTACAACGTGATTCCTTGCACGATGCACGAATCACAAATTTCCATCGGACCAAGCGACTCGCTACATGCTGCAACGTTCCACTTTACCCACATTTCGGCAACCACACTTGTTGCAGTGCACTGACAAAACGCAGTATTCCACATTCTATCGATTTCATGCACCTGAGATGCAACGAAATGTGGCAATTTAAGCCAATCCCTCCACGACAACAAACGTCATCATGATCGACTCTATTATGCAACGATACTTGCGATTTGTTAGTGGAATTCTTGAAAATCGCGTGATTTTCTTGCAACTCAAATATCGCGCGAAACAAGACTGGATGCCATGAAGGGTGACCATGCGGGTTCTTGGACGTCGCCATCCTCAGACGGCAACTTCAGCGCAACCTGTCCGTCGGTCGACACGACAGCAAGAATTCCCCTGTTTTGATCGCGTGTCGCATAGACAACCATCTCGCCATTGGGCGACAGTGATGGCGACTCATCCAAAACGTTACTAGTGAGTATGCGTGGTTGTGTATCGCCATTTAGCGACTGCCAAACGATGTGGAATCCCGCGTCGTCGGCACGATGCACATAGAGCAGATGTTCCCCGTCGGGATGCATTCGGGGACGTGCGTTGTAGTCGCCTTCAAAGGTCAATCTCTTCGGGTTTAGGTTATTAAGTTTCACGGAGTAGAGCTGAGGATTGCCCGCTCGGTCAGACGTGAATATCAGAGAATTGCCGTCCGCGGTCCACGAAGGTTCCGTGTCGATGCCTCGATGGTTTGTAATCCGTCGAAAATTGAGATCCCGCAATCGCACTGTGTAGATCTCAAAATTGCCGTCCTTTGACAGTGATAGCGCGATATGCGTGCCGTCTGGTGAAAAAGTCGGCGCACTATTCGTGCCTTCGAACGCCGCGATCGTGTCCCGTTCGCCTGTCGCCAATTCGTGCACGATTACGGTGGAACGCCCCGTCTCGAAGGAAACATAGCAAATCTTTTGCCCATCCGGCGACCAACTTGGCGACAAGATTGGATGTGGGGATTCAAGTATCGTCTGAACATTAGCGCCGTCGGAATCGGCAATCTGCAGACTAAAAAGCGGATTTTCCGTGGCACGACCTTGAACCAGAACGTACATGATCTTGGTTGAAAACGCACCGGGTATGTCTGCTATGGCTTCGAACACCTTGTCAGCAACTAGATGTGCGATGTCACGAAATGCTGTGGTGGGGCCTGAAACGGTTCCCCCATGAAGTCGTTGCTCCAACGTCACGTTAAATACGTGATAGGTGACTGAAAGGGTGCCATCCTCGGACTCCGAAACATCGCCTATCACAACATATTGAACACCTAGTACCTTCCAATCTCGATAGTTGATCTCATCGGGCGTGTTTGGCAGCGACAGCATGTGGGTCGCATCCATGGGCGCGAATTGGCCGCTCCTCGCTAAGTCGAACTCGACAATGGGAGTCATGTCCTGGACACCCGCGGGCGCATTGAATGGTACTACCGCGAGGGAACTGACTTGGTCGTTCCCTTGGTCAATGAGAATCTCGAAGCCCTGCGCCGAGAAACACAGGAACAGCCAAATAGTTGCTACGAAAGTTCTCACCTCAGCAGGTCCTCTCCTTTGAATCTAAGCTTGAACGAACGAAATCGACGTTCAAACAATTCGGAATTTTGGGGAACAGAAAACTTCTTGACAGACCTGACTGCCGCCAATGTCGAACGGTCAAATGCGTCATGACCGCTGGATTGTACAAGACTAGCCGTGTTGAGCTCGCCGTTTGGAAAGAGCTCGACGAGCACCACGGCTTCCATATCCCGCTTAGCGCTTGGCGGCCTTGACCATTTCACGACAATTGCCGAATAAATGGCGTTGACATAGGTCGTTCCTTCCGCCTCCATACCGTTCGCCGCCAATTCCTGACTCTCTAGAAGAAGCTCTTGATCGAATATCTGGTTGCGCAGCTCTTCCAACCTCAACTGGCGGAGCGCTTCACGCTCCTCTTCGGATTGTTCCATTTCTTCGGCTGCATCGGGCACATCTTGCTCGTCGTCCGCAACCGGCAACGGAGCAATCGGAGCTGGGTTGTCGGTTGGTTGCGGAGCTATGCCGACAGTTTGAGCTGTAGTTTCCAAAATGACCAGGGTCGCAGAAATCGTTCTCGGTTTGAATACGGGTTCCTGATTACGGTCACCGTTGCCAAAACCAAAAACCATGGGAGACACTAGCGCAAATGAATGCAAAAGCACCGCCAATACGAACGGAATCGTGTAGTCGCGAGCTCGTTCAAACATCAATCTAGACTTCCGGCGGCTCCGTTGTAAGACCCACGCTCAGTGCGCCTGATTCCTGCAATGCCTGCATTACCTCGACGACTTCTCCGTAAGCCAATCTTTTGTCGGCGCGCACAAACACGGGAATGTCTGGCCTAGCCCCCAAGACCTTTGATGCACGTTCCTTGAGCGTTTCCAATGTCACAAACTCGTCCTCGTCGTAGATGTCGCTGACGCCAATATTGAGGTAGATGCGACCGTTCTCGTCTACGGTTACGACAAGCGGATTGTCGTCGCCCCCTTCCAACGTTTCGGAGGGCTTTTGTGGCAGATCAACATCGATTCCCTGTATGAGCATGGGAACCGCAACCATCGAAATTACCAGCAGCACTAACATTACGTCGATCAACGGCACCACATTTATTTGCGACATGGGTCGGCGGCGATTTGCCATCTACTTGGCCTCCGCCCGAGCTGCCCGATACAGAATTGACACCAATTCGTCTACAAATCCCTCATATCTCTTGCTCAGCGTTTCGACCCGCGCAGAGTAGCGGTTGAACGCCACCACTGCAGGAATGGCCGCAAATAGTCCCATTGCGGTCACAATCAAAACTTCGGCGATACCCGGGGCCAGCGACGCATGAGTCGCCTGTGTCATGGTCGCAATGTCGCGAAAGACGTTGATCAGTCCAACAACGGTTCCCAAGAGCCCTACGTACGGGCTGACCGAACCCACAGACGCAAGAAAACCCAGGTGAGTCTCCAAGGATTCCTCTTCCCTCGCTACTGCCACGCGGGTCACTCGCGTTACTGAAGTCAGAACGGCATCAGGATCGACATTGCCATCATCGACAATGCGCTCGAACTCTCGAAAACCGGCTAGGAAAATTTTTTCTATCCCCGACTGCGATTCGGATTCTCGCACTTCGGAATAGAGTTCACGTAAATCGGTGCCACCCCAAAATTCGTCCTCGAAATCCAACAATTCTCGTCGTGCACTGGAGAGCGCAATGAATCGCTGAAAGATCATTGTCCAAGACACTACGGAAACCACCGCCAGCAACAAAATAATCGTCAAGACTGGCCATGATGCCCCGAATATCAGTGTGTAGTAGGAAACAGAGTCATCCATGCTTGTTAGTCGTCCAAATCCAATCCAAGTTCCGATCCTGTCGAGGGACCACCTTTCAATCCCAAATGCCGCCACGCCAGCGTTGTCGCCACCCGTCCGCGCGGGGTTCGCATAAGAAAGCCTTTCTGTATCAAGAATGGCTCTACGACTTCTTCGAGGGTACCTCTATCCTCGCCAATGGACGCAGACAGAGTCTCAATGCCCACGGGGCCCCCTGAGAACTTTTCGATTACCGTAGATAGGTACGTAGCATCCATTCCATCAAGTCCTTGAGTGTCGACCTCGAATAGCGACAAAGCTTCATCGGCAACGGCTTGATTGATGGTACCGTCCATTCGAACCTGCGAATAGTCGCGAACCCGACGAAGAAGGCGGTTGGCAACTCTCGGCGTGGACCGCGATCGATTGGCGATTTCGATTGCTCCATCGTCGTCTATTTGTATTTTCAGCATTGTCGCAGAGCGGCGAATGATGTTGGCCAGATCCTCAGCTTCGTAGTATTCCAGCCTCAAGACAATATCAAAACGATCGTACAGAGGATTGGTGAGCAGTCCTATGCGCGTAGTTGCCCCAACCAGTGTGAACGGCGGCAAGTTCATTCGCACGGATCTTGCAGCTGGACCATCACCCAACAGAATGTCAATGTTGAAATCCTCCATGGCAGGATAGAGGATCTCTTCAACGGCGACTGGCAGTCGATGACACTCGTCAACAAAGAGAATACCGTTGGGCTCCAAGTTGGTCAGCATAGACGCCATGTCCCCAGCACGTTCCAAGACTGGCCCTGACGTAACGCGAACCGCTGCTTTCATTTCATTTCCGACAATGTGCGCAAGCGTCGTCTTGCCAAGACCTGGCGGTCCATACAGCAGAATGTGGGCAAGCGTATCGCCACGCTCTCGAGCCGCATCAATGCAGATACTCAATTGCTCTTTCAGCTTCGATTGACCTATGAACTCGTTCAGGGTTGCGGGGCGCAACTGTCTGTCGAATCGTCGGTCTTCGTCGTCAGCCATCGGCTTGATGACTCGCAAATCGTCAGGGTCGATACTCATGGCTATCGGGAAAGTCGCTGCAAACTAGCTCGTATCAACTCTTCAAGTGAGACACCTTCATACCAAGCTCCCTTAACCGCATCGCGCGCTTGAGTCTGACGAAACCCCAGTTGCACAAGCGCAGATTCTGCGTCGGATTGCAACGAAGACGTACTGGTTGTGGAGTGTGCCAGCGCATAGGGAAGCCGCTCCACGCGATCAAAGAGATCCACCAATATTCGCTCGGCGGTTCGCTTGCCAATGCCCTTGACGCGCATCAAAGCACCTGTATCGCGTTGACTGACTATTCGAATAAGCTCCGAAACGGTGAACGCTGCCAACATCGAAACGGCGCTCTTCGGCCCAATGCCCGAAATCTTAATCAGCACACGAAAAAACTCTCGCATCGGCTTGCTGGGAAATGCATACATCGAGCTCTGATCTGGCTGCACAATCTGGTGGGTAAACAACGTGCACTCATCGCCTATTTTTCGTTCGTCAAACGTCCCGTCGGGCGCTTCAACTTCGTACCCAACGCCATTAACGTCAATAAGCGCGACAGCACCGTCCACTTCTACTAGCTTACCGACCAATCGTCCAATCATCGGTCTTTTTCGAAAACGCATGGCAGATTGCGATTGCCAAGGCATCGGATGCGTCCTGGCTCAATCGTCCGTCCAAGTGCAGGAGAGCCTTGACCATGTATTTGACCTGGTCCTTAGTCGCTTTTCCTGTCCCAACGATCATGCTCTTCACTCTTCGGGCTGCGTACTCGCTTACAGCAACTTCGTGAGACATGACCGCAACTAATGCGGCTCCTCTAGCTTGGCCGAGCTTCAAGGCTGAACTTGGGTTGTGTGCTACGAAAACTTCCTCCAATGCACATTCGTCAGGAGCATATTCAGCAACAACCAGGTCGATTCCACTGTAGATTTCCTTAAGTCTAGCCGGATATCCCTCGTGCTGCGTTCTTATTACTCCAGATGCGACGTAGTCGATTCCCGTTTCTGATTGCTCGATCAAGCCATAGCCTGTAGATCGAGATCCCGGATCAATTCCGAGAATGCGGCTCATCCCGGGTCCACGGCATCAGACAATTCAGCATTTGAATAGACGTTCTGAACATCGTCCAAGTCATCCAGAGCTTCGACCAAATTCAGTGTCTTTTGAGTCAAATCCACATCACACTCGGTAGAGGTAGACGGCCACATGGTTACTTCCGCGATCGCTGGTTCCATCGATTCGGCACGAAAGGCATCCAGGACTGAGCCATAGCTTTCAAATGTGGTAAACACGACGGTATTCCCATCGTCGTCGCTCTCCACATCCTCAGCCTCGGCATCCAATGCGACTTCCATGATGCGCTCCTCATCGACAGTGCTGTCGAAATGCAACACGCCACGTCGGTCGAACAGGTACGCAACGGAACCAGATGTGCCAAGAGAGCCACCAAACTTAGAAAATGCATGGCGTATTGCAGCGACCGTTCGGTTGCGATTGTCCGTCAGTGTCTCGACCAAAATGGCAACTCCGCCGGGACCGTAGCCTTCGTAGACAATTTCCTCCAATGCGCCCTCGTCCGAATCTCCCGCACCTCGGGCTATGGCACGATCCATAGTGTCTCGTGGCATGTTCGCTGCCAGAGCATTATCCATCGCAGCTCGAAGCCGTGGATTGTCTGCTGGATTGGGTCCTCCGAGTCTTGCCGCGACAGTCAATTCGCGAATGACCTTTGTCCAGACTTTGGCTCGCTTGGCATCTTGACGGGCTTTTCGGTGTTTGATATTGGCCCACTTTGAGTGACCAGCCACTACTTGCGTCCTCGAATGTCAAGGTGCAATTCCCGCATCTGCCCAACATCAATAGTGCTTGGTGCAGACGTCAACGGGCATGTCGCCGAAAGAGTTTTGGGAAAGGCGATCACCTCTCGCACCGAGTCTGCACCGGCAACAATCATCGCCAATCGATCTAGTCCTAGTGCAATTCCTCCGTGAGGTGGACAACCCATTTCGAGTGCGTCAAGCAGAAAACCGAATTTAACGTCAGCTTCCTGACCCATTCCCAGTGCATCGAATACTGCCCTTTGCATTTGAACGTCATGTATACGCAAAGACCCGCCACCAAGTTCGTATCCATCCAACACTATGTCGTACGCTTTCGCGTTGGCTTCGTGGGGAGCAGACGCAAACTCCTCTAACGAGCAACTTGGTCGAGTGAATGGATGGTGGGCAGGTGTGTAGTTTCCATCGCTGGTGCGTTCGAACATGGGCCAATCCACTACCCAACATGCTCGATGCTCTTGCGCCGCTAGCCCAAGTTGGTGGCCGACTTGAACACGCAACGCGCCCATGAAATCGCCTACGAGTTCGCTGTGCCCGGCTCCCACAAACAGAATGTCACCTGATTCGCATTTACATTTCTCAAGAACCGCACGAATCGTTGGCTCGTCTACGAATTTCAGTATCGATGACTGTAGACCGGCCATCCCCTGCGATATGTCGTTCACCTTGATGTAGGCAAGTCCTTCAGCTCCATGGTCTCGAGCGAAATCCACCAGGGCGTCAATCTCTCTGCGCGAAAGTTTGACAACACCACCTGGCACGCGCAGGGCTGAAACCCGACCGTTCTCGTCTCTTGCTGGCCGAGCCAAGACATTGAAGTCCAGGTCGCGCACCAAGTCATCGATTCCAGCGAGTACAAGCGGAATTCGCAAGTCTGGTTTGTCGGAACCATAGCACTCCATAGCATCGGAGTACGTCAGTACAGGGAAGTCGCCTAGGTCGATACCTAGTGTCCGTTCGAAGACACTGCGAAGCAACCCTTCCGTGACTCGCATGACTTCGAACTCATCTACAAAAGAGGCCTCAATGTCGATTTGCGTGAACTCAGGTTGGCGATCATGGCGAAGATCTTCGTCGCGATAGCAGCGGGCGATTTGATAGTAGCGGTCAAAACCCGAGATCATCAGCACCTGCTTGAACAGTTGGGGCGACTGGGGCAGCGCGAAAAAGTGCCCCGGATTCTTGCGACTAGGCACCAAGTAGTCCCGTGCTCCCTCTGGCGTGGACTTGGTTAGCGTGGGCGTCTCCACTTCGACGAAACCCTCACTCTCCAAAAAGGTCCGGGAGGTGCTAGCAATCTTAGATCGCAGGAAGAGTCTTTTCTGCATTTCCGGCCTGCGAAGATCTAGGTAGCGGTAACGCAGTCTTATGTCTTCGCCCGCACTCGAATACTCGTCAAGCGTGAATGGCAGGCCTCCGGCAGAATTGAGAATCTCGAGCGTCTCTCCCAAGATCTCTACTTCTCCCGTCGCTAACCGTGGATTGATCTTGTCTGCGCCTCTATGCCGAACCTTTCCTGTAGCTCGTATGACGTACTCGTTGCGCAGATTGGTAGCACGATCGAATACTTCCTGATTGTCGGGTTCGTAGACTACCTGAACCAAGCCTTCTCGATCCCTGACATCAAGGAAAATAACGCCTCCGTGATCGCGTCTGACTTGTATCCATCCGCACACGGCAACATTGTTATCGATGTCACCCGCTCGAATGTCACCACAATAGTGCGAGCGCATTCCGTTGCTCATTCGGTTGACCTATAGAGTAGATTGGAGCTTTGCGTCAAGAATTCGCAGTGCTTGAATCCGCACTGGACTTTGGAGTCTTTGGCTCAGGTTTGGAATCTGTTTTTTCGGTTTTACCGTTTTCCTTCTTGGCTTTTGCCTTTTGATCTCCGCTAGGTTCGTCCGTCTTGGTGTCCGAACTGTCAGCATCGACCACATTGCGCTTGCCTTCCTTCTTGAAGTCGGTTTCGTACCAGCCACTGCCCTTCAGTCGAAAGGCCACTCTCGACACCAGCTTCTTGAGATCGGGTTTCTCACAAGCTGGACAGTCCACTAGGGGATCATCACTAAATTTTTGAATGGTTTCGAACCCATGCCCACAAGCGCGGCATTGATATTCGTATATGGGCACGCAGACAAATCCTCGACGGCAATGTGAGGGTTCGCCAATTATAGAAGAGCCAATCCAATGCGAAAATGTTCGTTGTCACGACTCATAGGGTGCAGTGTACTACGCAGAAATCATTAACAATCGTGTAACATGCGCTCTATTGTGTGCGAGAGTGATCCTCGCATCTGTAGCGATTTTCCATCTTGAAACGACGTCAAACCCGGAGGGAGGGCAAATTGGCAACATCGAAGAAGAAGAAAGCACCTGCGAAAGCTAAGGCTCCAAGGCGACCGCCGGCCATAACCAAGCCTCTCAGGAAGGTAGACCTAGTCGCAAACATAGCAGACTCCACTGGACTGTCGAAACGGCAAGTCGGTGAGGTGCTTTCAGCGCTGGAAGACAACATTGAGCGATCTCTACGTATCCGTGGCGCTAAGGAGTTTCAGTTCTCCGGTCTTTTCAGCATGAAAGCCGTGAAAGTCAAGGCAAGGAAGGAACGAGAGGGCCGCAATATCCGCACCGGCGAACCCATTGTGATACCCGCGAAGCCTGCACACTGGGATGTGAAGGTCAAGCCGTTCAAGAAACTCCGGGACATGCCGAGCTGATAGGGATTCAAGCCAACACCCTTGGGCTAGGCTAACCACTTCTATAATTCGCGATCTTGGTGCGCGACTGTGCGTTGCGCATCTTGACTCTACACCAATCAAAGAGCCCGCCGCCAAAGCGTCGCGGGCTGTCTGGCGTCACGAACAGCTATGCGTTTCAGTCAATCTCTAATACCCACGCTGCGCGAACCACCAGCGAACGCTGAAATTCCAAGCCACATCTTGCTTCTTCGTGCAGGAATGATCAGACAACTCGCGTCTGGGTTGTTCACGTGGCTGCCGCTCGGGGTCCGAGTACTGCAAAAGATAGAGCGCATTGTGAGGCAGGAACTCACCAAGAGAGGCGCATGTGAAATTCTCATGCCCTTCGTACAGCCAGCAGAACTGTGGAGAGAGTCCGAGAGATGGGATGCCATGGGTCCTGATCTTGCTCGATTGGCCGACCGCCACAAGAACGAATATTGTCTGAGTCCGACCCATGAAGAGGTAGTCACCGATCTGTTTCGCAACAACATTTCTAGCTATCGTCAACTTCCGTGCAATTTGTTTCAGATCAACACGAAATTTCGCGACGAAATTCGTCCCAGATTCGGTGTGCTGCGATCGCGCGAATTCATCATGAAGGATGCCTATTCCTTCCACCTAGATGAAGAAACCTTCAACGAAACCTACCGGGCAATGTACGATGCCTACTCCGCTGTTCTGGAAAGGTTAGACCTCGAATACCGTGCAGTGCAGGCCGACCCTGGCTTGATTGGCGATGGGGAGAGCCACGAGTTTCACGTTCTTGCCCAAGTGGGAGAAGATGCACTTGCGTTTAGCGAAAACAGTTCCTATGCAGCCAATGTTGAACGAGCAGAAGCGATTGCCGTGGGCGCGCGACCTGATCCCTCGCATCAACTTGAAAAGGTGTCTACACCGGGCATAGCTTCCATCGATTCGCTTGTTCAATTTCTCGGAATTGAACGCGACCAGGTAGCTAAGACTATCGTGGCTCGGGGCGCCAATTCACCCATAGCTCTCGTTCTTCGTGGCGATCATGAGCTAAACGAATTGAAGGCTGCACGATTGCCTGATGTCCTTCAACCTCTTCAATTTGCATCTGATGCAGAGATTGAGCGAGCATTTAATTGCCGCCCAGGCTCAATTGGGCCTGTGGGTACAGAAGTGCCAGTCTATGTTGACCGCGCCGCCGCGAACCTTTCGGACTTCGCTTGTGGTGCCAACGAGAATGACTTCCACTACACAGGAGTGAATTGGGAACGTGATGTCGCCTGCGATCGCGTAGTGGATATTCGAAGGGTGCGCGAGGGCGATCCAGCACCTGACGGAAGCGGCCCATTGTCAATCGTACGCGGGATTGAAGTCGGTCACATCTTCCAGCTCGGCACAAAGTACTCGAAATCGATGCAAGCTTCAGTGCTAGACTCTGATGGCAAAAATACCTATCCGCTCATGGGGTGCTACGGCATCGGAATAACTCGACTAGCAGCCGCAATCGTGGAGCAGCGACACGACGACATCGGCATTGACTGGCCGATTGAGGCTGCCCCTGCTACGGTTCACATAATTTCTTTGAATGCCGAGCGATCCGAACTCGTACAACAGACCGCCGAGAAAGTCTACGATGAGTGCTTAGGTGCAGGGGTTGATGCCATTTACGACGATAGGTCTGAGAGGCCCGGAGTCAAATTCGCGGACGCAGATCTTATAGGGATTCCTCACCGAATCATGATCGGCGAGCGCGGCATGCAACGCAATCAAGTGGAGTACCGATTCCGACGGGGCGAAATCGAAGCAATTGCCCCTAGCAGTGTCGTGGAGCGGCTGAGATCCTAGACAGACAGTCATTCCCCCTTGAAGCGAGGGATTGGTTTGCCCTTCGAAACAGCTCGGAGTGCACGAGCGGCATCTTGGGTTGCCATTAATTCGGCGAACAATTCAGCCTCTCTACGCAGACCATCTGACAGCGACATTTCCATCCCCTCTCGAATCGCCTGTTTGGCTTTGGCAAGTGCAATCGGGGCTCGATGAGCCAAATTTTCTGCAAACTCAGAAACAGCAGCGCGATACTCGCCTATGGGATTAGGAAAAACTCTATGAACGATTCCCATCTCTAAGGCCCGACGACTCTCAAATATGGTTCCATGAAGAACCAAGTCCAGCGCCTGCGCAATCCCCACAATCCGTGTCAGTCGCTGCGTGCCGCCGCCACCCGGCAATATTCCGACACCCGTCTCTGGGAGACCCAGTGTAAAGCGCCCTGCGCGTGCCAGACGAAAGTCACACGCCAGTGCAAGCTCAAGTCCGCCTCCGTGTGCCATGCCATTTATCGCAGCGACCGTGATCTGCTTCATCGATTCCAGCAAGTTCATTGCGCCGCGCAAGCCACCAGCCGCACGAGTCGTACCACGCGAATTATCCACGGGCGCTCTTTGGGGCCTCCGATCTTGAATTCTTTCCGATGAGTCCGCAAGTTCGTCAACTTCGTAGTGGCGCACAAATATGTCCTCAGAAGATCCCGTAAGCACAACAACTCGCACGGAATCGTCACGCGACAGCGCCTCGAGATGTTCAAACAACTGTTGGGAACCTCTGGCATTGATCGTGTGGCGCGGAGGATTCGAAAGGATCAATGAGGCAACATGCCCATCGACTCTTGCTTCTACATGCGAATCAACCATGCATTACCTCGTTCAGAATGATCGACAACATGGGTCGAGTCTCGTTTGCAGGGGCCTTGACTTTCAGCTGCGCTGTCCAATCAATCCCACCTTTGCGAGTTCGGTTTCAATTTCGTCAATGATTCCTGGATCATCAATCGTCGATGGAGTCATGTAGGTCTCGCCATCAATCATTTTTCGAACAGTCTGGCGAAGGATTTTGCCTGACCGAGTCTTCGGCAATCGTTCGACTACGCAGATTCTCTTGAAATTCGCAAACGCGCCTACGTGCTCGCGCACGAGCCGAATCAAGTCGTGCTCCAGCGATTGCGCCGAAACTGCTACTCCGTCCTTTAAGACGACCAATCCGACCGGCACTTGACCTTTCAAGTCGTCCTTGATACCAACCACGGCGCACTCCGCAACGGCGTCGTGAGAAGCGACAGATTCCTCCAACTCACCAGTCGACAACCTATGCCCAGCGACATTCATAACGTCGTCTGTGCGTCCCAGAATGTAGACGTAACCGTCCTCGTCAAGATAGCCCCCATCTTCCGTCTCATACGCATTGGGAAATCGTTTCCAGTAAGATGAAACATATCGTCCGTGGTCTCCCCATACAGTGAAAAAGTGTGAGGGGGGAGCCGGCGGACGTATAACAATGTTTCCTACTTTGTTGGTGCCGCAATCGGCACCCAGTTCGTCCAACACCGCAACATTGTTGCCGGGCACTGGCAAAGTTACAGATCCCGGTTTCATTTCGTGCAGACCGTACCCAACCATGTTTGCGCAAATCGCCCAACCAGTTTCCGTTTGCCACCAATGGTCGATCACTGGTACGTCCACGTGATCGCGCAACCAATGCCACGTGGGAGGATCCAGTCGTTCCCCTGCCACAAACAAGTATTCAAGGCAATCGATGTTGTAGCGTTCTAGTAGCTTGCAATCCGGATCCTCCTTCTTTACTGCCCGAAAGGCTGTCGGCGCCACGAAAAAGGTCTTAACTCGATGCTCAGCGATCACCCGCCAGAAGGCTCCCGCATCGGGCGTTCGAACGGGCTTTCCTTCGAACAGGACTGTTGTACATCCCTTTATCAAAGGTCCGTAAACGATGTACGAATGGCCGACAACCCAGCCAACATCTGATGCTGCCCAAAACACGTCGCCGGCGTCGCAGCCATAGATGGCATCCATACTGTAGTTCAGGGCAACCGCATGTCCACCTGTATCGCGCAATACGCCCTTGGGCTTTCCTGTCGTGCCGGATGTATAGAGGATGTATAGAGGATCCCACGAATCGACTGGCAGAGCATCTGCAGACGTGGCGTTTGATACCCAATCCTGCCAGTCCATGTACTTCGTGTTGTCGAGCGTGGCTCTAGACATTTCACGTTGCAGCACAACTACGGATTCGGGCCTATGGGACGCCAACTCCAAAGCTCGTTCCAACATAGGCATGTAGGGAACAACGGATTGAAACTCAATGCCGCAAGTGGCTGCCAATACGAGCTTGGGAGTCGCATCGTCAATCCTTGTGGCAAGCTCGGGAGCAGCAAAACCTCCAAATACAACCGAGTGAATGGCGCCGATGCGTGCACAGGCAAGCATTGCAACAACGGTCTCTGGGACCATCGGCATGTAAATGACTACTCGGTCACCTTTGACAACTCCTGATCGCCGCAACGCTCCGGCAACGATCGAGACTTCCTGTAGCAATTCTTCAAAGGTGTATTTCTTGGTAATTTGAGTAACTGGCGAATCGTATATAAGAGCCGTGTCGCAACCCCGTCCTGCATTGACATGGCGATCCAATGCGAGCCACGCAGCATTTAGCTTTCCGCCTTCAAACCAACGATCAGCAAGGTTCTCGTCCTTGCTCAGAATGCGACGCGGCGGTTCGTGCCAGTCTATGGCGCGGGCCTGTTCCTCCCAGAATTCTTCCGGCGAGTTGAGGGACAAGGCATAAGCTTTTGCGTAGCTACTCATGGATGCAGTGTCCGAATCCTTGAATCCTTGCTTTATCTCTACCCAACCGCGCCACAAGATCGCAGTTCATTGATTTCCTCTTCCGAGTACCGAAAGGATCGAAGAACCTCGGCTGCATCCTGCCCTGGGATGCGAGCACCGTGTCTGACATCCGGACGACTGCGACTAAAGCGGGGCGCCGGAGCCGGTTGTGTGACTCCATCCAACTCGATGAAGGACTCCCGAGCGGTGTTGTGGGGGTGCTGCGGCGCCTCCCAAACCGATAGTACCGGGGCAAAACAAATGTCGGTACCTTCCATTACCTCGCACCATTCTTCGCGCGTCTTGGTTTTGAAAATCCGCGCAAGTTCGTCGCGCATGCTTGGCCACTCTTCTCTGTTCATTTGCTCGCGAAACTTAGCATCTGTGACTTCAGCGTGCCGTAAGAGCAATTCATAGAATTGCGGTTCGATAGAACCCACACATATGTACTTGCCGTCCCTGGTTTCGTACGTGTTGTAGAAATGAGCGCCGCCATCCAGCAAGTTGGCTCCGCGTTCGTTTACGAAGCCATGCTGCGCCATGCTGTAGAACGCGGCCATGAGCGAGGCGGACCCATCTATCATCGCGGCATCGACAACTTGGCCCTCTCCCGAGCGTCTGGCTTCAAGCAACGCACAAACAAGCCCGAATGCCAATAGCATGCCGCCACCTCCAAAGTCGCCGATGAGATTAAGTGGAGGAACGGGTTTTCCGCCCGGCTCACCGATCGCATGGAGTGCGCCCGACAGCCCGATGTAATTGATGTCGTGCCCCGCAGCGAGCGCCAATGGGCCCTCCTGCCCCCATCCAGTCATACGTCCATAGACTAGCTTCTTGTTTCTAGCAAAACAGTCGTCTGGACCCAATCCAAGGCGCTCGGTCACTCCCGGGCGGAATCCCTCGAATAGTGCGTCCGCAGTCTCGGCCATCCGAAGTACAACGTCGCGCCCCTCCTCCGACTTCAGGTTGACGGCTATGGATTTCCTGTTTCTTTGCATGATGTCCCTTGGGGCTCGCGTAGAGCTGGTAATCCTGTCAACACGGATAACATCTGCTCCCATGTCCGAGAGCATCATTCCGCAGAAGGGACCGGGACCTATTCCTGCGAGTTCGATTACTTTTACGCCTTGTAGTGGACCCACTGTTAATCTCCCATTCTGATTGCCATAATTATGACCTGTTGCGTTACACGCGCGAGGAGCGCTCCTCGATTGAACAATATCTGTGAGCAACGACTAACGTCGCCAAAGGTAGCCAGTAGTTGAAATGACCTCCATGATCCAAAAATCAAACACTTGCCAGCTATCTGGCGAACTGTCCGACTACGGAGGAAAAATAGGGCAGCGTCGAGCGATGCTTAAGTCGTTGTGCCCATGTCGCAACGGCAACACCCTCGACGTTGAAACATGGAGAAGCATGGTTCGCATCTGTACCAATGGATCACTAAAGGAAAGAAACAGTGCGGCGCATGCCATCGGCACGTTGCTGACCAAAGCGGAGCACAGTAAGAAGTGGCGCAAATTGGCACTTGAAATCGCCCCGGACATCCATGACCTCATGGACGATAGTCGTGCCTCTCGCTCGCTTCTTGGTACGTTGAAGAAGCATGGACACGCAACGAAGGGAACGGCACGAAAAAACTACCGCCGCTCGATCAAGTCTCTCAACGAACAGCAAACTCCGCAACACCTCGCTTCCTGGCTGAACAGGAAGCTATTGCTCGATCGCCGGCACCGAATAGAGGCGACGCATTCAGGAGTTCAGCGTCTCGCGTTGTGGATTGAACGCAGGAGGAAGTTTCAACCCAACCGAAGAACCAGCGAAGCCGAGATTCTCACTCAGGCACGTCAACTCCTGCCCACTTTCTTTTCGTTGTCTGCGCAACTCAACAAGTAGTACTCGCGAGATTGACTGTCCCAACAGAGTTTCACAATGCCTCTCGAAGCCATTGAGCTAGTTCGAGGGAATGACCCTACGCATTGCGTGATCTGGCTGCATGGTCTAGGCGCAGACGGACACGACTTCGAACCGGTTGTGCCGGAGCTCAATTTGGACCTAGCCGTCAGGTTTATTCTGCCGCATGCACCAATCCGTCCAGTAACTCTAAATGGAGGCATGCAAATGCGTGCGTGGTATGACATCAACCCAGGAGATGTTCGATCGGGCGCCGACGAGATTCGCGAGTCAGCCTCATTGATTCATGAGCTAGTCGAAAATGAAACCGCCCGTGGCATTCCTTCTTCACGAATCGCGCTTGCAGGGTTTTCTCAAGGCGGAGTTGTCGCTTTGCAACTGGCTGTTCGAGCCGAACAACCATTTGCGGGAGTCGTAGCGTTGTCTACCTACTTGCACAACCACGAGAACGTCGGCGATGAGGTCAGCTTTGCCAGTGTCAATACACCGATATTCATGGCACACGGCACATTGGACCCCATGATCCCTCTCTCCAGAGCTGTTTCGTCTCGAAATGCTCTAGAAGCACTCAACTACAACGTGGAATGGCGCCAATACGACATGGCGCACCAAGTTTGCTACGACGAGATCGCAGACATCTCGGCATTCCTGAATCTCATATTTATGCGCAAGACCTAGAGTACTGCGTTGAGAGTTCTTGGCATTGAAACATCCTGTGACGAAACGGGTATTGCCGTCTACGACAGTTGCCGCGGAATCATCGCACACAACGTTTCAAGTCAAGTCGAATTGCACAATCGATATGGAGGAATCGTTCCCGAACTAGCGTCCCGCGACCATATCCGCAAGGTATCTCCACTGCTTGCACAGACTCTGCACGATGCGGGATCAACTTTGGGAGACCTTGATGGAGTCGCCTTTACCTCCGGACCCGGTCTGATCGGCGCTTTGATGGTTGGTGCGTCATTTGGCCGATCTTTAGCTTGGGCACTTGACATACCGGCAATTGGTGTACACCACATGGAGGCGCACCTTCTCGCACCCTTGCTCGACACAGCAATACCTGAACTTCCTTTTGTGGCTCTGCTGGTGTCTGGTGGACACACTCTTCTCGTACATGTGATGGGAATTGGCGAGTACCGACTGTTGGGGCAATCCCTCGATGACGCCGTTGGCGAAGCCTTCGACAAGACAGCCAAACTACTTGGTCTCGGGTATCCAGGGGGACCTCAAATCGCTAAATTGGCTAGCAACGGCAACGACCAGCGGTTTCAGTTTCCGCGCCCAATGACCGATAGGCCGGGACTTGACTTCAGTTTCAGCGGACTCAAGACCGCGGTTCGCAACGTCATTGACGCAACCTCGCCACTTGAGTCAACTGACGTCGCCGACATAGCGGCATCGTTCGAACGAGCAGTTGCTGAGACACTTCGAATCAAATGTCGACGAGCACTTGACCACACTGGCGCGTCTACGTTAGTTCTTTCAGGTGGAGTGGCGGCAAACACTACTCTACGAAAGGTCTTACAGTCTCTCGAATGCGCGCTCCTATATCCCTCAATTGAACTCTGCACTGACAATGGTGCGATGATCGCGTTCGCGGGCTATCAGCGGCTCAATGCTGGGTATAGAGAACCCTTGGAGATTTCATCAAAGGCGCGTTGGAGCTTGGATACCCTAGGAGTTCCCTAAGTGTCCCTTTGGGATTCCTTTAGGAAGCCGGCAATAGCTTCAAGTCTAGCTTGTCGCAAGTGCCAGCCGTATTCGTTAGACGGTATGCCGTGAAGCCTGATCTTGCTTACCTGACCAACTAAGCGCTTGACGCAGCCAAGATCTAATCCTGCACAGGCTTGAACTGCCGCAACAAGCCTCTGAAATGCCGTGCCTGGCCGAAATGCGTGTGACCGTTCGAAGAATGACAGCACATCGATAGGGTCCTGGGAGAGAATCGTAGATAGTGAATGGCCAAAACGCGCAACATCGCGCCCTAGCCGCACAACACTTCCAGGTGCCTTTAGACGTCGAAAGAGCGCAACTGCTGTTGCCTCTTCGTGCACCCAACCAATCGCTGCTATCGCATCAATGCTGCGCAGCCATCTCTCGCGCATGATAGAAGTGAGACCGATCACTGCGATTCCGCTAAACCATGGCTCAATCGATTCGGTCTCGCTCAAGGTGTCGAAGAATCTGAATGGCGTCAACCCCTCCATAGCTCTGGCATACTCACTCCACACCCTCTCCGCTGATAGGTCCGCAAGCTCCTCCTGCATCGACCTCATCATCTCGCGCGTCTCAGGTGCAATATTGAACTCTGGCAAAGTCGCAGCAAATCGCGCAACGCGAAACACTCGCAATGGGTCTTCCGCAAAAGCGTCTGAAACATGGCGCAGGATGCGGTCTTTCACATCCTTTTCGCCACCAAACGGATCGATGAGTTTGCCGTCAGAGTCACGTGCCATCGCATTGATTGTCAAGTCCCTACGCCGCAAGTCTTCAATGAGCTCCACATCTGGGTCGAAATGGAACTCAAATGCCTGATGCCCTCTTCCAGTCTTCCGCTCTGTTCGTGCCAGAGCATATTGGTCCCCCGTCCTCGGGTTCAAATACACTGGAAAGGACTTGCCAATTTGCTTAAGTCCAGCGCGTTGCATTTCCTTAGGAGTAGCCCCAGTAACAACCCAATCGCAATCGCGCGCTTTTGCTGGGCGCTTACCGGGCTCGGTTCCCATTAGTTCGTCCCTTACGGACCCACCTACGCGGTAAGCAACTCCTGGAATCTTCATGGCCGTTAGTCGCTGCGGCTACGGGCGGATTCACTACCGGACTGTGCAGCCACTGAACAGTGGTCTTGGTTGTCCAATCGATAGGCTGTTAGTCTGCGACCCCACACACAACCTGTATCGATGGCACGGAACTGGTTATTGTGTGTTTTTCCATTCAAAGACGCCCAGTGGCCAAACACTATTGTCTCCTCTATTTGCGTCGGAAACTCAAACCATGCCCTGAAAGTTGGAGGGGCATGGTCGAGACCAAGTTTCGAGGAAAATTCCATCGTCCCGTTCGCGTGGATGAATCTCATTCGGGTTAAGTAGTTGGTAATGCATCGCAATCGATTCAAACCTGTATGTCCTTCATTCCAGACAGCCGGTTCGTTTCCAAACATGCCGCGAAAGAAATCTTCGTAAGCGGAATCTCGAATGGCGCATTCCACTTCATGCGCCAGCGACTTCGCCTGACTTTTGTTCCACAAGTGTGGAATACCTGCATGAACTAGCAAGTGGCCATCTGACTCATATAGCAGTGGTTGATGCCGCAACCAGTGGCAGAGCTCCTCACAATAGCTTGAGCGCAACACATCGCTAAAGGTGTCCTTCGCGTGCAGCGAGTGACCTCCATATACGATTGACAGCAAATATAAGTCATGATTGCCAAGCACTACCGTGGCGCGATCACCCAGCTTCTTGACGAACTGCAACGTTGCTAGGCTATCAAGCCCACGGTTTACCAAATCCCCTGTAAACCAGACTTCGTCTCGTTCAAAGTCGAAGGAAATCGCATCCAAGAGATAGCGCAACTCGGTGTAGCAACCTTGTACGTCGCCAATTGCGTATATTGCCATTCAATTGTGGTGTAGAAACTGCAGAGAAACTATGTCTATTCGTTGAGACTGTTGGCAATCGCTACATATTGTTCAACACTCAGTTGGTCGGCACGCAGACTTGCATCGATTCCTGTCTGTTCCCATTCAATATTGAGCGGCTCTAGACTATTAGAAATCTTCTTTCTCCTTTGTCCGAACGCTCGTCTAAGCACTTCGTCAAACGCAATTTGATTCTTGACAAATTTTGGTTCCACGATTGGTTCTATGCGTACAAAAGAGGAATTCACCTGTGGTTTGGGCCAAAAAGCGTTTGGTTCAGCGTCCAGGCAGCGATGCACTTTCCAAGACTGCTGAGTCTTGACAGAAAGCCGACCCCAATCTTTTGTTCCAGGAGTCGCGACCAATCGATCTACCACTTCGCTTTGAAGCATGAAATGCATGTCAATAATTTCGGAAATAGTCACGAGTCGCAACAGCAAGGCAGTCGAAATGCCATAGGGTAGATTGCCAACTACACGTTTTTGTCGAAAAATCTCATCTGGCACTTTCAAAGCGTCGCAGGCGACAACTTTGACCGCTGAGTATCTGGTGCGCAGGTCGGCGGCTAGATCGTTGTCAATCTCTACGGCCATCACATCTGCACCGGATGCAACCAGCCCATTTGTGAGCGCTCCACGACCCGGCCCAATCTCCAGCACTTGATCCGCTGGTTTCGGTGAAATTAGCTGATGGATGCAATCGATCAGTTCATCATCGATCAGGAAGTGCTGTCCGAACCGTTTGCGCGGCACGACGGACCGATTCTCTTATACAGGATTTGCAGCCCTAATTCACTTCTCGGATGACTTTCACGAAGGCCTCGTCACGAACCTGCTTGAGCCAATCCAGAAGGGCTTCTTCGAAGCTCCTCTGGTACAACGCATTCAATGCCATATCGTCGAGTGCTTTTTCCGAGAGATCCGCGATTCTTCGGTCCACAACCTCTAGAACATGCCATCCATCTTGAGTTTCAAATACATCTGACAGCTCGCCGGTTCCAGTTTCATTGATTTTTTCAACAACAGCAGGAGGGAGACCCGTTCCATCTGTCCATCCCACTTCGCCGCCGGCAAGTGCTGTCAAAGGATCCTCAGAGTGCTCCTTCGCTAGCTCGGCAAAGTCTGCCCCGTCCGTCAATTCGTCGTGCAATGCGGAAATTTCTTCATATGCTTCTTCGCTAGACTTAATCATGGATGGCCTAATCAATATATGTCGCACCAGCGACTGTTGCGCTTTTGTGTTTGATGCGCCACGCTTGTCAAGAAGCTGAATGATGTGGAATCCCAGTGCATTGCGTATTGGGTCTGCAGTCTCGCCAACTTGCATCTCGATCACGACTTCTGCAAACAAACTGGGTATCTGCTCCACAAATCGCCAGCCTAGATTGCCTCCTTCCAATGCGGTTGATGCAGATGAGTGGTTAATGGCCATCGTCGCGAAATCGGCTCCTTCTCGCAGTTGATCAACGACTTCCCGTGCTTCGGCTTCGGCTGAACGCGCAGAGTCGACATCTGAGGAATCTGTCGAAATCAGAATGTGCCCTACTTGGTATTGATCTGTAGCCATCCGCTCGAAGAACGGAGAATTTCGAAAGTCCTTCACGTCTTGATTGGAGATCCATATTCGTTCTCTAGTCGCATACTGCTGAATGGTCTGAAGTACGAGCTGACGGTGCACGCCCTCTCGAAACTCCCTATAGGTCATGCCTTGCGCTTCCAGCAGTTCTCTATACTCATCGAGGCTCATTTCGTTTTGCGCTGCAAAGTCACGTATCGCGTCGGTAATTTCTTCGTCACTAGCGACAATTCCCCTCATGGCCGCTTCCTGCAGCTGGATTCGTTCGGAAATCAGTCGCTCGACAATCTGGTCCATTACTAGCTTTTTCGCTGGCAAGTCCGTGACCCCGGCTTCGGTGGCTTGTTGCAGAAAGGTCTGATACCTCTCCTCAATTTCGGACATCGTGACCACGTCGTCATTGACTATGACAGCAACAGCGTCAAGGACCTCCTCCTCAGCAGATGTGGATAGCGAGTGCAATGCCAAACATGCTCCACAAAGGGCTATCCAATTCATTTTTTGCGAATGACGGCTACACATGTCGAACCTCAATAAATCAGTAATTTGCAGGTCTTTTGGATAGACCCATCAATCCTCTGCCTCTCTCGACAATGGACAGTATGTTGTCCCCAATCGACGTAAGTCCGTTTAGCGACAATTCAAAATGTATGCCACTTCGAGACCGCAATTCTTCCCAATCGGCGAATCCAAAGCGCAATCTCTTGCGCCACAGCAACCGATAGGTAATACAACATCCGGCATACTCAAACCCGACAAACGATTCTATATGCCGATCGTGTTGCCAATCGTAGTGCCATTGGCTGAAAACCTTCCATGCATTATCGAAGTCTATCGTGGCACTAGCAAACGACTGAACTATATCGTTGGGTTGCTGGTGGCGAAGCTGACCAACTAACTGCAGGTCTGGTCGTGAGTATCTGATAGTTGCTCCGGTTGCTTGGGATGTCCATCTGTCTGGATGTATTAGATGAAAACCGGCTACGGAAAGTTCATTGTTCACCGTAGCCTCGAACTCGATTCCTAAGCCAACCTCCGAGTCCGCGTTCGATCGAGAGACTTGTCGAGGATACGACGCAACGGCTTGAAATGCATACTTTTGGCCAACGGAGTTCGGTGCAAAAAACCTTGCAATAGTTGAGAGTGATAGGACCTCAAGATCGTCAATCCGATCAAATCCAATCACACGAGACGGGTCAACTAGCGAGTCAATCGTCGCTGACGTGGGGCCGAAGTCAAAAGTGGGAATTCCGATCTCCTGTGATTGCGTTCTATGAACATACACGACGCGAGGTTCTAGAGTCTGGTACCCAGACAGTGAAGAGCGGCGTCCTTTCTCAAGGAATAGCCCCGCGTCGATCAGGGCGGTGGTTCCATTCCTGTCGTAGCTCGAGTCATTTGCAGTCTCGAAACGAGCAAAGGACTGCTCAATCCTGAAAACTCCATGGCCCCAGGCACGATTAGCTGGAACGCTCAATGCCAAATTCGCAATACTCCGGTGGCTTGTCTCAACGTTGTCGCTACGGTCCCTCTCCATTCGTGTTGACGAGAACCCAAACTCGGCCTCAAAAGGACCCAAACGGTTGTGCCCGTCAACTGCCACCTCTGGAACGCGCGCAACTGATGATCCCCATTCGCGAAAGGGGTCATACCTTTCCGTGTTGAATGCAATTCCAAGATTGCGACTCCACCGGCCAATTCTTAGCGATCTTGAGAGACCTATATGTCTTAGCTCGCCAAGCGACTCTCCAAAGTCTCTATAGAAGTCTGTATCGCTAACCACAAAGTAGGTTGCCTCAGCTTCCCAGTTTCCAAAAAGTGCTTCTTGTTGGATCTCAACCAACCAGCGTTCATCATCGCGTTCGTCGAATGGCAAGGAACTTCTCAGCAACCTGGCAACATAACTCTGGTACTCCCCATCGAAAGGCAGAACAACCCCTTTGAGACTGGTCTCCGACCTTTGGTTCATGTGGCGAAATTCGGTTTCCAGGTTATGACTTCCCCTAGTAGAGAGTCTTGGAGTAAGTGTTAAGTCAAAGTTGGGGGCAAGGTTCAAGTAGACCGGAACGCCCAACTCGTAGCCATGCAAGCTATTGCTTTCGAGCTCGGGCAGCAATACGCCACTTGTCCTTTTGGCGGTTGTAGGAAATCGCACGTAAGGTATGTAGAGTATCGGGACGGAACCTAAACTGAGCTTGGCGCGCCACGCTTCCGCTATCTCCTGATCGCGATTCAATCGGAATCGGCGAGTGGACAATGACCACGAATTTACGGTTGGTGGGCAGCGGGTGACAAGTGCATTCTCGAATTCCACCTTCCCGTCGCCTGCCTTAACTAGGCCGGCCGTTCCCCGAATGCCCTGCTGCAAGAGAACAAACTCAGCATTGGCAACGTTCATTCTGCGTTCAGAAACTCGAATATCGCTTTGCGCGACATTCAGAGCGACATTTTCGTTGACCACCAATGCGCCTTGAGGCGTATGCAGTTCCCGATTCGAAGCGTTCAACGTGATTGACGGTGCTTCTAAGCGGTCGCTTCCACGCTGTACGACGACGTTCCCCTCGACTTTGCCACTCCCATCAAGATTCAGGGTCGCTTCATCAGCAAAAACTCGCACTTCATCTTCGACGTTTTCAGGGGCTGGCTCGGGCGAAACACTTTCGACTGAATAACTCCCGCCACATGAACCCAACCTGAAATCCGGCACCCACAATTGCTCAGCGAGCGACTCGCTAGTTGAAGTGGTTGAGTCGCACCATCCCGCCGTTGCGAAAGCTGCAGAACAACCCAGCAATACTGCCAAACGAGCGTGCGTGGGCCATTTTCGAATCAATGCATCCCTCCAAGGAGTACTGGCTTCAACAATAAGGCACCAATTGCCCATAGTTGTCTATGTTGCATATTCTTCGCAATTACTGGAATGTTCGACTCCTTGCGCGACTACATGGTGGGATTTAGCAAAACGTTGCAGACCGTATACTTCAAGCATGATGCCTCCAATGGATCCCAGCTTGGCTGCCTGGGCCGCCGACCAGTTTGACATCTCAAATTGCAAAATTCAGCAACTCCCCGTAGAGGCAAGCACAAGAGCATTCTGGCGTTGCACCGACGGCACGAACTCATGGATCCTCATGCACTCTCCTCCTGAGTCCGAGAACAATAGTCAATTCGTTGCTCTGTCAGACGTATTCCGAGAAGTGGAAGTTCCAGTACCCGATGTGCTTGCGTGCGATCTTGATCGCGGATTTCTCGTCATTGAAGACGTAGGGTCTCAATCGTTCTACGCAACATATCGCAAAGGCATAGTAAATGAGCCTTTGAGCGTCGCAGTGGCAACCATTCTGAAGATTCAGTCAATCAACAGTAGTCTCGTGCCTGAGTACACCGCAAAACGTCTCAATGAAGAGATCCATATCTTTCGGGACTACCTATGCTGCGAACTTACTCAAACCACGCCTGCGCAACTGGATGCAATCACTCCAGATCTGGTAGGACAAATAGATCAACTGCCGCGGGCAACGGTGCATCGAGACTTTCACTGCAGGAACTTGCTTTGGAGTGGTGTACCCCCGTACATCGGAGTAGTGGACTTTCAAGATGCATTGCGTGGTCCTGTTTCCTACGATCTTGCGTCGTTGCTCTACGATTGCTACTGGAATCATACTAAGGACGATTGCACCACGGCCATTCGTGAATATTGGAACAATGCGGAGGCTACGTCTATTCCAAGAATGGCTTCGTGCTCCCAAATGGCGATAGCAGTGAAGTTCACCGCGGTGCAACGATTGCTCAAAGCCGCTGGAATCTTTGTGCGACTGTGGATCCAAAAGAACCAATCCACACACCTTCCTCATGTATTGCCCACGTTGCAGAAGGCTCAACAACTGTGCATGGAATACTCCCCCCTCACAGAATTGGGCAACTGGCTGAAACAAAAAGTCATTCCCAGCACCTCTCAGAGATTGGGTCGCTGACTTGAAAGCGATGATTCTTGCTGCGGGCAAGGGAACACGGCTTCTCCCATTGACAGAGACCGTGGCCAAACCCATGATTCTCATCAACAGCGAGCCATTGGTCGTGCACCAAATTCGATGGTTGAAACGAGCCGGCATTCGCGACATTGTCATTAACTTGCACCACCTCGGAGACCAGATTCAGTCATGCTTAGGAAGCGGTCGACACCTTGGCGTAAAAGTAACCTTCAGCCGCGAGGAGGATCTGCTCGATACCGGTGGCGGAATTGCCCAGGCTTTGCAATATCTGGGAGACGCTCCGTTCTTGGTCTTGAACGGAGATATTTGGACCAACTTTCCCTTTACGACATTAACAGAAAAATCCACGCAGACCGCACACTTGATCCTTCAGCCTGCGGAAAGCGATTCTGCACCGAGAGACTTTCGTCTCGACGGCAAATTAGTAAAAAAGGACGAGGACAAGTCCAAGCACACCCACACGTTTTGTGGCATTTCTCTACTGCATCCACGAGTATTTGACAACCAATCCCAGAGGACCTTCTCATTAACGCGAGATCTCTTGTTCGCGCTGACCAAAGACGACAAGGTCTCTGGCGAATCTTTCACAGGCACATGGATTGACATCGGAACTCCAAAGGGACTCAAGCGAGTGCGACGAGTCACCATGTAGCCAAGCAACTGATGTATCGCACATTTCGCTGCCCACAACTGATAATGGCTGGCCGCTTGGCATACGACGAAAATGCGATAATTTCGTTGCGCCAGCCCAACAGTTGTTCTTCTGTTCACGGGCTAGATTGTTAGTCTGCCGAAATCACCTCCACTGGGACTCCTAGAGTTGAAAAATCATTTACTTCCTTTAGACACCGAAGCCAATGACATTGACATCATTGGAGGCAAGGGTAGGTCGCTGGCACTACTTGCAAGGGAGGGATTCAATGTACCGGATGGGTTTCACGTCACAACCGTCGCCTATCGGCAAGTTGTTTCGGAGCAGAAGCTCCAAGATCAAATAATCAAGCTTGCGGTACCGGAATTCAGAGACGGGATTGTCTCCTTTGACCGCGCGTCGGCTCGAATTCGCGAACTGTTTGGGAACGCCAGGGTACCCTCTACTCTACACAAGGAAATCGCTCGGCTATATGCCACAACCATCGGCGACGGACATGCAGCGGCCGTTCGATCGAGTGCCAACGCCGAGGACTTGCCCGACCTTTCATTCGCAGGTCAACAGGAGACCTTTTTGAATGTTGTAGGCGCAGACGAAGTGGCTGCCGAGGTTCTCAAGTGTTGGGCATCGCTTTGGACGCCTCAAGCATTGAACTATCGACATCAAAACGGTATCGATCAATGCTCTGTCGCAATGTCCGTCGTCGTGCAACAGATGATCCCCTCCGACTTGTCCGGAATCCTGTTCACGGCAAATCCTGCCACCGGAGAGCGCAGGGAAATCGTAATCAATTCCAGCTATGGACTGGGCGAAGCAGTGGTGAGCGGGCAAGTTACACCCGACACCTACATAGTCGACCGAGATTCTGGTGAAGTTAAACAGATAGAAATTGGCCCAAAGTCGCTGTCCATCGTACCTCGCCAGGATGGCGGAACCCAGACCGTCGATGTCGACCAAAACTTGCAAGCATTGTCGACTCTCAGCAATTCGCAACTAAGAGAACTGCTATCGACTTCAATAGCTATCGAAGCCGTCTACGACGGTCTGCCCCAAGACATCGAGTGGGCATTCGCTTCTGGCGAGTTGCACATTCTTCAATCTCGCCCAATCACAAATTTGCCCGTTCAACCCATTGAATTGACATGGGAAGTTCCTCCCCCCGCCCGTTACGTCTCTAGACGTCAAATTGTCGAGAACATGCCCGATCCAATATGTCCATTGTTTGAGGAGCTCTATCTGACAGAAGGACTGGAATCCCCGAGGAAGGGGAAGAGCCTAATGGTTGGCGGAGGACCGACGTTCATCACAGTCAACGGCTACGCCTACCAACGCTTTGATTGGGAGATTGTTCACCGACAGGCTGCTGAAAAGGGATTGCTGAAGACGACGGAGCACGAGATTGACGAAGCTGAGAGGCAAGCTGAAGCAAAGACTCGTGAAAAGCGGGCACGCAAATCGAATAAACCACAGCCGGAGGATATTCAGTCTCAACGGCAAAAGGACTTGGAAATTCGACAGCGCGACGTACAACGATTTCGCCACGATCTTAGCGAATCCGATAGGGCTTCATTCGACGAGTGGCTTAAGGACCAATCCGATCCTGAAATTGCTCGGCGGCTAACCATGCCAGAAAGCAGGAATCCAACCTACATCGCCTTCAACAATACAGAATGGAACGACAGGCAGTTAAAGGAATGGTTCGATGTCACGCGACCCCGTCTTGTTGACACTAAGAAAAGGTGGTCCGAAGTCGAGGTTGCAGCGGCTCCCAGTGAATTGCTATTGAAAGGCATCCGCGAGATGGCGATCGAGGAGGGGTACTACTGGTCCAGCAATTCAAGCCACACATTCGGCGTGGCAAAGTCTACCGACGATCACTTGCAGTGCTTCTTGCGTGAAACCCTTCCCGATGAGCACTTTATTAGCGGACAGTTTCTCTCCGGAATCGAATCCAAGACAATGCAGGCAAATGCCGACTTGTATGAAGTTTCCAAGAAAATTCGCAAGAACTCAACGCTAACCCACGTTGTATTAACGACCCCCAACAAGTTCCTATTTTCCGCAATTAAAGAACATGACGATGGCCATGAAGTGTTGAACGATATTCGAACATACCTGCAAACCTATGGGCATCAAGGCTACAGCCTTGATTTCATCGAACCAACGCAGAGCGAAGATCCAGCAGCGTTGTTCGCAACTGTAAAAGGCATGGTCCAAGACGACAACTACGATCCCAGGACCCAAGAAGAACGGGCTATGCGAACGCGAGAGGAAAAGCTCTACGAAATCAGCAAGTTGCTTTCGGGACTGCAGTATTGGCAGTTCAGATTCCGGCTTTGGCTTGCTCGCAAATACAACTACATTCGAGAGGAAGTTGCATTTCTGTTTGGTTACACATGGTCCGTACTTCGACCGATGGTCTTTGAACTTGGATGCCGGCTCACACGTGCGGGAACACTGCGTTGCCCCGAAGATGCCTTTTTCCTTACGAGCAGCGAGCTTGAAGCTGCTATATCGGCCGCAACGGATGGAAAGTCTCTTACTGACCTGGGGGACAAAGCTATTGAGAGGAGCCAACTACGTAAAGCCCGCAAGCGGCATCATCCCCCGGGCACTTTGCCACTAGAAGCCAGTCAGATCGACGGCATAGCATTCAAGGAAACTCAAATCCTAAATGATGAATCAACGGAGACTATGAGGGGTTTCCCCGTAAGTTCTGGCCGCGTGACAGCAAAGGCAAGCGTCATTACCGGAGCATCAGAATTCGACAAGATGGTCCCAGGTTCAATTCTTGTGAGTCCGTTGACTACCCCGGCTTGGACTCAGCTGTTTGCTCACGCCGTAGGATTGGTCACGGATGTCGGGAGCATTCTTGCCCACGGGTCCATTGTGGCTCGGGAGTACGGTATTCCAGCCGTTCTCGGTGTCGGCAACGGTACCAAGCGGATTGAACACGGACAAACAATAACTATTGACGGCGATGTGGGCGTAGTTGAGCTGCATGCCGAGTAACCAACTTCTCCGAATGAAGTAGTCTGCAACCACCCTTGCTATTGATTCACTGAAAGTGGAAGTAAATTTCTTTGGGATATTTCATCCAGAACGCTTGAAAATTCAAGAATTGGACCCAAATAAAATATAGGGTACGAATTACCTGCAGTTTCGTGCTTGTAGTGAACTTCTGCTGAAATGAGACTATGCGATCACTATTAATTGCCTTGGTCAAGGCGGTTCAGCGTTCTGTCTTTTACATAGGGTGCGCAGTGTGCGGAGTGGTGCTCATACTTGTAATTCAGTTCTTAGCGGACGCACAAACTATCGGCACTAACGTGATGAGCGTTTTAGTGTTCTTCTACTTCATCGCCTACCCAGTTCTTTGCATTCTTGTGAACGTCTTGCTGGAATACAGAACCATTCAAAGAACCAGCGAATCCTAGTCGAATCCGACGCAACCGAACAGTCACCCGCTCTCTTGCTGAGCACCCGCCAGCGGCGGATGGTAGATGATCTGTACCTTTGTCCCATCCGGGTCAAATGCGTAGAAGCTTCGCGCACCGTCTCGATGTGACTTGGGCTCCCCTTCAATGTCGATAGCTTGCGACTTCAAATAGTCGAACCACATGTCTACATAACGCTCCTCCTCAACGACAAATCCAATGTGGTCAAGTTTGGAATCAGGTCCACTGTCCATAGGCTGACATCGGTGAATTGCCAAATTGTCACGCCCGGACGTCAAATACACATTGTCGCGGTCAGGCTCCCATTCAACGTCGAGTCCCATGCACTTTGTATAGAACCGTCGTGAGTCCTCGTAGCGCTCAGAGATCAGCGCTACATGATGCAGACCCATAGTTGGCGGAACTTCGTTACCATCAGTACTGAATGCCGGCTCCTCTGGCAAAAACTCCCAATCGTAGGAAACTTCTACCCCAGCCCGCTGCATCATGATCGATGCTGAGCAGTATTTTTCCTTGCTCAACTTTAATACCCGTTCGACTTTACTTTCGGTCAAACCGGATCCTGCAAGGAGAAAGTTGATGTGGATTTGCTCGAATACTTGAGGGTGCGTATCGGCTCGCTTTGCGGATATCTGTGTCGTGCACCGTGTCACATTGCAGCGTGCCTTGTGCAACATATGCATGACGTCCACCGCAGTGCAACTACCAATTCCCATGAGCATTAGATCCATGGGACGTGCGCCTCCACCTTTGCCACCCATATCTGGAGGTCCGTCGACTTGCACAACGATTCCGGTGCTGGTCGTTGCTGCGAAGTGAATTCCGTCCCGCCAATTCAGCTCTGTCTTCATATCCGACGATTTTCCTTAAGTGTCACACCCACAACCCATCGTGCTACGAAGTATCGCAAATGCAAAGCGTACCTAGAGGCATTTTGCCTTCTTATTGAACGTGACAGAGAGGAACAGCAGCATCTAGAATCGGGAAGTTATGCTTGTGCAGCCACAACCATAAAAGTAAGCTGAACAATAAATCCCAATTGAAATCTATTTGGAGGTACGGCTATGGGCTTTGCACTTACAACAATGTCACTGTCAAGTTCTGCATTCGAGCACGGAGCACGAATACCAAAGGAACACACGGGAGAAGGTAGAGATGTCTCCCCGCAATTGACGTGGAACGACGTTCCTGACGGCACCCAGTCCTTCGCTATCGTCTGCCATGACCCAGATGCGCCGTTGCTGACGCCAGATGCCTACGGCTACGTTCATTGGGTGCTCTACGGCATCCCGGGTTCCGCACGCGAACTTCCCGAAGATTGCTCTGACTACACCCAAGGTAGGAATGATTTTGGAAATCCGGGTTATGGTGGTCCAATGCCGCCTCCAGGACATGGAGTTCACCGATACTACTTTTGGGTATTCGCGTTGAACGCAAATCTTGAATTGCCTGCGGGAATGAGCATGTTGGAATTGTTCAAGACGATCGAACCTGCTGTGATTGGCATGAATCGCCTTGTGGGAACCTACACTAGGGATTAACTTCCTAGAGGTATTGAGCAGCCCCTTTCTGCATTGTTGCAGAGCCGCTGTCAGCCGGACTCGCCAATGGTTTTGGCGTAGACACTCTCAGTTTCTTGAATCATTTGTTGAACCGTTAGCTTTTCGGACGCTTCCCATGCAGTAGCAAAATCGGTTCTTGCTTGGTCAAACGAGGCGAGTGACGCCGTTACGACAGATGCAATCTGTATTGCTGACGGTTCCGAGATCAAGTACTTTTGAGGAACTAGGTCCGTTGCTATTCCAGTTGCGGTAGACACTACAACAAGACGCGAACGCAAGGCTTCAAGAACTACGTATGAAAAACCTTCCCGAGACGACGCCGAAATCAAAAAGGATGAGTCTGCCATCAGCTCGGGCACATCGGACCTCTCGCCAAGGAATTTGACTCTGTCCAACAAATCCAATCGATCTGCATGCTGAGCTAGCACCTTAGACAGGGGCCCATCGCCCACGATTTGCAAAGGTATGGGGATGTCAACCCACGCATCGAGAACAACGTCAAAGTTCTTGATCGGAACAAGTCGACCTACGGCAATTGCGCTAATGGACGGATTCACTAGCACCCGTTGTAAACGGTGTAAAGTCTCGAGTGTTCAATTCCTTGAGCGACTAGACTGCTGACGGCTATCACGCTGTCAAATCTACTGTAGAGAAGCGGGTCTCGACTTAGATTGTGAACCGTAAGAATGCAGGGGGCATCAAAGAATCGGCGGGTTAGTGCAATTACTTGACCAGCTTTTCTGCCATGAGCGTGAACTATGGTTGGTCGAATATCTCGGATCTCTCTAAGGAATTGCCAAAGAAACAACACGTCAAATCGCCAGCTCGTAAAACCTACGTCGCGAAAATTGACGCTACTGCCAAATAGCTGCCGATACGAGTCGTGAGCCAATACATGCACATCATGTCGATCAGCCAAACCATTGGCAAGATCGCTTACATGGCGTTCCATGCCGCCACCTGTATTAGGACCGCTTACAACAAGGCAGACGTTTAGATCATGCGTGGGAGCTGAACTAACCGAATGTTCGCCATTAGACGGCGTGTCGGGCAGGTGGACATTCATTCCGATTTCTTGGCATTGGCTATGCGATCTGCCACCCAACTGACTGCCCAGTTGTGTCCCAACCGTCGCTCCCGGTAGGTTTCCGGCAAGGTAACTGCAACACTTCCTTCAATGTCAACGACTTGTGGATCATTCTCTAAATTCCTATACGCTCCATCTAGCTTGTGTTGCGTTCTCCATTGGAGAAACCTGATTGTGGGGCGAATCGTATCGGGCAGAAACTTTCCGCATTTGTCCGCAAATGAATCGAGACCAGCAAGAGGAGCGGCCACTGCATGAAGATCCGTCGCCTGTTCGAATGGCCAGTCTTCAACCAAGGCCGACACCAATACTCCACCCAAGCTGTGACCGACAACCGTAATCTTTGTAGTATCTCCATCCGAATCTAGCAGTTCCTTGATCGCCTGCACCAGTCCTCCTGCAGATTGGTCGGGACACTGTGTATAGTCCCATCGATAGAAGAAGGTTGTTGTTTCCTCATCGTCCATAGTCTGCAGGGGATAGACCCATTCATAGCCCTCACTTCGAAAACCATGCACACCGATGAGCAGGCTAGTCGCGTCGTCAGATTCTGGTTCCAGCTGGTGAAGTCCTAACGATAGTTGCATCAATTGAGTTCCGGATTCCCTGACTCCTTCGCCCGCATCCAGTTCCTTGAGGACCACAGGTTCATCGCTGTTTGTCGGCAGTGTCGGTACGAGTAGTAGACACAGGAGCAACGTCCAGCGTGACCCACGACCCATTGAATTCTCAAACATCAGGCAACATCCGCTGTCTGTATGGCGACCGATCTATGCTAGCACTTGCGATCTTGGCGAAAAACCGGTTGAACATCCTCAATTTGGACATAGGAAACAATGCAATTCGCCACGTATTCGCCTGTAGGAGTTCATCCCGCGCCAAGTGCTGCGTGTCGATGTAATTGCTCTCAGACAGTTAGATCAAGTCCAAGAACGAATCGAATACTCGATCTGCGCCCAGAGACTCGGCCGGCACACCTTGGTTGTAACCGTCCCGTACAACCGCTACTTGGCAGCCCGCAGCGCGTGCACAGCGCACGTCCGTAATGGAGTCACCCACAAACAGGGTGTGGCGCGGATCTATGTCAAGCTCATTGCATGCATAAAGAACCGGTTCCGCCATTGGCTTCTGAACCTGCAGCGTGTCCCCACCTACGAGTACACCTACATAGCGATACAGGTCCAATGTCTTTAGTAGGTCGTACGACAGGTCGTAACGCTTGTTTGTTACCACGCCGACAGGAATTGATTCTGCAGTCAAGCGCTGCAACAGCGCTTCAGCGTCGTGTAGGGGCCGGCTCAAGTCTGCAATGTGGTTGCTGTAATGGTCAATGAAGACTTCATGCAGTCGATCAAGGGTCTCCTCTGAAGCCCCGTTGACACCAACGTCCACGAGAGCATTGGTGATCATGGCTCTTGCTCCATGTCCAACCCAATGTCGCGCGAGATTGAGCGTGACCGGTCCTTGATCGATCTTCGCGAGAACGTGATTGAGAGAATTGTGTAGATCTGGTGCCGTATCGACCAGCGTTCCATCCAAATCGAATAAGTAAGCCTTATGCACCGGAGGTAGATGCCAACTCCGCTCGCATATCGGCTATTGCTTGGCAATAGTCCTCTTTGCCAAAAATCGAAGAACCTGCGACAAACATGTCTGCTCCCGCTGCCGCCAACGCACCGATGTTTTCCACAGTGACCCCACCATCGATTTCCAATCTCACTTCATGCTCTAGCTCTTGCAGCACTATCTTGGCGGTTCTCACTTTTTCAATGCTGCTCGAGATGAACTTTTGGCCGCCGAATCCTGGATTCACCGACATTATGAGAAGCAAATCAGCCTCTTCCAACATAGGTAGCACAACATCTAGCGAAGTCCCAGGATTGACAACGATGCCCGCCTTCGCTCCACCATTACGAATCCGACTCAGCGCGGCGTGCGGGTGTTCCGTTGATTCTGGGTGTATGGAAATGTAGGAAGCTCCGCCTGCAAGAAATGCGTCGATCATTCCTTCAACGGGTTTGACCATTAGGTGGACATCGAAAGGCACATCCGGAAAACGCCTCTTTAGCGACTCAAGTACCACGGGTCCAAAACTGAGGTTTGGGACATAGTGGTTGTCCATAACGTCAAAGTGAATTACATCTGCCCCAGCGTCTAGAACCTGCTTGACTTCTGTGCCCAAACACGAAAAGTCGGCAGCCAATATGGAGGGAGCGATAAGGTACTTCATACAGTGGAGAAACTAGGATTCGCAATGCCCGAAAGATCTGGCCAATTCAATTCATAACTGAAACCGTGATCTGCACCGGTGATTTTAATGGCCGAGTCAACCCTCCTATGAGTTGGAACGTGTTCGCCACTCACCATGTGATTGCAAAATCCATAGCAATTGAACTATGGCCATATTCAGACTCCATAGCCACAAAGGGTAGATGCATTCCTGCCATCCTCATACTGGATGGCTATTTCTGCTAGCGTCCAAATGCGCTATACGGGTCGAAGGACAGGCGACAACAATAGAATTTGTCGTAACAGCGCTTACGGTCTACAGGCACTAGCAATTGCTTTCTAATCAATCAATCATTTCGGCACGTTGTGATTAACGACACGAACCAAAAAGTGTTGGTGATTGCCGACATTCACGGCAATCGAGAAGCGCTACAAGCCATTGTGGATTCAGAAGGAGATTTCGATATCGTGCTGTTCCTTGGCGACTCTGTCTCTCCGGGACCCCAACCCACGGAAACGTTGGAACTTCTGCGCTCCCTATCAGGAATTCAGATATATGGCAACCATGATCTTGAAATGTTGGATGCATCTCTCACCCAAAATTGGCCCCCTCCTTGGAGAGCATTTAACGATTGGGTGCGAACTCAGCTTAGCCACGAAGACTTGGAATTCTTAAGAGACCTAAACGAATATGGGGACTATCGTGTGGGAAATGCCGATGTGCATTTATGCCACGGATACGTTCCTGGTCGAGTCCGCCATTTAATTCCACACAGCCCCGACGACGACTTCAATGCAATCGCACAATACACAAAGGCGTCTACCGTTTTTTTCGGGCACTCTCATGTGCAGTTCAGGAGACGCGTGGGAAACAGGGAATTCATCAATCCTGGTAGCGTCGGACAGAACAGGTGTGGGAAGGTCTTGGCGTGCTACGGTGTGATCGAGGAGAACCAATTCGAACATCGACAGGTTTCCTACGATCCTAGCCCGTGGATTAGCGCATTGCATCGTGTGCAGCCTTTGGATGAATATCCGGAGTTTCGTGCCTGGTTCGAAGACAGCCTGCTTAGCGGATTCGGTATTGGGAAGACCGACCCGTGGACTCGACTGGCCCGCGACGGGTACTGCTAGGACTAGGCAATCAAATCCGTCGTGTCGTTGCGGTCATGATTTTCGATAGCAACGTCATTCCACTCTTGACAGCATGTGGGAATTGAACCCCTCCGCGGTCCAAGGCATTTTGTCCGTGGCGCTTTTCGTCATCGCGGATCTTCTCAAGAATGTCACGGCTTCTCCTGTCGTTGGATGACATTTCGTCAAGATGTCGGTCCAGGTGTCTGCATACCTGGTCCTCGGTTGCTTCGACAAACCCTTGGCTGACCCTGTCACCCGCAAGTCCAACAAGTGCTCCTACGCACACTGACATCCCGTAGAACACGGGAACCAGCATGCTGGGACCGGACTGCAATTCCTGTAGCCGCTGGTTGCACCAAAGCAAGTGGTTTCTTTCTTCTTCAGCAGCAACGAGAAGCTCGGAACGAAGAGGAGCACTTCGAGACACCAATGCTTGACCTTCATAGAGTCCTTGGGCGCAGACTTCGCCGGTATGATTCACGCGCATCAACGATGCTGACTTCGCTTGCTCTTGGATTGAGAGCTCTTCGTCTGAAATTTTGGTTGCGTTGGATACTTCTCCCCGACTGGTCACCGTCCTCAATCCGGTATCCAAAACACCTATCAGGCGATCAAGCAGTCCTTCGTTGCCTACATTCATTCTGCGCCCAAAGCTAGCCCGGCTGATTCAATCGCTCTACCGCGCGATGTCCAATGTCACTTCGCATTTGCATTCCATCCCACTTAATGTTGGACGCCCGATCATAAGCTGCTTTCTGAGCATCGACAATGTCGTCGCCGAGACCGACAACAGTTAGGACTCGTCCGCCATTGGTAACAGTCTGCCCATTCAGATTCCGTGTGCCGGCATGGAAAACCTTTGCATTTGGCATTTCGTCGTCTAGTCCAGCTATTGGAAACCCCACGTCATATTTATTGGGGTAGCCCTCGGAAGCGAGTACGACGCCAACCGCACATTCGTTTGCAAAGTCGATTTGGTGATTCCTCAATCCTCCCTCCAAAGCGGCCGAGCATAGTAGCGCCAAGTCGGATTTCATCCGCATCAATACGGGCTGTGCTTCTGGGTCTCCGAATCTACAGTTGTACTCAACTACACGCGGTTCGTCCCCGACCACCATGAGTCCAATGTAGAGAAATCCCTGGAATGGTGAACCCTCGCTAGCCATACCTTGTATCGTGGGTTTGACGATCTTGTGCATCACTTTCTCATACACGCGAGAGCACACAACCGGAGCTGGCGAGTACGCACCCATCCCTCCCGTGTTCGGA
This sequence comes from Gammaproteobacteria bacterium, assembly GCA_026707735.1. GTDB lineage: Bacteria > Pseudomonadota > Gammaproteobacteria > Pseudomonadales > Azotimanducaceae > Bin55. The sequence continues at coordinate 389,980 of JAPOWH010000002.1, read as the reverse complement.
CCTTTGTCTCCATCGAATATAGGTTTGTGGTCCTGGCTTGATGCCAAGGGCAGCACGTCCACGCCATCCGACAGCAGCGTGAAACTGGCTTCTTCGCCATCCATGAAATCCTCAATGACAACAGTTGCTCCAGCATCGCCAAATCTTGCCTCGGTCAGCATACCCGCTGCTGCCTCGAGGGCTTCCGAAGTAGTCCGAGCAACCGTTACGCCCTTGCCAGCCGCAAGACCGTCGGCTTTCACCACGATTGGAGCTCCCTTCTGGTGGATGAACTCGCTTGCTTCTTCTAAGTCCTGAGTAATAAATGCGCCGGCAGTCGGAATATTGTTACGAGACATGAAATCTTTGGCGAATGACTTTGAGGACTCTAATCGTCCTGCAGCCTTGGTCGGCGCAAAACACGCGAGATCGAACCGATCGAAGTAGTCACGTATGCCTTCTGAAATCGGTTGCTCTGGTCCCACTACAGTTAGGTCAACGCGCTCAGTTTGAACCAACTTAGCCAATGCAGAGAAATCAGAAGGATCGATTTCAACATTAGACACCCCGTGCTCGCCTTGACAGCCGGGGTTTCCCGGGGCAACGAAGACTTGTTCCACGCTTGACGCTTTTGCGAAACACCACGCCAAGGCATGTTCGCGTCCTCCCGATCCCACAACCAGAACGTTCATTGCCTGTCTCCATTAGTGGCGAAAATGGCGTACTCCCGTAAACAGCATGGCCATTCCGTGCTCATTTGCGGCTTGAATGACTTCCTCATCACGAATGGACCCACCCGGCTGAATAACGGCGGTGACTCCATGTTGAGCGGCAACGTCCAATCCATCCCTGAACGGGAAATACGCATCGGACGCCAATGCGCATTCGTTAGTGTCCAGCTTTTCGTCCTGCGCCTTCATGGAAGCAATGCGAACGCTGACAACGCGACTCGTCTGTCCGGCACCAATCCCAACAGTTCTGTAGTCTCGCGCTAGAACAATCGCGTTGGATTTGACGAACTTTGACACCTGCCACGCAAATTCGAGGTCAGCTTTTTCTTGGTCCGATGGTTGTCGCTCGGAGACACATTTGGTTGAAATCGATTTCATTTGTATCGAGTCCGCATCTTGCACCAGCAATCCGCCATCAATTTGCTTGATTTGCATCTCGTCGCTTCGGTCGTGCGAGAATCCTGTCTCGAGTAAACGCAAGTTTTTCCTTCGTTTGGCCACTTCGACGGCTTCAGGGGCAACGACGGGCGTAAGCACTACTTCTGCAAACTGAGTTTCAATAACCTCAACAAGCGTTTCCCTGTCCAATTTGACATTGAACGCGATAATCCCGCCATATGCCGAAGACCGATCAGTGGCGAAGGCTCTCCTGTACGCTTCTGCTGGATCCGAGCCGATTGCGACACCACATGGAATGCCATGCTTTACGATCACGCACGCCGGCATTTCGAACGATTGAACACATGCATTGGCAGCATCGGAGTCAACAATGTTGTTGTAGGAAAGGTGCTTGCCCTGAAGCTGACGAGCGGCAGCAATTGTGCCGACAGTGGCTGGATATCTTGTGTAGAGCGCTGCCCGCTGATGGGGATTTTCGCCATAACGAAGCAGTTCTCGCTGACGAAACGCGAGATTCAAGGCCTCTGGAAAGTCGATTTGATCGCTTAGGTATTGTGCTATGGCCGCGTCATACGCCGCTGTATGTCGAAACGCCTTGGCCGCCATCGCTCGTCGATACTCCCGATCAACTGAGTTGGATTTGAGGCGGGCGAGCACGTCCATATAGTCATCGGGGTCCACGACTGCAAGCACATGCTCGTTGTTTTTCGCCGCAGCGCGGATCATCGCGGGTCCACCAATATCGATGGTCTCGATGGCCTGTTCCAAAGTGCAATCTGGCTGAACTGTCATTTCCTCGAACGGGTAGAGATTGGCGATGACAAGGTCAATTTCGCCTATGCCATGCTTAGCGACAACATCTGCGTCAAGGCTTCGGCGAGACAGAATTCCGCCGTGCACCATCGGATGCAAGCTCTTTACGCGCCCGTCCATAATCTCTGGAAAGCGTGTGACCTTGCTAAGGTTCGTATACGAAATGCCGGCGTTTTGGAGAGTCCTCCCTGTACCACCGGTTGAAACTAGATCGCAGCCAAGTTCGCGCAGACCGCCAGCAAGTTCCACGATTCCACGCTTGTCAGACACGCTAAGAATTGCGCGTTCTATCGACAATGGAGGATTGCTCACGCTACGCTCTTTTTCCACGCTAGAGCTCTCTACCTGCCATCAACAACCAATCTGATTCACACTTCGTAGAGCTGAAGTTTATTCTTCGATAGGTCTTCCTTATGGCATCCTGTTGTCCACTCAACAGTCCCGACAAAGCAATTACGCCTCCATGTGCAAGAGCGTTGGTAAGCTCTTCTGCAGATTCAATCAGTGTGTTGAGAAGGATGTTGGCAACGATCACGTCGTAGGTTCGTCCTGATTCGATTTCGGCGTGTGTAGCAATTTCCACGTCGTTGTAGCGGGCATTTTCTAATGTTGCTTGGATCGCCTGCGGGTCGTGATCGATTGCGGTTGTCTGAGAAGCTCCAAGTTTGCTTGCCGCGATGCCCAAAATACCTGACCCACAGCCGAAATCGAGAAGGCTCTTTCCTTCTAGATCGATCTCAACTAACCATCTCAAGCACAAAGCAGTTGTTGGGTGCTCCCCTGTTCCAAACGGCAAACCGGGATCAAGTCTCACCACCGTGTCTTTATTGGTCAGCCGCACATCGCGAGGTACTATCCAAAGCCTACCGAAACGCTTGGTGGTGACTTTCGCCCGCCAAGCGTCCTCCCACTTGTGGTCTCGGACGAAAGATACATCAATTTCGCTGATTCCATGCCGTGCAAGCATGGTGCGCAGCTCCGCATACGAGCCACCGGCTGCCAGCAACGCTTCGACTCGAGCGTGTTTCCACATGGGTGTGCTTGCGACCGATGGTTCCAAGAGTTCCTCATCGCCTGCATTCGTTGTGCTAACGGCAACAACATTAAGCTCGCTCAGTTCCTCGGAGATGGAGTTGGCGGTGTCGCCCGAAGCAACGAATGCCACGCGTAGCCAAGTCATTCAGGCTTCGATTCCAATTCCATTCACAACACTAAATCCCAGAATAGAGCGATCATGGAGCCAGATCGGAATCACGGACGTCGCCTGTAGAAGGAGGTGGAACCTGCAATTTTGGCCTCTCCAACTCTGACTCCTGTTGCTCAGTTACTTCAACGGGCACAGTACTGCAATCGAACTCATCAAATTCAATGTGCAGTCTTTGATCGATGGTTTCTCTCCCAATCCTTGATTTCAGTCTAGTAGTGCTCGAAGACAATACTAATGACTTGGTTTCGCTGTCTCGACGAAACGTGGAGGTCGATTCGAATTCGGAGATCTTGGCGAATTTGCCAACTCTAAAATCGGCGTCCGAAACCCTGCGAATCTGCTTCACTTGTGCAGTAATTGGGTCGATTAGTAGAGTGTTTTTGATGACGCTGTCGGCACTCTGTCCCAGCCCGGGCTCGATATCGAAAGAAAACACGATTCCCGCAGCTGTCTTTTCAGTCAATTCCAACGATTCCATGTCGATGAACTGAAAGGAAATGACTGCAGGATGTCGTTGACGCAGTGGTGGTCCATATTGATCCAACTGTTCGGCGGTTGGGGCGTTTCCCGCTATGCTCACAAGACTCCACGCCTCTCTGTCACCGAAGTAAGGATCGAACCGTTCCTGTACCAAGTCACCGTTTGGGTTGGTAGTTCGCATAGAGTATGCACAAAGTTCGTTTGAAGTTGGTGTTAGTGTTTGCAGCGTGACGCGAAGCAGATTGTGCAATTCATCTACTGACGGCTGGGAGGCCACCAATTGAATTGGGAAAAGGGCAAGCAAACACACTCGCAGAACGTTGCGCAGGATCGAATTAGCCCGACGCACGTTCAAAGACATCCAATCTCGTAGCGTGAACGAATCAACAACTCAGTCAGGGCAACGACCAGCAACATAGCCGTATTTGAACGATAACACAGGCGCTCGTTCGATAAGGTTCTACTACAGGTTAGGCACCAGATGCTAGCGCACAATTTGCAAGTCTCAAAACGCACAATTTGTATGTCGCGTCGCACATGTTTTGTAATTTTCGCTGCACATTTGCCAAAGCGAGTACGAACAATTGGAACATAAAACATTGCCAACTAGCATGATAGTCAGCAATGCCTTAGAAATCGGTTAAGCGTGAACAATTCGCAACATTGACGTACCATTTGACTATTGAGTCCATCTCGAATCTAAATCCGTAGTTGTTAGTGAATTTCGCAATCAAGAAGTCATTGCTCGTATTCGCCGCTCTAATGCTGGTGTTCGGATCGTTCGCGCTTGGGTTCTATTTCCAAAGCAATACAGATGACACGGCAAAGAACATACAGCCAGTCTCTAGTCCTTCTAGAACAACCACCGATTCTCAAGCGCAAGCTTCGCCAAGAGAAGCGTTACTCTCCTTCGCAGAACTTAGTGATCCCTCTCGCTACAAGAGTCGCATAGCTCGAACATCTGCAATGGTTAGGCGGCTTGCAAACGCCGATGCCAGCACGATTCGGGACTTCCTAGACCAGTCGCGCGATTTGCCAATTGGAAGTTGGCAAACGGAATTGCAAAACGCAATAATTCAGCGCCTAGCAGTGCTACGACCGATGGAGGCGCTGAGCGAAGCAACCGCATTTGGGCAAAGTCGACAGCAAGAGTTGCTTCCTATTGTCTTTTCGAGTGGGCACTTTCCAATCTGGACCAAGCCATTGACCATGCGACGAATCTGGACGTAGATGAAGAAATTAGGCTACGAATAGTAAGAAGCATTGTTTTGTCTCGTGCAGATTTGTCTCTTGATGATCGCCGCACAATTGCCAAGCGCTTTAGCAACGAGTGGATAGCTATCCAAGTCCTTATTGAGGAAAGTGATCTAGAGCCATTGGAAGTCCCTGAATCAGAACTAAGAGCGTTTCTCGATCAGGATGCGAGATCCCTCAACGACTTGAGCGATGCCCAACTACACCTGTTTGCTCAAATTGTGAGCGAGTGGTTGAAACAGGAAGGCATTGGTGTGCTCGACAAGATCGAGCAGTACATACCAAAGACATTCTTTAAGAACAGAGCTTCCTCTGCAATAGTGTGGCAGCTAGTCGCGGACAATCCAGAGTTGGCTCTAGAATTCGCCATCGCGGTTGGATCAGTTGGATTCGGAGAGCAAGCATGGACAGTTGTCCATCAGTGGGCACAATCTGACCCCAAAGCAGCCATCACTGCTGTTTCCACACTTGAGGGACAATCGGTAAAACGACTTCTGGCTGATCAAGTGATGGGCTCTTGGGCTGCACAAGACCCCTACGATCTCTTGGACGCTATCCACACATTGCCACGAGACTCACAGCCAGTGGGTCAGGAAAAGGCTTTGATCGCAATTGCTAAATCGTCGCCACAAGCAGCGTCAAATCTGCTGGGCGAGATTTCAGATAGAGAGGCCCGCGACCGTGCCGCAACTGGAATCGCGACAAACTGGGCTCTCCAAGACATTGCTGAAGCGCTTCACTGGATTGAGAACGATAGAGTTGTAGCTCATTTGAAGGGCGATCTACGACGGTGGGCTATCACCTCACTCCTGCAAGTCGATCCGCGATTGGCGTTTGAGAGTGCTAAGGAGTTGCCACTTGATTTTTCGGGCGTAGGGCTGGAAGCGCTGACACTTAGCGTTCTTGCGTCATGGGACTTGGATAGGGCAATCCGCATGTTGCCAGAAGTTTCTAGAAACGATGGCACTAAGGAATTCGCGTACGGCTCGATTATTGGGTCGTTGCTATACGAACACGATGATTTTCGACAAGCCATGGACCTATACATTCTTCTGTCAAAAGAGATTGAGACCGAACGCTTTTGGACTGGGCTCAGTTCGCTAGTATTGCACGCGCCAATGCAGCTGTACAAATCACTTGATGAGTTGCCATCAAATGAAGTCAAGAAACAAGCTGCTAGCCGGCTCTTACTAAGCCATGAGGCCACGGACTTGTTCTCGGAAGAGCAGTTGGCACATCTGCGTGAAATCGACGGTTCGGCACGTAGACAAAGGTCGCCAGTATTTGACGAGGCATTCGATGAGATTCGTGAAGCCCTAATGGACACCTATTGATAGACCTTCACTTAAGTGGGCATCGAGCAGAGACTTCAAATGACGGGTGGAGCATTTCGCGGTGTCGAGGGTCATTGCCGTTGATCAGTTCGCTACACAACTAGGCAACTCAGTGGAAATGGTGAACTCATGAAGAAACTGCCGCTTATTGCATTCGGGGTGACTCTGGTTGCGGGCGCGTTCGTCTTAGGACTTGTCGTTGCATCTAGTGTGCGTGAGGATTTAGAACGTGTCAGTTCTCATTCTGTCATCGCAAGCAACGAGACTGAAGTCGAATCAACGGCAAGCGCGGAATCGTCACCAAGCCTAACAATCGAAAGCATCGCGGATCTCAAGGACTTGGGAAGGTTTTCCAGCCACTTCGAGCGCAAAGTCTCTATTCATGACCTAGTTGCTTCATTGGACGAACAGGCTCTAGTGGGGCAATTGGAGCAATCGACCGGCGCGCTGGATCAGGGTATTAGGTGGGAAGCTCAGCTAGTAATTGTTCGACGTCTTGCAGCAATCGACCCAGAGGCTGCATTGGCAGCAGTTTATGAACTTGATTCCGACCGAGATCACGTTCTACTAAAGGCAGTGTTTCATGAGTGGTCTGTGACGAATCTGGATCAGTCGGTTGAGCATGCCCAAAGTCTAGATGCGGGAGCAAAGGACGCTGCGTTAGAAAGCATATTGATGTCTCGAGAGGATCTGTCAACCGAACGGCGTCGAGAACTCGCGCGGCGATTTGGCGCTGAATGGGTGGCCATTGAGGTGCTTGAGCGAACACAGGGCGCAACTCCACTGCAACATCCCAAGCGTGAATGGTCGAGCCTGGCGAGGAGCGTCGGCGAAGGTTTTGTCAATCCTACCGACGCTCAAATGAGGTTGATGACGCACATTGCTAGCGAGTGGGTGCTCGCCGAGGGTGTCGATGCATTTAGCGAGATACTGGATTCGCTTTCTACTCATAGCACAAAATCTAGCGTCTCTCGTGAGGTGGCCTTCCACCTTGTAGACACCCATCCCTCCAAGGCGTTTGACTTGGCCGTTCACTTGAGAACGCTAGGTGTATTGGGGATGGCTAAGTCTGTTGCCAGGGAGTGGTCCAAAACGGAACCGTGGGCGGCACTCAATGCTGTCGCCTCTATAGAGTCGAAATACCACCGTGCAGACCTGCATGCTGAGATATTGGAGACTTGGGCAAACTCTGACCCCGATACACTTCTCAACCAGGTGAGTGAGTTGCCGGAAGACCTCCAATCCTTAGCTCGGAAGAAGGCTCTGCTGTCGTTGTCACGATCCTCTCCCCAAATTGCCGCTGAAGTGATCGGAGACGTAGAAGACAGAGCGAGTCGCGACGAGATTGCAACCGCGATTGTTTCAAACTGGTCCATATTGGACATCACAAGTGCGCTTGATTGGATGAGGAACGAGGCTAGCGTTGCACATTATCGAGAAGAGCTCACAGTTGCTGCGTTCCAGGGATTGGCAGAGTCAGATCCTCAAGCTGCATTGGAGTTAGCACTAGCTCAGCCCACTAACGAAGAAGGCATTGGTCCAGAAGCTGGCGTAATTGAAAGCCTAACGTTTAGAGACATGGATACGGCCGTCGCAATGCTTTCCCAAGTGAGAGAGGGCAAGACCAAAATTAGTGCCTACGAATCGGTCATTCTGATCATGGCTTCAATAAGGAAAGATTCCGATCAGGCTGTCGACCTGTTCATTCAATTGTCCACGGAAGAAGAGATTCCAAGAAACGCCTTCGTCACGACGCAGGTGGTCCTATTCGCCCCAAGAGCGCTATTTGATGGACTAGAACGGCTTGAGTCGATGGATTTGAGACGACGGGTAGCGCGCTCGTTGCTAAGTTTCCACGGAGAGAGCGACTTCTTCTCCGACGAGCAAATTGCTGTTCTGGAGGAGGTTAAGAACTACGGAGAGGCAGAACGAAAAGCTCGAAGACAAACCGCGTTGGAGGAAATGCGCCAGAAGATCTTGGAGTCGACCGGTGCCGCCGGGAACGAAAGCGAGTAGCTCTATGCGAAACGAATTGGAATTAAGCTTAAACAGCATAGGGCTGCCATAGATTTGAAGCCAATTAGTCTGAGGTCTTCAATCGCTATTGTTTGTTCAAATGTTTAGTTGCTGAGTTCTTCCGCCAGAAGTACTTCGCTCCCGAGCTGCGCGTCTTCATATTGTGCTGTGTGGCATGTCCAACGGCATGCACTTCTGAAGCTTGTAGTCTGCCAACGCTAGACTTATGGTGCGCTATATCGAGACTAAAACGAACGATGGACAAGAGCGTAGCTGTCATTCCGGGCGATGACTCCTCGCCCGAGGCTATTGAGCCGGTCGTGGAATTGCTTCAGGAGATCCTTCCGAGCGTCACATGGACGTACCCTCGAATTGATGGTAATGCGAGCAGCGGTCAAGCTACAACTCTAGCTGACAAAGGCAAGGCTCAGATCGACAATGCGGACGCCACACTGTTTGGCTCGACGAGCGGTCGATCTAGTTTGGCTCTCCGCTACCTTCGTTGGGGCAAGGAAACGTTTGCAAACGTCCGCCCCTGCAAATACATCGCTGGATGCAGAAGCCCACTACGCCGGCCAGAAGGCATTGACTTTGTCATTGTTCGAGAAAATTTAGAGGATCTGTATGTTGGGATTGAAGGAAATCTCGATGAATTGGCATTGTTAGATCGCGTGGGGAGAACAGGAGGCCGGCATCCCAGCGAATACGGCGATGGCAACTATGCATTGAAGGTCATTAGCGAGAAAGGAACGCGTCGCGTCGCTCGGTTTGCTTGCGAACTCGCGCTGAAACGCAATGGCAAACGCACCGTCACTTGCGTGACCAAGCGCAATATGCTCCCAAAATCAGATGGACTTTTTCATTCCGTTGCCAATGAGGTTGTTGGGCAATGTGAAGGCTTGACTTTCGAGTCCTTCATTGTCGACGACTTCGCCTGTCGATTGATAAGAGAACCACAGAGATTCGACGTAGTACTCATGCCAAACTTGTACGGCGACATACTTTCCGATGCTGCTGGCGGCCTACTTGGAAGTCTAGGATTAGCTGCCAGCGGATGCTATGGCGACAACTACGCTTACTTTGAGCCAGCTCATGGAACAGCGCCCGATATAGCTGGAACCAACACCATCAATCCCACTGCCACGTTGCTGAGCGCAACAATGATGCTGGAGTACCTGGGTCACCGACGGACTGCTGAAAAGCTCGAACATTGCGTAGAAGAAGTTTATGCTGCAGGGCACCCATTGACTCCAGATCAGGGCGGCATAGCCTCAACCACTACTTTCGTCAATGCGGTACGTCATCGCTACTTCGCAGGCTCTTAGTAAAGTCTGCATTGGTACACCACAAGGTGCACAGGTGCGAATGTTGCTTCCGGCATTGGCTGAGCATGGAACAACAAAATGCTGGATAAAATGAATTAACGTATGGTCAAAGGTCCAAACTGGGTTGCAATCGCCCAAAATTCATTTTCAAGTGACGCTAACTCTACATTGGGGCAGAAAACTGTCATGCGAATTGTCTCAGGTGAGAACAATGCACAGACATGGTGAGTCTTAGTTGCATGCGAGAGTTCACCCGATGACAACCGAATCCTCGTTCATTGACGCGCATCACGCGAGAGAGCGTCATATAGTCGATGTCTTAATTGAGGAACGCGCTGTCAACCTCATGAAGCATCCGGCAACCTGGCGCTTAATTCGAACGTTGAGAGACGGAATTCTTGGCTACGACAAAGCTGTGCGCATGGCGGACAGCATTTCGACGTTGCGAGGAAGGGAAGTCTTCGACTACATGTCTGATCTCTTGAAGTTGAAGGTGCACGCCACCGGCGTGGAGAGCATTCCCAAGAGCGGACGTGCGCTTGTAACACCGAATCATCCAGCTGGCATCGCTGACGGCATCGCGGTCTACGACGCGCTCAAAGACATACGCGATGACATCGTCTTTCTTGCCAACCGGGATGCAATACGTGTATCTGCAGGCTTGTCAGAGATCATCGTGCCCGTCGAATGGCGAGACGATTTCCGCACGCCGAAGAGAAATCGTGAAACAATCCATGCATTAGTTCGAGCAATCAAGGATGAACGGCTCGTCGTGATATTTCCCTCGGGTCGCCTTGCTCGACCAACCATTAAGGGATTAAAGGAAAGACCGTGGCAGATTACTGCCCTAAATCTTGCTCAGAAGTATGAGATTCCAGTGGTTCCCATGAACATCAAGGGACACAACACGTTGTTTTACTACCTGACGTGGTTCGTGAACCAAGAATTAAAGGACATGACGCTTTTTCGAGAATTGCTCAACAAAAGCGGTCAGAAGTACCGTCTAACTATTGGCGAAGCGTTCGAATCGAAAGGTGATCCCCAGGAAGACACAGAACAGTTGCGAGAATTCGTGCTCAACCACTTGAGCAAAGGCATAACTAAGTATCGGTGAAGGGACGCACGTAGGTCGGTTCGTCGTCCCCGCAACTCGCAACTACTGCCATTTCTTCCCTTCTGGCGGGAACATTCACTTCAAGCTCGCCCTTAGTTGTGGCAAATCGAACTAAGTCCGAATCGCATGCCAATACTGAGTTCACTTGGTGCTCTACCAAGCATTCGCAAGCTTGCGCCTCGCTGGCAAACTCTGAGCGGCCGCGCAAGAGCTCGTAGTCTACTTCTCCATTCTCTACTTTGCTAAAGAACCCATCCACCTTGTTTAAATGGACCCGACCGTAGAGACGACCCTGTGGCAATACAAGCACATTGGGCGCAAAGCGATGTCCACCAAGGTGCGTTGATTGCCATGCTCGCCCCTCGGACAGTTCCAGCAATCGATTCCACGTTGCCAATCCATATCGCGAACAACATAGATCTCTTGAAGCATGCGCACAGACACAATAGAAATTTGATGTCTGCGCCTCCGTGACGTCCTGCTCAAGATCGATTTCAGTTAAGTCCAAATATGACGAAAATGACATGGAACGCAATAAAGAGGATTCGCTCACGAACAGTTTCCGCGGACCCGTTGCACGGCGAGGTTGGCGAATAAATTGAACCCTGGGTTTCCTGCCTTTCTTCTCCAGAGCGGCAATCGAGTCGCCAAGCCAGCTCGAAACAGGGTCTGGCAGTTCGTTGTCGTCAACTGCCTTACGCGTCCATTGCTCCCGATACTCTAGAAGAATCCAGAAATCTACCTGAGGAGCCGTGCCCAGCATGTTTTCTCCGGCAGCAGTGGACAGATCGGAGCAATAGATCCTTCTTGATTCCATTTTGTGCGGTGACGTCACCGCTGAATGTGTTCCTAATTAGGAAGATGATAGCTTGCGGTCCACTTCAGCTTGCGTCAATGTTTCCCCGTCTGCCACTACGAGGGAGGGAGCGGTCAACTCGATTCACACTCCAACTCGATCAATAGGAACGGGGCAGCCCCATGACATGCTCAGTTACATAGTTGAGAACCATTTCCTGCGAGATGGGCGCGATGCGCTGGAGACGAGCTTCGCGCCAGTAGCGTTCTACGTGATACTCCCTTGCGTAGCCAAACCCTCCGTGAGTTTGCACCGCCTGATCTGCCGCTTGGAAACAGGCATCTGCCGCCAGCCACTTTGCCATGTTCGCTTCCGCGCCGCAGGGTTCATCTCTATCCAACAGCCATGAAGCCTTGCGAATCATCAGTTCGGCGGCATCTAGTCGGATCTGAGCTTCGCCCAAGGGAAAAGAAACTCCCTGATTCTGCCCAATCGGGCGTCCGAAGACGACGCGATCCTTCGCGTACTGAGTGGCTCGTTTCAATGCCGCACGTCCTATGCCCAATGCCTCTGCAGCCACTAGAACTCGTTCTGCGTTCAGTCCATCCAACAAATAACGGAAACCTCTTCCTTCTTCTCCAATGCGATCCTCAACGGGAACAAGCAGGTCGTCGTAGACGACTTCGCATGTCGCAATGGCGTTGCGTCCGACTTTGTCAATTGGGGAAATCGAGACTTCAGGACGCTGCAATTCAGCAAACAACAAAGTCATACCGTCTGATCTTCTTGCAACCTGGTGCTTCTCCTGAGTACGCGTAAGCAGCAAGACCCGTTCTGAATCCAAGGCTTTCGTCGTCCACACTTTTCGACCGCGAACCAAGTAGTTGTCGCCCACTCGCTTGGCTCTTGTTGTGATGGAGGTGGTATCTGTGCCCGCATCGGGTTCCGTTACACCAAAAGCCACATGCAAATCGCCCTTTGCTACACGCGGCAAGTACTTTTCCTTCATCTCATCCGATCCATACTTGATGACAGGTTGCATACCGAAAATTGAGAGGTGAATGCCGCTGCAGCCGTTCATGGCCGCACCGGAAGCTGCTACCTCCTCCAATACGATCGATGCTTCAGTAATGCCTCTGCCGCTACCTCCATACTTTTCTGGTATGGCAATGCCTATCCATCCGCCCTCTGCCAACGCGTTGTAGAAATCCCACGGAAACTGATGCTCTTGGTCGCATTTGGACCAATACTCGTCAGGAAAGTCGGCACAAATCTTGCGCACCGCTTCACGAATAAGTTGGTGCTCTTCGCGTTCTTGGAAACTCATGGCGTCTGTCCGGCAGCGAAATGATCAGGAGGAGGTGCGAGTGTAGCGAATTGGAATTTAGCTAGCACCTGAGAATGGACTACAAATTCGCTACGAGTCTCTCTACGCCTACACTGTCTTGCACTTCTCTACAATTTGGCAGTAGACCAACAAGTGAATTGATTCGCCCATTCGCCATGGAGCTCAATCTGCAAACCACCCGAATGACTGCCGAAATCGACGGCAGCATAGGATGGATGACTTTCAATAATCCCGCACGTCACAATGCCCTTTCCTTGGAAATGTGGCAAGGCATCTACGAAATCATCGAATGCTTCGAGTCCCACGAGGATGTGCGGGTCGTTGTTATGCAGGGCGCGGGAGAAAAGTCGTTCATATCTGGCGCAGACATAACGGAATTCGACAAGCAACGATCCAATGCAGAACAGGCTCAATCCTACGGCCACGCGTCAGCACAAGGCGCACGAGCTTTGGCAAACATGACGAAACCGCTAATTGCATTAATCAGGGGATATTGCATAGGTGGCGGCCTCGCGACCGCGTTGCATGCAGACGTTCGATTTGCCACCCCGGATTCAACATTCGGCATTCCTGCCGCACGACTCGGTTTGGGATACGACTACGAAGGTCTCGCGAAACTTTCCCGCATTGTTGGCCCAGCCCGCGCAAGAGACATTCTCTTTTCGGCACGGTTTCTAACTGTAGAAGAGGCTTTCGAGTGCGGCATAGTTCAATTTGTAGCGGAACGAGCCAATATCGCTGCGGAAGTAGAGAGCTACGCTCGCAAAATCGCGGAAAATGCGCCTTTAACCGTCAAAGCTGCAAAGGCCGCAGTAAATGCATTCGAGTCCCAGCCCGATTCAAAGGCAATTCAAGAAGTTGCAGAGCTGGTTAGGGATTGTTTCAATTCGAGCGACTACAAGGAAGGGCGTAGAGCCTTTTCGCAAAAGAGACGACCTGAATTCACTGGTAAGTAGTCAGAACAACCACCCACAATGAACGAACGTCGTGTAACGGCCTGCGTGCTCATAATCGGTAACGAAATACTGTCCGGTCGCACACAGGATCTGAACCTCCAATACATTGCCAAACAATTGAATCTGTGCGGGATTTCCATAGCTCAGGCTCACGTGATCCCAGACTTGCACGATGTCATCCTCAATGCCGTAAACGACGCAAGGGCCAAGCACGATTATGTACTCACTACAGGCGGGATAGGTCCTACTCACGACGATATAACCGCCGAGTGCGTGGCTGCAGCCTTTGGCGTTCCACTTGAAATGAACGACTACATTGCAAAGCGCATTCGTCAAAGACCGGCGGCGCCCGACGTTATGGAGAACCGGCTTCGCATGGCCTACATTCCAAAGGGGGCGAGACTGATCGACAACTTGACTGGCGGACCCCCAGGATTCTCCATCGAGAATGTCTACTGCATGGCAGGAATACCCAGCGTATTGCAGGCCATGCTCCCCACGATCCAATTTGAAGGAGGTAGTGTCGTCAAGTCCTGCTCGGTCACGGCTTTCATGGGTGAGAGTGAAATTTCGCGCGATTTAGGTCAAATACAGGAACGATTCGGCGAAGAACCCAGCTTGGGCAGCTATCCCTTTCAAAAGAACGGACAATTTGGAACGACATTGGTGATGCGCGGCACAAATGTTGAACAATTGAACAAAATGATGAAGGAGGTTAAGCAAGCCATTCGACTGCGAGGACAGGAACCACAAAATGAATCGTACGATTGGGACGATTGACGGGTTCTGCAGAACACTCAGACTTGGCTATTGGCCAACTCGAGGATTTGGCCCGGACTAGCTACCAACATGCAAGAAACTTTCGCAAGAGACATCAAGGTCGACTGGTACCGTACGCCAATTGATAGAGAGGTGCTTGAGGAACTCATGCGACGCAATGACTTCCGCGCATGGACGCAGACTCTCTTGCATCTAGGTCTGTTCTTTACAACAGCATTGCTCGCCTACTGGGCCATCGTGAGTGTGTCTCTAAACAATTGGTACTGGTCGATACCCTTAATGCTTGTCGCACTGTTCCTACACGGCACGATTGGTCCGTTTATGGGACTAATCGCTATCCACGAACTACAGCACCGAACTGTCTTCAAATCGAGAAGGTTGAATTTGTTCTTTGAAGTGTTCTACTCGTTTCTGAGCTGGTCAGACCACATTTGGTACCGAGAGAGTCATGCGATTCACCACCAAGCCACATGTCATTCTCAAATAGACGGCGAGGTTCAACTGCCAATCAAGATAAGTTTCAAGTATTGGCGTGTGTGGCTTGGATTTTTGGGATGGAATCCCATGGCGACTTGGCAGCGCCTCGCTACTGTTTGGCGTCACGCAAATGGCAAAGTACGTGGCAATTGGTACAACCACGTGCTGCCAAAATCCAATCCCCGATTAAGAAAGAAACACCGCAATTGGGCGCGGATACTCGTAGGTGGACACTGTCTACTCGCGCTTGTATTCGTAATCATTGGACATCCATTTCTCATCGTGACCATCACGTTCGGGACTTTCTACTGTGGCTGGTTGGGGTTCCTTTGCGGAGTGCCCCAACACTACGGCTTGAACTCGGACGAGCCGGATTTCCGTCTGAACACTCGGACATTCACATGTTCTTGGCTTCCCGCTTTCTACTACTGGAATATGCAGTATCACCTAGAACACCACATGTATCCAGCCGTTCCGTTTTACAACCTTCCGAAATTACGCAAAGTGATCGAGCATGACTTGCCTCCCGCGACACACGGTCTCTACGCAACCTGGAGGGATCTACTTAAGCTGAAACGCCAGTATCGTACAAACCCGAAGTACAAATACGTGCCTGCGATTCCAACCTAAATCGAGTTCGATGTGCCATTGAGCGACTACAAATAGTGTTTTTCCTAACGAAAGTAATAGGATCCAGACCTGTGAAATTAAGGACAAAATGAGTGAAGATTGAAGGCAAGAAGGCTATTGTTCTCGGAGGGACATCTGGCATTGGGCTAGCAGCCGCTCGACAACTTGAAGACGCTGGTGCAGTCGTTGTAGCTGGAAGTCGTAGCAAAGGCAACATTGACACAGCAGGCGCAACAACCGGCTCCAAGGTGACCTGTCGCCAAGTCGACGTATTGGATCGCGAAGGTCTCTCGGCCTTGTTCAAGGCCGAAGCTCCGTTCGACATCCTTGTCAATTGCGCAACGGGCGGAGCGCGTGCATCAGGTCCGTTTCTGCAAATGGATTTGGATGCCTTTCAACTCTCCTTTCGCAAGCTCTGGGGCTATACCAATTCAGTTCGGATAGGTGCGGAATACATGTCGGAGGAGGGTGCAATTGTTCTCGTGAGTGGATTTCCTGCGCGTAAGTGCAATCCCGGGTCCCTAGCCATCTCCACAGTTGGAAATGCTGTGGAGGGATTTGCTCGCGCGCTTGCCGTTGAAATTGCTCCACGCCGAATAAACGTGGTTTGTCCAGGCATGATTGACACTCCGATGTTTCCGCATGTAGGAGAGGCCCGCCAAGAATTTCTGAATCGCGCGACGGAACGAACTCTCATTTCCCGAGCTGGCACGGCGGAAGAAGTTGCCTCGGCTATAGTCTTTGCCATTCAGAACGACTACATGACTGGGTCAACAATCGATGTCGAAGGTGGCGCGTTGCTTCCCTAGAGCGACCTAACCAAGAATCGCATCACCTCCCAGTCAGCCATTTGAATTTGGTCGACCGGTGGCATTATTCGCCTAAATCGTTTGTATGTGTCCACTACTCTCCGCGTAGCTGCTTTGCAAGCAAACGAGTCGCGACGGGTTCCGAATCCTTCAACGAAGCCATACGTGAGTAGATTTCCGCGGCGGCTTCATGAAATCCTGAGGGCAGTCCAGCATCACTGAACGACATCGCGATTTCCCTCATCTCAGGTGCGAATCTCCAGGCTTTGCGAGTAGTGCCAAGTCCAGTTCTTTCGGAGCGTTCCCAAAGCGCAGGTTGCGAAAGGTCCCATTCAGTGTGGATTGCACTGGAAACTCCATGTGCATCAGCCAGACTCCGTATTGCCAGCAGCATTGCGGAAGTTCCCTTAGTGTATGCGGCATAGCACATCTTTACTGCAGAGGCTGACAGTTCGTCGCCATCCACAACACGCGCATCCACAGCCGTTCCCGAGAACAGTCTGCCCACCTCAGTCGCCTGAGCGCCCGATAGATACAACCGCGTCGTACCTTGCCTATACGCAGGAGGTCCCACTATCCCTCCATCGACATACCTGTCACCAAAACTCTCAAGATGGTGTCGCGCCGTCGACGGTGCAATGGCATTCGCATCGCAAAAGAGCCCAGAAAAACCTGATTCAAATACCGAGTTGCCCACTGCTACAGCATGCTCTGGCGGGCATACCGAGATTACGATTCCAACTTGATCCAGAGCTTCTTCCAGCGTTCCATGGGGAATCATGCTTGATTGGCCCGCCCGATAATGGGTAGACTCCGAACGATTAGCGCTCACCCAATGTGCCCGGTTAACTTTGGTCTTCAACGCGTATCCAAGGGATGCACCCATCTCACCGGGGTGAAGGATTAGTACTTCTGGCATTGGGCCTCCGAGAATTGCAACAGAGTCAAATCACGACAAACTGCACGATAGCAATTATGCGTGCACATGCGTCAGAAGTAGGCAATTTCCAAAACAGCGCAGGATTCTACATCCATCATTCCACACGACACCCAGAGGTGACGTAGTTTGCAATTGGAGCAATTGCAGTTTCGGCACTGGCGTGCCCCACCTCGACGAAAAACCGACCGACTCCTGTCAGAAATCCTTGGGAACGATTGTTCTACAAGCCAATCGCCACCTCAACAGCCGATTGCAATGGTCGTAGTAGAATTCAACAAATCGTCTCCCATTCTTCTTATCCAACTCGATAATTCGTCGTACAACCGCTGCAATCATAGATACGATAAGTACGATAATCTAGAAACCGGTATGGAGTAAATTCGAAAAGCAATATGACAAGTCTTTCGAGTGAGACATACAGATCTTTGACTTGCCGCGCAATCCTATCACTAGATTATTTCACAGTCACTAAGACTTTAACCATTGTCGAATTGAAAAATCTCGTTAGATCCTTTGGATACTGGCTAATTTTCATTGGTCAATTAGTAATTTTATTCTCGTGTTACTTAAATGTATCCACAAAGTTTTCGATTGATTACACAATCTCTCCTGCTAGTGGTATTGTGAATACTGAATACACAATACCTTCTCTTGTGCTTCAAGTTTTTCTCTTGTTTTCAATAATTTCTATCTCTACTTTAGCGGCGTACATGAACGGTAGGTTGAATAGAGACTACATTGTCGAAGTCGTTGACTCACAACCAATCACTAATTTTCAATTGTTACTTGGACGCGCATTAGGTGTTGCTACAGCCGTATTTTTTCAGTTTTTGATGTGTTTTGGGTTGCTTTGTGTCGTTGGGCTCTTTCTGGATGTGGCTAAATTGGGCACTTGGGGAGGCGGCATCAATGTCTTGTACCTACTCAGGCTCGCAATTCTTGATGTGTTTCCTGCTTTGATAGTGTGGGCCGGAGTTAGCGCTTTCTTGTTTGTGTATGTGCGTTCAAGCGTAATCGTTGTATTCCTCATTACAGCGTTGGCTGCAACCGCCTACTTGTTTTGTCAGCAACTGCCCATGAGTCTTGGTCCGTACTTGGGGGTAGTAGGAATGCACTCGGTATCCCTCCCGTCTGACATACTGACAAACCCAATAGGTACCGGGATCGTATTCCACCGTATTGGTGGGACCTCTCTTGCGCTTGCATTGATTTTTGTGTCGGGGGTTGCGCTAAAGCGGTTTCAAAATCAACCAAGACCCCCCACGTTAATCTTCTGTTCGCTTGTCGCTGCATTGGGAACGTTTAGCGTGGTTTGGCCACTAGTCCTTGAGATACTCGAAAACCAACTTCAAGAGAAATGGAGGGGTATTCATGAGGAGCAGTACGCTCAATCAAGTAGTGACCTACTCGCCATAGGAGGCCAGGTAAGCATTGAACCCGGCGAGCGGCTGAGCGTGAATCTGACAATGCATGTTCAATTGCGTGGATTTGAAGACAACGAGCAAGTTCAGTTGTCGTTCAATCCGGGCATGAACATTGACCTGCTCACTGTAAACGATCACGATCAACCTTATGTATTCAAACATGGACTGCTGTCCATTCAGCTTAGCAACGAACTAAGAACTCAACAGACGTTAGCAATTCAACTACGCGCACAAGGTATACCAGATATTCGTTTTGCATATCTCGACGAATCCATGGATCTCCAAAACGATTGGAACTCAAGCTCCTACTTCACGAGAGGACTAGGGACTGATGCTTCGCTTTTCGACAGGCGTTATGTGGCACTTCTTCCCACAATCAAGTGGCTGCCGACACTTGGAGCGTCGGTTCACGAAGAATTATTGGAGGACAAGGCACGCGACTTTTTTGATGTCGATCTAACCGTTGCTGTGCCAAGCAACTGGACTATTGCGAGTTCGGATAAAGCATTGATCCAGTCTGGAAGACACCAAAATCGCTTCAAAGTCTCACCGCAAGTCCCAGTGGCTAGTGTTACGTTGATTGCGTCGGAATTTGTTGAATTCGGCTGGGACCTAAGTGGAGTCAATGTCGAAATACTGCTGCACCCTAAACACGCCCAGAGGCTTAGCTACTTGGCAGAGCATGCTCCTGCATTTCGAGAGACGTTGGAGGTAATGATTGAAGAGCTAGAGAAGAGCGGTTTTTCCTATCCATTGTCAGTTCTATCACTAGTTGAGGTTCCATCCAATCTACGCACCTACGGCGGAGGCTGGGAGATGGGCAGCATCATTGCTGCACCGGGTTTGCTGATGTTGCGAGAGTGGACTCTCCCCGGCAACAAACTCAATCAGATCTTAGATCGCTACAACTTCGACAGAGGAGACAGTAGACGACATGATTGGGCAGTTCGCCTATTGAGAACTTTCTTTACACAGGATCTGTACGGAGGCGATGTCATTCGAGAAGGCGCTCGCAACTTGCTCGACCACTGGTCCCAGGCAACCGGGCCTGGGGCGAGCGCAATCAACTGCATTGTGAATGAACTGGCATACAGAGTAATGCCGGGCAAACAATTCACTCTCGCAAATTCACGTGCTCACTTCTCAGCCACGTACCTTGCGAAGAGTAAGGTTCGGGGATTCGTAGAAGCCCGCCTGTTTTCCCCTTCACGCTATCAATTGATTGATGACAATGTGGATCTCATGAACCTGCTATTCGAAAATAGCAGTACAGGTTGGCACGAACTACAACAAGCCCTAACGACACTTGACTTTCGCAATGATTCTGAGCGTTCCCTCAGAATCGCAACAATGAAGTGCAAGACCGTGGCTTCGTCGCTACTTGACGCCTTAGGCCCCGACACAATCGCCAACTTCTTGAGTGAATTACGCACGCGTTTCTCAGGCAATAGCTATTCATTGAGTGATATCGCGAAAATATCGCGCGAGCTTGAATTACCTGAACTCTCCTATCTGATTGATTGGATCGAAAAACCCGGTCTACCGGGGTTTCTTATAAAAGCCGTCGCAGTCGCTAGGGTTGTTGATCAAGAAGGACTGGATGGCTATGAGACAACTCTACTGGTCAGGAACGATCAGAACATTTCGGGCGCGATTTCCATCCACCTAGCGCGAGGTGAATCTGGTTTTCACTTGTTCTCAAATGAAGTCCCTCCTCGAACATACATAGTTCCCGCTAACACTACTATGCGTATTCGAAATACAAGCTCATACCGTCCTACCGCTGCGCGTATCAATACTTTCGTCTCCTTGAACCAAGGAAGGCTAATCGTGCTGCTCCCCAGTAGTGACGATTCACACCAAGTGGGGATTGCTGGGAACGAGACCGAGATTGTCGATGAAGCCTGGGAAACTGACAAGGGCATTGTTGTAGACGACCTAGACCGTCATTTCACAGTAAACGCCTCCACTACACACAATGAAGAAAACCTATTTGGCTTAAATAGACGAAAAAGCGATAGGGATACAGATGTCGGCTTACCAATCTACATCGAAAACGATCCTTTGCCACCCACTTGGTCTAGGGTTAGGTTGGAAGGGGCATATGGCAAATACCGACGAACGGCTGCAATTGGAATTTCCGGTCGCAAGGAGGTTGTCGCATCGTTCAAGTGCTCATTGCCAGAGTCCGGCAAATGGCAATTGGACTTTCACATGCCCGTAAACCCAAAAGTTGTACAACTACTGAATCGGGGATCCCACAGTTGGTTGACGTCCGAACGACTATCAAGGACTATGCATAGTCAGGCAACCTACAACATTTCGATGGTGCAGTCCGGTAGGACCGAGAAAATTGAATTCGATGCGATGAGTGGAACACTGGGTTGGAATCGGTTGGGAGCGTTTGAAATGGATGCTTCTGACGTGGAGGTGCTGGTCTCAAATCGATCAGATGGATTGATTGTGTACGCTGATGCTATTCGCTGGACCAATGTTCATGACTAAAGCATGGCTTGCTCAAAGCCACGATTCTCTGTCGCGCAATCGCGCTACCTAAGCAACCTGCAAGAAATTTCTTGATGAGATGACAAAAGTCTGCGAACTACAAAGTAGAGGCGCACTTGAGAGTAGCACTTTCTGTGTGTGTGCTGTGTAGCACTCAAGGTATTTGACTCTTGGTAGTGCCAACATACTATTTGACTTAAAGCGTTCCGATTCAAATCCCTGCAATCATGGACTTAACTCAGCGAGCACTCAAATGGACTCTGTTAACAGTTGTCGTCCTACTTCTTGGATTGGGTTCGTTCACGCTTGGATTTTTCATTAGCGCTAACTCAAACGGGACGATAGATCTGACGAACGCAGTCGAAAGCTCCTTGCAAGGCAGAGCTAATTTGTCGGATCGAGGCCAGATTCGAGCCTCATACAACGAAACATTGCTCACCATCGCAGACTTGAGTGACCCCTCGAAGTTCGAAAGTCGAATAGCACGAACCGCAGCATTGTTTAGAAGCCTTGCAGGCTCAAGCGAGAGCACTCTTCGACAATTCTTAGAGCAGTCGAAGAGCATGCATCCGGGCAGCTGGCAATCGGAATTGCAAAACGCAATCATCCAGCGGTTGTCTCTGCTCAATCCAATCGTTGCATTAACCGAAGCAAGGAACTTCTCAGAACCAAGGCAGCAATCACTGATTCCACTAGTGTATCGGGAATGGGCCGTGTCAAACTTGGATCAAGCTATTGCCCATGCGCAAAGTTTCGAAGTCGACCAAAAAAGAAGCGTGGTGGAAAGCATTGTGCTGTCTCGGGCAGATTTGCCCGCAGAACAACTACGAGACATCGCAAAAAGCCTTGGCCACGAATGGATCGCCGTCAAAGTGCTCCAGGAGCACTTTGGCCTGGCAGCAATCAAGGATCCCAAGAGAGAACTGAAAGAATTTCTTGACCAAAATGCAAGCTCACTTGATGACTTTAATGAAGCACAGTTGGCAATGTAGACCCAGATTCTCAGATCATGGTTGGTTCAACATGGAATTGAGGCATACGAAGAGATTGAGGACTCGCTGCCAGAAAGCTATGTTTGGAAGCAAGAGAGGGTTTTTTCCATAGGTAGGGAGATTGCTCAGGATAATCCTGAGTTCGCCCTGCAGCTAGCTGTCAGTATGAGGTCAGTTGGAATTGGTGGACTTGCATATCAAACTGTGCGCGAGTGGGCCAAAACTGATCCCGTCGAAGCGCTCAATGCCGTTTCCACACTTGAGGGACCCTCGCTACGTAAATCGCTACAGTCTCGAATTATGGAATCGTGGGCCGCTTCAGACCCTTACGAACTGCTAGATGCCTCTCGTAACATGCCAGTGGATGTGCAAGCAATTGGTCAAGAAAAGGCTTTGTTGGCTATAGCACAGTCGTCGCCACAACGTGCGGGGGGATTGTTGGGCGACATAGCAGACATGGATGCACGAGACCGAATTGCGAGTGGCATTGCATCTAGTTGGGCTCGCCTAGACGTCGATGCTGCACTCGAGTGGATCGAGAATGACGAATATAGTTCCTCGAAAGTCAATTTGAGAGCAGCAGCTGTAACCTCACTCGTACGTATCAATCCTCAACTCGCTCTGTTGGTAGCAAAGAGACTTCCGCCAAACGATTTTGGCAGAGGATTGGAAGTTCAAGCGATCAGAGTGCTTAAAGACCTCGACATGGATATGGCGATTGAACTCTTACCTCTTGCACGAGACCACAAAACTAAGTCAGATGCTTACGACTCGGTGATCGCAGACCTGTTGTACGACCACAATGACTTTCAGCAGGCGCTGGACTTGTTCATTCAACTTGCTGAGGACGTGGGAACTCCCGATAAGGGACTCTTTACTCTGATGTGGCATGCCCCAATGCAGTTGTACCAGACTCTCCACGAACTGCCGACAGATGAGTTGAAGAGTCAAGCTGCACGCCTACTGTTGAACAGCCACGAATCGTCGGGCTTATTCACAGATGAGCAACTAGCAAGACTTCAGGAAACCGACCGCACTCCACGTATTCGAAGATCGCCTGAAATGGAAGCAGCATTCGAAAAACTCATAGAGACTATGGATTGAACCAACACTCGTGCAATATTGCAGCGAAATCTATATGTATCTGCTAGAAGTAGACGTGGATACTCTAACGTTCAGTAGTAATGATCAAACCTGTGACGTGTGGAGTAGTGTCTTGGAGAATCATCACTGATGAAGAACTTGCTTGTACTCGGGTTTGTAGGATTAGTCGTAGTCGCGGTGTCCTTCTCGCTCGGGTATGTCATTGCAAACGGTGGAGGCCAGAATGCAACAGATATTGATCCTAGTCTAGCTAATCCTCACGGTCTAGCAGGCGACCAATCGCACTCCCAGTCGGAACAATTCAAGGGAGCTGCGATCCGGGGAGTAACCACCCTTGCAGAGCTTGAGAGCGTTGCCAGTCCTTTTCACCGCACGGTCGCAATTCATGGGCTAGTTGGCAGCGCGGACGAAGAGACTCTGTTGCAGCTTTGGGAAGAAACATCCAGATTGACACCTAGTCTGAGAGAAGAAACTCAGGTTGTAGTGATTCAGCGACTCGCAGCTCTCGACCCAACGGCCGCATTGCATATTGTCAGCGAATATCAATCGGTCGAGCAAATCGCACTTGTTGCGGCTACCTTTCGAGAGTGGTCGCTAAAGAACCTGAACCAGGCAATTGAATACGCCCGCACCTTGGACCTCGAAGCGAGGAATGCTGCAGTTGAAAGCATGGTACTGTCTCGAGAGGACCTGTCGGCAGAGCAACGTCGCGAAATAGCTCGGCAGCTAAACACTGAGTGGTTAGGCGTTGACGCGATTAAACGGACTACTAATACACCACTAATCTTGGATCCCCAATCCGAATGGACAGCATTCTTGAAGCACAACAGTGGAAATCTTGACAGTCCAAACGACGCCCAACTACGAATGATGACGCACATCATTGCCGCTTGGATTCAGAATGAGGGCGTCAATGCACTTGACAAAGTAATAGAAACGCTCCCCACCCAAACCGCTGTGTGGAATGCCCTTGACCGCATGGTCAAACATATTGCAGCTATCGAACCCCAACGAGCCTTTGAGGTTGCAATCCACCTGAGAGAACAAGGCATAATCGGATTGCTCGAACAAGCTACAAGCGAGTGGGCCAAAGTTGAGCCTTGGTCCGCGCTCAATGCTGTGTCCACTATCGAAGCAAGAAATATGCGCCGAGACCTACACTCCAGAGTGCTAGAAACTTGGGCGGTCTCTGATCCCAACGCACTCTTAGAGCAGATTGGACGATTGCCCGATAACTTGCAACAAATTGCATTAAAAAAGGCGATTCGCTCCCTCTCATGGACCTCGCCTCAACGGGCATCGGAAATGCTGTATGAAATCAAAGACCAATCCAGCCGAGATCGGATCGCGCTAGCCATCGCTACAAGCTGGTCGATCTCGGATATTAGAAGTACACTCCACTGGATTGAAAACGAGCCTAGCTTTGATCACAATCGAGACGTACTGATCGATGCCGCGTTTAGCGGATTGGCGCATGCGGACCCCCGCCAAGCGCTGCAAGTTGCTTTAGACCAGCCGCTCAACGAAGATGGAGTTGGGCCCGAAGCAGCGGTCGTTAGTGGTGCCACATTTAGTGATATGGACACTGCCATAGCACTTCTCCCGAGTGTGAGAGAGGGCAAAACAAAAGTAGAGGCTTACGAGTCGGTCATTCAAATGCTTACGGCAATAAACAACGATGGCGACCGAGCTATCGATTTGTTGATTCAATTGGCCAAGGAAGAAGAAATTCCAAAAGATGCACACCTCTTAACGGATTTGGCTTTGCGTGTTCCTCGAGGCTTGTTTTTTGCTCTCGACAGATTCGAACCCATGGGTTTCAAGAGACGAGTTGCAAAAGAACTACTCAGATTCCACGAACACGACAACACTTTTACGACAGAGCAAATTTCTGTTCTAAGAGAGGTAGAGCAGTACGAGAGTGCGAATCGAGAAATTCGCAAGCAAAACGCCCTCAACAGGTATCTTGAACTGCTACAGGAAGGGCAAAATACGGACGAAAACGAAAACGAATAGTTCAGGAAGCTAGTGGCACGCAAAACAAGTCAAATTGCGTGAAATCTGCATCATCAAGACTGATGTGTGGAACTCGCCTCTGACTCCCGCTTGAAGTGAGAGTTAAATCTTCCAAGTCTCGACACCTGAGATACCACGATTTGAAAGTTCATCCAGCTTGAGTTTTCAAAAGTGTCGCGAACCAAAGGGACACTCGAGGCGTCGGAGTAGTTTCTGGAAAAAGCGCGATCCGTAAGATTCAACAGGTTCGACGTTCTTGAGTAAACTTTGCTCCGATGCAAGTCTTGTGTGAATGGCATGAATAAGCTAACCAGTGAACAACGCGACCATTGGGAAAAGAACGGCTATCTTGTCATTAGGAATGCTTTGAGCCCAAATGAAGTCGCGCTATTTAATTCGGAAATCGATCGTTTGCGACGAGTTCCGGGATTTGAGCCCGTTAGGGAGCAAAACCTACCGATAGGACACTACGGTTGGTTGCCCCACGCAGACGCAATGAACATCGACGGCTGGATGGACCGCCGAGATTTGCTCCCATACGGCAAGCACTTCGTTGACTTGATGGATCGACCCAACATATTCGATCTGATCGTCGACATTATGGGACCGTACATCTGTTTGAGCATGACACAAGCCATTGTTCGCCCGTCATCCGACTCCTTTCCAGGCTATACGCACACTGATGGTGGAGAAGCATTGCGACTTATCCGACCTTCCGAGTCAAGTCCTCCGTTGGCTATGAAAGCAATGTACTTATTGACGGACACCACCGAGAGAGATTCAGGAAACTTGACACTATTTCCGGGTTGTCACAGAAAGCAAATTCCGTTCGAGACCGACACTCCCATAACGCCAGACTCGCCCGGCTCCCTTCAGATCCTCGGTGAAGCAGGCGATTGCATACTGTTTCCTCATTCCATGTGGCACGGTCCGTGCAAGAATCGATCGGGGAGAGCGCGCAAAACCATACTCTACAACTATTGCCAAATGTTCATGCGGCAATACGACTTTGAATTTACGCCAGCTCTGGCTGAATGGTGTTCACCACGGCAACGGCGCCTACTTGGCGATTTGGGATATGAGTTCCGCCCCGGCTCTTACTTCTATGGACCTCGCGACCAGGTCGAAGTAATTGCTGACCAGCAAAGTCGATAGAGTTTCTCCACTTACAAGATCGTTTAGCCATATGTTTTGGGATGACCCTGTACTCATTGGGGTGCCTTCAGGAAACGTTGGACGAACACCCTAACGCTAATACAAATCGCTAACTATTCGATAATATGCTCTTAGTCGCACCCGGCGCGCGACGCTCAACAAAAAACCGCATGTTCTCTTAAAAAGCACAGTGTAGGATGTACGAAACCTCCAACTCAACCCGCAAGTTTTCGGCCGATCAGGTTCGAGAACTTCTATACAGCAACAAGCTGCTCAATTTCGGCGGAGTGTTCTTGCTTGTGTTCGCGTCGTATGCCAGTTTTTTGCGTGCGACTTGGGGACTGCACGTCGAAGCACTGATTTTGTGTGTTCTAGGATCAGTGATAGTCGCAGGCTACACGGCAAATAAACTCGCGGAAGTCTACGTTAGTTGTACTTCCCCGGTTGTGGCAGTAGTGTGTTCTTCCGGATTCGTCGTTTTGCTTGGCATCGTTGCTGCACTCGTGTCGGCTCTAGTACTGCTCAACTAGCAGCTTGTACCTACGACAATCTAGCTAGGCTCAGTGGGGTCGCCTTCCTACCTCCCGGGACTCATTCATCTTCGTCTGCCATTAGCAGCTGTCATTTCGCTACAGGCACCGGAGGTATTCAAGGAATATTGAACCAATCTAGAACAGATAGGTTTGTTGATATCTCGGTTTAAACAAATCAGTACGTAGCGGCTTTACGCCTTTCGCATTTACAAAAAGATTGCCTGCTTCGCCTGCGGCCAAGTCGCCACTTTCGTTGACGCTTAGTCCACAATTGGACCGCGCGATGTCAAACCGTTTTCTAATCAACTCCGCGTAGACGCCGGTGCCGCGCATTCTGTGACCAAACCGAGGATCATATGCCTTGCCCTCGTGCAGGTCTCTTATGCGACTCATGACTCTTCCAGCCTTCAGAGGAAAATGCTCGTCGAGCCAGTCTTCGAACATCGGTCGCACCTCCAATGGCAATCGAATCAAGACGTACCCTGCAAATTCTGCGCCCGCGTCTGTCGAACGATCTATGATTTCCTCCAATTCATGATCGTTAAGCATTGGAATGATGGGAGCGACCATTACTCCCACGGGTACATTGGCTTGCGACAAAGTCCTCAACACACGAAGCCGTGCTCCAGGAGATGCAGTCCTAGGCTCAAGTCTCGCCTTTAGATCGTTCTGAAGAGTGGTGACGCTAATGGCCACGCTAATGAGATTCAGCTTGGCGAATTCCTGAAATAGGTCCAAGTCTCGCAAAATCAGTACTCCCTTGGAAACGACACTTACTGGATGCTTGTATTCAAGCAATGTCTCAAGAATGCTGCGTGTGACTTTAAGACTCTTCTCTGCGGGCTGATAGGGATCCGTATTTGTTCCTATGGCTATCGGCTTACATTCGTACTTGGGGTCATTCAATGCTTCGTGAAGCCGATCTACGGGAGCCGTCTTGTAGAAAATCTTCGTTTCAAAATCCAACCCCGGAGAGAGATCGAGAAAAGCGTGCGTGGGCCTAGCAAAGGGAATTATAAAGAATACTTGACAGACAATTCCTGATTCCTACAATCGCTTCCATGAGCGAAGCGAATTGGGTCAATCGTACCATATGGACAGGCGACAATCTCCCGATCATGCGAGGCATGAACTCGGAGTCGGTTGATCTCATCTATCTCGACCCGCCTTTCAATAGCAACGCCAACTACGCCGCACCGATAGGCTCGCAGGCGGCGGGCGCCGAGTTCAAGGACACTTGGTCGCTGCAGGACGTGGACATTGCTTGGCTCGATCTGATAGAGGCAAAGCACCCGAAGCTGAACCGGGTCATCCAGGCGGCCATGACCAATTCCGACAAGTCGTACCTGATCTACATGGCGGTGCGATTGCTCGAAATGCATCGGCTCTTGAAGCCCACTGGCTCGATCTACCTGCATTGCGACCCGACCATGAGCCACTACTTGAAGCTCCTCATGGACTGTGTATTTACCCCCCCCGTGCGGCCTTTCGGAATGAAATCATTTGGCACTACTACAACGGAACCTCCAATATCAAGAAAGCGTATTGTCGGAAGCATGACGTGCTTCTGTTTTACGTTAAGAGTTTCGACTTAGCCACCTACATCGAAGACAGGGCTAGAGAGCCTTATCTTGCTACTAGCAATTTCGTTCGAAATCCCGCTGGCTACAAAGATAAATACAAACCCAATCCGCTCGGTAAGCGTATGCACGATGTTTGGAGAATTCCGACTATTAACAACATGGCAAGAGAAAGAGTTGGCTATCCGACTCAGAAGCCGATTGCTCTTTTGGACCGTATTGTCAAGGCGAGTTCAAACGACGACGACATGGTGCTGGACCCGTTTTGCGGGTGCGCCACCGCATGCGTGGCCGCCGACGCTCTCAATCGCCAATGGGTGGGAATCGACGTTTCAGAGAAGGCGGCTCAACTCGTCAGGCAGAGAATCGACGATCTCATGCGCCGCATCGTTCACAGGACCGACATACCCAAGCGCACGGACATTGGCAGGATTCCTCTGTACAGATCGCTTGACAACCGCAAGGCTCTCTATGGCGAGCAAGGCGGAGACTGCAACGGGTGCAAGACCCACTTCGAGCCTCGGCACCTCGAAGTGGATCACATCATTGCGAGGGCGCAGGGAGGCACCGACCACATATCAAATCTCCAGCTGTTGTGTGGTTCCTGCAACAGCATCAAGGGAGACCGAGGCATGGAATACCTCGTCGCCAAGCTCAATCAATAGGAGATTCAATATGAGTACCAAGACGCTTGTTTGCCGCATCTGCAAGACGCTTCCTGAAGAGGTCGTCGTGGAAGGTCAGCTCAATCGCCTTCGCTGTCCGCGTTGTGGTATTAGTGGTGAGCGTGAACATGTCCTCAAACTCGCTAACGAGTATATGTCGCACCAACTCATCGAAGAGCACCAAAAGGCTCTCCAAAGGATGACCCAACGCTCTAAATTCATCCAGTACCGCAAGGGCTATTTCCGTAGGCTCACTCCACCTACTTTCGTCTACGAGTGATTCTGACATACCGCTTCCATGTTAAAATCGTTGTCATGAAAGCGATGCTTGATCCCAAAAAGCATTTGGCGGGCGCGACACCGGAGAAGCTGGCGAAGGCTCTGCTACGACCTCGACATGGAGCTCAATCCGTTGTCCGAGACAAGTCGTCTGTGGAGAAGGTTCCGACCGACAAGCCGGAGAACCGTGTCTCTCATCTGACCGATCGTTCCTAGCTCTCTGATGTTGTGCTTGCCCGCGAATTCCTGAACGTATCGGTTCAGGTGCTTCGGGCTAATCTTGTGAAACGTCCCCTTGTGCGCTCGTTTCAGCATTGACCAAAAGCTCTCCACGCCATTGGTGTGAGCCTGCATTCTGACATACTCGCCAACCGAGTGCTTCACGCTCTCGTGAATGTACTTGTTGAACATCGTTGACAGTCTGTTGTAGGAAGGCGAGTCGTCCGTGTAGACGATAGCACCCTTCGATGTGTTCTCCTCAACGAACCCGACCAGCGTTCTCGAGTCCGTTGAAGCCACAACCTGTGCCCTGACTTCGTTGCTGGCTCTGTCCTTCGCTCCCACAACGGCGGTCTTGCCAACCGGACCGCGCCCTGTCAATTCCTTTCGTTTGGAATTGCTCATGTTCTTGCGTTTGCCACCCATGTAGGTTTCGTCCACTTCGACAGGTCCGTCAAATTCCTCCGCTGGTTCGTTCGACCATGCTTCTCGAATGCGATGGAGCATGAACCACGCCGTCGGTTGCGACACGCCGATGTCTCTATGTAGCTTCATGCTTGAAACGCTCTTGAGACTGGTCAGGCAGAGATAGATGGCAATAGCCCACTTTCGCAAAGGCACATTGGAGTTGGCTAGCACTGTTCCCGTCTTGACGCTGAAGTAGCTTCGGCAGTCCTTGCACCAGTAGGGCATTGGTTTTCTGCTCTTGACCTCTCTTGTGTTCTCGCTGTGGCACTTTCCGCACTTGCGACCATCTTCCCAATAGATCGACTCGAACCACTTGGACGCCTCCGTTTCGTCCGGGAACATCTCGAACAGTTGCATAAGCGTAAGTCCTGTTCTATGCGCCTTTCCGGGTGCTTTCTTCATTGCTACAACCTCATTTTCCATACTGATGATTGTAGTGATTGAGACGAGTTTGTCAAGTATTCTTTATAATTCCCCTAGCAAAGCAGTAGACGCACCCGTGCTCGCAGCCCTTGTAGGGATTAATCGAACGGTCAAACGGCACGTCCGGAGACTGGTTCCTAGTGATTAGGTTCTTTGTTTGGTCTGGGAACAGCTCGGTAGTGGGTTCGTCAGAGGGAAATTTCTTGGCTAGGAGCGCATCAATCTCCCACCCGTCGTCTTCGGGTATCGTTGACGTGTTCAAGTACCGCGGTGAGGGGCTGTTCGTTGCTCCCCGGCCTTTGATTGTGCGCGTTCTAGTCAAATGAAGGCCTAAAACGTCTAGGTGGCCAAAGCGGCTGCTTTGGTAGATAGAGAGACACCTCGTCTCCCCATACGCAATGGATTTCTGTCGTGACCGTTTGTCACATAGGCAAACGATAGTCCCGTCCTTGGATCAGCCCAGGCAATCTGGCCACCGGCGCCTCCATGTCCAAACGCCTTTTCCGAATTCGTATGTCCGAATCCGCGAAAATTCCTACGCTCATCTCCAGAAATGATCACTCCTAAAGATCGATTCACGGGAACACCCGTTAGTTGCTCTTTGTAGTCGCCGCTTATGACTTTCAGTCCAAACTCCAGTGTCCGGCGAGTCCAGACTCTATCGCCCCCGTTTGCGCCGCCATGCAGTAATGCTTGGTAGAACAACGCCAGTGCCGCAGCGGTGGCGAGGGCTCCTCCACCTGGAACCCCAACTGCGCGGATGTCCGGACGATTGAAACTCAATATGGCATCCGGGGTAACTTCCGTTTCCGGCGGTTCGGGCAGATTCAGCCTAGCGTAGTCTTCACTGGTTAATGGGTCGCCAACCATTTCCAGCGTGGCTACTCGATAGTTTTGGGAATCCGGCAAACCGACAAAGAGATCGTTCAATCGAAGTGGGTCCAATATTCGCTCGTGAATAAAGGTTCGGAAATCCTGCCCCGTCTTTCTTTCGATTATTTCGGCGACGACCCACATTGAGGACGAAGGATGGTATTCGTAGCGTTCACGCGTTGGCCAATTGAGCCTCCACTGCGCGAAGCGCGCAATTCGTTTCTCACGCTCATCCCAATCGAGAGGGCGAAAGGGTGCCATGGGAAATCCGGCGGTGTGCAGAAAGAGGTCGGCCACCCGAACTTCGTGCTTGCCATTTGTGGCAAATTCCGGAATGACGTCCACAACATGCTCATCTTTGTCCAATTGCCCTTCTTGTATAAGCAGCCATGCGGCTGAGGCGAGTACAGCTTTCGTACACGAAAATATGGGATACAGCGTTTCAATGCCTGCGGCTCCAATCGCCTCGGACCAGACAATCTCTCCGCTTCGAGCTACAGCGAACTGAACGGAGGGCAAAAGTCCCTCTTCCACCTCCTTGCGTGCACGAGTTCGAAGAATGTCTAGCTTCGCTTTGTCAATTCCCGATTTCGCAATATTGTCAATTCGAACCGTCTTGGCTGCTGTCATGCTGCTCCCGAATCCTGCAAATGCTCTAGGAAGCGTAGGTGCTTGTTAGAAATTTCAGTCATTCTATTCGCACCTCTCTTCCCTGTTCTGCCGAACGGTAGATGCCATCAAGCATCTTTTGGACCATCAGACCGTGCTCCGCCGGAGCCAACGTCTCATGATCATGCAACGCATGGTCGACGAAATTCCGCATTTTCAGTCGAAATGCGTCCCCTCTTACCCTCTCGGGCAACCAGTGCGGTTCCGTGTTCACCATGTGGTTGTGTTCGTCGTGAAATATTCGCGGAGGTCCCCAGGTGGCGCCTCCTTTCGTACCCATCAACGCGAAGTTCCAATTGTCTTTCTCTACATGTGCCGCAAAACTAGCCTCTACGCTGAGTGTCGCTCCATTCTCGAACCTGATCATGCCCACCGCCAAATCCTCGACATCGTACGTCTTGAAGTCCCAATTTGGCCATTCGGACTCGACGGTAGATGGTTTGTCACCCAAGTACCGGTAAGTTTGTCCTAGAGCAGCTATTGGATTTGGAGATCCCATGACGAAGTGTGCGGTCTCTAAGACATGAACGCCAATGTCAATGAGCGGACCGCCTCCTTGGAGTTCTTTTCTGCCAAACACACCCCAATTTGGGATGCCCCGTCGCCTCAGCGCTTGAACACGGCCATACAGTATTTCACCCAACTTTCCATCGCGTACGGCATTTCTAAGAAATCGAGTGCGAGGCTCGAATCGATGTTGAAACCCGATGACAAGCTTGCGACTGTTGGCTTTGGCTGCTTCGACCATTTGCGTGCCCTCAATGGCATTCATTGCCAAAGGCTTTTCGACCAAGACGTCAGCCCCAGCTTCCAGAGATGCCAACGTACACGGGGCATGGAGTCCGTTGGGTGTGCAGACGCTAACAGCTTGAGGTCGAACTTCGGAAAGCATTTGCTGATAGTCTGTGTAGCACGACGGAATCCCGAACTCCTCCTGTAGTTTTGCGGCACTGCTCTCGACGACATCTGCGACGGAAACAATGTCCACATCGTCCATCTTGTGCAAGTAGCGCATGTGCGTACGTGCGATCCCGCCCGCGCCAATGAATGCAATCTGTAGCCTCTCAGTTTTCGAATCACCCATATCCCTTGACCCGCTAATTGCGATGCCTCACTCGGAGGTCAGCATGATTTCGTCGTTCTCGATCAGAATGCAGCTCAGAAGTCTTGCAGCACTTGTGTCTGGTCGCCGTCCCATGAAGTATACGAGTGGCAATGGGTTTCACTAATTGGCTCCGTCAACGCCTTTCCTAATCCAAAATCATCACTTAGAATGCAGTTGCATTTGCGAATTAAGTGTTCCGTACAAAGTTCGAACCTCTGGATAGATTCAGCAGGACCAACATCAAAGCACTGCAGGTGAAATGAAGCGTAGAGTACGTGGTATTCACGAGTTTTTCGCACGCGACCCTGAGCGCGCCGACTGGGAGATCTTTGGGCGCAAGTCCCATCCCTTAAGCCGAAGAGGATTCGTGGCGGGGTTAGCCTCCTTTAGCGCATTGGTTGGAGCACGAGTCGCCTATCCGGCGACAGTACCCCAAGGACTTATCCCGGCGTCGCTCGCAGATTCGACTGAGTCCTTCACAATCGAAGGTAAAGACGGGTTAACGCTCTTGAATGATCGCCCGCTTAACGCGGAGACTCCTGCACATCTATTGAACGACGACGTAACTCCTGCCAATCGGCTCTTCATCCGCAACAACGGAATTCCACCACTTTCAGTAGATCCAAAGAGTTGGACCTTGACAATTGACGGAGAGTCCGTCGAGCACACCAAGAAATACACAATCGAAGAACTCAAGACTCGTTTCGAAAATATAGAACGCCAATTAGTGCTTGAATGCGGAGGAAATGGGCGCGCCGAATTCGACCCGCCGGTTTCCGGCAATCAATGGACTCTTGGGGCCGTTGGTTGTCCACAATGGAATGGAGTTCGACTTAAGGACGTATTGGAGGACACGGGCTTCAACCACGACAGTGCAGTCTATGTTGCGTTCTATGGAGCGGATACGCACATTAGTGGCTCGCGTGATCGCATTCCGATCTCGCGCGGCGTTCCCATCAAGAAAGCTCTAGACGAAGATTCGATGATCGTATGGGGTATGAACGGCGGCGAATTGCACGAGATGAATGGCCACCCTCTTCGACTCGTATTTGGTGGCTGGCCCGGATCCGTCTCGGGAAAATGGTTGACTCGAGTTTCCGTTCGCGATGTAGTGCACGACGGTCCGAAAATGGCTAG
This sequence comes from Gammaproteobacteria bacterium, assembly GCA_026707735.1. Lineage (GTDB taxonomy): Bacteria > Pseudomonadota > Gammaproteobacteria > Pseudomonadales > Azotimanducaceae > Bin55. The sequence continues at coordinate 355,445 of JAPOWH010000002.1, read as the reverse complement.
TCCGTCCTACCGCGTGCCCTGTGAACCCGTTGCTCCAGGATCCGTCGTAGAGGACGAGGACATGTGCATCATTCACGCGATGCCGGTCAAGTCACTTATTACCTCGCCAAAATCCGGCATTAAGCACAGTGTCGGCAGCAATCTCGACATTCGTGGCCACGCATGGTCAGGCGATGCATCGATCGAGAATGTGAAGCTCTCATTGGATTTCGGTCGTACTTGGACTAATGCGAAGCTTGAGCCGCCAGCCAATCGAATGGCGTGGCAACATTGGGAACACACAATCAGTTTTCCGACCACAGGCTACTACGAAGTCTGGGCACGGGCAACCGACGATCTAGGGCGCACACAACCCATGGTGCTACCCAACTGGAATCCCAAAGGTTATTTGAACAATGCATGCCATAGGATCGCGGTGTACGTTAGCTAGCCTCTTAGTCTGCGGAATCGCGTTGCTTTGCCTGGCAGAAGAGACTGAAACCTCTTCTCCAGCCACGGACCCAGACTCTGGCTTGTATATTGACGAAGACGAGAATTGGAAACTGGTCAGGAACAACTGTGCCTCATGCCACTCCGGTCGCCTGTTGACTCAGCACGGTTTGGACAGAACGGGGTGGCTGAAGTCAATACAGCGCATGCAAGCCGAAGAGGAACTTTGGGACCTAGGAGACACGCAACCAAAGATTCTTGACTATCTCGTCGACTTCTATGGCAACGAGGGCAGTTCGTCTACTCAACGAGTTCGTCGAGCTCAGTTGGTAAGGCAGAATCCAGAAGGAGAGTTGGTCTCCGATCCGCAACCGTCGGTGAGAGACCCTGACACATCAGAACCACAAGATTCGACAGAATCATCTGAAGACAATGACGAGCCATAGTCGGCGAACTCTTGGCTTGACACCTTGCTTGGCTTCAACAATTCAAGACTCGCAGTTTCATAGCTGACTCAATCCTTGCCGCTTCGACCGATACAGTATTGGTGGAAGTAGTGAATCACCTGCCATGCATCCGCTTACTCGTTCTTCCGGATCGAACCACGCCCCGGCTCGGCTCTCCGACCTCCACACTTCACAGGCTCCCTGAAGTGGCGTAAGCGCAACCATCCCTTCTCTTGTTGTCGCCAAATCGGTGTTCCACTCTGGAACATAATCGGATCGCGTCACGTTGGCTATTTGAATGTTCGAGTCTGAGACTTCCCTCACTTCCGCTTTGACACTTCCAAACTTGGCCAAGTGAGACCATCGAACGCCTTTGATTTGATTTAATGGAAGACCGGGTACGTTGACGTTGACCACACACCTGCTTGGACCTCGAATAACTGCAGGCAATACATCCGTGGCAACACTCGCGGCTGTCTCCCAGTACCATCGTTGCCCACCACCCACACTTACTGCCATCCCACGTATTCCAAAATTCTGCGCTGCGAGCGCTGCTCCGACCGTGCCGCTATGCACGACCGATCTACCCGTGTTCATTCCTGCATTTATGCCCGACACCACGACGTCAGGAATAGAGCCAAACGCTTCGTTGGCAGCGAGCAACGAACACAATGCAGGCGGGCCGCCAATGGCATAGACCGGTCCCGATAACCCAGCGAAAGAGGTTCGTGTGTATTCAATGGGTTCTGTCGCCGAGTAGCTTCCCAGAGACGTTCCAGTTCCGGATGCGTCGTGGTTGGGCGCGATCACCATGACGTCATAGCCAGCTGCCTCAAGTGATTGTGCCAAGACCTGTATACCCGGGGACTCAACGCCATCGTCATTGGTTACTACGATGCTTTGGTTCATCGATTGGTTCTCCGTTTCGTCCTTGCTATTTAACCGTTCTGCTGCGCAACGAGAAGTTTCTCTGCCAAACCCTCAATGTGTTCCCTCCACTGCAGAGCCTGAAGCCAACGCTGCGGGATGGAATCGTATGACCACAATGCACCGGCCAGCTGTCCCGTGATCGCGCCCACCGTATCAGCATCACGACCAAGATTGACGGCCGCGACAAGCGCTTCTTCAAACGAATTCGCTTTGTAAACGCACCACACTGCTGCCTCCAAACTTTGGACAACGTAGCCAGTTGATTGGATTTGGTTTCGCGTCTTGTGCTTCCAACCGCCTTTGGCGATATCCTCAATCGCAGGACATCCGTGCCAACGACGAATCTGCAGAACATCATCCTTAGTGCAACCATTTAATGCCTCGACCAGCAGTTCCGTGAAATATTCACATGCCTCCATTGCCTCACGAGCTGCATGTGTCGAACGGCTCTGAAGGATCGCCATTTCCTTGGCTGTTTCCCGTTGCCGACAATAGAAAATTGGGATCGGTGCGAGCCGCATTAGGGAGCCATTGCCAGCAGATTCTGGGTGAGAGTCGCCGCAGAGCGGGTCTCGCAAACGCTCATAACGACTCAATGCGCGTTGGGTAGTAATCCCAATATCGACACACCTGCCGCTCACGGAATTCTCCCCGTTTCTCCACCAACGAAGGTAACGGTCCATTGCATCCTTAGGATCAAGTCCATCGTTCGCCAACAGAGAATCTGCTAGGCAAAGTGCCATGCTGGTGTCGTCGGTCCATTCTCCCGGCTGCAATCCAAATGGTCCACCACCAAGCAATTCGGTATGGAGCGGCTGTGTGTCGCGCTCCGAAAACTCCAATGTGGTACCGAGCGCATCTCCTACTGCGAGACCGACTAAGGACCCAATCGCTCGCCTTGAATTCAAAGATGTACCCATTTCCTAGCGTATACCTGTTCTTTTCTGTGTTTCCAGTCGCATAGCTAGAATAGTCCGCTCTACCGCTGCAATCCCGATATGAACGAAATCCCACGTCAGTTCGACATGGATTCTCTGCGCGACACCTTCGAGAGAGACGGTTTTGTGGTCATGCGAGGATACTTGAAGCACGAAGAGCTCGCAGAACTCAGAGCAAATACCGATCAGTACCTGAAGTGTATCAACTACACGAGATCTGCAGAATCGGCAGACGGCAGGAAGTTTGGAGGCACTCGCAAGAACTTACAAAAGGTCTTGCCGTGGTTCGATGTCCAGCTCCGAGCCGGTAGGCCATTTGAAACGGTGCATTCCCTGCTAAACGCAGAGTTGAAGGCTATGACCGCTGCTTATTTCGAGCGCGTCCCCGGCGAAGCCGAAGGCATCGCTCCGCACTTCGATTCAATAATGGATCGCGGTCCGGGCGCAACGATTTGGATATCTTTAGACCGGGCAAGAACTACAAACGGCTGCCTTTACTACGCTAGGGGGAGCCACAAGGAAGTGCATCCTTCACGAATAGGGCTTGAGTACTTTGACGAATCCAACCCAAGTGCCGTCGCAGCAGAATTGAATCCCGGCGATGCCGCGATCCATTCGAGTCTGACCGTTCACTGGTCCAATCCAAACAAATCCCAATATCCGCGGCGTGGCATCTCTTATTTCTACAGTTGCGCGAAGTAGTGGAGCTTAGCTCCATAAAGAAAACCTTCTCAATGTGGCGTAGTCGAGTGCTTTGATAGAACTTCCCAGCATTGTGGTTGCACGCAAATGCAAACGGTGCTTAAATGAATTTGCGTGGCAACAATGCAAATGTTTCAGGCCCAGAAACCGCCCACAATTGACCTACAGACAGGAGATTCGCGATGAAACTGCGTCGGCGAACTGATTGCCTTGCTAGAGTTGTGTCTGTCGTGACTGCACTATTGTTCTGCGGTGCGGTTGCAACCGGTCAGGAAGTTCGCTTGATCGACATCAACGGCGCAATTGGTCCCGCGACGTCGGACTACTTCATTCGAGCTCTTGAAGATGCTGCGGCAAGCGATGCTGAGCTGATCGTCATGAGATTGGACACGCCCGGCGGGCTGGTAAGTTCGTTGAGGGATATGGTCAAGGAGATATTGGCTTCACCAGTTCCCGTAGCTGTATACGTCGCGCCGAATGGCGCTCGCGCGGCAAGCGCAGGAACGTACTTGACTTACGCAAGCCATGTCGCCGCCATGGCGCCGGTCACACACATTGGATCCAGCACACCTGTCTCCATTGGCGGCGAAGGCGGAATTGTGCCTTCGCCAGGTGGATTCGACGAGCCCACTGAAACTGGCGACGAAGGACAAGAATCCGAGAGCCCCGCTCCCAACGACCCGAGTGCCATGGACAAGAAGGTTATCAATGATGCCGTTGCATATCTTCGAAGCTTGGCGGAACTTCGAGGACGCAATGCCGATTGGGCCGAACTCACTGTGAGAGAAGCTACCAATATCACAGCGAATGAAGCGCTGGAGATCAATGTCATCGACTACGTTGCCAAAGACCTAAGTGACCTGCTACAGCAAATCGATGGAAAAACGATTTCTGAAGTCAATGGTCAAGAGGTTACATTGGAGACCGCTGGGGCCACCGTTGTTGAGGTCGAAACCGATTGGCGCTACGAATTCTTGAAAATTATCACGGATCCGAACATTGCATACTTGCTTCTGATTATTGGCATCAATGCGTTCTTGTTTGAGTTCTATAGCCCCGGATTGGGCGCAGGTGGCATAGTTGGAGTGATCTGTCTTCTGCTGGCGGCATACGCGCTGCAAATGCTGCCCGTTAGTTTCGCCGGACTCGCGTTGCTTGTAGTTGGTTTTGGTTTGATAATCGCGGAGGCGTTAACACCAACCTACGGGGTTCTAGGCCTTGGTGGAGTGGTTGCCTTCTTGGCAGGATCACTCTTGCTGTTCGATACAGATGTCGAAGGGTTTAGAGTTTCTATTGGGGTTGTTCTGGCTTTTACATTCGCTACTGTAGCGCTGGTGATATTTATCGCTAGAGGCGCGTACAAACATTGGAAACGAGGTCCAGTATCGGGAGTAGACGCGGTGATTGGCGTTGAAGCCACAGTTGTAGAGAACTTCTCGGGCAAAGGAAGAGTACGTGCGGCTGGCGAGATATGGTCAGCGGAATGCGAAGGACCACTAGCGAAAGACGAAACCGTTGTCGTAAAGGCAATGGACGGATTAACACTCAAAGTCGAAAAGGTAAGTTAGCCATGCCAATTATTTTTCTGTCTGCCCTTGGTTTCATCCTAGTGGTGTTCCTCATTTCCTCATTGAGAATCATGAGAGAGTACGAACGTGCGGTGGTTCTGTTTCTTGGGCGCTTTCAAAGCGTGAAGGGACCAGGATTGATCATTGTCGTTCCGATCATTCAGCAAATGATCAAGGTGGATCTTCGTACCGTGACCATGGATGTGCCTACACAGGATCTCATAACTAGGGACAACGTCTCCGTACAAGTCAATGCAGTGCTCTATTTCCGTGTATTGCAACCAAAGGAAGCAATCATAAACGTGGAAGACTACATGCTGGCGACGGAACAATTAGCTCAGACAACTCTTCGTTCCGTGCTTGGACAGCATGAACTAGACCAACTTCTTGCAGAGCGCGAAAGGTTGAATGAGAACATTCAGGGCATATTGGACCAACAAACGGATCAATGGGGCATTAAGGTTGCCAACGTCGAAATCAAACACGTGGATATCGACCCGACGATGGTTCGCGCAATCGCCAAGCAAGCGGAAGCTGAACGCGAAAGACGAGCGAAAATCATTCACGCGGATGGCGAGTTTGAGGCCTCGGAGCGGCTTGTAGATGCAGCTCAAAAGTTGGCGACGCAATCCGGCTCCATGCAACTGCGCTACCTGCAAACGCTAACCGAGATCGCAGGCGAGAAATCATCAACCATCGTGTTTCCGTTGCCGGTAAATCTAATGGAATCGCTACACAAGCTCACAGGTAGCACGGAAAGCACCTCCGAGGACACGTAAGTTCCGGCGCATCTCTACGCCACTTGATTGGCAATTTCTCAAATACGCAGTATGTCAATGCGGGCGGCAGGCACAGCCAATCCAGGCACCGAGACTGTATGGCGGAATATCGCCCCTCGATCATTGCCATCGACCCCATCTGACCCTGTGACAATGTAGAGAGTCTTCATGTCGTCCCCACCAAAGCACACACTAGTGCACATGGGGAGGGGAATTGGGATGAATCCAGTTTGTTCTCCAGCAGGAGAAAGAGTGCACACCCCGCCGCCGCCTGCCAGCGCAACCCAAATCGAGCCATCTTGAGCAACGGCGAGCCCATCGGGAGCACCTGAACTGAATTGCGCAAACAACTTCTTTGGTCCCAATTCACCGTTCGGCTTTGTGGCGTACTTTACTACGTGCCCACGTCGAGAGTCGGAGTGATAGAGGGTGGTGCCATCAGGCGAGAATCCCAGCCCATTTGTAAGCAGAATGTCCTCCGCGACAATCCTCGAGGTGCCGTCCACGTCTATTAAGTGGAGATTTCCGGCCGTTGGCTCTCGTCCATCGTCAAACACCGGGCTGGAACCCAAGGACCCTGCGTAGATCCTTCCTTGCGAATCCGCAGTTATGTCGTTGTATCCAACGTTGTCGTTGTCTGGATCGCTGTCCAGAATGACCAACGAACTCTCTTGCCCGAATTCTTTGTAGGCAATGTTCCTTCCACTTACAACCAATCCGTTTTGCTCGTGCAACACCATGCCACCGATGCCTCGACGGTAGGGAAAGACAACGTGTGCACGGTCAGTCGGGTCCAGATGGAACACCCCGCCATTTATGACGTCGCTAAAGATCAGTCCAAGTGTTGGGTGCCATACCGGTCCTTCTATCAAACCGTAACCGTCGGCAACGGGTCTCATTGGTTCCATATACCCAATGCCTGCAGCTGTAGTGTCGCCGTTCCTCTACTCAAGGAAATAGGCTCCATGGATGGGTGCTGAAAATGGGTAGCTATTGCCGCACGAATTCTTCGTCAACTCGCATGTCAAGTGCTGCTCCGAAGAGCGCGTCGGCGTACTCGCTCTTGGGAGACTCGAACACCTCACGGGCAGGCCCTTGCTCCACGATCTGGCCATCACGCATAACGATCAACCAATTTGCCAACGCTCGAACAACCTTCAAGTCATGGCTGACGAATAAGTACGCCAAATTGTGCTTGTCCTGCAGCTCTCGCAATAGGTCAACAATCTGGGCCTGAACAGACATGTCCAATGCGGATGTGGGCTCGTCAAGCACGACAAACCGCGGTCTTAGAACCATTGCTCTCGCTATAGATATCCTCTGGCGCTGCCCACCCGAAAACTCATGCGGATAGCGCACCATCGTGGTTGGGTCTAGGCCAACTTCAGTCATCACTTCGGCAACTCGTCGCTGGCGGTCGCCGCGAGAAAGTTCGGGTTGGTGCACCCCGAGACCTTCTTCGATGATGTGTTGCACCGTCATCCGCGGAGACAAGCTGCCGTAAGGATCTTGGAAAACCACCTGCATGTCCTTGCGCAAACGTGTGAGAGACCTGCCTTTCAGAGTCGTAATGTTGGCACCATCGAATTCCAACTCACCTTCGCTTGCGAGCAGCCGAAGCATCGCCAGCCCAAGCGTCGTCTTTCCCGATCCTGACTCGCCCACCACACCGACCGTCTGGCCAGCTCGAACAATTACCTCGACGTCGTCAACGGCGGTCATGTACTTGCTGCCTCCAAGCCATCCTTTCCCAATTGGATACTTGACAGTGAAGTTTCGCGCTTCCGCCGTGACTGGCGCTTGGTTGTTCGTTGGTGCAGGATCGCCGGAGGGCTCTGCTGCGAGTAAGTGGCGCGTGTATTCGTGCTGGGGCGAACCAAAGATCTGTTCGTTCGATCCATGTTCGACAATAAGGCCGTCTGTCATCACACAGACTCGATTTGCCACTGAACGGACAATGCCAAGATCATGCGTGATCAGAAGCATTGCCATGTTCATTTCCTTTTGAAGATCCTTGAGCAGACTCAGTATTTGAGCCTGTATCGTCACATCCAGCGCAGTCGTAGGTTCGTCGGCGATCAGCAGCTTGGGTTCATTGGCAAGCGCCATAGCGATCATTACGCGTTGTCGTTGCCCCCCAGAGAGTTCATGCGGATAAGCACCCAGCCGGCTTGCAGCATTCTGCAGACCTACGAGCTCAAGCAATTCCAAGGTGCGTCTTAGAGCTTCCGACTTGCTGAGCCCCTTGTGCACTCGCAAGGCTTCTCCCACTTGCTTGGATATCTTGTGCAGGGGATTCAGCGACGTCATGGGCTCTTGGAAAATCATGCTGACTTTGCCGCCACGTATGTCGAGCAGGGTGCTTTGCGAAGCGTTGATTACTTCCTCACCTTCCACAAGAACGCTTCCCTTAGGGTGGCTGGCGAGAGGATACGGCAATAATTGAAGGACGGAGAGAGCTGTGACTGACTTTCCTGACCCGGACTCTCCTACTAGTGCAACGGTCTCTCCTTCCTCAATGTGAAACGAAACGCCTCGGACTGCTTCTTCGCTTCCGAAGTTCACGCAAAGATCGTTCACTTCCAATATTCTTGCCACTACTTCTCCTCACGCAGCATCGCTACACCAACATAGAGATTTGGTCCTGCCAACTCCACGGCATCGCCAACCAACCGTGCCTTATGCTAATCGAAACACTAAAGGAATTGGCAAAGTAACAACGAAATTGGTTCGGTTCAATCCGATCTAGTCTCTGGTCACCACAGCACATCAAATTCGAATTACACTACACAATATGTGTCGCACGCTTGCAGGCGGTCACGATGCCAAAGTTGGACCTAAAAAAAGCCGGATTAAAGGTTACGGTGCCTCGCCTTCAGGTCCTTGAGGTTCTTGAGGAAGCGGAACCGCACCACCTTTCCGCGGAGGATGTGTATCGACGGTTGCTCGATGCTGGGGAATCGATAGGTCTTGCAACCGTATATAGAGTGTTGACCCAGTTCGAGTCAGCCAAGCTTGTCGAAAGACACAATTTCGACGATGGACACGCCATCTACGAATTGAAACCAGATGAACACCACGATCACATGGTGGATATCGAAACGGGTCGTGTGTATGAGTTTGTCGACCAAGACATCGAAGAATTGCAGAAAAAAATCGTCGAGTCCCGAGGATTTGAGCTGATCGACCACAAACTTGTGCTATATGTTCGGAAAAAGGCGAGCTAACGTCGCATCGTGCTTTTTTCGGTTCACAGCGTAAGTGAGTGGACCTAGCTTCACCAAGTGAACTCAAGACTTCTGTGCGGTCTTAATTCAGTCCTCCAAACATTGGGCACGAGTCAATGCACTGCCGGCAATGCAAATGCGACTAGCGTGGCTGGCTCCCACGTGCCCCCAAGGCCAATGACCAGATACTGCCTTCCTCCAGCTAGATACGTAATCGGCGGAGCGTCACTAAAGAAGCTTGGTAGATCGAATTTCCAAAGCACCTTGCCACTTGACTTGTCCATGGCCCTCATTTCTCCTTTCGCACCTCGACCGGCACCATAAAAAATCGCTGTGGGAGTTACCAGTAGTCCCGGTGCCGCTCCAATCTGACCCAAATCGGGCAGATCCAAGTCCTTAAGCATTGGATGATTCACGGGACCTCTTCCGTTAGGGACCGTCCACTCGATTTCGCCCGTATCCAAGTCATACGCGGTAATGCTTGACCATGGCGGCTTGATAAAGGGAAGGCCTTGAGCCATAGTGGGCATCTGGAAGCCCGCATCGTACTTGATACCGCGTTTTGCCTCGTCAAGCCTGTGGGACGTAATGAGAGTCGGCATTCGGCGTGATGCAACGAAAAGCTGTCGGTCGTTTGGATCAAAGGCAGCTCCTCCCCAATTCGCTCCGCCGCCGATTCCTGGAAGTATGAGTGTTCCGTTGGTGGAGGGCGTACTGAACAGCGGCCCCGTTTTCCACTTGGCCAATTGCAACTCGGCACTCTCCCTAATCTCGGGCGTGAGATCGATGATGGTCTCGTCGGTAACTCCCTGCATTTCAAATGGCGGTGGCCAAGTGGGGCGCGGTTGCGTTGGCGCCGGTTTCTCTCCCTCCAAGTCGCTTCCTGAGACTTCAACCTCTTCGATCTCCCACAATGGCTTGCCGGTGATTCTGTCGAAAACATACAGGAATCCGGTCTTGGTCACCTGAGCGACAACTTTTCGTGCCTTTCCGTCGTGAATGATGTCAGCCACAACAGGAGCGGCGGGATTATCGTAATCCCAAATGTCATGCCGCACATTTTGGAAATGCCATGCGTAGCTTCCGTTTGATGCATCCACGGCGACAAGACTCGTTCCAAAGAGATTGTCTCCCGGTCGGTCGCCTCCATAGAAATGATTGGAGGGGGCAGTCACCGGCAAATACACCATGTTCAGCGCAGGGTCACAGCTGGTAGTCGACCAGACATTGGTGTTTCCCATCCATTTCCACGACTCGTTGCCCCAAGTATCGTTGCCGAAATCGCCTTCTTGCGGCACAGTCTCGAACGTCCACACCTGTTCACCTGTCTTGACGTCAAAACCCCTAACATCGCCAAGTGGGAGGTTGCTGTTCCACTCTCCAGAAAACGTCCAAGAATGGGATCCATCGTCGGTTTGGCTTCCTACCACAACAACATTTCCGCAAACATTGGGCGCTTGACTCCATGTCACCCTGCGTCGATCAAGTGGGCGTCGCAATCCCTTTGTCAAATCCACACGGCCCTTTGCCCCAAAGCTTTCTATCGGTTCTCCCGTTTCAGGATCCAGCGCGATCAACCAGCCACGAGAGGTTGTAAGCAGGATTCGACTTCCCTCCTTGTCTTTGTGAAACGCTAGACCTCGAGTGGAAAAACCAAACATTGCTGGTCTTGGTCCATTCTTAGTGCCTGGGTCAAAAGCCCACAGCGTCTCACCTGTTTGTGCGTCAACCGCCTCTACGGTCGAGTAGCGAGTGCGTACGAATATGCGCCCATCCACCATGAGAGGCGTTCCTTTGAAACTGTCGGGGGCGCGACGAGCATTCGCCCTATCGGTAACGCCCGTGTCGATCTCGGAAGTCCAAATCCACGCGACCTGGAGATCGTCTAAGTTTTCTCGGGTGATTTGGTTCAGGGGGGAGTATTTTTGAGCACCGATGTCGCCACTGTAGGCCGGCCACTCACCAAAGTCTGTCGTGAAGTCGAAGGGGCGTTCGGGATCTTCCACTCGTTCAGCGGGCGCGGCATCCTCCACCTCCGGCAATGTGTCAGAATCCTCGATGTTCCCCGTTGGGTCGTCCGAGAGAGCATCTTCCCTAGATTTAAGCCAGTCGACGTCAATATCTTCCACGTTACGACGAACGCGTTCGTCTATAAGCCATTGTCCCCTTTCATTGACACTTTCTCCACCTTTCGCGGTTGCATGGCAGAACGCACAGTCCTCAGCCCCGTAGTCCATCGCAGCAGCGAAGTACTCTGGTTTCGCGTGAACAAGCGAAGCCGCTGCTAGCAATGCTGAGTTAAGCACTAGCTGAAGACCCGCACGCCGCGAATTGAATTTCATTTCATTGTTCTCCTATACCCGAGAACACATTTCATGCTGAACAGCAACCTCTTGTCGTTCATCAAGAAATTGCTCGTGTCAGAATACTCCAGACAGTTCGAACGTTGTACCGCAAAACTAAGCCCCGTTTCATGCGAGGTGCGCCTTTGAGAGATATTCCGCGGAGCTCATTTCGACAATTCGGCTCGTGGTTCGCTCAAACTCAAAACTATGGCGTTCTCCTGAATAGAGTTCGTGCACCGGTTTCGCCGCATGCAAGACTAGATTCACGTTTCGGTCGTACAAGACATCAACCAATGAAATGAACCTTCGGGCTGATTCCTCCAGGTGAGGACCCAATTCCGGTACTTCGTATACCACCAAAGTATGGTGCGTGCGGGCAATTTCGATGTAGTCTAAAGCGCTGCGAGGTCCTCCGCATAAGTGCTGAAATCGAAAGGCCACTACGCCATCGCTACGATACAGAGTAGAAATGTCTCTACTGTTGACACGAATCGGGCTGGGATAGCACTTGTCCCGGCCAATGAATTCACGTATATCCATTTTCAACAATTCGCCGCTTGCACATGACCCAATTCGATAGAGATCTCGGGTTTGTAACGCTCGAAGCCGATAGTCGGTTTGCCCGCCAAGGAACACCACCTTCATGCGATTCTCGATCAATTCGATTGCGGGAAGAAATCTGCGCCTCTGTAAACCGTTCTCATAGAGTCTGTTTGGCTCTATGTTCGACGTCGTCACCAACACAACGTGAAATTCGTCAAGCCTACGGAGGAGCTCGCCTAGGATCATGGCGTCGCCGATGTCGGAAACGAAGAACTCGTCCAGACACAATACGTCAACATCTTGTGCGATTTGGTCTGCGACTTCCCGCAACGGATTAGTCCGGCCCGATTTTGACTTGAGAGCGGCGTGAATATCCTGCATGAAGCTGTGAAAATGCGAACGTTGCTTGCGAGGCGTTGCCAGAACCTCGTAGAACTCGTCCAGCAACATGGTCTTGCCGCGACCTACACCGCCCCACACATAGAGCCCCTGCGGCGTTGAATGGTTATTCGACACCAATCGGATCAATTGTTCGAATAAACCTACTTGCTTCCAAGAGCTTTGAATTCGCTTCGCTAACTCATCGAAGTGACGTTTAGCCTCTAGTTGTTGAGGATCCAACCTCATGTAGAGGCGCCGCTAGAGATAATCAGACTATGTCGACGGAGTGCGGTCACGGTTGTGGTCCATACCGGGGATTCGAGCCCTTGCTGCCGCTGCATGAGCCAGTAGACCCTCGCCTTCCGCCAGGACCGAAGCCGCCCTGCTCAAGTTATCTATTCCCCTGCGCTGTAGTTCAACAATTGAAGTGCGCTTGACGAAGTCGTACACACCCAATGGAGACGCATATTTTGCTGTACCGTAGGTTGGCAACACGTGACTTGGCCCTGCAACGTAATCACCTAGGACTTCGGAGCTCGAGGCACCCAAGAAAATCGCTCCGGCGTTTCTCACTCCCTTAGCAATTTCTCGAGGATTTGCTACCGCTAGCTGCAGATGTTCAGGTGCGATGCGGTTGGCGATTTGCGTAGCCTGCTCAAGAGTTGATACTAGGATGGCTGCTCCACGACGGCGGATGGATTCACTGATGACCTCTTGCCTCGGCTGCTCAAGCAAGAGCTCATTCAATTCCAGTTCCACGCTTGCTAGAAATGACTCGCTCAAACAGATCAAAATGGCCTGTGCCGACACATCATGTTCGGCCTGCGACATGAGATCCAACGCGACCCAACGAGCAGAAGCCGTGCCATCTGCAATCACCAGCACCTCGCTGGGACCGGCTATCGAATCAATTCCTACCTGACCAAAAACAAGCCTTTTTGCTGCAGCGACCCAAGGTCCTCCAGGTCCGACAATCTTGTCTACAGAAGGAATCGACTCCGTACCCTGCGCCATCGCTGCAATGGCATGGGCTCCGCCAATGCAGTAAATTTCATTTGGATTGGAAAGATGGAGAGACGCAAAGAGCAGATCGTTATTCCCTTCACGGGTTGGGGGAGTGCATACGATGATGTCGTCCACATTCGCAACTCGTGCCGGAATTACCGTCATTAGCACGGTCGAGGGATAGGATGCCGATCCTCCTGGTACATACACTCCCACTCGCGACAAGGGGGAGACGCGTTGTCCAACCAAATTGCCGTGATCGTCAGCAATTTCGAACCCCTCTTCCACTTGGGAGGCATGAAAACTCCGTATTCTGTCCGCAGCCAACTCTAGGGCTTCTCGTTGCTGCCTTGAAATTCGCTCCCAAGAACGTAGCAACGCTTGTTTAGTAACTTTCAGCTCGCTGATGCTGGACACAGTGGCATTGTCGAATTCGGCTGCAAAATCTAGAACAGCTTTGTCGCCGCCCTCCCTGACTGCTTCTACGACCGTGCGAACCTCGCTTAGCACGCCCGGGTCCTCCCTAGCGTCCCAGCTCGTCAGTTCGTTCAATGACTCTTCGAAGCCGGGCGCATCGGCAATATATCGCCTAAACTTGATGCTCATACGTGCAGCCGCTCGATGTCCGCACCCAGCCAACGCAGCTTTTCCTCTATGCACTCATAGCCTCTATCGATATGGTAGATGCGGCTGATCGTGGTGGTTCCTACCGCGGCCAAGGCGCCAATGACGAGGCTCGAGGACGCCCGCAAATCAGTCGCCATAACTTGTGCGCCACGCAGTTCCTTCACACCAGTCACGACCGCCGTTGTAGGATTCTCAAGCCGAATACTGGCTCCAAGTCGTACTAGCTCCTGAACGTGCATGAACCGATTTTCGAACACGGTTTCTGTTATTCGTCCCTGTCCTTCGGAGACACAATTCAATGCCATGAACTGGGCTTGAAGATCGGTAGGAATTCCAGGATACGCTTCCGTGCGTACGTCTGCCGCGCTCGGCGTGAAGCCTCGTGCATCCAATTCAATAGTAGAACCATCGACGATCACACGACAACCGAAATCACCTAATTTTGCGAGCACTGCGCCAAGTGTTTCAGGACATGCCTCATCGACTCTTAGATGACCTCCAGTAGCCGCGGCGGCTATCAAGTAGGTGCCCACCTCAATTCGGTCTGACATGACCCGATACATGCATCCGCCAAGTTGTTCTCGACCCTCTACTACTATGGTCTCGGTGCCTTCACCGGAAATCTGGGCTCCCATCGCACGTAAACAGCTGGCCAGTTCAACTATTTCTGGTTCCCGGGCGGCATTCTCGATAACGGTAGTGCCCTTTGCAAGCGTCGCCGCCATCATGACGTTTTGAGTACCGCCCACGGTCACAAGGTCCATCCGTATATTGGCGCCGACAAGACCCTTGTCGCAGGAAGCCTTAACATAGCCGTCCTCGATGACAAGGTCCGCTCCCATTTGCTCTAGCGCTTTCAGATGCTGGTCCACAGGACGGGTGCCTATAGCGCACCCTCCCGGCAACGATACTTCTACCTTTCCATAGCGGGCGAGAAGCGGCCCCAACACAAGGAACGACGCTCGCATTTTCCTCACCAGATCGTAAGGAGCCCGGAGAACACGAATGGTGTTGGTGTCCACAGTCACCCCGAGGCGTTCGTCGACGCTGACATTCGCTCCCAATTCCACCAACAACTCCACCATGGTTGTAATGTCTCGAAGATGAGGCAAACTGTTGAGGCAGACCGGCTCAGAAGCCAGCAATGTTGCGGCAAGAATGGGCAGTGAAGAATTCTTGGATCCCGATGCTCGAGTCGTGCCCTCAAGCGGTCGACCGCCGTGAATGAGCAACCTATCCACGGAAAAGACCTACTCTCAACTGCTTTCCGCTGTCTTAGCCTTGATCGTCACTGCGTGCAGTTCTCCGGTGCGTATGAGCTCAGTGAGGCAACCGTAGACCAGTTGCTGACGCTTCACAGGCGTCAGGCCTTCGAATTGACTAGTCGCAATAGAAATCTGAGCATGGTTACCACTAACTTCCACGCTGAATGCGGCATCTCTAAACCGATCTGCCAATCTACTTTCAATTGCACTCTGCAAATCCATGAAGTTGTCCTTAAACTCCTAGACAATTATGGCGCGAGCACCGAATTGTGGCTCAAATACGCCTCAACATAGTAGAGCATCTGCCGCAAACTCGACTGATACAATCGAAATCCAATTCGTGTGGTAGCTCTGGAAGGTATGCTGGTTTGGATCGCCGTGCTCGCCGGTGGATTCGTAGTGCTCGTCGTGAGCGCTTCATACTTCGTCGACGGTGCCAAGGTCACGGCGCACTACCTCCGCGTATCGGAACTCATCATTGGATTGACGGCAGTGTCCATCGGCACGTCCGCGCCGGAAATATTCGTCGCCATCATGGACTCACTAACGGAAAGTCCAGATGTCGCCATTGGCAATGCGATCGGATCGAACATCGCCAACATAGGGCTTGTGCTGGGGCTGACTGCCATTGTTGTTCCACTTCCCTTTGGAAATCGGGTTCTGCGTCACGAACTGCCTCTGTTGCTTCTAGCCACCTTCCTGACAGCGTTTTGTCTCGCCAACCAAGTTGTGGGCTATGTCGATGGCATCCTGCTTCTTGGTCTACTCGGTTTCATCCTGTATAGGCTTGTTCGCGAGTCAAAGTCCACGGGGCAATTGCCCGAGGAAATAGAAAGCGAAATAGAAAACCTCTCAGGGATGTCGCGCCGTAGAGCCTGGATCCAACTGATCGTTGGGCTGATCGTACTTCTCTTCTCAGCAAGGGCAATCGTGACTGCCGCAGAGCACTTGGCCAGCCAAATGGGCGTGAGCGAGATGCTCATTGGGTTGACAGTAGTTGCAGCGGGAACAAGCTTGCCAGAACTTGCGGCAACGATGGCCGCAGCACTGCGCAAGAGCCCTGGAATCGCCGTGGGCAACATAGTGGGCTCCAACATTCTCAATCTCCTCGCCGTCCTCGCCGTTCCCGCTCTCATGAAACCCGCCGGCACCGCAATAACCGCAATCGAGTTTTGGCGAGATTTTGGAACTATGTTTGCTCTAACCATTCTCGTGGCACTGTTCGCCAATGGAATTGGGGCAAAGAAGATCATCACGAGAAGCGAAGGTGCAGTGCTGCTAGTCTCATACTGCTGCTACATCGTGCTGGTGTTCTGGCAGGATGGATGACACAGATCCAAAATCTGAACCCCGACCTGCAATCTCGCGTTTCTGCCATACGCGCACTCACACTTGACGTAGACGGCGTTCTTACGGACGGTCGAATCACCTACGACAGCAACGGCATGGTGATCCAATCGTTCCATGTGCATGATGGCTACGGGGTCAAAGCTGTCCAAGCCGCCGGAATTGGCGTGGCGATCATTTCTGGGCGCAACTCTTTAGCAGTGGAATTGCGCGCACGCGAGTTGGACATCGTGGATGTCTATCAAGGTATAGAGGACAAGCTGGCTGTTTTGAACGAATATTGTGCTCGTCAAGGCTTGAGCCTGGATCAAGTCGCCCACATTGGCGACGATGTACCCGACATTCCAGTCTTCAAGGCGGTAGGACTTGCCGTCGCGGTGGCGGACGCCGTAAAGACTGCTAAAGCTGCTGCCGATTTAGTAACTGACCGACGGGGAGGTCGAGGCGCTGTTAGAGAGTTTTGCGACCTCTTGCTGGAAGGAAGAAAGCTTTGAAACGCTGGACGGTCCTAGGAATGTGTCTTGCAGCTATCGGCGGAGTGATTCTGTGGCTCTTCCTAGTACCGAGACAGGAATCATCCCCCTCTACGTCGCAGGATCTGAGTGACGAACCCAACCTATTCATCCAATCTGCTGAGATCCTAGAATTTGCCGACGATGGATCGCTTGCCTACAAAGCCACGGCTTCCGTTGTAGAGCATTCCACCGAAGACCAGTCCGTTACCATGAAGGACATACAATTAGAGGTGTACTTGGATACAGGTACACAATGGCAAATGACTGCGTCGGCAGGAGTTCTGCAACCGGTCGGCGATGCTCCGTCGATTGACAAAGAGCAGCGAATAGACCTACTTGGCAACGTTCAGGTGACCTCTCGCGATGCGGATGCGACACGCCTCTCGCTGGTGGGCAGCAACCTAGTCCTGTACCCCCATCAACGCAAGCTTGGCAGTGATCATCCTGTTACTATCAAGAACGAAAACGCCACGTTTACAGCGCCGAGATTTGAATTTGATCTAGCTAGCGATGAGTTCCACCTGTCAAGCAACACTGAGCAGCGTGTCCAAGTCGTCTACAGGCATGAGTGATCGCGTTCGAGCAGTTGCTTTCGGCGCAATTGCAATCGGTCTATGCCTGTGCATCGGAGCCGATAGCCGGGAAGTCCAAGATCCGTTAATCATCTCAGCGGATGACATTCGCGGTTCGCTCGATGGTGCCGCCGAGGCGTCGGGCAATGTTGTGCTACAGCAAGGCCCCATGCAACTTGATGCTGACAAAGTTCTGCTTCATACCGAAGACGGAACATTTGTTAGTTTCGAGGCCACCGGTTCGCCCATTAGATTTCGATTCCAAGTCGGACAGGACGACGAATTGCAAACGCTTAATGGTGAGGCTGCCTCTCTCGTCTTCCGGTTGGACGACAACTGGATTGAATTTCGAGGCGATGCCGAAATTCTCAGCGACGAGATGTCGATAGTCGGCGACATCATTCGATTTGATCTTCAAAACAACCAATTCGAAGCGAAATCAACGAACCCAGACAAGCAAGTAGAAATCACAATCCTTGACATTGGTTCCTTAGGGGAGACCGAGAACGACTGACGTGCGACTCGGTTTCTTCAATGAATTCGCCACAGAAATCGAGCCTTCTTAGAGCCGAGCACCTTTCTAAGCGCTATGGCAAGCGAAAAGTAGTCGAAGACATTTCACTTGCTGTAGCCACCGGAGAAGTAGTCGGTCTTCTGGGTCCAAATGGCGCTGGAAAGACTACATGCTTCTACTGCATCGTGGGGATCGTGAGAATGGATTCCGGATCTGTTCACATCGATGAATTCAATGCCACCAAAGCGCCCATGCACGTCCGGGCACGGCATGGCCTTGGATACTTGCCTCAGGAAGCAAGTGTTTTTCGTCGACTGACAGCTTACAAGAATGTTTTGGCTATCGTAGAGTTGCAGACGGGGTTGACCCGCCAACAGAAACGCAAACGAACCGAAGCACTACTCGACGAATTTGGATTGCAAGAAGTTAGAAACACAATGGGAGAGCAGCTCTCAGGAGGTGAGCGAAGAAGACTGGAAATTGCGCGTTCCCTAGCTTCAGAACCCAAATTCATGCTGCTTGACGAACCTTTTGCGGGCGTGGATCCAATCTCCGTAGCGGATATCAAGCACAACGTCAGACATTTGACATCCAGAGGCATTGGAGTCCTAATCACTGATCACAATGTAAGGGATACGCTGGATCTATGTGATCGTGCCTATATTGTGAACGAAGGGCATGTAATCGCTGAGGGCGACACCGAAGCAATCCTCCAGAATCCGGCCGTGAGACGATCCTATCTAGGCGAAGACTTTAAGCTTTGATCCGCTGTTGGCCATGAAACAGTCTCTTTCGCTTAATCAGCGGCAACTTCTCAAGGTATCTCCCCAGCTGCAACAAGCAATACGCTTGCTTCAACTTTCCTCGCTTGAACTTACGCAGGAACTACATTCGGCTTGCGAATCGAACGCGATGCTTGAGTGGAACGATGACACCAACCAAACTGACGAAGACGTGAACTTCGAAGAACCTCTGATGGATACAAGCGATGGTGACAATGCCGACGAGGCCTTCGATGAAGACGGTGAGGAAGTGGAGAGTCACAATTCAACAGCAGAACTCGATTCTCTTTCTGAAGCACTCATCAATGATCCTGGAATCGACCTCTCTGCAATTGAAGGCCGCAGTGATATAGAGTGGTCGGAAACCTACGCTGGAGAGGTCGTTGCTGCAAGTCCTAACGCCGATATTCTCGACCTGCAAACGTATCGGACTACGCTCTCTGACCACCTGATGGAACAAATCGAACTGGCTAACCTGACCGAGCAGCAACGACTCATGGCCCAGTTCGTTGTCGACTTTCTTGACGAAGATGGTTATTTGCGGCACTCGATTCAAGAAATAAGCGAAGATCTATCGTCGTTGACTGGGACTGACGAACAAGGTCTTGAACTTGGTTTGAAGACGATTCAAAGCATGAATCCGCCGGGAGTTGGCGCTAGAAACCTCCGCGAATGCTTAAGACTGCAACTACGCGAATTCGAAGCCGCTAGCCCGGTCCATGAGCTCGCATTGCAATTGGTAGACGAGTGCTTTGACGCCTTGACGGCTCGCAACTATGAGCACATGCAGCGAGTGACAAACGCAGACTCGGACGAATTGGATGTCGCAATTGAATTGATACGTTCGCTCAATCCCAGACCGGGAGCTTCATTCTGTTCGATTGATGCTTCGTATGTTGTACCCGACGTTGTAATTCGCAAAGTCAAAGGCGAATGGATCGTGGACTTGAATGACGACGCTCTGCCCTCCGTGCGCATCAACCCCCTTTACAAACAATGCATGGATCAAATGGAAGCGGGCAGTCAAAAGTCACTGCTTCAAAAGCAACATCGCGAAGCAAAAGCAATTCTTGAAGGCTTGAAACATCGCCGACTCACGCTCCTGAAGACTGCCGCGGCCATCGTATCGGAACAACAGGCTTTTTTCGAACAGGGAGATTCCGCAATGCGACCATTGCTTCGCTCCGACATAGCCAGAACAGTGGGAATGCACGAGTCAACGATTTCACGAATCACCACGCACAAGTACTTGGATTCCCCGAGAGGAATCTATGAACTTTCGTACTTCTTCTCCAGTCATGTTCTCACTAATCAGGGCAACGAAGTTTCCAGCCGGGCGATCAAGGCAATCATTCGTAAACTCACTAGCGAGGAAAACCCGGGAATGCCCCTGTCTGATAGCGCAATTGCTCTGCATCTCCGCAAACAAAACATACGCATTGCGCGTCGAACCGTTGCAAAGTACCGCGAATCCCTGTCCATTCCAGCTTCAAGATTGCGACAAGCATGAGGGACTCTTAAGGCAATCTTGAACAAGCCATAGAGTTCCTTTGTAAGATAGATACAAACGGACCCGGTTTTAGGTGAGGAGTTGAAGGATGCAACTTGCTATCACAGGCAATCGCGTTGAAGTCAACAACCACATACGCAACACCATTCAGAAGAAACTATCCCGGCTTCAACGCCACTACGATCACATTACATCCGTACGTGTGATTCTGTCGGTCGATAAAATAGAATATTGTGCGGAAGCAACAGTGCACGTAAACGGCAATGAGTTATTCGCCAACTCACGCGCTTCCGACATTCATACAGCTGTTGATTCACTTGTAGACAAGTTGGATCGCCAAGTAATCAAACACAAGGAAAAATCAACTCGCCATCGTTAAGATCCGCGATGAGCGAGTTCCACTCGCTTGCAAAATACCTTTGTGATCGATTTCAATTCCATTCTCCAGCCTACTAGCGTGGAGTTTGTTCAAGAGTGCAAGTCTCGAAAGTCCGCGTTGGAATCCGCTTCGAACTTATTGAGCCGGCGGTGCGAACAACTAGATGCGCGTGATCTACTTGAGAAATTAACGGCCCGCGAAGAGCTGGGTAGCACCGCACTCGACGATAGTGGAGTGGCCATTCCACATTGCAGAGACGACCACTGTAGCTTTCCTGCCGCAGTGTTGCTTCGTGTGGAGCCAGATGTTCAATTTGGTCCAGACGAGTATGTCAAGCTCATAATGGCACTAGTCGTACCCAATAAGGAAACGAGCTCGCACTTGGAAATCTTGAAAACCGTCGCCTTAGTCTGCAGTCAAGAATCAAATATGGTTCGACTACTTGAAGCGTCGTCTTCGACCGAGTTGCACTCAACGTTCATGCAGTTAGTCAATGAGGTCTCAGCCTCATGAAGCTCTTCGTAATTACTGGCCGATCGGGATCTGGAAAGAGCACGGTGCTGCACGCCTTGGAAGACGAGGGGTTCAATTGCATCGATAATTTCCCTGCCAGCTTGCTCGAGCGTTATGTTGAAGAAACCACCAACGATCAAGTAACGCAAGGATTTGCAGTGTCGATAGATGCGCGCAGCCCCCCTTCGGCTTTGTCTCAGTTGCCGGAAATCCTACAAGCACTCGTCGGGGACGACATTACGCCAAGAGTTATCTACTTGGATGCGAGCGGCCCGGTACTCGTGAAACGATTCAGCGAAACTCGTCGACGACATCCTCTCGAAAAGAACGAGACCGACTTGCGACAGGCAATTGATCTCGAGACAAGGTTGCTCCAGCATCTTGCCGAGAGAGCCGACCTAAAGATTGATACAACACAACTTTCCGGTCACGACCTTGTGCAAATTGCCAAGGAACGACTAGTGGATGTCGACGAGAGAAGCGTGTCTCTTCTATTCAGGTCATTTGCGTATCGACATGGGGTTCCTGTGGATGCCGATTTTGTATTTGATCTGAGATGTCTTCCCAACCCGCACTGGGATGCTGAACTTCGTGAATTGACGGGATTTGACGAGCCTGTCAAAGCGTTCTTCGCAAAGCACGAGGTAGTCAATCACATGTTTCAACAAATTGTTGGATTTTTACACGAATGGCTGCCGCAATTTGAGCGGCAAAATCGCGTCTACATGACGGTGGCTACAGGATGTACGGGCGGACGCCATCGGTCGGTCTACATGGCCGAACGCCTCGCTCATGCTTTTCGAGATTCCTATCCCAATGTTCTCGTCCGTCATCGAGAGCAGGATGGTTCGAGCTAGTGGCAGTTGGACGAGTAACGATCGTAAACAAGCTGGGCCTACACGCCCGAGCCGCGGCCAAGTTCATCCAAGTCTCTAAATCGTTTCCCTGCACAGTGCAACTGGGGCACGACGAGTCTAGTCTGGTGAACGGCAAGAGCATCATGAACATCATGACACTAGGCGCTGCCGAAGGCACCGAACTCGTGCTACAGACGCAAGGCGACGAGTCAGAGCAGGCCTACAAGCAACTCAGCGAATTGATAGACAGTAGATTCGGCGAGCAAGAGTAGATTACAGCTCAGTTCGCGGCTACAGTCATGGCCTCCACAAGAATCGATCCCGTGCGAACTGGTCTTCGCAAGTCGATGTCGTCTCCGAAAGCGACCATGCGACAGAATATGTCCCTCAAATTTCCAGCTATTGTGAGCTCGTCCACAGGATGAGCTAGTTCGCCGTTTTCGACCCAGTAGCCTGACGCACCTCGAGAATAATCGCCGGTCACAATGTTGACCCCCTGACCCATCAAGGAGTGGACCACGAACCCGGTTCCCATTTGTTTCAGAATCTCTTCCACGGGTTGCGTCTTGGCTTCGACGGTCAGGTTGCAGACACCTGAAGCGTTGCCCGTCGTTGGCATGTTGAGGTGCCGCCCCGAGTAGCTGCTAAGCACGTAATTTCGAACAGTGCCGTTTTCGACGAACGCTTTTTCCGTAGTGGCCACACCCTCAGAGTCATGTGTCCGACTGCCAAGTGCACGTTTCACGTGCGGATATTCGTGCAACGTCAATTCGCTAGTTGTCACAGTTTCTTCCAGAGAGTCGAGAAGATAAGAGGCCTTCAAGTACTGTGCTCGACCACCAAGCGCACTGATTAGATGCGATATCAAGCCGCTAGCCATGTTGCTGTCAAACAAGACGGGATATTCGCCGGTGGGAATGGGACGCGGATCGAGCTTCATCACTGCCCTTCGCGCTGCCGTTTCGCCAACTTCGGTGGGCGAATCCAATTCGCCGGCGTGTCGTGCGGTTGAGAACCAGTAGTCGCGTTGCATGCCATTGTCACTCTTGGCTATAACGTCGGAAAACACGCTGTAACGAGAACCCCTTTCCGCGTTGAGAAACCCCAAGCTGTTTCCGTAGGCGGCGCACGACGAAGAAGCATCGATGCGGGCACCATCCGTCTTGAATACGCGAGAATCGAAATCCATCGCCGCGGAGTCTGCGACGAGGGCGCGTTCTTTCGCCACTTCTACGTCCATGGGTTGCGGATGATAGAGATCCAAATTCGGAAATTCGGTGGCCAATCGATCCGGATCAGCCAGACCGCTATGCGGATCCGATTCAGTGTGGCGAGCTATGTTTACAGCAGCCCTTACCGACTCGCGAATGGACTCTTCGCTGGTGTCGGTTGTAGACGAACCACCCTTGCGGTTGCCGATGTACACGGTAATGCCAAACCCTCGGTCTCGACTGAACTCCACCGTCTCCAGATCGCCCGCACGGACGACCACTGATAGACCAATATCGTCCCCTGCGGAGACTTCTGCAGCATCTGCTCCCTGAAGCTTGGCTTCGTCAAGGATCCTTGACACGAATCCTTTCAGAGACTCTTCATCCTCCCGTGTGTGTGGTTCTTTGATGTCGGCTTCATGTCCAACAACGTCTGCGGTTGCTGCCTTTGTCATGCCGAGGTTCCTCCAACCGTAATCTCGTCAACCTTAAGCGTAGGTTGACCCAGACCAACTGGAACGCCCTGGCCGTCTTTCCCACAAACACCAACTCCCGTGTCTAACTCGAGATTGTTCCCAATCATCGACACTCTTGTCATTACGTCTGGTCCATTACCAATGAGCGTTGCGCCCCGTATGGGTGCCGATGTCTTCCCGTTCTCAATCAGGTACGCTTCCGTAGCTGAAAAAACGAACTGCCCAGAAGTGATGTCGACCTGTCCGCCGCCAAAGGACACGGCGTATATTCCTTGGTCAACACTTCCAATAATTTCGTCTGGATCGCTCTTTCCAGCCAACATAAAGGTGTTGGTCATTCGCGGCATGGGTTGGTGGGCGTACGATTCCCTTCGTCCATTTCCGGTGCTTGCCGTTCCCATCAAGGCTGCGTTTAGTTTGTCGTGCATGTAACCCTTGAGGATTCCATCCTCGATGAGGACCGTTCTTTGTCCCGGTGTGCCTTCGTCGTCCACCGTGAGCGACCCACGTCGATCTTGCAGGGTTGCATCGTCGACGATAGTGCACAGGGAGGACGCTACTTTTTGGCCAATTCGATTGGAAAATGCCGAAGTGCCCTTGCGATTGAAGTCGCCCTCCAATCCGTGGCCCACTGCTTCGTGCAGCAGCACTCCCGGCCAACCTGGACCAAGAACTACGGTCATCGGACCAGCCGGTGCGTCGATAGCTTCGAGATTCACCAGCGCTTGCCTGACGGCTTCTCGGGCAAACGATTCCGCATTCTCATCCTCAAATAGCCACCTCAAGTCGTGGCGTCCGCCTCCTCCGCCAACTCCTTGCTCACGACGACCATCCTGCTCTACGATTACCGAGACCCCAAATCTCACCAACGGTCGAATGTCTCCGCTACTCACGCCATCGCTCGAATGTATGAATATGGTTTCGTGGGTTGCTGAAATTCGCACGTTTACTTCCTTCACTCGCGGATCCAGTCCTCGAGTGAACCGATCGATTCGCGAGAGAAGGGCAACCTTGTCCTCGTAGGAAACCGAGCTGATTGGGTCGACGTCCTGATAGACCTGCGGCACATCTTGTCGGACCACTACATGTGCCGATTCGCTGCTTCCCTGCCGTGCAATGGACCGCGCAGCGCTCGCCGTCTGCTCTAGGGCTTCCGGCCTAATGTCATCCGCATAAGCAAAGCCACTTTTCTCGCCAGCAACGGCTCGTGCCCCAATTCCTCTCGACACGCTAAATCCAGCATCTTTTACCAATCCCTCCTCAAGAGCCCACGATTCGTTTCGATTGCTCTGAAAATAGAGCTCGCCTCGATCTATTTGACGGGACATCATGTGTCCCATCAAATCTTGTAGCTTGACGTCCGTAATGTCTCCGGGGTCTAGCAAGTGACTCTTTGCACTATTAGCTACATCCTGATTCATTGGTCTGATTCCTCCATGGGGACAGGTTGGTCTTCCGATTCTTCTTCGGCCGGATCGAGGCTATCTCGGAAAACTCCGATGAGTTCAATTTTCGGGTCGTCTATTGTGCCAGTAATTCGATACTTGCTCGAGGACATTTGGTCGATTTGACCTTCAAAGAGCTTCTTCGCCGCCAAGGTGGTAATCACTGCCACGGGGCTTCCCGTAGCTAGGGCGACGTACCAAGGAATGCTGCCGGCGACCGGCAACGTCACAACCACCTCCATCTCTACGGTTTCCTGCTTCATGTCCAAGTCCCCAGCAAAGGAGACCTCAGGTCCGTTTGTCTTGATTACAACAGGTTGATTTGCTTTGAGCACTCCTTCCTCAAGGTCAACGACGAACAGTATCCGATTGAACCTTGTACCCTCACCGAACACGTCACGGAAATTCAATCGCAATCGATCTAGCATCGCGGTGAAGCTCAACAATCCAATGATGCGCAGTGCGCCACCTCCAGCATTGACATCGATGAATCGTCCATCCTCCAAGTCGCCAACTAGCGACCCTCGCGTTGAGTACAGGTCAGCGTACAAGGGAGAACCCAACCAACTCAAGTTAGCTGCAACAGTAACGGACTCGCTCTCAACGTTTGGATCGTAGTCCCACTGCTCTAACACGTCCTGAAGTTTGGTGGCATGGACCGAACCCACGAAGTTGCTAGAGTTGGCACTAGTGTCCCAGGCGACTTGCCCCTCGATAGTCAAGCCTCTTACTACGCCTCGCAGATTGGATACGGACACATTGTGTTCGTCCACATCAATTGCCATTGACCATGAACCGTAACTTGCGGGCGTTCCTTCGTTGTCCACAATCACGATGTCTTCTATGGACAAATCCACGTCTGGCAGAACTGAAGTGATTTCTGGTTTTAGGGGATCTTCCTCGTCAGACCCGTTCTCGCTAATTTGTAGTCGATCTATATCAACGGCAAGTCGCCCTTCGCCGGAGCGTTTGGCAGTACCAATCAATTCATCCGAGTGAACTGTCAAGTCAATGTCGGTGCCCGAAATGTGTCCATCGAGACGGACATTTGCAAAGGAGAGCGCGTCAATTTCGACTTTTTGAATAGACAACTCTCGTATAGTCAAATCAGATGGGAAACCACCACCTTGCGCGAGTTGAGTTCCTACTACAACAGCATCCAACGACCCAGTCACGTGCAATCCTGAATCCAAGGAAGTTATCGGGTGGGGCGGAACATTTAATCCAATGCTTCCAATTGGATCACTATTTGGCTTCAGCAAGAATAGCGAGTCCATTTCCCCTGATTCGAACCGCACTGTGGGAGTCTCCTCGAAGTGCATGACGAAATTTGATGGACGTACTTCGTCGGCTTCTTTTCCGAACGGGTGGGGAAGATTCAGGTGAATGCCTTGCAAGTCGCTGGTGGCAAACAATTCCGCTGGGGTCGCGCCGCCGGTGGCAACCTTCAGCTGCATGCGAAATTCAGATTCCCCGCTTGCCACATTCGTTAGCCACTCCCCAACAAGGGGAGAAATATTTTCTGGCGAGAACTTTCCATTCAAAGTCATCGCAACAATGGCATCGTCGTCGTGGGGATTGGTAGTGTCAATCTGTATGTCTATCTCTCGATCAAACAGAGTCGCGTTCAATCCAGTTCCCACAATTTCAAATGGGCTAGCAAAACGAATGGTTCCCGATAGGTCTCGTACTCCCATGCCGATACGTGCAAGATCTATGTCAACATCTACAAAGCCAACGGACACATCTAGCGACGACACTCCGTTTGCTGACAAACGCATGCTAGCTTCGATGTCTAACGGACCTGATGCCGAGTAGTCTCTGGTGTCGAATTTCAGTGCTTCCCGCAACGGAGTACTACGGACAAAGTCGAGTGCAAGCGTAGCTGGTGAGTCTGCGGCGAAGCTCACCTCAATTTCAGATTCATCAAACGGAATGAAAACTCGTCCGGAATTTACCGCAATTCCCTGTGAATGCGTCGACTCGACAGCTACCTCGAGCGCTTCTCGAGACAACCACAGTTCCCCACTCAGATCATTCAAGATTGGCCAATTCGAATCATAGGAAACCTCGACCTCGGCCAATCGACCATAGGCTTCCACAACAACTGGACGGGCTTCAAAGTCTTCCAACATTATTGATTGCACTACGACTTGAGTATCAAAAGTACGCCCCGCCTGAATATTCGTCTCAAGCCACGATTGCGCAGCGTCGGGAATATTGGTCGGTACGAGCCCTTGCAATTCGCCTACATCAAACCCATCGGATCGGATGGCAACTCCAAGAGACGACTCTAGCTCCCGCGAATCATGAAAGAATCCAAATTTGGCCTCAACGTGAGAGTCCTGGAAATGGGCATTGGGCATGTCTAAACGAACGCCAACCCCATCGACTGTGAACGCAATTAGCATGGATCCGTCAAATTGGTCGAACAGTTTGGCGTCATCGAACAGAGACTCGAATTCGATTTCCACAGGTCGGCGGCGCGACTCTATAAGTATGTTGCGCCCCTTCCCCGTTAACTCGATCGCTTCGGCTCGAATGCTGGGCACTGCACCGAACGATTGCGTGCGGAGGTCTTCGACAACGGTTCGCATTGTCAGGCCACTTTGATCGTAAGCCGCTTGAAACAGCTCAACGCTAGCGGATGGAGACAGTTCAGTGACCCATGTGTGTAAGGCGTGCGTGGGCTCGGCGAATCCTCTTACCAATTCCACAATGCCTCTTGAGTCATCATTAAGCATCCATACGTGGGTCGTGAATGGTTGCGTCCGAACAACGCCATGAAGATCTGGCAAAGGGATTTTTTCAGGACCTAGCGACACAGCGGAATGCCTAATAACTCCATGTGCTTCGTCTTTCACAACGCTCCCGATGAGTTCTCCCGAGAATGCCACCGAACCCGACTCTGAATCTAAACCCTGCAGGTCGAAAACAAGCCTTGCTTTTCCTACATTGTTTCGCATTACCACGCTCAGGGTACCGTTCAAGTCAAAAGCGCGCAGATAGTCAAATCCCCAAAGGCTGGGCTCCAGACTCAATTCAATTGCACGGACCTCAAGTGCAAAGACATCGTCGGAAAAAATTATTGATTTTCGCCTTTCGACGTGCATATGCAATCCACATTGGTCACATGCTTGAGGTGATTGCAATGTGATGTAGGAGTGCTGCAAGCCTCTCTCCGTTTTGGTCTGAATCGCACCCTCGATACGCTGGCTGACTTCACCACTTGTAAGAGTCCCCTGCAATTGAACGTTGACCGATGAGGCATTCCACAACCAGCCCAACACATTGGCATCACCAGAGGATGAGTCAGCACCTACCGACGCCCAACCGTCGCTCGTGCGCTCCAGTGCGAACTGAAGATCTTCAATTTCCAACGCGGCTAGGGAGATGTGATTGCGCCAGAGCGAGCGCAGAAAATCAAGCTCAAGTCGAACGCTATGCGCATCTACAGAGTGAGAAGTGAGTTTGTCAAATTCGACAATGGCGTTCAATCCAGCCCACCGCAAGCGTGGTCCTTCCACCTGGATCCCATGGGACGAAAACCATTGATTTATTGCTTGCTCGTGGTGTGGAACACGCCACGCGACAATTCTCCCCGCAACACACAAAGTCGCGAACGCAACGGCAAGCACCGTTACTGTTAGCACCAATATTTTTCCTAAGCGAGATTGCATAGAGATGCTTTCAATAGAGCAACTAGCTCAAACAGCCAACTTGCAGGAGTTCGCGTCAGACTGCGAGCTCCACTTTAGCGTCACCGAATACCGCCCTCCGGTATTGCATAGTGGGTTGTGGCCGTCATGCTAAGAGAACGATACGTTCGCAGACTCGTTGGCGACAAGCCTATCGAGCACCAGCACCACGATGAACCAGATTAGCAAAGTAGCAACAATCGACCATATCGAGCCCAAAATGGATACCTCAACCGGAAATTCCACATACTGCATTGCTATTAGACGCGTAATTTGGGCAAAGATCACAAGGACGAACAATCCCAACAACTGATAGCCAACAATTGGACGATTGGACCGATTTGGAATGTTCAGTCCAACAAACACAACGATACTCAGGATGAGTCCATTAAGCCCAAGCGGTTCCGCATGCAACACATCAAAGAAAAACCCAAAGGACCACGGTACAACCAACGAGATCTGATCGGGCCGATTGGTGGCCCAGTAGTAGCAAACGAGCAGTGCTAGATCGGCACTAAAGTACTTCAACACATCAGGAAGAAATGACGGCACATCCAACATAGTCACCAACAAAGCAACGGTCAATGTGACCGCAACGCCAACGTTATTCTTGAGCAACTTCATTGGTGCTCCCACTGGTGACAACAAGCAGCCAATTGCGACGATGCATAGTCGCAGAGGGTTCGACAGTGACGCGTGCTTCGACGCCAGCTGCGTCAGGCTCGATCGCAGTCACCACTCCGACGGGATAGCCAACGGGATAAATCCCTCCCAAACCTGAAGCAATCATTTGGTCGCCCACTTGTATGTCGGCAGTGATGTCCGCATGCTCTAGCACCAATTCAGTGGAATTTCCCACGCCGACAGCAACCGCGTTGAGCCCAGTTCTAGCAACTCTTACTGGCACGGGCAGTCGTTGGTCGGTAATGAGAATCACTCTGCTTGTATACGGTAGAGCCTCGACTATTTGGCCATACACTCCGGAGCTGTCGATCACGGCCATGCCGTCTCTCACTCCATGAGTTTGACCGCGATTGATGACGATCTCGTTCCTACCTGCGCGAGAATTTACCGCACTCAATTCCGCCGGAACAAATGCAAGTTCGGTTTCGTGCTGCGTCAAAGCCAGCAGTTGGCGCAATTCCGAGTTCTCCGCGTGAATCGCTTCAGTTCTCTGTACTTGAACGGCTAAGTCCTGTATCTCTGATTCACGATTGTCGTATCGGTCGAGAAGTCTTTGTCGATCCTGAAAGTACAACGATGAACGCTCTATCCATCGGCTGGGTGTATTGACAATGGCGTAGAGACCGTTGGTCACCCAGGTGGCGACTTGACGTGGAGTGTGAAGGAACCGTCCGTTCAAGTCGACCACAACCAACGTCAAAGAAACGAAGATCAATGAGGCTAATACAGTGGCCGCGTTAAAGCGCTTGTCTCGACGTAGTGCCAAATCGATTCACTGGCTTGGATGCCGAAGGACTTGATGGTTCGAGCAGTTTGACGTCATGCTCTTTTGTTTTTTGCCAGTACGGACTAGCGCACCCTCAGCGGGATTTCATTACTAGATGCTCAACGTAGTCGGAGTCAAGTATTTTTCCGCATCCTCGAGCGACGCAAGTAAGGGGGTTTTCTGCAACCATTACAGGCAACCCAGTCTCCTGCTGTATCAATTCGTCCAACCCATGCAGCAGTGCGCCTCCGCCGGTTAGAACGATCCCGCTTTCAGCGATATCCGCAGACAATTCAGGAGGACAACGCTGCAAAGCGGACTTCACGGCATCCATCAACTTTTGGGTGGCAACGTTGAGAGCTTCGATCATATGATCGCTGGTCAACACGAATCGGCGCGGCACTCCTGCCGCTAGGTAATGGCCTGTCACGGTCATTTCCTTGACATCGTTCAGTGCAATTGCCGTACCGATCTGTTTCTTTATCGCCTCCGCTGTAGATTCGCCAATAACACACCCTTCCCGTTGACGTATGTAAAGCTGCACAGAATTATCAAACTCGTCGCCACCAACTCTGATGCTTTCCGAAACAACCACACCGTTCAAAGCCATGATCGCAATATCTGTCGTGCCTCCGCCAATGTCCACCACCATCGAGCCACGCGCTTCCTGGATGTTAAGGTCTGCACCCACGGCAGCGGCAAGCGGTTCCTCGATCAGGAGAACCTCTCGAGCGCCGGCAGCATCCACTGAGTCCCGAATTGCGCGTTTTTCCACTGCCGTTGACTTGCACGGAATGCACACCAATACTCTTGGACTTCCCGCAAAAAATTTGCCGCCAATGGCTTTCTCGATGAAGTAGCGCAGCATGCGGCTGGTGATGTCGAAATCGGCAATTTGGCCATCCTTCATTGGACGGATGACGGTGATTTCCTTTGGCGTCTTTCCCAGCATGGATTTGGCTGCTGCCCCCACAGCTTCAACCTTTTGGTTGGGACGAATAGCCACTACTGAGGGTTCATTAAGGACAATCCCTTGATTTTTGATGAAAATTAAGGTATTTGCGGTGCCCAAGTCGACAGACATGTCTGGCGAAAATAGGCCACGGATGGCTTTCAACATCTATGTTTTTCTGCTAGTCTAGAATCGCGCGAGGTAACGACGGATTGTAGCACTCGCGTAGGCTGCATTCCACAATTGGACTCGCCGTTCGTGCTGTTTTTTGCAGGACGATTCGCAATTGCCACGCTAGCCAGCGTTTGCTGGGAGAAGCACTTCGTCGACGTTCCAAAGTTTACCATGTTAATTTCGTCATATACGCATCTCGATCCTACGAATCGACATAGCACACCACAGAAAACACAAAGGGGACAGATCATGTTTATTGGGCAATCAACTTCGCTGCATAGACGCGGCGATTCGCAGAGAAATTGCATGGATTGAACTTACAATGCGCATCCGCAACGACACACTCATTGGAGAGAGATCAACTATTGAACGAAGAGATTCTTGTTAGGCTGTGCCAACTGAGCAACTTGCGGCTATTGGAAAGCGAGCAAGGCGAACTTCTGCACGACCTACAAACTATTAAGCGATTCGTCGACAACATACATGGCGTAGACACGCGCGAAGTAGAACCGCTTTCTCATCCTCTGGATATGGATCAAGTGCTTAGAGAGGACAGCACTGTAGACGAAATCGACCGAGCCACATATCAAGAGCTTGCCCGAGACATAGGCGACGGCTACTACTTGGTTCCGCGTGTGATAGAGCCTTGAACACGCCGTTCCCCTCTATCGAGCAATTGCGAACGCAGCTTACATCGCGAGAAATCAGTGCGGTTGAGTTGACCGAGGAGTATTTTCACAGGATACGCTCGACCTCCCATCAGCTTAACTGCTTCGTGTCGCTACACGAAGATTCGGCTCTGCAAGCGGCACGAGAAGCAGACAGCGACATTGCAAGGGGAAGAGATCGGCCCCTAACTGGAATTCCGATCGCTCATAAAGACATTTTCTGCATCGAAGGGAAGAAAACGACATGCTGCTCGAGAATGCTGCAGTCGTACGTCGCTCCCTATAGCGCAACAATCGTCGAGAATCTCGAAAATGCTGGCGCTATTTGCGTAGGAACCACCAACATGGACGAGTTTGCAATGGGATCGTCGAATGAAACCAGCGCAAACGGACCCGTGAGGAATCCATGGAATCTCCAACATGTTCCCGGCGGCTCTTCAGGTGGGTCCGCTGCTGCTGTAGCTGCCAGATTGGTTGCCGCCTGTACTGGTTCCGATACGGGGGGCTCCATTCGCCAGCCGGCATCCTTTTGCGGGGTCACAGGATTCAAACCCACCTATGGCCGAAACTCGCGTTACGGCATGGTCGCCTTTGCGTCAAGCTTGGATCATCCAGGTTGCCTCACGAACTCCGTTGAAGATGCGGGACGAATGTTGTCCGCCATGGCCGGAAATGACACCAAAGACTCTACAAGCGCGAGTCAAGAGCCCATCGGTTGGTCTTCTTCTACGCGTCCTAGGCGACTTGGCTATCCAACACGCCTTTTTGCCGATCTCCCTCAATCGATTGCCAGACCTCTAGAAGAGGCACGCCACACCCTAGAAGCTGCTGGAAACACCATAGTCGAAATCGAGCTTCCGCACTTTGACGTAGCTGTCTCCGCTTATTACGTTATTGCATGCGCGGAGGCGTCCACAAATCTCGCCCGCTACGACGGAATTCGCTATGGACATAGGAGCAAATTTGACGGCAATGTTGAAGACATGTACGCCCAATCCCGATCGGAAGGATTCGGCATGGAAGTCAAGCGCAGGATCCTGACAGGGACATATGTGCTATCCGTCGGTCACTACGATTCCTATTACATGAAAGCGCAAAAAATACGTCGCTTGATCCGAGACGACTACCTTCGTGCGTTTCACCAAACAGACGTTATTCTTTCGCCCTCCACTCCAACGACCGCTTTTCGGCTGAACGCAATGGATCTGGACCCCACAGACATGTACAAGCAAGATCAGTTCACTGTGCCTGTAAACATGTCCGGCCTGCCTGCAATGTCTGTTCCATGTGGGTTCTCGGATGGATTGCCGGTAGGACTTCAAATGATTGCACCTCACTTCAGGGAATCAGAATTGCTGGAGTTGGGCATTGACTACCAGAACCTGACTGACTGGCATCAGCAACAACCATGCCTGCCAAAAACGTGAACTCTTCCTTGTGGGAACCGGTGATTGGTCTAGAGGTCCATGTTCAACTAAACACCAATTCAAAGATCTTTTCATCCGCTCCAGTTACCGTGAGCGTCGAACCCAACAGAGCCGCGAATGCTGTGGATTTGGCGTTGCCTGGAACCTTACCAGTGCTCAACAAAAAAGTAGTGGAAAAAGCCATTCTCTTTGGGATGGCTACGGCCGGACGAATCGCATCCCGTTGCAGATTCGATCGGAAAAACTACTTCTACCCTGATCTCCCCAAGGGATATCAGATAACGCAATTGACCGAACCGATCATTGAAGGGGGCACCCTGGAAGTGCGAGTCGACGACGGATCGATTCGGCAGGTGGAACTCGTGCGCGCACACCTCGAAGAAGATGCCGGCAAATCCATTCACGGGAAATACGCTGGAAAAACCGGAATCGATCTAAATCGCGCCGGAACGCCGTTATTGGAAGTGGTCACAGCTCCGCAGCTCAATACTCCCGACGAGGCATCAGCCTGCTTCCGAACTCTACATCGACTTGTGACTTGGTTGGACATTTGCGATGGAAACCTCAATGAGGGTTCCATGCGATGCGATGCCAACATCTCAGTTCGACGCCACGGCGAGACCCAATTGGGAGAACGCACGGAAATAAAAAACCTGAACTCTTTCCGGTTCGTTGAACGAGCTCTCAAACACGAGATTGATCGTCAGATCTCGATTCTTGAAACTGGAGGAGAGATTGTCCGCGAAACGCGCCTGTACGACGTCGAGCGCGACGAGACTCGTTCGATGCGAGGCAAGGAACTCGCTCACGACTACCGTTACTTTCCCGATCCCGATCTTTTGCCTGTAGCCATTACCCAAGAGATGATTCGCGCTGCGCGTTCCGCCATGCCGGAACTACCGGAGGCGCGATGCAGCCGCTATATTGACGAGCTTGGTCTCCCCGCAGAAACAGCACATCGATTGACACAAGAAAAGGCGTTTTCCGATTACTTTGAGAGTGCTTTTGCGATTGCAGGCAACGCCAAGCTCACTGCCAATTGGGTGCTGGGAAACGTCGCAGCCACCTTAAACCGCAATGAAATTTCCATCGAAAATCTCCAACTGTCGGGACCCCAACTCGGCGAAATAGTCAAGAATATCGTCGATGGGATAGTTTCCGACGCCAGCGCAAAGCAAGTAT
This sequence comes from Gammaproteobacteria bacterium, assembly GCA_026707735.1. Taxonomy (GTDB): domain Bacteria; phylum Pseudomonadota; class Gammaproteobacteria; order Pseudomonadales; family Azotimanducaceae; genus Bin55. The sequence goes on along the minus strand of JAPOWH010000002.1, from coordinate 320,588 downwards.
TCGAGCATGTGCTCGCGACCAAGAGCAATGTTGCCGACGCAATCGGGCAGCAGCGAGAGTCGTTGATGTCTGACGAACGGGACCTCAAAGCGCTCGTTCAGCGCGTGCTAGATGGAAATCCGATTCAAGTGGAGGAATACCGAAAGGGAAAGAAGAAAATTCTTGGCTATCTCGTCGGGCAGGTCATGAGTGCTGCCAAAGGCAAAATAGATCCCAAGAAAGTAAATCAAGCTCTCACGGAGATTCTTGCCTCCGACTAAATCCCTTCCTCAATGGCAGGTGTTGTATCCTAATTGACTCCCTTACGACGAACAACTCGCCGGCCCTACGCGAGCTAACGACACTGACCTCCGGCTAAGAGATCCATGACAATTCACACAGATTCGGTAATTGTCGGTGCAGGACCCTGCGGGCTGTTTCAAGTGTTTGAACTGGGTTTGCAGGGTGTCAATTCACACATAATCGATGCACTTCCGGTAGTGGGCGGTCAGTGTGCTGAACTCTATCCAGACAAACCAATCTACGACATTCCAGGTATTCCCTACTGCACTGCGATGGATCTCGTTGAGCGCTTGCTTGAACAAATCAAGCCGTTCGATCCAGTCTTTCACTTGGATCAGCAGGTGACACACGTGGCTCGAATCGATGACGACTCATTCACGGTTCGCACGGCAAAAGACACCGAGTTTGTTGCAAAGTCAATCGTAATTGCGGGTGGGGTAGGATCATTTCAACCTATGCCGCTTAGGGTGGACGGCGTCGAACAACTAGTTGACAGCCAGATCTTCTATCGAATTAGAAATCCGTCTGAATTCGCTGGCAAGCGACTGGTAATACTAGGTGGAGGTGACTCTGCACTTGATTGGACGAATGAATTGGTTTCGTCTGCGAAAACTCTCACGCTGGTCCACCGAAGCGAGAAGTTTCGTGCAGCCGATGCCTCCGTGCAGCAAATGCAGCAGCACATTGCGAACCACAAGATGCAATTCATGGTAGGAAATGCGACAGAATTGACGATCAGTGACGGAAAGATGACGGAAGTTCACATTACTCAGCCTACGCGCGAAGTTGTGAAAATTCCTCTCGATGCCCTGCTTGTCTTTTTCGGATTGTCTCCTCGTCTCGGACCCATTTCCGAGTGGGGTCTAGATCTCGTTCGAAATCAAATTACTACCGATACCCAGAAGTTCGAGTCAAGCAAGGCAGGCATTTATGCAATCGGTGACATAGCTTCTTATCCCGGAAAGAAAAAACTGATTCTCTCTGGATTTCATGAGGCGGCGTTGGCTGCCTTCGCGATCAAAGAGCGACTTAATCCTGGTGAGAAGGTACACCTTCAATACACCACAACGAGCCCCTTGCTCCAGCAAAGACTTGGAGTAGATGGCGGCACTGATCCCTAATTTCCGTCGGAGTCATTTGAATCTAGCCCCTCTCCTTGACGCAGGATCACGAATTGATTGCCCGCCAATTCGCCAAATCGTTCCTGTTGACCATCTGGCCAAGTGACTCGAACATCCACAATCGATTCAATCTCTCCAAGACCCACATGTACGCGAGGATCGCTTGAAGACATAAAACTCCCATCGCGCGACACAAAACCGTACCTGTCCAAAGAATTCACTGTGTAAGTTATAGATGCACCCAATGCGATTCTTCCGTTGCTCTCCCTCAGTTCCAAAGAAATCCAATTGCCGCGGTTCTGCACTTGATTCATGAGCAAATAGGGTTCGCTATCTCGATTCACGACCACCAAGTCCAATCCGCCATCACGGTTCAAATCCCCAACAGCAACCCCTCGACTTGTATGCTTGCTCTGATTGTCTGTCGAATCTGACGATCCAACCAATCGGAATGCTCCACTCTCCGTACCACTGTAGAGAAGATTCGGCTCGGCATAGATGTCCGACAGGTTCAAGTCAACTGGATAGACACCTCCATTGGCCACATAAAGATCTGTCCGACCGTCATTGTTGAAGTCTTCAAGAACGGCACCCCATCGCGTGAATCGGCTAGACTCAGAGTTGGTTCCCATCCAGCTTGTCACGTCAACAAAGTGATTGTTTTGGTTGCGAAAGAATGTGTCAGTCTCGCCAATAAGATTGACGACTAGAAGATCGCTATCACCATCATGATCGAAATCCGCGACGTCAACTCCCATGCCCGCCTTGACCTTTCCATAGCCGTCCGCGGCGGCACCGAATTCGTCCGCGAGATTCGCAAACCGCATGTTGCCTTGATTAATCCAAAGCTCGTTGGGAGTACGATCATTTGCTACGAATATGTCCACTAGTTCGTCAGTGTTGAAATCAGCCGTCACCACGCCGAAGCTGTGCCCAAATTCAACGGCAATTCCCGATACATCCGAAATGTCGCTGAAAGTGCCGTCTTGGTTGTTTCGGTAAAGTCGGTTAGAAGCGGGGGCTCGGTAGCGTACAGGTGGACAATAAGCCCGAATCCCTTGCTCGTAGCATTCAAACTCGGAATTCCTGTGCCAATTAACGTAGTTGGAAACAAACAAATCCAAATAACCGTCGCGGTCAAAGTCCTGAAATGAAGCGGAAGCTCCGAATCCCGAATCGTCAACTCCCGCTCTGGCAGCGACATCGACAAACTTGCCGGTACCATCGTTCTCGAGTAGAACATTTGTACCGACATTGGTTACGTACAGATCGACATCTCCGTCGTTGTCGTAGTCTCCTGCGGCAACGCCCATGCCATAGCCAGTGTCGCCTGCCACTCCAGCGGAATTGGTCACATTCGTGAAACTCCCGTCTCCATCATTCAGGAATACCTGATTCCGCCATTCCTCAGCCTCTTCTGAATACAAACTTCCGCTTTGCACGAAGTAGATGTCCAACCAGCCATCGCCGTTGAAATCTACTACTGCCGCGCCACTACCATTGATCTCAGGAAGCAGCGGAACTTTGCGATGGCCAGAATTGTGTCTAAAGTTCAACCCTAAAACCTGCTGTCGATCCTCAAACCAGGAAACCGATTGAGTTGATGAAGTCTTGCTATCCACGGTACAGGAGAGCAAGGACGGAAGACACACCAACATCAACATCGCAGATCGAAACGACACATTGCAGTTGCTCATTGAGCGCCGCCAATAGCCAATAGCAAACCAATCAGCACAACGTCTAGCATCACAGTCAGCACCGCCCCCCGATCTAATCGGCGAGCAACTGAGTAACCTCTCATGCGCCGTCATTGGGAATTTGCTAGCACTTCATCTCGATATTGGCGAACGAATTCGAACTCCTCGTCGGGAATCGCCAGTTTTGCAGCCCATTCCAATGCAGTATCCAGTTCGTCAAACTTGCCTGCCTCAATGTAGACTACACACAATCTCTCGTGTCCAACGACATTGCGCGGATCCAGATCAATTGTCTTCTTGAAGTGCGCAATGGCTTCGTTCCAATCCCTCCTATAGCCTGCGATAGTGCCAAGGTGAATGTAAATTTGGGGGGCCGAAACCGAACCAAACTCTAGTGCTTCTTCAAACGAAGACACTGCCTCATCCATAGCACCAAGCTGCATGAGCGCATACCCAAGCTTGAAGTGTGCTTCCGCATCCAATGGGTTGAGTTCGACGCTCTTCTCCAACAATCCCAATGCGACATCGAAACTTCCTGTCATGCTCAGTAGATCACCCAGCTGTGTATAGAACGGTTGATGATCTGGATGTTCCTCAATGCCGATTTGCAGCGCTTCAATGGCAAGATCGGTATTGCCTTGAGTTGAATAAGCCCAAGCTAGTGTGCTGACTAGTGCGGGTCTCTCCGTGTAGGTTTCCCGTAACGCTGTCAATTCAACAAGAGCTTCTTCGACTCGCCGTGCTTGAAGGAGCCGCTGAGCTTTAGACAAACGACCGCCAAACCCTCGGATGTGCTGATCGCGTCGAAGCAACAGGGGATCCTGCCAGATTAAGTAGCCTTCCTTCTTCCCAATAGCTTCTGACACCCGGGATTCTTCGCTCATGCCTAAGTCTTCAAATGCTCGCGCGAGCAACCTGTGGACAAATGGATGTAGCGTCCGTCTACTCAACGGTTCCAGAAGGTCTATAGCAGACCTTGAATCCCCTCTGCGCAGAAAGACGTGTGCCTTTCCTATGATTGCGTGCCTATTGCCATCGATTGCGTAAGCTCTTTCAAATGCGATCGTCGCCTCGTCGAAACGATCCAGTTGCAACAACCATGTTCCCATTGCAAGCCATGCCGCTACATAATCGGAATCAATCTCGAGCGCATCAGACAGGCTTCGCAATGCGCTCTCAAAATCTCCTAGAGAAGCTTCAAGAAGTGAGGCGAAGTAGGGCCACATGAACTCGAAGGGATCGAGCGTGTGTGCTTGATCGTAAGTGTCAATTGCAGCTTCGTACCATCCATTGGCGTCATAAGCCATCGCCAATCGACCTCGCTCCGAAGCTGATGTTGGGTATTGCATCGCGGAGGCATGACGGATAGAGAGGTACTCCGCCAATTCAGGGTCCACGTCATCGAGGTTTTGCAATACTGGTAGCTCAACCTGTGGAAATGGGATGACGTTCTCGTTTGGTGAAGAGCAAGCAACGATTGACATTCCGACGAATAGAGCCAATACGAGGACTACAAGAAAACGGGCACTTTGTTTGGGACTTACTATCCGAGGAGCCGGTAGGAAAGTTAAACCGCATTCCATTTGTTCGTTGCATCTGAGTGCCTCACCCGCTATGCACAGAGTGAACGAAAAGTCTGTGCTGACCCTGTTCATGGCGAATGCGGCCATTCCGATGGATTTCCGCGCCCTTCTCTCAACTCTATGAATTGACCAGCTCTAAAGTCACCATACTCCTCGACTTCCCCTGTTGTCCACATTACGCGGACATCTTCAACCGATAGCGCCTTACCCAATCCAAAGTGCACTCGAGGATCGTTAGATGACAGATAGCTGCCTTCCGGTCTCACAGTCCCGTAGATCTGTCTGCCGTTCGATGCAAAAGTCACCAACGCACCATTGGCATATCCGCCATGGCTGGTCTTGATGGAAAACGACATCCAATTCCCTCGATTTGGGTAACGGTTCATGAGCACATATGCTTGCGCATCGCGATTGACTACGACCAGATCCAGTCCACCATCGTTGTCAATGTCTCCAACCGCAAGCCCGCGGCTGGTGTGCACTAGCGATGTGTTCGTGCCCCCTAACGGTCTGACCTCAGCAAACCTTCCATCCTGCGTTCCTCGAAACAGCACGTTGGGTTCGGCATATACGTCTTCGGCAGAAAGATTGACTGGGCTAACGCCACCATTCGCGTGATACAGATCCAGCCAACCGTCGTTGTCGAAGTCAGCTAGTACAACCCCAAATCGTGTGTACTTGCGACTTGGTGCGCTGAGACCAACTTCGCTTGTGGAATCCGTGAAATGCGTTCCATCGTTTCGAAAGTACGAATCGGATTCGCCCGTTAGGTTCACTACCAAAATGTCAAAGTCACCATCACGGTCCGGGTCGGCAGAGACTACCCCCATCCCTGCTTTGGCGATACCAAACCCATCGACTCCAGAACCGCGGGTCATGGCTTCATCTTGGAAAACGAGGTTGCCTTGGTTCATCCAAAGCTGGTTTACAGTTAAGTCATTGGCAACAAACACGTCGACATAGCCATTGTTGTCGTAGTCGGAGCCGATCACTCCAAACCCATTGCCGAACGCAACGTCGATCCCTGCGTTGGAGGTAATGTCTTCGAATGTTCCGTCACCGTTGTTTCTGTAGAGGCGATCAATGGCAGGCGCACGATAATTGATCGGAGGACAATAGGTCAATACGCCGCTTGAGTAACAATCAAGCTCCACTTCCACGGACCAATACAGGTAGTTTGCGTGATATAGATCCAAGTCGCCGTCTCGGTCCAAGTCTAGGAAGGCGGCAGATGTACCCCAATTGGCATCCGACAGGGCACTGCTTCCAACATCAGTAAATATGCCTGTGCCGTCATTGCTATAGAGTCGATTTTCTCCCACGTTAGTGACATAGAGATCGCTATCGCCATCGTTGTCATAGTCTCCTACTGCCACACCCATGCCGTAGCCGGCGTCCGCTGCGCTGGTCGCAAACTGTTGCTTGGCAAATGTTGCATCTCCTTGGTTGAGATAAAGCTCATTCAAGTAGATGTCATCCGATTCCAATTGAGTTAGTGAGCCGCTTTGAACTAAGTAGATATCAAGCCAGCCATCGCCGTTCATGTCGAACAAGGCGACACCACTACCTGTGATTTCGGGCAGCAAGTGCTTGTCGCGATGTCCAGAAACATGAACGAATTCGACACCTCGTTGGATCGATTCCTCCGAAAACCAAGCGACACCGTCAGCGGATCCAGAAGCGGTGGCGTCGTCCGAATTTCCGCAGCCATAACAAAACGCTAAGCATGTTATTGCCAACGCTCCGCTAGTTGAACAAGCTTCTCTCATGGTGACTGCGGATCGACTTGTCCATTCTTCTGCGCTATGGCATCCACAACAGGCTGAAGGGATTGTGAATCTATGCCTAGCCTTATCGCCCATTGCAATGCGGTGTCAGCTTCCTGCAGCCTATCGTCGCCGACTAGCGCGTGCAGCAAAAATACATGACCATCGGCATTACCCGGCTCAAGTCTCACTACCTGAGAAAACTGATGTATGGCCTCTTCCCATTTCTCCTTGTAGCCTTGAATCGTGCCCATTCGGAGTCGAATGCCAGCTACGTTGGAATGCCCGAATTCGATTGCTTTCTCAAAGGCTGAAATGGCTTCGCTAAATCGTTCCAAGCGCATGAGTACTGAACCAAGGCGTTCGTAGCATTCAGCGTTGCGGTCGTTAATCTGTAAACTGCGGTTGAATAGATCAATGGCCTCCTCGTTGCCTCCGGCGCGATATAGCAAATCACCCAGGTAAACGTAGAAGCGGAACTGATTGGGCGCTAAGTCAATCCCGCGCTCCAATGTCTGAACTGCCTTGTCGAACTGACCTGTCTTGTCGTAGGCTACGGATAGGTTGTTAATAAGAATCTCGTCGTCTGGTCGGATTGCTTGCAACCTTTCCAGTTCCCGAAGCGCTTCCGCGTACCGTTCAGCTGATAGAAGGCTCTGTGCATATGCCAACCGTCTGCCAAATCCTCGTACGTACTTGTTGGGCCGTTGAGTTATTGGATCCAGCCATAGCAAAGGTATTGCCTTTTGACCCAATGCCCGAGCGACCTCAGCTTCCTGCTGAAATCCCAATGGCGCATACGCTGCTGCGAGAAGCCGCCAAATCTGTGGGTGAGGCAGTGTTTGCGCATAAGGGGTGAGAACATCGATCACAGATTGAAAATTTTCCTGCCGTAAGTACACCTGTGCCAATCCCACTGCCGCAGGCGAGCCCGCACCTAATGACGCCGCCTCGTTGAATGCCGCGACGGCTTCGTCATAGCGATTCTGTTCTAGCAACCAGTTGCCTTGGTGCAAGTAAGCGGGAACATAGCCTGGATCAACAGCAATGGCTTGTTGTATCTTCGCTAGAGCCGCATCGAAGTCCCCCTGCTTCTTTTCAATCAGCGCACCTAGGTACCACCAAGAGAATTCCTTCGGATCGAGCAGAGCCGCTTGCTCATACATCACCAATGCTTCACTTGGAAAGTGATTGACTTCATACATCATTGCCAATCGTCCTCTAAGTGAAGAGGAATAGGGCGTTGCGTCAATCAGTTCGATAGTCTCTGCTACTGATTCGGCGAGCTCTGAGTCTACGTCTGTAACGTCGATCAGAGTTGGCTCGTCAATTGAAGCACTTCTCGGTGCCCCATTGCAAGAAGCGAGTAGCAATATCAGCAGTAGTGTCATACCTACACCTGCGGCGACTGAAGGTCGGTACTGTTGTTTTTTTTCCATCTGTTCAAGCAAGATATGAATTTGTGTCCTCAATCAGAAAATTTCGCCAATTCGACACTTCAACCCTTGAGTTGTCCTTCTGTAGTCCACACAGCGCGACACCAAATCGCCAATGAGGTCTGAGTGAAACTATAGCTAATTCTGGGTTCAAGTGCCCAGTTTGGAAAACTCACTACAGGTCAAAAAAATTCGGCGCCGGAGAAAACTCCAGCGCCGAATGTAGAGGTTAAGAGTCTAGGTGCGTTACTACAGACTCATGGATACTCGCGCGAATCCAAGTCGACCCATTCCATTGTCAACGTACGCCTCGAAGCCAACGCCCGATGGAATCGGTGTTGGATAGTAATCGAAGAGATTACGTATCGAAACATTGATCGAGAACGAGGACATTCCCATGAAATTCGTGCGGTTGTAGGTGTAGCTGAAGTCCCAGTAAGCCGCTGACGGAATCTTGCAGTAGGGATTCCTGTCTTGGTCGATACAAGCTTCCGCTTCGCTCCACACAAAATTCGGAATGTCGTCAGTGTCATCGATATTGAATACCGGCCTGCCATTGAACTCGTTGTTGTTCCAGCCATTGGGATCGGTCAAGTACTCGTTTTCAGAACACTGGTCGCCATTGTTGCGTGAATAGGTTCCGTCCGGTCGAAGCCGACACTTTGTCCATTCGGTAATCTCGTCATACGCCGGACTGACATCTGTAATGCTGTCATGCCAGCGCGTGCTGAGCTGTGCGGTATGAGGTCCACTGAACCATCGCAGTCCGAGATTGATTCTGTATTCAGGCGTGGGAGGCAACGGCGTACCCAAATTCGAGCCAGCCCAGAAATTGACAGCATTTCGGTTTCCAACGCCGTCGACTTTGACCCCCGCGTAGCCATGTCCTGAACCCGCAGCGAACCGAGTCAGGCTGAGCTCTAGCATCTTCGTCATCGAGAATGACACGTTGAAGTTGCCATAGTCTCCACCAATGAACGGTATTTCCGAACCTTCGAAGCTATAGCCGCCCTGAGCAATCAACGTACGAGTGCGATATTCGCCTTGATTGATCCAGGCATTTGAGGCCTGAACGAGCCTACCGTTCTCACGTACGATGACTCCACCAGATACAGTACTCTCTTGAGCAATCCATTCATTTGCAGCCTCGAGCCTGCATTGTTGCTCCGACAATGGAGTTTGAGCAACGTAGTCCAACGGGTTCCGCGGAATGCCTGGATACTGTTCGATGGGATACTTGTTCTGGTTGTCATAGTCAACCAGAGTGTCATTCCCACACCGATCCTTGATGAACTGCTCGAATCCCGCTTCGTTCTGATTGACAACAGCACCCACGCCAATTCGCTCCACTCGACCTTCAAACGCGACGTCCGTGTAGTCGATGTCCATCGTGAAGTCATCGTCAAACATACGGAACGTGAATCCGGTGTTCCAGAGTTCGGAAATTTCAGCGGACAGATTTCGGTTGGCCGAGTTTGGAATCACTGTTACGTCAGGAACCGCTCCACCAGGGCCCACGCCCGAACATTGCGGCAGTTCAGGTAGACCATCGCAAATATAGTCGCGAACGGTTTCTTGGGATGAGTATTCCCCGTCAGTAACGTTAAACAGTTGGAACATGCCTGGAAGCACAAAGCCTTCGGTTCGGCTGAAACGCCATGACAAGTTACGAGTGGGTGTGTAGCTCATTGCGAACTTAGGAATGGTCACATTGAAGTTTGCGACTTCTCCTGATGCAGCCAATGAGCCCCGACCAGTGAATTCCGCATATCGAATTGCAGTTTGAACTTCCATCTCGCCCCATCGAGGATGCGAAATCAGTGGCCAACGGAACTCCGTGAATACTGCGTCGGTTTGCTCCTCTGTGTATTGGAAGCTAACGACCGACGAGCCAAGCGAGGCGGCCCCTACTTGATTGGGACGATACTCCTCAGACTCGATGCGATGATGCATACCGATCGCGAATCCGACTGGTGCATCGTTGTACCACAAGTTGAACAGATTGGAGTTTGATGCAATCAAATCGAAGAGAACGAATCCCACCAGTCGTTGGTCGGCGCGAGGAATAATTCCCGCGTTTCGAGTCTCGAGAGTTGTATTCCACGCATCGTCACCCTTGTCCCGCCATTGCGGCAGCAGCTCCCCCGTCTCCGGATCGCTAGCTAACCAGCTCGTACTGAATGGATTGAAACACTGTTGCCCATCGCGACCACCCGAGCACCTGAACGAATTGACAGCCCAGTGCCAAATCGGTTCTAGCCAGTCATTTTCTCGCTTGTTCAAAGCCCACACCCAGTCGGCGTTGATATACCACTCGGTGTCTGGTATCTCGATAGTTGTGCCAAGCCGCAAACGCATGTCGCTCAGTTGAGCCCGATGGTCAAAGCTCATGTCGCCATTCAGCCACGGATAGCTCTCATGAACGTACGGTTGCTTTGGATGGGCGGCCAATTGATTCAGCCTCGCATCTTCAAACAGCCGCACTCCGATGGTTCCGTGCGAATCGGGATCAAATCGATCAGGAATTCCATCGCCATCGACATCGCTGTCTAGAGGTAGCAAGATCACTCGGTGCTGAGCACTGTGCTGAGCCTCTCGATTGTTGAGTTCGTTGTCCTGTGCAATACCGTCGCCGTTCACGTCTCGGTCAGGCAGGCCATCGCCGTTGAGGTCCTGAGCGAACACCAACCACTCTCCAGCTTCCTGTAAATAGTCGTAGACACCATTACCGTTGGCGTCTATGTACGACAATTCGGTCTCTGCATGCCTGTCAATGGTTCGTGTCACGTCGTCTGCGGGATTGTCGGGTGTTCCGTTGTCGTCAACGTACGTGTACCAACGGCCGTCGGTAAACTCGTCGCAACCAGGCAGGTTCGGCAGCAGATCGCAAGTGTTGGACCCATCGGCAAACGCTCGGAACGGATTCCCTGGGTTGGATCCAATAGCGAACGGTATGAATGGGCTTAGATTGTCCGCTCCTGCAGCAGCTTGCCATTCGTCAATTCCAAACCAGTCGTTTTGTCGTCCACGACTCTCCAGCCGACTGATCGTGACTTCGCCGTGAAACGAAACGTAGTCGTTGAAGCGATGCTCAAAAAACGCCATTCCCTGCTCACGATCTTGCGGGGTCTGCATGTCTTGAAAGTCAGTCGTTACTCGTCGGCAGTCGTACTCGGAACCATGGCTTCCTGCTTCATCTCCCGTCGTTCGGGTCTCGCGTCCCCAAACGTTGCCCGTTAGATATTCATTGAGGAAATTGCCCTTTCTAGTTGTATCGGTATAACCGAGACCGCCTGCAGCGGAAACGGATCCTGCAGCAAATCTTTCTCCATCCAAGCTGTTGTAACCAGCTCCAAAATCGTAGCCACACCCAGGGTCGACCTTGCGGAGCACTCTAAGCCTGCCTGCAGTATCTTCGATCGTAGTACTAGCGTACGTGAACTCCTCTACGTCGGGCAATCCGTCGTTGTCAAAATCGTCCACTACAAGCCGAATAGGCTCGCCCTGCGGGTATAGATACCACGGACCCGAAGTAGCAAGCCAGCCCGAAGGGGCACCACCAGTTGGGAATTGCGCCCATCCAGATGGAGTCCATGGAACCAACTCGCCGTTAGCGTCCCGAAATGGCACTCGCCAGTCGCCCGGATTGCTAGATCCAGTTTCGCTCCATGTTGGAAGTAGCTGACCTGTCCATCCTGCAGAAGAAATGATGAACTGTGGACGTTCCGTTGCCGCCATGCGGTCTACGTCGCGAATTGCCATGGCGAAAATCGCGCTTGACTTCTCGCTTTGGGCACCGGCCAGCAATTCAAACGATTTGGAAGGTGCGCCACCTTCAATAGCTTGCTGGCTGGAGTAGTTGGCACGGAATCCGTCGAAATTCTTCTGCGGAATGACGTTGACCACTCCGGACACCGCTTCCGATCCGTAGAGCGCGGATGCGCCGTCAAGAATTGTTTCGACTCGACCAATTGCTATACCCGGATAGAGAGAATTGACGTCGGAACCAGATCTACGTGTTCCGGGACCGTATCCCTGCACGTTGGCTGGTACGCGGTGCGAGTCCATCATGGTCATCGTCGCGCGTGTACCTAGTCCACGAATGTTGGCCCAAACCTCAACTCCTCGTTGCACGCTTTGGTCATCGGCACGTCCCGTCGGATGTTCAAATGGGGCAGCATTGGCATTTACACCAACCTGATACGTCTGATCGAAAATGATGTCTCCCAGATCCGGCGTGCCCGCAAGTTCGATGTCCAACTCAGTGATGATGTCCATCGGAGAAGGCGTGTCGAAGTTGTCGCGACGAATGTACGATCCAGTGATAACCATGTTGTCTATGGCCTCGCCTTCCTCGTCAGCGTCGTCGGCAGATTCGGCTTCTACCTGCTCCTCTTCACCTTCTTCGGTCTGTTCTTCTTGCGCTAAAGCGGACGTCGTCCACAAAAGTGCGCCAGAAGCAAGAATCGCGAGAAGCGATCCTAGTCGTAGTCGCATATGTACCCCCTGTCTCTAAATCCCCTCCGGGATTTGCACAAAAGACCTAGTCCTCGCCGTTAGGCAAGAACAGTACTAAGCCCTCTGGGCTCAAGGTGCATTATTAAACCTTTTGGACGCCATTGTCAACCAGAGCCCAATTTAGGAGGCTCTGACAATTCAAAACGTAGTGAAACCCCAAGCTACATGATCCTTCCAAGAACCCAACAAATCTTGACACATATAGATGTACTCTCAAGGTTCGGAGGCTTTGGACAGGGTTGTACTTTGCAATTGAATTGAATGCTCAGCACGTCCCAGCATGTATAGTTGACCCCAACGAACTAGCCCAATTGTCCAATCAAGTACCTCACAGACTCAACCAGCGCAATGTCACTACCAACACTGATCAGCACCGCTCAAAAGCCTTAACTAATTAACATGAAAATCGGCGTCGTTAGCGATACACACGACAACACGCGAAACGTAAGGGACATCGTTGATCTTTTCAATCGCAATCGCGTTGACCATGTCATACACACTGGCGATATCACAAAAGCTAGCACACTCGAAATATTTCGGGAATTGGAAGCGCCACTATCAGGCGTTTTTGGCAACAATGACACAGAACTAGACCAACTCGCCGCTGTGGCTAGTAGACTTGGCTTCGACTTTGGCAAGCCACCTCTCAATCTTGAAATTCATGGACGGAGGATTGTCGTCGTACACGATCCCCGAGAACTGACGGATTCCACGACCCGTGGGTCAGCTATTGCCTTGCACGGACACACCCACATGCTGCGAATCGAGCAACGCGAGTTGTTGACAATCTTCAACCCTGGAGAGTGTGCGGGTCACATGAAGGGACTCAACGCAGTTGGCTTGGTGGACCTAAATTCCCTACAACCCAGCCTGCTAAAGTTCTAGCACTTCGGTCACGTAGAGCAGTTGGGATTCTCCGAAGGGACAATCAGCTCTGTCAAATGCGAACCCTAAGAAAAGCGTCTATTGACTTCTAAGCTGCGTCGGCAGCTGTTCCTAGTGCGATCGACGTTCAATCTCTTCCAAGAATCGTCTAATCCTTTGTGCGTTGGTTCCTACATCAGAAACGCCTACGCGGGACGTAGACCTGACATCAACCAAAGAGCCCGAGCCATTGGAAATTTCTCTCACTCGCACAACCACGTCGTCCTTGAAACGGAACCAAAAGGTTGTATCAACCGCCTCGAACCTTCCGATCTCACTATTTTCGGTCACAATTTCCCATTGCATATCGCGGGCAATGCTCAGCGCAGTTTTGAAGATTTCGATGTTTGATCTATCTCTAATCTCCAGAGTGTCCAAATCTGGATGGGACTCTCTGTGAAGCCGCTTTGCTTGTTCTGTAAACGCCAACGAGTTTGACGCCCCTCCACGCAACTCAACTATCGTCCCAGAAAAATTAGGCAGGTCTTCGAGGTCGGTTGAAATGTCATAGAGAAGAGGATGCTCCAATGCGTTCAGGAATAGCTGCGACACGAACGTGAAAACCATCAAACCAAGGAAAAACCCCACGACGTCGATCCAATGAATACGCGCACGATTCGACGCGGGCATGCGTTTTCTGCGAATAAATGCAAGCACAAATCCCGTAATTCCCGCCACTAGCGTTAGCGCCCCAAACAACGACGCCAGGGCTAGAAGCAAGAACCCAATTTCGTAGTTCCACCATCCCGCTCTTATGCCCACTAGCCCAATCAATGGAACAATGAACGCTGTGAGTCCCAGAATGGCAACGATCCTGGACCGAATCCTCACTGCTCTATTCCTCTAAACGACTCATCATGTATAACACGAACAAGGAACAAACGACGGCAACGCATGGGTTCAATTCAATCCCGGTTACTTCGCAATGAAGATCGAGCTACGGATTCCTAAGGAACTGGAAATGCAAGATTCGTGTCTCTCGCTGTATGCATTGGTCGCTACGCCTAGTCTAATTCGGTGAGCAACACCTTGATCCAATTGGACGGCAAGGAGCCGTTCGCCATAGGGGGCACCCGTCGGTGCTATTTGCACCCCTCCGATCAGTCGCGTTGCATAAAAGTCCTACGCGAAGATCGCACACCAGAAAAAAGACGCCAAGTTGCTACTGGACTGAAGAAACTTAGATCCGTCAGGCATTGGGATGACCAAGACAAGGAAATCTCAGCCTACAGGGACTTGATGAAGCGCCATGGGAGCGAACTGTGGCGCCATGTCCCTCAATTCTTCGGAGTTGTTGAAACGGATATGGGAGTAGGCATAGTTACTCAAGTCTTTCGAAACTTCGACAGCACGCTTCCGTTGAATCTTGACCAGCAAGTTCCCCATGGCATCGACTATCCCTTAAAGGAAGCAATTGGGGCTTTCAAATCTTGGTTGCGCAAGGAGCTGGTATTGACCCGAGATCTCTTGCCGCACAACATCATCGCGGTAAGAGAGGATATCAACCGTTGCAGGCTGGTTATCGTCGACGGGCTAGGCAATAGCGAATGGATTCCCATTAGCAGTTGGTCGAAAGCAATTGCACGCAGAAAGATCGAGAGAAAAATTGCCAAGTTTGAAGGTCGCATTCACCTTCTCACGTCAGAGGTGGATGCATGCGGTTCCTAATTGGCGTCGAAAACCGAATTCGTCAGCTTCGACGTAGACTTTCTCCCCTGCTCTATGCTGGCACGAGTGTTTACTGTCCGTTTTGCGACCGGACGTATCGGTCTTTCAGACCTGCCGGTCGACGCAAGTTTCGCAGACCAAATGCAGTATGCGCCGTATGTGGCTCGCGGGAACGGGATCGATTGATGCACGAGTTCCTGCACAATCGAAAGGACTTAAGTAGAGACAATGCCAAATTGCTGCACATAGCACCGGAAGCCTGTCTGCGTCCCGCTATCGCTGACATGGGCGATGAACTCTACCTCTCTTGCGATCTTTTGCGGCGAGACGTGGACATCCGCCTGAATATCGAACAAATGCCTTTCACAGACCAATTCTTCGACATCGTCTTTTGCAGCCATGTGTTGCCCGAGGTCGAGCACGACGAGTCTGCCCTTGCAGAAATCCACCGCGTCTTGAACCCCGAAGGATGGGCCTTGGTCAGCGTTCCCTCAATGGGAGAATCAACAACTTCAGTACAACCAGGCGACGAGCACGAAGCGCCGCCGGAGTTCTTCCGAATTTACGGCGATGAGTTCTCGCTCCAGCTGGTCAAGCATGGTTTTGACGTAGAACGCATTGACTTGAACGATGTTCTAGATCAGGAGCAGCAATCTAGAATGCGGATTGACACGCAAACCGCCAGCGCAATCTACCTGCTCCGCAGGCAAGCCAATGTAGAACTTGACTAGTGTCCGGATTCCTTGTGCTGGTGAGTCGGCGGCGGATTGGGCTCGGGAGCGATGGGTTCGCCCATGTACTCCACGCGTGTTGCCCATGCATAGTCGGCTTCGATTGCCATTAGCGTCAGGAGCACGAGAAGTGCTAGTGGCGGCAGGAGTATGGCAAATATCAACGCAAAGCGCTCCCACTTCATATGCATGAAGATAGCTACGATGAACGCGGCTTTCAGGATCATGAATAGCAGAATCACGCTCGCTCGAAACACGCCATCGTCAAGGAAGTCGCTCGCATACGAAACGGCACTGAACACAAAGAGCAGTATCCAGATCAGCACGTAGATCTTGATGGGATGTTGTTGACCTTCAGTTGCCATTACGCCTACTCCACCAACTACCAAAGATAGAACAATGCAAAGATGAACACCCAAACCAAGTCAACAAAGTGCCAGTACAAACCTGTTATCTCGACAATTTCAAAGTTGGTTTTGTCGTAGTGTCCCAATCCAACCCGCAGAGCAACAATAACGAGGTAGATCACTCCAGCGCTTACGTGCAGCCCATGGAATCCCGTGACCATGAAGAAGAATGAGCCAAACTGTGCCGCGCCCATCGAATTGCCCCATGGGCGAATGCCCTCTTCGACAATGAGCTTGTACCACTCAAATGCCTGCATCCCGACGAAGGACGCACCAAAGGCCGCAGTCGCCAACATAAGCCAAATCACGCCCTTCTTATTTCGCTGATAGCCCATGTTTACGGCCATTGCCATCGTTCCGCTTGAAGAAATCAAGATGAACGTCATGATCGCAATCAATAGGAGTGGAACTGGAATCGGGGCTTCCAAGAATTGCCAGCCGAAGAGCTCGTGGGGGATCGCAAGTGCAAATACTTCGCTTGGGTTCGGCCACGGATCCGTCACAGTCATGCGCACCGTCATGTAGCTCACGAGGAAGCATGTAAAGATAAACGTGTCCGAAACCAAGAAAATCCACATCATGGCTTTGCCCCACGGCACACCCTTGAACGTGGTTATGTCGGAGGACCAGTCACGTGCCGTGCTGGTAAAAACACTTTCTTGATTCGGTACAGTGGCTTCTGTCATAGGGCTAGTGTTCTACTTGGTGATCGCCGACGCTACGTGCAGTAATTCAACTGGCTGCTCTTCTGGGTACATCTTGAGGTATGTGGTCGGTTTCCTCTCCGGGCACACCGTAATCGTACGCCCACCTGTGAACTGATGGCAACTGCTCGCCCCAATTTCCATGCGATGGAGGTGTATCCGGCGTCCGCCATTCCAAGCTATTTGCACCCCACGGATTGGCACCAGCTTTCCGTCCCCAGAAAAAGCTGTGTACCAAGTTGTATATGAAGAGGATTTGAGCCGCTCCCACAACAAGCGCCGCACAGGTGATGAAAACGTTCAGGTCATGTGCCGATGCAGGATAGAAGTCAGGATAGACTTCGCCTAGCGCGGTCTCATAGTATCGACGAGGCACACCAACAAATCCCAAATAGTGCATTGGGAAGTAAATCACGTACGTACCTATGAACGTGATGTAGAAGTGCCATTTGCCGACCGTGTCGTTAAGCATGCGACCCGTCAGCTTTGGATACCAATGGTAGATGCCACCGAATATGGCCAAGATCGGGGAGACTCCCATAACCATATGGAAGTGGGCTACAACGAAGTATGTGTCTGATAGCGGAATGTCGATGATCACGTTGCCAAGGAAAAGCCCCGTAATGCCGCCCATGATGAACGTCAAGACAAATGCCAAGGCAAACAGCATGGGGACCGTAAGCTTAATGTTCGCCCTCCATAGCGTCAAAGTCCAGTTGTAGACCTTTATCGCAGTTGGCACCGCGATGATCAAAGTAGTGGTGGCAAAGAAGAAGCCGAAATACGGATGCATTCCTGCTACATACATATGGTGTGCCCACACGATCAGGGACAACACGCCGATTGCCACGATGGCCCACACCATCATGCGATAGCCAAATATGTTCTTACGGGCATGAACAGATATGAGGTCGGACACCACACCAAACGCCGGCAGCGCAACGATATAGACTTCTGGATGACCAAAGAACCAGAATAAGTGCTGGAACAGGAGAGGCTGCCCTCCAGAGTAGCTCAATTTCTGTCCCAGAGACACGATTGCGGGCATGAAGAAGCTCGTGCCAATCAATCGGTCGAGAAGCATCATCACCGCACTCACAAAGAGTGCGGGAAAAGCAATCAAACCCAAGAATGTGGCGATAAAAATGCCCCAAACGGTCAAGGGCATGCGCATAAGCGTCATGCCACGCGTGCGGGCTTGCAGAATTGTTGTGATGTAGTTGAGCCCGCCCATGGTGAAAGCCACGATGAAGATTGCCAACGAAGCAAGCATCAAGACGATTCCCCAGTCGGCTCCCGGCGTACCTGCGGTAATTGTTTGCGGCGGGTAGAGGGTCCAGCCTGCTCCCGTCGGCTGAACGTCCGTAAACAACATGAGTGGGTAGACCGCCAATAGGACTATCACTGAGACTAGATACACCCAATAGCTGAGCATATTCACGAATGGAAACACCATGTCGCGCGCACCGCACATTAGTGGAACGCAGAAGTTCCCAAATGCACCGAGCAAAAACGCAGTAAGCAGGTAGATCACCATGATCATTCCGTGCATGGTGATCGCCGAGAGGTACTCGTCAGGTCCAAACCACGGCATTGCATCCGGCCAAGCAAGCTGAATGCGCATGAGCTGGGACAATACGAGTGCAACAAGTCCGACCGCCATGGCCGTGATCCCGTACTGAACAGCGATTACCTTGTGATCCTGACTAAATACCCATTTGCCCAACCAAGTCTTAGGATGGTGGAGCGGCACCGTTTCCTGATAGGGGATTTCTGCTGTAGCCATGTCTCTTTCTTTACTACCTCACAGCATCTCTCGATGCGATGGATCACGCATGAGTAACCGGGTATTGTTTCGGCGGCGCCGATATCGCAAACGTGTCTCGGTCAATCTCACTTTATTCTTGGACGGCGCCTTCCTCTGACGTCTCTTCTGCTGGAACCAATTCCTTCAAAAAGTCAATAAGCGCTGAAAAGTCCTCATCATTGAGTTCCTCGGCAACCATGCCAGGGGCAAACCCTTTGCGAATCTTCGCATTGGGATCTGCAATCGATTCCCGCACGTACTCCTCGTCTACGAGAACCGAAGACCCATCTTCCAACTCGACGATTGTTCCCCAAAGTCCCTTCCACGTTGGACCGACCGCCGTTGAACCGTCTAGCGTGTGGCATGCGAAACATCCACCCTCGGACGCCACGCTTCTACCCTTCTGTGCTTCATCGCTTAGCGGCAATGTACCGGACTTGTACTCGGCCCAAGTCACTTGCGCGTCCAACCACGTCTCATATTCTTCGAGCGACACGACTTGCATTTCGCCTCGCATGGTGTGATGACCTCTTCCGCACAACTCGGCGCAAAGAATGTCAAACACCCCCTCGCGGATGGGCTCAAACCAAAAGTAAGTGACCATACCCGGAACTGAATCCATTTTGGCGCGGATTTCCGGTACCCAGAAATCGTGCAATACATCCTTCGAGCGAAGCAGGATTTTGACCTTGCGGTGTATTGGTATCACAATGGTTTGAGACGTGATAATGATGTCGTCTTCGGCGAAGGGATCGTCCTCCTTTATCCCCATTGGATTGTCTACCGTGATGTATTTGTTGTGAGCATGGCCGAAAACTCCATCTGCGCCGGGCAACCGGTAACTCCACCTCCACTGCTCGCTGTTGACTTCCAACTCAGTGGCATCGGGTGGCACAGTTACATAGTCATTCCACGCAACTAATCCAGGTGCCAGCATTACGACTACACCAATCGTGGTAATGATGGTCAGCCAGGACTCCAATTTGGGGTTTTCGGGTTCGTACTCCGCTAGTCGTCCGGGTTGGTATTGGTACTTATATATCCACCAAACCATGTATAGGCCAAGGATTACAAACGCCACACCGCAGATGACAAATGTGATGTAGACAGTTATGTCGATCAGTGCCCAATTCGAGCCAATGTCCAAAAAGGTCCAAGGCGACAAGAAATTGAAGATTACCGATCCAACTACGACCAGTAACAACAATGCGGCTATGAGCATTCGGTATTGGTTCCTACTGCAGGATTACTTTGTTCAAATGCGAAGCAAGGGACAGCAAATTGCGTCCATCTTTGATATGTGCGAGGTCTTATGGGAACTCAATTGCAATTTTACCAACAACCCACGTTGTGATGGTCCTTGTTGCGTTGACACTGGGCCATGCACGTCGATCAGCGCGTAGGAAAGTACTGATCCGCAGGAAAGTGCGATTCTCCGACGGCTTCTGCCACCGCAGCATGCGTAATCGTTCCTTCGTAGACATTGAGTCCATTACGCAGATGGGGGTCTTTTGACAGCGCCTTTTCGACCCCCTGGTTCGCCAAACTGACCGTAAATGGCAACGTGGCGTTGTTGAGGGCAAATGTAGCTGTTCGTGCAACGGCTCCTGGAATATTGGCAACGCAGTAATGAACTACGTCGTGAATTAAGTACGTGGGATGCGAATGAGTAGTGGGACGCGAGGTTTCGAAGCAACCGCCCTGATCGATGGCAACGTCGACAAGCACAGACCCGCGGTACATGTCCTGCACCATCTTGTCTGACACTAGCTTCGGCGCCCGCTCCCCCGGCACAAGCACTGCACCGATCACCAAGTCGGAGATTGCTACGTTCTCATGCACCGCGTCGACTGTCGAAAAGACTGTGTTGAGCGCAGGCCCGAAAAACAGGTCCAATTCTGCAAGCCGACGCAGATTGATGTCGAGCAACGTGACGTCCGCTTCCATCCCCAATGCAACCCGTGCCGCATTCATGCCTACAACGCCTCCCCCGAGAACGGTTACTTTGGCTGGAGGGGTACCAGGTACTCCGCCCAAGAGCGAGCCTCTTCCCCCTTGAGCAATTTCCAAAGCGTGCGCACCGGCTTGAACTGACATACGACCGGCGACTTCGCTCATGGGTGCCAAAAGCGGCAATCCGCCGTTTGAGTCAGTAACCGTTTCATAGGCGATCGCTGTGCACTTACGCTCAATCAACTGCTTCGTTAGCTCAGGATTTGGAGCCAAGTGCAAGTAGGTAAACAGGATTTGGCGTGAACGCAAGCGATCAGTTTCTTCAGGCTGCGGCTCCTTGACTTTGACGATCATGTCGCAGTCGAACACTTCGTCAACGCTCTCAGCAATACGAGCACCGGCATTCTCGTAGTCGGAGTCAAGCAATCCGAGCACGAGTCCCGCGTCGGTTTCAACTGTAACCTGATGTCCGTGCCTCACCAGTTCTCGCACACTAGTGGGGGTCAGACCGACCCGATATTCATCCTTTTTGATTTCTCGAGGTACGCCAATGTGCATAGTGGAAAAGAAAACTCGTAGACTCTATGAGAAGAAGGTCAACGCATCCATATTTGGAATGGTTGACCCGTGGATCATTGTATTCGCCGCACAATGTGGTGAGTATTAAATTGATTCATTAGAAGTTGCACCTTTCGACTCGACAAAGATTTGAAGCCTATGCAGAAGAGTTCTGACGACCAATCCGCTCTGGACCTTGTCGGGGCTGTGGCTTTTGACCTCGCGATCCTTGAACGCCACCATGACCGCAACTTCGAATCCGGGAGCCTAATCCAAAAAATCGCCTCAGCCCAAAAAAAAGTCGAAGGTAGCCTCGGTGAGGTGCTAGCCGCAACTGAGAATCTGTTGCATTGCATGCAACAGGAATTGATTCCCGACGTTCAGGGAAGTTTCCAGGCATTATCGGATGTCGCCCAGTATCTTCATGACTCAACCAACACTGATGCACAAAAAGAGGAAGACAACGCTATAGTTGACGAACTCCTTGAGCGGATCGACTTTCTAGCATCTGGCGGCATCGACAGCGAATTACCTCGCAGTGAACATTCAACGTTTGGTCCTCCCACCGTATTCCATAAGCTGAAGTTCCCAATCGAGGCACCTGAGGATGTGGAAGATCCTCTCCTAGCGACCTTCGCAGAGCAGCTTGCCAGCAGTAGTCAATTGCTGAGTTCTCGATTTGGATCTTCCAACGAGGGAGCAAAATCCAATGCCGTAATTCAGCACAATCGGATAACGAATGCCTTTGTTCACCAAGTTCAAGAACAGTCCCACGAGAAACTTTCCAATCTCTTCAAATCCCTTCGTGCAGTCGTCTTTGAAAACGAAGAAGGGGGAGGTCTTGAGTCTCGGGTTAAATTCAGCAGTCCGGCAGATGGCCACAGCTTATACAAGAGCACTGCAAATCTGTTCTCGCCAATATTTGAGCGTTTGCTTCGAGCGTTTCGTCAACTACTAGTCAGCAACATAGATGCTTTCTTGGCTGTCGATGTTCAAAGTGCTGATGAGGAGGTGGCTGTCGTGTTCAACTTTGAAGAATTGAAGTCCCGCTACGCAAAACGAATGGACGCTACGGTATCGACAGTCTTGGCGACTGATTCAGGTACGTTTGAGCGAGACATTGCGGAAAGCTCCCACGAACCAGAGGTTGATGCCTTTGGTCGCGAACTAGCATCCCTCCTTGCTGCAACTAGACGCGTCGGCGGATCGCTGAAAGCAAAACCTAACAAGGCCTCTGGTTTTTCGATCGACGTACACATTCCAATCGAGACCCGCTTGTTTACTGCTCTTCAATTGAGGATCGACTCAAACCACTACGCCGTCGAGGCTAATCTAATTCAAGGGGTAGTTCCAGCTTCTTTTGGCCATTGTGACTACAGTCTAGACAAAGTGACATATGAGGACTTAAGCTACGACTACGTGACCCTTGGTGTTGGCAAACCAATTCACGACATCGATGCCAACGATAGGGGAATGCTAGTGTTTCTGCAGACAGAAGGGCGCAGTTTAGCGCTCAGAGCTGACGAAGTCCTTGAAATCGTTCAAATGGTGCGGCAACCGTCGAGTTCGGGTGTAACGTTTGGAAACCTATGCAATTCAGATTCCGAGGCCATCATGCTTCTAGATTTTCTCTCGCCACGCAATTTGAA
Source organism: Gammaproteobacteria bacterium (assembly GCA_026707735.1). Taxonomy (GTDB): domain Bacteria; phylum Pseudomonadota; class Gammaproteobacteria; order Pseudomonadales; family Azotimanducaceae; genus Bin55. The sequence goes on along the minus strand of JAPOWH010000002.1, from coordinate 297,784 downwards.
ATCTAGAATTTTGACGCCAACAACATGCGGTCAGCTCGCAACGCGACGCATATACCTCTACAACACGACCGAAACAACAGCCGCAAAATTCGAGATGGCCGTAAAAGGTAAGAGTATTGAGTGCAGGAGGTTGCAAGGAGTCGCGTCAACTATTGCAGAAATCCAAGAGCAGCAGCCGACTCTCCTTGTATTTGAATTGCACTCAGAGCGTCTCGACGGTCTAGAGAATTTCGCGCGAATTGAACCGCATATCGACGTTTCGCGTGGGAAATGTCTAGTACTTGTCGACAGTCCTGGGTCGCACACAATTCAAGAAAACGCCAGATTTTCTTCCTTGCCGCAAGCGTCTTGCGATTTGAGTGCGAATGAGTTCCGCGACTTGATCACGACACAGCTAGGTCTTTGAGTATTCGTTGAGTAGCCCGAGCCCGGTTTAGCGTGTAGAAGTGCAGGCCAGGACATCCGTTGTCGCAAAGTCGTTGACACAAGGCTAACACAACCTCGCAGCCAAAATCTTCAAGTGCCTGTTGATCTTCTTTGAATTCGAAGAGCTTTCTCTCAATCCATTGCGGAATTTCTGCACCACAGTTCCTGGAGAACCGCACCAATCGGTCATAGTTCGTAATGGGCATGATTCCCGGAATTATCGGAGCATCGACTCCCTGTCGCCTACATTGGTCAACAAAGAAAAAGTACGCATCGGAGTTGTAAAAGTACTGAGTAAAGCAGGCGTTTGCTCCTGCATCGACCTTTTGACGCAAATATTGAATATCTCGCGACGGATTGGGTGCATCCGGGTGCGTTTCAGGGTACGCTGCCACGAATATCTCGAATTGATCGTTGAATTCGCTGCGAACCAATTCAACCAACTCGGAGGCATGGTGTGTGATGCCGGGCACCGTGCCCGACGGCGCGTCGCCTCGGAGCAGCACAAGCGCTTTGACGCCAAGATCGCAATACTCTTGGATCTGCTGAACCACATGTTTGCGCGTCGTGTGTCCCCAGGACAGGTGTGGCACGGCGGGCCAATTCTCCTTCAAGAGTGATTCCACCGTCTGTTTTGTTCCGGTTCGAGTGGATCCTCCTGCACCATAGGTCACTGAAAAGAAATCAGGCTGCTCGCCATTTAGCCTGGTCGCTGAACGCATTAGATTGTTCTCTCCCCTTTGGGAATTCGGGGGATAGAACTCGAAGCTAAGGTGGAATTGTTGTCCCAGCACTTTTCCGACTATAGACCGGCATCATCGGCCAAACGAGACGCACGATCTTCCCGCTCCCACGGAAACTCTACATCGGTCCGCCCAAAGTGTCCATACGCAGCGGTAGCCTCGTAGATGGGCCTCATCAAATCAAGCATCCTAATAAGTCCTTTGGGACGGAGGTCGAAGTGCTCGTCGATGAGTGTTTTGATTTCGTTGTTGGGAATGCGGTTGGTGCCAAACGTGTCTAACGAAACCGATGTTGGCTTGGCACGTCCAATTGCGTAGCTCACTTGAATCTCGCAACGGGTTGCCAGTCGCGCAGCAACTATGTTCTTTGCCGCGTAGCGCACTGCATAGGCAGCAGATCTGTCCACCTTGGATGGATCCTTTCCCGAAAACGCGCCTCCGCCATGGTGAGCCACGCCACCATAGGTGTCGACAATAATCTTGCGACCCGTGAGCCCGCAGTCGCCCTGCGGTCCCCCAATCTCGAACTTGCCAGTGGGATTGATATGGCACATGGTGCTCGAATTGAACCAATTTCCAGGAAGAGTCGGACGAATGATCTCTTCTATGACCGCTTCCTCGACCTGATCCTCGGTAACTTCTGGTGTGTGTTGCGTGGAGAGCACGACCGTGTCGACCGCAATTGGATTGCCGTTGGCATAGCGAAAGGTCAATTGACACTTGGCATCGGGACGCAGAAAATCCAACGTCGTACGTCTAACCTCCGCTTGGCGTTGCATAAGCCTATGCGCATAGGTAATGGGAGCTGGCATGAGCACGTCCGTTTCGTCGCACGCAAATCCAAACATCATTCCCTGATCGCCCGCGCCCTGCTCATGGTCTTTGCCTTCGTCGACGCCCTGGGCAATGTCCGGAGACTGCTCGCCTAGGTAATTCAATATTTGGCAGGCATCCGGATCCATGCCCGTTTCATCGTCTACGTAACCTGTTCGTCGAACTACATCTCGAGCAATCGCTTCAACATCCACTTCGGCATGGGATCTGATCTCGCCAGCGATCACGATTACGCCAGACTTGACAAGAGTTTCGCACGCCACACGCGATTCGGGATCCTTAGCCAGCATGGCATCCAAAATCGCATCCGAAATGCGGTCTGCAAGCTTGTCTGGGTGCCCATCCGAAACGGATTCAGAGGTAAAAGTGCTATAGGTGCTCATACTTTCTCCACAGAGCAACCGAGTATTCTAGTGTTCTGCCATTCCTAGAGTTCTTCGATTCATTGCTGACAGAAGAGTCGGCAACGTAGATGGGTCAAACAAAGTCCATTTGCGTTTGTGGAGGCAAACCACAAAATATCGTCGCCCACCATATCGAGATCGCCATGACTTCATGCAAGCAACGAGCTAATGCAATTCGCGCTCTGGCGATGGATGCAGTCGAAAGAGCAAATTCTGGACACCCTGGCGCACCAATGGGCCTTGCCGATGTCGCTGAGGCACTTTGGCTACAGTTTCTAAAGTACAACCCCTGCAACCCCAATTGGATTAATCGCGACCGCGTTGTCCTATCCAACGGCCATGCGTCCATGCTGCTTTACGCAGTACTACATCTGACTGGCTATGACGTTTCCATTGAAGACATCAAGAATTTTCGTCAACTGCACTCAAAAACACCCGGTCATCCCGAGTATCGCGAATGTCCAGGCATAGAAACAACAACGGGACCGTTGGGTCAAGGACTCGCAAACGCTGTAGGGATGGCGCTCGCAGAGAGAAAACTGGCCAGCGAATTCAATCGACCGGGGCATGAAGTTGTCGACCATCGGACGTGGGTTATCGTTGGTGACGGATGCCTCATGGAAGGAATCTCTCACGAGGCAGCATCGCTGGCAGGCACGTTAGGCCTTGGCAAGCTGATTGCAATCTATGACGACAACGGCATCTCCATCGACGGGGAAACAAAATTCTGGTTTACCGAAGACGTCGCTGCTCGGTTCGAGGCCTATGGTTGGCGGGTGCTACGAAACGTCGATGGACACAACACAGAGGAAGTTTGCAAAGCTCTTGCCGAAGCGACGACAAGCAGCGAACAACCAACTCTCGTCGTGTGCAAGACCACAATTGGATTCGGTGCACCTACAAAGGGTGGAACAGCAAGCGCTCATGGATCTCCACTAGGAGAGGACGAAGTGCGAGCCGTAAGAAATGCGATCGATTGGCATTGCGGACCGTTTGAGATCCCCACTTCTATATACGACGATTGGAACATGCGTGCGACAGGTACACAGGCTGAGGGCATTTGGCGCGATAGCTTCGAGTCCTACAAGAGCGAATTTCCGGATCTGGCAAAGGAATTCGAAAGGCGAACCGCTGGAAGTCTTCCCGTTGACCTGCGTGCAGAGTTCGACCAATTCGTAGACGAGAAGCAAAACTTATTGGAGCCTCTAGAAACGCGCAAAGCATCAGGATCTTGCCTAGACTTTCTCGGTCCCAAGTTGCCTGAATTGATTGGAGGTTCGGCGGATCTAACCGGTTCGAACAATACGCAATGGAATGGTGCAGGTTGGCTATGGGACGGTGGAAGCTACTTGAACTATGGCGTCCGAGAATTTGGTATGACCGCGATCGCGAACGGTATCGCTCTGCATGGCGGGTTCATCCCATACACCGGTACGTTTCTAGTATTCATGGAATACGCGAGAAACGCTGTACGGCTGGCCGCATTGATGGGTCTCCGACAGATATTCGTCTACACGCACGATTCGGTCGGGTTGGGCGAAGACGGACCCACGCACCAGCCAGTAGAGCAACTTACGAATTTGAGAACTACACCAAACATGTCAGTGTGGCGTCCCTGCGACAGCGTAGAGACGGCAGTGGCTTGGCGTTGCGCGCTTGATCGTACAAGCGGTCCCACCGCGATCATTCTGACCCGACAGAAAACGCAACCACAGCTGAGAAATCCCCATGCCCTTGACTCCATTGAACGAGGTGGCTACGTCTTGGTGGCCGAAACTACCAAGCTGGAAGCAATTGTTCTGTCGACCGGCTCAGAAGTGGAAATCGCGGTAGATGCTGCCATGCAGCTAAGTCAGTCGGGTATTGGGATTCGCGTCGTGTCGATGCCCAGCGTCGACAAGTTTCTCGAGCAGAGTGACCAGTACCAAGAATCGGTGTTGCCTTCCTCGATACGCAAGCGCGTAGCAGTGGAAGCGGCACACCCAGATTACTGGCGCAAATTCGTCGGTTTGAACGGAAAAGTTGTAGGGATAGACCGCTTCGGGGTTTCCGCGCCAGGTTCTATTGCCATGCACGAACTGGGGATGACAGCGGATTCAGTAATTGAGGCCGTTCGTGCGCTTGTGGACTAGTCTTGAACCTCCTCAGTCTGGATAGCATTGACATCGGCGGCAAGCGGGTTGTAATCCGCGCCGATCTCAATGTCCCCTTAACTGGCACCAGAATCGACAATGATCAACGCATCAGAGCGGTCCTACCAACAATCCACCACTGTCTAGATCACGGCGCCGAAGTTGTCTTGCTTTCGCATTTGGGCAGGCCTAAAGGACACTACGACCCTGACTATTCATTGGATCCGGTCGCCCGCCACCTTTCGACATTGTTGGACCGATGCGTGGAGCTTGTGGTCAATTGGAGAGAGCTCTTCGTCAAGCCAGGATCAACGACAAGACCAAGTTCTGGCAAAGCTTCGCTCGTAGAAAATCTGCGGTTCGAAGAAGGCGAAGAGCGAAATGACCCTCTCTTGGCCCGCGATTTGGCCTCTATTGGTGATGTCTACGTGGTCGACGCCTTCGGCACTGCCCATCGTGCCCATGCATCAACATATGGAGCAATTGAGCTATCGACCGTCGCCTGCGCAGGTCCGTTGCTTCTCCAGGAAGTCGACTCGATTCTCGAAGCCATGAAGTCTCCAAAACGACCGCTGGTTGCAGTGGTTGGCGGTGCAAAGGTATCGGGAAAGCTGGAAGTTCTCAACAATCTTGCAAAAATCGCAGACACGATCCTGGTTGGTGGCGGAATGGCTAATACGTTCCTACTTGCGCACGGCTACCAGACAGGCAATTCGCTTGTCGAGCCAGAACTCGCTGAAACGGCCAAATCCATCGCCAATGCGACCAACGTACCCCTACCGTCAGACGTCATGACGTGCAAATCAGTGGAGAAATCCAGTAGGGCAACGCTACGGCTTTCGCACGAGATTCGTGACGACGATGTCGTTGTGGATATTGGGCCTTGTACGGCTCGAGATTTCGCTACGCGGCTTGAAGAAGCTGGAACCATCATTTGGAATGGCCCCATGGGAGTGTTTGAGTTTGATCAATTTGGTGAGGGAACCCGGGTTGTCGCCGAGGCGATAGCCGATTCCAACGCGTACACGCTTGGGGGTGGAGGAGACACCGTTTCGGCGATGGAACGCAATGGACTGCGCAGCAAAATGGACTATGTCTCGACGGGAGGCGGAGCGTTCCTCAACCTAATCGAGGGCAAGAAACTGCCATCGATAGCAGCTCTTGAGAGACACTTCGTCAAGCAAACTCTACGATGATTCCCGCAGTGTCTCAAGCTAGCAGCTCAGGTTAGGATTCGATGCCCAACGTTGGCAAATCTCAAAGCACAGCAGATAGGCGGCAACACTTTGTCGAGCTCGCTCAGGGGATATTTCCATCCGAGCACATCACAGTCGAGCATGACGAGTTGCGTGTGCTAGGAACGGATTGGACACGAAATTTCGAGGTTTCTCCGCTCGCCGCGGTGTTCCCTACATCCATAGATCAGGTTGCCGAACTCGTACAAATGGCAAATGTGCATCACTTTCCCCTCGTACCCTCGGGCGGGAGAACTGGTTTGTCCGGCGGTTGCGTTGCAACTTCCGATGAGATTGTTGTTTCCTTTGATCGAATGAATCGCATATTGCATTTCGATCCAGTCGACCGCCTAGTTCATTGTCAGGCCGGGGTTGTTACTGCGCAGCTACAACAGTTTGCCGCTGAGCACGGTCTGACATATCCGGTTGACTTCTCATCGTCCGGTTCGAGCCAGATTGGAGGAAACATAGCGACAAACGCTGGAGGAATAAGGGTGATCCGCCATGGAATGACTCGAGATTGGGTTGCAGGCATGAAGGTCGTCACGGGGAAAGGCGATGTGTTGGAATTCAACCGCGGTCTCGTTAAGAATGCAACGGGCTATGACCTCCGGCACCTATTCATTGGATCAGAAGGCACATTGGGTTTCATCGTAGAGGCCGAAATGCAGCTTGGTACCGCCCCGTCGCCCCAGCGGGTCATGGTTCTGGGTGTTGGCAAACTTGCGGACCTTCTTTCAATCCTCCAACGTTTCAAACAAACCGTGAACCTATCAGCGTTCGAGTTCTTTTCCGATCTTGCCATGTCGAAAGTGCTGCAGCATTCAACGCTCCGACGCCCGTTGCGGGAGACGACGGAATACTACGCGCTGATCGAGTACGACGAGGATCAAAGTGAGCTTGCCACGCAAGCGTTTTCGGACTGTCTGGATCAGGGCTGGGTTGTGGATGGCGTTCTTAGCCAAAGCAATTCACAGACCGACGATCTTTGGCGTCTACGTGATGGCATAACCGAAAGCATCGCAGGCTATGTGCCATACAAAAACGATGTTTCCGTACGTATTTCGCAAGTTCCCGAATTCCTCGACGACATCGACGGACTAGTAAAAGAACACTATCCAGATCTAGAAGTATGTTGGTTCGGACACATCGGAGATGGGAATCTTCATCTCAATATTCTCAAGCCGCCCGAATTGGACATTAATGAATTTCAAGAGCGATGTCGAGCGATCAATCCGTTGCTGTTCAAACAAATCCAACGGCGCGGGGGCAGCATATCTGCCGAGCATGGTGTTGGGCTACTGAAGCGGGACTATCTGGAATTCAGTAGAGAAACGAGTGAGATCGATGCTATGCGTGAGATCAAGCATGTTTTTGATCCCAACGGGATCATGAACCCTGGTAAGCTCCTCTTGCCACAGTAATCGAGTGGTGGATCGGCCCGTTGGCCGACAGACTGTGGTTAGTCAGTAGGGCGTCCATCACTTCCACGGCAAAAACGCAGCAAAGGTTTTCTAGGGCGCAAAGGTGCACGCCACAACTCTGCATCCTAGTTTGGATAGCGTTGTGCGATTGTGCCGTCTTGCTCCGCGACAAGCACCAAATGAGGTCTGTGGACGGCAAATATTCCCACTGTCACAACACCAGCAAAATTATTGAGATTGCGTTCCATTTCATCTGGATCGTCAATCGCCAGCCCGTGCACATCGATTATGACATTCCCATTGTCCGTCAGTCCAGAGCGAATTCGTGGTTCGCCTCCCAAAGTAACCATCGCGTCGGCTACAGCCCTTTGGGCCGAAGGCACGACTTCAATGGGAAGTGGAAAATCACCCAGTCGCTCCACAAGTTTGCTCTGGTCTACGATGCAAATGAACCGATCCGAAATCGAAGCCACGATCTTTTCCTGGGTCAAAGCGCCGCCGCCGCCTTTGATCAGTGCGCATGAAGGATCGACCTCGTCAGCTCCATCCACATACACGGCCGCTCTCTTGACGGAGATCGTTTCCATGACACGAATGTCGCGCTCTTTCAGCAACTTAGTGCTTGCGTTAGAGCTTGAAACAGCCGCGCCAAACCTTTCCCGACAGTCTGCGAGCAAATCGATGAAGAAATTCACAGTACTTCCCGTGCCAACACCAATAATGGCGTGTGGCGTCAAATCCCTTTCGATTTCCTGCAACGCAGCTGATGCAGCCCTACGCTTGAGGTCATCCTGATTCACTTCACTCGTCCAAAGTGTCGCTTAATCCATACTTGACGTATTCCTCCTCGAAGACCAAGCGAGATGTGTCGGTCATTCGATCCACAAAAAGAGTTCCGTCGAGGTGATCAAATTCGTGCTGAAAAACCGTAGCTTGAAACCCACCGAATTCCCTCGAGTGCGAACCAAAATTGAGGTCCTTGTAGTCAACTCGGATGTGCTGAGGCCTTTCGACCCAGCCACGCAATCCTGGCAATGACAAGCATCCTTCCCAATAGCCTGAGGTAGAAGCATCCAACACTGTAACGACAGGATTGATGAATACCGTCAAGGGCATTGGTTCGAGATCGCCGTATCTTGAGCCCATGCTTGGTATTTCAATGATTGCCAATCTAATGCTCTCGTTGACCTGTGGCGCCGCGAGACCAATCCCGCCGTAGTCATGCAGCGTTTCTACCATATCCTCGACTAGACGAGCTATGGGCTCACTCGTGGCTTCTTTGTTTGACACCGGTCGAGCTACACGACGCAGCGTCGGATGACCCATCCGAAGGACTTTGCGTACTGCCATTCAGGCATCTCCCAGAATGCACTTGACTCGATTATCAAAAAGTCGCCACCCCCGTTCGGTAACAACTGCGGCCAGCGGAATATCCGTTGTTTTTGCAATTATTCCCTCGTCTAGCTGAAATTCGTGTGCCACGCCGACGATCAGGGAATTGGTCTCCTGGCAAAGTGTTCGATCATAGTAGCCACCTCCACGTCCGAGTCTGTCTCCGCTAGAGGAAAACGCCACGACAGGAACGAGGAACAGATCAATGAATTTGAGATCGACGTCCTCAATTGGCTCTGGCACTTGAATTCCCCACTTGCCGACTTCAAGTCGTTGGCCCCGCCTGAATAGAGAAAAACGCATTTCGCCGCTGCGGAGGTAGGGGACGACCACATCCACATTATTGAGGGCTAACCAACCAAATGCTTCAGACAAATCGATCTCGCCGTCGTTTGCCAAGTAGCCAGCGACGCAGGACAGATTCCCACTATCGAGACGATCAACAAGCCACCGCATTGCTTCGATCGAATGGTCGTGCACTAATTTCGATGAAAGACTAGCTCGCTGTGCGCGGAGCCTGGATCGTATCAATGCATTGGAGTCTGTAGAACCCTTGATCGCAAGCTACCTACAACAGAGGACTTCCGGGATGTAGTGAGTGGTCAGACCCTGAACCGTAGTGGTTCAAGGCGGTGACCCAGGAAGTGCATTAGGCTTCCGGACGTATCCGGCCTGCACACCAACAATTCACCGAAGTCTCCTAAGTTTCTTCTAACGGTACGGGACGAAAACCGACTCGCCAACATCCCGGAGACACATCAAATTATAGGAAGCGATGACAAAATCACTTCCATTGCTGGGCTGTGCTCTCCAATGGTGAGGCGGCTCAATTACCCAAATTTGTCGCTGAACGAGTCAGCCGAACCGGAAATCAACCTTGAGAGACTTCCTGTGCACTTTCGAGAATTCGATTTCTGAGACGGTCCGCGCGCAGTTCGAATTCTTGCACTCGATCTTCGAGCTTTGCGAGGTTTCCAATCAAATTTATCGCAACCGCAATTGCAAGTTTTTCGTTGCTAAAGACATCCGCACTCAAGGATTCACGCATTTCCCTCATGTATTGGTCGAGCTTCCGTGCCGATCGCTGCAGTGACTCAACGTCTTCTGGAAGGCACCTTAGACGATATTGGCGTTGAAGAACCTGAACATTTACATCAACTGGAGAACCCTCTGACATCAGCTGCGCGCCTTTGCAGACTTCAACTTCGCGAGTGTTTGATCTATACAATTTTCAGCACTCTCGAATTTGCTGAACAGTCGTCGTCTCTCCTCCATCCACTGTTCGTGGGTATTGATAAGCCGAAGGTTTTGTTGCTGAAGACTTTGGCAACGTTCGATAAGTTGTTCAACAACGGCTTCCAGTTCTGCCATAGAGTCATCAGACATGAGATATATAAAGCCACGAGAGAATGCAACGCATTTTATTGAAAAGATCCGAATTGCTTGACGATTGAATATGAGCTCTGACGCGGAAGCTAGAGATGTTGCCGACCTAGTAGTGCTTGCCTCTATTTCGCTTCCTGAATGGGAGCTGCATGGGCTGGCAACAGGCGTCGTGATTGGACTAGTCGAAGGTGATGACGAGCGTGCGTCACAGCTGATAGACACGCTGCGACCTGAGCTGTGCCAATTGGATCCTCTCACTAAACTGTGTCAAAAGCTACGTACATCACTCGCTCAGAGTGACTTGACTTTCGAGCTTGTGCTGCCTGACGACGACGAGAGTTTGATGAACCGTGCTGAAGCGTTGGGAATCTGGGTTGGTGCACTCGTGGAAGGCTTCGAGAAAGCCACGCCTCCCAGAAACGACGACATTGATGAAATTCTTGCGGACTTTGTCAAAATCGCCGAAATAGACTCCAACGTGCAAAATACGCCCGACATGGAACTCTCTCTCATGGAAATCATCGAATTCGTTCGAATTGCGACAATTTCACTGAGCGACGAAATTAAGCGAGCCCCGACGGAATGAACACACTCGAATTTGCCCGCAGAAGGGATAGGCTGATGGCGGCGATTGGACCAAAGAGTGTCGCAGTTATTGCGGGAGCGAAGGACATACGGAGAAATGGGGATACCCACTATCCGTTCAGGCAGGAGAGCGATTTCTTCTACCTGACCGGATTTGCGGAGCCCAATGCGCTCTTGGTGCTGACCCCGCTGAGAAAAGAGGGCGAAGTGACGATTTTCGTCAACCCACGCGATCCTGGAGCGGAACAGTGGAATGGCCGACGACTCGGTGTAGAAGCTGCACCTCAGGTCCTAGGAGTGGACCATGCCTACGACGTTGCCGAGATCGATAAACAACTCCCGCAACTGATTGAAGCAAGACAGGCAATTCATGCGCACTTCGGATTCGATTCCTCGTTCGACCAGAGAGTCTTCTCTTGCACGTCCAAATTGAAGTCCCAAAGAAAGCTCGCGCCGCAAGAGTTCGTCGATCTCTCACACTCGCTTCACGAACTGCGGGTTGTCAAGTCACCACTTGAGCAGGAGTGCATGCAACGTGCAGCCGACATTACGGTTCGCGCTCACATGCGCGCCATGGAGTCCTGCAAACCTGGTCTCTATGAATGGCATTTGGAAGCCGCACTGATCTCCGAATTCATGAGCAACGGAGCTCGCCATGCTGCCTACCCAAGCATTGTTGCAAGCGGAGAAAACGCTTGCATCATGCACTACGTTGACAACAATGCAACACTCAACGCCAATGATCTTGTGCTGATAGACGCAGGATGCGAACTCGATCACTACGCATCCGACGTGACGCGGACATTCCCTGTCTCTGGTCGATTCAGCGATCGGCAAAAAGAGCTATACGAACTATGCCTGTTTGCTCAAGAACGAGCAATCACGTCTGCGAAACCTGGGGCGAAGTTCAATGATCCCCACGATACAGCTAGAAAGGTTCTGACTCAAGGACTAATCGACCTAGGAATCATCAATGGCCCCTTGGATTCAGCTCTGGAACAGAACGACGATCGCAGATTTCTAGTACATAGATGTTCCCATTGGTTGGGGCTCGATGTGCACGACGCGGGAGCCTACGTCGAAGATGGAAAGTCTCGAGCCTTTGAGCCCGGCATGGTTCTGACCATAGAACCAGGAATCTATATACCGTCGAATGAGAGCATGAAAGACGTAGATTCGAAGTGGCGCGGAATCGGCATACGCATAGAGGATGACGTACTCATCACGCCTGAGGGAAATCAAGTGCTAACGGCCAAAGCACCCAAGAACGTGGACGAGATTGAATCCTTGATGGAACATGGACTTTGACGTAGCAGTTAGTGGCGCGGGCGTGGTTGGAATGGCAACGGCCCTGGCGTTTCAACTTCAAGGCTACCGAGTCTTGGTAATCGAGGCGTCGGGACCAAGTTCCAGCATTGGCAAATTAGGTTTCGACCTGCGAACGCTTGCGCTTACTCCCTCAAACTCGAAGTGGCTCACCAGCTTGGCGTTGCCCGAGTCCGTGTTCAACCGCGGGATTGAACGCATGCATGTATGGGAACGAGATGGTACCGGCTATATGTCCTTCGATCCGAGGTCTGTTGGCTCTCCCGTTCTAGGTTGGATCGTAGAGCACCATCTTCTGCATGAGGCACTAAGAGCTCTCGTTCTGGAACGGGCAACCCTGGTCGAGAATTTGCGAATCGTTGCAATCGACGGATTGCAAAGGACACTCAAGCTCAGCGATTCAAGCGAGATCAACTGTCGTCTCCTGTGTATCGCCGAGGGCCCAAACTCACAATCCAGAGAGCTGGCTGGAGCGAGCTGTCACATGGACGACCTTGGCCAATCAGCAGTCGTTACCGTTGCGCGGATGGAAGAGGGCCATAGCGGCACTGCGTGGCAAAAATTTGGTGACGGGGTATTGGCTCTGTTGCCCCTATCCAATGAACAGTTCGTGTCCGTAATTTGGAGCGTGTCAGAAAAGGCTTGCAGGAACCTCCTGGCAATGGAAGGGATCGATTTCTGCAACAGGCTCGAAGAAGCATGCGAGCGAGTTTGTGGAAAAGTCTTGGAAGTAGACGAGAGAATTTCATTTCCGCTGACACAATCCATCGCTAACACATTCAATCCGCAACCGTGGATTGCACTCATTGGAGATTCGGCACACACGATTCACCCTTTGGCGGGTCAAGGAATCAACATCGGACTTGAAGATGCCCGTTCCCTTGCAGCTACCTGCTCGAAGGTCGATATTAGGGAGTCGCGTCAGTTAGAACTTTCGAGGTTTGCTCATAGACGCAAACTCAAAGCCCTCGCGATGATGCAGCTTATGGCACTTTTTCTACAGACCTGGTCATGGACTACGCCAACCGCAAGGTGGATGCGAAACGTTGGCGTGCGTGTGTTCAATCGGACCAGTCCTCTCAAGAACCAACTCATGCGCGAAGCGATGGGATTCGGACCACTAGGACAATCCAATTGAAGAAGACTGCGCTGCACGACGTGCATGAACAGCTGAAAGCGCGGATGGTTGACTTTGCCGGCTGGCACATGCCATTGCACTATGGCTCCCAGTTAGAGGAGCACCATGCTGTACGCAATGCGGCTGGAGTGTTTGATGTCTCGCACATGCTTCCAGTGGATTTCACCGGCACTGAAGCCACTCGTTTCTTGCAGTCCCTATTGGCCGGCGACGTCGCAAGACTAGCGGACGACGGAAAAGCTCTCTACACCGTAATGCTCAATGAACAAGGAGGCATTCTTGACGACCTAATCGTTTATCGCATCAGAGATGGTCACTATAGAGCGATCCTGAATGCTGGCGCGGCCCACAGCGACGTTGAATGGATCGAGGCGCAGGCGCCGGACAATGTAACAATTTCTGCTAGACACGACTTGAACATTCTTGCAGTCCAAGGACCGCAGGCGGTAGCCAAAGTCGCTAGGATTACGTCAGACGAGGTCGGTCAATTGAGACCGTTCACGAGCCGCGAATTTCCAAACTACTTTATTGGTCGCACGGGCTACACAGGGGAGGACGGCGTAGAAGTTCTTTGTGACTCTTCCACTGCGGAGTCGCTTTGGTCAAAGTTGCTGGAAAACGGGATTGCGCCCTGCGGATTAGGAGCGCGTGACACGCTGAGACTCGAAGCCGGACTCAATCTCTATGGACAAGACATGAGTCCCGACACAACACCCCTAGATAGCGCACTGGCGTGGGTTGTTCACTGGGAACCCGATACCCGTAAATTCGTTGGACGTGCCGCCTTGGAACTGCAACGAAAACAAGGCCCCACGCAAAAGCTCACAGGCATCGTGCTAACGCAGGGAATTGTCCGACCAGGACAGTCGGTTCAATCTAATGCGGGGGAGGGGACAGTCACCAGTGGTTCCTACTCGCCAACATTAGGCTACAGTGTTGGCCTGGCACGAGTGCCGCAAAGCGCTTCAGGCAATTGCACTGTGAGCATCCGCAATCGAGATCGCGACGCAAAGCTAGTAAAACCGCCATTTGTTCGGAAAGGAAGGAAAGTACACAAATGACCAACGCTCCCTCCGATGTCAAGTACACAAATACCCATGAGTGGGCACGAATTGACGAAGACCAACGCGTTGTAGTGGGTATAAGCGACTACGCGCAAAATGCTCTAGGAGATGTCGTATATGTAGAGCTACCCGAAATTGGCATTGAAGTATCCGCCAGTCAGGAAGCAGGTGTAGTGGAATCAGTCAAGGCGGCTTCGGACATCTATGCTCCAGTCAGTGGTTCGATTGTTGCTGCCAATGAAGAATTGGAGAATGCGCCCGAACTTCTAAACACCGATCCCTATGGAGACGGCTGGATATTTGTCATTCAGCCTCACGATACAGGCGAACTGAACGCATTACTCGATGCTGAGAGCTATGTGGAGTTCTGCGAGTCAGAAGACGAAGGCCACTGATTCACAGCAACCTGCACCATGCCTTTCATACCACACACACGAGCCGATGTTTCCGAAATGCTTGCGAGCATTGGTGTCTCACATGTGGAAGAGCTCTTCTCTGAAATTCCAGAATCGATCGAGCGAGCCGACCTCTTTGCAATTCCGCTTGGCATATCTGAAATGGAAATGCTGCGAGTCTTGTCGAACCGTGCTCGCCAGGATGAGTTGGGGCCTTGCTTCATTGGCGCCGGTTGCTACGACCACCACATACCAGCAGCAGTGTGGGATTTGGCAAGCCGCGGCGAATTTCTGACGCCGTACACCCCCTATCAGGCCGAAGCTAGTCAAGGAACACTGCAGCTCCTCTACGAGTTTCAAACGATGATGTCGTCGCTGACGGGAATGGATGTCGCCAATGCCTCCGTTTACGACGGAGGTTCCGGACTCGCAGAAGCCATTCTTATGGCCATACGCTGCAATCGAAACACCAAGAGTAAGCGAGTGGTCATTTGTGGGGCGGTCAATCCCTTCTACCTGAGAGCGGCAAGAACTCTGGTTGGCAGCCAAGGAGTCGAACTTGTGCACTGCGAGCACGTTGGCGGTCGGCATGCAGTTGGATTGGACGATTTCGGAGAGGTTGCGGCGGTAGTTGTGCAACAACCAAACTTCTTCGGTCTACTGGAGAACGTCGACGAGATTACCGATTGGGCTGCATCCAAGAAAGCCCTTCTCATAGCTGTGGTAAACCCCATGACTCTAGCAGTTCTCAAACCGCCAGGGGATTGGGGCGAAGGAGGCGCAGACATTTGTTGCGGCGATGGACAACCACTGGGCGTGCCAATGTCGTCTGGCGGGCCGTCCTTCGGTTTCCTGTGCACCCGAATCAAATATGTCCGGCAGATGCCCGGTCGAATTGTTGGCAGGACCACCGACAGCGGAGGCTCTACAGGCTATACGCTTACGCTTCAAGCTCGAGAGCAACACATTCGCCGAGCCAAGGCGACGTCAAACATATGCACCAATCAAGGACTGCTCGTAACCGCCGCGACGATTTATCTTTCCATCATTGGATTGACCGGTCTTTCGAACGTGGCAAGTGCGAGCCACGCAAATACTCGCTACGTCGTAGACAAGCTATGTGCTTCTGGCCTGGTTTCGCCCACGTTTGACGGATCCTACTTCCACGAGTGCGCGATCAATTTGCACCGCGATGCGCAAGGCGTTTTTGACGAATTGACAACTAAGCACAAAATCCTAGCTGGATTTCCGCTGGGGGAGGCATTCGACGGTCTCGAGTCGTCGCTCTTGGTGTGCGCGACCGAAAAGCGCAGTCAGGAAGAACTGGATTTCTTTTGTAGAACTCTACTTGAAGTTTTGAACTAGTCATAGAGTATGAAGTCCGAAGCAACCATATTCGAGAGGTCGCGAACAAACCGAGCGGCTGGCGCCCAGGTACCTGAAGCGGGAAGTCTGGCGGACATTCCTTCCCGATTCCTACGCGAGTCAGCTCCACTGCTTCCGGAAGTGTCTGAGCTACAAGCGATTCGCCACTACACAAACCTCTCTCATCAAAACTTCGCCATCGACCGGAATTTCTATCCGCTTGGGTCGTGTACGATGAAGTACAACCCCCGTGGAACGCATCGCGCAGCTAGTCAACCAGGGTTTCTCAACAGGCACCCGCTAACTCCAGTCGGCGTTAGCCAGGGCACACTCGAATGTCTGTTCGAACTCCAAGAGATTCTGACAATCGTGACGGGAATGGATGCTGTCTCACTTGCTCCTATGGCAGGTGCCCAGGGCGAATTGGCCGGACTGCTGATGATACGTGCCTATCACCAAAGTCGAGGGGACGAGGATCGCGACGAAATCATAGTGCCAACTGCAGCGCATGGCACCAATCCAGCAACTGCGACCATGTGCGGCTACAAAGCCACGGAGATACGCGTCGGAGCAGACGGCGATGTGGATCTCGATCATTTGAGACAGCTGGTTGGTCCAAAGACGGCTGGAATCATGCTGACGAATCCATCCACTTGCGCTGTTTTCGAACGGCAAATAGTCGAAATGTCCCAGATCGTCCACGACGCTGGAGGACTTCTCTACTACGACGGCGCAAACCTCAATGCGATTTTGGGCAAGGTGTGTCCGGGAGATATGGGGTTCGACGTCTTGCATCTCAACCTTCACAAGACCTTTGCCACACCACACGGCGGCGGAGGGCCTGGAGCCGGACCAGTGGCCGTAAACGGTCGACTCGTGCCTTTCCTGCCAATTCCAATTGTCGGTCAGCGCAATGGACAATTTGAGTGGTTTGGCGAGGAAGAGATCCCGAAAACGATCGGAACCCTCTCGGCGTTCATGGGCAATGTCGGAATCTTGATACGAGCATTGGCGTACTCAATGATGCTGGGTCGCAATGGAATGAATCGCGTGGCCGATTTCGCTACGCTTAACGCGAATTATCTCGCGATGGAGCTAGAGCGAGCTGGTTTCAAGCTAGCCTACCCTACACGCAAGGCAACGCACGAGTTTCTCATCACGCTCGACGAAGAGGCAAAGCAGTTTGGTGTGCGTGCTATGGACTTCGCAAAGCGACTCTTGGACTTTGACATCCACGCGCCAACCACTTACTTTCCTTTGCTTGTACCTGAGTGCTTCTTGATTGAACCTACAGAGACGGAAACCAAAGAGCAGCTTGACGAGTTCGTCAAGGCCATGATGCAGATACGAGCGGAAGCGGAAACAGATCCAAGAATGCTTACCGAAGCTCCCCATCACCAATTCAAGAAGCGACTTGACGAAGTCAAGGCTGCGCGGGAGCTCGACCTTGTTTGGAAACCTGACAGTGATTAGATTGTCCTCATTCGATAGCAACCAACTTAGTCTCCGACGAAGATCTTTCTGAGCAATGCACTTTGGGGGCGGTATGGACGCGTACCGTTCAGAATTGCCTTCATCCTTGTTTCTGCCTCCAATCTGACGTATCCCTCATCATCTTCAGCCTCTGCAAGAACGTAGAAGACCCCCGATTCAATTGCATTGAAAACGAACTTCGCACATCGAGCAGGCGGCATCCCATATTGCTTAAATCTCTCCGCGACTTTGCTGACTGGCGTGTGTGCAACTGTGGTTTGATCGTGTTCAACCCCACCATAGCGTGTTGGGCGATGGAGTTCCGAGTGCACGATGTTTGTTGCAACGGCGTTGGGACACAGCACGTGGACGGAAATCCTTCCGCGAACTTCACCATGCAGTGCCTCCATCAAGGCTACGCAGGCGTGCTTGGACACCCCATACACGCCCTGTGCCGCGCAAATTCCATCTTGTGACGATGTTGCCATAACCGAGCCAGGAGCGTCTTGCTCAAGCATTCGTGGAACAAACTTGCGCAGGCAGTAGACAACGCCCATTAGGTTTACGCCTAGCACGAATTCCCAGTCCACATCTCGAGCGCTCAAGACGCCTCCTCCAGCACCAACTCCAGCGTTGCAACACAGCAGGGAGATGGGCTTGTCCGCAAACTTCTCCCGTGTTGCTTCGTAGAGCTCGTCGATTGAGTCCACTGACGATACATCGGTTCGAACTGCGAGCACCTCGACATCATGTCTATCTGCGTTGGCGGCAGTTGTTTCAATTGCCTGGGACAAGGCGTTCTTGTCAATATCGGCGATTACGCAATGCATTTTCTGTTCGATTGATCGTTCTACCAGAGCTAATCCTATGCCGGACGCTCCGCCGGTAACGATGGCAATGCCGCCACCTAATACCGACAAGTCAGGATGCGAGTTATTGTTTGCGAGATGGTTTGAAGTTGCTTGCATTACGAGGCCCTAAGAAGCAAATGAGAGGCACCCATAGAGTAATGATTCGCAAAACAGCATCAACAACTCACGACCCTCCTTTCACAGTGATTCGAATCTCCGGTGATCGGGCAAGATCAGGTGTTAGCATCTCTATCTACTTTCACCGCTCTCAATCACACGAGTGAGTGATTCTGTCGTACAACACATCAAATTTAGCGAATTGGCACTGTGAAAGACGAAAATCAATCGCAAGCGCCATTGGGATTGGGGCTCTTTTTTTTGTTTGTATGGGTTTTGCAGGGTTGCGTGTCAGACCCTGGAATCGATAGTTACTGCCCAGGACGTGGCGACCTGTGGTCATCGGAAGAGTTGTGGAACATTTGCTATTGGGACTTGCCGGGATCCTTCGCGCAATGTGAAAAAAGGATTGCAGGGCTTAGCTCCAAAGACAATCCGACGTTGCAGGACAAGTATGACGTTGCCTTTTTTCGTTCAAATTTGGCAGGTGACCTGGTTTTGGATGAGCCAAAGAGAGCATACGACATGTACGTCGAATCGCGAGACGAGCTCCGTCAACTGGCTGAGGAATACCCTCGCTCATTCGACGTATTAGAGACACTCGCAGCTATCGAAAACGATGATTCTCGAAGATTTGCATTGCACTGGCAGATGATGGAAGTAGCACCATCATGTACAAACGCACTTTTTTGGCTGGTATACGACATTGAAGGTTCCTACGACTGGGACCAAGATCCCAACGAATACACACACAAAAGGACTAGTGAACGCATTGAGCACAGGACCAAACTATTGCTTCATGGCTATCGCCATGGTCCGTCCAAAAAGGAAAGAATGCGCTACGCGCTTTTGCGGTTCCATGAACTTAGGAACAATCGGAACAAGAGCCGGGCAAACGAGTTTAGGCAATCGGTCATTGACGATTTGGGGCTTAACGAGCTCGTGTTGAACAACAGAACTCGCACAGAAAATCTTGAGCTAATCTGTCATGTATGGGCGTTTGGCATGGGTTTTGCGCCACTTTGCGCGGATGCGATTGAACGTTTGTATGAATCTGATCTGAAGCGCTCGGATAGGCCACGGGACGATGTCCTACGTGCAACTCGCAGACTTTTGCATGAGATTTCTGAGCGACTCGAACATCCAGATCCACAAAGGCTAGTTCTGTTTACAGACGGGCTGCCGGGTGTTCGTTATCAGTACGGTACCGAAGTCTTTAACACGGTGAATCGACTTCAGAACGCATTCCTTCAAATCCCTCAAGAGTTACGAAATACCAGACTTGACAACATCCAAAAGAATCTGAATGAATTGATGGAGAAACTTGTCCGACTAGAGCAGGCTCGCAGCACACAGCAACCGTTTCAACACGAAGTGAACCCACACGTTCTAATCGAATCGCGAAATGTCCAGACACAGTAGAGGACGTCCAAAAAACGTTCCTTCGCTACGCTTAAGCCAATCGGTTGCGCTTCACTACCTTAGTTTGTTCAGTTCTATTCCCAGACAAGAATTGAAAAAGAGATTCAATCTGGACGCGACGAATTCAAGGATCAATTGCAAGAGACCAGCACTCGTCGGGCGCAATCCAGGCCGTTGACAAGGTTGTGCAATCAAGGGTAGCAATTACATAACTGGCGAACACGATAGTGTGTGGTGCAATACAGTTCAAGTAAATGCGTTAGACTTTTCTACTGCCAAAATTTCCCATCCTTGTCATGTCCAATTCAAGTCCAATGTCAGTTGAAGTTGGCTTAAATGGCTACTTCCAATCTGACTATGAAGCGCCAAACAAGACCATCATTGACGTGACCGGTCAGTCAATCACTCCTGGATTTCTCCCTCCCATGACAAGGAAGATTGGCGACGCACGAGTACTTCAGGAATCAGAAGACGACGGCTCGCCTCAGTTTCAACGCAGATTTCTGAACAAGTATGGTTTCGTACTGCTTGAACACTGTTCGTTGGTAGAAAACTGGGATTCGGGAGCATTCGGACCAAGCGACGCGCTTCAAGTAGGCGACCGCAGTGAAATTCGGCACGAAAGCGAAAATGACGTAAAGACCAAATACCTTGGCGAGGTCGACTCACTGCTCCGCGAAACTCTCTTCCCAAACCGTCAGCTCTACATCCAACAACCGGACATGGTGTTGCGCCGCGGCAAGAATACAGCCCATCCGTTCTTTGGGCTGGGAGTCCACAACGACTATGGCGTTTCTGCCGACGACTTTCAAGAAAATTTGCAATCGTTCTCCACACCGGAGTCCGGTGACGAGTGGCGCGAGTCCTTCGAGCGAAAGCATGTCAGCGAGTTCATGGTGATCAACTTTTGGCGGACCGTTCACATGTCGCGACCGTTGGAACATATGCCGTTGGCAGTGCTCGACAGTAGCTCAATCAATTCGCAAGATCTCGTGTCGTCCGGATTGAAAGGCTTCACACACACGGGACGAATAACCAACCAGCTTTCGTTGAAATACAACGACGATCAGTCTTGGTACTACTACCCCAACATGACAACGGATGAAGTTCTTGTTCTCAAGCTATTTCACATTGCGAAGCACGACACTCAGCCTAGGTTTGGTGGGTGCTTTCACACAGCCTTTGAGAATCCTTCGGCTTCCCCTGATGCGGAAGAGCGCCAGAGCTGCGAGCACCGAGTGTACGTGTACGTGCTGAAAGACTAGATGTGAACAGAGAGACTCAGGGTGCGCGCATCGCTGCGACAGTTGCCTGAAACTCATCCAAATCGTTTATTGGCGCTGAGCACACGAAGTCCTCGCAAATATAGGCAGTCACCCGCTCACGTTCTTCAGCAGGTACCAGTTTAGGCAGATACTCCGGCAAAAATTTGGAATCCTCATGGGGAATTGCCCACGTTTCCAAATCTGGGTGAAAGTCGCCGTGCACAACCGCCAACCAGTCGGACAGCAAATCCCTAGGGCCTCGCATAAGAATGTGGTTGTGAGGCTTGACCATGCGATTCATGCATTGAACGAGTGTTGGATACATAGCTTCATTCCTTCCCACGAATCCTCCAGCCCACTCTAGAGTTCTTTCGACCGGTTCCAGATACTCGGTTTGACCAGATAGATCTGCCAGCCGTATCAGTGCTAGGCACGCCGCCCCGTTGCCGGAAGGCGTAGCTCCGTCAGTCGATGGTTTGGCACGGTAAATCAAGTCTTCGTGATCGTGTGCCGTGAACCAGAACCCACCGTCGTCTGAATCGTAAAACCATTTGATTAGCGAATCGGCCAATGCCTTCGCCATCTCTACATCGACATGCCTCCAACTCACAGCAAGCAGGTCAAGAAGGCCGTTCAAGAGATGCGCGTAGTCATCGAGATAACCATTGAATTTCGCCTGACCATCGCACCACACTGCATTCAGGCGATGTCCGTCGAAACAGTGCTGGCGCAAAAAGTCTGCTGTCGCTTGTGCCATATTCACCAAATCTGGCATGTTTAGAGACCGCGATGCCCTTGCCAAACCTCCGATCGTCAGTCCATTCCACGAAGTAAGTACTTTGGTGTCGGTTGCGGGCGGAATCCGTTCAGCCCTTAGCGCTCTGAGCTTTGCACGGGCAGACTGACGAGTCTGGTACGCATGCTCTGGATCCAGGCTAAGTCGATGAACTACGGCGCGCCATGCATCAGTTCTGTGCAAATGCCATCGCGTCTCAAAATTGGTTGGCTTGTCGAGTCCGTACAAGGTTTCGGCTACGAGATACTCTTCGTCAGTGAGCACTCTTTTGACCTCGTTTCTACGCCAAGCGTAGTACTTGCCCTCTTCGCCTTCGGAATCTGCATCGATAGCCGAAAAGAAACCTCCATCCGGTGTACGCAGTTCGTCTAGAACCCAACTGGCTGTTTCACTTAGTACTTCCTCGAACAACTGATCGCCCGTAAGTGCATACGCGTCCGCATACACGCCCAGCAATAACGCATTGTCGTAAAGCATCTTCTCGAAATGGGGAATCGTCCACGATCGGTCGGTCGAATAGCGGAAAAATCCACCGCCAAGATGATCGAAGATGCCTCCTCGTCCCATGCGAGTCAAAGTGTCGATGAAAACATCCAGTGCCTCGCTGTCTGCGCGTCCTCTACTTCTGCTGTCGTACCAATGTTTCAACAACCAACTGAGACTCATAGGTTGTGGAAATTTGGGAGCCGTGCCAAATCCTCCCCCTTGCGCATCGTAGTTTGCGACAAGAATGTCGCGGCACCGACTACACATGTCGTCGAATGACCTTTTGGACTCCGTATTTTGTGAGCGATCTGATTCGCTCAATGCCTCGAGCAGCTTCGCGTCGAATTCCTCCAATCGATCCTTGTTTTGTGCATACGCTCGAGATACTTGTTGAAGCACTTCTGGAAAACCTGGCAATCCAAACCTAGGGGCTTTAGGGAAATAAGTTCCCGCGAAAAAGGGAACGCGTGACTTGGGATTCAAAAATACCGTCAAAGGCCAGCCGCCACTCCGTTGCGTAAGAAGACCATGAGCGGATTGATAGATTTGGTCCAAGTCTGGACGCTCTTCTCTGTCGACCTTGATGTTCACAAAGTGTTCATTCATCAATTGAGCCACTTTGTCGTCTTCAAAGCACTCCTTTGCCATCACATGACACCAGTGGCAGGTCGAGTAGCCTATGGACAACAGTATTGGTCGGTCCAATTCATCTGCCAGATTTAGGGCTTCGTTGCACCACGGGAACCAATCGACAGGATTCGCCGCATGCTGTCTCAGGTATGGGCTGCTTTCAAACTGAAGCTGGTTCATTTGTATGACGGATTGACACGTGAGATTTCTTGAAGACCATGCGGACTCTCACGGTGTTGCCACACGATTGAAACGCCAATGTGCAAACTTTGTGTGCAACAATCACGCTATGGAAAATCTGAAGGACAGCAAGCCGCGGGGTCATCGGCAGGGAGTGGGGATTGTACTCTCCAGCAAAGCAGGCGAAGTGCTAGTTGCAAGGCGCAACGATATGGAAAATCAATGGCAATTCCCGCAAGGCGGCATCGACGGAGGGGAAACGCCGGTGGAAGCCATGTACCGTGAAATGCAGGAAGAATTAGGAATCGGGAAGAGCCATGTCAGTATCCTAGCAGTGACGAACAAGCCGATGCGCTACAACTTCGTCGAATCGATCGTTGATGCCGACGGGTTGACACGAAAGTATCTCGGACAAGAGCTCTTGTTCTTTCTGGTCGAGTTTCTGGGGTGCGATGGCATGATTGATGTGAAAGGTGTTGAGGAGCCAGAGTTCGATTGCTGGTCGTGGGTAGACTACTGGAAACCAGTAGAACTAATCGTGGATTTCAAACGCGCTGCGTATCAGCAGGCACTGTCGGAATTGGAGCCATTCATGAATCGAAAAGGAACGGTAATTGCTTGAAGCAATGAATCAACTGGCCCGCGACATTCAAGCGGAGCCGGACTTCAACAAGGCTGCGGCAATGGCGGTTGCGCGCGTAAGCATGATCTTCGGCGTGGACTACTGTTCGTTGTATTTGTTGAACTCCGATACCAACGTGTTGCACTTGATCGCCAATGATGGTCTCTCCGAGCACGTTGCCAGAAGCATCTCACTTCCAGTTGGCGAAGGAATAGTCGGCTTAGTCGCTCAACGCGCGGAACCGGTCAATCTTGAAGACGCAACCTCCCATCCTGCCTTCAAGCCTCTTGAGTCCATAGACGAAAGTGGACTAAAGTGTTTTCTTGGTGCTCCCATAGTCCACAACCGGAAGCCCATTGGTGTCTTGACTGTCCGGCGCGAAGACACCAAGTTCTCTGAAAATGAAGAAGGGCTCCTTCTCTCGCTCGCTACCAAACTCTCTCCTATGGTTGCCCATGCGATAGCGGTTAGCGATCCGATTGCGCCTGTTGCTTCGACAGACCAGAGTTTCAAAGAGCGACGATTCAAAGGTGTGCCGGGTTCGCCAGGAATTTCTATCGGCAGCGTTGTCTTGATTCAGCCGCCTGCCGACATAGGTCGCATTCCGGATCGGGAAGCTGCAAATAGACAGGACGAATTGAAGAATTTCGACAAGGCAATTGATTCGGTTCGCGCAGACATGCGGCGAATCAATGCAACTCTCAAGCCCAAACTGGAGCCCATCGAGCAGGAAATTCTCGACGTGTTCGTGCACATACTTGACGATGAAGCCATTGGTGGCGAAGTGCGCGAAGAGATTGAGCACCGAGGCCAGTGGGCGCAAGGTGCCATTAGGCGCGTATTTCAGAGACACATAGACCACATGGAGGAAACCAACAACGAGTATTTCGTCGAGAGAAGTACTGACTTGCGTGACATCGCGCAGCAGTTGATTGCGAAACTGCAAGACTACGGCACGACCGTGAGCAGTGTGTTTCCCCAAAACACAATACTTGCCGCCGAAGAGATAACCGCCTCTATGATTGCCAAGGTCCCTAGCGAAAACCTCAAAGGCATCATTTCCCATAGAGGTTCTGCCAACTCACACACCGCCATATTGGCGCGGGCATTGGGTATTCCCGCTGTTATGGGAGCAACCGACTATCCACTATTCGAGACACAACACACAACAGTAATCATCGACGGAACTTACGGAGAGATTGTCACGAATGCAAGTGACAAAATCCTCGAACACTACAGGGAGCTTAGGGAGCAAGGAGAGACCTTCGCCAAGGAGCTAACAGAGCTAAGGGACCAACCTGCAGAGACAAGAGACGGACATAGAGTTAGGTTGTGGGTGAATATCGGCCTAGTGGACGAAATTTCGCAGTCGCTAGACCGTGGCGCTGAAGGTATCGGCTTGTTCCGAACAGAAATCCCCTTTGCAGACAGCCAGCAGTTTCCAACCGAATCACAACAGTTGGAGATCTATCGCAAGCACATGATTGCGTTCGATCCCAATCCGGTGACCATGCGCACCCTAGACATTGGCGGCGACAAGGACCTTCCGTATTTTCCGGTCAAAGAGGACAACCCGTTCCTCGGTTGGCGAGGAATTCGCATCACACTCGACCATCCGGAAATATTTCTGGTTCAAGTGAGGGCGATGATCAAGGCAAGCGAAGGCTTGAAGACCCAGCTCAGAATCATGCTGCCTATGGTCACCAACTTGGAGGAGGTGCATTTCGCGAAGAACCTGATCGATCAAGCCTACCAAGAAGTTACTGACGAGGGGTTCGCTGTGAGGGTGCCAGACGTCGGAGCCATGATCGAAGTTCCCGCATTGATCTATCAAGCCCGACTGATAGCCAGGGAGGTCGATTTTCTTGCGGTTGGATCTAACGATCTCACTCAATACATGCTCGCAGTGTCTCGCAACAATGCCAGAGTGGCAAACCTGTATCAGGAATTGCACCCCTCAGTGCTTTGGGCGCTGCGCACCGTCGTCAAGGATGCCCACGCTGAAGGCAAACCCATTGGAATTTGCGGCGAGCTGGCGGGAACAGTCGAGGGAGCGATTCTCTGTGTTGGCATGGGATACGACGTTCTCTCCATGAATGCCACACACATCCCCAAGGTGAAATGGATGATCAGGAACATGACGCTGGTGGGATGTCGCCGAATTCTCAGTCGTGTTCTGAAGATGCATGACGCCGACGAGATCCTTCAATACATACACCTGCAAATGGCTGAGCTAGGTCTGCAAAAAGTAGTTCCCCATCGCGAACCAGCTGGCTTTGGTGAGGCACGTGCGTCGAGTGCCAGGGAACTGTCAGCCTAGACTACGGGCGATAGACCTCCGTCCATATTGATCGCACACCCAGTCAGGTACGAAGCTCGGTCAGACGCCAAGAACAGCGCCACATTGGCGCATTCCTGCGCCTCACCCATACGCTTCATCGGCAACGATTGACCCGCCTTGGCCAAGAACTCTCTGTACGAACTCTCTCTTGTGCTCGCTTCGTAGGCTCGACGACTTTGGTCCGACTCAATGCGACCAATCAACAAGGCGTTTACGAGTACGTTGTGGGGAGCTCCCTCTCCGGCCAACACCTTGGTCAGAGCCATTCCAGCCGCTCGCGAAACAGAGGTGGGGGCTGAACGGGGCCCGGGTGCCTTTGCTGCCGTATTCAGAATGTTGATTATGCGTCCCCATCCACGGTCGCACATTTTGGGAAACAAAAGACGCGAAAACCGAATTGCCGCGAACAGCTTGAGGTCCAAGTCAGCCTGCCAAATGTCGTCGGTGACGTCCAAGAATGCATGCGCTTCCGACTTACCGGCGTTGTTGACGAGAATGTCCACTTCGCCTTGTTCGTTATTCACTTGCGCAACGGTTCGTTCGATTGCGCCAAGATCAGTGACATCGCACTCGTAGCACTTTACCGACGCTCTACCGTCACCCGCTTCAGCTATTTCGTCTCGTGCGTTTTCTAGCAGTTCGAGCCGCCGTGCGAGTATTGCAACGCTTGCGCCTTGCACGTGGAATTCTTTCGCCATGGCTCTTCCCAAACCCAGGCTTCCTCCTGTGACAAGAGCCGTTCTATTCGCGAGTTCGTCCTTCATTGCAAGTTCTCCCCTTCTACTGGAATGCACTCATAGACAAACTTTCCTCGTCGTGCTCCTGGACCATATTGCTGTTCCTTGAAAAAGATGCGTTTGTCATCAAATACAACTGCGGTGCTAGCACGGGTTCCGTAGGTTTCACCGAATACAAAACATGGCGATTCCTGTTGCTCGGGTTCAACTGCGCCGCTCATATCGTCTGTCTTTGTGTGTCTTCGCAGCATCTGGATCAGCGAGTCAACGTCGTGTCGGTTCTTTACCTGAGTGATCATGTCGACTCCCGCGCGAGTCTTGGCCCAACTATTTGTGAAATTTGTGTTTGTAATACCGTAAAAGCCGGGTTCAAACACTTTCTGCACGCTTGTGCGATTGGACCAATGGACTAAATTTTGTCCATCAAACACAAGCAAGTTGAATCCCTGGTAGGCGGCACCGTTCAACTCCCGAATGAATGCTTCGCAACTGGAATCCGTTTGAAGAAAGTCGCGAACAAGCCAACCTCTAGAAGCGCTACTGTTCTTGGCTCGGTCATTGCCAGTCCAGTTGGTGAGTGCCGCAAAGCGACCACCCCGTGTGACTCCCAACCAAGTGCCTCCTGCCTCTATGTCTCGGCCCGCAAAAATCTGGTTCGAGTCCGTCCAGTAGTGGGCTGCTAATGAGGGTCGAGCGAAGTACTCGTCTCTATTGGCGGCAACAACAAGCGGGAAGTTGTCATCCGTTCGATAGGCGACTAGAACAATACACACGGCACTAGTACGTTAGCGAGTTCATCAAGTCGTCGTATTCCCAATATTCGCCAGAATTTGTAGAGCTGGTCTTTACCTATTGCTGCACGACCTTCGTCCATCGGATAGCATCGGCAAAAAGCGTGCCTTCCTCCGGCGTGCCCGTAAGTGTTACGGTAGTAATTCCGGCATTGAGTTCGAATTCGCCGACAGAGTTCCACCCTGGGTCCAAGTCTTCAATAGCTAGCTTTACGCCCCAGGACCCTTTTTCGTTGGCAATAGTCAACAAATAGCTCGTTTCAGATGGCCAGACAAGCCTGCTCATGTCACCCGGTGCGTGGTATTCAAGCTGCCAGGGAAATGATTCGGGAAGACTCGCGCTAAATGTTGCTTGAGTCTGGTTGTCTCCAACAACCGCAAAGGCGGTAGTCTTGCGGAAATGGCCAAATGCTCCTACTTGTCCACCTCGTGCCCAGGTGCCCGGAGGAACCCGGTAGCCTGACAAGTACGTTTCCGTTGCCACAGGAAGACCCTGATCAAATTCGGCTTCCAAACGGGGCGTTCTAAGCCAGCCTATCGGTCCGACAAGCGATCGACGAGCGGTGTAGAGTTCAGGTTGAACGATCGAAAACGCGGCATCAAGATCATCTACGATGATTGCATTATCTCCTACTGGAGACCAGGTGCTTTCCTCGACGAAAGGCTGGGGATTCACCTGCATCTGTTCATTGGGCAACGAGGATTTTCTGACTAGAGCAAAAGGACTTCTATTGAGCGAAGGTCCTGGGTCCAAATAGAGCAATCGGACTTCATAGTTGGAGATGAGGTTGATTCGTCTTGTAGAGTTCGCTTCTATTTGAACAGATTGGCTTTCATAGTAACCGTCTTCAATTAGGAAAGGATAGTCCCAGTTCCAAGTATGCTCATTCGGGTATTGCAGTCGAACAAGCCCCCCAATGGACTGAGTGTTTCTTACGTTCACACTGGTTTGATATTGTGGATTTCCCTCGACGTCGTCAGCGATCCGGACCGATGTATATGAAGACGCCACGTAAGCAGGCAATGAATTGCCATGTAGCCACTCCGAGAGAAAGGGGTCGACGACAACGTCCTGCTGATTCGCAAGCCTAATAGCATCGTCTAGCGTATAGGTGCTACCTTCGCTGTCCCTGCGTATTGCGGCCAACCAACCGGCAATCTTCTCTGCGCCATTTACCGAAAACAGACTATTAGCGATGAGCGATGCCTTAAATAGCAAGAGATCGAGGTCGTGTTCGTTCCCGTAGTAGGTTGGAAAATCGGAAAGGCTAGTTTGTTCCAATCGATTCCAGTTGGAGACGCGGGTTGTATAGTCTTCTCGGAGTGCCAACGTAGCAAATATTGAGCCTCCAGTTGCTCTGCCCTCACTTAAATCCATTAGTGCAAGCGAACCCTCGAATAGACTGACCTTGGTCAATTCCGCGAAATTCAACACTTGGTACAAGTTGAAGAATTGCGGTTCGTACCATTGTTCAATTGGATGGAGTTCGGACAGCAAACACAGCATTACTTGGTGTAGCGCGTGTGAGTGCTTGCCGCTCGCAGAAGTCGAGTGGGTCCAAAGGAAATCACCCAAGCTGGACCAGGGACTGTCAGTACCGATACCACGACTAAAGTAGCCGGAAACTTGAGCCAGTTTCTCATTTCCAACATCTTCCTCATCGTGAGTGTGTGTCTGGTCTAGATAGCCTAGAACACCCTCTTCACTACGAGAGCGTTCCCGATCTATACGGTCAAAGAGGAGGTCCATGCGAGCCGTAGGAAAGGCGTGTTCCTTCAGCAAAAACACACCTGGAAGAGCTTGTACCGAATTCATTCGCCAACCTCCTCCTACAGTGCGCAATCGTCGAGGAACTTCGACAAATGCAAGCGTGTCGTGAGAAAGCGAAAGTCCAAACTCGTTGGAGAGTTTCATACTATCTTCGATCTCATGCCGCAACGACTCCTCCAGACTTGCTAGCAGGCGAAGATTGTCGGAGTGCAGTTTGTGCAAATGCATAGCGAAAGTTGATTCATTAACTTGCAGGGAAGCACTCTCAAAATTTGAAGCAAATAGCCCAAATTCGTGTAGCGGATTATTAGAGGTCAATCGAAAGGAGTGATCATTTTTTGTTGACTCGGTGGTTGTACCTGTTCCAACGATCTGCCAGTCTTTTGCCTTTAGTGTGACCAAGAGGTCCACGCCGAAATAGCTCAATCCTTGCTGGGAGTACAGATAACCGCCCTTCGCAGGTCCCGGCACCGGATACCAGTATGCGCCGGGCATCAACGCCACATACTTTGAATCAAAGACCGACCCATCTCTTCCAAGAAGCATGATCGCTTGCCTTGGCGTGGCAGAGTCACTCAGATAGTCGGTTGTACTATCGAGATAGGCAAATTTTGGGTTCGGAACACCTCGTGCAACGATACCCAAAGTGTGAATTGTGTCCAAGGCTGTTGAAGCTGGAAATTGCACTTCGAGAAGTCCCTTATGAAACGAGTACTCCGTTTGCAGTCCGTCGATTTCCAATTTTTGAATCTCCATTCCGGGATTCAACGTAAATGCAAGACTGGCTGGTTGTGCTGTGTCTATGCTTAGCTTCATGTCCAAGTCAATAGTTAAATGTCGCTTGGGGTCGATATACAGTTCTCCAGTCATTTGCTTCACGTCTATACCACCACTCCATTCATAAGACGCGTGAAATTCACGCCAGCTAGTGGTCGCTTCTTGATCAGAGAAGGTGACTGCAGCAACGACAGCGCAAATGGAACCACCAAGTACACAACTCAAAGGTGAAACCACCTCCATTGGAAGGCGAATGCCGCTATCGTTCCTCCGCAACAGAATTGTGCCTGTTGCAATCAGACAAATGAAAAACAGGACCGATGCAAACCTAACCGCGACCGTTTGCCACGACGCAAACTCCGGCACCAATTCCGACACGAACAACGAGTCGTTCGATGAAGGCGAAACAATGGGCAAATACTCAAAGGAAGCGTTCAGAACAATGAAGTACCACGTAAACATCGCAATCAATCCGATCGCCAGCACACCAATGCGAACTCTTACAACGCAGGAAATGAAGACAACAAACGCACACCAAAACAGGAGCGTAATAGGTGCGTCCAAAAAAAGAAGGTTCAGCAGGGAGTGAAACTGAAAGGAATCGAATAATCCAAAGTTCATGGTCTTACTTATGAGTCCCATCACTTGCATCGCAATTAGTTGCGATGCTGCAACAAACCAAACTAATAGGGCAATTCCAATTGCACGACCCGCCAAATACTCGAAACTGTGCACTGGTCGTGAATCGAGCACTTCGTCAATTCGATTTCGGCGGTGTCGGTGCGCAGCATCGAACAACAGGAATAGCGCCACCAATTGAAACATGAGGAAAAAAGTCGGCTCGATGCTGCCGAGAAGGTACTTGGGAGCACCTGGTCCAAAGGACGGAGAGCCTGTGGCTGAATAGCCAAAAAAGAGACACGAACTAACGTAGCCCAAAAAAGAGCACAGCGAGAGTACAACAACAGCAGTCCAGAATCGTGCCATCCGTCGAACAATACGAACTTCCGCAAGTGCTACGTTGAAGATAGCCAAAGGGAAGGGACTACTACGCATGCTCTCCTGCCACTTAGCGTTTTGACGCGTCTATCCTAGCAATACTCCCGTCACATCGCTCCAGAGTACGAAATCGCGCCTTGATTCCTGAGGACTCACTACGAGAGACCCGTTCGAATCAGTTCATAGAGTTTTCGTCCCATGTGGCCCAAGACAGATTTCATACATATCCTACAACGTGAGAAAATAGCTACTAACATGTCCCACGGCTTTTCGTTAGAATCTCGACGTAACTCCTACCACGCGCGAGGAGCAACATGAATTACCCAACCATCGATCCGGTGATCTTTTCGATAGGTCCGGTCAGCATACGATGGTACGGTTTGGCATATGTCGTTGCTTTCGCAACATGTTTCCTGCTTGGTCAATACCGAATCAAAAAGTTCGGAAACGAGTGGACTCTTGCTCAGTGGGGAGATGTTGTTTTCTTTGGAACGATTGGAACGTTGGTGGGCGGCCGACTTGGTTATGTTCTCTTCTACGAGTTTTCCCGTACGTTAGAAGATCCACTATGGATATTTCGAATATGGGAAGGAGGGATGTCGTTTCACGGCGGGCTGCTAGGGGTTTTCGTGGCCCTGTTGCTCTGGTCGAGGCAGCACAAAATACATTTCTTTAAGATCGCCGACTTCGTTGCACCCCTAGTGTCAATTGGCATTGGATTCGGACGATTAGGGAATTTCGCCAATACCGAGCTGCCTGGGCGAGCAACGGAAAGTTTCTTGGGTGTGCACTTTCCCTGCCATGCTGTATATCAGCTCAATCCAACATGCATCGGCGAGTTCGAGCCGTTTACTCGACACGTCTCTAGCCTATATCAGGCGTTTACAACTGGGGTCATTGTGTTTTTGGTTGTTTGGATCTATTCCGCCAAGCCGCGACCACTTGGTTCCGTGTGCGGTTTGTTTCTTGCACTGTATGGAATGGGCAGGTTCGGCACAGAGTTCTTTCGAGAGCCTGATGTCGGTCTTGGATTCATTTTGGGAGATTGGATGACAATGGGACAGTTACTCTCACTGCCGCTGATCGTGTTCGGCATCCTACTAATGACTCCTGTGGTCACTAGACACATACAACCAAAATCGAATTCATGAAGCAGTACTTGGATTTGCTGAATCACATCCTTGAGGAAGGCGTACCAAAGGAAGATCGCACCGGCACGGGCACAATTTCGATATTCGGACACCAATTCCGCGTGAATCTTGCCAAAGGATTCCCCCTCCTAACAACAAAGAAAATGTTTCTTAGGGGAATAATCCATGAGTTGCTGTGGTTTCTTAGCGGCTCGACCAACATAGGCTACTTGAAAGACAACGACGTGCATATTTGGGACGAGTGGGCGGATGAAGACGGTGAACTGGGACCTGTTTATGGACGTCAGTGGAGAACTTGGCCAACCCCAAATGGCGAGACGATCGACCAAATCAGCCTTCTTGTTCAGTCAATTTTGAAGGATCCCAGTTCACGTCGACACATGATTTCTGCCTGGAACGTCGCGGAACTAGGAAAAATGGCTTTGCCGCCTTGCCATGCGCTAGTGCAGTTCTACGTTGCAGATGGCAAGCTTTCGTGTCAGCTCTATCAAAGAAGTGCCGATGTCTTCTTGGGTGTGCCCTTCAACATCGCAAGTTACGCTTTGTTGACTATGATGATTGCTCAAGTTACGAACCTGCAAATTGGCCACTTTGTTCACACTTTCGGCGATGCGCACCTCTATGAGAACCACCTAGACCAGGCTAGGCTGCAGCTGGGCCGAAAGCCTTACGCACGTCCCAAAATGCAGCTCAATCCAGCGGTGAAGGACATCTTCGCGTTTGGCATCGATGACTTCAAACTAGAAGATTACAAAAGCCACCCTGCTATCAAGGCTGACATTTCCGTATAGGTTCAGCGAATCTGTGAGAGTCTCGCTAATCTGGGCAATGTCCCGAAACCGAGTGATCGGTAAGTCCAATCGCCTTCCTTGGCGATTGCCAGCCGAACTTCAGCACTTTCGCGAAACGGTACGTGGCCACCCCGTAATAATGGGACGAAAGACGTTCGAATCCGTCGGCAAACCGCTATCACGATGCCTGAACATTGTGCTCTCTTCGTCGAGTAGCGAATTTCACGGTTGTTCCAGTGCATCATCCTTGACTGAAGCATTGTCACTCGCGTCTCAAGGCAATGGTGACTACAACCTAGACGAGGTCTTCATCATTGGAGGCGCAAGGGTGTATGAAGAGGCTCTCGAGAATTCGGATCGGTTGTACCGCACTGTCGTCGACGCCGATATAGAAGGAGACACTTTTTTTCCTATCTACGACGAATCCGTGTGGAGGTGCGTGAAATCCACGACCCATCCCTCAGACGCCGATCATCCATATGCGTTCACCATGGAGGTCTTTGAGCGCATCCCTATTTGATCAATCGCGCAACAGCTCGTTGATCGAAGTCTTCGCTCGCGTTCTCTCGTCGACGGTCTTTATGATCACTGCACAGTAGAGGCTTGGGCGCGTCTGACCGCTCTCATAGGGAGGTTGAGGCAAAGTGCCCGGCACGACAACCGAGTACGCAGGCACGCGCCCTCGATGAACTTCGCCACTTTGACGATCGATGATCTTTGTGGACGCCCCAAGAAAGACGCCCATCGAAATGACCGATCCCTCTTCAACAATGACGCCTTCAACAACTTCGGATCGAGCGCCTACGAAACAGTTGTCCTCTACGACAACTGGAGATGCCTGCAGCGGTTCCAGCACCCCGCCGATTCCGGCACCGCCGGAAATGTGGCAGTCCTTCCCAATTTGCGCGCACGAGCCGATGGTCGCCCAAGTGTCGACCATGGTCCCACTATCCACGTAAGCCCCAACGTTCACAAAGCTGGGCATTAGAACTACATTTGGTGCCACGTATGCTGAATATCGCACATACGACATCGGGACACTCCTAAATCCGCTGTCCTGAAACCGCTCTTCGTCCCAGTTTTCGAATTTGGAGTCAATCTTGTCCCACCACGAAGTGCCTCCTGGTGCCCCGCGTATTCGTGTGAACGGGTTCAGAATGAAACTCAACAAGACGGCCTTCTTGAGCCACTGATTGACGACCCACGATCCTTCAATCTTATTTGCCACTCGCACCTCGCCAGCGTCAAGTGCGTGCAGGGTATGTTCTACGGCTTCACGAACATCACCAGTAGTGTCAACCGAAATTTCGGAGCGTCTCTCCCATGCCTCATTGATTGCATTTTCGTAGTTCATTGCCAGTTCCTTGCCAGACCAAACCAAGTCGACGTTGCTGCACCACTGCATTTGTGGACCTCAGCGTCCCCACGGCACGGCTACGATGTGTGAGGCACAATTGTAGTTGGTGGTGGACAATCAAACTTGTCATCCAGCCTACTTGGTCAACAACGGGACAGCCTCGACATGAACAGCTCATACTCCATAAGCAGGTTGGTAGTCTCCGCTAAGTCCATCCTCAATTACATACGTCAATTTGTAGCTTGTCATTCTGAAAAGTCATCTAAAATCATTCTTCCTATTCTCTATGTCGAATCAATACGATAAGCGCGTGACAATTCTAACAATCAATGTATCGATTTACGTCCTTAAATTCATCAAATAATGCAATTAGCAAAGATACTTAGTGACCAAATAAATCAAGCCTTTTGCATAATTTAATTTTGCTAAACGTTGAAAAATATCCATAATAGTTTTGACGATATCGCCTTATTTACTTTTCATTTATGGTTACTACTACGCGGGAAGTAATATTTCTTTTTGAGCATTCATTAGTTGAATATGTGTGAAGAATAGTTTACCTTTGATTGAGTATTCAATGCAATTTGGAAATTTTGCTGTTGCAGCGATGTGCTACCATTGCGCCAAGCCAATTGGGCGCAAACATGAAAGTTAAGCGGGTAGCAAGCAACGAGCCCGAACCCCTGAAAACCGCTAGTCAGGAACTGGGCCAAAACAAGATTGTGCTGTCGGAGTCGCAACTACCCACAAACTGGTACAACATTGTGGCCGAATTGCCCTTTGACGTCCCAAGACCATTGCATCCGACGGAAGACCGGGCCGTAGAAATTGACGACTTCGACTGGTTGTGGCCGATCGAGTGCCTTCGAATTGAGTTGCAGGAAGGCTTATACCGAACCGACCCGTGGATCGAAATTCCAGAATCTATATTGGATGTCTATCGCCGCTATCGACCATCTCCGCTTGTAAGAGCGCGGTCTCTCGAGAAGTACTTGGGTACAACAGCTGAAATCTACTACAAGCGTGAAGATCTGAATCCTGCAGGAAGCCACAAGTTCAACACCGCATTGGTACAGGCGTACTACGCTGCGCGAGAACAACACTCGCAAATACACACCATGGTGACCGACACTGGAGCCGGTCAATGGGGAGCTGCTCTAGCCATGGCGTGCGAGACTCTCGGTTTGAAATGCTGTGTATTCATGATCCGCAAGAGTTTCGACGAGAAGCCATATCGTCGTTACCTAATGCGAATGGCTGGTGCCGATGTGTATTCATCGCCAAGCGAACTGACAGAAACAGGGCGCAATATTCTTCGAGACGACCCAGAGAACTCTGGCAGTCTCGGCATTGGCATGAGCGAAGCCATTGAGTATGTCAAGGAAGACCGCGGCAGACGCCTCGCATTAGGATGCATGTCGTACTACGCAGTTCTTCACCAATCCATTATTGGTCTAGAGACAAAGCTGCAACTTGAACAGATCGATAGATCACCCGATTTGATGCTCGGCTGTGTCGGAGGAGGAAGCAATTTCACGGGATTCATTGCACCATTCGTACCCGAAAAAATCGGAGGATCCCCAATAGAGTTTCGTGCGATAGAACCGGATTCGATTCCCACTTTGAGCGAAGGCGAATATCGTTACG
The DNA here is from genome assembly GCA_026707735.1 of Gammaproteobacteria bacterium. GTDB lineage: Bacteria > Pseudomonadota > Gammaproteobacteria > Pseudomonadales > Azotimanducaceae > Bin55. Next base: position 261,731 of record JAPOWH010000002.1, on the reverse strand, counting down.
ATTGGGCTGATTTTTCTGAATTGACCCCTCGAATTCTCATGTATACGCTTGGGCATCGATTTGTTCCTCCACCTGTTCACTCTGGAGGGCTTCGGTATCACGGAAAAACGCCGGTACTCTCTGCGTTGGTGAAGCATAAAGTGGTCGATACCAGGACGTTTGAACAGCGACGTGTCTTTGATGCGGGACGAGTATTCCTGAGAACCGAGGGAGTGCTTGCCGCGCCTGAAAGCGCTCACGCTGTACTAGGTGCCATCGATGCCGCTAGAGATGCTTCAAGTAGCAAGCGAAACCCGGTCATAGTGATGTGTCTGTCGGGTCATGGATATCTGGACTTGAAAGGTTTCTCAGATGTGCTCGACCTTGACTCATCAAATTAGTACTCCGTCTCGACTGCATTTCACTCTCATCGACATGAACGGCGAGATTGGTCGTGTAGATGGCAGTCTCGGTCTTTCAATCCAAAACCCTTGCTTGTCATTCAATTTTGGTCCTTGTAGGGGGACTGTTGTACACGCAGATACAAGTGATGAACAAGAGCTTCTATTGGATGAACTAGCCGCAGCCAGCGAGCTACTCCAAGCCAAGCCTGACATCGAAATTGAAATACTGAAAATGATCCCTCCACACCAAGGATTGGGATCCGGGACTCAGGTAAGGCTGGCTGTGTTGACGGCGTTGAACCACGTTCTCGAATTGAACCACTCCTATACCAAACTAGGTCGGATTTCCGCACGCGGAGGCACGTCCGGGATTGGAATCAATGCCTTTCAGATTGGCGGGCTACTGCTTGACGGAGGCCACTCCGTAAGTGAACAGAAGACATCGTTTGCACCTTCCCATTTCGCGACAAAAGTAGGACAGCCGCCGCTGCTAATGCGTGCAGCGTTCCCGAACGAATGGGGAATAGTTCTCTTTGTACCGAGCAATCTTCGTGGACTTGCCGGTCAAGACGAGCTGGACTTCATGCTTGACAATACCCCAATCCCTCTGGATGAAGTTCAATCGACATCGCACATCATCTTGATGCGCTTGCTTCCGGCATTGCGCGAATTTGACATAGCGTCATTTGGATGGTGTGTCCGTGCCATCCAGGAAATTGGATGGAAACGGAGACACTGGAATCGACCCGATATACAACCGCTTCAACCAGTAAAGTCTGCGTTCGAAGACGCCGCTGGAATCCATGGTTGCGGTCTATCGTCGACAGGAGCTTCTGTATTCGGATTCTTTGATACGACAAAGTTCTTGGATGACGAAATATCCAGGAACTTGCGCGATGAACTGGAAAAACAATCAATAGTTCAAGGCCACGTCCTGTGCACTCGCGCCAACAATTCTGGAATGCTGTTGAAACCCATAGCGTGAATGCCAAGCGAAGCCCATTTCAATCCCATGCGCGTATCTTAAAATCGACAATTGAGAACCGAGGAGTTCAATCGACTTAGCGATTGCAAACCACTTCACTCAACGCTCTATTCAACAAACATAAGGAAAACCTATGGCGGCATATGTAATTGTCAATGATCAAGTGACGGACCCCAACACCTTCTCAGAATTTCGTCAGCAAGTCGCGGCAACAGTTGAATCCCACGGTGGCCGTTACTTGGTGCGTGGCGGTAGCGCCGAAGTGGTAGAAGGAAGTTGGTCGCCTGATCGAATCGTCGTAATCGAGTTTGACAATGTAGGTGCGGCCCGTGCTTGGCTCAATTCACCCGAATACAACGCTGTCAAGAACATTCGCCAGAGGTCTGCCAACGCCAACATTATTGTGGTTGACGGCGTCTGACTCGCTACTACTCAATCTCGAAGCGTAATTCGCCACAGATTTGGAGGCGTTTACGAGGTTCATCGCTCGCTGAGCGTGGCGTTCGAATCTGTCGCTGAAGGGTTTCACTTTATGTGAACACTAAGTCGTCCGCAGAGCGGCAATACTTGCCAGCGAGTGTGCGTGCGACTCACGCAGTCTTTTCGACTTGCACGGTAACGATGTCCACGCCGTGGTACTTCCTGTGGTGGACAGATGAAGCGTGATGCCGTAGCAAGCGGAAAGACAATTCACGATCGTCGTGTACTTCCGCCTCCTCGCTCATGTATGCAAGACGATCTTCAATATTCTGCTCTTCAAAGACCGACAGCAAATCCATCTCGACAGTATCGTCCCGAGTACGAACTACGATGATTAGTTGTGTGCTGTCTTTCCTGTCCTTATTATCCGAGGACAGCAGACAAAGCAATGCCTCCTCGCCAGCTGCACGGAGATGATTTGTCGATTCATCATTCCACCCGACACTGGTAGCGAAGCTCTGTAGGAATTCGTTGATTTTGGGAAGAGAGGAAGTTTTAAGCTCCACCTCTAGCCGCTTGCTTCGAGGGCTTGTCAACTCCAGTAAAGTCGTCAGTGCAATCATCACGACAATGCCAGCCGTTGTGCCATTTCCGAAGATTGAAATCCAAAGATCATCTGGGCGTGCACCGATTACGTTCAGACTTTCGACGCCTAGCCCTACGGCAAGTGTTACAGCGACAATCAACGTGTTTCGCTGATCAAGCCCTTCGCGAAAAAGCATTCGCATGCCTTCCACAAGGAGCATGCCCATTACCAACAGCAATAGAGATCCCACAACAGCGCTTGGAGCCGCGAGCAATAACGCCGTGATCTTGGGGCAAAACGCGGTCAAGATTAGTGCGCCACCGATGTAGTAACCGATGCCCCGGAACGCAACTCCAGTCAAGTTGATTAATGCGATGCTGGACGGCGAGTAAACCACCGTGGGCGGAGTTCCTACTAGCCCGGACAGCAAACCTCCAAGGCCGCTGGCGTTTACCGTACCTTGAACCACACGAAAGTCGATGGCTCGCGATCTACGAAGCGAGACCTGCTGGATGACGACTCCATCGCCACCGGTCTTGAAGGCGACAACGAGCGTAACAATTACAAAAGTTGGCAAGAGAGTCCAAAATTCAGTCCCAAGCGAAACGTCAAGGCCTGGCCAAGCGCCAAACTCCGGCAGCTGGAACCAAGGAGCTTGTCTTAAGTAGCCAAGGTCATAGAGATTGAAGATCGCTGCCACTACACAACCAGCCAAGATGCCCGCTAGCGGCGCCCACAATCGCAACATCCCCGATCCCTTTAGAGAAATAATCACAGAAGTACCCAGAGTCGCCGCCACGACTAAAGGACTTGCAATCAACGGGGTGCCGGTTGGGACCACTGCCAATTTGTCGACTGCAACTGCAATGACCGATATAGAAATCAATATGAGCGACGTGCCACAAACGACTGGCGTTATGATCCTCCTCAATAGCGGAAGCCACGCCGCAAATGCAAATTGAGCAAGTGACGAGACAACGATAAGGCTTGCGAGTGTAGTCCATCCTCCGGCATTGATGGCCAAAACCGAAATTGCGACAAAGTGAGGTCCTGCACCACACAAGAGAAGATGTCCAGCACCGAAACGGCCGATTCGCGATGCTTGCAGAGCCGTAACTGCACCACCGATGAGCAATGCAGCACAGATGGCCCAAGAAAGGTACGCTTGGCCTTCATCGGAAGCACGCACCACAATAGTCACCATTACTACGGTATTGACTATGGCGATCATTGCTCCTTGTAAAGCCACACTTAGTGTGGCTTGCGGAGTGCAAGGCTCGTCGGGTTCGTTCCGAATGTTGTCGTTTAGAGTGTTCAACTGCTAGAACTGCGCCGATCTTGAGAACTGGGCAATTTGGCGAATGAATCGCTACGTAGTCTGAAGATGAAGTCAAACATTCGCTGTGGGAGACTAGACAAGTTCATGCGGGCACCCCTATTCCCGAAGACTTGACTGCGTTAATCATTTGGATCCCTTGGGAAGATCGGTTCCCAATATATGCCAACTTTAGCGCCTTGAACGCTCGAGTCGGCGTACTTCAAGCACCCGATCACATTGTAGCCTTGCTCGCTATCGCGAGGCATCGGCTCACGGGGCATTTAGACGGCGAGGAGCGTTGGTGCGGGTCTCCACTATGAACCGTCAAGAGTTGACTTGCGTGCAACAGGCATTCACACAAAATTACAATTGAGCCTAGCATCAAACAATTGCATTGTCTGCGACACTAGCCTCTCTCGTTCAACGAGAGCTCTAGTCTCGTTTTAAGGAGTCCCTGTGGTCGTAAAGCCCCGTATACGAGGATTTATTTGCACTACTGCGCATCCCGTTGGGTGCATGAAGAACGTTCAGGATCAAATCCAACATGTAACTTCAAGACCATCCATCGAGGGCGCCAGCAACGCACTCGTCGTTGGGTGTTCTACTGGTTATGGATTGGCATCAAGAGTGACAGTAGCCTTCGGATGCAGGGCCAACACTTTGGGCATATCCTTGGAGAAAGAACCCGATAAGCAAAGAACGGGCTCGGCAGGTTGGTACAACAATCTGGCCTTTGATCGAGAAGCATTCAAAAACGATCTCTTTGCAAAGACAATTAATGGGGACGCATTTTCCACCGAAATAAAGCATCAAGCCATCGACGTCATCCGAAACGAAATGGCACCGATTGACTTGATCGTATACAGCTTAGCTTCCCCAGTCAGGATTCATCCCAGATCTGGGGAGGCATTTCGTTCCAGCATTAAACCCATTGGCAAGCCCCTACAGTCTCGAACATTAACCCTTGACGTGCTTCGAGACAAATGCGATGTGGCTGACATTGATCTCGAACCGGCTAGCAACACCGAAATAGCATCGACCATAGCAGTTATGGGCGGAGAGGATTGGGGGATGTGGATAGAGGAATTGCGGAATGCTCAAGTGCTCGCTGACTCGTGCAAGACCATTGCCTACACATATCTGGGCAACGAACTCACGGAACCAATATATCGAGGTGGCACTCTTGGCCGTGCAAAGGAAGACCTTGATCGCGTGCGTGATGTCCTCAACTCCGATGCTGACAGCGCGGGCATCGAGGCACTAGTTGCCGTGCTGAAAGCAGTCGTTACCCAAGCCAGCACTGCGATTCCGGTAGTGCCTCTCTATTTCTCCATTCTGTTCAAGATCATGAAAGAGCACGGGACGCATGAAGACTGTATCGCCCATATGTATCGATTATTCGGCGAGCAGGTGTACGGTACGCCACGTCGGCTCGACGACTCCATGCGAATTCGTATGGATAACTTCGAACTTGATCCGGACATTCAATCTCGTGTCAAAGCTATTTGGGAGACCATTGACTCCTCCAATGCTAGGGACTTGGCTGACATCGCAGGTTTCCGGTCCGATTTCCTCAAACTGTTCGGTTTTGGACGTCCCGACGTCAACTATGACGAAGATGTAGATCCCCAATTCATCGTTCCCTAGTCGCCTATATCCCCATTCGTTCTGATGACAACGTTTCTCAAGGCGTGTCGCGGAGAAAGCACCGACTTCACGCCGATTTGGCTCAATCGCCAAGCTGGTCGCTATATGCCGGAGTACCGCCAGCTCAAGGGCAATCGCACCAGTCTCGAATTCTTCACAGATCCAGAGGCCGCCGCAAGAGTGACGCTGGAGGCACAACGCCAGCTGCGCGTCGATGCCGCAATCGTATTCGCCGATCTGCTTCCAATACTCCAGCCAATGGGATTGGACCTTTCCTACGCACCAGGTGTTGGTCCAGTGTTTTCGAATCCCATTAGAAATCCAGACGATGTAACCAACCTCCAAGTTGTTCCACCCAAGGAGGGTACTGGCTATATTGCCGATACGATTCGCTTTATTCTGTCCGATTTGCCGAGCGAAATCTCACTGATTGGATTCGCCGGTGCCCCATTTACTTTGGCAGCCTATGCCATCGAGGGAAAAGGATCTCAACAATACACGATTGCCAAATCCTTCATGTATGAGCACCCGCAGAGCTGGTTTGAACTGCTAGAAAAACTAACCAACTCCATAGTTGGCTATGTGAACTTGCAGATTGAGGCCGGCATCGATGCAGTGCAGATCTTCGACAGTTGGGTGGGGTGTCTTTCACGCTACGAGTATGACTCTTATGTCGCTCCAGCGACCCAAAAGGTCTTCTCCAGCATTGCGGACAGCGTTCCCAAAATCTACTTTGCCACCGGCAATCAACATCTCTTGCAATCCATGTATGCAACTGGCCCAGACTTCATGGCATTGGATTGGCGCGTCCCACTAGTACAGACTTGGAAGGAATTGGGCTGTCCTGCAATACAGGGAAATATGGACCCAATTGCGGTGTGTGCCACACCGGAGGTCGTTAAGGAACATGCCAGTCGTCTTTTAGAGGACGTAAACGGTAGACCCGGCCACATTTTTAATCTTGGACATGGAATCGTGCCTCAAACACCTGTTGACAACGTCAAGTTGCTTGTAGATTTCGTCCACGAGCAAAGTAGCCGATAAATCAAGGGTAGTACCTACTTTCGTGCCAAGTCAGGTCGACTACTCACGCCGAATCGGTGATGGCTCCCGTACTTGCAGATGACACCACACGAGCGTACTTGGCTAGAACTCCTCTACGCGCATAGGGCTCAGGTGGTCTCCAGGCTAACCGACGCTCCCTCATTACAGCTTCCTCAACGTTCACATTGATCTCCCTGGATACTGCATCTATGGTGATTCTGTCGCCATCCTCGATCAACGCGATGGGTCCTCCCACAAATGACTCTGGAGTCACATGACCCACTACAAACCCGGAAGACCCTCCCGAAAACCTGCCGTCGGTAAGCAGTGCGACTTTGCCCGACAGACCCCGCCCGTTAATTGCGCTGGTAGGACTTAGCATCTCACGCATGCCTGGCCCTCCACGAGGACCCTCATACCGGACTACAACTACGTCCCCGGAAACGACAGAACCGACCATGATTGCAGCCATTGCAGCTTCTTCGCCGTGGAATACCCGCGCATTCCCCTCAAATTTCTCGCCTTCGTGTCCGGTTATCTTCGCCACAGCGCCTTCTGGAGCTAGATTGCCCCTAAGTATCACCAAATGGCTATCTTTCTTGATGGGATTGTCGAGCGACCGAACAATCTGCTGATCGCTCTTATAGTGCTCTACGTCCAAAAGGTTTTGCGCCATTGTGCGACCAGTGACCGTCATGCAGTCGCCATGTAGAAGACCCTCTTCGAGAAGCAGTTTCATCAATGGTTGAATCCCGCCAATCGCAATGAGCTCAGACATCGAGTAGCTGCCGGCCGGTCTCATGTCTGCCAGAACTGGTACGCGCTTACCAATTCGAGAAAAGTCGTCAAGTTCAAGGGTAACACCAGCGCTGTGAGCCATTGCCAGAAGATGGAGCACCGCGTTGGTCGACCCCTCTAGGGCGATAACAACCGCAATCGCATTCTCAAACGCCTCCCTGGACAGTATGTCGGATGGCTTGATGTCCTCGGCGATCAATTTCGCTACGGCCGCGCCTGCCGATCTGGAGTCTTCCAGTTTCGCACTACTTACTGCCTCCTGGGCCGACGAACCGGGCAAACTAAGACCGAGCGCTTCAATGGCACTAGCCATCGTATTTGCCGTGTACATTCCTCCACAGGAACCCGGCCCAGGAATTGCCGTCCGTTCGATTTCCAGAAGCTCCTCTGCAGAAATTCGATTGTCGGCACGTGCGCCAACGGCTTCGAAGACCGAGATGATGTCTCGTCGATTAGCCCCGGGTTGTATCGTTCCTCCATACACGAAGACGGAGGGTCTGTTCAAGCGCGCCATAGCCATCGCGCACCCCGGCATGTTCTTATCGCATCCACCTATAGCCACAAATCCATCGAACCCCTGAGCACCGACAACCGTTTCAATTGAATCCGCGATCACTTCTCGCGAAACAAGCGAAAACCGCATTCCCGGCGTCCCCATTGAAATGCCGTCGGAAACAGTGATCGTGTTGAAGACTATGCTCTTGGCTCCCGCACCATCAGCGCCTGCTGACGCTTCCCTTGCCAACTCGTCGATATGCATGTTGCACGGGGTCAAGTTGCTCCACGTGGATGCAACCCCAACTTGGGGTTTTCGAAAATCTTCGGGGGTGAATCCAACTGGGTAGAGCATGGCCCGACTAGGTGCCTGTTCGAGTCCATCGACAATGGTCGACGAATGTGGACGTCGTGCACTCATTGGTTTTCTCCTGCAGCTACTCGTTTGCGCAAGGCATCTAAGCACCTAATGTTGTACGGATTCTCCCTAGACTCCAAGTAATCCTGCCCCAATGCGGGCAGAATTCCGATTCTGCGAGTCCGCTCAATGGCCTGCGTTACGCAGTAGTAAATGGTATTCAACCTTGAATCGGCGATTTGTCCTACACGCGGGCCGTAGTCACCACATTAGGGGGTGGCGCTGCATTCAACAGACTGAATTTGCATTCCAACGTTGTCGGTCTTGCTCAAGGTGACCTGGCAAGACTCGCCAATTGTTCGGTGCACTAAAGCGCTTCAGGTGCAATAGTCAGAAATGACAACTTCAAGCGCTTTGCGAGTGCCATCAATCTGGTCCTTGCGCAAATATTCGTCGACTTGGTGTGCCTGATCGATGGATCCGGGACCAAACACCACGGTCTCCAAACCCATACCCTGCAAGAATGGCGCCTCGGTACCGAAAGCTACGGTCTTGGCCGCGTGTCCAGTGTTCTTCTGCAGTAGCTTTACCAAACGGGAATCTCGAGATGTCGCGAAAGGTTCGATCGGAGGAAATCCCATATCTATTGTCACGGGCATTTCAATTCGTCTCTCCAAGAGCCGCAGCCGTCGTTCCAACTGTTGAAATATGTCGTCGCTCGACATGCCTGGTACCAGTCGGATATCGATCAGCAGGTCGGCATGGCTGCAAATGCGATTGGCACTATCTCCGGCGTGCAGACAGCCCAAATTCAACGTGGGAAAGCAGACTTCGAACTCCTTGTGGTTGTAGGACGTCTTGAGCTCCTCGCGAAACTCAATAAGATCAGTCAGTATTGCGTGCATTCCTTCAAGCGCATTGACACCTAACGCCGGGTTTGAGGAGTGAGCCGCCCTGCCTTCGGTTTGGATCTTCAGCACGAAAATCCCCTTGTGAGCATAGACGGGAGCCATGGAGGTAGGTTCTCCGATGATGGCGACCTCGGATGTCAATTCGTTGCTCTTGCTCAAGTGCCTAGCCCCTAGCATGGTCGTCTCTTCGTCACAGGTGGCAAGAACGCTCACAGGTGAAGACAGGGATTTCTCGTCGAATGAACTGATTGCGCTCAACGCGGTGGGAAAGAATCCCTTCATGTCGCAGCTGCCAAGGCCGTAATACTTATCGGACGTCTCGCTGAGGTCGAACGGATCATAAGACCATAGGTGTTCGTCGCACGCGACGGTATCTGTGTGACCCGCCAACAACACACCCCCTTCGCCAGAGCCTTTTTGCGCTATGAGATTGCACTTGCCGTTTGAATTTGCGATGGATTGGATTTCCACACGAAAGTCCAAGTCCTCAAGCCAATTTGCCAGGTGGTCCAATACACCTCGATTGGATCGGTCCAAAGCAGGATTCAAGCTGCTAATCGAAGGCGTACCGACCAACGATCGCAGCATTTCAGTGAATGTGGGTAACACTCCCCAAGGCTCTCCCTTTCAATGAGACTGAATCGTACACACAATTGACTCGGAGGTCTATCGGCAACAGTGAGTCAATTCATTTCAGTGCGTTGATGTTGAACAATCTGCAACCAACGGATTGATTGTCAAATGAGATAATCAGCGCGACTGTTCGAAAGCTTTGATCCTATGGTGCCTCCCGAGCCATCGTTTGCAGACCGAGACGGAACAATCTGGATGGATGGTGAGCTCGTTCCGTGGAGGGAAGCCTCCACACACGTCTTGACGCACACGCTGCACTACGGAGTCGGAGTCTTTGAAGGAGTCCGAGCCTATTCGACTCCAACTGGCCCGAGTATTTTCAGGCTAGAGGATCACACGCGCCGCCTTTTTGATTCAGCAAAAATCTTGCGCATGGAAATTCCCTTCGACTTCGAAGAGCTTTGTGAAGCGCAGAAAACCACGTTCCGCGCCAATGGTTTGCAGGAAGGCTATCTCCGCCCCCTAGCGTTTCTGGGTTCGGAAGCTATGGGGTTGCGGGCGCAGGGCTTGTCCGTTCACGTTTCGATCGCGTCTTGGCCCTGGCCTGACTACATGGATCCCGAATCCCGGGAGAAGGGACTGCGTGTTCAAACTTCGTCGTACACTCGCCATCATGTAAACATAAGCATGTGCAAGGCGAAGGCTGTAGGACACTACATCAACTCGATCCTTGCGCTTAGTGAAGCGATCGATGGGGGATATGACGAAGCATTGCTTCTCGACAACGAAGGCTATGTTGCAGAAGGAACCGGTGAGAATGTCTTTCTTGTCAAGAATGGAGTCATTCACACACCAGAGCTGACATCCTGCTTAGACGGCATAACGCGGAATACCATCATGGTTTTCGCGCAGGAATTGGGAATTCAGGTCATTGAGAGACGCATAACGCGTGATGAGTTCTACATTGCGGACGAAGCCTTCTTCACAGGTACTGCAGCTGAGGTGTTGCCTATAGCTCAAATCGATGGGCGTACTATTGGTACAGGGTCACGGGGTCCAATCACTCACAAGTTGCAGGCAATGTACCTGGATGTCGTACGCGGCAAGTCGCCGAATCACGAAGAGTGGCGAACGCCTGTCGGTTGACGCGCTCTTATGGGGTTTGGTAGTCCCGGCGAGAACCATTCGCCATCGACTTGAAACGTCTGTGTACCCAAAAGTACTGTTCGGGGGCCGACCTAACGAAGCTCTCAATTAGCTCGTTTACTTTCATTGCATCCTGCCGATAGCAACCAGGCTCTGTGGCATCGGCCAGATTTACAGGCGTGAGGGAAAGTTCCCACGACAGGTCATCTGCATTTCTCTTGTGGCTCATGAACAATACGCGAGAACCCGTCTTTCGAGCTAGCCGAAACGGAGTGACCACCGTTGACGCGTCGATACCGAAAAATGGTACGAAACAAGTAGATTTGCGTGTTCCCATGTCTTGATCGCTCGCAAACCAGACGATTTTGCCATTGCGTAGGCTCTGGGCGAGCGTACGAAGGTTTGTCGCCTCGAACATCTCGTCGTAGTAGCGCTGACGCGCTCCGTGACATACGAAATCGATTACGGGATTTCTAGCTTTCCGATACGTTGCAGCAAATCGGCATTTCTTGGACAACGCAGCGGCAACGAGATCCAGCGACGAAAAATGAGCCCCCAATATCACAATTCCCGAGGTCTCCTCGTCCGTAGCGGTCTGCAAATGCTCAATTCCATTAATGTTGACTCGATCCAATAGAGGATCTATGCCTCTCATCCAAACGAAAAGTGTCTCGACCATTGTCATACCAAGTGAACCAATGGTCTCATTTACAAGACTCTCCCGCTGACTGTTATCAAGATCGGGGAAGGCAAGTTCGACGTTCTTGCGAATTATTCGTTCCCTTCGGGGAACTAGCTTGAAGAACAAACGAGCAACACTCCGCCCCAGCCAATACTGTGCTTTTAGAGGTAGTCTCGCTACAAACCAGGAACAACCGAAAAGCATCCAGATATGCCAATGCCATGGAGCCAGCAATTTGACTAGCTGGGCACCCCTGACACTCATGGAGCCGAATCTGGTGTTAGCGTTTGTGCGCCCTGTTCGCCCAGACTGACGCAATGAGCTATTTGGAGATCGAACTGGTGTGGACATGGATAAGAACGGACCGAATCCAGTACTCAGGCAAGACCAACAATCTGATGTTGTTGTTTAAAGTGTACCCAAAATTTTGGCTGTGAAAATGCCAATTTTGCTAACAATACGCTCGAATAAATCTCGCTACATTTCGTCCGCTCGTCTCCATACTATGGGGTGCACGAAGCGAGAACGTTCAATTCTCCAATCAAATGCGAATGTCCGTCAGTGTCAATCTACTGCTCGGTGTTCAGACCGATCCGTCTGGAATGCAGCGTGGTGGAGCTTTGCCCCTTCCGTTACGCCGATGAGAGCACTGAGTCCCGCGTTTACCTCGACAACCGCTCGCACCGGTCGATCGGAAGAGATTGACTGCAGGGACATGGGTTCAGTGTTTCTGACAACTTTGCTTACAGTCCCTTCGTTGGTAACGAACCACATGTCCAACGAAATGCGCGTATTCTTCATCCACATTGAGACTCTTCGATCTCGGTCGTAGCGGAAAACCATTCCTTGATCCAAAGGCATGAACCGAACGTGCATCAGACCGCGAGATTGATCCTCTGATGAAGTCACCGTTACCACGTTGAACATCGTAGTAGCTCCATCTACTGCCGTTACACGCAATTTCGTCTTGTCATTTGAAAACAATGGAGACTCCACCTGTCCGTTTAGCGGTGCAAACAGAATCCCAGCACCCAGAACGATGTAGGCAGCGACACAGACCCTAGGAGTTTGAGACACACTGATGGGGTGTGTGTTTCTTTTGTTGCGGCCTGTCCACCAACCCACAACACTACGCATTGGCGATCACCTCACAACGCGTCGCGTATACGCCAGGTAAGAGTTGCGAGCATTCAACATAATCCGATTGGCAGCAAATCGATACCCACCAACGACCCAAATCCACGCCGATTGCACACCGAAACGGTTTGTATGTCAAGTACACCTCGGCTCATGTTAGGATTCCAAACGCAAAACACCACCCATCGCGCAGTAATTTTGCCTTCGCCCTAGGAGGTCATAGCTAGTAAAATCTCGTATCATTTCACTATGGCGGCTTTACGCTAGGAATGCGTGAAGTCGAAGGGGAAGGAATAGGACCACAACATGTTGGAGAGAAGCATGTCTACACGAACAGTATCAGGTGGCATATCGCTTGTTGCTATTTCATTTCTGCTATTCGGAGCTTCGGCTTTTGCTCAGTCGGATGGTAATGGTGGAGGTGCTTCCGCCGACGAGGGTGACGCGGAAATGGATGAACTTCACGTCGTAGGAGTTCGAAATCCCAACCGGGCTCTGACCGACTCTACCGTCTCCGTCGAGGTCGTTGATGCTGAAAGGTTGCGAGGAAATGGGTCTATAGACCTTTTGGATCAACTCGGCAATGAAATCAACTCACTGCACATTGAGCGGCACGCGATAGCTGATGCTGCGACATTGATACGACCAATCAACCTGCGTGGCCTCCCCTCCGACGCGACCTTGGTGCTTGTAAATGGAAAACGCCGGCACCGCGGAGCTGTCGTCGCATTGCTCGGTGGAGGCAAAAACCAAGGCTCGCATGGGCCAGACATCGCTGCAATTCCATCCATTGCACTGGAACGCGTTGAAGTTCTACGCGACGGCGCGTCAGCACAATATGGCTCCGATGCAATTGCCGGCGTCATGAACTTCGTTCTACGAAGTAGTAACGACGTACGTACTTTACAAGTCAAATATGGACAGTATTTCGCTGGTGATGGAGTTACTGGCGGACTCTCAGCTATTGCGGGCTTTCCTCTGACAGAAAGAGGGTTTCTTACAGCTAGTTTGGAAATCAACGGTGCCGGTTCGACTGTCCGTAGCGTTCAGCGCGATGATGCACTTGGTCTTAGCGCGGCAGGGAATGGATTCGTGCGCGAGCCCTTCGCGCAAGTTTGGGGATCGCCCAAATTCAACCACGACTTTCGGACGATGGTGAATGCCGAAATGCCATTCGGCGATAACTCGACTCTATATGCTTTCGGCAACATCACGCAGCGCGATGTCGAAGGTGGATTCTTTTTCCGCCATCCTGGCCAGCGGGCAGGTGTATTCACTGCCGATGGCGGTCAAACATTGCTCTTTGCAGATCTTAGACCAGACGATGGAATCGATTGTCCGGCCGTTCCCATCATTAACCAGCAAATGCCAGACGAGCTTGCACTTGAAGCTGCACTCGGCACCGACGGTTGTGTCACCTATTTCACACTGTTTCCGGGAGGATTTACTCCAAACTTCGGCGGCGTGATTTCCGATCAGAGCATCGCTTTGGGGTTAAGAGGAGATAGGGGTCCATGGGCATATGACGCGAGTCTCGTTTGGGGTTATAGCGGCGTCGAGTACTACATGTCCGATACAGTCAATCCTCAATTGATTGGGCGTGGCCTTCTGGTTCCAACTGACTACAAACCTGGTCAGCACGAACAGTCGGATATGGTTCTTAACTACGAAATGTCAAGAATCCTAAATGTGGCATCAGGCTACGGTGATGTGTTCTTTGCCACGGGCTTCGAATATCGCACTGAGAATTTTGTCACCACCCAAGGAGAGGAGAACTCTTGGCTTATCATTCCCGAGATTGCTGCACAGGGATTCGGAATTGGCTCGAACGGCTTTCCAGGATTCCCTGAGGAAGCGGAAGTCGATGAATCCAGGGGAAGTTGGGCGTTGTGGGCCGATGCTGAACAAGACCTGACATCCAACATTCTTGGCTCGTTCGCAATTAGGTTTGAAAACTACGAGGACTTTGGCCACACACTCGATTTCAAAGTAGCATCGCGAATTCAATACGCGCCCAATTTCTCGATCCGGGGCGCTTACAACACGGGGTTCGCAGCACCCACCGTGGGGCAATCGAATATTCGGCTTGTTGCTACGAACTACCTAATTAGCCCCACTTGTCCCGTCCCGGGGGAACCTTGCTTGGCCGACGAGGTGACTCTAGCTCCCACTGAGCCACTAGCAGAGCTAAAAGGTGGCGAGGCGCTGCAACCTGTCCGATCGCGCAACATTTCACTTGGCCTCGATTACAACGCAGGTGGATTTGATTGCACAGTGGATTACTTTCGCATAAATGTTGACGATCGAATCGCCCGAACTTCGCCAATTCCGGTCACTCCGGCTGACTATGCCGCGCTTGAGCTTAGAGACCAACGGCCCATCGATCCTAGTCTTGCCGCAATCCGCTTCTACACAAACGACTTCGATACCAGAACCGAAGGCTTGGAACTAAGCGTTGCCAAGAGTATCGATACAGGGTTCATGGAGTCAGATTTCACTCTTTCTGCAAACTATACCGTCACAACAGTGGAGCACTTCAATCCCGACATTATCAATTCGCAGCGAGTACGAGAATTGGAAGAGGGCGTCCCAAGACTTCGATTTACCTTGGCGGCTACGCACACACTCAATAGGATGTGGTCAGGTATGACACGTCTAAGATACTACGGAGAGACTTGGGAACCGCATGTGTACTCGGATGTGTACCCAGTTGACGTCGACGCAGCGGTTCTTGCCGATGTTGAGGTCCGATTTACTCCCGATGACCGCACCTCGGCCGCAGTGGGTTTCGAGAACATTCTTGACACGTATCCGAACGAGAACCCATGGTCGGGCATCGCCGGGGCGGAATACCCCATTACGTCCCCATACGGATTCAACGGCGCGTTCTTCTATATGAGAGTGACCGTACACCGCTAAACTTTTCACCAGAATAATCTGCACGGGGCAAAACCGACCCCGTGCAGATTCGTAGATTTGTATAGGCAAGTTCACCAGACGGTGGAGCTACCAACTTCTTTCGCCTCACAATTGGCGGTGGCTCAATCTGATATCAAAGTTAAAGTGAGAGTTACCGGCCCTGCCGTGCCTTGACACAGATGAATCAACACCAACACAGCGAACCCTATGTAGGCAAATCACTGAGCGAAAAGACGTTTGTCGTTACCGATGGACTGCTGCACGATTTCTATCTCGGCCTAGATCTACCTCCATTGGCGGCCGGTTTAGTTCCCACGGCGATTGTGGGCGAGCCCGACAACAGCTACTTCACAGAAATTGCGTACCCCTACCAAACAGGGCATCTTTGGCTTCGCCAACAATTGAAGCTGTATATGCCCATGGAGAAAGACATCACGTATGAGGTCAATGGAAGCATTGAAGAGATATACACAAAGAGAGACCGGAATGTGGTGCACTATGGGATAACGGTTTCCGATTCGGACGGCACAAAAATGGTGGAATCCAATCATCACCAGAGCTTTTTGGCAGAGGCGATCAGCGGCAACTCGGTGGAGTTTCGCAAACCCAAGGACAAACCGGGAGCACGTCGTTTTGAGGTCCCGCAGGGACAGGAATTTGGCGGACTGCATCGAAAGGTCACACGAGAAATGTGCGGTGTCTTTTTCCACGGCGATCAGAACTACCACACCAGCAAGTCCTCTGCCCAGCAATTGGGTTTCGACGATGTCGTGGTGGGCGGCAGAATGACGTTGGCCTACACATCGAGGGTATTGGAAGACTTCTTTGGAAGTCATTGGTGGAGAAGCGGCGAACTTGACCTCAAATTTACTAATCCTGTCTGGTGCGACGACGACCTCTACGTCCGGGGCGTTGTCACTGGTCCGCATCCCACTCGTACTGAAGCGCTACATTGCCGCGTCTGGATCGAAAAACAAGACGGCACTATTGCGCTTGTGGCAGATGCTAGCGTACTGGCTTGAGCCTAGAAACAGCGGAGACACGACGACTTACCTGCACAGGTACTGGCGCAGGGACAATTGCAGATGAATGCTCGTTTTCCAAGTCTACAGGCACACTTCCTCAATTAGCTGACATTCGCAATCCACATATTCGCAAGAATCTGCGGTTTGTCGCCGCAATAGGTACACCACTATTGGTCTTGGCAACCCTCGTTGGCTGTGGCGGATCGTCATCCGGCGGCGCAAACACTGTGACCCTTACTCTCACGGCAAGCCAATCCAGCATTGCGGAAACCAGCGATTCCTCAATAATCATCACCGTTGCTGCAAACGAGTCCATTGCATCAACCACCCGCGTGGCCTTGGACTTTACTGGCAGTGCAACCAGAAACGTCGACTACGAACTTTCGTCGTCAGTAGTGGAGATTCCCGCAAATGCCAGTTCGGGTTCAATTACGTTCACTCCCATCCACGATTGGGAGCTAGATCCAAACGAGGTTGCCACAATTGCATTGGGAGAATTGGGCGGCAATCAGATTGCGGGGACACCAAATTCCGCAAGCATTAGTCTGCTAGACGGACCCATTCCCGCCGACTACAAACAAAACATCAGTGCGGACCTGAGGGTCTTTGCCGACATTGAAGTATTGGAGTCGTTCGTCGCGTTTCAATTCATCGTGTACAACTTTGGGGCGGCTGACTCCTCTCAGACACAACTTTCGCTAGCACTGAGAACAGAACTCTCAGATGCCGGAACAAATGTCTATGTCCGCAATTGGGACGTCCCACCTCTCATGAGCAACCAATCCTACAGACGAACCGTAGCAGTTCTCCTGGATAGATTTTCTGCCAATGCAACCTACTACGGATTCTTCACATTAAGTCGCACGCCAGAAGAAACGTCGCAAAGATCCGCGATAGGGCACGACTACATTGGATTCTCATTGGACGCACAACGCCAGATCGTTACCCGCTGCGGTCTTCGAGACGACAATGCCATAGCCGGCACACCCGATCCCCTGCAAAGCGAACAATGGCATCTTTCCAATACGGGCCAATCTGCCTACTCGGAATCCGGCGGACTTGCTGGAGCTGATCTGGGCATGGACAACACGTTGGTGGGTGGCCCATTCGGAGAGGGAGTTCGGGTTGCCATCGTAGACACGGGTCTGGAGCAATGTCACCCAGATCTTGCCGTGAATGCCGAATCCAACGCATCATACAACTTTGCGGCGAACCCAGACGATCCTGACAAATGGTTTGGTTCTCTGACAAACGACGCCTTTAATCCCCATAGTCTGGGTGATCATGGAACCTCCGTCGCAGGAATTGTTGGATCCACTCTGGAGAACGGGATTGGAGGCCGAGGCGTCTCACCCTCGTCTCTTCTTAGGGGTTACAACTTTCTGAGCTATCAGTCCGCTGGACAGTCGGTCGCGTTGGGTCTTAGCAGCTCAAATCCAAACTCGGCCGAGGTGGACATCTTCAATATGTCTTATGGAACGATTGGTTCGCAGCGCAATTCATCAAGAACCTTGAGAGACACATTTGTGCATGGCACATCCATCTTGCGCAATGGACTTGGCGCTCTGTATGTAAAGTCCGCAGGCAATGGATTTAATAGTTGTCTAAGCATCGAGCACGAACTACGCGCTGAAATTGGCTGTAGGTCCTCGACGGGCGATTCAACCAACAATCTGCCCTACTTGATCGTCGTCGCGGGATTCAATGCTGATGGAGTCAAGGCAAGCTACTCATCGCAAGGAGCCAATGTGTGGATAGCGGCTCCTGCCGGTCAGTATGGGGCTAGCGAGCCTGCGATAATCACTACGGATCAACAGGGAACGGATCGCGGCTACGACGTGTTGTCTCCTCGCGGACTCGGTGCGGACCCGAATGCCAATGCGTTGGGCAATTACATAAGCACATTCAATGGGACATCGGCGGCCGCGCCGATGGTGTCTGGATCCGTAGCCGTCTTGCTGTCTGAGAACCCCGATCTAACCTGGCGCGACGTGAAGCACATTCTGGCTGCCACGGCTCGCCCAATCGACGTCGAAATTCCAGCGCTTCGCATTGCTTTTGGCGGCGGGAGCCCCCATACGTTTCGACAAGGCTGGACGGTCAACAGCGCTGACTATTGGTACCACAACTGGTATGGATTCGGCGCTGTCGAATTGGATGTGGCCATCGACATGGCACAGACTCACTCACCAGACAGTCTCGGAGACTTGCAGGAATCGGATTGGTTTACGGAGAGCGCAACCGTGGCTATCCCTGACTTCAACAGCACCGGAGTCACCTCCACAATAGAGGTAACTGAACTCCCATCCGATGCGACCATTGAATCAGTCCAAGTAGAACTCAAAGGACAGCATGAATTCCTTCCCGATTTGAGCTTTGCGCTTGTGTCCCCAGATGGAACGGCAAGCATTCTCAATTCTGCTTTCGACGACACCCTGACGCAATATGACGTTCTCGACTGGCAACTCCTTTCCAATGCCTTCTATGGCGAGAGCCCGCAAGGGGCATGGACGCTAAAGGTGGTAGATGCAGCAAGAGGCCACAGGGGACACTTGACGGAATGGTCGATCCGATTCTTCTATGGATTTCACTAACCTGCTTGTCAGATCAACCCATTCGCGACAGGTACCGATCCTTACGCATTTGGACGTGGGTGACCTGAAGTGCGCCGAGCAGACCCAGCGCACTTCCGACTACGATCAATAACGTACAGAAAACATAGTCCATGGCAAGAAACTCTATATTCCCTCCATAGCTTCCCGCCAATTCCTGCAACGGTTTCTTGATGGCGTGCAGCGCCAACACAACAATGGCGGCCCCGACAACTCCGCCGCCGAACCCGTAAAACAATCCACAGTAGTTGAAGGGTCTTCGCAAAAAGCGATTTGACGCACCGAGTAGCAAATTGACTCGCAATTCCTCAAATCGCGAATCCATCGCAAACCGCACGGCGGCTACCGACACGAAAATGATTCCCGTACCAAACAGTGCTCCAAGAATCCAAACAAGACGAATCGAGATTCGTTGCATGCGCCCCAATTGAGTCATCCAATCCGTGTCTGCGTCGACGCTTTCTATGTGAGGGCTCTGTTCTAATCCTTCTACGAGCTTAGCCAATGCTTCGTGGCTAGTTGCGGACTCCAGTTCAATCACTAACAACGCGGGCAGAGGATTAGAGTCCAAAGCGGCCAGCTCCTCGTTGAAGCCAGATGCCGCTCGAAACTCATCTAGCGCTTGCTCCGCCGTTATGACTGTCACAGCTTTGACACTGCCACTCGCGGTAATCGATTGTGCTGTAGTATCAATGTCTGCCGAGCCAGTTCCCCGCATGAACCAGACCGTTAGACCTGTATCTTGGCTAATTTCCTTCATGACGACGTGGATATTGTGTTGAACGAGCCACAATCCAGCGGGCTGCGATAGGGCGATTCCCATGAGCAACCACACGAAAAAGGTTACAAATGGATGTCTGCAAAGATGTTCGAGGCTTTCCTTAACACTGCGCAGGCGAATGCGTGCAAGTGATCCACGTCCCTCTCTGCCATCGTCCTGCCACGGAAACGAACCAACTCTTGCCATCAGCCTATTCCGCGATTGAACTGGTGGGTTGCAGATCGCTAATCTCTCCGTTCTCGAGTTTGTAAACCCGTTTGGCGTTAGCAACGAGATTCGGATCGTGCGTTGCAATCACAACGATGGTGTTGCGTTCCGCGAAGAGATCAAACAGACTCAATACTTCCAAGGCTAGTTCCCTGTCGAAGTTGCCCGTGGGTTCGTCTGCTACGAGTAGTTTGGGTCGATGCACGATGGCGCGGGCAATCGAAACGCGTTGCCTTTCACCGCTCGAGAGGCGAGTGGGCGAATAGTGCTTGGCGTCGCTCATTCCTACGATACGCAGACTCGCATCTACTCGATGCCTTATATCCGCTTCACGAAGTCCCGCAATCCAAAGCGGCATGGCAACATTCTCATAAACAGTTCGATCAAGAACCAGTGAGGAGTTCTGTGTAACGAGCCCCACATATTGCCGATAGTGCAACATTTCGGCATGATTGAATCCCGCTATGTCCACATTGTTCACCATCACACGCCCGGCCGTTGGTCTTTGTAGACCAACCATGATCTGAAGCAATGTGGTCTTCCCTACACCCGACCTGCCCACTACGAAATTAATGTGTTCGTCATTGATGCTTAAGTTCAGGTCCTTGAATAGCTCAAAGCCATTGGGAAACTTCTTGCTGACATTCGCCAACTTGACTGTGCTCACGAACTCAAGAGTCCCGCAACATAGGCTTTTGGATCGTAGTCGCGTAGAGCATCGATGCCCTCTCCCAAGCCAACAAAGTAGAGGGGCACTTGCGTGAAGGACGGCAGTGCCAAGACCACACCTCCTTTGGCGG
Organism: Gammaproteobacteria bacterium; assembly: GCA_026707735.1. Taxonomy (GTDB): domain Bacteria; phylum Pseudomonadota; class Gammaproteobacteria; order Pseudomonadales; family Azotimanducaceae; genus Bin55. The sequence continues at coordinate 240,904 of JAPOWH010000002.1, read as the reverse complement.
TGCCGTCGAGCTTCGTTATGATCAATCCGCTCAGATCTACCGTTTCGTGAAACTTCTCGATTTGCGTCAGAGTGTTCTGTCCTGCTGTTGCATCCAGCACTAGCAGACATTCGTGTGGAGCATTTGGGTCCAGTCGGTTCATTACTCTTTGCACCTTGGCAAGCTCATCCATTAGATGAGTCTTAGAGTGCAATCGACCTGCAGTATCGACGAGCAGTATGTCAATGCCTCTTGCCTTGGCTGCTTGCATCGCGTCGTGCACAACCGACGCGCTGTCCGCGCCCTGCTTTTGGGAAACTACAGGAATCTCATTCGCACGACCCCAAGATTGGAGCTGCTCAATTGCCGCTGCTCGATAGGTGTCGGCAGCGGCCAGCATGACCGCATAGCCATCCGATTTGAACCTGTGCGCCAGCTTTCCAATGGTAGTCGTCTTTCCTACACCATTTACTCCCACAACAAGCACCACGAATGGACGAAGGTCGGGGACGTGAAACTGCTTGCTGACAGAACTTGCTACAGCAAACAATTGCTTTTCCAATGCCTTTGCTAGCTCCGTTTGGTCGCGAAGTTGCCTTCGAGATGCCTTGCTCTTCAGCTCCGCAAGCACTTTGTCCGTGGTTCGTGTGCCAACGTCGGCAGTCAAAAGGCAAGCCTCCAAATCGCTCAGCATGGACGCGGTGACAGAGCCATCGCCAGAGACCAAATTGCTGATGCCTTCGGAAATCCGGGTTCGCGTCTTTGTCAGAGCTTGATTGAACTTGCTCCATACATTTCTATCGACAGAATCTCTAGAGGTCATTTCAATTCGGGAGACGAAAGGCGTTCAACGAATAATGTAGCATTCTGCGAATTATGTCTTCTCGAATAGAGCAGCGCACATCGATATGAATTAGTGCCCTCGCAAGCAAACTACAGACTCGATGAAACACACACTAAGAATAATTGGAGGACAGTGGAAGGGCAGGCGACTGAAGGTGCCATCCATCAGAGACTTGCGTCCGTCGCCCGATCCGGTGCGCGAAACCTTGTTCAACTGGATTGGCTCCTACGTACCCGGGGCACGTGCTGTAGATCTATTTGCGGGAACAGGCTCCCTTGGGTTTGAAGCCCTATCTCGCGGCGCATCGCATGTTACGTTCGTCGACAAAAACAGACTTGCAGTTTCGTCGCTGCGTAAAGCTTGTCACCAATTTGACATCGATGCTCCCCAGGCGACGGTAGTGTCTGCAAACTGCCTTAGATGGCTCAAAGAAAACCCGTCAGAATGGGACATTGCATTCATCGATCCCCCTTTTCGCGAGCCGCACCAGTATGGACGCGTATTGAAAGTGCTGGAGCAGTGTCTCACACCCAACGGAATCGTCTACGTTGAATTCAACCGGCGGGAAAGCATTGAGAGACAAGACTTTCGAGTTTGGAAGACATCAACGTCTGGAGAGGTCCAATTTGAGGTTCTGACCCAATCTTCTACCCATTCCAGCCCTGCTAACATAACCCTTAACGAGACCTCGAACTAATATCCTCGTGTCAAAAGTCGTCTATCCTGGGAGCTTCAATCCGATCACTCATGGACATGCGAATCTAGTCGAACGTGCGCTGTATCTCTTTGACCAGGTCATCGTTGGAATTGGAACATCAGTTGATAAGGAACCTGACGAATACCTAAGCGAGAGAATTGATCTCTGCAGATTGGCGTTGGGCGAGTTCGGAGACCGTGTGGTTGTAAAGGGATTCAATGGTCTTCTAGTGAATTTCGTTAGATCCAACAACACTCGATTCATACTTCGTGGGCTACGTACGTTGACAGACTACGACTATGAGTTTCAAATGCTGGAAATGAATCGCCACCTCGACCCCGAAATCGAGTATGTTCTACTGCCAACGGCAAGCCAATGGTCGTTCCTATCGTCAACCCGTGTTCGAGAAATCGCATCGCTCGGGGGAGACGTCACTGCCTTTGTTCATCCTGCTGTAGCTGCCCATCTCGCAAAGCTCTACGGACCGAAGAACTAGCAAGTCAGGTTTGACAGTTCGCGCAGTAAACGGTTTGTCGTTGCCCATGATTGACTCGCTTTATGGATGTCCCGCACCGTAGACAAGGCAGTCCACTTCGACCGTAGACAAAGAGGTCTACGCTGAAGTAGCCCTTGGATCCATCGACGCTCTCGTAATCCCTAATTGTTGTGCCACCGGCGCGAAGTGCTTCGCCTAGCGTAGCTCGGATTGCCTCCACCAAGACATGGCATTCCTTGCGGGAAATCCGTCGGCTACTTCTTCGCGGCCGAATTCCGGCTCGAAACAAAGCTTCATTTGCGTAGATATTGCCAACACCCGCTACGACGCGAGAGTCCATGAGGAGATTCTTGATCGATGTTTTTCGGAGTTTTGCGATGCGGAACAAATACTCGCCATCGAAATCCTTGGAAAAAGGCTCTGGTCCCAAATTGGCCAGTAGCTTATGCGTGACAGTCGGTTGTTGCCAGAGAATGCTTCCAAATCGACGGGGATCGTTGAGACGCAAGACAGCACTGCTGTCAAATTGAATGTCTACGTGGTCATGCGGACCCGTTGGTGCGCCAGTTGACACTACACTGAGTTTGCCACTCATCCCCAAGTGAACGAGAAGAGTATCCTTCTCAAACTCAAGAAGTAGATACTTGGCTCGTCGCGCAACGTTCTCGAGACGTTGCCCAACAATCTCACTAGGTATCGAGACTGGCCAGCGGAGACGGGGCTCGCGCACCGAGAAACTCCGAACTGTTTTTCCCGTTAGAAGATTCGCTATGCCTCGGCGGGTAGTCTCGACTTCGGGAAGTTCAGGAATTTACTTTACTTTTGCCTCGGTATAGAGAACGTGCTTTCGGACTACGGGGTCGTACTTCTTGAATTCGAGCTTGTTTGGGGTGTTTCTCTTGTTCTTGTCTGTAGTGTAGTAGTGCCCTGTACCTGCGCTCGATACAAGCTTGATCTTGTCTCTCATCAGACTTTCACTCCCCGACCACGAATTTCGGCTAGAACTTCCTCAATTCCTTTCTTGTCGATGTGGCGAATGCCAGCTGCCGAAACGCGCAACTTGACAAATCGATTCTCACTCGGCACCCAGAAACGGTGGTAGTGAAGATTCGGCAGAAACTTCCGTTTCGTCGCATTGTTGGCGTGGGAAACGTTGTTACCCGATTGAGGTCTCTTTCCCGTTACTTGACAGACCTGGCTCATTCAGCTCGGCTCTCGACTTGAGGTGCGAGTTTATAGCACAAAGGACAGGCAATGTGAAGGGCGTGCAATGTACTTCGATGTGGCAGAGACTGCAGCTTTAGTCACCTCTCGTACCGAGATACGCAACCAACTCTGATCGATTTGTGCAACGAAAATTTGAACTTTTCGGAAACACTGACATAATAAGTACCGATACGTTGCTGCTGCAACGGCACGGTAGACGTGTAACCCCGCGAAATTGGGGCAAGGCAGCTGCAACTTTTGTTGCATAGAGAATAGGTAGTTGATGAAACCTACCAACATCAGCATTGCCGCGGCATTGTCAAACGTACTTTAGCGGCCAAGACTAGGCGATGCACAACAAGCACATCTTGCTCGGTATCGGCGGAGGAATTTCCGCATACAAGACTCCCGATCTCATAAGGAAGCTTGTCGATAAAGGGCACCAAGTGATTCCAGTTCTTACCGACGCTGGATCGAAGTTCGTAACGTCGCAAACGCTAGCAGCCGTTTCCAACAATCGTGTGCGTCAAGACCTATGGGACGAAGAAGCCGAGCGTTCGATGGGTCACATAGAACTCGGTCGATGGGCCGATGTCTTGCTCATTGCTCCTGCCACCGCCGACTTGATTGCTCGAATGGCTAGTGGACACGCCAACGACTTGCTTGCTACCGTACACCTCGCTACGCAAGCACAAGTCGTCGTAGCGCCAGCCATGAATCAGGCTATGTGGCTTCACGTGGCAACTCAACGGAACATTTCGCAGCTCAAGGCCGATGGGGTTCATGTAATCGGGCCAGAACACGGAGATCAAGCCTGCGGTGATGTTGGCCCCGGCCGAATGACCGAGCCTTCTTCCATCGTTGAACAACTCGATGACATGTTCGCTGAAGAAAGTAGCCTTGCAGGATTAAAAGTCCTAGTCACCACTGGTCCCACGCGGGAAGCGATAGATCCTGTACGGTATATCAGCAATTCGAGCTCTGGACGTCAGGGCTTGGCCATAGCCAAAGCCGCGCATCGTCAAGGTGCGACCGTAACTTTGATTTGCGGGCCTATGGATCTGCCAACACCCAGCGGAATTGAGCGAGTCAATGTTCAAACCGCAGCTGAAATGAAAGACGCAGTAATGGCGAAGATCGCCCAGTCCGACATCTTCTTTTCTGTAGCGGCGGTGTCCGACTATCGCCCTGCAGTTCAAAGCCCAACGAAGATCAAGAAGCACGCCCAAAACTCTGACAGTATGACTCTCCAGCTAGAGCAAACTGACGACATCCTACAGATGGTGACAAGTCTGGAGTCCCGGCCCTTCACCGTTGGGTTCGCCGCTGAAACAAACAATGTGCTTGAATTCGGTCGAGAAAAGCTTCAGCGCAAGAACTTGGATGCCATCGTGATTAACGATGTTTCCAATGAAAGCATAGGATTCGAAAGCGAAAACAATGCAGTCACGGTAGTCACGAGGCACGGGGAGTTCAATCTTCCCATGCAAAGCAAAGACGACATCGCTCGCCGAGTAGTTGCTGCTATTGCCGCAATTCGTTTAGAACCGTTGCATGTCTAGCTCTCTTGTGAGAGCGAACCGTTTCATCGCCGCCGCCAACTTTCTTTCTATCGCAAGCTAGATAGTCTCGTGTCGATTTCAGTACCAGGAAACATTTTTCGCGCCTACGACATTCGCGGCAGAGTCGACAACGAACTGACTCCAAACTTGGTCCAATCTATCGGAACGGCATTCGCCAATGAATCCTTGGAACGCGGAACTCATGAAGTCGTTGTGGCGGGCGATGTACGCCTGTCAACTGAGCACCTAAAGGATGCACTCGCTCTCGGTTTGAACGAGGGCGGCGTCAATGTCGTCGACATCGGGACTGTACCCACACCTGTCCTCTACTTCGCGGTTGAACACTTGAGAACCGGGGCAGGAGTCGTCATAACGGGATCCCACAATCCTCCTGAATTCAATGGGCTGAAGTTCGTGCTCGACTATGTACCGTTCGCTGGTACAGACCTTAAAGCGCTACACGCGAAAATAGAATCCTCGCAGCTCAAACTAGGTTCTGGAACGCGGCGCAAGATTCAACAACTTGATGCCTATATCGAGAGAATCTGTTCGGAAATTCAACTTGCGCGCCCCTTCCGAGTCGGCATTGACTGCGGAAACGGCGTAACTGGATTGGTCGCGCCACGCCTCTTCAGCGAACTTGGCTGCGAGATCCATTCCCTGTATGCAGACCCGGACGGCAGGTTTCCCAATCACCACCCCGATCCAGTCAAGGCAGACAACTTGAAGGATCTGATTGCACTCGTTCGCGATCGCGATTTGGAGCTTGGTGTGGCTTTTGACGGCGATGGCGATCGCGTGGGGGTCGTTAGTGGAAACGGCACCATCGTCCCCGCTGATTCCTTGATGGCCTACTTTGCATCCGACATCTTGAAGACCAAGCCGGGAGCGCCGATCGTCTTCGATGTCAAATGCAGTAGCGCTCTCTCATCTTCCATCGCGGATCTAGGGGGACAGCCAATAATGTGGAAGACCGGGCACACAAATATCAAGGAGAAGATCCGGGAGCAAAGCGCGCCATTGGGAGGGGAATACAGTGGACACATTTGCTTTGCCGACCGTTGGTATGGTTTCGATGACGCCATGTACACATCAGCTCGACTGATCGAATTGCTCTGCAAGTCCCAACAGGACATCGACGAGTTTCTCGATGCAATGCCACTCCGTTGCTCTACACAGGAAATCGAAATCGCCACCACCGACGACCATAAGTTTGAAATTATTGAAAAACTTCAAGAAATTGGCCACTTTCCGGATGCGCACGTTCTCGCGATCGACGGCTTGCGTGTCGATTTCAACGACGGTTGGGGACTGATCCGCGCGAGCAACACAACTCCCAACCTTACAATGCGCTTCGAAGCGGCTAATCCGAGCGCATTGGAGCGCGTCCAACAAGTCTTCAAGAAGGAATTAGCCAAGGTGGCACCCGAATTGGCCTAGCGGCAAGCCCATGTCCAACAACAGCACCAACTATCAGGATGTAGTCGCGCATGTATTGATCGAGGCGCTACCCTACATTCGACGTTTCCAGAACGCCACGGTCATCGTCAAGTATGGCGGCAATGCGATGGTCGAATCTAACTTGAAGCAGTCCTTCGCGCGCGACGTAGTGCTGCTAAAGCTTGTCGGTCTAAACCCAATTGTTGTCCACGGCGGAGGACCTCAAATCGGTGACCTTCTGGATAAACTGAACATACCTACTAAGTTCGTGCACGGAATGCGTGTCACAGACTCTGCAACCATGGACGTTGTGCAAATGGTGCTGGGAGGATCGCTCAATCAAGAAATCGTTTCCCTCATAAACGCAAATGGCGGTCGCGCCATTGGCGTTACCGGCAAAGACGGCGAACTACTCAGAGCACAAAAGTTGGCAGATCCTTCGATCACCGCCGACACTCATGAACCCGAAATCATCGACTTTGGCCATGTTGGCACCGTGAGTGAGGTCAATGGGACTGTACTCGACACACTTACCAGCGGTGGTTTCATACCGGTCATTGCCCCCATCGGCGTAGGCTCTGACGGTGAGTCCTACAACATCAATGCCGACTTTGTCGCATCGGCTATCGCCTCCCACTTGAAGGCAGACAAGCTAATCCTGCTGACCAATACGCCCGGTGTGCAAAACGAAGCGGGTGAAACGATCCCTACGCTATCTGTCGAGCAACTCGCGCAGCTGATCGAGGACGGAACCATTCAGGGTGGCATGCTTCCCAAGATTCAATGTGCACAAGAGGCCCTAGCAAATGGTGTGTCAAACGTCCACATTCTCGATGGTCGCATCGAACATGCACTACTCCTGGAAATATTTACCGATCGCGGAATTGGAACCTTAGTTGCACACTCCGAGTGACAGTCGATTTCTAAAATAGCTAATAGACAAGGAACTACTCGACGATGCAGTGCTTATCGGCATAGCTGTTGACCGTGTCTAACTCTCTATCCATATCGCTAAAGTCCAGATAGGAAAGTATGTCGCCCAGAGTGGCGACGCTGTAAACGGGAGATTCCAGCTTCTTCTCCAATGCTTCGAGCATTGTTTCTTCCCCAGTCCCAGCTCGTTCCTTCCGGTCCAGAGCAATGAGCACGGCTATGGGATTGCCTGCATTGGCGCGAATCATTTCAAACGCTTCCACTTTGGACGCTCCGTCTGTGACGACATCGTCGACGACCAGTATTCGCTTCGCATCCATTGAGGCGCCAACAACATTGCCGCGCTCGCCGTGACTCTTGGCTTCTTTGCGATCGAAGGCAATTTCCACGTCGATTCCCATGCTCGACAATGACATTGCCGTTGCGGTCGCTATCGGTATGCCTTTGTAGGCAGGACCGAATAGCACATCGGGTTTCAGATTTAGCTCTGCTATTCTCTTCGCGTAAACGTATCCCAATTTATTCAACGCCGGCCCTGAAGATATTTTTCCCAAGTTGAAGAAGTATGGGCTCTCCAAACCGGACTTGAGCGTGAACTCCCCGAATTGCAGTACACCTTCCTGCACCATGTCAGAGATGAATGCGGCGGGAGCGAGCATTAGGAAGTTTGGGCGAGGCGTTGCTTTTCGAAGAGTTCCTCAATGCCTTTTTGGGACAGTTGCAGCATCGTCTGCAGCTCTGCTTGAGGAAACGGTGCTCCTTCTGCAGTGCCCTGAATCTCTACATAGCCCTTGTGCTCCATGCAAACGATATTCAAGTCCGTATCGGCCTGCGAGTCCTCCACGTATTCGAGGTCTAGCCTGATTTCGCCTTGAACCACACCCACGCTAACCGCTGCAATCAAACCAACGAATGCGTTTGAATTCAGCTTGTCAAGTGCATCCCTCAACGCTACACAACTGCCTGTGATCGCAGCCGTCCGTGTTCCGCCATCAGCTTGGATCACGTCACAGTCCACGCGAATCGTACGCTCTCCGATTCGATTTAGGTCCACGGCTTGCCGTAGTGACCTACCTATTAGCCGCTGAATTTCCACCGTGCGTCCCGACTGCTTTCCCCTAGTCGCCTCACGATCAGTTCTTGTATTCGTGGAGCCCGGCAACATGCCGTACTCCGCATTCAACCAACCGGTTCCCCTATTGCGAAGGAACGGGGGAACTCCACTTTCAATGTTTACTGTGCAAAGCACCTTGGTATCGCCAAATCCAACGAGAACGGAGCCGTCTGAATTCTTAGATACACCTCGACGTAACTCTACCAATCGAAGTTCGTCGCAAGGTCTACCGTTGGGTCTGGGAAGGGGTTTCAATCGCAAACCGTGGAGTTTGGGCGGCGCAAGATTATACGAAGGCTAGAATCTCAACATGACGAAATCCATGACAGCATTTGCGTATGTGGAATGCGAAAACTATCTTTGGGAAATTCGATCCCTAAACCATCGAGGACTCGACGTGCGTGTGAAGTTGCCGCATGCGCTCTTGGAGCTGGAGTCCGAAGTCCTCGAGACGGTTCGCAACAGTGTATTTCGAGGGAAAATCGACGTAAACTTCAGAGCCAGTTCCGCCGATTCCAAAGCGTCGCGTGGCGCGCAACTCGATGTCAAGAACCTTAGCGAGCAGCTAACTGCGATCCTGGCTGAGCTGCCGTCTACCGTAGTTCCTTCCGTGGAACTTCTCAGCCTCTTGCGATTTTCGCAAACCCAATTGGAACAGCTTCCAATGGAAGAGTTCGATGTAGCGCAAGTTCGTGCCAGCTTTCAGGAAGCTCTCGCGAAGTTTCATGCGGACCGAGAACGCGAAGGTAAGTCGCTATTTCAGCTCGTAGTCGAGAAAGTTGGCAATTGCAGGGAATGTGTCGCCGAGATTAGAGCTAGGAGCAGCAATCAGACACGATTGGTCCAACAAAACCTCAATGAGCGACTCAAAGCCCTGAAAACCAGTGTCGATGCAACGAGACTGGCACAGGAAGTTGCGCTCATTGCGCAAAAGTCTGACTTTTCCGAAGAAATGGATCGATTGCTTATACATCTCGACGAAGTCGAGATGAGAGTGGCGGATGACTCGCCTTCGGGCCGCCGTCTAAATTTCCTGGCACAGGAACTCGCCCGCGAGGCAAACACCCTTGCTACAAAAGCTTACAGCCCTGAGGCGGCAAAGCGCAGCATCGACTTGAAAGTCTACATCGATCAAATGCGCGAGCAGATTCAAAACATCGAATGAACCACCGGTCTGCGCCCAAAGTAGAAGGTCGCTTGTTCGTTTTTTCCTCACCATCCGGAGGTGGAAAGACCATGTTGGTCAAGAGACTGCTCGAGGATGATCCAAAACTCGTTGTGTCTGTCTCCTCCACTACTCGACCTGCCCGAGAAGGCGAACAACCAGGAATTGACTACGATTTCGTTTCAGAGGAAGAATTTTCGTCTCTAGTGGATTCAGGCGAATTCCTAGAACACGCCGAGGTCTTTGGTTCAAGGTATGGCACCCGGCGCAATCTCGTAGAGGAACAGTTGCGGCACGGATTCGACGTGCTGTTCGATATCGACTGGCAGGGAGCTCGGAGCATCAAGCGTCAATTCCCAAACAGCACAAGCTTTTTCATTGTGCCCCCCTCAACCGACGAATTGCGTCGGAGGCTCGTAGCCCGTGGACAGGATTCGGAGGCAGTTATTGCATACCGCATGTCTCAGGCGAGAGCGGAAATGTCTCACTACAATGAGTTCGACCACGTTGTTGTAAACACAGATGCCGACTTGGCCTACAGGGCCATTCGTGATGCCATTGAAGCAGTCCGTATGAGCCGACCCGTGCAGCTGGAGTGCGCTTCCCACGTTGTGAAACGGATGCTTGAAAGCACTCAATAAGATTCTTTCAGTGCCTAACCAACGCTCGCGAAACGAAACCTAGGAGCCAATATGCCCAACAATCCACTACCCCAGGCAAAACCAAGAGAACTCGGATTTGATGAGGGCAGACTGTCTGAAATTGGCCCAGCGATGCAGCGGTTTGTAGACGAGCGTAAGGTTCCGAACCTCATAACGCTGTTGGCAAGACATGGAAAGATTGCTCACTTCGAAGCACGAGGGGTTCTAGATTTCGACACAGAGGCACCCGCACCGAGAGACACTCTATGCCGAATGTTCTCGAACACAAAGCCGATTGCTGGCGTGGCAACTCTGATTCTCTATGAACGCGGAATCCTCACGCCCGATGATCCGGTTGCAAAGTTTCTGCCTGAGTGGTCTGATCTGCGCGTGTACTCGGCAAACGAGCCAATGTTCCCACGAAGAGCCAGACGGCAAATGACAGTCAGGGATCTCCTCACCAATACCACTGGATTGATGAATCCGGCATTCGCCCCAAGCTACTTTCGCACGCAGTATCGAGAAACGCTGGAGAAACTTGGTTGGATCGACTCGCAAGACAATAAACGTGAACGATTGCCCAATCGCGAGCGTGTACGTGCTTTGGCCGAATTGCCCCTAAACGCCCATCCCGGAGAGCAGTTCGTCTACCACGCAGGCTATCCCGTGCTGAGCGCGGTATTGGAGGAAGCTGCCGGGCAAAACCTTGAGCAATTTTTTGGTGAGAACATATTTGAACCCCTGAAGATGAACGACACTGCGTTCTATCTGAAGGAGGGTTCGTTGCCGCGATTCTCCGCAATGTACACGCCGAGAGAAGTTGATAGTGCAATGCAATTGGTTGAGATAGAGAAAGCAGAAACTAGCGAAAAGAATGTCGGTCCTCGAGTCGAGTTCGGTAGCGGAGGGGATGCCGGAGGGGTGCTGTGCACAGCTGGCGACTATGCGCGATTCGGACAAATGCTGCTGAATGGCGGTGAGCTGGATGACGTTCGCATCTTGGGTCGCAAGACTGTGGACCTAATGATTGGCAATCACACTGGCGACATGAACATACCCATGACAGGCCCAGGATTTCATTGGGGACTAGGAGTTGCGACCTATCACGGCAGAGGCAATTTTCCTCTAATCCGATCAGTCGGCACCTACGGATGGGGTGGAGCCGCCGGAACCAGCTACTTCGCGGACCCCAAGGAGGGAATGCTTGGAGTTGTGCTCACCCAAGTGACGAACCATGGCGCGATGCCTGGCAACAACTATCAGGAAACGTTTCAGCGAATCGCCTATCAATCGTTAGCTTGAAATGGCTGCATGGCCCCATTGAGAATTAGCGGACCATCACTTGTAACGCAATAGCGCCACTCCTCCTGGAATGGTTGCGTGTGGCAGGTTGAATAGGTTCAGGATTCCCTCGTTGATCGGAGCCAGCAACGCACAAGGGAGCACAGGAATGCAATGCCACTTCGGGAGTCGGTCGACAGGATCTATGTTGTGAGTTCTCCAAACCGTCATCACAAGACCATAAATGGCGTAGACATCTGCTATTTCCAGTGGAATGGAGCGGCCAGCTGCAATGTCTTGCTTGTCCACGCAACTGGTTTTCACGCACGCTGCTGGAATGCCACTGTGGAGGAGCTTGGATCTGAATACCGAATAACCGCGATTGACATGCGCGGTCATGGGCGATCCGAGAGAAAGAACCCCTACGACTGGCCAACTTTTGGCAAAGACCTTGCGCAGTTTGTAGAGGTACTCGACTTGCGTGACACCATCGGTGTGGGACACTCAATGGGTGGACACAGTCTCGTTCAGGCTTGCGCTGCCCATCCCGATCGATTCAAGGGATTGGTGCTAGTCGATCCGGTAATTTTCCCGTCCGACTCATACACAACTCCACCCAAGGCACAACACAATTCTGTGGACTTGCATCCTATATCTCGTCGACGAAACGAGTGGAAATCGCCACAAGAAATGGTCGCAAGTTTCGAATTTCGGCATCCTTTCAACCTCTGGAGAAAGGAATGTCTATGCGACTACTGCTTCTGGGGATTGATTTCTGCAGCTGAAGGCCAGTATGAACTGGCTTGCCCGCCGCGAGTTGAAGCATCCATTTACATGGGGTCGCGCAGTATGGACATCAGCCACCTATGCGAGACGATTCAACAACCGGTCGTTGTCATGCGGGCGCAAGTTCGAGACCCCGATTCCCAAGAACTTGACTTCTCTAAATCACCAACGCGGTCGGATCTTCATCTCTTGTTCGCCAATGGAGACGATAGATTTCTGCCCCACCTCTCGCACTTCATACCGATGCAAAGTCCGGATCTAGTAGCTCACGAAATCACTCGGCTAGCCCAACTTCGATAACCCACTGCCGAATCGGACTGGTAATTCCACACCCCGGAGAATTTCCATCCCCAAACAAACAGCACGAGTGACAGAACAACACCTGGCACAAGACCAACCAACGGGCTTGTCCAATCAATGAGGTGACCTAGTGCGAGTGACGAAATAGGCGATGCCAGCATGAAACTGAGAAGCAATAGGGACAGGATCTGAGCTCTGTGTCGTTCAGGTGCAAGCTCTTGAACACAACTCCTCATCAATGTGGTTGTTACTCCCATGTTGAGTCCCCAACATCCGATCAATCCCAAGAATATCCACTCAACTGGGTGAAGAATCAAGCACACCAGCAGGAGCATTCGAGTGAATTGCAACAAGACGTAGATTTGTCCAGGACGCTTAAAAGGCATGAATAGCAACAGTAGAAAATTGGACGCGACGCTGCCGAGCAAAAAGACGAGACTCACTGATGCAAGAAAAGCAGGACCACCACCGTAGACGTTCGTAGCAATGACCTGCACACCAACGATATAGCCACCCGCATTGAAAATTGACGATACAAAATTCATGGCTAGCAAGTCGCGTACCAAGGGAATCTTCAACGCTGCTGCAAATCCCGCTGCTAGTTCCAATTTTGGCCGTTTCGCGGGCGGCAATCTCGGGAGCCCAATCAGAGCAAATCCTGAGAGTGCAAAAATGGAGCTAAGTGTGACAAGCACCCACATTAGTCCCTTGGACTCCAGGTGAGCAAAAAACGACATGCTCACCATGCTCAATAAGCTCGGCACGATGGCTATGACCGCAATCGTACGTTGAATGTCGGCGCGCGTGATTCGATTTACTGCTGCTTGCCGCGCTGGCTCGCCCATGGCGTTAAGCATCGCTACGGCTATCCCAAACGCGATTACATGCCACACCAATAGACCGTCGAGAAAAGCAATCAAGACCAGCGGCACGCATGCTGTCACTAGCGTAATTGCGATGAGATAAAGCCGCGCTTCCACTCGGTCGGCAACTAGTCCACCAACCAGAAGAACCACAAGCGGCACACTACTGATCAGTGCGCGGGCATTTCCGTAAATGGCAGCGGATTCCTTTAGGACACCGAGAAACATCCAAGTCACCATCAGGATTTCGAGGCTCAATGCCGAAACCCACAAACTCGAGCTCGCAAGATATGCCGGAAACGCAATATATGGTGGTTTTGTACTCTTTTGCGAGTCGTCTGTGTCTAGCGCCACCTGTGATGATCTCCGTTGGGGCTACCGTCTAACAGCGTCCAGGTATTCTCTTGCTGAATCTAGGTGGTCCTTGACAGTCACGTTGCCAGCGTTGTGAGTTGCGATCGCCAGATGCGAACAACCAAGCTCGTGCCAACGTTCTGCATGCCGTCGCCACCTGTCCGTCGTGCCGCCACGGTATTGGGCTTGCGCCTGAATCCCAAACCCTTCCCACGGCAATCCATGGTCTTCACGGTGTTGGCGTAGAGTCGCTATTGCCCTCGCTGACTGCTCGTTAGGAACACCCAAGGGGATCCATCCGTCGCCCAACAATGCGCAACGCCGAAGCAGGGGCGGAGCCAATCCACCAAACCATATGGGGATTCGCTGTTGCGGGCGAGGCAGAATTGAAGCATGAGTGATGGTGTGAAATCGTCCGTTGAATAGCAGGCTATCTTCACTCCACAGCTCTCTCATCAACTCGACTTGCTCAGCTTGACGTGAGCCGCGATGCTCAAAGGGAACGCCAAGGGCTTCATACTCGACCTCGTTCCACCCCGATCCAATCCCTAAGCGAAATCTATTGTTGGAGAGCAGAGACAGCTCGGCTGCTTGCTTGGCGACCAACGCTGTTTGACGTTGTGGCAAGATTAGAACGCATGTGGCAAACTCGATGGTTTGTGTAACGGCGGCCATGAATGCAAAGACCGTAAACGGTTCATGAAACGCTACGTCCTTGTCATAGGCGCCCTGCCACCCTTCCGGACGATTGGGATCGACACCAAGCACATGATCGTAGATAAGCATATGATCCGCCCCCAATTCTTGCTCGGCACCTGCCGCATATTCCTTTATGGCTTCTGGATCTGTGCCAATCTCGTTGTGGGGAAAGACAACGCCGAATTTCATGGGGGTTTGGCAATTGTGGTGGGGATTGCCGATTATGCACACCTCCGCAGGACACAAGGTGCCATAAGTTGCCGACTAAGATTTTCGATTTAAAATAGCGGCGGCTGCCACTTTCCTCGCTTCAAGTGTCGCTAGTGCGCATTCGATTAAATAGGGTAAAGAAACGCCAATAGTTCCCAAATTCTTCCAAAGGCAAGACAAAGCTAGGTTATAGAAGTGGAAATAGGTGATTGGAAATCCGCAGGTTCGGTGGCTCCTCTCTACGCGGAGCTTCGACAGCTAGGTTTGGAAACCAACTTGGCAGAACTAGATGCCTTTGGGTTCACCGTGGTGCCACCCGAAAAGGTAGGACCGCCTGAGTTTTACCAGGCCGTTCGGGAAGCTCTTGAACGAACCATGGTTCGCCGCTACGGCGAGGATGGGTTGGCCGTAGAACGTTGGACAAATGTCAACGACATTCAAAGGTTCATGCTATGGGAGGACCCAGTTTTCGAGAAGCTATCCTACAACCCGGCTGGCTTGGGATTAGCTCAATACCTACTTGGAACGGACTGCGTTTTGAGTCTATGTGCTGCGTGGGTCAAGGGTCCTGGTGAGGTGAGAACAGGAATTCACGGCGACTACCTCGATCCGGCGATTCAGGCGCAACCCGAAAAGGTCATCAATTGCAACATGCACTTCATGCTGACCAATTACTCGAAGGACGATGGAGCCATTTCGTTTGTTCCAGGCAGCCACAAATGGCGTCGTCAGATTACACCTGCGGAAGCAGAAAAATGGAAAGATGAAGCAGTGCCTGTGGAAGCCCCCGCTGGCTCAATGGTTGTATGGGGCAACCACACCTGGCACGGCTCGTACCCCAAAAAGACACCTGGACTGCGGATGACTCTTCAGTGCGAATATATGCGCAGACGCCATCAGCCTGAAGAAGCCTATCGCGAGACGGTGACCCAGGAAGCATTGGACAGAAACCCAATTCGATTTGCTGGCCTAATGGACGTCTACAGCCTGTTTCCCTTTGGGAAGAACGATTGGGATCTTGATCGGCTAGCGGACGCAGAACCCGGCGCCAAAGGCGGCCAATCCATTACCCAATACCGCAGTCTGTTCGACATGGAGCCGGCGAACGGCCGCACCACGATCAGACCAAGATACGACTATATGAATCACGACGGCAAAATGACCTCGCAACGCAACCAGGAGCGAACTGAAATGCGTAAGGCGAGAGAACAAAGAAAGGAGCCAGCAATCTAAGTCAAGCCCACATGCCTTGACTTGGAGGTCTCTTGACGTGCAAGTGAGCATTCCGCACGTGCCGTACCACCAATAGAAAGGAGAGATTGGAACATGCCAGCCATAGCAGCCCACGACGGACCCGTTGCGGTTACCGGATGCTCCGGGTTTACCGGGGGACACATGGTTAGAGAACTTGTGCTCCACGGCTACCAAGTTCGTGCCTGCATACGCGATGCTTCGTCGTGGCGAGGGAAGGACTGTGTTCAATATCTGGAAAGTCTGCCCAATATAGAAATTCGAGATGGTTGCGACCTTTTCACACCTCATTCTTACGACGATGCGTTCAGAGGTTGCAGTGCTGTGTTTCACGTCGCGGCAGTCCTTGGAAACTCAGCAGACGGCAAGAGCCAACCCTTGGGATCTGGAGATGTGTCGCAAGACGTCTATGACGGTGGCATAGTAGGTACGCAGAATGTGATCGACTCAGTGAACGCTAGTGAGTCTGTCCGCCGATTGGTCTACACCAGCTCGATGGCCGCCGTCTCTGGCGCCAAGGGTGCGGGCTTGCCCAAAGGATACGAATGGACGGAGGAAGATTGGGCATCCGATGAAGTGGATCCCGAGCGCTGGAACCATCCGCTCAATTCCTATTCGCGTAGCAAGGTTGATACAGAGCATCTAATCAATAGTGCAGCCGACGCGAGTGGTGGAAAGTGGGATGCCATTACCATGAATCCAGCCATGATTTGTGGGCCTATTCTGTTCAAAGCTCAAGTTGGTCAATGGATCGAGCAGATTGGCAGAATCGCCAACGGGGAAGCACCAAACTGGCCACGGCCCTACGACATGAATTACAACATCATCGATGTTCGCGACCTTGTCAAAGCTCATCGGCTTGCGGCGGAATCGAACGTAGATCACCGTAATTCCAAGGGTGGACCACGATACGTAATGCACGGCAGCGGCGGACGTTCCTCACTGCAGCTCAGCACGGAACTCAAACACATCATTCGGGAGGAGTTTCCTTCGTTTGAGCTTGGGTCGCCCGTCACGACTCGATCCAATGGCGACCCAATTGTCGTTGAGTCGAATACGGTCAATGACTGCAAGAAGGCAAAAGAGCTATTGGGAGCTACTATCCGACCGGTGGAGGACACTGTTCGATCAGTCGTTGAGACCTCGATCGAACTAGGGATTATTCAACCCAGGATTGCTTTGAGCTAGCCCAGCTCGCTCACGAAGAACTCCCTCGATGCACTTGCGAGTGCATCGCTCCACAGCTCATATTGAGCAATTGCAATTCAAGGCCATGGCAAACTCACAAGAAGATCGACCCACGTTTTCCTTTCCCGAAATGGAAGGTGAAATTCTTGAAATGTGGGAACAGAACAAGACATTCGAGAAGTCGCTTTCTCAAAGGAAGGACGGCAAGCAGTACGTATTTTTCGACGGACCGCCATTCGCGACGGGGCTTCCGCATCACGGAAATCTCCTTGCTTCAGTAATCAAGGACATCATTCCCCGCTACTGGACCATGAAAGGTCGCTACGTGGAACGCCGATTTGGTTGGGATTGCCACGGGCTCCCCATCGAGCACGAAATAGACAAGAAGCTCGGCATGTCGGCGCATGAGGCAGTCGCCGAACTGGGCGTGGCAGGCTACAACCAAGAGTGCCGGGGAATCGTCGAACGATACGTAAAGGAGTGGCGCTCGATCGTTACACGCTTGGGACGTTGGGTCGATTTCGACAACGACTACAAGACCATGGACGCAGACTTCATGGAATCCGTGTGGTGGGCAGTCAAATCGCTCTGGGATCGAGAATTGATCTATAGGGGAAACAAGGTCATGCCGGTCTCGACAGCACTTGCGACGCCACTGTCCAATTTTGAAGCAAGCTCGAATTACCAAGACGTTCAGGATCCATCCATCACCGTCTTGTTCAAATTGCTGGACGAAGAGGCTTATGTAAGTGCGTGGACTACGACACCTTGGACCTTACCGTCAAACCTTGCACTCTGTGTTGGCACCGATATCGCATACGTGAAGGTGTGCGACACACAGACCCAAAAGCGAATTTACATGGCAGAGGCACGACTGCCCGCCTATCAAACTCGACATGACCTTGTCGTCGAAGAGCGAGTCGGCGCAGCCAGTCTGATTGGAAGACGCTACGAACCACTCTTCCCATACTTCGCACATCTATCGTCAAAGGGAGCTTTTCGCATTGTTGGCGACAACTACGTCACGACTGAAGATGGAACTGGAGTCGTCCACCAAGCTCCCGCGTTCGGCGAGGATGACTATCGCATAGCGCAGGAGCGAGGAATCGATGCCTTCGTGTGCCCAGTTTCCATGTCTGGAGTGTTCGAGAGCGAGGTTACCGACTTCGCTGGTCAGTTCGTGAAGGACGCCGATCCCGACATCATCGACTGGCTAAAGCAGCGCAACTCCGTATTTGAGCATGATGTAATTCAACACAGCTACCCCTATTGCTATCGATCAAATTCTCCATTGATCTATCGAGCTGTGCCGTCCTGGTTTGTTCGCATAGCTGAAATACGCGATTCCTTGATGGAATCCAATCAGGCGATTCGCTGGGTTCCGGAACATATTCAGGACGGCCGTATGGGACGATGGCTGGAAAATGCCATTGATTGGTGCATTTCTCGAAACCGAGTGTGGGGTACTCCCATCCCCATCTGGGAAAACGATCAGTCAGGTTCGTGCGTCTGTATTGGTTCACGCCAGGAGCTCGAATCATTGACAGGGAAGCATCCAGACGACCTGCACCGTGAGAGCGTTGATGACTTGACGTTTCAACGCCCGGGTGAGCCGGGCACATATCGGCGTATTCCCGAGGTGCTGGACTGCTGGTTCGAATCGGGCTCGATGCCGTATGCACAAAAGCACTATCCCTTCGAGAACAAGCATGTATTCGAACGCGGATTCCCCGCGGACTTCATTGCCGAGGGGCTCGATCAAACGCGCGGCTGGTTCTATACGCTGATTGCTCTCAGCACGGCTCTATTCGACAAGCCAGCGTTCAAAAATGTGATCGTCAACGGATTGGTCTTAGCCGCTGACGGCAAGAAGATGTCAAAGAGCATCGGCAACTACACCGACCCCGAAGTGCTCATGCGCAAGCATGGTGCCGACGCATTTCGCCTCTACTTGATCAATTCGGGTCTAGTACGCGGTGAGGAGCAGCGATTTCTGGACTCCGGAGTTAGAGAACTGACTCGACGCGCTTTGCTGCCCTGGCGCAACGCTCATTCCTTTCTGGACCTTTACGCAAAGATCGACGGATGGACGACGAGTCAAACAAACTTTGAGCAGACTACGATCTTGGATCGTTGGATTCTGTCTCGCTTACAAACGCTGAAGACGTCGATCGCCACAGAGATGGAGAGCTATCGCTTAGACAACGTCGTACCCAAGCTCTTCGAGTTCATCGAGGATCTGACGAATTGGTACATACGACTCAATCGTTCGAGATACTGGGGCGAGGGACTCACTCACGACAAGATCGCCGCATATAGCACTCTCTACTCTGCGGTGTTTGACCTGACATTGGCAATGTCGCCGTGCGCTCCCTTCTTCTCTGAGCATGTGTATCAGCGACTTGGCGATCTAGACGATCGCAAGGCTAGGCCACAGTCCGTTCACCTCTGTGACTATCCCGAGCCCGAGGTCAGTTTGCGAGACACCACCCTAGAAGCGACCGTTTCAAGAATGCAGCAAATCGTACTGTTGGGTCGAAAGCAGCGAGAATCAAAGAAGGTTTCGCTGAGAGTGCCGCTATCCCGACTTGTTGTAATCCATCGCGACAGCAAAATCCTCGACGACATTCGCTCGCTTGAAAGCTATATCAAGACAGAGCTCAATGTCAAGGAGGTCGCCTACGACACAGACGAGGGCAAGTACATCAATTGGTACGCGAAACCGAACTTCCCCGTATTGGGAAAGCGTCTGGGCAAGCGAATGAAAGAGATCCAAGCCAGTATCCAAGCGCTCAATTCAGAAAAACTAGAGAGGTTTCAGAACGAAGGCTCGGTCGAACTGGCCGGGGAAGTGTTTACGCTGGATGAAATTCACGTATTTCGTGAAGCGCATGCCGATTCCTCCGTGATTTCCGACAGTTTGATTTCCATCGACCTCGATTTCACTCTTACTCAGCAACTAAAAGACGAAGGCACTGCTAGAGAAATCGTCCATAGGATTCAACTAACTCGCAAAGAGCTGGACTTCAACGTTTCTGATCGCATAAGGCTCTACTACCAATCGACGGATCGTCTCGAGAAGCTAGTGCTTGAGCATCAAGAATACATATGCAGTGAGATTCTTGCCGTACAAATGCGACCAAGCGCTGAACTGGAACATTGCATCAAGTTGGAAGGAGAGGAATTCTGCTACGGAATCGAACCCGTATAGCCAAATCCTTGCAGTGAGTTGTCTAGTCGCCGCTAAACGACGGAGTCGACCCCTCTAAGTAAGCTCTTATCGCAGCCTTGCGGTCCCGGCTAGTTGCACTCAGCAAGTTTTGGTCCACGTCCATGTGCATAACGGAAGCATCGTGTGCAGAAACGATGGCGTTTACGCTTTGCTTGATCATTTGCTGGGGAATGGGTGGCATGCGGGCGTAGCGTTTCGCCCACTCCGTAGCGGTGTTCATTAAATCGTCGCATTGGACCACGCTATCCAGAATGCCCCATGAAAGCAATTCTTCCGCATGGATTCTTTCGCCGCCTGCCACCAGACGCTTGGCTCGTGCTGGACCTGCTAGATGAACAAGTAGTGGAAGGCTCTTCCACATGAGATTCACGCCGATCTCCACTTCCGGATATTGCATGAAGCAATCGGATGCACCGATACGAAAATCCATTGCCGTTGCCAAGCATGCTCCGCCACCCATGGCAGCGCCATTCCAGGCAGCGATGGTTATCTGGTCAATGCTGTAGAGGGCACGTATCGCCCTCTCGCCAACTCGTGCGCGACGTCGTCGCAGCACCAATGATGCTTGCTGGTCGACGGGATTGGGAGAAGGTGATAAATCCGCACCGGAGGAAAAGTGCTTGCCCTTGCCAGTAAATATGATCGCTCTCGTTTGAGGATCGTCGCCAAAGGAGAGGGCAACCTGCTCAATCTCCTCGAGATGGTCGCGATCAAGCGCATTGGCCTTGTGAGGTCTGTTGAATGTTACGACCGCGATTTCGTTTTGTTTTTCCACCGTCAAGTTACGGTAATTGAGTTGCTCCATCAGCAGTACCCGCCCCAAGCCATTCCAGCGGGAATTCTATTTGACGCGATTCAAACGACTTGGATGGGTTTGCAGGTCGAGGCGGTGGGGTTGGGAGGGATAGAGGCCGCCTCAACCTGCGGAGCGAGCAGCAACTTCTTCAACGGCAAATGTTTTGAGGGCGCCGTTTTAGAGATTCCAAAATAAGCAATCCAAATTTATCTGCACAGTTATGTTACCAAAAGTAACACTTATTGCAAAAAGTGGCACTTGAGTCCTTTTCATCCTAAAGAAAATTTGATTCACTCAAAACCATTGCCTACTCTCGCGGCTTCAATCTGAAAGCAAGGGTCAGGGGACCTACCCATGGAGAGCGCTAGCCAGCGGGTGAAGCCAATGCTACCCCTTAACGCAAAGGACCTGCCTCAGTGTGTGGACTGGTTCCACCAAGTCACGCTGCGCCTCCATCACGGCGTCAATGTCCTTGTAGGCGGATGGAGTCTCATCTAATGTACTTGCGTCTTTGCGGCACTCGACGTTGCGAAGAGCTTCTTCGTGGCTATGTACACTGATGGTCTTCCGGGCTTGATTTCGAGACATGCGCCTGCCAGCACCATGGGAGCACGACTCAAACGATGCGCTGTTTCCCTTGCCTCGAACAATGTAGGAACGGGTGCCCATGCTGCCCGGAATGATTCCCAACTGACCCTTGCCTGCGCGAATCGCTCCTTTGCGAGTAATCCAACACTCCGAGCCAAAGTGACTTTCGCGTTGAACGTAGTTGTGGTGACAATTCACGGCACGCTCGGCCACGTCAAACGACGGGAACCGATTCATTCCTTGCACGGTTTGAATAGCCCGATCCATCATTAATTGCCTATTGATGCGCGCGAAGGTTTGCGCCCACTCGACTGCAGCTACATACTCGGAAAAAGCGTCCATACCCGTTCTGTCGTCGACGAGATAGGCCAGGTCGGCATCCGGCAATTTGCCCAGCCGTTCATGCATCAATTCCTTTGCCTTTGAAATGTAGAAGTTCCCGATGGCCGCACCAATGCCACGTGAACCACTGTGCAACATGAACCACACGCGATCTACCTCATCTAGGCAGATTTCCAGAAAGTGATTGCCCGTTCCCATCGTTCCTAAGTGATGGATGGAGTTCGCATTTCCCAGTTTGGGCTGACGCTTCTCAATGCTCTCAAAGCCCGGGGCCAAATGCGCGTTCCACGCGTCTACAACGAACCTAGGAGGCTCACCCCAAGCACCGCGGTCACGTCTCCGTCGCCCTCCCGAAGTGCGACCATGAGGAATTCTTTTTTCAAGATGCAATCGAGTCTCATGCAGGTTGTCAGGAAGGTCGGAAGCGTTCATCGTGGTTCGCTGAGCAATCATGCCGCAGCCAATGTCTACACCAACAGCTGCAGGAATGATGGCATCTGTGCGAGTAGGAATAACGGAGCCAACCGTTGCTCCCTTGCCAAAGTGTGCATCCGGCATTAGTGCAACGTGGTGCATCACAACATCAAGCTGCGAGGCGTTGTGCGCTTGCTGTAGCGCCTGCTCTTCAATTGCCACTCCCTCGTCCCAGACCTTCAGCTTCGATGTGTTGCTAGATAGACCATTCATGTCTGCGTCTTCAGTTCTTTCACATAATCTCTGGAGGTCGAGTATGACAATGCCAATGACTAATCGTTCACTCAACTACAGAAATAACTATCCTCAATGGCAATTGCCTGTCAAGCACAAGCTTCGAGAATTGTAGGTTTCGGTAGCAACCACAACCTCAAACGGGTTTAATGTTCCCCCCGCCATTTCGGATCGGACCTCTCATCCCATGGCCAGACCACTCGTATCTGAATCGTCTACTCTTCAATTCTTGACTGATCAAGCCGCGAAAAGGGGAAACGGTACGTGCGGCGACCCAACTTCCAGTCAAGAGTCTTTGGCAAGAGAGTACGGATTTGAGAGTTGGACAGAGCTGATTCAATACGCTCGTAATTGCTGCGTTTTGCTCGACAAAAGCACATTGAAGTTCACAAGGAAGCTACGAGTCGATTTGCCCACCGCGTGGAAATTCATCTCAGTTGCTGAAGAATTGAGCACGTGGATGTTCGAAACTAAATTGGAGTTGCGAGTTGGTGGGAGGTTTGAGTTTCCAACCTGGGGTGGAGTGATCGAGAAGCTAGAACACCTCAACTGCATTCGATTTCGTGCCGATGAAGGAGGCTACTCGGAATTTCAAATTGAATCCGCAGGCCCTCAGCAGACCGCGGCCCGAGTAATTGACTACTTGCCTGGACACCTTGAAGTCCCGGGGCATGTCAAGAGTGAATTGGATGAGATAGGGAGTTCGCAACCAGGCGGACCGGGCACACATTGGGCAGGGGTTCTTGCAGGGTGGCACAGCGGCTCAGACAGCTTGGAAGCCTACGCACGAAACGAACAACCGAGAGCGAAATACGGTCCTTTAGTCCGCGTGTATTCCGACCTCGTCGCAGCGTTTCACAATAGCGCCGACAGCTGAACTTGCCCGATATCGGCATCCAATAGGTCAAACTTCATTCCTCGCCCGTGAACAAGAAGCGACTGCAAGCTCAAAGCCCTACAACACATACATACTTTTCGCAGCGTCTGCGATTGCAATACATCGATTGGGGAAACGATCATCTTTCCCACCTGCTGCTCATCCATGGCATACGCGACCACAGCCGTTCCTGGGACCGCGTTGCGCAAGTTTTTCAAGAGGACTTTCACGTTGTGGTTCCCGACCTTCGTGGACATGGCGACTCAGATTGGTCCACTGGCAGCACCTATTCGTACCTAGAGTATGTTTGTGACATAGAGCAGCTAGTGCGACAAGCCAAACTCGACAACGTAAACATCGTTGCTCACTCGATGGGTGGAACAATTGCCGCGTTGTTTGCGGGAATCTATCCAGAGCGGATCGGTCGCTTGGCCATGATCGAGCCAATTGGACTCTACCCTGATCCGTTCAAGGACAGGCCTCGTGAACGATTGGCCCATTGGATCGCGGGTAATCGCGAATTGGCGGGACGCATCCCTAAGAGATACAAGAGCGTTGAGGAAGCCTACCAGCGAATGCAGACTGCCAATCCGCATCTCGAACCCGAACAGGCAAGATACTTGACAATTCATGGAAGCAACCAGAACGAAGACGGTACCTATTCCTGGAAATTCGACAACTACACTCGATCAGGTAGCCCCTACGACGTGACAGAAGACGATTCCAAGGCGCTTTGGAAGCTCATTTCTTGTCCGGTCTTAATCGTAAATTCTCGACATGGGTATCCCCATCGGATTGGACAAGACGATACTCTTCGCCATTTTCGCCATGTGGAACTATCTGTAGTGGAAAATGCTGGTCATTGGACGCACCACGATCAATTGAACGAAGTTACTCGGCTGCTAGGTGATTTCCTAAAGAAGTAGCCTTGCCGTCTTACCGACAGCAGACACAGGATTGTTTCCGTCTAATCGATCTCTTGAATGGATGAACCTATGAAGACCACTACTGACGTGCTCTACGAAGTAAACGACCATATCGCTGAAATCACGATCAATCGTGAACCTTATCGAAACGCTCAAAGCCGGCAAGTGCTGGAGCAACTTGACGAACTCTTCCTCAAGGCCTCTGAAGATCAAAACGTGCGTGTTGTCGCGATCTTTGGCGCTGGCCACCATTTTTCCAGCGGTCACGACTTGGGAACACCCGATGAGCTAGAAGACCGCAAGAACAGACCAATCCCGCAAGGATTGCGAGGACGCTATCAGCACTCACGCGAGATCTATGTCGACAAGACCACGCGTTGGAGGAACGTACCCAAACCTACCATTGCGGGCGTCACTGGGTACTGCATCTTCGGAGGCTGGATGGTCGCGAGTGCCATGGACGTCATATATGCGGGAGAGTCGGCAATGTTTCTTGGAAGCAACTTCCAATATTTCAGCATTCCGTGGGACGTGCATGTTCGCCAAGTAAAGGAATTGCTGTTCGAAGGAACTTTTCTGGATGCGTACGAAGCGCAACGAATGGGTTTCGTCAATCGCGTTGTGTCTGACAACGAATTGAGGGAAAGTGTGCTGAACTACGCTCGACGCGTGGCACGAAACGATCCCTTTCAGCTTCGCATGACGAAAATGGCCGTTAACCATATGCAGGATGTGCAGGGGTTCAATTCGCACATCTCCTCAGCCCATCTCATGCACATGCTCTCGGTTGAAGCAGAGCAAGACGAAGACTTTGCACTTCGCGACTACAAAGGAAAGGGGCGCCCCATGGTTCAACGAGCGTTGGAGAACTACCGCGAACGCATGTCGCCGCTCAAGAATCAGTGAATGCCGTGGTTGCTTTCTAGGTGCGACTTCAAGGCCGATTCGTCTCCTTCAAACTCGATTCGTGAAGTCTTCTTGGCTAGTTGGTAGTCGTACATGGGATCGTAGTAGTAGTCAAGCAACAATCCAATCCATTTGTAGTGGTCCCGCTTGTTGTTCTGTTCCAACGCCAATTCGAGGGAAGAAAGAACCTCGTTGTAGCGAACATCGCCAAGACGTTTCCGAATCTTGCTCAAATTGGTGCGAAGCACGTCGCCCGAAGTGCCCGCTACGTAGGATTCGTATGTAAGCGAAATGCGTTTCTTGCGCGGGACCGTTAGTAGAACGATTGGCGCATTGGAAATCGCCGAGACAATTGGTTCTGGAACACGCAATCTGCCGATCATTGGACTCTCGTCCTCAATCAAGATTGTCCTATGCGCTTCCATGTTTAGCAACTGTGTGGCCAGCGAGAACTCAAACGAAATTGGCTTCGGTTGTGGTGTGGTCAATGCGCCGAACGCAGAACCTCTGTGATTAGCCAGTCCTTCAAGATCGATGGAGTGAGTTAGTGAACGTAGCAAGCCCGTCTTGCCGCTTCCGGTACGGCCCGCCACTACGACGAAAGTTCGAGATTGCGCCTGTTCAAGAGTTTGCATGCAACACTGTCGCAGCGCTTTAGTACCTCCCGCGACACGTGGAACTCGTACCCCCTGTTCCGCCAACCACGCTTGCGCAAGCTGAGACCGCATTCCGCCTCTCCAGCAACACAAGACCGCTTGGGGATGCTTTGCAATGAACTCCCGCCACCGCGCGATGCGTTCGGATTTGACGCTGCCCTGAACTATCTGGTGGCCTTTTGTAACAGCAGCATCGCGCCCGTTGTGCTTGTAAGCCAACCCAACGCTCTCCCGTTCGGCATCATCAAGAATTGGGATATTTGCCGCAGACGCTATTGCACCTCGCTCAAATTCCGCGGGCGCACGCACGTCGACAATCGGTGTCTCGTCCCGCAGCAACGACACATGGTCGTTGATCTCGTCCGTGTTCAATGGCGAACCAACAAGTTCAGGGTATGGGTTTTAGTACAGCCTCACCTTTACTGAAACTTTCCAAATGCGCTTTTATGGCTTCAAGGTGTTCCTGCGGCAATGTTCGATTCGATTGCGCCACTCGCAGGGCTTGATGCTGCAATTCAACCGCCTTTTCGAAATCGCCCGTTGCCGCATAGGCCGCCGCCCACGTGTCGAGAAACTCCGGTTGCTGGCGCGCTAACTCACTGTTCTCCATCATTTGGTCCATGATGCGACGTGCGTAGCGAGGACTGCGCAAAGAATCAATGTGCGAAACGGTCATCGTCCACGCGACTTCGTTGACTACACTGGGATTTTCCGATGCCGCTCTCACGGCGCGACGATACCATGACTTCGCTTTCCTGTAGTTGGGTTTGTCCAAGCACCCACGTGCATGGCAATTGCCTATCTCTACCATGGCCTCGGCGCTTCCTGAATCAGCAGCTTCTTCTAACCAATCGAACGACTGACGGGTGGCCCTCAGAGGAGTGTTCGAGTCAGCAAGAAAACGAAAGTACTCGACCCGGACAGGCGAGCCGCCGATTCGCGCTGCCTGTTCGTAAAACGTCGCAGCGCGCTCAAAGTCCGGCTGGCCTTGGTTCTCGCCACTGTATGCCATTCTCGCCAATGTGATCAACGCGGGGACGTCGTCTTGTTGCGCTGCCCGTTCCAAGTAAGCAATACCTTCCTCAATAGCCCTCTCACCGAAATCTCCTTGAATAAGAAGCATGCCCAGCTCCCGAATTGCGGGGTCCAAACCAGCCTCGACGGCATCGTTATAGTGACCGTGAGCCCAGCTCAAGTACGTTGGTCTACTTGATTCCCTCCCACGACTCGCTCTAGCGACAAACATCCGCGCAGTTATCAAATGCGCATACGCATTGCCTCCATGTATAGCGGCGGTCAGCCACCGTCTCGCTTCTTGAGTGCGACCCAACTGCGCGAGGAGCGAGCCCATACTCGCTTGTGCAGCTGAATCTCCCTGGCTAGCAAGAAAATACATTACGTAGTTACGTTTATCGGCGTCTTCCGAATTTTCCGGCACGTTGACTAGGGATGCGAGTTCGTCGAAAGTCGCGCTGAAATCGAAGAACACTGTTTCGGACTGGGTGCTGTCCTTTTCAACAAGAACCGCAAGAAGTAGGGGAGTCTCCGGCACCCCGTCATAGTAAGAGCCAAGAACTCGGAAACCATCGTTTTCAAGAAAAGTCTCGGCCTGCGGTTTTGTAAACACTTTGTAGGGGTCGTCTCGCGAACCATCGCGATCTTCAGCAATGTATCGCGTGATGGATTCGATCCAATCGCGATGTACGGTTGCCTGTTGCTCGCCAAGATGCTCGTAGAACTCGGCCATCGCAGTGTGCCCTACGAGACTGATGTAGCATCGATCAAGTATGGCCGTTCCCAGGGGTCCAAGTGGTAGCTTGCGATCGCTGAAAGCACGAGTTTCGAGCTCAAACTGCGCGAGTTCCTGCAGGAGCTCCGCGCTCATTTGCTCCTCGACGAACGAGTCTGCTAGCGCGGCAACGTCGACAACGTCCTCGGTCTTGGCCTGTAGGACTTGCTCCGGATACGGAAGTGGTGGTATCTCAGTTACTGTCGTGCAGCCCGCAAGAACAAACGCGGCAATTAAGGAAACGGTACAAATTCTCGCCATTGATACAGTGTAGCCTATACCCCCTTTGATATGGTTCTAAAATATTCTCCACCAATGAGTGAGTAGGAAAGATGTTTAAGCTCAGAATGCCCACATCGTCGGAAGTGCTCCCTGACCGCAGTGAGCCCATGCACGTGCCGGCTCGACATTTCGTAAACGGCAATCCCTTGGAAGGCCCCTTTCCCAGCCACATGCAGCTAGCAGTTGTAGGAATGGGATGTTTTTGGGGCGCGGAACGCAAATACTGGATGTTGGACGGTGTGTATAGCACTTCGGTGGGGTATACGGGTGGATTGACAAAAAACCCAACATATGAAGATGTTTGCTCTGGAAGAACCGGGCATGCCGAGGTCGTCAAGGTTGTCTGGGATCCGGAAGTTCTCTCCTATGCTGACATCCTGCGGGCGTTTTGGGAGGGCCACGATCCTACTCAAGGCATGCGTCAAGGAAATGACGTTGGCACGCAATATCGCTCCGCAATCTATTGCACTGACGACGAGCAGCGCTCACTGGCAACAGCCTCAAGTGAATTGTTTCAAAACAAGCTAGACGAGGCTGGCTACGGGAAAATTACTACAGAAATCGAACCAGTTTCGCACTATTACTTCGCCGAACACTATCACCAACAGTACTTGGCTAAGGTGCCCAATGGCTATTGTGGGCTCGGTGGTACTGGCGTGAGTTGCGACATTGCGCCGCTTGCTCGAATGTCGAGTCAGTGAAGGAGTGTTGTTGTAGCGTTTAAGGTTTGCAAACTCCATCTTGTCCAATTGACCGACCGTGCTGGTTTTCGGCGTTCGGGCCTGTGGAAATTAACTAGGATCGCTCGGTATTCGATAGTGTGGGTCTAGGACCGTAAAGAATTCTTGCAGAGTTCGGTAGGTCAGCCCCCAGACAAACTTGTCGCTTCCCAATCGGTAGCCATTGAAGATCGCCGTGGACGCTGCAAACGTGCGGACTTCGGTTGAATGCAAAGACCCGTCCATCATTTGCGATAGGGATCCCCATACGACGGCTTCGACTTCGTGATTGGTTTGTACTTGCGGATCTCCCGAAACTCCGAATACAAACGGCATAACGAACAACTGTTGGCTACGAGTACGACTTGCCGGGCGCTGGAAATTCAATCGGCCTAGATACTGGTCCACGGATAGTCGAACCCCTGTCTCCTCTAGAGTCTCCCGCATTGCCGTTGCCAGCAAGGAGTCATCGTTGGGTTCCAAGTGCCCGCCAGGAAATGCCATTTGACCGGACCAAGGATCGCCGTCAGCCCGTGCCCGCTTAATGAACAACACATCCAGCGTGCAGGCGAATTCCCGCACTATGACCGCCACTGCGGCTTGTCTGATGTTTGGTCCGAATTGCGTTTCTTCAGCAGCATGCTTGATCAGCTGATCGTGAATGCAGCGCAATTTAGTCGAATGCATATCATTAGCGGCGCTGCTCATCGTGTTTCCTAAGGTTGTCGCGTGTTGCTGGAATCGTCGGCAAATCGTTGCTTTGTGTGCGGTCCTTCCAACGAGTCAGGTTTGAAGGTTCGCTTTCGCTTGGATCGCGATGACGTTTGTCGTGCAGAGTGGACCTCTTCAAAAGAGTACATGGGATATGACGGTGTAACACACGGCGGCATCCTATTCTGCTTGCTGGATGACGTCATGGCAAACTTGCTGTTTCTCCGCGGCGAGGTTTGTGTAACCGCAAAGGCAGATGTTCGATTCCATTCACCTCTCGGAATGAACGAAAAGGTGCTGTTGAGCGGTCGATTGGTAAAGCGAAGAGGTAGCTTGGCAATCATCGAAGGAGACGCTAGGAGAGAAACCGACAATGAGCTGATCGCTTCGTCAACTGCTCGATTTGTTGTACAAGCTAAGCTAGACACGTGACTCAACAGCTCGCGCTCTGACACGACAAAGTACTTTCCATTGACACAGCAGAATTCCTTCGACGTTAACGATCTACGGCATGCGATGAGTCAGTTTGCAACTGGCGTAGTCGTTGTCACTGGTGTGGAGCGTAGTACGTTGGTAGGATTTTCGGCACAGTCTTTCGTTTCCCTGTCACTCAGTCCGCCTCTAGTGCTTTTCTGCCCTCAGAAAACCAGTACAAGCTGGCCTCGCATTCGTTCGGTAGGACATTATGGAATCAACATACTTGGAGCCGAGCACAATGTTCTAAGCGATGCGTTCGCAGAAATCGGTTCGGTGCCAGATGTTGAATGGCATGCTTCTACGAATAGTGGTGCGCCCATCCTAGAAAACACCATAGCCTTTCTCGACTGTTCATTGAGAACCGAACACGACGCTGGAGACCACACGATAGTCGTATCGAACGTGAATGATTTCCGCGTATGCCGAGAGAGAGACCAGCCGCTGGTCTACATGCGAGGCAAATACGGGACATTTTTGGAACGTCCCAAAGACGAAGAGTGATCTCTCAGTCTATGCCAATCCCTCGACGGGAAGAGCGGCGCCGTGAATCGGGTCCGCTGCGCTTGACGCCAAGAACAACACAACTCGAGCCATTGCTGCCGGCGAGACCCAGCTGCTGAAATCCGCCTTTGGCATGTCCTGGCGATTGCGCGGTGTGTCGATGATGCTTGGCAATATGCAATTGACGTTGATGTTGTCGTGTTTCAGTTCCTCAGCCAAACTCTCCGTTAGGCGAATGACGGCACTTTTCGATGCCGAGTATGCAGCCATGTTGCCTACTCCACGCATTCCATTGCGAGCACCAATGTTCACGATCTTGCCGCCTCGACTGGATTGCATTACCGGCACTACGGCTCGCGTCATGTTGAGCACTGTCCGTACATTGAGATTCATCATGAAGTCCCAAGTGTCGTCGGAGGTGGTCGCAACTGTGTCGCCCATGGTGAAGCCTCCCGCGATGTTTGCCAGCACATCGATTTGTCCGATTTTTGCGACTGTTTCCTTCGTTTTCTCGAAGTCAATCAGATCGCAGATTAGCGTCTTGAAATCGGCATCCACCTCCAATATGTCTACACCAACTACCCGCGCTCCTTCTCTATGGAAGGCATCCGCCACGGATTGCCCCAGTGCCCCGGCAACACCTGTAACAACAACAGTCTTGTCTTGAAATTCAGTCATTTCGCTCCTTCTCCACTTCTCAAGCCTTTAATTTGGGATAACACACCGTTGGAATTGAGACATTGATGTGACTGTCTCAGACTCCCACCCGGCACAATGTGGTGATGGCAATTTGAATCGTTCAAGCATGATCGACATCCGATGCGCCAGTCGACCAGCTTTCTAAGCTATGCAGACAAGCGTGGGAGCAAGCAAACCAATCGAAAAGGTCCTACTCTCCTATGAATCTGCCTGGTCTACGCTCCGCCACCGCATGTATGCCTTCTTCAGCATCTCGTGTACCGCGCAACCTCTGTTGTTCCTTAAGTTCGTGCGAAGTCGCCTTTTCAACTGCTTCTGCAAGTCCCAGCCTGGTGGTTGCTCGCACAGACACGATCGCCAATGGCGCATTCTCAGCAATTTCAGCTGCAAACGAGCGTGACTCCTCGTGCAGTTTGTCCAACGGAACCAACCTGTCCACCAATCCCATCTCCAACGCTTCCTCTCCCTTGATTCGTCTTCCCGTGAAGAACAACTCATTTGCTTTCTGTGAACCAATTAGGCGTGGAAGCGTTTCCGTCAGGCCGAATCCGGGATGTATGCCTAACTTCACGAAATTAGCGGCGAATCGCGCCTCAGGAGCAGCAACGCGAAAATCGGCAACAAGCGAAAGCCCCAGTCCACCCCCAATTGCAGCACCTTGAATCGCAGCTACGATGGGCTTCTTCGATCGAAAAAGGCGAACCCCTTCTTCGTAGAGAGATCCCGTGCGATGGCGAAATCCACTCTCCGTGAACTCCTCCCTATTGGAAGAGTCCTCGCTGCTTCCCGATCCAAAATTAGCACCTGCACAAAAGGACTTACCCTCCGACTGGAGAACGACAACACGACAATCGGGTTCTTCGTCGAAGGCGCTCAGGGCGTTCGCAATCTGCTGAATGAGACTAACATCAAAGAAGTTGTGTGGAGGACGTTGAATCTCAATCGAACCAATATAACCTTCGAGCTCAACTGCTATGTCTTCATACTTGACTTCCGCCATGTCCATATCCTCCTCTTTCACCAGACCGAACTCCCTGGTACTTGCGACCATTGGTCAGCCAATTCTCTTGCACAACGATGTTAATGCCTTGTAAGGCGAGCACTTGTAGGAATCACACAAGCAATCCTACACCACGAATTCAAGCAGTCGCTCCCTTCTGTTGACACGCTTCCGAACAAGCAGGCTAGTCACACCACTCAAAGTGGCCAACACTAACACCGAAGCACCAAATCCAACTAGCTGATCCGTACATAAAGGAATCAATACACTACAAATATTTGCAAGAATCATGGAGGCGAATATGATCACGAATTGTGTCAAGAACTTTCCCAGTGCTTCAGGACCCTGCGAAAAGGGAACGTTAACCTCAATGCCACCCTTTACCTTCAATGCCAAATCCAGAAACAATCCGAATACCAAGACCTGCTTAAAGGCGTCAAACCACGTCTCTGTGAGACCGTAAATGCAACAAACTACAAACAACAGCACTACATAGGGAATCGCAACAAAATATCTAATCAATCGATCAGAAAAGGAGTGCAAGTCCTTTAACTGTATTGGTGCCGTGAACAACGCCCATGACGCCCTATACTCCGAACTGAGCAAGAGTCCCTTCGTCATCAAGAGACAATAAATCATCAGCACCATGTAAAGTAAACTCATACTAGCAGAATAAAATCCAGTGTCTAGAGAGTTCGCACCACCGGCAAAAATTGCAATCAACGGCGCCCCAAGAAGAAATACCAACATGAACACAAGCCCAAATATCGTTGTACGGAATTTCCTATTCGCACGCAAATGTGCCCAAAATAGAATCCACATTGGATGATTCTGAAGAAATGCTGCCGGAAGCGCTAACAAATTCAAATCCATCAATTTCTTGGGTCTCGCATAATCGATATCTGTGGCAGCTTCGTCTCGGTTCGCCTGTACGCTTACTAAGAGATCCAATTTTGAATATTTCATGAAGTAGATATAGGTCATTACTGAGGCCGTCGTAGCCAATAGGGATCCAATCAGCGTTGACATCGATATTGACCCCTGTAATACAGCGGGTATTGATGCATACCAGGCAAATGGATTAATAATTTCAGCCCATATCGGTATTTCCGTCGGAAACTGCATGGTTTGCATTTTTGGCAAAAAGTAGAACCAGAACGTAGGGATCATCATTGCAATCGCAACCACTCCACCAATAATGCCTACTTTAGGATCTTTTCCCTTAGTGAGTGCCCTGCTAGCAACGTGCATAAATCCTGTTAAAGCTAACAAGGTAACACCAGTCTGCAAGAGAAAGTTTGAGGCTATATATCCGATGCACTCAATTGGCCTAATGTCAATGAGTAATGCTATCGTCGGGGGTATGCACATTATTGCAGCTACAACGTACAGATGTACGATAATCGCGGTTAGCTTGGATAGGAAATATGTTCTATTGTCGATGGGACGAAAGCTCAGATTGTTGTAATCGTCATTTGAAACAAATAGTTCGTTGAATACTTGGGATATTGTCACTAGAACGAACATGGATGTTACTTGATATGTTATTAGTGTAGATGTCGTTGGGAAGAGCTTTAATCCCTCCATTAATCCTGTTGTTAGGAAGTAGGTATTCACCGCCATCAAGGCCATAAAGACGTAGAAAAGAACGGTCATGCCCGAACGCTTTCGCGTACGTCCCATTCCGCGAGACATCCAGGCATTAACCCCAGTAGCAGCTTGCTTTCTGGCTAACGAGTGCAATACTCGCCAATGCTCGTAGTTGCCTCCGAGAGCTCGAATTGCGTACTTCATGCCTCTCCAGGACCCAGCAATTCGGTCATAGGGGTAACGTTACCGACTCTGTGTGAATCCATCGTGAGTGTGCACCTACTTCAACGCACTCATTATGTCGCTGGACACCGAGGCGGGATCCGAGATCCCTGTTATCCTGGAAAAGGCCTCTTCGAGCGTACTCGCATTCTCTTTCTCGCGTATCTCCTCACTTGTTCCTTGTGTGATCGTGCGTCCATGATCGATGATTACGATTCGCGTGCAGAGCCGTTCAACCACTTCAAGAATGTGCGAACAAAAAAGTATTGTCCTCCCGTCATTCGCAAGGGAGCGCAACAGTTCCTTTACAACGCTTACTGTATTCGCGTCCAATCCGTTTAGCGGCTCGTCGAGCAATAGAACTTCCGGCTCCGTGACCAACGCGGCACATAGCAGTACTTTCTGCTTCATGCCTTTTGAGAAATCGAACATCTGCTGTCCTGATTGATCGCTTAGGCCAAAGAGTCGCAGTAGTTCTTTGGATCTTGTTTGCGCCCGGTCTCGATCAATGTCATGAAGGGTTGCGATCAAGTCTAGATACTCGTTCGGCGTTGTCACTTCGTAGACTGCGCCGCTCTCGGGTACAAAGCCGATTTTTCTCTTCGCCTCCAGTGAGTCTTCCACTACGTTGTGTCCACAAATTCTTGCAGAACCGGACGAGGGTTTGAGCATGCCGGTCAATATCTTGACCGTGGTGCTCTTTCCAGCGCCGTTGGGCCCCAAGAAACCAAGGATCTCGCCTGGCTGCACGGTCAGGTCAAGTTCCTCAACGGCGACCTTGCGGCCAAAGCGCTTTGAGAGCTTTTCAATCTCTACCATGGATTTGCTTCCGGCATTGCTGACTCTTAGGTTGTTACCGTTACTACTCTCTGGCTTTGCCTACAAACTAGAAAGTTTTGCAGCGGACACTATTCAAAACCTGTACGAAATTATCCATATGGCTATAAGAAACGATTGGTCGTTGCTTGGCTCGCTCAATGCAGCCTCGTTGCATATGCGCAGCAATTTTGTGGACTGTGGTTGCCATTCGGAATACTGATGCGCCAAATCAAGTCCTGAGCCAACGCCACTGCATCTACCATTACAATCGGGAAGACCGATAGCATGTTTGTGGTGGGACAAGCATGCGCGTTCGAAGTTTGCTCCCGCTCTCCATTCTCGAGGAGGTCTTACAAGCATGAGCCAACCGCAACCGTCTCAAAACTCGGGAATTCACTACGAAGCTTCAGAAAATCCTCCAACCCCATTGGTCATAGGCCTGGGACTGCAGTTGGCCGTGTTATGCATTGCAGGGATCGTTCTCACTCCTGCGATCGTTATCCGCGCTGCAGGGGGCTCGCCAGAATTCTTGACTTGGGCCGTGTTCGTGGCAGTGCTAATAAGTGGCATTACAACCATGCTGCAAGCAATACGCGTAGGCCGTATAGGAGCTGGTTACGTCCTGCTCATGGGCACGTCAGGCGCTTTCATTGCCGTTTGCATTACTGCTCTACAAAAGGGCGGACCCGCAATGCTATGCACACTCATTGTCATTTCGTCTCTGTTTCAGTTCGCACTTTCCGCGCGCCTCGCGTTTTTTCGAAAAATCTTCACTCCAGCCGTGTCTGGAACGGTGATTATGTTGATCGCTGTGACGGTCATGCCGATTGTCTTTGACATGCTGAAAGAGGTGCCCGAGGATGTAAGTAGCGCCCATGCGGCACTAGTGGCACTTGTGACTATCGTCGTCATGGTTGCCATTGCGCTAAAAGCGAAAGGTCAGTTGCGTCTTTGGGCTCCCGTTATTGGCATTGTCGCCGGATCCGGGCTTTCAATCGCATTCGGGATGTTCGACTTTCGGGGTGTCGCAGAGGCCGGTTGGATTGGGTGGCCGAGTCTTGCGTGGCCAGGATTGGACCTGTCTTTCAACGGCACTTTCTGGGTATTACTTCCCTCATTCATATTAGTGACGATCGTCGGCGCGATCGAAACGATAGGAGACTCGATTGCCATTCAACGCGTGTCTTGGCGCAACGAACGGGCCGTAGACTACCGAGCTGTTCAAGGAGCCGTGAACACGGACGGTGTAGGAAATCTGCTTGCCGGAATATTTGGAACGGTTCCCAACACCACCTACTCGACAAGCGTTTCGGTCACCGAGCTCACCGGCGTTGCTTCACGACGTGTCGGAATTGCTATTGGCGTTGTATTCATAGCCTTCGCATTGTTCCCGAAATTTCTTGCAACCATACTCGCTATTCCGGGTCCCGTCGTGTCGGCGTACATCACAGTTCTGCTCTCCATGCTCTTTGTAATGGGCATGCGGATCGCCACACAAGACATCGACGACTATCGAAAGGCGGTTGTGATCGGAGTCTCGTTCTGGCTTGGCGTTGGATTCCAAGGCGGTGTGATTTTTCCCGAGTTCTTCTCTGTGTTTGCGGGTGGACTGTTCCAAAACGGCATGACTGCAGGAGGCTTGGCCGCGATTCTCATGACTGGACTCCTGAATCTCGCCAAATCAAGACAACACCGCATCACATTGCCATTCACAGTTGCGGCATTGCCTGAAATGCAAGACTTCCTAGCAAAGTTTGCGAGCACACACAAATGGGACGAGAGTGTCGGAATGCGACTGCACGCCGCCGCCGAGGAAACGCTTCTATCAATGCTTGACAACGCTGATGACGAAGAAAGCGAATCGGCGAAGAGAGTCTTTGAACTTGCCGCCCGAAAGGAGGACAGCGGCGTGGTGATGGAGTTTCGTACTACAGGTGTAGAGGAGAATCTCCAAGATCAAGTGGCACTTCTAAGGGAACAGTCCACGTTTGGCAGCATCGAGAAGGAAGTCTCACTGCGTTTGCTCAAGCAACTAGCACAATCGGTAAAGCACCAGCAATATCACGATACCCAATTGGTCACGCTAGAGGTCGCACTCCAACCCAAGAGTGATGCCCATCATCATTGAGAGGATCGCAACAAAACTAGGACACAATTCTCGTCAGCAATCTCCCTGCGCGCTAATTGGTTCTCGCTTGACGCCTGATTGCTGTTGAGGAAATGTCCATTCGAAATTGCTTTTCGGTGAATCCATGACACAAACGGCTCAATTCGTCAGGTAGCTCTACGTCACCGAGTGTGGCGAACTCCATGTCGCCACCGACTCGACCGAACACCAACAGCTTGTCGCTCCGCTCCGACATGGTTTGAATGGAAGCTCTCATTTGTTCAGCGTTTCCGTAATAGCTTGCGTCTGCTATACGTTTCAATGTATCTATGCCTAGAACAAACGTTGCGCCGCCATCTGGTACAAGCAACCTCGCCTTGTCCGAGAATCTTGGCACGTTTGTAATCACGCAATCTTCATCCGAGAGCTGGAGTCGTCGTTGCTCGAGCTCAATGAAATCCAAGTGTGGTTTGTCGAAGTTTCTTACGCAAAGCTCGTATTGACATTGGTTGTTGCAGATTTCTTCGGCCAACTCCTTCATGCGTCGATGGCCATCATGCAAAGGATTGAATGCCCCAGGCAAGAAAATGGAACCGGGTTCCCCGATGTACCGGGGTTCGTCCTGAAGAAGAGCTTGGACGTCATTCGATGCGACTAAAGCATGATCCGTGTTTGGATTCAATGCGTCCGCAGTGAGTCCCAATCCGATTCCAAGCTTCTGAAGAGCGATTTCCGTCAGTTCTCTCTCCTGAGCCGCTCGCAGTTGCGAATTCGGGAAGCAAATCTCTGAGACTTGCGTTCGAGAAGCGGTCTGCAAGGCCACGTGTGCTCTCAATTGCCCTCGCTTGGCACGGTTCGTTGCCAAACTGGCAGTGACACCGAGTCCGAAGAGATTTGGACCATCATCCAATGCGCAGGCGTTTGAATAGGCCTTCATCGCGAGCATTCGAGCAGCGAGTGAAGAACAAGCCTGCTCCGGTTTGGTGCCCAATACGTCTTCCAAAGCCGCTTCCGCATACGGAACTCGTGCATCCAAAACCGTTCGAGATGCGCCTGGCACGGAAAGCAAATTGGACAGCAGGAGACTGCCGCCCCCTGTGACGTAGAAAGCGCCACGCCACGGGGAGTCATGGAGCATCTCAATTTTCACGATTCAATCTAGGTAGCTAACTAACGTAGGAGCAATTGCAGACGACACATTTCCATGTTGTCTTGGAACTAAGTCATCACGGTCCAGACCAACGCTCTGCACAAACTTATGCGTTGTCACTCCGCAGAAATCCTCGAACCCTGGCGAGGAATATGTCCAGCTGATCGTGGTGGCACCAATGTCCAGCATCGGGAATGGACTCGACACGAACATTGTTGAAGGGATTGGCCCGGCCATCCTTAAGCGGGTTGCGCGCCCACGACTCCTCACCGTAGATCAAAAGTGTGGGACAGCTTATCCGCTCATAGAGATTCTTGGTCTCATTGAAACTCAAACCGAGCGGCGCAAATATCCTCACGTAGTTGTCGAACTTCCAGCTATAGGTACCGTCTTCGTTTTGATTGCTGCCATGGATAGTCAAGTGCCTAGCTTGGTCGGCGGTCAAATGTGGATTTTCCGTCTGCATTCGATGAAATGCATCTTGCAGCGTTGCATAGCGCCTTGGAATTCTGCCAGACAATTGGCGAAGGTTGTCCACCCAATGCTGCAGCTTTCCGTGAACCTCCTGTTGTCCTTCGCGAAATCTATAGGACCCATCCCCTCAATGGATATAAGCTTAGTAACGGAATCCGGGTACAAGCCCGTATACATCAACGACACTGAACCTCCCAATGAATGCCCCATTACGGTAACTGGTTCAATCTTGGTTTGGCGCACCAACTGCGCTATGTCGTATACATAGTCAATGATCGAGTAAGCGCCACCGATCATCCACTGCGAGTCCCCATGCCCTCGCAGATCAGGAGCAATAATGTGGAAGTCGTCGCGTAGACGTTCAGCAACCCAATCCCAATTCCTACAGTGGTCCCTGCCACCATGAATCAAGAGCAGCGGCGGCGCAGAATCGTTACCCCAATCAACGTAGTGGAGACGCAATCGCTGCGAAAAATAAATGTGGGAAGTCGGTGAAGCCTTGAACATACTGCTAGGGAAACGTAGCGGCGAACTTTAGGATTAAGGTACAGTGCATTCGGCTGATCCTTGCCGTAGCGACGGTCGAGCAAATACACAATCCGTCTTTGATTTTATAGAAGTAGGCTCGGCCAAACCGCACGTAATTCGGTAATTCCAACTAGAGGTTCAAGTACGAAATACAGCACAGTATCGAGTCTTTCACGAATCTAGCCCTCGTGTAGATACTGTTACAATCGCCAATTCCCTACGTGCAAGTTGCAACTTCATCATTCAGCAACGGGAGGAAATGCCAACATGCGAGATGTAGTAGTAGTAGATAGTGTGCGAACAGGTTTAGCGAAGTCGTTCCGGGGAAGTTTTAACCTCACGAGGTCGGACGACATGCTGGCACACTTGATCGATGCTTTGATCGACCGAAACCCCAATGTTTCACCCGACGACGTCGAAGATGTTGTCGTGGGTGCCGCAAGCCATGCGGGTGAACAAGATGGCAACCTAGCCCGGCTAGCAGTAGTGCTGTCGAAACTGCCGATTACCACGGCTGGCATGACCATCAACCGCTTCTGTTCGTCTGGCTTGCAATCCATCGCCATTGCTGCGAATCAAATTGCTTCGGGGCAATCTGAAATTGCCATGGCAGGCGGGGCCGATTCCATTTCGATGCGCAATCGGCAGACTCCTGGCAAAGCTCAGCAGAACAAGCGTCTACTCGAAGAAAAACCAGAAATCTTCATGGCGATGGGCAACACTGCCGAAGTAGTTGCTCGGCGCTATCAAGTTACCCGCCAAATGCAGGACGAATATGCGTTGCAGAGCCAGCTTCGCTATGCAAACGCGC
The DNA here is from genome assembly GCA_026707735.1 of Gammaproteobacteria bacterium. Lineage (GTDB taxonomy): Bacteria > Pseudomonadota > Gammaproteobacteria > Pseudomonadales > Azotimanducaceae > Bin55. The sequence continues at coordinate 200,985 of JAPOWH010000002.1, read as the reverse complement.
AGAATTCAGGCTTTATGGACGAGGAAATCGCTCCCATGGACGTGGAAATGCTTCACGTCGACAGGGAAACCAAAGAGGAAAGTCGTCGCAACGTAACCGTTACTGCCGACGAATGCAATCGTCCGACAACGACAATGGACGGGCTCTCCGGTCTGCCTCCGGCATTTGAGGAAGACGGCACCGTCACTGCTGGAAACGCCTCGCAGCTGTCTGATGGAGCGTCCATGACTCTCCTGATGAGCGCAGAACGCGCAAATCAGCTCAACATAGATCCAATGGGAATCTATCGAGGTTTCACAGTGGCCGCCTGCGAACCGGATGAGATGGGAATCGGACCCGTTTTCGCCATTCCCCGTCTACTGCAAAATGCAGGACTCGACCAAGACGATGTCGACTTGTGGGAGCTCAATGAGGCTTTCGCCAGCCAGTGCGTCTACTGTCGCGATGAACTTCGCATTGACAATGAGAAATACAACGTCAATGGCGGAAGCATCGCCATTGGTCATCCCTTTGGCATGACAGGGTCTCGGTTGACGGGCACTATCTTGCGAGAACTCCATCGTCGAAACAAGCGCTATGGTGTAGTAACCATGTGCATTGGCGGGGGCCAAGGCGCCGCAGGACTCTTTGAGAGAGCATAGTCGGCTCAATCTAAGGAAGAATTTTTCAATGCGGCGTGACACAACCTGCGCCGCATTGTGTAATATGCGCATTGGCGAACGTCTTTGACGGGTTGTCAGGCTTTTTCGACCAACGAACGACAACCATTGCGGAACAAGACGAATTCGCACCGGCTACAAAGAACATCGCCGGAATGCAAGGTCACCGACAGGGAGGTTGGGACTCAATGACTAGTTACTCATGCGAGGGATTCGCCGCAGTGTCAATGCGAAGACATTTGTTTACTGTTGCTCTAGCGGCCATCGCCTCACTCCTCGCAATTTCAGGACTTTCACAAGAATCGAAACTAGCGCCAACAGATCAAGCGCCAGTAGAAGCGACACCCGAAAGCAAGTACACCAAGGACTCAGTTAGGGAACTTACGACCGAAGAATTGGCCGACCTGATTGGAGATTGCGGCGACGCAAAGCTATCTGAACCGGATTGTGTATTGCTGCGAAACGAGAATTCTCGACGAATGCAAGAGAATGATCGACCCGTCGACTTGGCTAGTATCAAGAAACCAGAGAGACCCTTCGGCAGCGGGAATCAAAGCGAAACCAACCCGACTGAAATGCCTGAATTGGTGGATATTCCCCAGACGCCTCCAAACTCAATGGCCGGTGCGACGAACATCGACAATGTGGTCACATCAGATCCCAGGGATGTAAGGGACGGCGAACGCACAAAGCCGCCAGCAAGCATTCCATCGTTGGACCGACCAGATTCCCAAAAGGACGAGCGGTCCTCTTCCACATCTAGCAACGACTAGATCCCTGCTTTTATCTGCAAGGATTGAGCGACGAATCAACACGAATTCTGGTTGTCGATGACGATCCAGACATTCGCGAACTGCTCGCGGAGTACATATCTAAGCAGGGATTAATCGTCACGGCCGTGGAGGATGGTGTCGCGATGGACCAAGCGCTTGCGCACGGTTCGTTCGATCTCGTCGTTCTTGACCTCATGATGCCTGGCGAAGATGGACTATCCATTGCAAGGCGTTTGAAGCGCACCACGCAATTGCCAATCATCATGCTAACCGCGCTTCGAGACAGCGTCGATACCGTTGTGGGGCTTGAACTTGGTGCGGACGACTATGTGGGCAAACCATTCAATCCAAGAGTTTTGCTCGCCAGAATCAGAGCAGTCTTGCGTCGTCGTGGTCCAGTCGAACATGCGACATCCTTTGACGCCGCAACAATTCTTGTCGTAGACGATGACGACGAAATCCGAACATTGCTCACCGAATACCTGACGCACCAAGGATTCACCGTCGTAACGGCGGAAGATGGCGCACAAATGGATCTTGAACTCGCAAGACATGCCGTCAACTTGGTGCTGCTCGATCTGCGAATGCAAGGGGAAGATGGACTTCAAATCGCTCACCGACTAAAACAGACCACGGAACTGCCAATCATCATCATGACCGCTATTGGGGATGAAGTGGAACAGGTCGTTGGGCTTGAACTGGGAGCGGACGACTACGTCAACAAACCTTTCGAACCTAGAGAATTGCTAGCGCGCGTGAAGGCTGTGCTCAGGCGCAGCTCAACCGATCACGCCACGCATCCTGGAGATGGAGTTTTTCGGTTTGGCGGCTACCGCCTCGACACGCAATCCATACGACTTACGAAAGACGACGGAACTGTGGTCCCTTTGACGTCGGGCGAATTCGAGCTGCTGCATGTATTAGCACAACATCCGTTTCAAATCATGGTTCGCGACCGCATTCTGGACTTGCTCTCGGGAGATGAACGTTCCAGCTTTGATCGAAGCATCGATGTGCGTGTAACCCGTCTTAGGAGCAAGATTGAAAAAGATCCCACAGAACCGGAGATTATTCGAACGGTGTGGGGCAAGGGGTACATGTTCTGTCCGGACTCCGACTGATTCCGCGCACGGGATCCATTCTGGCGCGTACCAGCGCCATAATCGTTGTATCGTCTCTTGTCGTAGCCGCCACAGCGTTGGTCTCGCTCAACCTGCTCGCGTTAGTTCCACTGACCAAGCAAAGCGCAGCAGACAAGGCGGACCTCATCACCATGACCGCAAAAATGTGGGCAGAGATTCCCTCCTCCAAACGGCGGGCCGCCTATGTGCACGACGCTTACGTTATACACGAGCTCAATCTTGCCGAGGAGCAATCCGATTTGCCCGAGCTGACTTCTCGCCATTACTACTACGACCTGCTTAAAAAAGAAATCGAGAAAATTGTCGGAAGTCCGGTGGTAATCAAGCAGGACGATAGCAACATTCTTTGGGTTGATATACCCTTTGAAAGCGGGGACTCTCTGCAAGTCGGGTTCATGCCGGACCTGCCTCACGGCCAGCAAGTCTTCGTTGGGCTTTCGTTAATCGCCGTTTTAGTGGCAATCATGCTGATCATTGCGTTCCTCGTAGTAAGAAGAATCAGCCGTCCACTCACGGAGGTTGCTGAGGCTGCGTCGACCTTTCGCGGAATTGGGGGGTTCACTCCGCTACCAGAAACAGGCATGGATGAGTTCGTACTGCTTGCTCGAAGCTTCAACACCATGGCCGCTGAAATCGAAACTCTGATAGCCAATCGCACAACACTTTCTGCAGGAATTTCACATGATCTCCGTACGCCGCTAACCAGAATGACTTTGGCGTTGGAACTGCTCCCCGACGACGTAGACCCCAAGTTGGTCCAACGATTCCGCAGCAATCTTGCGTCCATGGACGCGTTGATTACGGACGCCGCGTACTTTGCGCGCGGCGAACCCGAAAAGGCAACCAAAGCAGATGCCGTACGACTAATACGTGGGATCGTCCAGTCCATTGACGAAAGTACAGAAATCACTTGGAGCACACAACCAACCAAGAGGGTCCCTCTAGCGACCAGCGCTTTGGAACGATGCCTGCGAAACTTGGTGGAAAATGCACAGCGACATGCGAAAGCGGTTCGAGTACATGTATCCGCCAGTCAAGATGCGCTGGAAATCCATGTCTTGGATGACGGTCCTGGAATACCTGAACAAGATCGACTTCGCGTCTTGCAGCCATTCGTTCGCTTAGAGGAATCGCGAAACACAAAGACGGGAGGCAGCGGACTCGGACTTGCAATCGTCGCGCAACTGTGCCAAATCCAAGGCTGGGGAATTGAGCTGGGCGATAGTCCCAGCGGAGGTACGGATGCCAAATTGCTAATTCCATTGAACAAGAGAGAGTCGCAGAAAGCGCGCAGATAGACGCACATGACCCACGTGACTCTCCACGCGGAATATCGAGCACACAGAGCAGAATGCCAATTCCACTCATCAGGAGCTGCCCAATTCCTGAATTCAAAGAGAAGCATCCATGAAAGTCACCAGCGTTGAAACGATAGTCGTCGACAACATCAAACCGTACAGAGGTGGTTCCAAGTGGCTCTTTCTACGTCTCCACACAGACGAGGGGATTGTGGGATTGGGCGAGAAACCAACCGGGCATGCACGAGATCTTCGCTCGCAAATCCATCTCATTCACACATTGTGTGATCAGTTTCTCATAGGAAAAGACCCCACCCAAATCGAGAAGATCTGGCAGGAAGCATATGGATCCCGCCATGACTTCCGTCATCCAGGGCTGGACATGACTCCAGCTCTGAGCGCTATCGAAATTGCATGCTGGGACATCGTTGGAAAGGCAGCAAACCAACCCATTTACAACCTATTGGGTGGAAGATGCCACGAAAAACTCAGAGCATACGCATACATGCCCTACAACGCCGCTTCGGAATCCCCAGAGCGTGCCGGCGAAGTGGCGCAACAACTAGTCGAAGAAGGCAACAGCGCATGCAAGCTTGACCCATTCGTACCGTTCTTCCCCGCTCCACAAGACTATTCGCTAAAGCGCATTCGACATGTTGGACGCATTTTCGAATGCATCCGTAACGCAGTAGGCGACGAGCTTGAAGTCGGAATAGGAACTCATGGCCAATTCAGCACATCCGGTGCGATTCGCGTTGCAAAGGCTCTGGAGCAATACGATCCCTATTGGTTTGAAGAACCTGTCTCTCCCGAAAACATCGATGAAATGGCGCGCGTCGCTGCGCACACTAGCATTCCCATCGCGTCCGGCGAACGCCTAGTCACAAAGTTCGAATTTGCTCAGCTTCTGATGAAGCAAGCGGCTCAAATCATTCAGCTGGATGTTGCACAGTGCGGCGGAATTCTGGAAGCTAAGAAGATAGCGGGGATCGCCGAAGCACATTACGCCATGATTGCACCCCACATGTACGTCGGACCGATCGCTGCCGCGGCAGCAGTCCAACTGGACACCTGCTCGCCAAACTTTTTGATTCAGGAATATAACGGCGACCGACTCCACCGCGACATCTTCGTGGACCCGATCACGTTTGAGGAAGGATTCATTACGCCTCCCAGTGGACCGGGTTTGGGAGTCGAATTGAACGAAGAGGTGTTGAACAAGCACCGGAGCAACGACTAAGTTGCCTAAGCGAATTCCCTATTGACGATGCGCACGCAATTGGAGAGCAAGCACGAATGAGTTTCACGCAAATCCTCTATGAGACGAATGGCCCTCTCGCGCTAATCACAATCAACCGTCCTGAGAAACACAATGCAATCTCTTTGACGACACTAAACGAATTGCAACAGGCGGTTCGTGTGGCAGAGTCCGCAGAATCTATAAAGGTTCTTTGCATCACGGGTGCGGGAGATCGTGCGTTTGCCAGCGGGTCGGATCTTGCCGAGGTTGTTCACCGCGACTTTGGCAAAGCATTGGAGCCCATTGTGCAAGGTCTGGCAGATCAGCTTGAGCGATTGCCAAAGCCGACCATCGCAGCGATAGATGGAATCTGCATGGGAGGCGGATTGGAAGTGGCGCTCGGCTGTGATCTTCGCGTGGCCACTCCCGAATCACGCTTTGCAACACCAGAAGGAAAGTTGGGGATCATACCCGGCGGCGGCGCAACCGCACGGCTACCCAGGATCGTGGGTCGTGGTTGGGGCATGGAAATGCTCTTGATGGGCGAACCGATAGACGCTGAGCGAGCCCTGTCGATAGGTTTGATTACACGAATCGTGCGTCGCGACGAATTGATGGACGAAGTTGAACGCATGGCCGAGCACTTGGCTTCCTTCGCACCGTTCGTTCCGAGGACCATGAAAATGATGGTCAACTTTGGAATGGAGGCCAGCACAGCAGCGGCTCTAATGCTTGAGAAATACGCTCAGGGGGCGCTGGTACAGACCGAAGACAAAGCCGAAGGAATCGCGGCTTTTCTTGAAAAAAGAAAACCCAACTTCAAAGGCCGTTGATCCCAATCAACATAATTGACGAGTCAATTGCCATCGATACTTGCAGAGGAGAAAATCCATGGCCGTAGAGAAATTTCCAGTCGAAGCAAGCCATATCATGATGTTCGCCCGGTCGATCGGCGATGGCAACAAGATTTACTACGATGCTGACTACGCGCAAGGAACCGAGCCTGGCGCCATAATCGCGCCTCCTACATTCGTTCAAGCAAGTGCTCAGTTCAACTCGAACTACGGGCTCCGTCCAAGAATCGATGGAAAGGGTTGGATGGGTTCGGGAAGCAAACCTTCTAGCGTTCAGCGCGAACCCAAACCCAGCAGCCCATCCGCAGAGCAAGCCTCCGATTCCAAGGGCTCGCGTCGATCAGGCGGCGGAGGGTTGCATGCCGAGCAGCGCTACGTCTACCACCGCCATCCAAAGGTTGGCGATGTACTCACGTCAACGACAAAGCCCGGCAATACATGGGAACGAGAAGGCAGACGATCGGGCAAGCTCGTGTTCAGCGAATCCGTAACGGAGTATCGAGATCAAAACGGACAACTGGTCGTAACGGCCACCAGTGTCGGAGTGCGTACAGAACGCCCGGTTGATCAGAGCTAAGAGGTAGACAAATGGCACTAAGAGCAAGTGAAATCAAGGTGGGAGATACCCACACCGAACGAGTAGTCGAAGACCTCAAACGCACGCAAATCGTGATGTATGCAGGCGCATCCGGAGACTACAACCCGGTCCATACTGACGAAATCTTTACAACCAAAGTTGCCGGCTACCCGTCGGTGTTTGCGCACGGAATGCTCACGATGGGATTGACTGGACGCATGCTGACAAACTTCGTCGGAGACGGACGCCTTTTAGAGTTTGGAGTAAGGTTCACCAGTCAAGTTTTTCCCGGGGACACCTTGGATGCCACGGCAACCGTTAGCGGCATAGAGGGTAATGTCGTCGCGTTAGACATCTCCACCGTGAATCAAAGCGGTGTGGTAGTCGCCAAGGGTTCAGCGAAAGCTCGAGCGGATTAGTCTCGCCAAATACGAACGCCGGCTCAGCTACTCGTTTGAACCGCTAGGGCCATCAATTCCAAAGGTGCCTATTGAGCATGTAGCACGCTTGATTCATCGCCTGGCGAGTATCGGGAATCACGTCTGTTTCGCCGAAGAATCCATGGATAAAGCCGTCGTAGCGAATCACCTCAGCATCGACTCCTTCTTCCTTTAGCCGTTCGCCGTATGCTTCTCCCTCGTCTCGAAGCACGTCATATTCTGCAGTCATTACTAGTGCAGGCGGCAGATTTTTTAAAGTGTCTGCATGTATGGGCGAGGCATAGGGATTTGCGCGATCCGCTTTGTCCGTGTACTGGTCCCAAAACCACATCATGTCGTCGCGACTAAGCCCAAACCCTATGGCATTCTCAACATAGGACCTAGTGTCGAAATTCGTTCCATCAATCACGGGATAGACAAGCAATTGACAAACTATGGGTGGCCCGCCGCGGTCTCGGCTCATTTGCGCCACAACGGCGGCAAGATTGCCGCCCGCACTGTCTCCAGCCACTGCAATGCGCGAGGCGTCTCCGCCAAACTCTCCGATTGATTCGCTTGCCCAACGAAGCACGGCATAGCAATCTTCGGCTGCAGTGGGAAACCGATGTTCTGGTGCAAGTCGATAGTCGACGGCAACAACCATCGCTCCAGTACCTGCACATACGTGTCTGCACTGACCATCTACCGTAGTCAGATCTCCAATTACCCATCCTCCTCCGTGATACATCAGTACAACTGGCATTTTCGTCCCTATGGATGGCAGGTATAGACGAACCGGAACTCGATGTGACTTCGTTGAAATCACCATATCTTTGACCTCCGCAACCTTCACTTCGGATCTTTCGGGCTGCATGGTTCTAAACGTCTCACGGATTAGGTCTACGGGCACCTTTCGCAATGGCGGCGAGTTCATTGCATTGAGTTCTTTCAGCTTTTCGAAGTAGGCGGGAATCAAAGACATTTAGAGATCGTAAGTGGCCGTTTCATTTACAGAGGATACTCTTTGCGAAAATATTCAACCCTGTGTAGCGCAAATTAAGGACGTATAAGTCATGTCGTCTAATGATCTATCTCGAACTCGCTTGGATGAGTCTCCGAAGAAAACAGAAAACGGGGACGAGGATCGACGTTGGCCTGCACCACTCAACACGCTATACAGAAATCGGGTTCTGACACTATTCGGTGAAATCGACAAAGATGCCTGCCAACGAACAATCCAGCAGTTGCTGGCTCTTTCATTAGACAACGACGATCCGATTACCCTATTTGTCGGCTCGCCAGGTGGCCACGTCGAATCGGGCGACACCATTCACGACGTAATCCGTTACATCAATGCTCCCGTTCGCACCGTGGGTACGGGATGGGTAGGCAGCATTGCAACGCACATCTACTTGGCTGCCGAGTTAGATAATCGCTTCTGTCTGCCAAACACACGATTTCTCATACATCAGCCTTCAGGGGGATTCGGCGGCGACGCTTCGGACATCTACATTCAAGCCCGTGAAATCGTCAAGACGCGCGAACGAATCAACAAAATCATTGCCGAACGCACTGGCAGGTCGTTGGATCAAGTAAACAAGGACACCGACCGGGACTACTGGATGAGTGCAGAAGAGTCAAAGGAGTACGGTCTAGTCGGCAAGATAATTCATTCTTCCAAGGAGCTAGAGAGATGAACCAGGAGTTGAAGCCAATGCGTCTCAAGTTTGACGACTATGACGTTGGCGCGCTCTACAAACCGGCGGAGAGCTCCAACGCCACGATTGTCTTTGGACATGGGGCAGGCGCGGGAATGCACCACAGCACCCTAGAGCAAATCACCGATGCATTCGCAGAGGTTGGAATTGCAAGTCTGCGTTACAACTTTCCCTACATGGAGGCAGGCAAGAACCGCGTTGACGCGCAGGCAGTATCCACGAGTACTGTTCGAGCTGCATTCGAGTATGCACGGCAACACTACGACGCTCCCATACTTCTCGGTGGACACAGTTTTGGCGGACGAATGTCGTCTCATGCAGTTGTCGAGCATGGACTAGATGCTGCTGGACTAATTTTTTGTTCGTTTCCACTGCACAATCCTGCCAAACCCTCGCTGGACCGAGGCGCGCACCTAGAGCAGATCACATGCCCCATGCTGTTCTTGTCGGGTTCGCGCGACGGAATGGCTGATCGAAAACTGATGAACAAGCTAGTGCGAAATCTTCCGGCCACAATCAAGTGGCTCGATACCGCGGACCACGGCTACAAGGTTCTGAAGAGAACGCGCAAGCGAAAAGACGATGTATTTCAGGAAATGGCTGGGCACGCAAAGCGATTCGTCGCAGCCATAGCCTGAGACTAGGCTTAACCTAGTTCCAGGTCCGTATGCAATCGTTGTCGGGCACATCAATCCAGCGTGACCGTTCGCTAGCAGAGTGAGCACGGGACGAAAATCTGTTCTCGTCGTCGGGGGCGGCATTGCGGGCTTTTCGTTAGCCCTGCATGCTTCCAAGGAATTCGACGTCACGGTCGTTGAGGCGGAGTTCCAACCTGGCTACCACAGCTCTGGACGATCAGCAGCTGTGTTTCACATCGCATTCGAAAACGACATCGTCCATCGGCTCTCTCTGGATTCTGAGTCGTTCTTTCTTCAGCCGCCAAGAGGATTTGGAGCCATTGCTTCAACACTAGAGCACATGCTGATCGCCAAGACCCCAGAGAAATCTCGCGTTGATGAGTTTCTTGACACCTGGTCTCAACGATGTCCATGGCTTCGACGCGTTTCGAGATCTGAAATCGTTGATCGCATACCGCTTCTTACCGACGAATACACGATCGGAGCGCTCGATGTTCGCTCGCTTGCGATAGACGTCCACACACTATTGGACTGCTATCGTCGAAACGTCGTCGAGAGCGGCGGAAAGGTCACCACGCAAAGGCGACTTGTCGCCCTGGACGATTCGAATGGCCAATGGACAGCTTCCTTTGCACAAGGCGAACCCATCACGGCCGATATTGTCGTCAATGCAGCAGGCGCGTGGGCTGACGAAATAGCAAATTTGGCTGGAGTTGCACCGATAGGTCTCGTGCCAAAGCGGCGAACAGGCTTGCGAGTGCATTTGGACTCGAACATCCGGGATTGGCCTATGTGCTATACCGCTTCCCACAGCCTCTACTTCAAACCCGAGGGAAACGCACTCATGCTCTCGCCAGCTGACGCAACGGAGTCTCCGCCCTGCGATGCGCAGCCGGAAATGTATGACGTTGCGGTCGCCTTGGATCGATTGCGCCAATGTCTGGGTGTGCAGATAGACCGCCCATCCGAGACATGGGCTGGACTAAGAAGCTTTGTCGACGACGGCGCGCCAGTCATCGGATTTGCTTCGGACCATCCCGGTTTCTTTTGGCATAGTGCTTTTGGAGGATTCGGTGTCCAAACCTCACCAGCATGCGGCAAGCTGGGAGCAGAGCTGCTAGCATCGAATCTTGGTTCGATGTCGGCTAATGTCTCCGCACAGGAGATTGGACCCGAGAGACTTGATTAGCGCCTTAGTTCATTGAGGCGTTTCGCAATCCTCGCCAATCGTTCGGGCATGTGTCGTCTGCGACGAGCGCCTGCAGCAAGTCTGAGAGCTTCAGATCGAGTCGGGTATACGTGAAGAGTCGAGAGCACCTTGTTCAATCCGTATCCATGAGTCATGGAATCTATGCAGCCTTGGATGAGATCTCCTGCATGGGCACCTACGATGCAAGCGCCAAGCAACTGATCAGATCTCTTCTTGGTAAAGAGTTTTACGAATCCCGATGTCTGTCCTTCAGCTATTGCCCGATCTGAGTCGGTGAATTCGTACCTAGTGACCTCGTAGGGGATTCCGCCATCAACCAATTGCTGCTCGTCTAGACCAGCTCTCGCCACCTCCGGGTCCGTGAAGATCGCCCAAGGAGCTATCCGCGAATCCAGCTTGAATCTCCAAAACGGGCGCAGTAGCGCGTTCATGGCGGCATACCACCCCTGTTGAGCAGCCATGTGAGTGAACTGGTGCGGTCCCACAACGTCGCCACAAGCATAGATAGACCCTATGTTGGTCTGCATGTAGTCGTTGACGGCGATTGATTGATTCGGACGAAGTCTTACTCCCACGTCTTCGATGCCCATGTCTTTTCCGCGAGGCGTTCTGCCCGTCGCAACCAGCACCCGGTCAAATTCAACTTCTCTGCTGCTACCGCCGTTCTCAATGGTCAGTCGTCCGTTGTGGCACGATTTTGCCGAGAATCCAGTTTGCACATCGATTCCCTCTGCGACAAATGTCTGCTCAATCAGAGAGGAGGCCTCTTGATCTTCTCCAGGAAGCAGTCGACCCAATTGTTCGATGAGCGTTACCCGACTGCCAAGTCTGGAGAATGCTTGGGCAAGTTCACATCCAATCGGGCCGCCCCCTATTACGGCAAGAGAGTTTGGCAGCTCCTCCAAATCCCAAACGTTCTCCGACGTTAGCGGATTGGATTCGCTCAATCCAGGAATGGGCGGCAAGTGCGGCTCTGCACCTATGGCAAGAACGATGCTCGTAGAGGAGACTTCCCTGCCATCGACTAGGACGCAATGGGGATCGACTAACCTAGCGTGGCCCCTCAAACAATCCACGCCCATCTGTTGGTAGCGTTCCACGGAGTCGTTGGGTTCAATTCTCGCTATAGCGTCTCGTATGCGTTCCCTAACTTTGGCGAAATCCACTTCAAAATCTTCGGTGGAGAACCCATATTTGCGGGACTGGCGTATAGTGTGCGCCACGTTCGCCGAAGCAATGAGAGTCTTGCTCGGAACGCATCCCGTATTCAAGCAGTCGCCTCCCATTTGATGCGACTCAATCAAAGTCACCTTTGCTCTGGCGTTAGCGCCGATCAGGGCTGCGATTAGACCTGCACTGCCAGCACCAACAACGATTAGGTTGCAATCACGCTTCGACATGGCCGCCTAGATCAATCTAGAAAGCCTATTAAATCAATCCACTTGCCTAAGCAGCTGTTGATTCCATCTCTCATAGACTTTGACCACCTGGTCAGACCACCTGCCTCTGTGCGAGCCGCGGCCTCTGTCGATTGCAGGACGGTACTGGCTGTATGCGAAAATACTGAAGATTTTGATGGCGATTTCGCCAATATCGGAACTTCAAACCAACAAAGCCATGCAGCCCGAATTTCCGCATACGCGACTACGTCGAAACCGTTCCCATGACTTCATTCGACGACTAGTGCGCGAGAATGAGCTCACGCTCAACGACTTGATCTATCCCCTTTTTGTAGTTGAAGGATCCGGAACTCGCCAACCAATCCGGTCCATGCCAGGAATAGAACGGTTGTCGTTAGACGAGCTTGAGTCTGAAGCAATGCATCTTCAAGATGTGGGTTTGCCGGCAATAGCGTTGTTTCCGTATATTGACTCCCGTCTCAAAGATCCACAGGGATCGGAAGCAGTAAATGCAGATGGGCTCATCCCTCGTGCGATAGCCACGGTCAAGAATTGTGCTCCAAAGTTGGGCGTGATAACCGATGCAGCGTTGGATCCCTATACGTCGCACGGCCAAGATGGCGTAATCGACTCACACGGCTATGTATTGAACGATGCCTCAATCGAAATACTGCAAGAACAGGCTCGAGTGTGCGCGAAGGCGGGGTCGGACGTGATAGCCCCGTCAGACATGATGGACGGAAGAATCGGCGCCATACGAAGAACATTGGAGCAGGGAGGGTTCGTCAATACCAAGATCATGGCGTACTCTGCCAAGTACGCCTCTGCGTACTACGGTCCGTTCCGAGACGCCGTTGGTTCAAGTTCGACCCTTGGAGCCGCGAACAAGTACACCTATCAAATGGATGCAGCCAATAGCGACGAAGCGCTACGGGAAATCGCAATGGACATTCAAGAGGGAGCGGACATGGTCATGGTAAAGCCCGGCATGCCTTACTTGGATGTAGTGAGGCGAGTGAAGGACGGATTTGGGACACCAACGTTTGCCTACCAAGTCAGTGGCGAATACTCGATGCACATGGCGGCGCTGCTGCAGGGATGGCTGGACGAGAAAGTCATCATGGAAGGACTGCTTTGCTTCAAGCGAGCTGGCGCCGATGGAATCCTCACCTACTTTGGCAAAAGAGTTGCCGAGCAAATCGTGGCCAACTCCTAGGTATCAGCCTAGATTCGCGTGCGTGCCTCTGCAATTGCTGTGCGAACCGCTTCTGGAGAAGTACCTCCGGTTTGCTTGCGCGCGGCAACAGAACCCTCGATTGAAAGCACAGAAAATACTTCTTCATCGAATCTTACGCTGAAATGCTGCAATTCGGGCAGAGAGAGTTCCTTTAACTCTATGCCGCGGCTCTCGGCCTCAGCGACAACGCTTCCAACGATCTCATGAGCTTCACGAAACGGTATGCCTCGTCGCACTAGCCAATCTGCCATATCGGTTGCTGTCGTATAGCCCCTTCCTGCAGCCTCGAGCATGCGCTCTAGATTGGGCTCCACTTGCGGAATCAGATCGCATAGGATTTGGAGACAATCGGCCAGCGTGTCCACCGCATCAAAAAGTCTCTGCTTGTCTTCTTGATTGTCCCGGTTGTACGCAAGAGGCTGACTCTTGACCAGCGTCAGCAGTGCCACTAGATCACCCAGTACTCGCCCCGACTTCCCCCGTATGATCTCCGGAACATCGGGGTTCTTCTTTTGCGGCATGATGCTCGAACCGGTGCAGAATTCATCGGGGAGCTCCACAAATCCAATGAGATCCGAACTCCAATACACAAGCTCTTCGCACCACCGGCTCAGGTGGACGGCCGTCATACTTGCAACGAATACAAACTCAATCGCAAAGTCTCGATCACTAACAGCATCGAGCGAGTTCCTGCAAACTTCCTCAAATCCCAATTCCGTCGCGGTGGATTCACGCGAAATCGGAAAGCTTGTGCCAGCTAGAGCAGCCGCACCTAGAGGAGAGTGACTTACCCGAGCACGACACTCGCGCAGCCTGTCTCGATCGCGAAACAGCATTTCGAACCAAGCCATCATGTGGTGTCCAAAGGTAACTGGCTGTGCATTCTGCATATGCGTCAAACCAGGCATGATCGCGTCCGCATACCGTTCCGCCAAAGCCGCCAACTCTGATAGCAACGAAGTCATTTGAGCGTCTATCTGGTCGACGTGGTGACGTAGCCATAGCCTAAGATCAGTAGCAACCTGGTCGTTTCTCGATCTGCCCGCATGGAGTTTCTTTCCCACTTCACCGACGATCTCAACGAGTCTATTCTCGATATTGGTATGTACGTCTTCATGAACAATTGACCAGCTGAAGCTGCCAGCTTCAATTTCCTCTTGGATTTGATCGAGTCCCACAACGATGACATCGCGTTCATCCTCTGCAATGACGCCAGCTTTCGCCAAGCCATTCGCGTGAGCAACTGACGCTAGAATGTCAAAGTGATAAAGTCGCCGATCGAAACTAACCGACTCGGTAAATTGTTCGACGAACTCATCGGTTGCAGCGGAAAATCGTCCGCTCCACCGCTTGCCCGTTTTCTGCACCATGATGCTGCACACCAACGAAATTTTGCACTCGCCTGGTACATTTTTCGATGCTGCAACAGGTTGCCATTGCACCAGCGACAGTACCAAGTAGCTCCACTATACCAACCAAGGGTCTCACACTTGCTACAACGATCCGCTGAAGAGCACTACTCTCCTTCTCCGTTGCGCCTTAATTCGGCACATGCTCGCCAGGCGATAAATCGGTTGACAGAACGTGAAGTGGCGTTAGGGCTCCTGTTCCGGGACAGTTCGCGCGGGAAATTGTAGAAATGGGTCACACGATACGACTTGCAACCCGTCGCAGCCCGTTGGCGCTCGCACAGGCCAATCATGTCCGTTCGCTTCTGCTCGAAAGAAATTCAGATGTCGATGTGGAAATCGTTGGCATCACAACATCTGGCGACCGTTCAGCTACCTCTCCGTCTCAAGCACTCTCCGGAAAGGGGGATTTCCTCAAGGAATTGGAGTTGGCGTTGCTTGACCAATCCGCTGATCTGGCCGTGCATAGCATGAAAGACGTGCCCAGCTCAACTCCCAAAGGTCTCCGAATTAGCGCAATAGGTAATCGGGAGGATGCAAGAGATGCTTTGATCGGAGTGAAATCATTGAGTGAATTAACTGCAGATTCATGCATTGGTACATCGAGCGCACGACGCCGCGCTTTGCTGAAACACGTAGTGAATCGATCGAACATCAAGCCGATTCGTGGAAATGTCGAAACTCGACTTGCGAAGCTGGACAATCAGGAAGTTGATGCTTTGGTTCTTGCTTGCGCGGGACTGAGCCGTCTTGGGCTTGAGCAAAGAATCGGCTGCTGTCTGGATCCCTCGATCTTCGTGCCAGCAGCCGGGCAGGGGTGCCTAGCTGTCGAACATCGGACAGACGATGAATTGGTCAAGAGAATTGTGGACCCTTTGATTTCTCAGCCCACTTCCGCGGTCGCAGATTGCGAGCGCGCAGTCGTGCGAGAATTGCAGGCAGATTGCAATGCTCCGATGGGCGTCTATTGCGTCCAACTGGGCAGCATCTTTCAATTACACGCGGTTGTTTTGGATCCAAGCGGCGATCATTCCGTGAGAGTGAGCCTGACTGATCAATCTTCATCCACACTCGCAGACCGGGCAGCGGGACAGCTCATCGCTATGGGCGCTTTGGACTTGATAAAGAGCACATGAAGAGAGTTTGGGTAACTCGTACAGAGCCTGGTGCTTCTCGCCTTGGTTCCTTTCTCAAATCCAAAGGGTATGTCCCCTTCGTGGCTCCCGTCATGGAAATCCATGCAACGGACGATCCGCGTCCACGGAAATCAATTGATTTGTGGGTGTTTGTCTCAACGCATGCAGTAGGCCATGCAGTCTCCTCGGGGTGGAGCACTTCAGGCAAGTGTGTTGCGGTGGGTACTGCGACAGCGGATGCTCTCAAAGCCCATGTCTCGGATGTGGCCGTCCCGAGAGTTCAATCAACCGAGGGATTGCTTGAATTGATACAGCGCGATTTTGTCACTAATACTTCAGTGTGCATTGTGGCTGGCAGAGGCGGTCGTACCGATCTAGAAAAAGGTCTAAGGGAACACGACTACGACGTGAACACTTGGCTGGCGTATAAGAGATGCCCCACACAATTCAATGTCAAATTAGAAGGCATCGATGCAATATTGATCGGAAGCGGCGCGGCACTCTCGCCCGTAATGGATACATTGAGAAAAAGCCAAATCCCTTGCGCCAAGTGGCCTCACATAATCGTGCCTTCTGAGAGAATCGCCAATTTCGCCAAGACGCAAGGACTTGGCAATGTCTTCGTCGCGCAAGGTGCATCCAAGGAAGCAGTCTTGCAAGCCTTGTCAGCATTGGACGATTAACCTTTGGCCAACGTCTGTCGACTTTGGATTTCGAGCCCTCCCCTTTCCGACCTTCCCATTTCCTTTTGCCGGATCGAAATTGGCTCGGAGCAATCTGGCAATCCGCCACAGGGTCGTTTGTCTAGAATGGGCAACGCGCTAATTTCAATGAATTCAGGGCCAATGCACAACGGTCGGGGAGCGCGGCTTTGATCCCTACTGCCCGTAGCATGGAATTGCCCTGAAAAGGCTAGGAGATCCACCAAGGTACTCAATCATGACGACGTATGAAACCATCCTGTATGAGGTAGAGGGAAGTCTGGCTACAGTAACGCTCAACCGTCCCGACAACTTCAATGGCATCACAAACACCCTCATGCGGGAGCTCTATGAATGCCTGAATCGCGTCGCACTAGAATCAGAAGTGCGAGTCGTGATATTCACGGGCGCAGGTCGAGCCTTTTGCCCAGGAGTGGACCTAAAGGCGTCCACTAGTGGTCAATCCCAAGAACCAAGTCGCAGAGAGTATTTCCACATCACCACTCTCCTGCACGAAATGCCCAAAGTAACTATTGCCGCTGTAAATGGCGCATGTGCTGGAGCTGGATTTGGATGGGCTTGCGCGTGCGACCTTCGCTACGCGTCTGAGCGAGCGATGTTCAACTCGGCTTTCTTGGGCGTAGGAATCTCGGGCGACATGGCGGGCCCTTGGCTGCTTCCTCGAATAGTCGGCGCCACGAAAGCTCGCGAGCTGTTCTTCATGTCGGAGAAATTCAGTGCCTCCGAAGCTGAGCGGATTGGGTTGGTCCTCAAGGTCTTCTCCGACGACTCTCTGCGAGAGGAAGTCAGGTCCATTGGACTGCGCCTGTCCAAGTCCGCGCCCCTAGCCATAGGCGAAATGAAAAAGAATTTCATTAACGCCGAGAACATGCCCCTTCGCGACTACATTGAGCTCGAGACGGAGAGACACAGCCGGACTGGGGCTAGCCAAGATTCGAGAGAGGCAATGCGAGCGTTCGTTGAAAAGCGTGAACCTAAATTTGTTGGGCGCTAGCCAACGTTCGCATTAGCTTTGTGGGACACCGCGTCGCCGCGAGGTCTGTACGAAGGTGAGTGGGAGTTGCTACTGACCTTTCTTTAGAGCATCCACAGACTTCATCGAATTGAAGAATTCCGAGTTAGTCTTGGTGTTCTTGAGTCTGTCGACTAGGAACTCAATGGCGTCGATGTCGTCCATGTCATTAAGCAATCGTCGCAGAATCCATGCCCGCTGAAGTTCCTCCTCGTTCATGAGCAGTTCCTCATGGCGAGTGCCGGAGCGTCGTATGTTAATGGCGGGATAGATTCGTTTTTCCGCTATATGGCGTTCAAGCTGCAACTCCTGATTGCCTCGGCCCTTGAACTCCTCGTAAATCACTTCGTCCATCCGGGAACCGGTGTCAACGAGGGCAGTAGCGATTATTGACAAGCTACCCCCTTCGACGAAGTTCCGAGCTGCACCGAAGAACCTCTTTGGACGTTCCAATGCGTTGGCATCTACGCCGCCAGTTAGCACCTTTCCGCTCGAGGGAACCGTGTTGTTGAATGCGCGAGCCAGTCGGGTTATCGAGTCCAGCAAGATCACGACGTCGCGGTTTTGTTCCACCATCCGCTTTGCTTTTTCGATGACCATTTCGGACACCTGAACGTGCCGCGTCGGGGGCTCATCGAATGTACTCGCCACGACTTCGCCACGAACCAATCGTTTCATTTCGGTAACTTCCTCAGGTCGCTCATCGATCAACAGAACGATAAGTTCGACATTCGGATGGTTCGCTGCAAGCGACTGCGCAATGGCTTGAAGCATAAGGGTCTTGCCCGCCTTTGGCGGGGAGACAATCAAGGCTCGCTGGCCCTTGCCTATCGGAGCGATCAGATCCACGATGCGACCGGACAGATCTTCAGTGCTACCGTTGCCTCGCTCCAATGTATATCTGTAGTTGGGGAAGACGGCAGTTAGATTCTCAAAAAGAATCTGGCGCCGCTTGGTTTCGAAGTCTGCGGGGCTGTGGTTGACCTCATCGATCTTGAGCAGTGCAAAGTAGCGTTCGCCATTTCGTGGCGCGCGAACTTTGCCCGATATATTGTCGCCAGTCCTCAGACTAAACCTACGAATCTGCGTCTGAGACACATAGATGTCGTCCGGACCTGCTAGGTAACTAGCGTACGGGGATCTCAGAAATCCGAAACCGTCTTGAAGAACTTCAAGGGTTCCATCTCCAAATATTTCCACGCCGTTTTTCGACTGCTTTCGCAGTATCTGTGTAATGATTTCCTGTTTGCGAGCCCTCCCAATATTCTCAATTCCAATGCCTTCAGCTATTTCTACTAGCTCAGGCGTGGGGCATCGCTTCAGATCGGTTAGGTTCATAGATTCAGTTTGCTCTACGGCAGCAGTTTGTGGGGTCATAGATATTTACTTAGGTTGAAGAAGGTGGATCTCCCTGTGAGGATACGCAGGGGGATGCGAAGGAATTTCATGTGCAATGTAGCACGAATCAATGCATTCGTCCAATTTGTTTGTTGATAGTTCCCAAAGATCGAAATGGTGAAATCCGCAAAGGCAACAAGTTCAGACTGCAGAACCGTTCACGATTCCACAAATTTCTATAGGTTGAACACAACGCCCAACCCCATCCCAATTCAGTGCAGATCAAGAATTGGGCATGCGAAACATCTAGCTAAATGTTGCTATCGATGAAGGCAGCAAGCTGAGACTTGGAAAGCGCACCAACTTTGGTCGCCTCCACCTGACCGCTGCGAAACAGCATCAAGGTGGGAATCCCTCTTACGCCATACTTGGACGGAGTCTGCATGTTGTCATCGATGTCTATTTTGCAAATCTTCACGCGATCAGCGTATTCGTTTGCAATCTCCTCCAAGATTGGCGCAATCATCTTGCATGGTCCACACCATTCCGCCCAATAGTCGACAAGTACAGGCGTCTCCGCCTCCAGCACATCGGCATTCCAAGACTCGTCGGTGACGTGATGAATGTTCTCGCTCTCGCTCATGTGAACCTCCAAAACCTTACGCCAATTATAGAAGGTGCGGCCAGCGGAATCTCCAAGATTGGAAGCTCCCGAGTTCGAAAACCTGCAAATCTAAGCCTCGAACTGTTGCCTGAAGTTACGACAATTACCTGTCCAGCCCGAAGGCTTAACCATGGTAGGGGGCAGTTTGCGGTGTGTCTACGAGGTAGCATCCCGTACCTCACAAATTGTGCCTTGGATATACTCCGACCGCCCGTCTCAGACTAAACTGTGCCCCATGCGAAAGGCTGTGCTGTTGCTAGTTCTTTTTGCCCTTTGCGGCTGTGGATTCAAGGGTCCACTTGAATTGCCTCCACCCAATCCAGAAGATCAGGCGCCCCAAGATGAATCTGCGTCGAATTGACGACGTTCTGCATGTCGACGATGTTCCTTTGACCGAGTTGGCTCGATTTGCAGGCACGCCCGTCTACGTGTACTCGTGGAAGTCGATCCTCAATCGACTAAAGCAGTTTGAAGAGAGCTTTTCTGGCATCAAACACCAAACCTTCTTTGCCGTCAAAGCAAACTCTAATCTCGCGATATTGAGGCGGTTAGCGAACTGCGGATGCGGATTCGATGTGGTGTCGGGCGGTGAGCTTGAACGTGTGTTGCGAGCCGGCGGCAATCCATCCAGCATTGTTTTCTCCGGTGTGGGAAAGTCGGAGGAGGAACTCTCGTTCGCATTGAAGTGCGACATCGGCTGCATCAATTTGGAGAGCGTCTCCGAGTATAAGAACTTAGTGCGCACGGCAACCACTTTGAATGTACGCGCAAATGTCGCAATTCGAACAAACCCCGAAGTAGACACAGGTACTCACCCATACATCGCGACGGCTCTTGAAACCAGCAAGTTTGGCGTGACCACTCGCGATGCTTTGGACCTAGCCAAGCGAATTGTCAAGGACGATGTGTTGAATCTAGATGGCATTGCCTGCCACCTTGGTTCCCAAATCTCCGACATCGCTCCATACGAATCGGCTCTAACGACAATGCTGGGCCTGGTTGAGCGCCTCGATGAAGTCGGAATTTCACTGTCCCATCTCAATATCGGCGGCGGGTTTGGAATCCGCTATGCTCAAGAGAGTGAACTGCAGCTCGATAGCCTTGCCAAAGAACTAGCGACCCATTTGGCAGGCCGAGATCTAACTCTAGGCTTGGAGCCTGGAAGATTTCTTGTTGGGCCATCTGGTCTGCTCCTTTCTACAGTGCACTACACAAAGATCGACGAGCAAGAGAAATACCCAAACTTTGCAATCGTCGATGCCGCCATGAACGACCTTCTGCGACCCGCACTCTATGATGCTCATCACGAAATCGAAGTCGTTGAGACCTCTGAATCCGAGACCCGCACATGGAATGTCGTAGGACCCATTTGTGAGTCGGGAGACTTTCTTGGTCTCGATCGCAAGCTCGCCTTGGCAGAAGGCGACCTGCTTGCCATCCACGACGTCGGGGCATACGGGTTTGTATTGAGTTCAAATTACAACTCGCGCACTCGCTGTGCCGAAGTACTTGTAGACGGCTCGGACGTGCACATCATTCGCTCACGCGAGACCATGGATGACTTGCTGAGATTGGAACGGTTTGCGTGAAATGAACGAGTCTGCCACATTCTTCAAAATGCATGTATGCGGCAACGACTTCATGGTGGTCGATGCAACCTCAACCAGATTGGAGTTCAACAACGAAAAAATTCGCTATTGGTCGGACCGCCGAACGGGCATTGGCTTCGATCAGCTGCTGGTGCTTGGTCACCCAACCGCTACGGAACATGACTTCACCCTTCAAATCTACAACAGCGACGGGAGCGCTGCAGAACAATGCGGCAACGGATGCGCTGCCGTTTTTGCGATGGCTCGAACGCTCGAATTGACCTCCAGTGAGACTGTCGCATTGGATACGCCAGGTGGTGTCGTAGGCTGCAGGTTGGGATCGATGCATCCGTTGCGGATAGCCGTCCAAATGCGTCCCCCCACGCCACACACTGCTCTGGCACCATATCAATCTAGCAATGACGATTACTTGCACTCAATCTATCTTCCATCGCCAATGGACAGATCGGTTGAAGCATATGTTCTGTCCTTGGGAAATCCCCATGCCGTAGTGTTTGTCGACGACGTCAGGACATGCGATCTAGAGAGTCTTGGAATCGCGCTGCAAAGCCACGAGTTGTTCCCAAACTCCACAAATGTGGAGATCCTGCAACATGGCGACAGATCAATAGGGCATTTGCGCATATTTGAACGTGGCGTTGGCGAGACGCTCGCGTGCGGAAGTGGTGCATGCGCCGCCGTTGTCGCCGGAAGGCTGGCAGGGTTGTTCGATGACCGAGTGGCTATCCATATGCCTGGAGGAAGAGTTAACGTTGAGTGGCGTGGTGCCAAGGAACCCGTAGTTCTGGAATGTCAGCCAGAGTTTGTCTTTAAAGGAACGCTGTCTGGCTAGCTAGCAATCTATACCGCGCTTGTTAGTTCGCCAATTCCTTGATTTTCTTTAGAATATAAGTGGGGTTGGACAAAGAAGTCCAATCGAACAGTATCGATGGAACGCATTGGAAGCATTGAACGCCATGACCTCACTTACCGCCATACGCATTTCGTCTCTTGAAGAAACCAATAGGCGAATTCAGCGACAAATTGACTCAATTCTCGAAACAGGCAAGCGAAACGAAGAGAAGTTTCTCTGGCTCCGAGATCTGGTTCTCATACTCATGGATGTCTGTGATATGGAGCAGCTAGACGAAGTGCTCGGCTGCGATCTGATTGTTCGCAAAGAGATCGATGAGACTCGCCTGTTCCTATGGGATGTCAATTTGGGCCACTCCTACAAACACATACGTTCTGCTGAGGAACTTGGTCCCATGGAACGACGCGTCTGTGACCTTGTGCAACCCGTGTGCGAGACCATTCGTCTAAGCGAATACGAGCTTCTCTTCAACAAGAGCATGACTGAGCCCACTTCTGTGGCGCTTGTGCCCATCGCGGATTCGGGAGTCCAAGGTTTATTGACGATTGGGTCAGAGGATCCAATGCACTTCCGGCTCGATATGAGCACCTTGTTCCTGGACTTCCTCGGCAGGGTTGTTGGCCGCACGGTCGCGAAAATCTATCATTGATTTCGGTTCGTGGCTCGCATGGATGCTTCACGACAGAACACTGGTGATTCGACATCAACACAGTCGGAAGCATGGTCGGAGGCCGTTGGCGAGTTTCTGCACCACTTGGATGTCGAACGCCGGCTTTCGCCAAGGACGCTGACATCCTATCGCCAATCCATTTCACGATTTGCCAGCGTGTCGGCTCCACCCATCTTAGAACACGTGGACGTGCGGCATGTTCGCGATCATGTCCTCCACTTGAGACAGCTGCAACTGTCGCCAGTCTCCATAGCGCAAAACCTCTCCGCCATACGAAGCTTCCTGAATTTTCAGGTGCGGCACGGTAGGATCAAGCACAATCCAGCCAATCCAGTAAAGGCACCCAAGGCACCCCGGAAGCTTCCAAATGTGTTGGATGTGGATGCAGCAACTCGACTGGTTAGCGAATCGGAACACGGGCCAATGGCTCTTCGGAACCGTGCCCTGCTTGAACTTATCTATTCAAGCGGACTGAGATTGGCCGAGGTTGTCGCTCTGGATATCGGAAATCTCGATTTGCGTTCAGGTCAGGCAACTGTACTTGGCAAGGGCAACAAGACTCGGTTAGTACCCATCGGAACACACGCTCGGGAGGCTCTCAAACAATGGCTCGACTCGCGTGATGGCTGTCTGCCACAGGATCCCGTGTTCACAGGTCGGACCAACAATAGAATCGCAAGAAGAACCGTGCAGGATATCGTCAAGAAAGCTGGAACGAAAACCTTGGCCAACGATGGAGTACATCCCCACCTACTGCGACATTGCTTTGCCAGCCATCTATTGGAGAGTAGCAGCGACCTTCGCGCAGTTCAAGAACTCTTGGGACATGAAAGCTTGGATACTACACAGATCTACACGCATGTTGATTTTCAGCAGCTTGCGAAGGTCTACGACCGCACGCATCCCCGCGCACATCGCAAAGACTCCAAAGCCAAGTGACCATCAAGCTTGTCACGTTCGACTTGGACGACACGCTTTGGGACAACCTTCCCATTATTTCGGAAGCCGAAGCCGACATGGTGCAGTGGCTACAGGAACGTGTGCCAGGTTTTCAAGATTGGTATCGACAATTCGGTTCAAGCACTCGCTCGCAAATATTGGAGGAACGGCCACAGATTCGGTACGACTTGAACAAAGTTCGCATAGCCGTGCTGGAACGAATCCTAACCAATGGCACGGTGGAGCCAGTCGCGGCTCACGAACTTGCTGTGTCTGCACTTGGAATTTTTCATGGACGCCGCAACCGTTTTTTATTGTTTGACGGCGCTGAGGAGGTGCTGGCGACGTTGGGTCAAAAGTATGTTCTTGCTTCAATCACAAACGGTACCTCGGATGTGAACAAGTCACCATTGGGAAAGTACTTCGATATCTCCATTTCCGCCGCCCATGTGCTTGCCTCCAAACCAAATCCAAGCATGTTCATGGTTGTTCTCTCGCAAAGTGGCGCGCTGCCTAAAGAGGCTGTGCACGTCGGCGATCATCCTGTGGACGACATCGAGTGTGCCAATAGCGTTGGAATGCACACCATTCAGCTGCAAATCCAAGATCGAGGACGCAAACGAGAGGTCTCCCAGCTCGCCACGCGAGTAGTTGAACACCTTGGACAAGTTCCCTCTGTAGTGGAGGAACTGAACGACGTCTAAGCGGTCTTCAGTTCTTTCACGATATAGTCGCGCACGTTAGCCTCGTTCGGAGGTAAAACCACCTTGCGAGCATTTGCTTGATCGAGTTCTAGCAAGAAGGGATGAGTAGGCGGCGAGCTACCTGTCGCTCGTGCAATTGCGTCCGGAAATTTTCCAGGATGAGCCGTGGCCAAGCACACCGTCGGCGAAGTCAATCCAACTGAACGCGCGGCCGCTACGCCGACGGCAGAGTGCGGGTCGAGAACATAGCCGGAATCTTGCCAAACTTGACTGATCGTCTGCAAGCATTCACGAGTATCGATTCTCCGCGCAGTTACCTTCTCGACATGCGCATGCTGTCCTTCTAGTTCGGCACGACCTGTCTCTGCAAAGCAGTCCATGAACCGATTCAACGCAACACTGTCTCCTCGCAACTGCAGGTATACGTACCTCTCTAGATTGCTTGCCACCTGAATATCCATCGACGGGCTTAGTGTTGGATGAACCTGTCCCCGCTCATAAACACCCGTGCAAAAAAAATTGAACAGTACGTCGTTTTCATTGGTTCCCAATATGAATGTTTCAATGGGTGCTCCCATTCTTTTTGCGATCATCCCCGACAGTATGTTTCCGAAATTGCCCGTTGGAACCGAGAAGGAAACAGGCTCATCGAACCTTAGCGACGCGAAATAGTAGTAGACGATCTGAACCATGAGGCGCGCCCAATTTATGGAATTCACGGCACCAAGACGGTAGCGAGTCTTGAACTCTACATCGTCGAATATCGCTTTCATGATTCGTTGGCAGTCGTCGAAACTTCCACGGATGCCTATGCAATGGGCATTCGAGCATTGAACTGTTGTCATTTGCAGCTCCTGCAGCAATGACGTGCGACCCTCCGGAAACATAACAAAAATGTTGAGCCGTTTCCGATCCTTGACTCCCGCTATCGCGGCGCTTCCCGTGTCGCCACTTGTCGCTCCCAGAATATTCAGATACGAATCGTCTTCTTCAAGTGTCAGTTCAAACAATCGCCCCAAGACTTGCAAAGCAATGTCCTTGAAGGCAAGAGTGGGCCCATGAAAGAGTTCCAGGACAAAGCAATCGTTCAATTCACGTAGAGGAACTACGTCCGGGGAGGAGAACGACGAAAACGCGTCGTTAATGAGTTGCGACATTTGGTCGCGCGGAATATCAGGAGCGTAGAGACCGGCAATCTCTATAGCTAGGTCGGCAAATCCCAGCTTCTGCCACGAATCATTGCGTTCGGCAACGTTCGGGATTTCATTGGGCATCAACAATCCGCCATCATTTGCCTGCCCAAGCGTTACGGCATCACGAAATGAGACCGGAACGCTACCGCCCCGTGTTGAGACGTATCTCACGGTTTGCACGGAATATTGACGTGGGGGAATGCTTGCCTGTGCATTCTCGGTTTGCTTAGCTTTAGAGCGCTAGTGTCGCCTTCACAGGCTCAATTGCGCGTAACAGAATTCCCAACGGACTCTAGGCCGAATGGGAGGTCAGGAAACAATGACAAGCCTAGCGCAAGGAAACAGTACTTGCCGCTATACGTTCTATAGTGCGTCGGTGCCGGTCTCTCCGGTGCGAATGCGAACAACGTCACCCAAGTCGACAACCCAAATCTTACCGTCGCCCACTTTGCCAGTGTTGGCAGTTTCACAGATGGCATCAATGCACTGTTCGACGATTTCGTCGCCTACGGCAACTTCTATCTTCACCTTTGGCAAGAAGTCGACAACATACTCTGCTCCACGGTAGAGTTCAGTATGACCCTTCTGCCGACCAAATCCTTTGACCTCGGTCACGGTCATTCCCGCAACGCCAACCTTCGACAACGCTTCCCTGACGTCGTCTAGCTTGAAGGGTTTTACGATTGCGGTGATCAGTTTCATGTATGTTCTCCTCTACGAATCCTGCGTTGCGTGTCCAAGAAATGGGCCTGGAGCCTCAATTCATTGCAGAAAGGTCGATTCAGACAAAACCAGAGTTCTCGATGTGTCTAGTAGGTATAGTACAACTGGGCTGAGAGAAGCTTAGTGGATTGTTCCCAAGACAAATCCCAATTCGA
Source organism: Gammaproteobacteria bacterium (assembly GCA_026707735.1). Lineage (GTDB taxonomy): Bacteria > Pseudomonadota > Gammaproteobacteria > Pseudomonadales > Azotimanducaceae > Bin55. Next base: position 174,692 of record JAPOWH010000002.1, on the reverse strand, counting down.
TATGCCGGTCCTGAATCTACATCTCGCCGGACTATTGGTCATGTCACCGCGTAGCTTCTGAATCTATGGAAACGCCTTTCCTTCTTCGTCCCCAGTCACCATGTAGTCAATAGCGGCTCTCAATTCGTCATCCGTGCAATCCAAGCAATTGCCCTTCGGTGGCATGTATTCATTGAAGCCTTTCTTTGTGTTTGCAAATACGACAGCTTCGCCTTTTGCTATTCGCTCGTCCCAAGCATCGCTTGCAACTAGCGGAGCTTCGTTGAGCCCGGTTTCATGGCAAGCAGAGCAATACTTGTCATAGACACCCTTGCCGGACAATCCAACGCCGAACTCGGTAGGTGTGGGAGCCGCTGAACCGCAATCTTGACCTTCCAAGCATGATTTACCAAAGGGCTTTAGGCGTTCAGCAACAGCCTCGCGAGATTCCTCCGCATCGTCTCCAACCAAGAGGGGAGCCATCAGGGCTATGCCCAAGACCATCAGGAAACGTCGAAACAATGTAGGCTCTGCGAATGAACTGGGTAGGAAGCGCAGATTATAGTCAACAGCTTCTAAAACCTAGGCGACGACAAGCGACTCCCTGGGAGATTCAACGATGGCCAATGCCTTGTCCAATTCCGCGATCCGCTGTCTAACTCGATCCCAAGATTCTTCCTTTACATGCCCGAAACCGCGCACTTCCCCATAGCACTGGACGAGCTCTAACGCAACGTGCAGATTGTCGTCTCTCAAGTGTTTGCAAACGTTCAGCATTTTCTCTTCGAAATCGCTTCGTAGGAACCGTTCGAATTTCCTTTCTGACGAGTACTTGAAGACATCAAACGGCGTCCCCCTAAGCCACTTGAACTTCGATAGAAGCTTGAGAGGAACTCCCAACCAGGCGCCGAATCGCACCTTTGATTCCATCGTTCCCGGCAACCAAGTAGGTGCGAGCGCAAAAGACTTGCGTCGAATGTTGACAAAGCGTTGAGACAGGAAGCTCTTGAAGCGTTGGTGAGTCAGTAAACGAGCCACTTCGTACTCGTCCTTGGTAGCGAGAAGCTTGAAATAGACCTCGACTGCGCTAGTCGCTAGTTCGTTGCCCTTAGACTGAGTATTGTTTTCTGCCTGCTGCATGGCATCGGCAAAAACCGTCAGCTTTTTCGCGTACTTTGCATCTTGATACGTTGTGAGGTCTTGAACTCGATCGTCAATAAGCTCCTGCAAGCCGCGTTTCCTTAGCGGGAACATTGCCTCGTCGGGCTGGTCGGCGAACCCCATAAAGGAAGAATCCAACGCAAACTTGCGCCCGCACCGAAATGCGAGGATGTTGTCCTCAACCAATGTTCCATTCAATTCAAGCGTTCGCTCGATGCTCTCCGCTTGCAGAGGTATAAATCCCTGTTGCCAAGCAAATCCGAGGAGAGCCATATTGGCCGTTGTGCTCGAGCCACACACACGGGCAGACAACCTATCAGCATCTATTGTCTTGAGGGACCTTGTGCATGCGGTCAAACTGTCAAGCAGGTCCGATCCAAGGAAATCCCGCTCGCGCTCCAGAACGAATTTTGAAGTCGGAATCTGGTGTGTATTCACGACGCAGTTTGTGCGTTCGCGACTCAAGAGGGCCACTGATTCCTTTGACGCGGATGTGACAGCGTCAGAGGCAAGGAGCACATCCGCCGAACGCATGGGGATTTGCGTTCTCAATACCGGTTCGGTATCAATGCGAACATGAGCAAAAACCGCACCGCCCTTCTGCGCAAGACCCGTCATGTCCAACGTTGAGGCGTACTTGCCTTCCATGTGTGCCGCCGTTCCGAGCACTTGGCTAAGAGTTACGATCCCCGTTCCGCCAACGCCGGCAACAAGAACGTTTGCCTGCTGGGGCAGAGGCCATGTGGGATTGGGTAGTTCTCCTAAGTCGACGGGTTCGCGCTTTGGCGCGAGGATGTCCGCGTCGATTTCCATCATTGCGGGACAGTAGCCTTTCATGCAGCTCATGTCCTGGTTGCACGCTGTTTGATTGATTCTTCGCTTTACGCCGTAATCCGTAACGACGGGTTCAATCGCGCTGCACATCGAGGCTCGAGTGCAGTCTCCGCAACCTTCGCAGACGGCATCGTTGATCACAACGCGCTTCGTCTTGGCTGGCGCTCGCCCACGTTTGCGACGGCGTCGCTCTTCGTTCGCGCAAACTTGATCGTAGATCAAAATGGAACATCCTGGCACTTCTCGCAGTCGTTCCTGAACATCGTTCAATTCATCGCGATGGGACACGCGATAGGGCTTGCCCTCATATCGGTCCGGATCGTCCGTCACGATGTGGATTTCCTCCACGTTTTCAGCGCTTAGCTGCCGAACCACATCATCGACCGTCAATTTCCCTTCAACTTGCTGCCCGCCTGTCATGGCAACAGCATCGTTGTAGAGCAACTTGTACGTCACATTCACTCCAGCCGCTACCGCCGCCCGGATGGCCATCAATCCCGAGTGAAAGTAAGTGCCGTCCCCGAGGTTTACGAAGATGTGTTTTTCGTCAGTAAACGGGGCCTGGCCGATCCAGTTGACTCCCTCTCCGCCCATGTGCGTGAAGGTGTAGGTGTTGCGATCCATCCACTGAACCATGTAGTGGCACCCGATCCCCGCCAATGCTCGGCTTCCGTCAGGAATCTGAGTGGAAACGCTATGGGGACAACCCGGGCAAAACAGCGGCTTGCGTGATTCGTTCGCCGATTCTGGGGGCTCGATATCAGGCTCAGCGTAGCGAAGGTCCAAGTCAATCGCAGTGGGCAAAGATATGTCATGCTGATCCAAGTAGCCGACCAACGCCTTCAATATGTCGTCGCTGTTTGGCTCGCCAATTGTTGGCAAGAGGCAGCTATCGGCTGCATCCGACTTGCCATGAATTTCAGGTGCAATTGGTCCGTAGAGAACGTTCTTGAGGCTTTCCTCTAGGAAATTGCCCTTGCCTTCCACCACGAGGATCTTGCCGACATTCTTCAAGACTTCGCGAAGATGAACCTCTTCAAGAGGCCAGACCATCCCCATCTTGACTACTCGAATCCCTGCTTTGGCAATCGCGTCGTCGCTACCAAAGCCGAGACTTCGTAGCGCTTGCCGCATATCCGTATAGGCCTTGCCCGTCCCCACCAACGCAATTCGCGGTGCCGGCGTATCTACAACAATCTCATTGATGTTGTTTGCCGACCCGAATCGAGCAGCCAGGGCAACTTTCTCCAACATGCGAGACTCCTGCTCGCGCGGGGTATCGAGCAGTCGAATGTGCGGGTCGAAATCGTGTGAGGGCCGTACGTAGTTTGATCTCAATTCGCTAAGGGGAACCGAGGCAGCACTGTCCATCACAGCTGTTACGGCCGTCAACGCGGCCCAGCATCCGGAATAGCGCGAAAGCGCCCATCCTGCGAGTCCCAGACGGATAAGATCCTCGACATCCGAGGGAACAAGAATGGGAACTTGAAACTCACGAAGCGCACCTGCACTCGCCGAAGGGAGAGTTGACGACTTGCACGCCGGGTCGTCACCGACGATGGCGACTACACCGCCACGTGGTGATGTGCCAGCATTGTTCGCGTGCCGGAACACATCCCCCGAACGATCAAGTCCTGGCGACTTGCCGTACCACAGTCCAAAGACTCCATCGTAGCGGGCATCTGGATATAGGTTTGTTTGCTGCGTACCCCATACGGCAGTAGCGGCCAAGTCCTCGTTGACCCCGGGTTCGAAGTGAATGTTGGCCGCTTCAAGAAACTTCATCTCTCTCTGAAGCGTCTGGTCCACGCCACCAAGAGGAGATCCCCTATAACCACTCACGAAGCCGGCGGTTCGAAAACCGTTTTCGGAGTCAATTCTGCTCTGCTCAAGCAACAAACGGACGATGGCCTGTACGCCACCAATCCAAATCGAGCCTTCCGCCTTGGTGTACTTGTCGGTTAGCTCCATTCTTGAGCACTCTTTTTCAAAGTGCGACTTCCTCGATTTTGTACGTCAAGCTATCTTAATCCCTTTTTGACTGGTGGCTTTCGAATTCGCAGAGGAATTGCTTCACTGCGCTTTGAATGCAGTTCAAAAGTGCAACCGACAGACGAACGATTATGCGAAGCCGACCGCTAGATTGATCGACGAATTAGGCGCTCCCGCGACCCCAAATCCACCTGCGGTAACCAGCGGCAGGCTCAGGCGGGACCTAGTTCACATGCTCTTCGAAAACGAAACGACGAGCCTTGGTTCCGTGTCCGGGTTGTCGTCAAGATTGGTCCCGACTATTGCCGCTGAAACGTCTATTCCATGAAATGATCGCGTAAGAGAAGCGCTGAAGTCGATGTAGCTGTCATTGCCATCACCGAAGAAATCGTCCTCGTCAACCATGCTGATACCTGCATGCAGGTCGAGCGTGACTTCGTCGTTCAATTCCTTCGAGTAGTCGACATAGGGATATTGAAACGAGGGTCCGTCTTCTCCCAGATACGATGGAGACAGCATCAGGCCGGCTGTGAACGACATGTAGGATACGCTCCCGCCGAACTCGATATAGTCAAGTGCTTCGCCTTCACTCGGATACTCAAATCGAATAAACGACACACTCCAACTAACGTCGTCGTTGAAAGAAGACGAGTACCCCGCGTACAAGTCCCATTCCATCGTCGTACTTGCTCCAAAGTTTACATTTGACGCCCATGTGCCTAAGGAAAAACCCTCATCGAATTCGATGTCGAACCCACCTTGGATCGCTGGATCGCGAGTTGTCTGTGACCAACCTCTGAAAGAGTAGTCGGAGGCCAACGTTACATTTGCGGATATTTCGATTTCCTCGGCGTTGGCGTGAGGCATCCATGCAAACAACCATACCAGGACTAGTAGACCAAGAGACTTTTTCATGATTTCTCGAATGTGTGCCGTGATTAAACCGTCCATCCAATTTTATAGATTGTTGCGCCATAGGTGTCTCAAGCACCGGATCGAGACATCAACAGGAAACCGATCCCTACATTCGGAAGATTCCAAATCTCGATTCCGCAAGGGCGGGCTTTGTGCCGGCGCACTGCAGCGCAACGCTGAGAACATGTCGTGTGTCATTCGGATCGATCACGCCATCGTCCCAGAGTCGCGCGCTAGCAAAGTATGGGTGCCCCTCAGTCTCGTACTGATCCCGAATCTCATTCTTGAAGGCAAGTTCGTCGTCCGCAGACCACTCAATGCCTCTCGCGTTAGAACTGTCTCGGCGAACCGTGGCCAAAACCTGAGCGGCCTGCTCGCCGCCCATCACGGAAATTCGCGCGTTTGGCCAACTGAATAGCATTCGCGCACCGTAGGCTCTGCCGCACATCGCGTAATTGCCTGCACCAAACGAGCCTCCAATCATGATCGTGAACTTGGGTACGCTCGCGCAGGCGACGGCCGTGACCATTTTTGCTCCATCCTTGGCGATGCCTGCGTTCTCGTATTCCTTGCCGACCATGAATCCACTGATGTTCTGAAGGAACACGAGGGGAATCCCTCGGCGGTCCGCCAATTGGATGAAATGCGCTGCCTTGAGAGCCGTCTCGGAAAAGAGAATCCCATTGTTGGCCAGTATGGCAATGGGTCGTCCACACAGATATGCAAACGCACAAACCAAAGTATCGCCGTACCTGGGCTTGAATTCGCTGAACTCGGATCCGTCGACAATTCGTGCCACAATCTCTCGAACGTCGTAGGGGACCCTCGAGTCCGTCGGCAAAATGCCGTAGATTTCTGTGGGATCGTATATGGGTTCCTTGAAGGAAGAAACTACGCTAGGAGTCGAGTCCGCGAGGTTGCTGTCTGCCACAATTCGCCGAACCATGCCCAGCGCGTGCTCGTCGTTCTCCGCCAAGTAGTCTGCGACGCCAGAAACACGAGTGTGAATGTCGCCGCCTCCTAGTTGCTCTGGATCCACTTCCTCGCCAGTGGCCGCCTTCACTAACGGAGGTCCTCCAAGAAAAATCGTGCCTTGTTCCTTGACAATGACGGTCTGATCGCACATTGCAGGGACGTACGCACCGCCCGCCGTACACGAACCCATAACCACAGCAATTTGCGGGATTGCAGCAGCGGACATGGTTGCCTGGTTGTAAAAAATGCGACCAAAGTGCTCTCGGTCGGGAAACACTTCTGACTGGAGTGGCAGAAAGGCACCTCCAGAATCCACAAGATAGACGCACGGCAGCTTGTTCTCGAGGGCAATTTCCTGCGCTCGGAGGTGCTTCTTGACCGTGATCGGGAAATAGGTTCCACCTTTGACGGTCGCGTCGTTTGCAATCACCACGCACGGTGTTCCATCGACGTAACCGATGCCCGATATCAATCCACCGCCGGGTACTTCGTCCTCATACAGCTGATACCCTGCGAGAGGCGAAAATTCGACAAACGGTGTGTCGGGATCCAGCAAAGCTTTCACTCGCTCTCGCGGCAGCAATTTGCCTCGCTGAACATGTCGTTGTCGAGATCGCTCATCTCCTCCGAGCGAGAGTGTTTCAAGCAACTCGTTCAATTGGCAGCTCAGGTTACGGTTGGCCTGAAAGTTTGTCTGGAAATCTGAGTCGCGCGGGTTTATTCGAGACTGGAATACTTGCATCTATGCTCCTCTTAACCAATAGCCGCCTGCTAATCGTTGTAACCCAATCACATGAGCATCTCTTCGGTGCTGTGCCAATATGGCTACACTTACTACCAGAGTCTGGTGAACCTCGTCGACGAAAGTCGAGATCAGACTCAAATCCAGCTCGGCAGCTAAAGACTATCGCAAATTATGGACTTGCCTGAACGCACACCTGTATTGGTTGGCGTTGGACAGATTCTCAATCGCATCGAAGACCTCGACGATGCCTTAGAGCCACTTGAAATGATGTGGCAGGCGACGCAAGCGGCTGCTCGCGATTGCGGATTAGAAGGTCATCTCTCGCAAGTCCAATCCGTGCGAGTGATTCGAGGAATTTGGCCATATCAAAACCCCGCGGCAGCATTGGCACAACGGATGGGCGCAGTTGGCGCTGAAACGGTGGGGACACTCATCGGTGGAAACCAGAATCAAGCGATGATCAATGAGACGTCTCTCGAAATACTGCACGACGGTCTCGACTTGGTGTTGATAACCGGTGCCGAGAATGGAAATTCTGCTTCCAAAGCTAGAAGAAACGGCATCCCGCTTCAATACTCCGAAGCTAAAGGCAACTACGACAAAGTTGTGGGAGCTGAACAGCAACCCGAACACCATCGCTACGAAGTTGCCAAGGGCATAAACCGCGCCATTCAGGTGTATCCCATGTACGACAACGCCATCCGGCATTATCGAGGCGAGAGCATGGATGCGCATATCACTCGCGTTTCGGAGCTTTGGTCCCGATTCAACGATGTCGCTCAGACCAATCCCAATGCATGGGTACAACACAACATGTCGGCGGAGGAAATCCGCACGCCAACAGCATCCAACAGGCCCATTAGCTTTCCCTACACGAAATTCATGAATGCAAACATGTCGGTCAACATGGGAGCGTCTCTGCTGATGGCTTCGGCTCAGAAAGCTTATGAATTGGGCATCCCTCGAGAGAAGTGGGTCTACCCACTGGCAGGTGTGAAGGGCTACGACCACTTTTCTGCCTCCGTTCGAGAGGAGTTCTATACGTCTCCAGGCATTCGCAAGGTTGGCCAGAAGCTGCTTGAAATGACCGACACTGAAGTCAACGATCTCAACTACGTGGATCTCTACAGCTGCTTTCCCTCTGCAGTACAAGTTGCTGCCGCCGAATACGGGTTGTCCGAAGAGCGTCCCCTAACCGTAACGGGTGGGCTTACTTTTGGCGGTGGTCCGCTCAACAACTATGTGATGCACAGTATTGCGCGCACTGTGGAGCTGCTCCGAGAGACGCCCAACGGCAAAGGGCTCGTCACCGCAAACGGCGGAAACATCTACAAGCACGTTCATGGGCTGTACGGGAGCGAACCTCCCTCCAGGCCATTTAGTTTTGCCAGCGTTCAGGATGAAATTGACGCACTTCCGTCAAGAACAGTCCTGGGCAGCTATACCGGCGATGGGTGGATTGAAGGCTATACCGTCATGTATGACGGATTCAATCCATCACTAGGACATATCGCCTGCCGCACTACGGATGGCGACCGAACATGGGCAAACATCGCAGATCAAGACACTTTGCAAGGAATGACCAAGGAAGAGTTTTGCGGGAGACCCATACGGTTGAGTCACGACGGTCAAGTGGAAGTTCTAGCTTGAGTCAACAACGAGGAAATCCGATGAGATTGCTAATATCCTGCCTGCTCATTGCAGGTTCAATTTCAATGATGGCTGATTTGTACGAAACGGTAGAGCACAAATACGCAAAAAACGACGACGTAAGCATCCACTACGTTGTAGCGGGTCCCGAAGACGGTCCGTTAGTAGTCATGATCCACGGCTTTCCCGACTTTTGGTACACGTGGCGTTCTCAAATGGAAGCTTTGCAGTCGGAATATCGCGTCGCTGCGGTAGATCTTCGAGGCTACAACCGTTCCGACCAGCCCGAAGGCATGGAATCCTATTCCATGCCCCTGCTTGTTGGAGACATTCAGGCGGTAATTGGGTCAGAGGAACGCGATTCCGCGATTGTCGTGGGCCACGATTGGGGAGGCGCGATTGCATGGAACATTGCAATGACGCAACCCGAAGCCGTTGACTTGCTCGTTATTCTGAACCTACCCCATCCCGCAGGCCTAGCACGGGAAATCGCCAACAATCCGCAACAACGCGAAAACAGCACCTATGCATTTGATTTTCAAAAGCCCAATGCTCACGCCAATTTCACATCTCAGGCACTTACTGGGTGGGTTAAAGACGAAAACGCGCGCAATAGGTACATTGAAGCGTTCGACAGATCGAACTTTGAATCGATGCTCAACTACTACAAGGCAAACTACCCTCGGCCAGACGACCAAAGTCGCCAAAACATACTGCCTGAAGCGATGCCCAAAGTGAAGTGTCCAGTATTGATGTTCCACGGATTGGACGATACCGCACTGCTGCCGGGTGCATTGAACGACACCTGGAAGTGGCTGGAGCAAGACTTGACCTTAGTCACAATTCCTGGTGCCGGACACTTCGTTCAACAGGACCGGCCAAAGAAAATCAATGGCGTGCTGGTCGATTGGCTCGCTAGGCAGCTCGCAGACGACTAAGAGTGATCCGCCTAAATCAGGGATCCACCAAAACTCCCGGATTGAGAACGCCCTGCGGGTCAAACTCCTTCTTTATTGCTCGCAACACTTGATCGTAGCCAAGGGGCGTCTGCTTCGTCCATCCGGACTTGTGCATTCTTCCAACTGCATGGTGGTGCGTGATCGTTCCACCGGCATCCACGACCGCTTCACTTGCGGCATCCTTGATGGCCTTCCAATGCTTGAATTCCTCTCCAATTGGAACAGGGCCGCTAAATGAGTAGTAAGGCGCCGGGCCATCTGGGTAGACATGGGTGAACCGGCAAGCCAAAGTCGAGGATTCGCCCAGCACCTCACGCAATACTGAGCCCACTTTGTCTCGAATGTAGGCATCAAAGCTAGGCCACTGGTCCCATGTGATGGCTGTTTCGAAAGTATCGGACAGCAAACCAAGCCCCAATCCTACACCGGCATTGACTCCGATGAACGATTGACGCCAGGCACCAACCTTGCCTCCGCGTCCAGTTGCGCGACCCGTGCCGTCTGCGACAAGAATGTCTTCCTGTTCGAATTCGCCACCGTAATCACGCACGATTTCTGCTGCTGTTTCGATTGAAAACTGTTGGGAAACGTCTGCCGATTCAAAACCGAGGATCAACAGCGACCTGGTTCCATCCAATCCAGCATTTACGCCCGCTTCCACTGGATCGAGAATGCGCAAATTTGCCGGCCAAAGCTTCGCTTGGACCACTGCACGGACTGCTTCGGTTCCTTTTTCCCAGTCGGAAAACATGGCACCTAGCGATGCCCTGTAGACGGGACGCTTCTGCAACCGCAGCCAAGCGTCGGAAATGATTCCGAAAATTCCTTCCGATCCGAGAATCAGCCGATCAGGACTTGGCCCGGCGCCGCTGCCGGGCAAGCGGCGAGACTGGAACCATCCCTGTGGGCTCAGCATGGTCACACTTTCCACAAAGTCGTCTATGTGGGTGTGGTTCGTTGCATAGTGACCCCCAGAACGGGTCGCAATCCACCCGCCTACCGTAGACCAGGGAAAGCTCTGCGGAAAGTGCCGCAAAGTGAGTCCATGTGGCCGCAGTGCATCTTCCAAATGCGGCCCCAGAATTCCAGCTTCGACTTTTGCCGCCCGACTGACTTGATCGATCTCGAGCAATCCGCTCATGCAATCCATGTCTATAGATACGGCGGAGTCACACTTTTCAGGGACATTCAATCCCCAGACAACACTCGTTCCACCGCCATAGGGAATTGCGCAAATGCTATTTGTCGAACACCACTCCAACACAGACTCGAGCTCATCGCTGTTGCGAGGATGAGCGACCGCATCCGGTGGACTAGGGAAATGTCCGCGAATTGCGGCAAGAAGTTCGGTGGAGTGCCCTCCGTAGGTGTGAGTGATACGTTCCGAGTGCTCCGACGTCACGAATTCCCCTAGTCTTGAAGGGACATCCAATCGCGGAACACGCAGTTTAATTTCTTCGATGTTCGGAACGCTGGGAGGCGAAATCTCCCTGCCGAGCCGTTGGGACACCAGCTTCGCAGCTTTAGCGCGCTCCTCGGCCGAGGGCTCGTCGGAAACGTAGCCCCAAGTCCAGAAGCTTCTTCTCTCGGTTGGTCTAGGCATGCAGAATCTACCCCTCTTCGTGAGAGATCTTCAAGTCAAACGCATTCTTGCAATAGTTTGTCTTCAACAAAAAGGCAACTCAATCCAACGTGAGGAGATTGGCTTCTATCTTGTGTCCATCCAAATCACGCACGAAGGCTCCGTAATAGTTAGGTCCATACATAGGTCGCGGACCAGGTTCGCCATCACCCGTCCCTCCTGAGGCGATAGCCGCGTCATAAAACGAATGAACCTCTTCCTTCGACGTTGCGTGAAATGAGTAGTGGCCGCCATTGGCGCACGTAGCCTCTTGTCCGTCAAGTGGACGTTGCACCCAGAACTCGGGAAACCGCTTCCCATATGCCACCGCGATGTTTGGAATGTCCAGTTGGCGTGTTGCGCCGATCGTTGCCATCACCGCATCATAGAACTCTAATGCCTTGGCCAAGTCATTGGTGCCAATGGAGATGTGGTTGAGAATCGTAGGTATCGATTGCGCCATGTCAGTCCTTAGTAAACAGCCCACTGCATTGTATTTGGCGAGATACAAGGCAATTTCTTGGCCAAGCGCCTAAATATCTGGATCAGTAGGGTCCATTTGGCACTGCACTAGCTGTTGCTCATCGTGGCGAGAATCCAAAATGAGCGACTACGCTGCTGCTTTCGGACGGTGTTCAATCAGTTAGGTTTGGTGTGGAAAGGCCGATCGCCTTGCTAGACACCCGAGTTTACGCAAGCGGCGATTCCGCTATTCAAATTCAAGGTGCGGCAAATTCGAAGTTCAGCTCAGTGTCCCCTGAAATGATTGCTTCAAAGCGGCTTTTGCGGCCCGCCTTGTCGCGCTCCCACCGAGCCGGTGTACTTTCTTCCCCAACCTCGACCCAATATTCGCCGTCTGAGAGTCCGAGAATTTCAAACGATCCATCGTCAAGGATGTCGCTCCAACCAGACAAGGATCCCGTCTCTTTTCCAATAGCACGAACTTGACGGTATGCATCGCGACCGACGAGAGCCGAGATTCTTCCATAAAGTCGCGAATCGCCGTCGAGAGAGAGCCCCACATGAGCTTCGGTGGCTTCTTTGGTCAAACTGAACTGTTTCTCGATTGTACGGTTCATAGTTGTCCAGGCCCTGACTGAGAAAGACCCTGTACCCAAGCCAGCCAATACGGACTCGCCGTTCGAAACTCCTCCCGTGCTACTAATCTCCCGCAGACCTTCAAAGACTTCAATAAATGCGCTCTCAACTCCCTTTAGGCCGCTTATGGTTACCACTAGTCGGCCAAAAGGATTGACAACTAGCACTACTTCCTCGACGCTCCCTTCCTTGATGCTAATCTCGTGAGTCTCAGATCGCCCAAGATCTGACGTTGCGTAAATCCTGTGTATACCCCCACGGGTAAAGCGTTCGAAACTACCATCGTCCTTGGATCGAAAACCAATGCCACTGTTATTTTCGACATGGTAAATGTCGATCTGACCAACTACCGGTTCCCCTCCTGTGGTCTCAACTCGTCCGACAATCCTTGTGCTGCGTACGTCTCTTCGTGGCGTCAAACCGATGTCAAGCTCTTTAACTTGCGGGATAACAGCGATTTCCTCCGACCTGTAACCTTGCGCGCGAACCCACAGAAGAGACTCTGTAGTTGGAAGCGAATCCAAAGCGTACTTACCCTGCGAATCGCTAGTCGTGCTTGCCAGATGTTGCATGTAGTGCAATATGAACGTGGATCGTCCAGTAACGGGCGGAAGTCTTCCGTCTTGACCTGGTCCCAAGCTCTCAATCGTTGCGCCTTCAATGGGCTGCCGACTCGTGGAGTCATAGACAATTCCTGACACTTCCTTGCCACGCTCCAATTTGACAATTCCTAAGTCGTATTCATCCAGTGAGTCCAGCGCAATGGGAGTCTTGAAGAATGGATGGTATTTCGGAGCATCAATAACCAATGCCCATATCTCAGAATCAACCCGCGCAGAGATTTCTCCGTTTGCCTCAACGTGCTGATATTCACGCATCCAGCCATTGCCGTATGCACTAAGAGTGAACTCATCTAGGAACGTTCCTGATTCTGCGTCCAAGACGGTACCGGAAACACTAACAAGCCTCGATAGTATTAGCTTGACCTTGTGATTGCCCGAAAGCACCTCGTTTCTATATGTGGAACCACCCTCAAGATGCCTCGCAGAGAGAGTCATGTCTTGACCGTATCTAAATGGCCCTAATTGAAACTCTCCAGATGAGTCGCTCGCAACGGTTATGTGTCCGAAAAATCTCAAAAAATCGATATCAATATTCGCATCTACTTCGGCACCCTCTACAGCCTTGCCATCATGGTCGACGACTTGACCTTTCACGAAGTATGCGTCGTTCAGTTCCAAATCCTTTTGCACATCCGCGCCGTCCGTCAGTTGAATTTTGAACGACTCTGTCGGCACGTATGGCAATGCGACTTGAATGTTGTAGTCGCCTGGTTCAAGCCCGCCTATCTCAAACGTACCAGCCATGTCGCTGGTCCACTCGAACTTGGCTTCCGGTGGAAACTGCCCAATTGATTCAATCGTCAGGACCGCATTCGCAACTTCGAGACCATCCGTCGACACAACGGTGCCACGAACCTCTTGGCCTCGCTTAAAGTCGAGTGTGATTTCGGAACTTCGTACCTCTTTCGTCAGATGCAACGTGATCGGCGAGGAATTTCTACGCCACGCCACTAGTATTAGATCTTCGTCGGTCTGAGGAACCTCTAGAGTGAACTCTTCAGATTCGAACGACGTCCAATTCCACGCTTCGGATTCCGCATTTGCAGGACCAACGAACACGCCAAGCCAGACAGTTTCTGCATCTGTGTGATCCGACACAATCCGACACTTGACTTCAGTCGTTTGGTCGCCGGACAACGAACCTGCCATGAACACTAGGCAGCATAGGATCAAACTAGCAGGCATTCTCATCGTCGCGCCAGTGCAACCACACATTCAAGCAATTGGACAACATAGTCACCTGAGCTATCCACAGAAAGCAAGAGTTGCGTCAGGCTCACACCCATCTAAACCAGCCAAGAAACTACGCTCACCCGGTTAGGATTCACGTCGCTCCTAGAATCAATTGGAGTCCGTGTTGTGAGCATCCCTGTCCTCGCGTAACTTTTTCGATACGGCACGGATACCAGTAATAACTATTCCATCGACGTGTATAAATGTGCCGTCCGGCAAGACTCCATCTTCGTGCCAACGTTCCAATGGCTCGTTGGTTGCGAACGGGTCGACGGTCTCGCGTCCCGGCGTCCGACCTTCCACAGCTTCAAAGGACCTTTCCAACTCATTGGAATTAGTGACCTTAATGTCTGTGTCCTTGAGATGTGAATTCAAGGTCTCCAATACCCCATGAATGTTGCCGACGCGAATGTACTCGGGTACATACTCTAGATTCAAGTAGACATGGCCTTCGCGTATCTCCAGTCGGCGAAGACTTTCGAACACAAACGAACGAACCTTGGGGCTCTCAATGACTTCGCTTGTCTGAGCCCACATTTCGGTTGCGATTGATTCTTGAGTGCCCGCGCCCATGGGACTTCCAGCCACATTGTTGTCTGGATGGTTTTCATCCGGATGCGCCCAGAACTCGCTGTATTCAGGCAATGCGATTCGAAAGATCTCCGTATTTGACTCGATGGGATTTCCCCGCAAATCCACCCATTCCAATTTCGTGGACGAGGCCCACTGTGGAACGAGACCCGTAATTCGATTATTGGAGAGGTTCAAGTGTCTCAGCGACTTTAGTTCCTTGAGTTCCTCAGGAATCGAACCGGTCAGCTCGTTGTTGTTAAGAATCAGGCGTCGCAAGGATTCCAACCCGCCCAATTCAGCCGGCAATGTTCCCTCTAGATTGTTGTGGTGCAATGCCAAGGCTTGTAGCTTGTCCAGGGCTCCCAATTCTTTTGGTATAACTCCCACAAACTGATTGTGAGACAGATCGAGACGCTCTAGCCTTCGAATGTTCCCAATCCATTCCGGTATCTCGCCGATGAATTGGTTGTCGGTTAGCAAAAGCTCCTTCACCCTCTTAAGCTTGCTGAAATCGGGCAACTGGCCAGAAAGCGAATTCCAACGAAGGTCTAACGATCGAAGACTTGTCAAACGTAGAAGTTCCGGGGGAAGGTGGCCGGATAGGTTGTTGTTCGACAGGTTCAACGACCGAACTCGCCCAAGGCTTACTTTCACACCGTGCCACTCGTCTAAAGGTGCACTAGACACCCATCCGTCGTTTCGAGTCCACGACTCTCCACCCGTAGCTTGGTATAGAGCTATCAGAGCTTCTCTGTCATTCTGCTCTTTATGCAAACTGGCGTTATAGTCAAGGACTTCAACAGGATCTGGAACATCTCCAACAAGGCAACCAATTGCTGCAGAATTCCAACTCACTAGTGCATAGACGCACGCCAATTTGGCAATTCGATTCATGGGCGTCTGCTATTTCTCACTTCTAGCCAACTCACAAATTTTCTCATCGTTAGAGGAATTTTGAAGCAGCAGATTAGCCAAATGTACACGCAAGTGTGTATTGACGATCCCTATAGGAGTGCAACACCTACGAGCGGTTTCGATTCACAGCACTGAGTTCAAAGAGAACCGTAAACCCTTTGTGGCAACCATGTAACAATCTCGTCGAAAAAGAAAATCAGAAGAAGCCCAATCAATTGCAGAGCAATGAAAGGTACGACTCCTTTGTAGATCGTCGTTGCCTTGATGTCCGTCGGTGCGACACCCTTTAGATAGAAAATCGCAAAACCTACAGGCGGCGTTAGAAAGCTCGTTTGAAGACACACGCCGAATAGAACCGTGAACCAAATCGGGTCGAAACCGAGAGATGCGACCACGGGTGCCACCAGTGGCAAGATTATGAGTGTGAGTTCTATCCAATCAAGGAAGAACCCCATGATGAAGGTCATCACGAGAATCATGGCAATGATTCCCATTGGTCCAAACGGCAACCCCAGCAATGTTCGCTCGATTAGTTCGTCCCCGCCTAGTCCGCGCAATACCAATGAATAAGCAGTCGCTCCGATCAGAATGGCGAAGATGAATCCTGTAGTCTTAGTTGTCTCGCGGATCACATCGCGCAACACATCTCGGGTCAGGTTCCCTTTCAAGAACGTTAGCAGCAAAGCCCCCGCTGCACCTACTCCCGCGGCTTCAGTAGGAGTCGCAACTCCAAAGAAAATGCTGCCCAATACTGCAAAGATCAACAGTGCCGGAGGAACAATCGCGACAGCCAAGTCGTAGATCTCCCTCAGTCCGATCTTGTCTTCGGTGGCAGCTTTGGGTGCGGATGCGGGATCCAGAATTCCTTTGACGGTGATGTAAGCGATGTACATTCCACCCAAGAGCAGACCTGGAAATACAGCGCCAAGGAACAGATCGCCAACTGGCAATGTCATTCGATCTGCCATGAGCACCAGCATGATGCTGGGCGGAATGAGAATGCCAAGGGTTCCCACTGCACATACAACTCCTGTCGATAGGGATTGCGCATACCCTTGCTTGAGCATCACAGGAAGACCCAGCAGAGCTAGCAAGACGACCGAAGCGCCAATGATTCCCGTTGTAGCTGCAAGCAGCACACCGATGATGGCAATGGATATCGCCAACCCACCGTTGATCCTGCCGAACATTCTGGCCAGACTCGTCATGAGCTGATTGGCGATCCCTGACTTGTCGAGCAAAAAGCCCATGAATATGAACATTGGCAATGCAACCAGCACCCAGCTCTCCATAACGCTGTAGACGCGTTCGATGGTGATGGATGTATACGCCCAATCGACGCTCACAGGAATTTGAAAGTCCACCTGAAAGATGATCGCGATTGCTGTGAACGCAATGGCTAGCCCAGCCAGGATCCACGCGACTGGAATCCCTGTGAAGACCAACCCAATGAATGCGATGAGCATCGCAAGGGCAAGGTATTCGCTAGCTGGCATTGCGGACCAAGTAGGCGGCCAAGCGAGTAATTCGAGAAATCGTCGCGATTCCCACAAGAGCGAAGCCAGCAACCAGCATCGACTTGATGACCCACCGAAACGGCAAACCGCCGGGAGACGCCGATACTTCGTTGCGTTGGAAGCTGTCTTCAACGAACGGAATGCCAAAGACCAGCATCAGCGCAACAAACGGCAACACGAAGAGAACATTGCTGTAGAGATCTATCCAAACTTGAACTCTCTCAGGAAATCGTTCGTGAAGAACATCCACTCGTATATGCGAGTCGGTCGACACGCAATAGCTAATCGCCAGCAGAAATCCCGTGGCATACAGGTGCCACTGCAGCTCTTCGAATTCGATGCGTCCCTCGCCGAAGATGTATCGGGCGCAGACGTTGACCACGATCACAAGCATCAAAACAACCCATATCCAGGATATGGCGTTGCCGATGGAGTCAATAACTGGATCTACGACTCGCGAGACGGGTGTTTTAGGGAGATTCAACTAGAAGTCCCTAGGAAGGTAAGCGAGCCGCTTCCACTTCTCGTAGTCGGCCCGAAAGCTCTTCTGCGATTCGTAGACTCGTGCAAACCATTCATTCTTTTCCGCTTCTTCGTCCATGACTTCCAAAGCAACTCGCTGAAGTTCACGCAGGATGCTCTCCGGCAGCCGATTAGCCTTTATGCCATTCTCTTCAAATGTGTCCAGCACCGGGCCTTGAGCTGCTTCCGCGTGTGCAAAGTTTCGTGTAACGCCAGCTGTGCAAGACACTTCGAGCGCATTCTGATACTGTGCTGGCAATTCCTCCCATGAATCAAGATTGACCAGCATGTGGACCGATGTAAAGACCTGGTGCCAACCCGGAAAGTAGTTCAATTTCGCCACACGATCGAACCCCAGTGCGGCGTCAATATTGGGCAGCGAGTATTCCGTCGCATCTATGGCGCCTTTTTCCAGTGCTTGAAAAATCTCTGATCCCGCAAGCATGGTCACCGATGCTCCCACGCGCTCGATGACTTTCCCACCGAGTCCCGCAAAACGGATTTTCAATCCTACGAGGTCATCTAGAGACTCTATGGGTGTTCTGAACCATCCAGCCGTTTCCGGTCCAAGCATCCCGCACAGCAATACCTTCAGGTTCTCCTCTCGATAGAGCTCCTCGGCAAGCTCCCGACCGCCCCCGTTAAACCACCAGGACGAAAACTCCCATGGCTCCATCCCGAAGGGGACTGCGCCAAAAAGCGGAGAAGCAGGGATCTTTCCCTGATCGTATCCTAGCCATGTATAGCCTATCGGCACCTTGCCAGTCCGAACTGCACCGGAAATCTCCAGTGGTGGAACTATCTCGTTTGGCTCATAGATCTGTAGCTGAAAATTGCCACCTGTGAGATCTGACACTGCTCCTTGAATGTAGACAATGTTGTCGCCGAGAACTTCCAGACTGGTCTGAAACGAAACCGGCAATTGCCAGGAGATCGCTTCCAAGGTCTCAATAGAGGTGGTTCCCGTTTCCACGACCTCAGAGGAATGATGTGTAGGAGGTCTGATTGCCAAGGTGGCAACACCACCGACTAGGAACGCAGCAATGACCGCGATTAACGTCGCTCGCGCCGACAAGACGTCACCTCGATGATTTCAATCGAGAATACAGCATAGCGGAATGTACGCGGTTAATCGGAAGGCTTGGTGGTCTCAAGCACGTACCTAGCAAACGCACCAGTAAAAACCTTGAAGCATCAGCAACACACCCTAGATTCTGTGAATGCAGGAACGTTCCCGTATTGGAACGGCGATCGTTAGGGTTAGCCTGTCAGGGCTAACAGCAATTTGGGCTAGGTGGCGGCGCGATTCCTAGTGCAGCTACCAAGGTGTAGAGGTGAGTTGCGAGAACTCACTCGTAGAGACCTAGTTCTATAGAAACGCTCTCAAACTTTTCAAGTATCTTCAGTTCACGCTTCTGGTTCCAATCCAGCGATCGCTTCAGCTGCGTAATGACCGACCGACAAGTCGCATGTTCATCAGTTTCCTCAAGTTTACAGAGACTGCGTACTAGGGTGTTCCAGTCAAACTCAAAACCCGACTCCTGCAATCCAATCGCCACAGAGAGTCCGTTGAGCATGCGTGCTTCCGCGTCTTTCGGCCCTTCGAAGAAATCTTCCAAGGTGCTTGCACGAGAAGGCAGATCGGATTTCCAGGGCCACACTTTGCGAATGTGATCATCCCAAGATCTCCCTGAAGCCTTGGATCCCAATGGGAAATAACGCAATGCCGTCGACTCATCACCTAATCGCGCGGCGATCGCTTTGAGAACGAATGTCTCCGGTACATTGGAGCTACTCACCCAAGGTTCCCCAAATCGCGAAGCTGCTGCACGGAGCGTCTCATACGCTGTCGGATCTCTGTGTGCTGCGAATCGCAATGCAGACGGTTTGTGCTCTGCACACTTGTCGCCGAACCATCTTGCTTCGAGAAATCGAACGATTCCATATTGCACGCGCTCTTCGTGGCGTTGAGGGTCTTCAGCAAGATGCGCTTTATCAATCAAGTCAACAAGGGCTTCCCCTCGATCTTGAATGTCGGGCCGTTCATCGCAAGCCCACAGCAGGACGGACAGATTCGCGAATGCATCAGCATGACAGGAGTCCTTCAAGTCCCAACGAACTGTGGGATCACCCTTCAACAGGCATTCCTCTTGGTTCAATGCCTTGAGAACACGTTTCCGATCGCCAGCTGGATTTTCAAAGGCTCTCCCATAGGTCAGTCGATTTGGTATCGAGATCCATGTTGTGTCGGAGAATTCCAGGGGCACATCCGAAAAATAGTCAGCCATCGCACTCTTACACTCCTCCGAAATCTCCTCGTGTGGTTTCGGACAGTGTTCGACCAGATCGAGAATGCCGTGATGAATTTTCGAGTTCTTGTACCACGGTTCGACCACTATTCGAGATGTGGCATGAATGATTTGCCATGACAAGAACGATAGAAGTAGAAAAAAAAGCACGCGTATCGGGCCGCGATTCACAAATTCGAGCCGAGGTAGAGTTAACGACATTGGGTGACCCGCAATTCGGGAACTCGTTAGTTCGTTGATCAGTTGAAGCCTAACACAGCGTGGGGATTGTGCTGCCGCTCTTTCACAAAGTGATCATTTCATTCGATTAAGCCTACGCTCCATCGTTTCCGGGGGAAGGAACACTGACTAGTTATTGCCAATCGTGTTCGGAGAAGTCAAGGATCTCGAATTCACGAATTGGAAGCGGCACGATCCAACTGAATGGTAGGCAAAACAACACCTTCAACAGGTCCGCTTTTCGCAAATCTATTAGAGACGAGGCGTCGGCTACAACTAGCCTCAATTGAATACTGGGCCGCTAAGTTGCTGCTCAACGTAGGAGAGAGGTTTGGACTAACAATCTGCACGCCTCTTGTCGAGGCAAGGACTCAATCAAAGAGTGGAGCTACCTCAAATCCACTTTGACATAATGATTGTCTAGGCTCAGTCCTCGCTCAATCGCTTATGAGCCACATACTCGATGCCCTCTTCAAGTACACACGCAGTTCGAATCGCATCCGAGGCTTTTGCGGGTTGGCTGGGGTGCGAATTGGTCGAAAGTGAGGATGACAGGGCTGTAGTTAAGCTTCCCTACGGAGAGCATTTGGGTCAAGGAAGGATCCATGGGGGAGCAATCAGCGCTTTGATTGATGTTGCCACTACAGCTGCCTTTTGGTCCAGCCCGCTGGTTTCCCGTGAATCGCGAGGTGCAACGGTAGCCATTTCCATCAATTTCCTAATGCTTGCAGTGGCTACAGACCTTTACGCAACCGCAACAGTACGAAGACGCGGAGGCACCCTGTGCACTGGAAACGTAGTAGTGAAAGATGAAGACGACAGGGAAATTGCAATCGCAGTGGTAACCTACAAGTTGCAGCATGGGACCTAGGAATTCGATAGGTAAAGCAGAAATCGACAAAGATTTGGGATAACGTTGACATGACATTTCATTCTCGAGAGATACACCTCACTCAAGCACCTTCAGGACTGCCAACCCCTGCAAACTTCGAGGTGGTTGGGCGCCAAGTCGAGGAGCCGCAAGACGGACAGTTGGTAGTTCGCAATCGGTATATGTCGGTGGATCCGGCAATGAGACCACGTTTATCCAACGGACAGCAGCGGGTAGGCTCAGTAATGTCGGGCGGTGCGCTCGGCACAGTTGTCGCGTCGCGCAATTCGCGGTTTAGGGAAGGCGACACGGTCTTAAACGGCATGGGTTTTCGAGAGTACTTCGTATCAGATGGTTCTGGCATCAATATCTTGGATCCGGCGGGTTATCCCGAGACTCTCTACATGCACGTATTGGGAACGACTGGGTTTACAGCCTGGGGAGGCATGCTAGTTGTGGGCGAACTCAAAGAGGGCGAAAACGTCTTCGTCTCCACTGCTGCTGGCGCAGTCGGTTCCGTTGCAGCCCAGATAGCCAAGATCAAGAACTGCTATGTGATTGGAAG
This sequence comes from Gammaproteobacteria bacterium, assembly GCA_026707735.1. GTDB lineage: Bacteria > Pseudomonadota > Gammaproteobacteria > Pseudomonadales > Azotimanducaceae > Bin55. The sequence continues at coordinate 153,416 of JAPOWH010000002.1, read as the reverse complement.
CACCAGCTCGGATGAAAAGTGCGACTGGCTTCTGAACACACTCGGATTGGACGTGGCGATCAACTACAACAAGGGCGTTCTGCGGAAAAATCTCAAAGCCGCAGCGCCTAACGGAATCGACGTCTACTTTGACAACGTAGGAGGTTCCCATCTCGATGCAGCACTGCCCCGCATGAACGTTCTAGGCCGCATACCGGTATGCGGGATGATTTCGGCATACAACAATTTTGGAGCGATCTCCGAGGGAGTTACCACGCTCGCCAATATGATCTACCAACGAGTGACTATGCGAGGATTCGTCGTGTACGACTACGAAGACAAGCGGGAACAGTTTCTCGATGACATGCGCAGATGGCTGTCCACAGGTCAAATGAAGTACAAAGAGACGATCTTCGATGGAATTGAAAAAGCTGGCGACGCCTTGATAGGATTGTTTACAAGCGAGAACATCGGAAAGATGCTGGTCAAGCTAGACTAGCCGTAAGCGGTACCGAATTCAACGGACAACAAGAAACAAACGGCAATTGAAATAGAGGTTTTGGAAAGTGAAATTTGGAAAATTCAAGAGTACCAAAGGGCTCAATCGGACTTTCAACCGAATTCGAGAGTTGGGTATCGAATCCAACATCACAGAACTGAACACGTACGGGTTCACAGTGGTTTCGCCTGAAAAGGTTGCCGACAAGGAGTTCTTTGACCGTATTCGTGAAACTGTTCTACGTCTATGCTCTGAACGTACCGGCGTGGAATTCTCGGTCGAGAAAAATGGCGACTTCGGAAAATACAAAGCGCAACCCCAGTCCGAAGGTCAGTTTCTCTTGTTCTACCTCTTGATGGCCGATCGGGTCTTTGAAGAATGGATACTGAATCCCACTCTCTACACGATAATCGACTACTTGATGGGTGGACAGCAGCAACTGTCCAGTCTGACCTCATTCGTCAAGTGGAAAGGCAAGAGAGACAGTCTCGGTTTACACAGCGATTCTCCGCCAGATCGTGACGGTCATCTCCCCGCTTGCTCGGATGTTGCCAACGCAACGTACTGTCTCACTGACTACACGCTGGAAAACGGCGCGATCGCCATGGTTCCCGGCAGCCATCGATACTGTCGCCAACCTCGTCCAGGCGAAGGCGAAGAGCAGGCTATACCCGTCGAAGCGGAAGCTGGCTCACTCATCGCATGGCATGGCAATACGTGGCATGGAGCCTTTCCAAAGAACACAGACGGATTGCGACTCAACGTAACGAGCTACCACTGCCATCGACGTTTAAAGACGCAAGAAGCCTACCAGTGGCGAGTCTCACAAGAGATGTTGGATAGAAATCCACCGGAATTTGCTCGACTCGTGGCAGCGGATGATCACATGGGATGGGATGAAGGAGGTCCAGACTACGCCCGCTCTCTAAGGTACCTACCTGAAGACGCCAAGAAACGCTTGGCAGCCGCTAGAAAAAGCAAAGCGCGCGAGGCTGCGGCGGCTGGCTAATTGACGGAGGCTGGCTCTGACTCCTCCGGCGTTTCTGCCTCCGAGGACTCCTCCTCGTGCTGCTTGCGCCAGTCCCATGGCGCAACTGGTTCAACCTCTCTCCACAGTCCCAACTTGCGTTCTTTGGCATAGTCTTGCGCCAAGTCGTACTCCAAAGCATCCAGATCGCCCTTCGCCGTCGACCACGCGTGTCCCTCCATGAGCAAGTGCACGTTGAGATTCGACGGATCTGCGCCTACCACGAATAGTTTCGCGATTTTCTTACCTGAATCCTCGGTTTCCTTGACTTCAAGGATGACAACCTTGGATTTGACAACACTTTCCAGATAGTCTTTGGCTTTTTCAGCATGGAATTGCTTGAGCGGCTGCATTTCTGGCGCGTCGATACCCCAGAGATCCACTTCGAATTGTTCGCTGGACTTGCATTCCTCGTCAATTTTTGGACAGAACGAAATCGTGTCGCCATCGCGAACTTCCGCTACTCTCCCGTTGATCAACTCGGGTTCCTCAGAGAGGAGGCATGTAGCAAAGAGCGTAACCCCAATTGCCAATGCGATGGCAAGATCGGGCACCTTGGCTGATCTATGTGAATTGATTCTCTTGGTGAAGCTCATGTTCAAATTATGCCCGTTTCACCAATGTTGGATTGCCATTGGAAACACTATTCGAGTTCTAGACCAGTGAAGTCGGCTACGAGCTTTCGGACCGCACTCGAAAGTCCAGATTTCTCATTCGTATCGTTGCTGCACAATTCGATTGCCAAATCGATGACATCCCCTTCCTTGAACCCCAGTTTCGCTCGAAAGTTAGCACCAAATTCCAGCAACACACGGGCCACATCGATCTCACCAGTGCTCAGCACGCCGGCAAGAGCAGTTCCATTGTTCGCGTCGCGTCGCGCATCGACATCACAGCCTGCCACAAGAAGCACGCGCGCGGTCTTGTGAGCGTTAGGACGATTTCCAGGGTAGTCAATCAAACGAACAAGAAGAGTTGCGTTTGTCTCGTCTCGTTTGCTAGCAAGCCTGGGATGCTGCATCAGCAGCACCCGCAGCGAGTGGTAGTCTCCCGTTTCCACCAATTTCACAGCTCGATGGAACTGCTTGTCGAGATGGTTGCTACTTTCGTTCATTCTTGCAAAGCGTATTCAACAGCAGTGGCATAGCCTTGCCCACATCAATTGACTGAGCGACTTCCGTGTTTGGAAAATCGCGGCGACGTGTCGTTCGTTGATCGCAAACTGTCATGCCCCGCGTCAAAGTTCCCGCCAATTCAATGCGAACCGACAAGTTCTCAAATTCGAACAATTGAGGGTGCGTAGCAGCCAGCACGGCACAGGGATCGTGCAAGGCTGCGGATCTTCGGCCAGTCAGCTCTTCCATTCTCCCGAGCAGAAACCTCAACATCGGCTCCGCGAATTGCGCAAGGTCCCCTTCGGCCTGCGCCAGCGCTCGTAGAAACACTTCCGTGACCTGGAACTGGTGAGTGAGGTTCAGACCACACATCCGAATGCGTGCTCCGCATTCGAATACGCGAGCCGCCGCTTCTGGATCGGAATAGATGTTGAACTCTGCTGCTGAAGTAACGTTTCCATAGCCTGTGCTGCCTCCCATAATGGAAATGCCCTTGATGCGACTCACCCAAGTGGGGTCTCGTTCAATTGCTTGTGCCAAGTTGGTCAACGGTCCGATCGCCACGATCCAGTCGTCGCGCGTGGGAGTCTCGAGAAGAAAATCCACTGCATCCACGTGGGACGGAGATCTCGTATTCTTCAACAGCCCCGCCCCGCCAAGGCCGTCAGTTCCATGAACATGATTGGAGTGCACAGGAGGATTCTTCAATGGTCGTGCGGCTCCTTTGCAGACTTGAATGTCTGCATCGAGCAACGCAATCACCTGCAACGCGTTTCGGGTGGTCGCCTCTATTGGCACATTGCCGCTGACCGTAGTTACGCCCTTTAGGATTGCCAGATCGTGGGCAAGTATTATCGCTATGGCGTCGTCGACACCTGGGTCGCAATCAACGATCATGGATTCCATAGGGACTTAGCCTCTCTAGCCTTGGTAAAGCGCTCGCATAATCAACTCATCTACGACAAAGAATCTTCCGGATACCACATATGTCAAGTCGCACGCTTACTCTAAACGAATCCATCTACGACTACTTGCTTTCCAACATTCGACCAGAATCCGACGCGATGCGAGAACTGAGGGAAGTCACTCATGCAACACTACGGATGCATGTTATGCAGGTCTCGCCGGAACAGGCAGCTTTCATGTCGCTTCTTTGTCGAATTATGAATGCGAGAAACACATTGGAGGTTGGCACATTCACCGGCTACAGCGCACTTGCCGTAGCTGAAGCCCTACCGGCCAATGGAAGGATAGTCGCGTGCGACCTATCCAAGGAATGGACCGACATCGGCAGAAAATATTGGGAACAAGCAGGAGTAGCGCACAAGATTGATCTTCGACTGGCGCCGGCGGGCGAGACTCTCTCGCAATTGATCGATGAGGGTCAACAGGGCAGTTTCGACTTCGCCTTTATCGACGCGGACAAGTCCAACTACGACGACTACTACGAAAAGTGCCTGATACTTCTGCGGGAAGGCGGCCTCATAGCCGTGGACAATGTGCTGTGGGGAGGCCGAACTGCGGACCCATCGGTAATTGATGTCGACACTGTTGCCTTGCGAGAGCTAAACAAGAAAATATCGGACGACAATCGAGTGTTCTCCACGATGCTTCCGGTAGGTGATGGACTCACACTGGCTCAAAAACTCTAGACGGTCCCGAAGTACAACTCGATTGCCAGCTTCAATACACGTTCTCGATGGCTGACTCCTCAAACCGAACGCTACAGTTGCTTGTCGGGACTACCTTAGTCTTAGCTTTCTGCGTCGTGGTACTTGGCGCATACACCCGGCTCGTCGATGCGGGGCTGGGATGTCCCGATTGGCCGGGGTGCTACGGTCACCTTACCGTTCCCGACACCGAAGACGAGCGGCAACGCGCAGAGGAACTCTATCCGGACTTCCCTATCGATGAGGCAAAAGCTTGGACCGAAATGGTCCACAGATACCTTGCCACCCTCCTTGGAATAATGGTGATCGCAATTGTTGCCGTTGCGTGGTTCAAAAGACAATCGTTGAGGTTCCCGCTGGCGCTTCTAGCTCTGGTTGTTCTGCAGGGGGCGTTTGGAGCTTGGACGGTGACACTCAAGCTTTGGCCCCAAGTCGTGACAGCGCATCTGCTTGGCGGATTTGCCACCCTGGCATTGCTTTGGTGGTATTTGCTAAAGCTTGATCCGTTTCCCCTACCCCAAGTTGCGTTCAAAGTGCGCAGCCATATACATGTGCTTCTTGTGCTTGTCGTGCTTCAGGTCGCCCTAGGTGGATGGACGAGTTCGAATTATGCAGCGCTGGCTTGTCCAGACTTTCCGCTTTGCCATGGCGAGCTGTTTCCGGATATGGATTTCGCGTCTGGTTTCAATGTGATGCAGGACATTGGACCCAACTATCTAGGCGGAGAATTGTCGAACGAAGCTCGCATTGCAATACAGACAACACATCGTTGGGGTGCATATGTCGTCATGGTCGTCGGCATCGCGCTGCTGTTTCGCTTGGAACTAGGATTCCGAGTTCTGTTGGGAACGGCTCTCGTGGTTCAGTTTGGTCTAGGCATTGCCAATGTCTTACTTTCGCTGCCTCTATTCGTCGCGGTCTGTCACAACGCGGTTGCAGCCTTGCTTCTGCTCGCACTCTTGACGATTATGTTCAGTTCGCGAGCTCCACCGGTTCCCCAGGAGGCCATCTAAGCGGAACAATAGAAGAATCGACCAAGGTCGAATAAAGTGTCGACCGTAATAGAGCCCTAATGCGCCCGTAGCTCAGCTGGATAGAGCGTTGGCCTCCGGAGCCAAAGGCCACAGGTTCGAATCCTGTCGGGCGCGCCAAGCAACACACATTCGCTTGGGCCAACCATAGAAGAATCCAAATTACGGGGATTAAGATACGTCAATGGCTCACAGCCAATACTCCAAGAATCTGAGCCATGGGTTAATAGCAGTTGGTACCGTTAAGAAGTCTCAAGATTGGGCAGCAAGACGTTAGCGGCCCTTTAAGTAAGAAACTGGAAGGAATCTACCGCTTAATCACTCGTTATCGAATTGAGAGGGAAGTTGGATGTTGTATTCGGTGTTTCCTTGCACAACAACATCGACTTGATCTACTGGGGTTGACGTTGCAGTACTGGAACTAGTGCCGTCGTCGTACATGACAGTCACCTCCTTGGTTTCCCACGTGTGCAGTGTGTATTCGCCATCATCCAAACCATTGATCTCATACATGCCGTCGTCAGTGATCTCGCATGAATTCGACGTCTTCCCACTCTGTTTGGGAATTGCCTTGACTTGACCAATTGGGAAAGTGCCATCGGGAAACCTTAATGATCCGTATAGTCGAGAGTTTCCGGCGAAATTCAACTCAATTGATGCTTCGCTGCTTTCTTCGCTCAACTCGAAAGGCAATTCTTGCTCGCGCTCCCAGCTCGACGAAGCATTGAGTGTGAATTCGCCGAACCCGATCCCGTAAATGTCAAACTCGCCATTGACAACTTGGTAGATGTTCCGAACATCGGATCCTAACGATTCGGAAAAAACCGACAGAGAGACCGTCTCGCCATCCAAGAGGCCGGCAACCTTGACTAAAACGCGACCCTTTGACTCGACAATCAACGTAATTTCCTTAATCTCGTCCTCATTCACATCAACCTGCACGAGATCTGAGTTGCCTTGTTCAGTGATCGCAATCGCTTCATAGGTACCCGGGTCCAATGGATGGTCGAAGTGTCCATCGTCTTGAACATGCAAACCCGAATATCCCCCGTCGTATAGAAATTTAACGCTGCCGCCAACAGGCTCCCCAGCCGCATTTTCTACTCTTCCTCGAATTCTCGTCTTTATCGACTTCCAGGACACCATTGGAATGTCGAACACCGTGGTGATTTCGTCGACAAGAAACTCTTCTGGCCCATATTCCCATCCGAATACGCGTATATGCACCGCTTGCGAAGGCAATGGACTCAGCGTATAGCCTCCCTCTTTGTCTGTGATTGACTGGACAGACTCTCTTATAAAGCCGCTTACTAGGTTGCCCCAAACAGGATCCGTATTTTCATCCCAACTGTATTCGGGAACGAGTGAGACTGTCGCTTGAACCACTGGCTCGTTCGTTGTCGCGTCGTATACCTGGCCGGTCAGCTCCCTCCCGCGTTGCAGCGCAATAACTCCAATGTCGAATTCGTCGACCGATGTCAGTTCTAGTTCCGTTATGAAGTAAGCGATGTACACATCCGAATGCACGACCAACGCTGTGGTCTCTCGGGGGACCAAACTAGAAATCTCTCCCTTTGACTCAACGTACCCATACTCTCGACTTTCCTCAGCACCAACGGCCACTAAAGTGAAATCGTCGATCAGTTCACCTGTCGACGCATCAATTGTGGTTCCAATCACATGAACCATGCTTGCTAGAACCAGCTCCACTCCGTGCTCACCTGACGTTGCCCGGAGATTCTTGGACGTACCTTGCTCGATGTGATGCGCTGACAACCAAATTTCCGTATTTCTTTCGAAAGGTCCAAACCGAAACTCTCCTTCGGCGTTGGAAGTGGTTGTTGCTCTCCATTCTTCTGGAAGAGTGAACCTGAACCGTACTGTTGCATCTGGAACAGGATCCTTATCGGAATTCATTACACGTCCCATCACGAAGTACGCGTCAGATAAGGAAAAGTTGCGGAGATATTCGCCGATTTCCGGCATTCTGACTTCGAATTTGTCGCCTTGAACAAACGGCAATTCAGTGTGAATTTCGAACCTTTCATTCGCTGAAAGACCAGAAATTTGGAATCTTCCCTCGGCATCGCTGGACCACAAAAAACTAATGTGGTCTGGAATGGATATGTTTAGCAAGTCGTTGCGTTCCACTGTCAATCGAGCATCCGCAACCGGAATACCGTCCGAAGAAAGGAGAGTGCCCTCCAAGGTCATCCCTTCTTGAAATTCAAGAACGAATTGCTCTTCCGCAGACTCTGAACGAATTCGTTGCACGAGCGGCAGAGAGTCCTTGCGCAAAGCTACAAGCTGAATTTCCTCCACACGTGGAACGTTTAACGTGAATTCTGCGGATTCAACTTGAGTCCAACTCCAAGCCTCCGCGTTTGGTCGCATCGGTGATTCGAATACGCCGATCCAAACATTGGCGACGCCGTTTTCGCTGGTGGCAAGGCGGCCATGCAAAGTGATCGTGTCTTCGCCCTGAACCGGTGAAATCAAGAAAACCAGAATCAGTGAAAGCAAATAGGTAAGTGAGTTCATTTGAGGTGCAATCTCAGAGAACGCCGTTCAAAAATGCGAATTAGGAGATGTGAAATCGATGTTCAATTCGGTGTCTCCAGCTACTGCGGTTTCGACTCGACAACTACGGCTCTTACTGTCGTTTTCCAAATTGCCCCAAGTTTTCTCTTCGCCTACTTCGACCAAATACTCGCCGTCTACGAGCCCAAATATTTCATAGGAGCCATCGTCGAGAATATCGCTCCACCCCACAACGGAACCCTTGTCTCTTGTGATAGCACGCACTTGAAGGTTCGAATCTGTATCCACGAGGGACACTACTCTTCCGTAGAGTCGAGAATCGCCCTCGAAGGAAATCTCCACATATGCCTCATCCATAGCTTCGGTCAGTTCAAACGACCGATCCCGTTGACGATTCATGGATGTGCGAACTCTAACAGTGAAGTAACCCGTACCCACACCTTCGAGCACAAATTCTCCATTTGAAACGTTTCCGGTGGTTTGAACCAATTTATCGCCAGAATGGATCGTTACAAAAGGTTTCTCTGCGTGTTTAAGCCCACTAATCGATCCCTCAAGTCGTCCAAAGGGGTTGACAATCAAAACAATCTCTTCAATCTTGCCGTCCGAAACACTTAAGTCAACGGTCTTTGAACTACCACTATTGGAAACTGCGCGGACCTTGTGAGGTCCTGCGTGGGCAAAATACTCGAAGCTGCCGTCGTTGTTAGACCGAGTTATCTTGATGAGGCCAGTATCCACTTCTTGAATGGTCACCGTACCGACTACGGACTCGCCAGCGGTAGTCTGAATTCGCCCGACAATTTTGGTGTTTTGAATATCCCGAGGTGATAATCCGATGTCAAGCGGCGAAGCTTGGGGTTCAACAACGAACTCCTCCGGCTTGTAACCGTATGCCTCGACATGCAAGACGAATGTGTCGACGGGTACCGGTTTCAGCAAGAATCTGCCTTCTACATTGCTTCTGGCTTTTACGATTCCTTGCCCAAGTCGCGACACGAGAAGCGATCTGCCAGGCGGAGACTCCCCCTCTATTTCTCGGCCCAAACTAGCAAGCGTCGCCCCTTCGACTGGGCGGCGGCTACGCAAGTCGAGCACGCGACCCGTTAGCTGCGTACCCGGCTCCAACTCGATGAATTCCATGTCATATTCGTCCAAAGAGCCCAGATTCAGGTTCGTCTTGACGTATGGGATATATGTCGGTGCACGAATGACAATAGAACTCGCAGGCGTATCAATCCGTTCAGAGAATCTTCCACTCGCGCCCGAGTATTGAAACTCGCGAGTCGAAGGACCTCGCACTTCCACGGTGAACTGCTCAATTGTTGCGCCCGTCGCAGCGTCCAACACGCTTCCGGAAACTTCCACCATCTTCGAAAGCATCAAAATTATCTCGTGGTTACCAGAAAACACCTTGGCGCGTCTTGTAGAACCACCATCATTGTGTGAGGCCGACATTTCCAATCCTTGTCCGTAGACAAATGGCCCCATTTGAAACGAGCCTGTTGAATCGCTCTGGGCTTTCATCGAATTCGAGGGGTGGAAGTCTAGGCGGCCAAAAGTCTTCATGGCTTCGCCCATAGCGGCGCCCAAAACGACGTTTCCGGACGTGTCTTGCCAGATCGGGGGATCAAGGCGCGCACTTACTACCGCACCTACAGAAGCTTCCCCGACATGGTCGACAACACGACCCAGCACGTGATGTGCATCCGATAGAACCAAGTCTCGTTGTTTGTCTTCTCCACCCGCTACTCGAATGCTGAACCACTCCGCAGGCATATGTGTTGTTGCAACTTGAATCGCGTACCTGCCCTCGGCCAGCCCACCAATAGAGTAGGTCCCATTTGCGTCAGTCGACCACTCAAACTGTGCTTGGCTGGGTATCTGCAGCAAGATTCCATCCCTTCGTTCAACCGTAAGAACAGCATCCGGAACGACGATTCCATCGGTCGAGTGAAGCGAACCGCTAAGCACAACCCCTCTTTTGAAATCGAGTGTGAGTTCCGAATTTCTCGACTCGGGAGCTAGCTGCACCATGAGCGGCACAGAGTTCTTGCGCAATGCAACAACCAACACCTCTTCCTCGGTGTCTGGGATTTCCAGGGAGAATTCATTGGACTCGACCGACGTCCAATTCCATGCCTCGGATTCTGGGCGCATAGGGCCGACGAACACGCCGACCCACACCACGTCCACATCGATATGCTGCGAGACGATGCGACACTTTACGCTGGATATTTCCTCGCCATGGGATGTCCATGCCATGACTCCCACGAAAATAGCGATCAACCTAGCAATACGAGTCATGTTTCATTCCAACTAGGATGCGAGTCCACCGTCCCCGTTCCAACTTTGAGATTAGAGAGATGCGAGATCAATTGTCAATTCGGTATCTCCAGACACTACCGCTTCAACTCGGTTTCCACGCCTTTCTTTATCACTTTGGCCAATCTCGAAAAAGATACTTCGGCCCAATTCGAGCCAATACTCTCCATCTGTGAGACCACGAATTTCAAAAGAACCGTCGTCGAGAATGTCGCTCCAGGCGGAAACGGATCCCTGCTCTTTTCCTTGTGCTCGAATTTGAAGAAATCCATCGCGGTCACTGAGAGACAGAACTTTGCCGTACAGTCGTGAATTGCCTTTGAAAGAAATGTCCACATGAGCTTCACTAACTTCGTCCGAGAGATCGAAGGTCCTTTCAAGCAATCGGTTCATGGTTGTTCGAGCTCTTACGGTAAATGTGCCCGCTCCCAACCCCGTTATCGAGAAATCTCCATTTGAAATTCGACCCGTTCTGCGGACCGTTCGGTCGCCGGACACGACTGAAACAAATACGCCTTCGGCACCCTTGAGTCCGCTCACCGTTCCCACGAGGCGACCATGCGAATCAACAACTAGATCGATTTCTTCAATATCGCCTTCCACAACATCGACATCGATAGTCTCTGACCGCCCTACTGTAGTAGATGCGTACACTTTGTGCACTCCTGCGCTAGCTGCGTATTCGAAGCTTCCATCGTTTTCGGAATAGATCCACACGCCACGGTCGCTCTCGACATGATGGAACCTCACTTGGCCGGCTATGGTTTCCCCTGTGCTAGTTTGAATCCGTCCTACAATTTTCGTGGTTGAAGCATCTAGTGGTGTCAAACCTATATCAAGCGGTACGGTTTGCGCATCGATTTGGACCATCTCCCACTCATACCCGGACGCGTAGACGCTCAAGATAGATTTTCCGGATGGCAGCGAATCTATTGCATACCTTCCCTCAGCGTCAGTCGTAGTTTTGATTCGCTCTTGCATGTACCTTGCTATGAAAGTGTTCCTTGGCGTGATTCGTTGGCCGAGTAGGCCTTCTCCAAAGCTGACAATCTCCGCTCCAGATACGGGCTGACGACTTGTCGAGTCGTACACAAGACCTACCACACGAATTCCCGGGTCAAGCTCAACAATTCCCATGTCGATTTGCTCTCTGGAATTGAATGCGAATTCAGTCTGGAAGAACGGCGCATAGTCGGGGGCGTCTATGACCAGTTCTCGCGATTCAGCATCAACGCGAGCGGTGATTTTCCCATTCGACTTCACATGCGGATATTCGCGAACCCAACCTTGTCCAAATGCTTTCAGCGTGAATTCATCGATTGGCGCACCTGTCATTGCGTCCACAACGGTGCCGTAAACATCCACCATCTTCGAAAGTATCAGGAGGACGTCGTGATTGCCCGAAAACACTCTGTTTACAGACGACGAGCCGCCTTCAGCTTGCCTCGCGTTCAAGATCAAGTTCTGTCCGTAGACAAACGGCCCCATCAGAAACTCACCAGCCGAATCGGTTGTGGTTTGTAGTGTTGTCCGAAAATCCAAAAAGTGAATGTTCAAATCTGCAGTAACTTCAGCTCCCACGACGCTGTCCTCAGAGTGGTCGACCACACGCCCCGCTAAGTAATATGCTTCGGAAAGCTCCAAGTCTCTTCTAGTGTCGCCTTCCAAGACCTGTACGGAAAAAGTTTCCGTTGGCACATAGGGCAGCGCGACCTGTATCTCGTAACTGCCAGTCGAAAGTCCACCAATTGAGAACGTGCCATCGTTAGCACTATTCCACTCAAATTTCTCTCGAATCGTCCCTTTCAGATAGGAATTCTCCTGCGGAATCATTGTCAGAACGGCATCCGCAACCTCGATTCCATCCGTCGACACAACCTTGCCTTCGACTCTATAGCCAGGTTTGAAGTCGAGAGTGACTTCGGAATTGAGCAACCTAGATGTGACGGGCGTGGCTATGGGAACGGAGCCCCTGCGAAGAGCTACTAGAACAACACCTTCTTCAGTCTGCGGGATTTCCACAGAGAATTCCTCAGATTCGTCCGATGTCCAGCCCCATGCCTCGGACTCTGGGTGAATGGGTCCAACGAACACGCCAACCCAAACCATCTCCTCATCGGAATGCTGCGAGACAATGCGACACTTGACGTCGTTTGCTTCATCGCCGTATGCCGTCGCTGCCATGAACGCCAAACATGGAGCGACTAACCTAGCAAGGCGATTCACGCTTCATCCTGTGGAGCAAAGACTCCCTGACAAATTCAAACTGTGCGACTAAGGAGATGTGAGTTCGATGTTCAACTCGGTGTCTCCTCGCACAACAGCGTCGACTTGACCAACTGAGGTTGATGTCCCCGTTTTGAAACCGCTGCCATCGGGGTTCGTGACGGCGATCTCCTCGGTTTCCATGGTGCGCACTGTGTACTCGCCATCGTCCAGACCCCTGATTTCATAAGTGCCGTCGTCATTGATCTCGCTTGAGCTCGAAGTGCTCCCACTCTGTTTCGGCATCGCCGTTACCGTGCCTTTCGGAAATGATCCATCCGGAAATCTCACTGACCCATACAGCCGCGAGTCTCCAGTGAAATTCAGCTCAACGAATGCTTCACCGCTACCCGCACTCAACTCGAATGTCCTCACTTGTTCACGTCCCCTGTTCGACGACGCATTGAGTGTGAACTCACCGAATCCGATTCCCGCCGTGTGAAATTCGCCGTTCCCGATTCGATATATGTTCCGTACAGTGGATCGTTCGACTTCCGAAAACACCGAGAGAGTGACCAGCTCGCCATCCCACAAACCGCTAATATTCCCGCTAAGACGACCCTTGGACTCGACCGTCAGTGTGATTTCTTGTGTCTCATCCTCGTTGACTGTAACTGTTATTGTGTCCGAGTTGCCTTGGTCAGTCATTGCACGCACCTTGTATGTGCCCGGGTTCACCGCATGGTCAAACAGCCCGTCGTCTTGAACAGTCGAACGAGTTGACCCGCGATCGCCTTGAATGCTAAGCATGCCTCCAACGGGTTCCCCTGTCCCTGTTTCTATTCTTCCTCGAATCCTCGTCTTGAGCGATTTTCTATGCACTAAACGTATATCGAGCACGGTAGCGGCTTCACCAACTTCAAGCTCCTGCGACACGTACTCCCATGCGCGAGCACTTATCCGAACCGATTCGTCAGGCAATGGCTTCAACGAATACTCACCCTCTTCGTTGGTTATTGATTCGACCGTGTAGCTCAACAAACTGCGTATGAATCCATGCCAATGCAAATCAATGTCTCCTGCCCAGTCGTGGTGGTAAAGTGAAACAGTCGCTCCCTCTACTGGATTCCCGGTTGACGCATCGAGTACTTGGCCTGTCAGCTCTCTTCCAGGCTTCAAGGCAATCACGCCCAGGTCGTATTCGTCGACCGATTCAAGCTCTAAATCCACAATGAAGTGTGCGTTGTGCTCATCCGAATCGACGATCAGCGCTGTTGTCCTTGAATCCACACGACTGGAAATCTCGCCTTTCGATCCAATATACGGATAGGTGCGACTCCGGTCTGCGCGAGCCGCCAGCAATGTGAAGTCGTCGATCAGATCCCCGGTCGACGCGTCAATAACCGTTCCGATGACCTGTACCATGCCACCGAGCGTCAACTCAATGTCATGCTCACCCGAAGTTGCCTGAAGCCTCGGCGAGGAACCCTCCTCGTCGTGTGTCGCCACGAGCCACATCTCCTTGTTCCGCGCAAAGGGTCCCAGCTGGAACTCTCCTTCGGCGTCGGAAGTGGTCGTTGTTTTCAACTCGTCCGGAATGAATTGAGACGTGACTGTTGCATGTTGCAATGAAGAAAGATCAGGATCCATTACTCGACCCAGAACGAAGTATGCGTCTGAGAGACGGAACTCTTGCCGATAGTTGCCGTTTTCCGGCATTCGAACCGGAAACCGCTCATCTTGAATGAATGGCAGCTCAGTTTGGATTTCATACCTTTCGTTGGGTGAAAGACCTCCAATTTTGAATCTTCCGTCGGCATCACTAGTCCAGGAATACTCGATGTGGTCTGGAATCCGTACGTTTGGCAAATCGTTGCGGTCCACAGTCAATCGTGCGTCTGCAACAGGAATACCGTCTGTAGAAAGGAGAGTGCCGTCCAGAGATATCCCATCTTGAAATTCGAGAACGAATGGCTCGTCCGAGCCTGAACTAATCTGTTGCACGAGCGGCAGAGAATCTTTCTGCAAAGCAACTAGCTGAATTTCCTCCGCATCGGGAACGGTCAAGGTGAACTCTGTGGATTCAACTTGAGTCCAACTCCAAGCCTCCGCACTTGGTCGCATCGGCGATTCGAATACGCCAATCCATACATTGGGTGCGCCGTTTTCGTTGGTGGCAAAGCGGCCATGTAGTGTGGTCGTGTCTTCGCCTTGAACCGGTGACACCAAAAACAGCAGGAATAGAGATAGTAGAAAGCCAAGCTGTTTCATATTCGATGCAACCCCCAATGGACTCAGGCCAATCCTGTGACTACGGCGATGCAAGATCAATATTCAACTCGGTGTCCCCGGCAACCGCGGCTTCGTAGCGATTCTTGCCTATCGTTTTGCCAACGGGTATTCCCGCTCCTCTCTCTTCGCCAATTTCAATCCAATATTCGCCATCGCTGAGTCCGCGAATTTCGAACGAGCCGTCATCGAGAATGCCGCTCCAACCCGATATGGCTCCCTTGTCTTTCGCGATCGCTCGTACCTGAAGGTAGGGGTTGCTATCAACAAGCGAGAGTATTTTTCCGTAGAGTCGTGAATCCCCGCTAAAGGAAAACTCCAAATAGGCTTCCTCCGTTACCTTAGTTAATTCGAACGACAGTGCGAGTTGGCGGTTCATTGTCGTCCAAGCCTTGGCCATAAAGGGACCAGTCCCGATGCCTTCGATCAGAAAGTCCTCTCCGTTGGCAATTCTTGAAGTGCCTCGCACCGCACGATTGCCAGAAATGACCGAAACGTAAGCCAACTCCGCTCCTTCAAGCCCATTAATCGTCCCCGCAAGTCGACCAAAGGGATCAACAACTAGCACAACATCCTCCGTTGCGCCCTCGCTAACGCTGAGTTCAATTGTCTGGGATCGTCCACGATCTGTACTAGCGTAGATCTGTTGCGTTCCAGCACGAGTTGTGTGCTCAAACGTGCCGTCTTCCTCGGTTCGATAACCCATTCCACTGTTGTTCTCGACGTGGTAGATGTTGATTTGGCCCGCAATAGGATCCCCGTTAGTTGTCTGAATCCGACCATTGATGCGGGTTGTTCCCACGTCTATTGCAGTCAAGCCAATGTCTAGTTCCGCGGATTGACCGTCGACGAAAATTTCCTCAGGTCTGTAGCCTCCCGCGGATGCGACAAGAACCGATTCGCCTGATGGCAGTGGCCCGATCGAATACTTGCCTTCTGCGTCGCTAGTGGCGTTAACTTTCATTTGCATGTATCGAACAATGAAAGTAGTTCTACCAGTTGGAAGTTCGCCGCCGAACCCCTTTCCCCAGCTTGCAATGGACGCACCTTCAATGGGTTGCCGACTTGTCGAATCGTAGACAAGACCTGTCACCTGAATGCCAGCTTCCAAATGTACCTCTCCCATGTCATATTCGTCCAACGTGCTCAAGTCCGAGTCGGTATCGAAATGCGGTGTGTAGCTGGGTGATTCGATGACTAGAGCCCAGGCAAGAGAATCGATAGTCGCAGAGATTTCTCCATTTGCTTCTTTGTGAGGATATTGGCGCGTCCACCCGTTGCCGAATGCTCTAAGTGTGAACTCATCTAGCGGCGTGCCGGTCTCAGCATCCACGACTGTTCCTACAACATCTACGAGTTTCGAGAGCACTAGGTTCACGTCGTGATTTCCCGAAAACACATCGTTGCTTTGCGTGGAACCACCTTCAGTATGCGTGGCGGACAGGCTCACGACTTGACCGTAAACAAATGGTCCAAACTGAAACTCCCCAGATGAATCGCTTGGGACGGTCTGTCTAAATCCAGAATCCTGAAAGCTAAAGTAGGAATACATGCGTACGTCCGCGCCTACAGCTGGATTCCGATCATGGTCGAGGACACGGCCCCTCACGAAATGCGCGTTGCCAAGCACTAAGTCTTCCTCAGCATCTTCGCCGTCGTTGACTTGAATGTCGAAAGTCTCTGTAGGGATGTAAGGCAATTCAACGTGCAACTCGTACTTGCCAGCGACAAGACCTTCAATCGAAAAGGTGCCATCTGCGGCGCTGGTCCACTCAGACTTTGCCTGACTTGGAATCTGCTGCGAAGGCAAGTCCTGTCGTTCAACAGAAACGACAGCGTCAGCGACTTCGATTCCATCCGTCGACAGTATCGTGCCCGTAAATCGCTTGCCTGGATTGAAATCTAGCTCGATGCCGGAATTGCGCAACTCTTGTGTCACTAGCACAAGGATCGGCGCCGAGAACCCGCGCAGCGCTATTAGCGCTACTTCCTCTTCAGTCTGCGGAATTTCCAGCGTGAATTCCTCGGACTCCGTCGATGTCCATCTCCAGTCCGCGGTTCCTGAACGAATCGGCCCCACACGCACCCCAATCCACACTTCCGCAACATCGGTATGTTGCGAGACGATGCGAAACTTGACGTCCGTTGTCTCATCGCCGCAGACTGTCCATGCCATGAACGCCAGACATGGAACGATCAACCTAGCAAGACGATTCACTTTTCCTCCTAATTTGCGATTCCAATCTACATGCTCCGTCTGTAAGTTCAGGGCGATGCGAGATCGATGTTCAACTCGGTTTCGCCTGCAATTTCGACCTCAATACGCTTGTACACGTTGCTCTCGCTATCTATCGCAACACCCCACAATTGAGGGTCAGCCACTTCGATCCAATACTCGCCGTTGCTGAGTCCACGAATTTCGAACGAGCCGTCGTCGAGAATGTCGCACCTACCCGATATGGAACTGCTCTCCTTTGGAATCGCTCGTACTTGGCGGAAGGAGCTGGGATCCCCGAGTGACAATACTCTGCCGTAGAGTCGAGAATCGGCGGCAAACGAAAACTCCACATAGACGTTGCCTGAATTCTCGGTCACTTCAAACGACTTTGTGAGCTGGCGGTCCATGGTTGTTGCCGCCCTTGCCGTGAAGGAGCCAGCGCCTAGGCCAGCGATTCGAAACTCCTCACCGTTGGAAATTCCTCCAACGCTCCCCACCCTGCTATCGTCAGAGAAAACCAAAACATGAGCTCTCTCAGCACCCTTCAGCCCGTTGATCGTCCCTTCAAGCCGACCGAAAGGGTCAACCACCAAGACTACCTCTTCTGTTATACCCTCATCGACAGTGACCTCAATTGTCTCGGACCGGCCGAGGTCTGTGTTTGCGTAGACTTGGTGGGTTCCCGCCCGAGTCGCGTACTCGAAGCTGCCGTCTTCCTCTGTTTGGAATCCAACGCCGCTGGCGTTCTCGACGTGGTAGAAATTGACCTGCCCCGCTACAGCTACTCCATGGTTGGACTCAATTCGACCGACAATGCGTGTGGGTCGCACATCACTAGGTGTGAGTTCGATATTTATTCGTGCAGACTGTCCATCGAAAGGGATTTGCTCCCATTTGTAGTCCTTCGCAAATACCTGCAACACAGAATCACCTGACGGCAGTGGTCCAAGTGAGAACTCACCATCCGCATCGCTAGTTGCGTTAACGTTCCTATTCATGTAGTGTGCGAGCCGAATGGAACTTTCTGTGAGATCCTCTCTGTCAATTCCTTTGCCTATACTCGCTATTTGAGCTCCCTCGACGGGCTGTCGGCTAATTGAGTCGTAAACTAATCCCGTTACGTGAACACCGGGGTCCAATTCAACTTTCCCCAAGTCATACACTTCCATAGTTCCGGGGCTGAACTCAGTATGAAAGTAGGGAATGTAGTTTGGAGCCTCTATGACTAATCCATGGGCATCGGAGTCAACTTTCACAGAGATTGTTCCGTTTGTACCCGAATGTGGAAACTCGAGTCCCAAATATCCACGCACTCTCAGCGTGAATTCCTCAACTGGCGTACCGGTCTCCGCATCCAATACAGTTCCGACAACTTCTACCAGTTTCGAGAGGATTAGCTGGACCTCGTGATTGCCAGCGAACACTCTACTGCCGAAGGTTGATCCATGATCCGCATGTGCCGCAGACAGGTATACAGCTTGCCCACTGACGAAAGGACCCATTTGAAACTCGCCAGCCGAATCAGTCTGCACACTCGATCTTTGGGAGAATTCCTCGCCATCGATATCGAAAGACGCAGATACGTCGGCCCCGGCAACTAGGTTCCTGTCATGATCGAGGACGCTGCCTCTCACGCAATGCGCGTTGCCAAGCACCAAATCTCCTTCGGCGTCTTCCCCCTCATTGATTTGTATGTCGAAGATCTCAGTAGGAATGTAAGGCAATTCAACGTGCAGTTCATGCTTGCCTGGTACGAGACCGCCGATTGAAACCGTGCCGTCCACGGCGCTAGTCCACTCCAACTTCGCCTGACTTGGGATCTGCTGTGACGGTAGATCTTGTCTTTCGATGGAAAGAACAGCATCTGCCACTTCGATGCCATCCGTCGACACTATCGTGCCCAGGAATTGGTGACCAGGCTTGAAATCCAGGTCGATACCTGAACTGCGTAAATCGTCAGTTATCCGCACAGTGATCGGCACGAAATTCCTGCGCAGCGCCAAAAGCAGTACTTCCTCGTCGGTCTGTGGAATCTCTAGCGTGAATTCATCGGACTCGGCCGAAGTCCAACTCAACGCTTCAGTATCAGAATTCACAGGACCAACGAACACGCCCAGCCACACAGCTTCGGCATCCGCATGCTGAGACACAATGCGAAATTCAACGCTAGATGTTTGATTGCCGTATAACGGCCACGCCGTGAGTAGAAAACCACATAGCATCAAGATGATGAGACGTTTCATCCCCGCTCCAAACGATGAACACTCAACTACTTGGACAGTCAAGCAGTTATTACTATCCGTTAACTTCTATGTCATTACTACTGCTTAATTGATCGCTACGAAGCAAATTGCTTGGCAACAAGACACCAATTTTGTTGATGCAATGTAATCTGTGGTTGCTGCTGGGAAGCCGAAGACACGGCTACGCGAATACTAGCGCATTACCTCAGCGTCAGCAGATTGTGCACTAGCATCGACTAAGTTCGCCCCGTCGCTGAACGTGATCTCCAATCCTTCAATACGAGCACGGTATGGACGAAGAACCCGTGGGCTAACGACGAAGTTTAAGCCGTTTTGGTAGCGTTTCCTGAAATTTGCGAGAGTCTTGACAGAAATACGATCAACATCAATCTTGCACTCTACTGTGTGGTGTTCGTCCCTTTTGGTTCTTACTATGAAGTCGATCTCTCTGTTGGACTTATCCTTCCAGTACAAGATATTCTCTGACGGAAATTGCGCATAGAGCGCGTCGATCACCAAATGCTCCCAAAGAAGCCCTCGATCTTCGGACCGAAGCACATCCCAACCTTTTTCGTACGTTACGAATCCAGTGTCAAACGCATAGCATTTTGGCTGTCTGACTATTTCCCGCTTGCCGCCTCCATTCATGGGGCGGACCAATCGAATCAAATGCGATAGTTGCAAAGACTCGAGATAGCTATAAGCAGTCGGT
The DNA here is from genome assembly GCA_026707735.1 of Gammaproteobacteria bacterium. Lineage (GTDB taxonomy): Bacteria > Pseudomonadota > Gammaproteobacteria > Pseudomonadales > Azotimanducaceae > Bin55. The sequence continues at coordinate 133,562 of JAPOWH010000002.1, read as the reverse complement.
CGACTAATTCGCGATACTTGGGCAAGTTTTGTAATGTCGAGCAGACCACCGCTTTGACGCAGCAGCAACCCAATGAGACTCAGGTAGCCTGTGCGGTTTCTCACTCCAAACAATTCTTGAATGTCTCGAGCGTATACGCTATCCAACCATTCAGCAAAAAAATCTGAGTCCTTGCGTGTAGACAAAAGCGGCTCTGGCAGCCCGCCATGTAGCAATCGTCTATCCAAGTCTCCTATTCCAAAATCAGATTGACACTCTTGCCAAAGGACTGGAGTTAGAAGGACAACCTGCTTGCGACCAGTTAGCGAATCCCGAAACTTGCTGGATGCAGCGAGCGTTGACGAACCTGTTGCTATGACTCGTAGGCTAGGAAACTCGTCTGCAGCAATTTTGAGCAACAAGCTCGGATCATTTAGACGATGCACTTCATCGAAGGCGACTACGGCCCCCTTCGGCAAAGACCGGAGAAAAAACTCTGGATCTTCAAGCTCTCGGTGCACCGACGGAAGATCGCAGTTCCTATAGGTCACCTCGGTCGTGTCGAGCATTTTCACGAGTGTTGTCTTGCCCACTCGGCGCACGCCGGCGAGCCAAACAATAGCACGCTTTGACCAAGCGTCTTCGATCTTCTGCAGCCACAATGGCCTACCTATCATAAATATACTTTACATATAGACGTCTAAATGTAAAGTATATTATACAAATGGTGCCGAACGTTTGTACAGAGCTTCAAGGGACAATCGTGATTTCGATACTTTGTTCCTCTTTCTTGTCGTCATCAGTCAAATATCCCCAAAGCAGTGTCTCGTCGCTCCGGGAGAGATTCTTTTTTGCCTTCCCATTCTCGATGGCCCACAGAGCAGCTCGAGACCGCAATTCCGGAGATTGGATTTGCGCTACGATCTCGACGACGTCTCCTTTAACGAGAGTGCTACGGACGAGATCGAACCGGACGTAGATAACGCTGTCGAAGAAACTTGGGCGTTGAGACTTCGGCAAACGGCTTCCAAACTTCCCTGCAATTTCCCAATGTCCCTGTAGTCCCAACCTGTGGCCAACACGTTTAATTGCCGCTTCCCTCGTCTTATCGTTACGAATATGTGGAAGGAGTTCTATTGCGGCATCCACATCCGACTCGACTAAGTGCATGACCACGTTAGCTTCCATACCTACGTCGTCCTCGTCCAAAGACTGCCTCAATATTCGGTCGAATGCCAACTTTGCGTTGATCGGGTTCACTTCCCGCAACACTACGTCCGTCAAAGTGTCTCCCACGTGATAAACAGACGACCAGAACTCATCCAACCCCCTCGCGGGCTGAGAATTGCGCGACTCCTGCGACAATTCCAAATAAGACAACGCCCAATCGAAAGCTTCGTCAAACGCGTAATCCTTCCAATTGCCTAATATCGCGCGAATTGTTGAAGTCCGATTGCCTTCGGGCAATGCTGCAACCAATTGGGTGACTTCCTGCGGAGAGAAGTCTCGGATTTTTGAATAAGCCGTATTTCGAGCACTAAATCGCATGTCTTTAGGCAAGAACTCAAGATTGCTAAGCAGACCTCGTGGCTCATACTCTGACCATGCAGTGACGGCATTGCGATAGAGCTCCTTCTGTAGTCCACTAGATTCAATGCCAGAGATTGCACGTAACGCATTTTCGGGTTCGCGTTGAACCCATTGCTTTAGAGCTTCTGTCACAAGATGTGAATCCGTATTCTTGAAAGAATTCAACACATACTCAAACGTGGACTTTGGATCTGATCTTGCCGCCCATTCGATGGATTCACGCAATACACCTTGACGTGTTCTCCGGTCAGTCAATGACTCGCCAATTGATTCAATTGCGCTCAATCCTTCTTCATCTATCCGTGCCTTCGCCAGCTGTACGAGTCGCCAATATTTGAGGTTGTACGGTCGATTGCTGCTCAGTGTCTTGCTCCAAATTTCCGCGTGGCTCGTTGCAGCATCGATGTCACTCGCGTTCACAGCGCGCTGACGAGCAAAGTCTGCTATTCCTAAGTGGCGACCAATCGCTTCCTTCTCAACAGTTGTGAGATCCTCCTTGACTTCAAGCATTGCTCCAAATGCAATCTGTCGCAAAACCAACGGCTCTAGTGTTCTGGCGTGTTCCGTTGCCGAATCTAGACTGGCACTTGACCACTCTCTAAAGACAGCACCAATCAAGCGCTCCTGCTCTAGCCGTGATCGATCCTCGAGCAGTCCAATCGCCAGACTCGGGTCAAGTGAGGCGAGACGCCGAAGAATTTCTTGCTTTACAAGAAACCGAGCGCTAGTGGGCGAAATCGAGCTCGATTGGACGAATTGCATCTTTAGAATTCGCTCATCTGCCTGTGCGAGTACTCGATCTAAGGCAACGAGTCGTTCAAAACCACTTGGAATGGAACCGAAATCTGCAAGCCTATCAATGGAAATTGCCACTCTCGTTGGCGAAGGGTTGACTTGTCGAGTTGAGAATGATTGCTCTGACGGTGCAGTAGCTGATTCTTTTGCCTGTGGACTTTCGTCGGACAGCGATACACTGACCAAGAAAAACCCTCCAGTGAGCACCACAAAGGTAACGCCAAAGCTTGCAACAAATCGAATCAAGTGCCTTCGGGTTGGCTTTGTGCCAAGGTTCCGGTTCATGGCGTGTTCGTATTGATAGTTGTGCGAAAACCCAAGTCTCGGTGAGACTTCCTATCCGCAAGCGCGCGGACATATTCAACTTGATCTTCGTTTAGTTTCCAGGAATACCTGGCCAACGCATTTGCAGCAAGATGCTTGACTTCTACGTTGGGAAGGTCGTCCAGTGAAAGAAACATCCTTTGCGCATCGTTGAACGCCCATGCATTCAACACATCCGAAAAATAAGAGTCGCGACGTGAGTCATCCAAGTGTTTACCTAATTGCATCACTCGGTCTATCTCCTCGTTGACTACCAGCTGCGTTGCAACCAAAACGAAAGCTTTGCTCTGGCTATCGCCCTCACGCATTCTTAGTAATAGTGAAATAGACTCCTCTATCTTGTTGTCGATAACTAGCAAACGAATGACTTCGTACTCTAGGTTGGGTTGAGAGGAATCCATAGGACGATCAAGCGCGACATTCATTGCTGCTTCTGAGTCCACTCGAACTAGCACTCGAAACGCCTCCGCCAATAGAGCTTCCTGATAGTCTTGTACGGTCGGATCAGTCTGAATCCAATCCATTACTTCCTGCACATTCTTCAGTGCCCACTGATAAACCAATTGCTTGGCTGCGTTCTCCACTTCACTCGATGGAAGTTGGGCGAGAACATCAATCGCATCCCGGGGCGACGCTTTGGAAATTTCGGCAATGGCTCTGCTTCGAGCGTTAGCTTGTGCAGCGGCGGGGAAGTCAGCGATTCTCTGCAACAGGGTAAGAGGGTCAATTCGCGCCCACCTATTTGCAACTGCAGTTTGCAACTTCAGGCGCAGAGATTCGTTGTCCAAGTTGTTAACTGCCTTCCATGCAGTGTAAGGGTCGTTAGTGGTCCACCAGTAAAGTACTAAGCGAAAAATGGATTCATCGGTTTGATCGTATAGAGACGTTGCATACTCAAAAGCAATCTGTGGGTCTTGAGTCGCTATTTGACCAAGCAGAACTTGCACCACCTGAGTCCGGGTGTGGTGATTCGAGAGGGATCCAGCAATCTGGTAGAGCACCTCTCGTCCCTCTGCCTCTATCCACGCACTTGCAATACTTGAAAGCGAATCTATTTGACTGTGATCCCTCCATGGATCTTCGAGTATCTGATTCCACGAATCTGCGGGATTTAGGCTAGCGGAGTTGACTAGCTTGTCTTCCTGGAGTCGTGTTGCCATTCCACTGTAGCCTAAGTCGTGCGCAATCTGATTCAAGCTAGTTTTAGAAAGATCGTCCCTTGTTTGAAAAATCGCTCTTACGACTGCCAATTTCTCTTTGTCCTCAAGACTCTTGGCATACGACAACGCATCGTCCAAGCTGGAAAGGGACCACTCTTTAAATACAACCCCGAAAAACTGATTGCGGTGACGCATTGGAAGCTCTTGTACATGGGCAAGAGCCCTCACGGGATTTATTGAGGCTAGCTTCTGAACTATCTGCTTCTGTAACCGAAGTCTCAGTTTCGGCCGGGCGACTGCCTCTAGTTGGTCAAGAAGCTCGAGTGCGCCCTTTTCGTTCGCGTTTGCCAGCATTTGACGAAGAGCAACTGCTCTCGCGTACTCGCTTTCCAACTCTACAAGCGCGGCAACAGTCGTTACTTTTGCAGCGCCATCAAGAGTGTTGCCGCCGACCGGCTTCTCGGTGCTAGCACCTATCGCATACTGAGATTGACTAGTCGCATCCGTGTTTATACTTGAGGAATTGCCACGCTCGCGTGGCAATTCAAATACAGTCAACACTAGAACTGAAAAGAGTGCACAGGCTGTTGCGAACCCAGCGAGCGCTGGAATCAAAGATTTCAATCTTGGGAATATGTTGACAGCCATATTGCTAGGGCCAAACGTGTTTCGTCCAACGAGTCGCACTCAAATTATGTGGTCTATATTCAACAACGTCAACTATCAACCCCCGCGCAATACCTATATGAATATCAGCGCCAGCAATGCGAGTTGAGAGCGAGAGTGCTAGCTCACTTGCGCAGCGTCACTAGATTACGCTTCAGTTTCGATTAACAAGCTTCATCGCATATTTAGAGTTCCAAATCCTCTATACGAGCTCGACAGGGACGAAATTACCTCGAGCTCACGTTGGGGTTTGTGCGGATGGGTTAGAGTTCCCTTAGGCTCGCGAAGGTATTGGCTAAAATTCGATCAACATCAATCTTGCACCGAGGGAAGATCGCAGTTTCTATATATCAGATGGGACGTCAGGGCGAGCCAAACAATGGCGCAGTTTCGCCAGGTATATTGAGTCGCCCACAGCCACATTAGTCAAACAATCACAAAATAATTTACAAATAGACGTCCAAATGTAAATCTCACTCAATCTGTAATCGAGAAGCGTCCTTGGAAATCTAATGTGTAATAGTGATTTCTAACCTGCTCTCCTCTTCTTTGTCTTCATCGGTTAGGTATCCTCTAAGAGATGTCTCTTCGCTAGCGGAGAGGTTCTTTCTTGCTTTCCGACTCTCGATGGCCCACAAAGCAGCTCGAGACCGCAATTCCGGATATGGGATTTGCGCAACCGTCTCTACAACACTTCTACCAACGCTGTGTCCGACAAAATCGAAACCGTCCCGGACAACGCTGTCGTAAAAGCTTGAGCGTTGAGGTTTAGGCAAACGACTTCCAAATTTCCCTGCTTTTTCCCATTCCTCTTCAAAACCTAACCGTCCACCGACTCGCTGAATTGCAGCAATTCTTGTCTTTTCGTTGCGAATACGCGGAAGCAGGTCAATGGCTGCATCCACGTCCGAGTAGACCAAATACATGACGACGTCAGCTTCGAGTCCTACTTGGTTGTCATCCAAGGGTTTATCCAAAATTCTCTCGAATACCAATTCGGCGTTGATTGCGTTCAAGTCACTCAACATTGTGCCAATTAGGGTACTTCCAACTCGATGGCCATATGACCTGAATCCAGGTGAGACGTAGCCATCTGGCAAACTGAAATTTTCCTTCGTTATCAGCGAACCCATTACGCGTGACGTGTGCGACAAGTGCGACAATTCAACATACGACATAACCCAATCAAGAGCCTCTTCAAACGCATAGTTCTTCCAATTGCCCAAAATCGTCCGAATTGAGTATGACTGATTGTGTTCGGGCAATTCTGCAACCAACTGAGTGACTTCTTGAGCAGAGAGATCTCGGATTTTTGAGAAAGCCGTACGTTGAGCACTAACGCGCAAGTTCTCAGGCAGCAATTCGAGATTGCGAAGAAGCTCTCGGGGCTCGTAGTCCGACCAAGAAGCGACGACTTTGCTATACAGTTCTTTCTGCAGCCGGCTTGTTTCAAGACTGGATATTGCGCTTAGTGCATTCTCTGGTTCGCATTGAACCCACTGCTCTAAAGCATCCATGACAAGATAGGAATCGGTTTCTCGAAATGAACCCAACGCGAATTCAAAGGTGGCCCTAGGATCAGATCTTGCTGCCCATTTGATGGATTCACGAAGTACGCCTTTCCGTGTTCTCCAATCCGTTTGGGACTTACCAATTTCGTCAATGGCGGGCAATCCCTCTGCCTCAACCTGTCTTTGCGCCAGCCGGACAAGCAGTGAATACTTGAGGCGGTACCGGTGGCTACTGGTCAGCGTCGCATTCCAAATTTCCTCGTGATTCTTCGTAGCGGAAGTGTCGTGGACGTTTACAACGTCCTGCATTGCAACGTAGGTTAGTTCTAGATGGCGAGCAATTTGTTGCGTTTCACTTGTTGTAAGGGTCTCGTTAACTTCAAGCATCGCGCCATAAGCAATCTGACGAAGAAAGTATGGTTCTAAAGTGCTCGCGTGCTTTCTCGCGGAGTCTAGATCTGTACTTGCCCACTCATGGAATACAACTCCAAGCATCAGTTCCTGCTCAAGTCGCGAGCTGCCTCTGAGCAGGTCCAACGCCTGAACGGGGTCTGTTGTCGCGAACCGGCGAAGAAGCTCCTCCTGCACGGTCTCGCGAGCACGGGTGGGCGTAATCGACTTTGATTGAACGAATAGTTGTTTTAAAAAGTTTGCGTCTGCTTGAACAAGGTAGCTGTCTAACGCAATGGCTCGCTCAAATCCACTTTGAATGGAGCCAATGTCGTCAAGCATTCCCAAGGGAATCGATTCCCTTCCCGAAGGTTGGGCCTGTCCAGAATGCAAGGCCTCCGCCGACGGTGTAATAGTGTTCTCGTCTACGCGTACACCTCCATCGGATAGAAGCAACCTGATGAAGAAGAACCCGCCTGCCGCCACCAAACAGGTGACGGCAAAGCCTCCTACAAACTGGACCAAATTTCTGCGAGTTCTCTTAGTTCGGGAATTGTCTCTCATGGCGAACTCATAATGACAATTGTTTCAAAATCGTCGTGCAGCGAATCTCGGCCCGTAAGCGTTTTTACATGTTCGCGTTGATCTTCGTTTAGTGTTTCCGGGTGTTCAGCCAATGCGTTTGCGGCGAGACGTTTCGTTTCCATGTCTGGGAGATTGTCCATCGAGAGATACAGCCCTTGCGCGTCTCTGGACGCCCATCCCCTCATCACAATTTTCAAATACGTGTCGCGTCGCGAAGCGCTCAGCTGTTCGCCTAGTTCCAGCGCTTGGTTTATGTTTTTATTGAGTGCCAGATTGAGCCCCACTAGATAGAACGCATCGACTTGGCCGGAACCCTCTCGCACACGAGGCAATAGCGCAAGCGACTCCTCAATCTTGTTGTCCGAAACTAGCAGCCGAACGACTTGGTACTCCAGACTGCGATATGAAGAGCGCACAGGTCGGTCGAGCGCAAGTTTCATAGCTGCTTCCGAGTCCGTTCGAACTAGCACTCGAAAAACCTCGACTAGCAGATCGTCTTGATAATCCTGAACAGTCGGATCGGTTTGAATCCAATCCACCACTTCCTGCACATTCTTCATAGCCCATCGGTAAGCCAACTGCTCAGCAACACTTTTCGTCTCGTCTGAGGGAAGCTGTGCGAGAGCTTTGGTCGCGTTCCGAGGCGAGGTATTGGCAATTTCGCCAATCGCTATGCGTCGTGCGTTAACTTGTGCCTTGTTGGGAAAGTCGGCAATGTTTTGCAGCAAGGCGAGAGGATCGACTTGCGCCCACCGGTCTGCGACTGTTGTCTGCATCTTCAGGCGCAGTGCTTTGTCGTCCAATTCCGTTACCGCCTTAAATGCGGAGTAGGGATCATTGGCTGTCCACCAAAACAAGCTAGCTCGAAAGATTGAATCGTCGGTTTGATCGTACAAAGATCTGGCATAGTCGAACGCTTCAGGTGCGTCTTGAGCGGGAAATTGACCAAGGAGGATCCGAATCACCTGGGTTCGGGTGCGATGATTAGGGATGGACTCAGCAATTTGATAGAGCACATCACGTCCCTCTGCCTTTATCCAAGCATCTGCAACATCCACTAGCGACATTACCTGGCTGTAATCCCTCCAGGGGTCTTCGAGAATCTGATTCCAGGAATCTTCTGGATTTCGGCTTGCCGACTTGACCAGCAGATCTTCCTTGAGTCGTGTCGCCATTCCACCATAGCCCAGATCGTGCGCAATCTGGCTCAATCTTGTCGTGGAGAGATCTTCCCTTGTTCGAAAAATCGTCCTTAGGACTGCCAGTCGTTCTTTGTCCTCAAGAGTCGCGGCATGCGATAGTGCCTCGTCCAGGCTTGACACGGACCACTCTTCGAACACGACCTCGAGTAATTGATTGCGGTGTTGAATTGGAAGGTTTTGTGCATGGTCAAGCGCCATTGAGGGATCTATCGAGGCTAGCTTCTGGACTATCTGCACCTGCAGTCGAAGTCTCAGTTTGGGCTGGGCTACTGCCACTGTTTGGTCAAGAAGCTCCAGGGTGCCCTTTTCGTTCGTGTTTGCCAGCATTTGACGAAGGGTCACCGCTCTCGCGTACTCGCTTTCCAACTCAACAAGCTCGGCAACAGTCGCTGCTGTTGCAACGGCTACTAGAGTGTTGCCGTCAACCGGCTCCTCAGCGTGATCTTCTAGTGCAGATTGGGATTGGCTAGTAGCAGCTGAATTGGTACTAGAGCTAGAATCGAAATCGCTTGGGCGTTGGAGTACAGTCAACGCTAGAACAAACGAGAGCGCACAAGCAGTGACCACTCCTGCGATTGCTGGAATCGCCGACTTCAGCCTTTGGATGATTTGGACTGACATCTTGCTACCGAGACGAACATCTTTCGTCTAGAGAATCGCGTCTCAATTATCTAGTCTTGTCTCGCAAGCGTCAATAAAAGACGCCAATGCAGAGTCTTGATCGCGTACGACCAGTGAGCAAGCCTAGCCAAGACAAGAAACGTTCTCTCTATCACGCAGATGCGTAGCGCATTGCAGGTCGATACGCGAGCCGCTCACGCGTACCAATTGGCTATTCAATTCGGATTGAAAAGTTGACCAAAACTGCATTCACTCAGATTCGGACTTTGTCGGAAGCTGTACGTCTCGTTGGGTGTCCCCTCTAATCAATACATCGAACTGACCCACGCGGTCTGTCCCAGCTGACGACCAACTTCTGTTTCCCCGACTTAGGCTAAGCCTTACTAATCGATGGACGTAAACTGTGTATTCGCCGTCGTTCAGACCGATAATCTCATAGGTGCCGTCTGTGTTGATGACACCCGTGCTGCCTGTCTTGCCCAGTTGCTTTGGCGTTGCAGTTAATTGTCCGCTGCTCACCGACCCATCAGGCATTGTTAAAGAGCCGAAGATCCGCGAATTGCCACTGAAGTTGAATTGGACAAAAGCCTCTTCACTACTAACACTCACTTGAAACGATTTCACCTGTGTGCGCTTTCGATTCGACCGTGCCCTAATCGTGAACTCACCAATCCCTAATCCCACAACGACAACTTCGCCGTTCCCATTTGTCTCCACCGACCGTACGCCGACCCCGCTGGGTTCGGAAGAAATGATTAGCTGCACGATCTCTCCATCCCACAGACCGTTAACGGAGACTGTCAGGCGACCCCTCGAATCAACAACAAGCGTGACTTCCCGGGTTTCATCTTCAACAACATCAACAATTTCGACGTTCGACATTCCTTGGTCCGTTCTTGCCCACACCGTGTACTTATTTGGGCTCAGCACATGGTCGAACAATCCATCGCTTTGAGCCTGAGCGATAGAGGCCCCGATTCCGGTTGCGAAGTACACTTCGCCTGCCAGAGGATCTCCCACCAAGGACTCAATTCTCCCTCTGACTCTTGAGCTGGTCGATTTCTTCACTAAAGCAACGTCAAACACGGTGGTGCCACCATCAATTTGATGCACTTGGTCTTGATAGTCTTCGGCATACACCTCCAATTGGGTTGAGTCTCCAGAAACTCGGTTTAGCAGGTACTCACCCTTGTCGTTTGTAATCGCACGAGCCGTCTCGCCCATGTATTTGCTGATGATGATGCCCCAACGGGTTCCGACACTCTCAGTCAGTCTGCTATCCGAATGCAAAACTGTAGCCCCCACAACGGGTTCGCGGCTCGCTGCATCATAGATTTGACCCGTCAATTGTCTTGATCGATTCAGAGCAATCTCGCCTAGATCGTACTCATCGATCGATTCCAACGTGATCCCCGTACTGACGTGAACGCTGTACTCCGAGGAATCCACGACAAACCCCACTGTCTTTGGATCCACCATGCTTGAAATTTCCCCTTTCGAGTCAGCGTATGAATACTTGCGACTCCCATCGCCGCGAACTGCAAACAATGAGAAGTCGTCGATGGGTTCGCCAGTGGCTGCATCAAGCACACGTCCAATCACACGAACCATGCCGGAGAGAACCAACTCCACGTCGTGCTCCCCTGAAGCGACTTGCAGCACACTCGAGGAACCCAGTTTCTCGTGTCGAGCAACTAAAGTTAGTTTCCTATCTCGCTGGAGTGGTCCAATTTCAAACTCTCCGTTGGCGTCAGTAGCGGTCGATGGACTCCGCTCATCTGGACCAAATGGAGGACGGAGAAAAAATTCGCTCTCTTGTTCAACAAGCAGAAAGCTAACTCTTGCCTCTTGAACAGTGTCTTGGTCAAGGTCTACAACTCTGCCCATCACGAAATAGGCGTCCGACAGACGCAGATCGAGGACCGGATTGCTCTCCGAAACCCTTACAGAAAACATCTCTGTTTCGCCAAAGGGCGGGGCGACCTCTATTTCGTAGCTGGTATTCGCAGCCAAGCCGCCAATCGTGAATCGACCGTCAGCATCGCTCTCCCAGGAAGACTTGACGTAGGTAGGAAGCTGGACGTTTGGCAAGTCGTTGCGGCCCAAAACCAGCCGTGTGTTCGCAACGGGGATGCCGTCGGTTGAAAGGACATTTCCGTCGAGTGTCAATCCCTCTTCAAACTCAAGCTCGATTGTTGCGTCGGCAGAGCCTGGATGAATTCGCTGCACCACGGGCAAGGAATCTTTCCGCAGCGCCACCAACTGGATCTCCTCGACGTCAGGTACGTTCAATGTGAATTCTGTGGACTCAATTCGAGTCCAAATCCATGCTTCCGCTTCGGGCCGCATCGGCAATTCAAACACCCCTACAAATACAGTGTGGGATTGTTGTCCATTCGCAACAATGTGCCCATTCAGAGTAACGGTATCGTCGCTTTGGATCTGCACAGCGCCGACAAACAGGAACAGACTAAGGATCAGCCGAAGAGGATTCATAGTTGGGGAATCTCCGCTGTGCCAGTCAACATAACACACGAATATGCGCTATTCGACCAAGTGTGGAATCTTGGTCAGGATCCATAGCAGTGTTCACAAGCCCTGAGAGTGCGTGTAGAAGAGAACCCTCAAAGCCTGATTCGCAGGCCATCGGTTAGGCAACGAGGTCTTGAAGTAATTAGCGTCCGACATCCGCCACCCACTAGTTTCCTTGCGACGCCCAAACTATTCTCGTATGGGGAATGCGTATTGAGCAGTACTGACCAGAGAGGGAATGCGTATATTTGATGAGCCTTTTCTCCAACCATGCAGATCAATACTTGGGCTATGCAAGTGCTACTCAAGTCTCACCAGTTTGGATCGAGCAGTCAAGCAAAGAATGCATTCACTCAGACTCGGACTTTGTCGGAAGCTGTATGTCTAGTTGGGTGTCCCCCATGATCGTTACATCGAACTGACCGAAGGCGACTCTCCTAGTTCCCGACCAACCGCTGTCTTCCAGCTTTAGGCTTAACCGTTTGAATTGATCGACAAGAACTGTGTATTCGCCATCTTCCAATCCTCTAATCTCATAGGTACCGTCGGCATTTATGGCACCCGAGCCACTTGTCTTGCCCGATTGTTTTGGCACTGCCGTCAATTCGCCGCTGCCCACCGCCCTATCAAGCATTGTTATGGACCCATAGATCCGCGAGTTTCCACCAAAATCCAGTGCAACAAAAGCCTCTTGGCTACTTGCGCTCACTTCAATCGATTTAGTCTGTCCACGGCCCCTATTCGACCAAGCGCCAATTTCGAGCTTACCGAGACCCACTCCGGAAACGACAAAATCGCCATTCCCTTCTCCATGTAACGTTCGTATGCTGACTCCGCTAGTTTCAGAAGAGATTTCTAGACGCACGCTCTCTCCATCCCAAAGGCCTTCAATTGAGACTGTCAATTGACCCCTAGAATCAACAACAAGAGTGACTTCCTGGATTTCATCTTCAACAACGTCAACTACTTCGACGTTCGACACTCCTTGGTCCGTTCTCGCATACACCTTGTATCTGTTCGGGCTCAACACATGGTCGAACAATCCATCGTCTCGAGCCTGCGCGATAGATGTTCCATATCCGTCATTGAAAAACACTTCGCCGACTAGAGGATCTCCCGCCAAGGACTCAATTCTGCCTCTGAGCCTTGAACTGGTCGATTTCCTTTTCACTAAAGCAACATCGAATACGGCGGTGCCGCCATCAACTTGAAGCTCTTGGTTTTGATAGTCGTCGGCAGACACGCTCAACTGGGTTGAGTCTCCAGATACCCGGTTTAGCAGGTACTCGCCCTTGTCGTTGGTGACCGAATGAGCCGTCTCGCGTAGATATCTGCGGATGAGGACGTCCCAAAGTCCGACTACGTTCTCGGTCAATCGACTATCCGAATGTGATACTGTAGCCCCCACAACGGGTCTTTTGCTCGCTGCATCGTAGACTTGACCTGTCATTTGTCTTGATTGTTTCAAAGCAATCTCGCCTAGGTCGTATTCATCGACCGATTCCAACGTGATACCCGTACTAAAGTAGACGCTGTATCCCGATGAATCCACAATAAGCCCCACCGTTTTCGGGTCCACCAAGCTCGAAATGTTCCCCTTAGAGTCGGCGTATAAATATGTGCGACTCCCATCTTCCCGAATCGCAACCAATGTGAAGTCGCTGATGGGTTCACCCGTGGCTGCATCTAGCACACTTCCAATCACACGAACCATGCCGGAGAGAACCAACTCCACGTCGTGCTCCCCTGAAGCGACTTGCAGCACACTCGAGGAACCCAGTTCCTCGTGTCGAGCAACTAGAGTCAGTTTCCTATCCCGCTGGAAAGGTCCAATTGCAAACTCTCCGTTGGTGTCCGTATTGGTCAATGGACTCCACTCATTTGGACCTAATTGAGGGGGAAGAAAATAGAGAGATCTGCTTTTTTCTTCAACACGCAGGAAGCTAACTCTTGCCTCTTGAACACGGTCGTGGTCTAGGTCCACTACTTTGCCTAGCACGTAATACCCATTTGAGAGACGCAACTCTCTGTGTTCGTTGCTCTCCGAAATTCTCACCGGAAGTGTTTCACTTGCTCCCGACCGGAGTGAAACCTCGATTTCGTACCAGTCATTCGCTACCAATCCGCCTATCTCGAATCGACCGTCAGCATCGCTCTCCCAGGAAGACTTGACGTAGGTAGGAATCTGGACGTTTGGCAAGTCGTTGCGGCCCAAAATCAGCCGTGTGTTCGCAACGGGGATGCCGTCGGTTGAAAGGACATTTCCGTCGAGTGTCAATCCCTCTTCAAACTCAAGCTCGATTGTTACGTCGGCAGAGCCTGGATGAATTCGCTGCACCACGGGCAAGGAGTCGTTCCGCAGCGCCACCAACTGGATTTCCTTGGCCCCCGGAACGTTTAGCGTAAATTCTGTAGATTCAACTCGAGTCCAACTCCAAGCTTCCGCTTCAGGTCGCATCGGCAATTCAAACACCCCTACAAATACAGTATGGGATTGGAGTCCATTCGCGACAATGTGCCCATTCAGCGTAACGGTATTCTCGCCGTTACTGTGCACTGCGACGCTAATCAGGAACAGACTAAGGATTAGGCGCAGAGGATTCATAGCTGGGGAATCTGCACGGTGCCAGTCAAGATAACACACAAAAATGCGCTTTTGGACCAAGTGTGGAATCTGGGTCAGGATCCATCACAGTGTTCACAAGTCCTAGGGCGCCTGTAGAAGAAATCCCTCAAGGCACGTGTCGATGGACATTCGTTACGCAACGAGTTTTTGGAATCATCAGGGTCCAACGTCCGCCACTCACTAGCTTCCTTGCAACAGCAAAACCATACTCGAATGCTGGAACGCACATTGAGCAGAACAAGCCACAGAGGGAATCCGTTTATGCGAAGAACTCTTTCAACGAAGCGGACAAGTGCTTGAGCCATGCAAGTGTTACTAAAGTCTCACCAATTAGGATCAAGCAGTCAAACGAAAAATGCATTCACTCAGAATTGAACTGCTTCGGTACCTGCAGGTCTAGTTCTGTATCTCCCTTTATGAGTGTATCGAATCGACCAACTGGGACTGTCCCGCCTCCTCCAAAACCTCGTCTTCAGCAACGTCGACAACTAAAGTGTCAGACCTTCCTATCGCAGTTGTCGCATATACCTCATACTTGTCAGGGCCTAGTGCATAGTCGAAACGTCCGTCGCTCTGGACATCAACGCTTAACCTTCGATTGCGCCTTTAAATTGCACGTCGCCGGCAAGAGATTCCCCCGAGGCAGACTCAATTCTCCCTCTGATTCTTGAGCTAACAGACTCTTTCACTAAAGCTACATCCATTACCGTGGTGCCACCCCCAACCAGATGGACTTGGCTAATTAGTCTCCCGTAGACGACTACTCCAACAAGGGTTGCAATGCTGGATATTGAGCTAGCACCTTCGAATCTCGAACTTGGGACAAGATCGAAACCTTGGATCTCTTGACCCACTCACCAGTTAGCGCCATTTCTTAACTCGCAACGCTTAGATAGAGCAAGGTTCTGATTGAATTGGCTTTTTGCAAGCAATTGTCTCCTTCATGGGTAAGTGTGTCGTACGGCAAAGAAACACATTGGTTCCCCAGAGGACACTGAGTTCAGCGAATCACAACTAGCAACCTAGTGGCAGGGCCGGCTAACCAGAATGTGTTCTAGACTCCTGTAGCCAGAGCATGCACTAACCGGCTATCCATCCTTGATGCGCGTCTGTTCAAGGTGGCTGGCAACAGGGGTCCGCAAAGTAACCGTTCCGGAAAGTCAAGCATCTATTGAAATAGGAGGTGGGATCGATTTCGACTGGGTAATTTGAGTCTTCGATGGCTCGAACGCAACTCGAGCCATCCAATAGGTAGAAGTCCACGGGATTACCGTTAAGATTCAGATACTAGGGATTGCTTGAGGATCGAAAAACGAAACCACCATTGCGCATAACCTACTGCGTTCAAGAAAAAAGGTAATTCGCCGAGTCAGCCCATCTCAAGTTTCGTAACGTTAGTTCTTACGATGACAAGACATTTAGAATAGCTCTCGATGCTTGGATGAAGTTCATGGTGGCCAAGTCTAGATACCTCATATCCGTTGCGATCGCTCTTGTTGCATTCGCTATTTTTCTCTGTTCCTGTACGCACCAGATGGTCATACCGACCGAACCAGCTGCAGGTTGCGATCATGTTCCACTAGACGAGATCCTCCCGGGTATCGGAAGCGATAATCCACTAAAACCATACAGGCGTGAGCATTATCGAAACGACAAGCAGTTCATTCGTGGACAAAAGGCGTCCAATTTCACTCTAGCTGATTTGGAAGGCAACAATGTGTCGCTATTCGATGTACTTGATGAGAACGACACTGTACTTGTCGACTTTTGGACGGTTTCATGTGGCCCTTGCATAGCGAGCTTTCCCAAGTTGAAGGAGCTGCGTGCCAAGTACAAGCAACAGGGGTTTGAAGTCGTCTCAATATCCATAGATCTAGTCAGAGAAGATTGGATCAGTGGATCGGAAGAGTATGAACTGCCATGGATCAATCTTGGCGAGCTTGAATCTTTTTATGGAGAAGTTGCAACCAAGTACGGCGTTCGGTACATTCCAAAGAGCTATCTAATCGACAAGGAAGGTTGCTTGCTTCAGAAAGACCTCACAACCGAATTGCTGGAAGAGGTGCTTATCAGCCAGTATGACAAATGACTTCCACTAGCACTCAAGTCTGGATTGTTGGGAATTAGCAAGGGTTTTGGAGATATCACACTACGGAGTCTTCATTTCCACAAAGTATCGAATCTCACAGGAACGACGATAATAGACACAGTCGCTCAATACTCGACGATTCCTGGATTCTTGTCCAAGTTGTCTCGATCTTCGTCAGTCAAGAACTCTCTCGCCGCATTAATCTGATCATCAGTCAGTGCTTTTCGGAACTGATTGAGTGCAATGAGAGCAGAAGCTGCTCGTGACTTTACTTCTAGAGTCGGCAGATCAGCCAATTTTCCATACAGATCCTCCAGTTCGGATAAAGCCCAAGTGTGCGCCAATCCAATTTCCGGCCAAAATCTACGACCCAAAACGAGCTCTTCTTGCGCGTCTATCTGGGTTCATCGCCGTAGTCGACGAGTCCATCTTGAGTCTAGAGAGTCTCTTGAATAGAACCAAAGCTGTTCTAGGACCAAGAGGAGGAGAACAGTTCTACATGTGCCACAAAATCGACTAGGTTCCCATTGGGTTCAAGAATGCTATGAGTACGGATCGCCAGCTACATCAAATAGGAATAGCCGTTAGCGACATGGATGCTGCAGTAACTTTCTACAGAGACTTGCTTTGTTTACCGCTGATACATCGATTTACTGCGGGAGTGCGTCTTGCTTTCTTTGACATGGGGGGACCGAGACTCATGATCGAGGAGAGCAACGAGACGACTTCTCAGTCGCTGTTCTACCTATATTTTGAAAACTTAGAGCGGAAAATGCAGGAATTAAAGACGGCCGGAGTCGAAATTGTTGAGGATATTCGACGCGTATACGAGGACGAATCAGGTCTTTTCGGACACGCGGGCCAATCCGAGTATTTGGCTTTTGTTCACGATCCAAGCGGAAATAAGGTTGGATTAATGAACCGCAAGTAAACACGGTTCAAACAGTCGTTGAATCTTCCATGTCTCTTGGTTTGAAAACTATGTTGAAAGGAACTCTGAAGAGAAAAAACGACCACCAACTGAATTCACGCGTGGCCTTGGCCTCAATGTGCCCATTCAGCGCGACTGTATCTTCGCTTTTGCCATTCGCCGCGACGAGAATCAGGAACAGACAAAGCAATTGTCGAGGTGGACTCATAGCTGGGTTACTTCCACTGTGCCAATCAAGATAACACACGCAAATGCGCTTTCCGACCAAGCGCGGAACCTGTGCAACGATCCATCACAGTGTTCACAAGCCCTAGAGTGCCGGTTTAAGAAAAGCCCTCAAAGCCTGAGTCGCAAGACATTCGTTAGGCAACGAGGTTTTGCAGCCATCAGTGTCCGACATCCGCCACCCACTAGTTTCCTTGCAACAGCCAAACCATACTCGAATGCGGGAACGCGCATTGAGCAGTATTGGCCAGAGAGAGAATCCGTTTATTCGATGATCCTATTTCTCTAACCTTCCAGATCAATACTTGGGCCAAGCAGTCAACAAGTAGTCCAATCACTCAGATTTGAACTGCTTCGGTAGCGCTAGGTCTAGTTCTGTATCTCCCCTTACGAAAGCATCGAATCGACCAACTGGGACTGTCCCGCCTCCCCCAAAGCCTCGGTCTTCAAGCTCAAGGCTGAGACGCTTAAATTGATAGACATGAACGGTATACTCGCCATCGTCCAAACCCGTGATCTCATAGGTACCATCGACATTAATCGCACCCGATCCTCCAGTTTTGCCCTGTAGTTTCGGGACTGCATTCAAGTGGCCACTGCGTATCGAGCCACCAGGAAAGCTCAAGGATCCAAAGATCCGCGAAGTTCCGCGAAAATTCAGTTCGACAAAAGCCTCTTGGGTATCTGTATTCACTTCAATCGAATTTTGCTGTGTGCGGCCCCTATTCGACCATGCACTAATTCTGAGCTCGCCTAGGCCCACTCCCACGACCTCAAACTTGCCGTTTCCTAATTCGCTAAGTGATCCTAAATGGACTTCGTCAGTCTTCGAGTAAATGCTTACGTACACCGTTTCTCCGTCCCAAAGGCCATCGACAGCGCCAATTAGATGGCCCTTGGAATCAACAACCAGCGTGATTTCTTGAACCTCGTCTTCAGCAACGTCGACTTCTAGAGTGTCAGATCTTCCTTGATTAGTTTCTGCATATACCTCATATTTGTCAGGGCTTACCGCGTGATCGAAAAGTCCGTCGCTCTGAACACCAACGCTATGTCTTTCATTTGCGCCTACAAATTCCACGTCCCCGGCAATAGGTTCCCCCAAGTTAGACTCAATTC
The DNA here is from genome assembly GCA_026707735.1 of Gammaproteobacteria bacterium. Taxonomy (GTDB): domain Bacteria; phylum Pseudomonadota; class Gammaproteobacteria; order Pseudomonadales; family Azotimanducaceae; genus Bin55. The sequence continues at coordinate 115,217 of JAPOWH010000002.1, read as the reverse complement.
TTCCTCTGATTCTTGCGCTGGTCGACTTCTTCACCAAAGCAACATCAAACTCCGTGGTGCCACCATCAATTTGATGCACTTGGGTCAAATACCCGGCGGCAGTTACCGTCAGTTGGGTTGAGTCCCCCGCAACCCTGGTTAACAAGAACTCTCCTACTTCGTTGGTGGTTGAGTGTGTAGTTTCGCTCAAGTAAGAAGGGATGAAGTTAAGCCAATGGGTCTCTACATTTTCAATCAACCGGTTATCAAAGTGCGAAACAGCGGCTCCCGCTAGCGGTTCTCTGCTTGCTGAATCGTAGACCAAACCCGTTAATTGTCTTGCACGATTCAAAGCAATTACGCCCATGTCGTACTCGTCGACCGATTCCATTGAAATATTCATGCCAAAGTGAACGCTGTATTCTGGAGAATCCACAACGAGCCCCACAGTCTTCGGTTCCACCAAGCTGGAAATTTCCCCCTTAGAGTCATCGAACGAATATTTTTGACTCCCATCTGCGCGGATTGCGAATAACGTGAATTCATCGATGGGTTCACCAGTAGAGGCGTCAACCACACTACCAAACACACGCACCATACCCTTGAGAACCAACTCGGCCCTGTGTTCTCCAGAATCGACCTGCAATACATTGGATGGACCATGTTCTGTGTGCCTAGCAATTAGCCATATCTTCTTTCCACGCTCGAATGGCCCAATTCCAAATTCGCCTTTGTCATCGGTAGTAGTCGTAGGACTCCATGCATCCGGACCGAACTGATCTGAACTAAAGAAATCTCTTGTTTCCGGTACAGGCTCGAAGCTAACTGTTGAGCCTTGAACGAGGTCTTGGTCAAGATCTATTACCCTGCCCCGCACGAAATATGCGTCAGAGAGTCGCAGCTCGTGGACCGGATTGTTTTCTGAGATTTTCACAGAAAATGTCTCATTTGCGCTGTATCGCAGAGCAATCTCTATTTCGTAGCTCTCGTTCGCTACCAACCCACCTATCTTGAATCGACCGTCAGCTTCGCTCTTCCAAGAGGGTTTGACATAACGCGGAATTTGAACGTTTGGCAAATCAGGGCGATATAAGATCAGCCAAATGTCGGCAACCGGTATGCCGTCGGTTGAAAGGACATTTCCTTCCAGTGTTAATCCCTCTTTAAACTCAAGCTCGATTCTTGCGTCGGCAGAGCCTGGATGAATCCGTTGCACAACGGGCAAGGAGTCTTTCCGCAGCGCCACCAACTGGATTTCTTTGGCGTCGGGAACGTTCAAGGTGAATTCTGTGGAATCAAGCTGAGTCCAACTCCAAGCTTCCGCTTCGGGTCGCATTGGCAATTCAAACACCCCTATCCACACAGAATGGGCTTGGTGTCCATTCGCGAGAATGCGCCCATTTAGCGTAACTGTATCGTCGCTTTGGACCTGCATTGCGCCGACAATCAGGAACAGACTAAGGATTAGCCGAAGAGGATTCATCGCTGCAGAGTCTCCACTGTACCATTCAAGATAGCACACGAATAAGCGCGTTTGTATCAAGATCGCGACTCAACATCAGAGGCCAACGGAAGGTGCACTTTCCCTAACTTACTTGTCTTAGAAAAAACACTGGCTAATTCGATGAACAAACCACTACGCAAGTTGGTCAAAGTGGGTCCGCTATCAATCGTCTGTCCTTGTCCAAGGTCTTTCTCAACCGCTAAACTACTTCAATCGGGCGTCCTTACGGCCCTGACAGGGCTTGGTTAGCCACTTCGAATACGAAATGAATTCTCAATCAAATCGCACCGAAAACTGTTCCAGTCATACAGAAGAACAACCCTTCTCAGTACCTAAAGACTCAGTTGACGAAGCCGTTGACTTGATTCGAAGTCACGGATTCGTCGTTCTTAGGGATGCCATTCCCAAGCAGCCCTTGGCGCTGTTACGCCGCCGAATGGATCAGGACACAAAGGAATTGCAAGAATATTGCACATCCATTGGCGGAAACCCTCGCGAGAGAGGCCATCTGCAACAGGGACCTCCTCCATCGCGCGAATTCGTGTTCCGAGACGTGGTGATGAATTACTTCGTAATGGATGTCTGCATACAGTTGCTTGGTCCGAGTCCAACGCTAACGTTCTACAACGGCAACACCAACTGTCCCCGAAGTGGGACTCAACACCTACATATGGATAGTGGTCATCGGACCTCCCCTCCTAGCCCCGTCGAACCAACATTCTCCGTAGTAGTGAATATTCCTCCTGGACCCATGAATTCAGCGAACGGAGCCATCGAGCTTTGGCCTGGCACTCATCTTGTCAGGACCACCGACGGGAAGCGAGCCGTCAATTCCGACCAGATGGCGGAGCGCATGGAAAATCATCCCCCAATCCAGCCAACCACGGCGATTGGAGATGTGTTGATTCGCGACATCCGCCTTTGGCATAGAGGTGTTCCCAATCGTTCCAAACGACCACGACACATGATTGCGTTGGTCTATGTGGATGAAAGTTCAGAGGTTCGAGGTCGACTACGATTCGAGAGAGGATGCGAGTCCGAACTCGAGGGAGGCGCCGTCAATCCCAACGCCGACTACACTGACGAGCCAATCGACTACCTGATTGCGCCCACTCGACGCCTATACGACTATCAGCGGCAACAGCGAAAGTTGAGGGCGAAAATCGATCCTGTTTGAAATGGCCGGGACGCGCAGTTGATTTATTGGCTGTGTGAAGAATATTGCCCTTCAAACATGTGCTTTTGAACTCTCTCGCACAAATCAGGAAGGAACTATAGTCTCGATTCGAATCAACCTATAGTATGGATTCCACGCGGAAGTACATAACAGAAGAAAATTTGGACAAATGGAATCACGAACCGGCGAAAGAACCGCTTCATCAAATGACCAGATTCGACTGAAGGAACTGGATGCTCTCACTAAACGTATGTATACAGAAGCCCGTGAACGAACTCGAGATCCCAAATGGAACGCGGTTATAGATCCCAAGATCACGATTATGTTTGGCCCACCTATGGTCAAGCCCGACTTGGTGCTCGTGAGCTTTCAAGGAGGAGCGGGCGATAGGTCTCCAACGAAATGGGAATGGCCGGACAAGCTCGTTTATCTTGATAGTCGGTTCGCATTTGGCCGAAATTTAACAAAATTATTCAATGAGGCGGGGCATGCCTCTATGCTCAAGTACCGAACAACAGCGATTACGACTTGCTTCCCGGAGGCACGAGCCAATGATGCTAGTAAGTGGATGAGAAAGACTGGGGCTTACGCTCTCTGGAGAAATTTTTCGTCAAATTGGGCGAGACGCATGCTCCGGGCAATGCAACCTCGTTCTATCATCGTGTTCGGAAAAAAAGCTAGTCAATCACTTGGCCTCGAGGGGTGTTGGAGTGATGTCAAACGGAACGGAAATGGCCAATGGTATGGACGCACTGAGATTGAAGGTTGTCCTGCTGTTTATTGCCATCACCTGTCCCAAGGCTACAAGAAGAGTCAAGTGCACTACTGTTTGCGTGCAGTAGAGTCGATTGTTAAACCGGCAAAGCAATGAGCCTGATCGCTGCATTGTGCGTCTGTGGAAAGGGTCCCAGCGCGGATCCCAAGCAATCACGCTCTTGTTAGACAAGTTGATTGGATCAGGTTAGCATGACTAATCCAACGCCAACCTGCAACTAGGTTCCTTTGACGTGGTTAATTTGATGGTTGCTTCTGCTGGTCCATGGAGTTTCGCCACTCTAGGAATCCCCAAATCGCCATGAAAATGTAGGCGAAATACAGCACACCGTAGAACCAGAGTCCCTGACTCACGTAGACAGCTACGGATATCACGTTGACAAGGAACCAAATCGCCCAGTTCTCTATCTTCTTATGGGCAGTCAAATACATGGCACCGAAACTCATCATGAATATCCCGTTGTCCAGATAGGGCAACGCGGCGTCCGTATAAGTGTTGAACAGAAACCCGAGGGCAAGTCCTCCGACTACACAAATCGCAGCAAGAAAAGCCAGCAGCGTCCATCTACTCCGGGTGACTGGCAGATCATCCCGTTGCTCTCCGCCGAACAACCAGACATACCAGCCATACAAGTTCAGCGGCAAAAAGCCCAACACGTGAAGGGCTAGATTGGCATAAAGCTTGGCTTCCAAAAGAACCGTGATCGAGACAAATACATAGAAGACCCCCAACGGCCATGCCCAGAGGTTCTGTCGAATCAAGCAAAGGACAATCAGAACTCCGAGAATCAATCCAATTGGTTCGTCGACGTATAGCCAGAAATCCCACACGGCACTCCAGTTCACAGCTACTTCTACCTCTTAGTGACTTCCCCTATCAAGGCTACAATTTAACCGAATTACATCCGGTGAATCTCTTGCAAGACCGATATGCCAGTTCATCCGAAATGAACCTTGTCTTCGCGAATGGGATTCTTGAGGCCAATTCTCACCGCAACGAGCAAATGGGTTACACGGTGACTTCCCCTGAGTGTGAATCGTACTCAACGAGAGCAAGTCGGCAGAAAGTATTGAGTGCAGACTTTAAAACAGCACCAACGAGTTGAACTACAACCGAGAAGCAAGCTTAGGAGTTCAGTGAACATTGCGTCTAATCCATTGCACATCTCGATCGATGCTCATTGGGACGATCCGGCGAAGGTTTGGTCGGCGTCGAGCAAGGATGTCTTTGGATTGTTTGTCGAAGCGAAATCTATCGACCAACTTCTTGGGGAACTAGCACGTGTATTTGAAGATCTGCAACCTGCGGACGATAGCCTCCCTGACGCCATACACTTTCAGATCGAATGCCACAAGAAAACTGATTCCTTTACTCATTGCACTCTCAGTGTGGAGCACGATTTACGCAAGGTAGCCACCTAGGGTTGCATGAAGCTTTACGCCTAAGGTCGAGCAAAGGACTATGGGGCCGAAGGACAGTTATCACATTGGACTAGCCACATGTCTCGCACTATGTGTGTTCGCAAGAGTTTCAATGATCTTCTGACTGTCCGTCGAAAAACGAAGTCGCGCCATTCCGTGAATTTCATACTTAAGGCTGCCGGACTACAGAAGATAAGTCGTTGAGCCTGATGGCGTGAACGCCGTTGGTCAGCCACTAAGGGCTAGCAACTGCCGCCTCAAAACCCGTAGTCAAAATCTGTATTGGCCATATCGAGAATCAATGTGAATCCAAGACTCATTCAAATTTCTGTAACCTTCCTGTTGACATGCCTAGGAGCAACCGTTGTGATCTCTGAAGAACTCGCCCTTTCCAAAATTTCCGACGAAGAATTTGGCCAGATTGGCGAATTGATGCGGGAGCTCCGCAACATCAAGAAAGACGCTTTGTTCGTACCCGTTGCACGGCTGCAACTTCTCTACCTCGACAACCAAATTGAGCAATTGAAGGACAGCGCTCCCGAAACGGCAAACAAGATTCGGAAATTCGCGCGTGGTGTGGCGTACAACATCGCGGCGTTCACTTGGCCTGGATGGGGAGACACCGGACCAATCTCTCCGGAAGCTCAGAAACTTGGATTCTCCGCTGCTCGAGTCGGGTTGGAGTACTCGAAGGCGGCAGACGACATCACATCGAACATTCTGTGGATAAACGGTGCGCACGCGCTGTCCGCCAAGAATTACAAGCTTGCGATTGAACATTTCGAGGGAGCACACGAAATGTCCGACACTGAGATTGACAAGCTCATGCAGGGTGGCTGGATCGCACTGACTCATTTGCTAGAAGATCCTACCGATCAGACTGAAAAAGAGTTTGAGTCCGCGTTCAACATGCTCAATTCAGCAGACCACGAATACGCCGAATTCTTCGCGTCCCAACTCACGACGGCTCGCGAAATCTTCACTGCTGAACCGACTGACACCTAGACCCCGTCGGGCGTTTGCCGCTTCTCACGCATTCGGCGGCAACGAATGAATGGACATTTTTGGCATCATTAACAACTGATCTTCTTGAGGGAGTTCCACGAAATGGCACACGATCTTGTTGTACGAAACGGCCTCGTCGTAGACGGCACAGGCACTGAACCCTTTGTCGGGGATGTAGGAATCGACGGAAATACGATTACACACGTCGGAACGGACTGCTCCAAGGGACGACAAGAGATTGACGCGGAAGGCAAAGCGGTCACTCCGGGATTTGTCGATCTGCACACGCATCTTGATGCCCAAATTGGCTGGGACACCAAACTGACCTCGATTACTTGGCACGGCGTCACGACGGCTTTGCTCGGAAACTGCGGCGTTACCTTTGCTCCCTGCAAGAAAGGGGATCGAGAGTTTCTTGCCGGCATGATGGAGACGGTCGAGGACATTCCAAAGTATGCGATCTTGACGGGACTTCCATGGGACTGGGAAACCTACGGAGAGTATTTGGATTCGATCGAAAGACTGAACCCAATGATCAATGTAACCGGACTCGTGGGGCACAGCGCCACACGCTTCTTCGTGATGGGTGAGCGAGCCATCGATGAACAACCCACCGAAGAAGAGATTCAGCAAATTGCCGAGCTTGCAGGTCAGTCGGTAAAGGAAGGAGCGATCGGATTCTCGGTCAATCGCCATCCAGGTCACGTATTGCCTGACAGAAGGCCGATTCCGGGCACGTTCGCAACGCGCGAGGAACTGCTTGCCATTTCCAAAGCTGTTGCAACAAACGGCGGATTGATGCAAACGGTTCCGCACTTTGGCGATCTGGAAAACGAAATGGACCTGCTAGCGGAAGAAGCTCAGAACGGTCGGGTGTTGTTCAGTGCCATTTCCGAACACGCGGCTTTGCTGGGTGAACGCGTCGGCAAGATGCGAGACGATGGTCTCGACGTAACCGCAGTCACCGTTCCGCGTAGCGGTGGCGGTGTCACTGGCTTGTCGACAAACAACTTCTGGCGCACGAAATCGTGGAACGAACTTCGGAAAATGAACTTGGAACAACGGCTTGATGCAATCCGCAATGCCGAGTTTCGTTCGAAGCTCGTACAAGAAGTCAAGGATCATCCTCAATACGAGAACTTGCTCAAAGCCATGAAACGCCAGTACTACATGGGAGACAAAGCAAGACCAAACTACACGCACACGCGCTACGAGAGCTTGTACGATATTGCCGAACAGAACGGAGAGCACCCGGTCGAGTCATGGTTGCGAATCTCACTGGAAACCAATGGCAAAGCGCTATTCCATGCACGAGGGTTCAACGTGAATCTCGAGCACCTGCAGCGAATGATCTCGACCGAATGGGCTATGCCTGGACTCGGCGATGCAGGCGCACACGTCAGTCAGATGATCGATTCAGGCTGGTCGACCTTCGTGTTGTCGCACTGGCACCGGGATGCCGAACTCTACTCGCTCCAGGAAGCAGTGCGCCGAATCAGCTCCGAGCCCGCCCGAGTACTGGGATTCCATGATCGCGGGTCATTGCAAGTGGGCAAAAAAGCCGATGTCAATGTGATCGACATGGAGCGTCTCGAGGAGCGTCAGCCCGAAATCGTCAATGATTTCCCAGGTGGCGCACCGAGATTCATCCAGCGTGCAGCCGGATATTCAGCAACCATCTGCAATGGAACGGTGATTCTGCGCGATGACGAACACACAGGCGAAAGTGCTGGGGAGGTTCTTAGGAATCCCGCAAACTGAATTCGGCCGACATCGATTCGCATGGAACGGTATCGACCAGAAGTGTGAATTCAGACAACTAATTCAGGTGCTGCAGCAACAAATGGGAGTACGTTTAGAAACGTGATGTAGCTGAGCTATTGATCAAGATCTACTTGCTTGATCCAAGTCGACCAAGCATCGACATCGTTTCCAAAGTCCTCTTCACTTACGGTTGTGAGAAAAGCTAGTGCCGCTTCCCGGGTCTTTGCATGCTCCGCTCCTACATGGGCAAGTAGCAGTGAAGGCCTTTCCTGAGCCAGCTCGAGTCCAAATGCAGGATCTATCTTGGTAGCAATCAATGCGTCCAAGGTGCTCAGGAAAGCGAATGGATAAGTGCCTCCGAATAGAGCCAGGAGAGTCTCACGAGCCCCTGCCCAATCGACAGGCACCTCTATTTCAGATTGAGTAAGACTAAAGATTAATTTGCCCGCAATGTCCCTTACTTGCTGGGCTGAATCGATCAGAGAATCTGCGATGCCATGCCAAGACCTGTCGTCTTCCGGATAGTGCCCAAGAACGATGGTTGCCACAAGACGAGACGACCATGACTTGTCCCTGGCAAGCACTTCGAGGGCCAGTTCGTGATCCATTTCCTCGCGCATACCCTCGAAGGCTTTTGAAACCTTTTCAATATTTTCGGAATTCGCACCGAAGTTCACCGCACGCTCGGGTAGCTTTTCAGGCTCTCCCTCATCAGCGTAAATAAGGCTCACATACAAAAGAGTGTTCACCGTAACGAAGTCTTCTTCAGCAACAGCCTGTAGCTTCTTCCATGATTCAGGTAGCTCGAGTTCTTCGCTCCCCGGGGTACGGTAACTGACCGTTGCGTTATCTTCGACTCCGATTACTACCGTGTAATAGCCCTTGGACCAATCTTCATCGTCCACCATGTATAGGAAAGCAGCCGCGTCCGGAAATTCCAGGCTGGCCTTCATTACCGCTGCGCATGCATGGAATGGCCTGTCGGGGTCTTGTTCTTTGATGGCCTCAAACAACTCTGTAGGAGTCCAACTCTCCAATCCAATGAATTCGACCGGTCCGTTGGGGCCATCGAGAACTTCTGCAATACTCTGGTTCGTGGTTGCGAAGCCGAGAACCACAGCTGCTAGCAATAGTGGGTTCTTCATGATGTCAAGTGGTGTGCGTATGCGGCTATGGACAGTTACCAGCGGACATAGTTGCACGTTACGTATCCAAATATTGGATGCATTCTAAGTTGATATGGTAACCCAGAAACCGAAGAAAACCCGCTGGCACTTAGGATGGGTTTAAGAGCTGAGTAAGACTTTGCCAAGGGGAAAGTGATCGCCGGCTACCATGCCAATTGATAGATTGTCGCAACGCATATAGAGTCATTGGGTCTATGATTGACAAACACGCACCTAAGAACAACGGGAATTGTGAGATCTAAAGTGCGCTTGTGCAACCTGCCGGGCAATTGCAACAGTCTACCGATTAGCACCAACATCTGACATGGAAATTTCGCTACCCTACGGCAGGTCGTCGCTTTCCGCGCGATTCCCTCCTGAATGCGATGTCACCGTCATTCGCAAGCCGCAAATGCCCGTGCTGCCAAGTCCATCCGAAGCGGTTCAATCGGCTTTGGCAAATGCGCAGGGGGCACAGCCTCTAAGTGAAGTAGCTCAAACGGCCGCGACTGCGTGCATCCTGGTTTGCGACGTAACTCGTCCCGTGCCTAACGATATCTTGTTGGGTCCCATCGTCAGCTGCTTGACAGGCGCAAAAATACGACCTCAAAACATATTGATACTGGTTGCTACCGGTCTCCACAGACCCAACGAGGGTGCAGAACTAGAAGCACTCATTGGAGACAGGAATGTTCTAGACACAACCACCATCGCCAATCACATAGCGCAGGACGATCACGCCCACATCAATTTGGGCACCACTACCCGAGGAACGCCCGTGCTGCTAGATCGCCGCTTCGTTGAAGCGGATTTGAAGCTAGTCACGGGTCTAGTGGAACCGCACTTTATGGCCGGCTACTCCGGAGGACGCAAGGTCGTTGCTCCCGGAATAGCTCACGCGGAAACTATAGGTGTGCTCCACAGCGCAGCAATCCTTGACGATCCCAATTGCGCAGCATGCAACATTGAGCGAAATCCACTGCATCTAGAGCAGTTGGAAATCTTGAGCATGCTTCGAGCTCATACCGGATCTGGAGTGTATGCCGTCAACACGGTGATAGACGAAGACCGCAACCTTGCCTTCGTCAATTTTGGAGAGATCGAGTCTAGCCACCAAGCAGCCATGGATTTCGCCGCTCGCTACTGCACGGTCCAACTGCCTTCCAAGTTTGAAACCATAGTCACTTCGGCCGCAGGCTACCCGCTGGACCAGACCTACTACCAAGCAGTGAAGGGAATGGTCACCCCATTGAGCATTCTCGAAAAGAAGGGGACACTTGTACTTGCCGCCGAATGCAAGGAAGGACTCGGTTCGGACGCATACCGCAAATCGCAACGCGATCTGATCAGAGAGGGAACCAAAGCCTTTCTAAAGCGGATTTCTCAGAAGTCTAAAGCTGACATTGACGAGTGGGAAACGCAAATGCAGGCTAACGCGCAGGAAGATTTCGAGTTTTGTCTCGTCAGCGATGGTCTTTCCGATGAGGATCGAGAACTAACGGCTGTTCGCATGGCAGAATCCCTCGACGAAGGAATCAGGTTCGCGTTGAGTCGAGCGAAATCAACCAATGTAGCGGTGATTCCCGAAGGTCCCTACGTCGTACCGCAATTCGCGTAGCGGCTACACTGAACCTTTGTAAAAAACAGCGGCGAAACCCATAGGAACTCAGTAATTGGCACGCCAATACAGTCAACTACTCTAAGCTAAGCTCAGGCTCAGATCTGAATTAGATCCTTCTCAATGCAAGAACGCATTTCCTCGCGTAAGGCTTTGTCTGTAACCAAGTCTACCTCTAGTCCCAACAGATCTTCGATGTAGAACTGTGTACCGAAGTACCCCTTGAACGTCGAAGGTGCTTTGAACTGAACCAGGATGTCGAGGTCGCTCTCACTCGTGGCTTCATTCCGAGCATAGGATCCAAAAATTGCGAGTTCAGTGACTCCGAAGCGTTCTGCCAGCACTTTCTTGTGGGTCCGAATGTCATTGAGGACTTCATCTCGATTCATAGCACTTCCAATCGGCACCTGTCAATTGAGGCAGCTAGCATATGTCCAATAGAGATGGGCATTCCGAAGCGACAAGCTAAATGGATGGCAAAAAAAGATCCATCTCCATGAGTACACCTCCCGGGCACCCTAATATCGACTCATAGATTCGCGACATTGTTTTGGACACAGCCTGTTTGGATAGCGAACTCGATGAATCGTTCCCAACCAAAACTCTCAACTATTCGGGCTCCAAAAGGATGGCGTTGTGTGATTGCTATCAGATAGATAAAATGAAAGCATTGAAATCACAACTTACTCTTGCTGATGGCTACACTTACCGTACGCAACCTTCCAGAAGAGGTGCACTGTGCGCTGCGTGTTCGGGCTGCTCTTAGAGGCCGCAGTACCGAAGCAGAAGTACGTGTCATATTGAGGGACTCCGTAATGCCAGAGGGGCGGGCTGAGCTTGGCAAGCTACTCACCGCTATAGGTCACCGCGCTAAGTTGACGGAGAAAGAATTCGCAGCTCTTGAACAGCGCGATTCGACTCGACACCCGCCAATCAATCTTGAATGATCCTGTTGGACACCAATGTCGTGTTGGAGCCGATACGAAATGATCCTGAACCTCTCGTTTCGGCATGGCTCGATGCTCAAGCATTGGAAACACTGTTTTTGTCTGCCATTACCGTCGCAGAGCTACGATATGGAGTTAGGTCTTTGCCAAAGGGCCGCCGCCGCGACCGCCTGGACCAAGACCTCGAAAATCTAATCCTTCCAATGTTCACGGGTCGTATATTGTCGTTCGATCTTGCGTGTTCGCTAGCCTTTGCTCAGCTGATGGGTAAAGCAAGATTGACTGGACTGGCGATACCGGCAGCAAATGGCTACATTGCCGCAATCGCGTCAGCTAGTGCTATGACAATAGCGTCTCGCGACACGGCTCCCTTCGAGGCAGCGGGATTGAAGACAGTTAACCCCTGGATCGCCTAGTCTCTTCGCCGTCGCATGAATCAATGCGACACAGGTTCCGTTTCTCCCTCAGAAGCATTCTCATGGGTCCACACCATGCTTTGCGATCACACTCTCCAGCGAGAGCGCTTTGACCTTTCCGGACCGCAACTCCTCCAAACGACTCACCGAAATGTAGATGTCTTCCATTTCGTCCAGGTGCAAACAGATGGCTTCGAGTACTAAACGTGTTTTAGTCCGACCGGAAAGATTGGCTAGGTTCTCCAGTCGCGAAGCGACGTCGTCCGGAAGTCGAAGGGATATGGGTTTCATGGTTAGTCGAGTAAAACGAGTGCCCTGCAAGTATCGCTCACGACGAACCATTTCGCAATCGTGCTGGAACGGAATTTGATCCCAGACCGGCGTACAGATTCGCAGTTTGGGAAATCGCACACACTCTCGAAGATGCCAGTGTCAATCACTTCTCGGACACTGACCAAATATGTCACAGCGCACCTTGATCTACTGCAATAGGAAAACCCCGGGCTAACGGTGCGGATGTGACGTGCCCTGTGGGCATTCAAACCGTGGTATTCGATTTTGCGAACGACTCAAAATCCAGACCTCTGCAAAAACCTCAAGTCTTCTAAATCCACTTTAGGGTCACCAGCCACTTATCACAGAGTCTAAGTCGAGTCACTTCATCTTTATGCCGGTCTAGTACGTTGTAGCAGCAGGGCTCACCCTACGGATTCAACTTAAAGGCTAGTTTGAGGTGTTCCTCCAAGGCTTTCCAGGAAGGCGCGAGATCAAGTTCGACATAACCTTTTCGGTTGCCTCTGGGAGGTGCCATTCAATTGCTGGCCTAACGAGAGCGCTCGTGTCGGCGATGAATTGACGATCCCTTAGCTTGGCGTCTATGTTCTGTTCAAACATCGCGCGAGTAACTGGGTGGTCCTCGCGATGCATATATTGTCGAAATGTTTCCGCGATACGTTGGCTATTGCTTCGCTCGTCGTCAAGCCCAAATGCCAGATCCAACAAGTCACGACCCTTACTTCGCTGATACAGTGCTCGGAGTTTCGTTGCTAGCAGTTCATCGAGGTCAAATGTAGTAATGCTGGAGGAACCCGAAAACCAGCGTGAATTGACCGAGAACGGGCGCTTCTTGAAGCCCAATAATGCGAATTGTTCGCGAGTGTTGATTTCAACTTTGAGTCGCTGACGGATTACTGGTGCGTCTTCAGACTGGTAACGGAATACAAGAGTTACACGATCTTGCGACTGCTTCCACCGCGCGATGCCAAGCCAGGGTTCTAATACACTTCGCAAGCGTTCCATCAGCGGACCCGCACGCGAGGGCTCGAATTGGACAAGATCGATGTCCTCCGAATAGCGAACGGGTGGAGTTAGGTAGAGCTTGTAGAGTGCGGTACCGCCTCGGAAGGCCAATAACTGGCCGAGCAACGGATCAGCAAATAGCTCGACAATGGCGCGACTGATTACAAGATCTTGCTCCACCTGAAAGTCCTCGACCCAAGGTGCATATTCCCGCCATTCGTCGATGTAGTCGCGCGGAATCATGCTTCAATTTCAACATCGGCGTTAACGAACAACCGCCAAGTCTTCGACCGCCAAGCGTTATTAGATGGCGCGCCTGGAAGAAGATTTGTTGAGTTTCTAGCGTGTTGTCTGACATGGTTCTCTAGGAGCAAGGTCTTATCTCTGGCCCCCACATACTCCAACAAGTAACCAAGACGCTGAGCCCAGAGAACCGAGGCCGATTGTGCGGCCTCGACAAGTCGCGGCGGATCGATATCGTCTGCAAGTTCCGCCAATGCACCTGCAACTCTGTCCAGGCCTCCAGAGTGCTGCATGTAGCCAACTAGATCAATTGCAGTTGCCTCCACACTAGAGACCAAAATCGTTCCCCGAGGATTGTTGAACCTTTCCACTGGCACGGCAACGAGATTCTTGCGGGCAACAAAGGTCACTTTGACCGATCCGCACCGGATGGGCGGCCGATTTTTTGTGAGCATGACCTGGAATTCTTGCGGGCGATGGTGAGCTGCGCCGTGGTACTGTGCTGCAGAGAGGAGTCCCGCGTAGTAACCTTGTCCACGGTGCTCCATCAGAGCAGGCACGAAATGGTCCGCTGGCAAGCATCCAATTCGGCGGTATTGCGGCGGCACGATGACGTAGAATCCACGCGCAACGCTTGCGATTTCCTTCTTGGCCGCAAGACGACTCAGTGCCTGACGTGCTGCCGACTCGCTTACATTTAGAGTCATGCGAAAATCAGACGAGGTAAAGTGATAACGTCCTCGAGCTGCCCACGCGTCGATGACATCGCGAGCACGCGGACTAGTCGATGCACACATTACTTCCATAAAGTAACTATATTCGTTACTTTATGATACCAAAATAGTATTTTCTTTTCGTAAAGTCCTTGAGTCGCGCTAAAGCTGAATCTTCCGCAATAGACGACAGGATTCGCGTCGCTGCCACATTCTGTTTACCTGATTGCACGCGTCGCGGGTAGTCGGTCTAGCAGAGCTATTTCTCCGGCAACTACGCTCACGATTTTGCTGGATGTCGAAAAAGCAATTCGCGATTCGATTGAACTTCGATGTTTTGAGGCTGAATCGAGCAGATCCGTGTACATCGAACAACCCAAGCTCCTTTAGCTCGATTGATTCCTGAGCAAACTTGCCTCATAATTCGAAAAAGTCGTCGAGCTTTGAAAATGACTGACTCGGAAACCCCAACAAACGACACCAAACCAGTCGAATGGAGTAAGGAATCGAAGAAGCTCGCAACCAGAGCGCACCGTTCGATGGGCTTTCTGATAGTTGCCGTAATTTCTCCTCACGTCTTGACATTGTTGGTTTTGTCACAAATGTGGAACGGGACAATCGAGCAACTCCCCTGGCGAATACCCCAAATGGTTGCGTTTCTCGCGGTAGCGTTTGTTGGCCTCCACTTCTATAGTCGATACTCGGTCAATGCGTTTAGTACGAAGCATACGACGAAAGAATTCGTCCAATTTCATTCGAGACTGCTTCAAAGAGGCATGTTTGATCTTCCGTACGCAATTCACTTGATCCTTTTGTTGTCGGGAGCGCTAACTCTGGGGTGGGTGGCCAGTGTTGTAATCCATCTCATTCGTGATGCTGCGCCTTACTCCCTACTCGACCTAAGCCTCGGGACGCTTGCTTCGATGTGTGTAACCGTGGCGCTTAGCTATCCGATCTTTGCGGTTGTCAAACGCATCCACACACGTTCGTTAGAGAAGATTGGAGCCTAGCTAACGTACTCTGCGGGACTTTCGTCCATGGACCGAATAGGTGTGTATTTAACTAACTGCCAGTAGTGAACTTCCCCAACTATTCCCAATAGTCACCCGGCGGGTTGCTGGGACTATCCGACTGCGCTTCTAGCGCTGCTTCAGCCGAAGCCCGGATCTCAGGGTCCGAAATGTCGCCTAACGAGTCCTGCAATCCAACCGTATCATCCCACGCCCAATGAGACAGCAATTCTGAAATATATTCCTCACGTTCCCAGTCTACTAGGTTATTCGCGAGCTCAAGGGCTTCAATACCCCGCGATGCGCCGACCAACGCCCACGCAACGACAAAGTGGGAGCTGCGTCTTGTTTCTCCCTCTCGTGCATATTTCAGCATTTCCTTTGCACGCTCCAAATCGATTTGCGCCATGTGACTGATGACTGTGTGCTCAAGACCAGATCTCCCCTCTTCAATAGGCTGTTCGAGTGCCCGTTGCAATGCGAGTGCAGGATCCCTGTCTGTTAGGTTCTTGAGAATTGTGGCGATGGTCATTTGACGAACCATCGAGTTTTCGCCTTGTTCCAAGACCCAGTTGAGAGCCGCGGTTGGGTCGCGAGTTGACCAGCCTGTAACAACATTGGATACCAATTGCCACCTTCCACTTGCGAATTCTTGGTTGTTCAATGCCCAAGCAAGTGCTGCTTGCGCGTCCTGTTCTGCCCATATGGCAGCTAATGACGCCACCAGAGATGTTCTGCTGGTTCCAATTTCAAGAGACTGCGCCAACGCTATAGCCTCTTCAGGATCGCTTCGTGCAATAGCTTTTAGTGCGTTGGCACGAGCGGTCGCTTGCATGTCGTTTGGAATGCGATCAAGTTCGTCAAGAATTGTTCGAGGTTCGGAGAACGCCCACGAATGAACTAGCGTTTCCAGCAATTGATTGCGCAGAGAGTACGTCTGGACCTGATTGATTGTGTCAAGCGCAGAGAGTGGATCTAGTTGCGACCATTGAGCAACTACAGATGTCAGCAACACTCGTTTTGCGTCATGCCCCGTCTCGATCTCCAGCGCCTTCGAGAAAATTTCCTCAACATCAGCGAACTGGGTTGCCGTTGACAACACGGAAGCCAAGACTTGGTCGCGCACCCGTACGTCTCCTAAGCTTGCACTGATTTCGTCGACTACTTCAAGACCGTCGTGTCTAATCCAAGTAGCCCCAGACATTACAAGGATTCGTATGTGATCGCTGTCGTAGGCATCGTCTTGCAAGGCTTCGTACCAGGCCTTTTCGGGGTTTCTCTGGATCGCCGAGACTTGCTGCCCCAACGTGAGTCCGGTCAATAATTCTTCACGGCCAAGTTCGTGCGCAATTTCGGCTCGTTGTTCCGCAGTAAATTCAGAATAGGGCGACAGTATTCCCCACGCAGCCGCTTCACGCGTTGTACCTTCAAGGGACTGTGCGCGTGCGATAGCGTCCGCCAAGTCTCTTTCTGCCCAGTTCAAGAATAGATTTTGAACTAAGGTAGTGTGGAAGCTATCGACGTTGGACAGGGCCAATTCTGGATTGACCTCAAAGAATCGCTCTACGAACACCCTTTGGAATTCAAACTGAAACCGGCGTGGAAGATTTTCGGTTTGTTCAATCAGAGCGAGAAAGTCGGCCTCGTCAACGCCCAGAGCAAAGTTGTAGAGAGCCCGGATTCTCGAAAACTGGCTGTCGATCTGTGTCAATTCCTCGAGTGAGGCGGGCGCCGTTTCAGAAAGAGCGGACGACGTTGACCCAGCTTCAGCTAACTCGAGTGATTCAGTTTGACTGGGGTCGATTGGCGCATCGTGAATTAGCCCGCCACGGTCTCCGCTCTCAGGATTCCAGAACGACCAAGCAATCCACGCACAAGCTATTGCAGCACAGCCAAATACAAAAGCAGCGCAAATTCCGAGGACGCCGAACCGTTTGCCAGCAAGAGACTTCACAACAAACACCTGCTTGAATGTCCAATTGCGGGATTGCCACTTCCAGTATATGGCAGGCTAGGTCTCACTATGAGCTACAGCCGACGAGCTTCGCTAGATTGGATTGCTTCTCTCTAGTGTGGGATACCTAAGCCTAAGGTGGTCCCTCGCCGTGTCGGCGAGGGACTGACTAAGCAAAATCAGGAACTGGCGTAAGCGAACCTAATCGTCAACTCTTTGCGGCTACGCACTTTTCCTTGAATGAACTAGCACTCTTAACGGATTGTGATTATTTCTTCGTCGCTCTCGCTCTTGTATTGCCTCACGTATTCAACCTGCTCGTCCGTGAGGATGTCATTGGTTCGGTCTTGCCTAATGAGAGCGTCAGCTGCTGACGACTGAATCTCAGAGTCCGAGATATTGCTCAATGCGTCGAACAATCCAAGCGCGTCAGTAGACACCCAACGCCTAAGTATTTGTCGGACATAACTGGCGCGCTCAGAGTCCGGCAGGTTACTCGCGAGATCAAGAGCTTCGTTCCCACGTGACGCGTGGACCATCGCCAAGCCCACTGCAGCGTAGGCGTTGCGCCTAGTATCTCCCTCTCGCACATGTCGCAGCATTTCTCTTGCCAGCTGCAAGTCTTCGTGCGCAACGTAGCTGATGACCGCGTGCACCAGACCAGCTCGATCCTTGTCAATTGGCTGTTCGAGCGCACGCTGCAGAGCGAGGTCTGGATTCTCATCGGCTAGATTTCTCAAAACACTCGCGATTGTGCTATCGCGAACTTCCGCATATTCCCTGTTCTCCAAGATCCAGTTGAGAGCCGCATTCGGTTCGCGATTTGACCAGCCCCGCACAACACTAGAGATCAATTGCGATCGACTACTTGAAAATTCCTGGACATTCAAAGCCCAAGCAAGCGCTGCCTGAGGGTCTTGCTCCGCCCATAGGGAAGCAATTTTCGACACCAACGCCGTTGTGCTAACTCCAGGTTCAAGATTTTGCGCCAACGTAATTGCCTCTCTGGGGTCCCTTTGTGCGATTGCCGTTAGGGCATCTTCACGAGCGGTTGCTTGAAGATCCATGGGAATACGGTCAAGTTCATCAAGCATGGATCGAGGGTCGTTGTATGCCCACGTGTGAACCACCATCCGCTGCAGCTGGTTGCGTAGTGAGTACGATTCGACGTCATTCACGGAACCAAGGGCAGAGACCGGATCGGATTGTGTCCAACTGCCAATCACTGAGGATAGTAAGGTTAGGTCTTGATTTGTAGCTACTTCCAGCGCTTTCTGAAAAACGACCTCAAAATCCATGAACTCAGTCGCCGAAGCAAACACAGATGCCAAAACCTGCTCGCGAACTGGAACGTTCTCCAGACTTGCACTGATTTCGTCGAATGCTTCGGACCCGCTCTGGCTTAACCAGGTTACGGCTGATATCACAAGAGTTCTTATGTGGTTGCTGTCAAATGTACTTTCGCGCAATGCGTCGTTCCACGCCTTCTCAGGGTCTTGCCGGATTACTGAGACTTGCTCTCCCCGCGCCATGCTGGTCGACAAATCTTCGCGACCAAGTTCACGAGCGATTTCTGCTCTTTGCTCTGCGGAGAACTCAGAATGGGGTGACAAAATTCCCAATGTAGCCTGAGTAAGTGTCTCACCTTCCAGTGACTTGGCACGTGCAATTGCACCGGTTAAGTCTTTTCGTGCCAAATCCCTGTACAGGAGTTGAACTAAACCATCATGAGAGTTTTCGACGTGAGACAACGCCAACTCTGGGTTGATCTCATATAACCGATGTACAAGTGCTTTCTGAAATCCAAATTGAAAACGGGATGGAAGATTCTCGGTCTGGGCAATCAGATCAAGAATATCGGTCTCGTCCACATTCAGAGCAAAGTTGTAGAGAGCCAAACCTCTCGAAAACTCGCCGTCGATGAGCGTTAATTCTTCGAGTGTGGCTGCCGGAGTTCCAGCAAGAGCTGACGAAGCTGAGTCAGTCTTGGGCTCGGCTAACTGCTGTGATTCGGTCCGATCGGATTCATCTGCTAATTCGCGAGGAACCTCACTTAGGTCTCTGCTTTCAGGATTCCAGAGAGACCACGCAAACCACACAACGCCCAACGTGCACAGCCCCATTGCGAAGGCAACACAGTAGCCTAGGAGGCCAGACCGATTGCTAGCGGTGGATTTCACAACAAATACCCGATTGAACTCTCATTACCGAAGAATCAATCTTGAGTATACGGCAGGACAATTCGACATGTAAGCCGCTCTTTGAGAGTGGAGTGCAGCACGCAAAAATTCATGCTTTGAAGCAGCTTCTATCTCGTTGGATTAGTCTACGTTCGAGGGATCAACCACCTCTTTTGGCGATAGCAAACATAGAGCGTGGCGCTGACTAGCTAACTCGAGAAGAGGTCGGAGTGCGTGCCAGTACGAACTAGATACAACTCACCGGCGTGAATCTGGTAGATCAGTAACCAGTCAGGTTCGATGTGTGCCTCCCTGTAACCGCTCCAGATCCCACGAAGCTGGTGGTCCCGAAAGTGCGAAGGCAATGGCTTCTCATCAATTAACGTATTCAAAAGCATCCGAAGCTTGGCTAGATCCTTTCCTCGCGACTTCGCCCGTTTAACGTCGCGTTTGAACTGCGACGAACGAACTAGTGTTAACACATCAAATTTCTAAATCTCGAAATAGTTCTTTCGCATTGGCAAATCGTTGACCACCTCCTTCGTCTAGTTCCTTCATAGCTGCAATGGTCGTAGGGTTGGGTACTTGGACATTGAACGGCAGTTGCTTTTCCTCCGCTACGCGGATTAACAAATGACGTACTGCGTCGGACAGTGACAAACCCATAGCTTTAAGTGCTACGGTGGCCTGCTCTTTAATTTCACTGTCGATCCGTGCTCGTACAACTGAGTCTTGTCTCATCATGGAAAGTACTTTGGAAAGTAGCTACATTGTAGCTACTTCTTGTCATTTGGCCAAGAGCAGAATCACTCACTGCATTGTGCTCACAATGGTTTGAATTCAATTTGGCAATGCTGTTAATCCCTAGTGGACCTAAGGTAGAGCCCTGAATCTCAATTCCAAGCCTGCCCGAACTCGACGAAATGCTCAGATCATGTGAAATCTCGGATCCAAGGCTGGAAGCAGTCCTCAATGACCTAGAATCTCCCACTTCTTGGCGTCGATAAGTCGAACCCATCGATCTTCACTTCACTCTTGCTCGATTTCTTTAGGACATGCAGGACATGGCAAAGGCATTTGAGAACATTCGCGTATTAGATCTTTCGGATCGCCTTTCCGGTGCGTGGGCAGCCCGTCTCTTTGGGAATTTTGGAGCGGATGTAATTCTCGTAGAAGACGAGCGAGGCCATCCATTGCGCCATGAACCACCATTCCTCAAAGATGAGCCAGGTGTAGAGAACTCTCTCCTGTATGCATACGTAAATTCAAACAAGCGTTCTGTTCGTGCAGACGACGGTGACCTTCGAGAATTAATTGAGTCTTCAGATGTAGTGGTTACCTCTTGCATCGATCTCCCAGACGAGATCGAGTTTCTACCTTCAAGCTCCATTCATCTTTCAATTACGCCTCACGGAATCGATGGGCCCATTGCACATTTGCCTGGCAACAATCTCACAGCTTGTGCAAAGTCAGGGTGGTGCGCCATCAATCAGTGCATCGACCATGAACCCCTGCAATTGCCCCACAACCAAAGTGGCTACATTTCTGGGATTGCTGGATTTGTTGGTGCTTCAGCTGCTCTGTTTCGCAGTCTGCGAACTGGTCAGGGAGAGCTTGTCGACGTCAGCGAGGACGAAGCCATGGCAAACACCTGTGCTCCATGGGCAGAAGTGGGACTGTTCATAGGCGGCAACAACCGAATGACACGGGGGCCTAATGGACCGAGAGCGAGAGATCGTTCCGGACCTTTGTGGCGAGCCAAGAATGGACACATCAACTTCGGCTATGGGGACTGGGCTCAATGGACAAACGCATTCCATTTCCTTGGACTCCCCGCCATAGCTGAGAACCCCGACTTCATTTCCACCTTCGGCCGTCACCAGAAGGATACGAGACCGGTTCGCGATGGACTTGAGGAAACTATGGCAACGCGAGACAAGTGGGAGGTGTTCCACGGATTGGCAAAAGTCCGATGCATTTCCGGTGTTGTTCAGAACTCAAAGGAACTAGCCGAGAACGACCACTTGGACGCTAGAGGCTTTCTCGTTGATAGCAGTGTGAACGGCAAGAAGCTAACCGCACCCGGTCCATTCGCCCAGCTTTCAGCTACTCCATGGACCAAGACTTGCGATGCCCCTAGGATTGGGGAACACCCAGTCGAAGAACTAGCTCTACCAAAGAAAGAGACAAAGGTCAGACAAACCTCAGGCGTGAATTCCTTGCCACTTCAAGGCATCCGCGTACTTTGCTTCACGGGCGCATGGTCCGGCACCTTTGGCACACAACTGCTTTCCCTGCTGGGAGCAGACGTAGTTCAAGTGGAGTCGCGCAAGCGACCCGACGTCTGGAGAGGAGCTGGGGCACCGGTGCCACCTGGCGTTCGAGATCCTGACATCCCCCAGGATCGACTCAACACCAATGGAATGTACAACACGGTCAATCTGAACAAGCGTGCAATAACGCTGGATGTCGCGCAACCGGAAGGCATGGACATCTTTTGGAGACTCATTCCAAAATTCGACATTCTGGCGGACAACTTCAGCCCCCATGTCATGACGAAGTGGGGTGTGACCTTGGAGACTTTGCGCGAGAAGCGAGCGGACATCATTTTCGCTTCGCTTTCAGGGTATGGTCGCACTGGTCCATTGGCCGAATACCCTGCTAACGGCGCAACGACCGAGCCGATGGCGGGACTTGCTTCCATTCACGGTTACGAGGGTGACGAAGCCCAAAACACTGGCGGGCTCATTCCGGATCCAATCTCAGGGTACTACTTTGCGGGGGCTATCTTGGCGGCTCTTCACCACCGAGAGAGAACCGGCGAGGGACAACGGATCGACCTGTCGATGATCGAGTCAGTGGCAGTGCAGATGGGCGACGCAATTCTGGAGTACAGCGGCAACGGAAACATTCGTCGACCATCCGGCAACAAGCATCCTCGCATTGCTCCACACGGCATCTACCCTACAGCGGACGATCAATGGATAGTCATAGCCATTGACGACGATGCTGTGTTTTCTCGATTTGCAGAGGAAATCGAAATCAATGATGAACGATTCTCGACTGCGTCGTCCCGGAAGCTACATGAGTCTGAACTGGACGAATCGATCAAGAATTGGTCGTCGGAGACGCGAACAATGGATGCCGTCTCCTCGCTGCACAAGGTTGGAGCAACGACCTGCAAAGTTCCGGAGTTCCTGGATGTCTATAGAAATCCCAGCGCTCAATTCGCTCACCGAAATTTCCTGATGCCCGTAACCCATCCCGAATCGGGCACTCACTTCATGCCCACGAATCCTTGGGTCTACAAAACGGTAGGCAAAGGCGAGATTCGGCACTCGCCGTGCTTCGGCCAGGATTCGTTCGAAGTGCTGCACCAAGAACTTGGCATTTCCCAAGCCAAGTATTGCGAATTGGAGCGCAAAGGAATTACAGGTACCGCGCGTCTTTAGGTTGTCCTCAAGCCCCATTTGGCCACAGGACTAGCGTAGACATGCGTGCTGCAACTTCTTTCTGACGCACCAAACATCTTTGTGCCCAGCTTGAATCAGTCCACGCGTAATGGCTATGTCCACTCTTTGGCGTCCATGTTTTGTGCAGTTCCTCAATCTCCGAATTCAATGTGCGCGAACAGTACAAATTCTAGGGAATTTCTGCTTTAAATAAACGGGTATACTACCTTTCGGATTGAGCGGGATTGGTTGGCTATTTCTGTCTTGATGTTGACAAGCGGTCACAATTAGGCATTGACATAGGCAGATTCTTGTCTTTTTGGCGTGGTCCAAGGGGAACTGTTGCTTGCTCGACCCCATCCACCTGTGTTGCGCACGAAACTTTTATCCTATTCAAACAACTTGTTTGATTAGAGCAGTAATTACCAAATATATGTCCAATAGGCAAGTCTTCATCTCTGTCAAATCCAGCCAGCCTCATCATCATTCAGAGACCAAAAAGGATTTGTCGAATAGCGAAACAACAAACCCTAGTGTGGGCGGTTAGTCTCGGGCCAATGATAGCTCTTGATCCGTGTATGGTCATTACAATGTCGTATACGTTGGCCAAATCTTCACAGAGTACCAATGCAGGCTATTCACTTTGTTTCATCAATGAATCAGGACAGTTCAACCTATGAGCACAGATACAAACAGAGCGCGAAGAGTATTCGCTGAAGGCATTGAACATTTAGATTGCTTTTTGGATTGCTATAAGGAGGGGAATGACTTGGAATACTCGGACTTCTATGTTGGTATTACCAACGATGTCGAACGGCGATTGTTCGAAGAGCATGAATTGGACGAACAGTCTGATGACTACGAGTCTTTTGACTTTGAATCGGTTGATCTTGCTCGGAAAGCAGAGCGTGTGTACCTGAATCAGGGACTCAAAGGAGACACGGGTGGGGGAAATGAAGATTCCAGCATCGTTTACATTTACTTCGACGCATAGAACAGAACTGATTCAAAAATATACTTGCAGATTACGACTAAATATTAGACGGCTAAAAGAAGGCTCAATTCCAGTTTAGAGTGGGATTGACAAGGGCGACACAAACTGTACAATAATACAGTTAATCTCCCATGTCGCCTGACGCATGATCGACAACGACCTCTACGCCTGCGTCCTCCGTCTGCTGGACAGCTTCAGTCCCCAGCAGCTCGCGGATGTCGAGGAGCATGTTCGCGCCAAGCGCGATGCGCAGACTGGCGTTTCCGCCATCGCCAACCATGCGAGGGACCGGAACGCCAATCGGATCTGCCCTCGATGCGGGTTTTCGGGAGCGCACCGGCACGGCGTCGACGCCCGCGGCGGGCAGCGCTTTCTCTGCGTCGAGAAGTAGGGCGGATGCGGCCGCACGTTCAATGGATTGACGGAAACGCCGTTCGCCCGCATGCGCAAGCCCGAGTTGTGGGGCACGTTCATCAAAGCGCTCGCGTCCGGGCATCGCTCGATCGACAAGCTGCACCGGTTCGGAGGAGTCGGCGTGTCCAAGGGGACGCTGTTTCGATGGCGCACGGTGATTCTGCAAGCGCTTTCCGATCCGAGCTCGAAGCCGCTGCAAGGCGTGATCGAGGCCGATGAAACCTACTTCAGGGAGAGCTTCAAGGGCAGTCGGGGATGGAAGCGAGGAAGCCCTCCGGCGCCGCGGCTGCCTCGACGTCGCGGGAAGGCGACCCTGCGGGGCATTTCGTGGCAGCAGGTTCCCGTGACCGCAGCGACCGACCGCAGCGGAAGGAAGCTCGAGCGCGCGGTCGGCTATCGCGACGATGTTGCCGATGCGCTGCTGGAAGGGATTGGAAACGGCTCGATTCTGTGCACGGACGGATGGTTGGGTTTCCGTCGGGTGGTTCGAGAGTCACAGGCCTCGCACGTCGTGGTCGGGAGTCCCGTCAAGCAAGAAGAGGCTTCCGAGGACAGACCGGTTCCCCAGCTCGATTCCGAGGGAGGAAAGCTGAGTCTCGGGCGCGTCAACGCTCTGCACCAGGACCTGAAGACCTTCATCAATGGACAGGCGAAAGGCGTGTCCACTCGACACCTTCAGGGGTACTTGAACTGGACGCAGGCCGTTTGGAAGCCCGTCTTGAGGCGGTGCCACGTGGTCCTTGCGTCTCGAGCCCCTCGCCAGGTCGGCAAGTCCCTGCATGCGCAGCGGGAATAGACCCTGACAACGGACAATGGACGGGATCCCCCTAGCTTGGCCGACGTGGGGAATTCGGATGGCGCCCGACGCCGTGAAATTGACGCAAGCGGAACATTTCAACTTGACACAAGCGGGCCATTCTTGCTGACAATGCCACAATAGTCCCAAATTTCTTGATTTCTCCAATCAACAACGATATAGTTCTACTTTCAAAAGCCGATCCCACTCGTAACTGGAATTGAGCCTAAAAGAATCCATAGGACATATCAATTGGGTTGGAAGCACGCCAACTGGCGACGTCGACCTTTAGGAATGGTTGCTAATAGTGTGCAGTGTCTAGCGGTTTCAACCGCAGTTGATCCAGAAACTTAGGAACAACATTAGGATAGCGTATGGCACTCATTCCCGACGACAAGATTGAAGCTAGGTTCGAGCAGCTCGCCAGTGAAGCAGATCGAGTCGACGTGGCGGTCGCTTGGGTGCGTCCGTGCGATGCAGTGCAGGTCTTGATCGAGAGTGGCACACCTGTTCGCATTATCGCCGGAATTTCAATAAACTCTACGGATCCTAGCTCGCTCAAGAATTTGGCGGAACAAGATCACGTCAATCTACGGATTGTTCCAAACGGTCCAAAAATATTCCACCCAAAGTACTTCTGTTTTCATGGCAAGAAAACTGTTTGTTGGATTGGGAGCTCAAACTTAACACGTGGAGGGTTTGGGAGAAATACCGAGCTTGTTCATGAATTCGTCATTAGTCGCAGTGAAGACGAGTGTTGGTTTGAGATGCAATGGCAAAAGCTTGCTGCAGATCCAGGGCCTCAGCTCAGGGAATACGAAAGTAGCTACGTACCCCCGAAGACCAATCTGCGGACTATATCCCAAAAGGATGTTAGAGAGTCCGACCTTCCTCACTTAGATCAAGTTGAATCTTGGGAAGACTTCGTCGAAGGCATTCGAACATACGACGAGTGGTGGTGCAACCAATATGGCTTTGGTGTCATAGGAGAAACCCATAGTTGGTTTCACACGCTTGACTGCAGCAAGCAGCTCGTTCGATTCAAAAATTGGAACGAGCTTTCGAAACGTGAATATCAGATATTGCGGGGTTCAAATTCTGAGGAGGGCAGTTGGGCATTGCTTGGGGGGGGGGTAAGAGGAGTTGCTGCTTACGTCATCAACCCAGAAAACGCCCAAGACACGAGGAACCTTCGAGAAAGTGTCAAGAGTCAAATTGAACGAGTGTTACAAGCGGATGATTCAACAATTCGCCCGCTAGCATTCGACGCGATGAAGAAAATTTGGCGAATCCAGCGGCCGGGTGTAAATCAAGGAGTCGGTCCCGCTGCAGCTACTCGTTGGCTCACTCTTGCTCGTCCAGATTGCCTTGTCTCTGTAAATAGTGCATCGTCGCGTAGACTCGGGGAGTCATCTGGATTGCCAAAAGGTACAAACTCACTTTCCAATCGGTATGATGAACTCTTAGCGTGGCTACACTCACAAACCTGGTTCAATGAAGCGAAGCGAAATGAGATTGAAGATCCTTTAGAACGAGAGATTTGGGACCGCCGAGCTGCGTTGGTGGATGTCTTCGTGTATGAGGCGGAGCAGTAGCAGCGTCTCTTAGAATTTAGCGCCTTCGGATCAATTTGGTGTCAAACTTTGAGGATCTGGTTTGAGCATGAATGGCATCCGATTCAGCACTAGTACCGCTTCAAAGATGGTTGATGCGACATGTCCTGAAATAAGGCCTGGAGCCGGCCCATTTCCAAGTAGAAGCACATTTCGCCCTTTTGTTTAGTCTGGGAGTACTGAGGTTGACCATAACTCGGCAGGAATTGTTGCTGTGGTTCTAAGCCTACTGTACACACCTGACAGATTGGGTTTCAACGTCGCAACTCCAGCAAAGCAGCTTGTTTGAACATGGAGGTCTTTAGTTGCAGTTTCGCTAAACCCGCTATCAATGGCACAAGCAATTGAAATCATCGAAGAAAAGTCGTGTCTTGTGCAATCAAGCTGTACGCAATTTGCATACAACTATAACGCAGAACATTGTGCTTATTGAAATACTGCTGTCGTACCTGCATCCTGCCACCAATGCCTGTACAAATTCTCACGCGTCCACAAATCTTTAGTAGCTTGAAGCTCAATTGTGAGAACTGCGCTCGAATTAGGGACGCTCTTACTCAATAATTGTTATGATCGAAATGGAATTATTCACATGATTGGAGACTACGAAATACCACTTCTGAAAGCGCATTTCGGAAGGATTTCTCAACGGCTTGCAGCTGAGGGGGAAGTCGCTAGGTCGTTTGAACAAGGCACGAATCGAGGCCAAATTCGAGAAGCTTTTGTTCGCGAGCTTCTCTCGCTAAATACTTCCCCACTAACTGGTATAGGGACCGGAGAGATTATCAACACAGGCTCTGCCGTTGGTCTGCCGAGGCGTCAAATCGACGTCGTTGTACACAACAACCGTTACCCGAAGGTCTCTCTAGCCACAGGCATTGATTTGTTTTTCGTCGAAACAGTGTCGTCTTTTGTAGAAGTGAAATCGTGCCTGAGAATGGATCACATAAGAAGTACTGCTGTTTCCACCAAAGAAATCAAAGCTCACGCACACCTTGACGAGCAAAGATTCAATCCATCAGGTATTATCAAACCGAGACCTTATTCATTCCTTTTCGCTTATGACGGACCCGCTAAGATATCTACCATCCTCAGATGGATGAAAGAGATTTCTTCCGAGGATGAGTACAACATTGACGGCTTGAAGGCATCAGGTGGGGAAAGTAGGGGATATTTCAATCATCTGTTTATTGACGGTGTATTTGTTTTAGGCAAGGGTTTCGTTTGCCTTGATTCACTGCCATTTGGAAGTTGTCTTGAGGCTGCAAGTATTAGTGGAGCTACAGTGACGACTGATCATGTGTGGGTTTACGGTACAGAAAATGAACTTATCCTTCTTTGGATTCTAATCAACGAGCTAAGCGAGAAATATCTCTGGAACAACTTTGAACTAGGAGAGTACATTGATTTTCTAAGTATGTTCTTGTCGGATTGATCACATTTCCGCTACACCAAGAGAATCAACGCCTTGCACGGGCTGGAACTATTTTGATTCCCACTATTATTGAGCAATAAAAATGACTCTTGTCGGTTATGCAGCGTTGGCATCTCAAATCCAAGGAGACTAGCTACCAGTAAACCAGAATCCTAATACAGAGAAAAGTAACTGTGAGAATATATTGACGAAGATTGGAATCACTATAATTGTCGCGATCCAAAAGAACTTGCTGTTTACATTAGTATTACGATGAGTAACATGGTTGCAAAACTCTACAGGCGGCAAGTTTTTCTTAACAATGTGAGAAAAATAGAAGGGACTAGCAACAAAACAAATCAGGGACGAAAAAATTCCAATGAATCCAACGACAAAGAAGCTTAATGATCCTTTAATTTCCGGGTAAAACCTCAACCACACGTCTATTACAATATCAAATGTGCAGAATACCGCAACACCAGTCAACGCACCTCCAATCACACTGGGCCAAATCTTCTCGTTCGCTCGTACGATCAACGAGCCAAAAACTTGTCTTGCCGCCAGTTCCCGCTCAAGATCTCGAAACAACTGTTCTACACCCGCAGCAGTTCCTTCAACTGTCAACAATAGTGATCCTTGAATCTCTTGTACGAAACGATTCTCTGTTGTCGACAACACAGCTCTGATCGGTGCAGCGTAGGTGCCATAGGAGATGTGGACACTCTTAATTTTTGATGGCATGTCCGCACTTGTGAGAAAAGCTGGATCGTGAGACTCAAAGGAGTCTAGACCGTCTGTGGTCTCTACTGTGATCAAGATTTCACCTTCGTCGTTTCTTGCTTGCTTAGAAATCCTATTAGCTAAGGAAGCCAAATCGGAGTTGCTAAGGCTAACTCGAATGAACTCTCTTTGGAACTTCTTCTTGCGTACGAACATTGTCAATTGCTTTCTCCCATTAATCTATGTGATCGAAACCAAGTCGGTGTACTTCCGACCGCCAAATTTCGTCATTGAGAGCTCTTGCTGGTAAAGGCTGTTTGCACGCTCAACTGCCCAGCATCGGCTAGTGATGACACTTGAGACGGACGGCTACCACATTGCGGGATGCGAAGGCTTCCCAACACATAGGTCCTCCAAGAGTTCTATGCTATCTTTATAAACATGTAATATTATACAGTATAAACTGTGCTTACAATGGAGTGATCGCAGCTGTCCAATCGAAGCACCTTCTTTCTAAGCGAATTGCTTCGTTCAAATTGGACAGTGGCTAACGGTGAAAAGCTTCCATGCGAATTCTCAAACGAAGAGAGTACCGAAGACACAATTGCGAAAAACCCTTCGAGCTTATGAGTGGTAAATACACGGACTGACCTACATCTCTATGGCAGTCTGCTAGAGCGTTTCTTAACCACCCAAACTTCCTCTGTCGGCCATGATTGTGCCCAATTCGCGTCCGCCCACACATACTGGCTCTTGCCATCAGGAGGTGCGCCGAGTTCGTGCAATTCTTCAATCTCGAACCCACAGGAACGCAGAAGCTCTATCCACTTGCCGTGGGGGAGTTGGAACTCAACGGTTGGAGGATCGGACCAATGCAGTTCATACATGCCTAAGTAAGGTCGCAGAAGTGCTGTTCCATTGCGTAGATCGGGTTGTTCGGGGCAGCACAGTTGGGATATTGGATGGCAAGTCATGAAGACAAGCTGAGCAGCTGGCCTTAGGACGCGAGCCGCTTCAGGCACCCATTGGTAGGGATCCGCCCATAGAGACGCTCCATACTCCGATATGGCGAAATCGAAGGTCTCGTCTGGAAATGGCAATTGCTCGCCGAATGCTTCAAGCAATACGACGTGGCGATCATGTTCATCCCTTAATCGAGCTGCTGTAGTCAGTTGGTTTCGAGTCGGATCGATGGCAAAGGACTCGCCTCCTCTCATGGCCATCCATGAAGCCACATACGCTGTTCCACAGCCTATCTCCAGACACCGTTTGCCTTTGAGACTTTCTGGAAGCATGGCAATGCTCTCGTTGGGGATCTGCCAAATTCCCCAGACTGGGTCTGGCGAATCCCACTTGAGTTCGGCAGGATCTGCGTATTCTTCAGCCTTCATGCTCCATGCATCGCGATTGAGCTGTTGGTGATTCCGTTTTGACGATCGCACGATCTCTTTCGGTCCTTTTGTTCTCATGAGCGAGTATTTTCCACGAGACCAATGCCTCTAGTCGATTCACACGGGAATTTGGTCGTCAATTGCCTGCAAGGTACGATATTTGGACCAAACTGATACTAGGCCAATCCCATGTCGGAAGATCATCCCATTCTTAGCGAAAGAAGAGGCGAAACAGACGGAATCTTGTGGCTCACGCTGAACCGCCCCCACAAACTCAATGCGCTGACTTTTCCTCTACTCGAGGAAATGCGGGAGATTCTGTTCCACGCAAGATTCGACCGAACCGTACGCTGCATAGTGATCACGGGTGCGGGACGAGGATTCTGCGCCGGAATGGATTTCAGCGGAGCAGCAAATCCGAATCCAGATCCCAAGCCCGAAGGATTGGATGAGGCTGGAACCGCGGACATCGAGGGGTATCGTCTCAATTTTCGGCATGAAACCGAGACCTACATTGCCTTGCGACGAATGGAAGTGCCGATCATTGCCATGGTGAACGGTCCCTGCGTGGGTGCAGGATTCGATCTTGCCAGTCATTGCGACCTTGCTGTTATCTCGACGGCTGCACGATTTCAGGTCGCCTATGTGAAGCGAGGACTTTATGCCGATTTGGGTGGATTCTGGTCTCTACCCAAAGTGGTCGGATGGCGGAAGGCCATGGAACTCATGATGACCGGACGGTTCATGAGCGCAGAAGAGGCCCATGAAGCCGGTTTCTCAAACTATCTTGTCGATCCCGAACAGCTTGAGAGCCGAACAATGGATTTGGCTCTCGAAATTGAAGCAGGTCCTCCTATCGGACAGAAAATTGGCAAGCTTTTGGCTGTAAGAACTGCAAACATGGACTTTGACACGGCAATGCAGTGGTCCGAATCCGCGATTCCACTTGTTGGGATGTCATGGGATGGACGCGAGGGAGCTCAGGCATTTCGCGAGAAGCGCGATGCTAAGTTCAAAGGGTTCTAGATAGGTTCAAGATCTCTATTGCAGGTAGGGGTTAATGAGGTTGTTTCGCGAAATCACGATGCAATCAACTAGTCGCGAACTGGGCGACAGCGCACGCTTCAAGGAGCAATATCAATACTCTGCTGTTGGTATTGCTGGTCCGTTTCACAGTAACATCTAAACGAGCTGCGAACGCCAGAGCAACGCGCAATTCGATGAAGCTTCTTGGCTACATAGACGAACAATTTCGAGAGTATCCGCTTCTCTCCTTGTTGATTTGGACGCTCGTCGGTGTGCTGGCAGCCTATTGCCTGGCCTTTCTCTTGAATTGGGATTCGCTAGCCACATTAGTTAGGAAGAGTTTCCTATTACTTACCCTGACGGTTGTTGCCACAGGCTATCCGTTGGCGAAACTCCACTCATTCCGCAAACTCAATGGTGGTGTTGCCGGTTTCACCGCGAGTCAAAACAAGATCATGCTCGCGGTCTACGTAGGGTGCATATTCTGCGTGTACTCGCTCACATGGATGCAAATGCATCTAGCATTATTCTAAACGGGCCTGACCAAATGATCTCGAACAGAATTCCACATAAGCTAGCTACAGCAACGCCCGAAATAGAAGGGAATTACTGCTTTAAACAAACAAGCTATTTGACTACGGCAAAAGTCGCGTGCGCAACACAGATGAGAGTGGTCGAGCAAGCAACAGTCCCCGTGGACCACTCCAAAAAGGCAAGAATCTGCCTGTCGCGCAGCCTAATTGTGATCTTCTGTACACTTCGAGCAGAAATAGCCAGTCAATCCCCTTAAATCCCACAGGTAGTATACATGGTTACTTCGAGCAGTAATTCCCAATTTAGTCATTTGTTATCCTCTTGTCTAACTATTTCTATTTCGTTGTTTATCAGCGGAGTTTGGCTACGTCTTCCAAGTTTCGTATGTGACCCATTTTGTGGAGTCCGTTCTCAATGTGGCAAGCGATTATTTGGCTTGGGTCTCTCGGGTCCTGGGTAACGTGTATGTAGTAAACCAGCATCAGTTCGTAGAGTTCTTGGTGATCTCCAAAGAGGGTGGATGAGTTAAACTCTTGTCCGCCGAGCTCAAGTGCGGTTCTTGAAACATTTTGCATCTCGCGCGCCGACATAAGAAACGCAAATCGGCAAAGAATGTTCGGTGTCAGCCCGGTTTTGGATTTCAAGAACGAAAGTCGCGTGCTTGCGCGCTTGGATATTCGCAATCTATGAGGAATCAATTTATACCTCTCAATTCTGCTTGCCAAAAGTAACCCTCATGTAACTGGGCAGTATTTTCCTCTTCATCGTATCGAATCTCGTATGCATGGCTAATTTGAGGAGACAACTCTTGATAGAGAGACTTGTCGATTTCAGTGCCCGTGGACAACAGCAGCACCTGATGACTCACATTAGGAAAGTAATGAGCAACGAGATTCTCTCGATGTTGTGAGTCCAGTCTTCCAAGAGGTGTATCGATAACTACGGGTAGGCGACGACCAGAAGTCCGAGCTAGTGCTTCCAACATCGCAATGGCATAGATCTGTTTTTCTCCGGCTGAGAGATGCGACCTTGAAACTTCGACCTTCTCACTATTCATGAGTGTTACCGAGAAGTTGCGAGGATCGATGAGTACCTCGGCGACGATGTCTTCCTTTCGAGCTAGACGTCGGAATGCTGATCCAAACTCCTGTTCGAGTCGACGGATTATTTGAGCAGCATATGTTTGCCGGAGTTCGCGTAGCAGTTGTCGGACGCGATCCGCATACTCTATGGGCAGCTTCGACTCCTGGCGTTCGGTCAAACTCCTGTGTTTGTCACGCAACGATCGTGCAATGTTGATGGCATTTGTATAGTTCGCTTTTAGTTCGCGACGTTGTACAGCTACTTCCGCCGCCGCTTCGTTGATCCGCTTATTGAATCCCGCCAACTTTTCAAAGTCGTCAGCCAACGAGACTTCATCTGGAGCTTGCTCTATTCGAAGTGTGATGTTGTCTAGCGCGTTCTTCGATCTGGAGAGCTCCTTACAAGTTTGATTGACGCGTCTTTGTGCATCTTGGATCGCGTGACGCACTGTGTAATCTATGCGACCAAGTGCCCTACGGCTGATGTCAAATGAGAGCGAAGTTCGATCTACTGTCCGAATAGAGTCGCTCAATACGTCCGCAACGATTGCTTGATTCACAGAATCAAGCGCAATATTGAGCTTGGTAGCAAACTTCTCAAGAAGTTCATTGGCTTCGGTCTGAGCGAGAGAAATAATCCACAGCGAACGCTATATTTCTCTAATTGAGACTAGAGACAAGACGTACCTAAATTCAACAACACCAGAGAGCAGAATCTTTCTTAGTGCGTTTATGGTACCCCGGGAAGAACCCGTTATGGTGCTAGCAAACGGAGTCACTCGAGTCGCACTCACAGACCACGCCGACTTTCTAGGTACAATCGAACTTATAAAGGCGATCCAACCCAAGCGCTTGATCGCAGACGGAACTAGAGCCGGAAATGCGAAAGCTTTAGCTGACTATGTTGAAGCTGAACTTGGGATTTCCTCTACTTCGATTGTTGAACCCACCTCTTTGGCCTGGGGAATGCATTGACTGAATTAGCAAAGGTTCAACCCCTCTCAGTCCAGACTATGGGCAAATCTCTCTATTGATTCGACCATCTGCTTTGCATCCGTTTTATTCCGAATATGCATTCGACTGCGTACCTTCCATCCTTTATCGGTGTTCTGCCATCTATATAGGCTAACAATTGGTCTAGTAGTTTTTGGATCCTCTATTAACAAAATTGCAGTCCACCGACCTCCACGATTTGACAACGTCTTGGCATCCAAAATTTTGGATCTGTAATATTCCGATATTGGAAAGTTCTGTCCTACCAAAGCCGTCCTCCTTTAAACGTCATTCTATGAGTAACCTGACAACTGAATCCGCATCGAAGGGCACTACACTCGGTCTTTCCCGCAGGCATTTCCAACGTCGAATTACATACCAAGATACATACTACTAGTTTGTCGCTATCCTCGCTGCTAACGTAACTACCCTTGGGCTCAATCGTAGTCAAGTGTTGAATTCGTCTTGTGTGGGCAGAGTCAGCACTACGCTTTCGCTGAACAGGGGCTTTCGAATGGCCTGGACCACCCCAGATATACCTGCAGATACCGTGTCAATACCGCTCGTGCCTGTTCATTAACAAAGCTCTTGAGGTGGGTGTACAGCGCGTTCACTCTGGCCAAGCTGAACCGACGCTTCAGAGACTGATTGACAATGGGCAGGAGCTTCTTCCTTCGATGGCCTAGCACGACGACACGGACGGCGGCCTCCGCGTCCCAAGACAAATTCCGGTAAGTCACAAGACCGTCGGCGCACAGCACCGAGCCTCCTCGATGCAATCCTGCAGAACCTCCCTGATGTCGTCGCGGTACCCCATGACTGGCTTCAGACGGTTTCCGCTGCGGTCGATGGCCGTCAGCACGGGCAAGTGGTCCCGGGACGCTCCACGCTTCGGCGATCTTCCTCGAAACCGAGAGCCTCGTTCACCACATTGCGCCAGCGCCAAAGAGTCCGTTGGGAGACTCCCACGTCTCCGTGCCTGTGCAAATTGACCGGCGATCGATCTCCTGCCGCCAGGGCCTGCAGAAAGACGGACCACCTCTCCGGCTTCCTCATGCGCGAGAACGTCGTTCAGTTGAAGGTGCGTCCGCAACCGTACTAGGAGGGTGGTCGGCAAGGAAAGCGCGGCGGGGCCCCGGTAGTCTCGTCCATTCCGATAGGCCTTGTCCATTCAGCAGTGCGGGCATCGCCTGCTTTCCCGCATCGACTGCACGAAGTTGCGGAAAGCTTGCTGTCACACGACACCAAAATTCCCCACGTGGAAGAAATAGATTTGTTGTCGGTTCAATCAATTCTATGGAATGCCCGGTTCGACAACACGTCGCCGAGTCTTGTCGTCAATTGGCCAAGTCAAGTTGTAAGATTGCTAAAATCGATTTGTTAGAGCATGAATTGAGAAACAATGATTGAAGAAACCGATATTTTGCATCGGTTTTCAAATATGCGCATTGGCAGGTCTGGCGAAAAGCGTGCACCACATAAACCTTTGCTAGTGCTTTGGGCAATTGGTCGTTGTGTGGATGGTCAGAGGCGTTTGGCAACCTACCAATTGGTGCATCAGGAGCTTACTCTACTCTTGGACCGATTTGGACCACATGGAAGGCCCAAGAACACCCACCATCCATTTTGGCGTCTTCAAAGTGATGGAGTTTGGGAAGTTGACAACGCAAATCTAATACGCACAACGAAAAGTAAGGATGCGTATGTATCAGACCTGAGGCAGTACGAAATTTCTGGAGGGTTGACCAAACCTGTCTACGCCATTCTGCAAAACAACAGAACGCTTGCTTTACAAATTGCCGAAATCTTGGTAGCCAAACACTTCCCTCCGGTGGTTCAAGAGGAAGTCTTAGAAGCAACAATCGCTCAAATGAACGGGATTCACTATAGTGAAGCGACAGATCATGATGAGTGGACATGGACAAGACGTCGTTGGCGCGATCCAAGCTTCCGTAGACGTGTACTGTTAGCATACAGAAATACATGTGCAGTTTGTGAGTTTTCAGCCCAATTTCTTGACCAACCCTTAGCTATTGATGCAGCACATATAAAATGGCATGAGTACAAAGGTCCCCCAATTGTCGAAAATGGACTAGCGCTCTGTTCTCTTCATCACCGGCTTTTCGACAAAGGCGCCTTCACAGTAATTCCTGAACTTAAGGTGAAGGTCTCCCCAGACGTCAGGGGTGTCGGTGTAGACAGTGCTTTGGGACAATACGATAATAGGACCCTACGGGCACTCCCTCGGCGAGG
The DNA here is from genome assembly GCA_026707735.1 of Gammaproteobacteria bacterium. GTDB lineage: Bacteria > Pseudomonadota > Gammaproteobacteria > Pseudomonadales > Azotimanducaceae > Bin55. The sequence goes on along the minus strand of JAPOWH010000002.1, from coordinate 79,367 downwards.
GTTCCCCTTACCTAGTCCTCAATTCTTGCATTGGCATGGCAGAGAGGTCTTTAAGAGTCCCAAGATTCTTGATCCTATCTAATTCTATGTAAACCGGTACCAAAGTCTTGCCAAAATCGATATGGAAGCTACGCCAATGGATTTCACTTCCGCGTCGAGCACGTTGTTGGGCTCAGACGAACCCGAAACAACGTGTGAAGAAAACTTACCACTCTACAATGGCCACCCATGACGAAGTGCACTAGACGTAGCGCTCAGCAGCGCAATAGGGCGTCACTGCTGGCTCGACGTGGAACGTGCAAGGATGTTCGAGAAACATTACTCAGATTCGTTGTCTCGATTGCGGGGATAGCCACAATGCCATACGGAACATTCATGATCAAGCAAAAGCACACCGTAATTGATCGCCGAAGAGGTCAAAGCTACCACCTTTCTCTGCTTCGAGCAAAACGTTGTCGGGTGAAGCAGATTTCCTTAATTGGAATTAGCGTTAGATAATTTCATTGAGCACTAGCATTCAATGCAAGAAGTCAGGAAGTTGTCCCGCGCGCGGAGCTACATACGAGTCTACGACCCGATTAGATGGCGTGTCCACGGTTGCCATATTAGTTTCAACATATATGAAGTCGAGACCCCAACAGAATAGCTGGTTCTTGCCGTGGTGTTTGGAACAACCGAGTGTGATTTGGTAGAGGAGAGAGTGTGACTGGCGAAGCGCAGGTGCATGTGATCTCAGCCAAGGAGTCGTCAGTTGTCGACGTTATATTCGTTCATGGGCTCGAGGGAGAAGCAATCAATACTTGGAGCAACGACGAGTCAGAAGATTTCTGGCCGAAGTGGCTACTCGCAGATTTGAAGAAAGTATCCATTTTCACTCTAGGTTACCCCGCGTTCGTCTTCAAAAAGCCCTCAAGAATTGATATGGATTTGATTGAACGAGCGGCGAATATTTTGGAGCAGTTGGCAAATCATGGTATTGGCAAGAAGCCAATCGTTTTCGTTACGCATAGCCTTGGCGGACTCCTTGTCAAATTGATATTGCGAAAGTCTACGGAATCGGAGGACGAAGACCGGAGACGAATTGCGCGATCAGTCAGATTGGTGTTTTTCATTGCAACACCGCATCTCGGGTCGGGGCTGGCAAAGCTAGCCAAAGCGATTCCCAATACTTCAAAGCTTGTCTCGCTGCTCGCAAATGAAACTGGACTCCTTGAGGACCTAAATGAACACTATAGAAAATTCGCAAACAACCATGAGGATCTGAATACAGTAACTTACTACGAAAAAAATAAGACGAAAAACATACTAGTGGTGACCCGAGAATCAGCTGATCCAGGAGTAGCAGGATCAAGCCCGACCGCAGTTGACAGAGATCACATGAGTATTTGCAAACCGACTAGTCGTAACGACATTGTTTACATGGGAGTGAAGCGTCACATCGATAACTTAGTTCTTCGCATTGAGGAGTCGGGTCGGTCCGCATTTTCGGAATACTATCTAGAAAAAAGTTCGGATGATAGACGCGACTTGCACCGGAAGTTACTCGACGCGCGACGCGAGCACGAGTACGGCTACGCGAACAACGCACAAAACAGCTTTGCACGTCGATACAGCAAGACGGGCCTTTTTGGCTCCGCCCGTAACAGTCATGACGCCCTCTTGTCAGAAGTCGAAACGAGGTTCGTTACACACGTTTATCACCCATTAATCTGTCAATCAGCATCGTACAGTTCAATCGCACAAGCGCTTCAAGATCTAGTGATCGACCCGTTAGCTGGAAAGCAAATAGGAGATACAAAATTCGACGCAAAGTCGATATTGAGTGCTGTTTATTTCCTAACCGAGCAGTGTTACATTCGTTGGGATGTACCTGTGTGAACGACCGGCTTTGGTACCCGCAATTGGATGTATATGACTGCATTCGCCGATTTAGTGCCCTAATCTTCGCATATCCCGAGCCGCCAGGTATCGAACGACTCTATATAGCAGACTTTTATTTTGCGAATCCGCCGCTACTGCACAGAAGTAGGATGAGTCGGGCGACACGACAACGGTTCTTGGCCCTGCGTATTCCCCAACCTCAAACAACCTTTCTTGCCTACCCCGCTCCTGCATTGCTCTTCAGCAAAATGGAGCCAATTCAGAAAGAAGCCCTCCGCGCGATGGGAGGAAAGGGATTGATCTCCATTCCTGAATTGCAGCGAGGAGTTGCACGTCTCACAGACGTAGGCCAAATTACTCTAGCTTCTAAATTGACTGAAATGACTGGAGTTGGTGAAAGAGACCTAGTTTCATTCCTTACCGAAGACTTCGCCACTGCTTCGGAAACAGCTCCACATCGGCTTCGCTCAAACACCGGATTGAGGAGGCCCGTATGACAGAAACTTGGGCGTACTTACGTCTCAACTGCCTACGCATTTTGCAAGGTGTTCACATCGCCTACGAGGAAAATTTCCATGCAGGTATAAACATCATTCGTGGTCAGAATGGATCTGGAAAATCGACAATTGCGGATTTTATTTTCTTCATTCTAGGAGGAGAGTTTGAAGATTGGAAAGAAGCAGCCGGTCTTTGCGATGAAGTGCAAGCTGAAATTGAAACAACACATGGACGATTAACACTAAGACGAAAAGTTGCGAAGCACCAAGAACCAATATTGGTCTATTTTGGCGCGATGGGAGAGGCTTTAGAGAGCTCTACCGAACGATGGGAACGGTTTCCAATCCGAAGACAGGCCAATCACGAGAGTTTCTCGCAACTTATGTTCCGCTCAACGAATATTCCAGAGGCACAGAGTGAAGGTGCTGCAAACATCACCATGCATCAAATTCTTCGGCTCTGCTATTCGGATCAACGTACTCCCGCACCGCGTTTGTTCAGATTTGAGCAGTTCGACACACGGAGCATTCGTGAAGCAGTGGGTGACCTTATCTGTGGGATTAGCGACTATGAACTCTACGACATCGATTTGAAACTTCGCGAATTAGAGGCAAGTCTTAACGAAACCAATTTACAAATTAGGACATTGCATAAAGCAATGCCTTACGGCGAAAAACTCAAAATGCCAGAAGAAATAAATATTGAAATTGAGGAATTAAGCAGTGAAGCCTCGGTTCTTCGAGATGAAATTAGTAAAGTTGATGAACTAGTCGAAGTGGGGAAGGTTAAGGCATACTTAGGTGCGAGGAAGAACGAACAAGGGAAGTTGATCACTAAGCAAAGTGCGGTTGCAAAGCTGGAGTCTTCAGAAAAACTACTGCAATTCGAAATTCGCGAAATAGGAGACTTTGTCGACTTTCTTGGAGAGCTTAAGGAGAAGTTAAGTTTTGCAGAAGCGACTTTTCATGCAATTGGCTCAATTGAATTCTCGCACTGCCCTGCATGCGGGGAGGAGCTAAATGCTTACACGCCTAAGTCGCATTGTATCGTATGTAAGGCACCATTTGATGTTGAGAAAGAGGGAGCCCGATACAACCAGATAAGGCTTGATCTAGACATACAGACTCGTGAATCAAGGCAATTAATTGAACAAAAAACTAGTGAAAGGCAAGAAATGCTGCGAGAGCTTCGTAGACTCCGACGTGAGTACGAGAAACAGTTGACTACGTTCAACATCAAGTACTCTGGAGTGAATTCGCCGAGAGAGGCCTTCCTGGCTTCTCGTATCAACAGGCTCGGCTATATTGACGCTGAGATTGATTTCCAGGAGAAGAGCCTTGGTCTGGCAGCAAAAGTAGCAGAACTTGTCGGGTCAAAAGTCGCTTACGAGACTAAGATCGAATCTCTAAAGGGGAAAGCGAAAACACTACGGGATGAGTCGATGAATCGTCGATCGAACGCACTTTCACGTGTTTCTAGTTGCGCTGCCTCCATACTCCGTGCCGATCTAGAACGACAGGAGGAATTTGTAGGAGCGAAACGGGTTCAAATTGACTTCACTAGTGACTCTATCTTTGTTGATGGACTTTTGAACTTTGCGGAGAGCAGTAACGTCATTCTTAAAAATGCGGCTATCCTTGGCCTTTTGTTAGCCGCTGGGTCCGACGCGAAGTTCTTCCATCCACGATTCGTACTGATCGACAACATCGAAGACAAGGGAATGGAAGTAGAACGTAGTCACCTATTCCAGCAGGTCCTTGTGGAACGCTTAACGGAGTTAGACGCTCCCTACCAAGCAATTTACACTACTTCTATGATGAATCCAGACTTGGAGTTGGACAACTACACGATTGGTCCCGCATATGAAAGCGATAACCGGTCTCTAAAGCTGAGAAGCTGATTATCCAGAAAATGCCCTAATCTCTTAATTGTGAAGAGTTAGCCATTTGACCGACGACTACAAAGCAGAACGATACGGTGTTAGTTGCATTTGTATTTTGGTGGGAATTAGTAGGACGCGATTTAGACATGGGCCCGTGTAATGTCATTGCACTCGACACATTCAAGATAGAGTGGGCAAATCAATGTGTCCGAGGACAAGCGCTTGGTTTGTCACTGCAAAGCGTTAGGACTACACAACTGAAGTCAGCTACTAGGAAGATTTTCTTGGAAAGTTCCTGTTCTCAAGATCACCTATAACTGTCCCCACTATGCAATATTAGTTCCGTGACTTACCAAAAATCATTGCGAGCGGGAACCGAAGCATACGTCTTACAAATGCCTACTTGATCAAGATGCGCTGCGCAACATGACAACAAACGATTAAATTGTCTGTGTTTATTGTTAAATGAATGCGAACACACTCATGTACTGTTCGATTGAAATCCATAGCTCAACCAATCGGTGAGTCGAGCATTCTGGCTTGATGAGACCATTGGTACTTTGCTCCCAACACCGCAACCGGTTTCTCAGCTGTATATGGGTATGCAAGTACTTGATGGTCGTTTAGAAATTCACAGGCCTCCTCAACTTCAACATCTCCAACAAGAGAGCATGCAACTGGCTTGTCAATTCCCTCCTCTCGAGCCCTCTCAACAGCATCAGCCAATAGTTCGGCAAAGACCATCGGTGGAGTAATGATGGTGTGCCAATATCCAAGAATTAGAGCATGAATTCGTTCGTCGTGCAGTGCAAGATCGATAGTTGCAGAATACGTGCTCGGCGGCTCTCCCCCTGTGATATCAACCGGGTTTCCAGCCGCCCCAAATGGGGGTATGAACTCGCGAAACGCCGCGTCCAAATCCTCAGGCATACCCATGAGCTTCAAACCGTGGTCGACGCACGCATCGGACAAGAGAACACCCGATCCACCTGCTCCTGTCAGAATCAAAACGTTCTCGCCCTTTGGGTCTGGTAGCACAGCCAAACCCCGTGCGTACTCCAGCATGTCGTTCAGTGAGTGAACGCGAATCACACCGCTTTGGCGTAGCACGGCATCGTAAACGCGATCGTTCCCGGCTAATGCGCCAGTGTGTGAGCTCGCTGCTCGCGCGCCTTGTTGGGTTCGACCCGCTTTTAGGACGACGACGGGTTTTTTCTTCGAAACTCGAGATGCAACTTCGGCAAACGCTCGTCCGTCCTTCAGATCCTCCACATGCATTGCTACAACTTGCGTATTGGGATCTTCTTCGAAGAATGTCAGCAGATCGTCTTCGTCTATGTCCGCTTTGTTCCCCAGACCAACAATCGCCGACACGCCCATTTTCGCGCTGCGGCTGAATCCAATGATGGCCATGCCCACTCCGCCGCTCTGCGACGAAAGTGCTACGGGACCGCGTTCCGTATAGGGCGTGCAGAATGTCGCGCAAAGGTCGTGATGCGTGTAGTAGAACCCGTAGATGTTGGGTCCCATAAGGCGAACGTTGTGCTTGCGAGCCGCTTCGACGACTTCGTTCTGCAATTCGTGCTCCCCGATTTCCGCAAATCCCGATGGAATGAGAATTGCTCCTGCAATGTTCTTCTCGCCGCATTCTGCGATCACCGAAGCCACAAACCTCGCAGGGATGCAGAAGATCGCGATGTCCACCTCGGTGGGAATGTCGAGAACTGAGGCGTAGCACTTCTTGCCAAGGATTTCCTCGGCACGAGGATGGACCGGATACAAGTGTCCCTGGTAGCCGCCGTCAATGAGATTCTTCATGACGGAATTGCCGATCTTTCCTTCTTCCGCCGAAGCGCCGATCACGGCAACGGCCGACGGTCGCATGATTCTCGACATGGCGGCCAGGATTTCCTCTTGGGATGGCCGCGGACGTTGAACTGGTTCCTCAAAATCCAACAGAATGCGCACGTCCACGGCGCAAACTCCATCTGCAGTTGCGATTACAGGATTGAGGTCGATTTCACTGATCTGCGGAACATCAGCAATGAGCTGGCTGACGGAAGCAGTGAGACGCGCAATGCCGCCTCTATCCACCGCCGGCATGCCTCGAACTCCGTCCAGCATCTCGCTGCCAGAGATTTCATCCAGCATTTCACGCGCATCCTCTGTAGTGGCTGGCGCCAAGCGGAAAGTTACGTCCTGCAGCACTTCCACCATGATCCCGCCCAACCCAAAGGCAACCAGCTTTCCGAACACGGGATCCGTCGTGCCGCCCACAATGACCTCAAGCCCTGCTTCCGCTTGTTCTTGAACAAGCACACCTTCAATGCTTGCATCGGGATTGCTGCTCTTCGCGTTCGACACAACACCGTCATAGGCGTCACGCGCTGCATCCGCACCGACAACTCCTGTGACCACTGCTCCAGCATCCGTCTTGTGGACGATGTCGTTGGAGATAACCTTAAATACCTGCGGTCGCTCTCTGGATTCCACGATGGATGCAGCTTCCTCAGCAGAATTTGCAATCTGCTGCGCCGGAACCGGTATTTGGTAGGCATTTGCTACGGCAAGAGCCTCATCAGGCGTGAGCATTGTTCGTTCTTCCGACTTTGCTCGTTCGATTACTGCGCGTACGTGTTGAGTGTCAAAAGTCATGGCCAGTACCGTTGTTCATCTGACGTTGTTGAACCGCTCTTGGGGTTGGGTCAAGTACCATACGGCTCAAAGTTGTATAGTTTCGGTGTTGGTATGCAGCCCACCAATGTGGGTTTATTCTGCACATCGCACAGCATCTAAATCGAGGGAGAGGAAGTATGGCAACCGTCAGTGGTGCCACATTGATGGCTCGCAGCTTGAAGCAGCAAGGCGTGGATTACATGTTTGGAATCGTCGGATTCCCCGTTCAGGGAGTTGCGTCGGAGGCGCAGCAAGCCGGCATAGAGTTCATCGGCATGCGCAACGAACAAGCGGCAAGCTATGCCGCCCATGCCGCTGGCTATCTCACGGGGCGACCCCAAGCCTGCCTAACCGTGTCGGGACCAGGAGTCATTCACGCGTTTGCGGGGCTTGCAAACGCCCAGCAAAACTGCTGGCCAATGATTCTCATTGGAGGAGCATCGCCCGTCTACCAGAACGGCATGGGTGCATTCCAAGAGGAACGTCAGGTAGAGCTTGCCAAACCCTATTGCAAGTACGCGCACGCCATCGAGCACGCGGAACGCATTCCCTTCTACGTTGCCGAAGCTGTACGCCACTCGCTCTACGGACGCCCAGGCGCAGCCTATTTGGACTTCCCAGACGACATCATTCGTGCCGAAGTTGAAGAAACGGAACCGACAGTGGCGCGAGTCGAAGATCCTCCCCGATCATTTGCCGACCCTCAAGCAATAGAGGAAGCACTTTCAGTGCTGGAATCTGCTGAACGACCGCTAGTCGTAGTAGGCAAAGGCATGGCGTGGTCTCGCGCCGAGGATGAAGTTCGCGCGTTCATCGAGCGCACTCAACTTCCGTTCCTTGCCTCTCCAATGGGCAAGGGAATCCTCCCTGACGACGATCCTCTCTCGGTTGGAGCAGCACGAAGCACTGCTCTTCGCGAAGCCGACGTCGTCTTCCTCATGGGAGCGCGATTGAATTGGATCATGCACTTCGGTCTTCCTCCAAGATTTGCTGAAAACGTACGTGTAATACAACTCGATATATCTCCCGAGGAAATCGGTCGCAATGTTCCGACTGAAGTTGCTCTCGTCGGAGATGGGAAATCCATAACTCAGCAAATCAACACAGCTCTGACACAACGACAGTGGTTCTATCCAGCAGAAACGGATTGGCGATCAACCTTGCAAGCCAAAGCCAATGAAAATGCAGAAATGGTGAAGGGCATGGCCGAAGACGACTCAACGCCCATGAACTACTACCGAGCATTTCGTGACATCGAGGATTGGCTCCCTGAAGATGCAATCATCATTGGCGAAGGCGCAAGCACCATGGACATAGGCCGAACGCAAATGATGAACCGTTTGGCTCGTCACCGACTCGATGCGGGGACCTACGGCACCATGGGCGTAGGTCTGGGATTTGCCATTGCTGCTGCGGTGACAAATCCTGGCAAGCCAGTCGTATCTGTACAGGGTGATTCCGCATTTGGTTTCTCTGGAATGGAAATCGAAACCATAGTTCGCTACAACCTTCCTATAAAGCTCATCGTGCTCAACAACGGCGGTATCGGTGGCGGAATTGGTCCACTCGAGAAAGGAAGGCGTGTACCACCAAGCATTCTGACCTATGGTGCTCGATACGACGGGATGTTGGAAGCACTCGGCGGGAAAGGCATGTACGTCTCCGATCCGGCAGAATTGCGGTCCGCTCTGGATGAAATCATGGAATTCGATGGTCCGGCGATGATCAATGTTCCATTGAATCCACGTGCTGGTCGCAAACCACAGAAATTCCAGTGGCTTACAACATAGCACTCTACGAATTGTTATCGAATGTAGTAGACCACCGAATCCGCTGGTAGGACTGGGTAAAGCACCTAGTTCTCAATTGTCAAATGGAAGGGGCGTAGGGTCTCGAGTACCCATAGCTTAGGACTGTCCACTATATCGCCTTCAACCGCCCTTATTCGCTACGTTAGGTGTAAAATTAAATCTAACAAATCGTGTAGCGCAACGACTGCTATGGCCAGAATATCGGATCTGAAAACTGTTGACAACTCTGAAGCCGAGCCAGTCAATTTACAAGAGTCAGTAGAGAGATTCAATCAGTATTTTGAGGCGTACAGTCACGGATATGTGCAAGTCGCGAGAAGCATAGTCCAAATAGCTAAAAATTTCGATGAGCCATTTCGACGATTGCAACTGCACGATCAAACTATTGCCAGTACTTGGCGCAAGCCTTTTGGCGAACTAGTAACTCGTCTAAATGATGCGAATCGAGGTTGGACTACTCGATTGTTGGAATACCAGCGCCGCTTGCAGCCACTGGTCCGTAATATGTCAAGCGATAGAGTAATCTTACCGCTGTTGTTGAATGATTTCGATATCGATGAATTCCCAATAATGTCGATGGATGATCTATCAAGCTACTTGCACGGACACGATATAGATTGCTGCGAGATTGGCGGCCAGATTACTTTCTTGGGCAGAAGGATATGTCTACCCACTGACTGGCTAATAGACTCCGACAAGCTGCTGACCTACCGCCAAGTTAAGGAAGTACTAGATGAGTTTGATCTTCCTGTGACCACAAGCTACTTTGCATGGTATGAACCTGACCAATGGTAAACCTGCCAAATTCCACTGCGCTCTAGAATTACATGGAACAACTACACCAACGACAGGAAAATTAATCGAACTGCCACAAGAGCCCTAGGAATTACTCGTTCAAACGAAGCGGTGGTGCACTCGAGTGCTCAGTACTTTATACAGCAGCCATTCCGACCTAGAGTGTAGAGACACTCCCTTCGGAACCACGGAAGCACAGAGACTATTAGGAATCTGGTTCAGGCCCCTCGCACGCACCGAGATATCGGTTCCAAGTTTGGTCGGTGTGTTCTCATAACACAAGACACCACGGAAGTGGTTCTATCATGGTCGCAAGGATGGCAATCTCGGTCCCCCGGCCCCTGGCCCAAGAGTGTTAGAAAAAGATTGGAAATTTCTAATACAAATATACACGGGTCGGTTGAGAAAAACGGGCCGAACAGAGATCGAAGCCCTCGAGCTTGAGGCGGAGTCAATCCACACGACCTGCAGTTCGAGCAAGCTCTTCTCTTTCGACGAACCCTTGGGCGAACTCTTCGTTGAACTCTTGGAACTGTCCATCTTTCTCAGTTGGCTCCTTCGATTGGGCCGTCGATGCCTGACTACGGCATCTACAAGCCGGAAGAACTCTCTTGGCGGATTCCTGTCGGCTTCGTTCATGGTAGGGAAATTGATGCGCACACGCGGGAGAGCGCGCCTACTCGGACCTTCACGTTAACCTCCGCTGCCTTCATTCAGTCTATAGCGAACTTGGTTCAGATACCTCTTGAGACTGTTCACCGATGCGCGATGGTGTACTCTTAGGATCGCCTGCTTTCCAACCGATCCCCTTCCGAGACGGAGCTTCCTGGATTCGTGCTTGTTGAACTCGCTGCCTCCGACCTGCTTCTCGTCGGCCTCCACCATGCCGGAGAGAAACGGCTCCTTGTTGCCGCACGCCTCCTTGACCCGCTGGAGCATGTGCCAATTCGTCTTCTGCGGTCTATCCAGCTCCTTGGCGAGCTGCAGCGAGGAGATGCCCTTGCGCGACACGCTGATCTTGTACATCACGAACAAGCCACTCCCGCATTCGGGGCAGAATCGTCCGTTCGGCCAGCGACGCGACTCGAAGAACCGGACGGCTTTGTCCTCGTTGCCGATCCAGCTCAGAAAATCCAGCTCTCCCATTGTCGTGTTGTTCGTCACAGCCAGTCATCCCCGGCGAGTTCCTGTTTGTTTTTGGGTGATAGCCATGGCCGCTGTCAAGGATTTTGTTCATTTATATTAGTAATTCCCGTTACTTACACAGAGAAGATGTAGGCCGCTCTCGAATTTACACGGGTCAAAAGTGAACCGCCACGCTGGATTCCCGCATTCCTATACAGATGGGATTGGAGAAGAAATCCTGTTTAGTCCATAACACATAATTGATTCCATGTGCGTTCCAAGACTTTCGTAACGTCTCTAACGCCCTTTTCATCCCACACATCATCTGTTAAAATGAAATTCCACTTGTTATCATGTTTCGCATATCTACAACGATTCCTAACGACTTCGTTGGGAATCAAAGCGGCGCGTAACACACGGTATTCGTGATCGAAAAGAACGGCCGCTAGGGTGTCAAATCCCCCAAGGTCGCGTATGGCTGACAGTTGCCGAGAGGGTGTACGTTGATGCATGCGCCGTCCCTTGATCTGATATCGTTTCCCTTCGCAGTCCTTGGCATCAAAAGCTTTTTCGGAATTTTTCGCCTGTTTCCAAGCGTAGGAGTGACAGAATAAGTACTCAGCCAAATCTCCTGTTGGAATATTTTCCCCCCGTACGATACCTCGAGAACGTAATTGCTCACCGATGCCAACGTGTAGACGTAATAGCTCAGCGATGGAAAAGTTCTTGAGTTCGTTGTTGCTAATCATTCACTTGTCCTAACTGAGCACTCTAACATTAAAGCCAATCAGCGCTACCACCTTACGGCAGCTATTGTGTTGCACCGACAATGCGACCCATTTGGCGGCATAGCCAAGTGTCGCATCATCGAGGTGGAGGTAGGGGTTCATCTCCGCTCCTGCAAGGAAACACCCGCTCCTCCGACGCCCTTGCGGCGAGACCGACCATCGGTCACACGGCAATAAAACTCCGCACTTGGAGGACAGGTGAATCCCCCGCGGGCTGCTTCGCGAGTCTATCACGGTTCAATTGCAATTGGAAGGTGTCGCTTTTCTCGACCAGCGTTTCTCGCAAAGCGGGTAGCTGTCGCCCTGGATCGTGACACCTTCGCTGCGATGCAGCAGGCGGTCGTGCAGCGCAGCTTCCCCCGTTGAATCCCATGCTCCAAACGAAAGCGAGATGTTCCCAAATCCTTAGGTCCGCGATGCCGGATCGAGACAATCTCACAAACCAAAATACGACAAAAACGTCACATTGTTCTCGACGAAAACGTAACAGTTTAAGGTGTCCCTAAAGCCAGCGAGGCTATCAGCGGCGATGTCCGCTCGTGTCCGGCACGCCGAGCCAAGGGCGCTTTAAAGAGGGCAGGTGCGAGAGCTCGCGGAGCAGGTCCCCATGTCGCGCCATGCCCGACAGAAAGCACATTCCTCCCGATCCCGTGAAATGGCAGTCGCTCAAATCGATGACAACGCCATGCGGATTTGCTAACTTGCTCATAGTCCCCGGTTCGCACCATCCAGGTGGGAGTTTTTTCAAACGCTATTTTGGCGAAACAACCTGGTATGAGCGAACCGGAATTTCTATGCGCCAAATACTTAGCTCGATATTAAGGAATTCCCAACGAGAAAATTGGTTTGCTTGGGCATACACACCTAACGCCACGATGCCGAAGTCTTTTGGTGTATTCAATCGTTGACGAACGACCCGTTAGGTAAGCCTGAAGTATCCTAATAGACGGCCCTAGTCAGAAATCCGCTGGCCACCTAGTCGATTATCCGTACGTCCCTTTTCCCTACTGACGAATTGTTATAATGCTTTCCGTAATGCCGCTGGTGCGAAACCTACTCTTTTCAGTAGAAACACCACGCTCCAACAAAACAATTATGAAAGACATCAACACCATAGAAAATTTAAAGCTAAGCAATAGAAGAATGACATGAATGACAATAGAAACAGTGACGATAGCACAAGTAGATTTCTGGAAAAGAAAACAACTTACAAGTTTAATCTAAAAAAGGCTATTGACGAACTAGCATCACCGCTATTAGGCGGAACCAAAATATTGATTGAAGAGTCGTTTGAAAATGCAATTGCCAAGGTTAGAGCTGAAAGACCAGCGATTGAGGCTAAAGCACTTACTAAGCAAATGCACCATCAAAAAGTCATTGATGAAGTAGTAACACGAGCAATTAAAACACTACAGAATTTGCAAACTAATGATGATACCGAATCTGATGAGATCAAATCGCAGGCAATAGATGACGACTGGCTGAACATATTCTACGCGGAAGCTGGACTACGCAATGCAGATGAAATTAAGGAAACTTTTGCCAGAATACTAGCTGGAGAGATTCGACAACCTGGCAAGTTTTCTATTGGTACTTTGAGAACTGTAAGCGCACTTGACGAAGAGTCTGCAAATGTATTTGTTAGGGCTGCCTCGGCCTGTATTCAAATTTACGTAAGTATTCCAATTCAAGATAATTTCAGAATAAATGATGCTAGGATACCTGCGTTAGATGGACAGTTGGGAGACAATTTCTTACAAAATTATGGGTTGTCTTACACTGAACTAATCAAGCTCATAGAACATGGTCTTATCGTAAGTGACCTAGGATCATGGGGAGAATACCGTCTCGCTCTTAACGATGCACGTGTAGCCATCTATTCTGCTGGTGGATTTGTGAGATTAGTACATCAGAATCAGTTGTGGTCGCTAATGCCTCAACCCGAATTTCGTCTTGATGAGGAGAACGGACTGCGACTGTATGGAGCAAAGTTTTCCTCCGTAGGAAGAGAACTATTAGAGGTTGTTGATATAATCCCAATGCAAGAATTTTCCGAAAAAATCGCAAGATATTTTAATACGCTTAAGCTTGACATGAAATCATTGGGAAATATTGCGTAATATGATCTTGGATAGAGTGCAGTATCGGATCGCGGTGCAGCCGAACGAACTGCAGCGAGAAGACCTCGTTATGGGTGCTGGATGCACCTTGTCCAAGCGCTGCCGGACGGTCTCGTTGTAGGGAACCTCCGCCATGTCGAACTCGGGAATCAAGTTGGCCAGTGTACTCTAGTCACTGCGCCAGGCGCGCTCGAACTGCAGCAGACAGGGATGCTTGAAGACGAATACGGCCAGACCTGTCAATGTAAAGAAAAAATATCATACTTTTGGACAATTTGAGCTTGCTACAGGTTAGACACAGACAGTTGAAAATTATTGTTGTTGAGCCTCGTTGGGTATGCGGGGGAACTCGCCAGAGTTGTCCACATAGCCACTGGCCGATTTTTTAAAATTGCATTTTTCGATTTTCATTTCGCTCAACTCGCTCTCGCATGCTCGCGTTCGAATTCTGCAGGAAACAGATCCCAGCGAGGAATGTAGCCGCCGCGTATTGTAGAACCTCTCGAGACAATCGAAGATCATCGAATTCCCCTGAGAGCGGTCCATGAAGAGCTAGGGCAGCTCCAAGAACAAAGACTTCGGCATATGGAATTACCTTGGACGAGAATCGTTGTGGCTGCTACTCGGGATGACTTCAATCCCTCGAATCAAGAGGCCACTTTAATTTATCATTGCCTCCAGCAGTCTACCGATAGGGGAAATTCCGCCGGGAGGTTTTTCATATCGAAGTGCGGAACTGGCTACCAACTCGTAATTTGCACGATTGTTGGCTTCAAGGTTCTCTAGTTCCTTCAGCCACGTCGTACCTCTGACTGAGCCATCAGCTTGCAACTCCAAGTCCCGAGCACGCAATTTTTGTACGCGCTCAGAACCAGTCCACTCGACTCCTGCGTCTGCTTCCAGTCTCCATCCTTCTTCCATTGGATCCGCCCCCACATTCATTAACATCTCACGAATCCGTGAAATTTCATTTGTTACAAACTCACCGTCGCGAAACAACCTTGCATCCACATACACATCCTGACGCTCTATGTAACCAAGAGCAACATATCCACCGTCAAACTCCATATATACATAGTCCTTTTCCGGACCCCTAACAACAAATATTAGGGTTGCCAAAAGACAAATCGCAATACTAATTTTTAGAATTGCACCGGCATATTGACTAATTTGATCAGCTTGCATTTCCCAAATCTCCGTTAGGTTGATTGTCGAAATTCCCGATGGTGTCAGGCCATGCTTTAATGCGCACAGGTTGTATAGACGTTACCACCAAATCGTCCGACACGGTGTAAATGTCCACCAAAGTTGTTGTGACCGTTGTACTTGGCAGGGAATCCGAGGAGGGTCAATCCTGACAGTTAGAGCACTGCCGATAGTAGTCGTCTGCTTTTGGGAAGTCAATAGTTATGCGACCAACCAACATTACGTCAAGCGTTGCCAACCATCCCGGAAGCAACGTTCTGCATCTGGGCAATCATGTGCTAACAGCGTACATTGTGACGAACGTAAAACTCAGTGACATGACTATGTTGGTGTTTTTTGCTGAATTTGTGAAGAGTCCCCTTGTGTGCTAGTTTGAGTGTGCCCAAGAGCTTTATGCCGATAGTGCGTGCTTGTCCGCACACGAATTCCCCAACACAGTGCGCGATCGCTTCGAGCCCCACCGGAATGCCCGGCTAACTCCTGTGTTCGCCCGTGTAGATCTTTGCATTCTTACCGGCAACATCACTTGTGATGGAATGTATAGTTTCTTGTTTGTAGACCTAACCACCTCGTACTCGCTATGCTTGTCTCCTCTTTTTGCCCAAAACCAGTGCGGTTTTGCCAACGGGTCCATTGCCGGCGGTTCTTTAGAGTTTGGGTTTGTCAAGCTCCTTCCACCAAAGTACGTTCGTAATTTTCATTTACCACGTCATCTCCTCCGGCGATACTGCAACCGGAACTGGCTAGCGGAGAACTCTACGCCAATGAAATCTGGAGAGCAGTCAAAACACGACAGCATAGAGTTTTCAACTAACAAGGCAGGAACGGTAGGGCCAGATCTGAATGGGTGCTAACCTTGACGATGGTCTTGTTGGATGGGAAAACGATTCAATCAAAGAGACCAAGTTCCATAGAGACTGTCTCGAACTTGTCTAGCGCTTGCAGCTCGTCCTTCCGGTCCCAATCCAGCGAACCCTTCAGCTCAGCTATTGCCTGCTGACAGGTTGAGTCTTCAGACTTTTTGCGTTTGCAGACTTCGCCAACCAGAAAGTTCCAGTCGAAATCTAGCTTGGAGCTCTGTAGTGACACGGCGATAGTGACACCCAACTTTAGACTTCTGGCTGTTTTAGGGGGTCCATCGACAATGAAATAGATCCCCTCTCCCTCGATCTCTTGTAGAGTCTTTCGCCATGGCCACACTTTGTTGATGTGTTTCTCCCAAGAATCCTCTTTAACACGATTAATTGAAGGACCATGGTATTGCATCGCTGCCGCCTCATCGCCCAAGCGTGCAGCGAGGGCTTTGAGAATGAACGTTTCCGGCACATGGGGAGGTCGATCCCAAATTTCGCCAAGGCGGTTTGCCGTCGCGATGAGCACTTCATGCAGTTCTTTGTCTCGAAATTCGTCGAACCGCAATTCGGACACTTGGTGGTCGCCACACTTGTCATTGAGCCAACGAGCTCGGAGCAACCGAATGACCGAGGACTGCATGTTTCTCTTCCAGCGCTGAGAGTTCGTTGATTCTTGACGTGCCTTTTCGCTGTCGTCGACTACATCCTCGTAGAGTTCCTGCAAATCTCTTGGTTTGTTGCATGCCCACAAGAACACCGACAAGTTAGCAAATGCATCCGAGTGGCAGGAATCCTTTAAATCCCACCTTACTCTCTCGCCGCTTTCCAAGCGGCACTCCTCCTGTTGCAGTGCTTCAATCACACGGGCTCTATCTCCAATAGGATCTCGCAATGCTCTTCCAAGAGTTAAGCGATTGGGGAGAGAAATCCATGTTGTGTCCGAGAATTCGAGAGGCCAGTCGCTGAAGCGGGCATCCATAGCGCGCAAGCACTCTTCCGAGACGTTTTCGTGAGGTTCCGGACACGCTTCAATCAGATCTAGATTCTGCTCCCTGAAATCCGATTCGATCCAAGGGTCGATTCGAACTATCGTCCAAGCCTGAACAACCTCGCTCCCACAGATCAGCAGGAACAGAAGAATTGCGGTTGACAGCACGATGCGCGTTACCATTACACGCCGAATCATCAAGTTTGACATGAGGCGACCCAAAACCCTATCAACTGTTCAAACAATGCGATTTGGAATATAGCACAGCTCCCGGCTACT
Organism: Gammaproteobacteria bacterium; assembly: GCA_026707735.1. Lineage (GTDB taxonomy): Bacteria > Pseudomonadota > Gammaproteobacteria > Pseudomonadales > Azotimanducaceae > Bin55. The sequence continues at coordinate 62,464 of JAPOWH010000002.1, read as the reverse complement.
ACATACGCTTGACTTCGAATGGCCACAGAAAGGGCATCTGCAACTCAAAGCAAGCGACGATATTAGGTGTGCGGGTCCGCAGGAAGCCCGTCTGGGGATGTTTGGGCGCGACGGCGGGTCAGCGACTGTTGCAATGTCCCTCCGTCACAAGTGTGATGCAGGCAGGAAATGTAGAGGAAAGACGGCCGACATGGTGAATCGGTTCTTTGCAGGTCCAATCTCTACTCCATATTCCGAGTTGGCCAACGCTGTCCACCGAAACAAAAACGGACGCAGACTGGAATTCCGTTGGAGTTGATCTCCTCGTCGACCAAAAGAAACGAGTAAAACCCGCGAGACCGTCAGGCCTACTGGTTCTACACGATCCGGTTTGCCTTCCACGAAGGTTAGTTGGGGCTAGATGACCCGTTGAACCAAGTCGACAAGTACTCTTCAAGCTCGTCTGGATTCAAGTCCTTTTGAAGAATGATGCCTTCGCCATCAATTAGGTAGCTCTTAGGAACAAACTGAACGCCATATGCAGTCGCCGTCTCTCCGTCCCATCCGCTCATCTCGCCAACATCTATCCATGGCAGATCGTGTTCTTCTGATGCTTGCTCCCAGTGATGGGAATTGCTATCAATCGCAACGGACACTATCTCGAAACCGTTTTCCTTGTAAGCGGAATGCAATTCCTTCAGCTTGGCAAAAGAAGCGATGCACGGACCGCACCATGACGCCCAGAATTCGACGAGCACCAATTCGTTCTCGGCGAGCACGTCGTAGAGAATAGTTTCCTTTTCTTCCAGGTCCGCAAGCGTGAAATCGGGCACTTTTTGCCCAGGAACAAGGTCGGCATCGTTCTGCTCGCTCTTGATTTGCGACACAAGCAGCTCCCGTGCTGGAGTCACTCTTTGCGCCACAAGCTCGTCGTCCAAAACCTCAGCAAGCTTGTCATAGACCTGAAACGCCTCGCTGCGATTTTCGGAAGTAAGTGAATATGCTCCCATTTCCATAGCCAACAGAGCATCAAGCGGATCGTCGGCGTTCGTAGCAATGGATTGCAATTTGCCACTACGTATTTCAGCCAGCTGTCGTTCAAGAGCCAAGTGTTCGTGGCTCTCATCGCCGACGTAATCATTCAGTTCCTTGATGGCTGCATTCACCGCGGACCAAAGAGCAGTCCTCTTTTCTTCATACTCGGCCTCGGCTACGGTGAACCTATCCTCAAGATCCAGGTATTCGCTGCTTTGTCGCCAGCTCTCGATGATCTTGGCGTGCCTGGCTGCCCCGGAAGTGGCCACAAGTTCATTGTGTGGTCCACGAGGGTGTATCAGGATCTCAGCGCCTGGTTCGACGATCGCGCTGGTTTGATCGAAATAGGAATCTGAAGCATCTGCAGCACCAAGGGTTGATACAGTAATTTGAACCACGGTTGGATGCTCGGCTTCGCCTTCGAATAGGAATTTGCCATTGCGGGGAAGCATGTTTCCGGAACTGATTGACGTCAAACTACCGGCATTGACGCCGACCTCTGCTACAAGAACGTGAGCGAGAGAGAGGTCTTTGTCAATCGAAATGAGGTCGCCTTGAACGGTGAATTTGTTTTGGGGATTCTTGACTCTCTTGGAGACTCCAACCAATGCAAGACGCACGTCCCCGTCGTCCACCATTGCAAAGTTAATCTCCTCACCTCCGGGAACGATCGTTGTATACACCCACTTCCACTGGTCTTCAAGTTCTTTGATCGATATCCGTACGTCCGTGGGTTCGTCAATCTCTCCCTCGAATACGACTCTTCCATCGACAAATCGGTCTGAAGCCAACTCCACGGATTCCGTTTCACCGTTATCCGATGAAACTTCGTAGGTGATCCTGATCTCTGCTGTGGACAGATCCAGATTGAAAGGACTCGCCGATGCCGGAGCATTCTGCCCTTCTCCTAATTCGGCTTCACTGCCAATGTACTCGCCGACAATTCGATAGGAATTGGACGGCTCTTCACTGGCTCCCAAAAGTACCGGAGCAATGATTGCAAGGCCAAATGAGCAAATTGACGCTTTCATCTTGTATTCCCTCTGTTTCTGTCTCTGGGGCTCTCGTCGATGTCCTCTTGGGGAAGCATTTATACACGATCGGCAACCGTGGCTCACAGCATGAAACAACAACATGCTCACATACCGAAGATTTGCAGGTTAATTGGGCTGTAGCGGAGAATACGAAGGGTGCAAGATTGGCCTCGCTAAACTGCTAAGTTGTGCACCGACTAGTGCCCGATGGGACGTTGCTGGCACGATTCTATGATCGGACCCATGGATCCATAAGGCTCGACGCGCGAGACTACCGAGACTACGACGTCGAGAGTCTCCAGACGAGCATAAGCGTCGTTTTCCAGAATTTCGCGAGATTCGACATTTCTGCTGCGGACTATATTGGAATCGGCGATGTGGAACATGTAGAAAACCGCGAGAGAGTCATCGATGCCGCGCGAATGGGCGCAGCGGAAGAGGTGGTTAATGGACTTTCTTTCGGCTACGACACGGTCTAGGGTGGCGAATGGCAGAACTTGGCAATTGCTCGCGCTTTCATGGGTGAATCTCAAGTTCTTACTCTTGACGAACCGACCTCCGCAATGGACGCACGTGGAGAGCCGGCCCTCTATGACAGGTTTGCGCGACTGACTGAGAACAAGACCGTGACATTCATTTCTCACCCATTTTCGACGGCAAGTACAAATTGATGCTCAACGCTCAATTTGCACGCTACGTATAGGTGAACTCGTTGCACCAGAATGTCGACGGGGCGTCTGACAGGTAACTGAAAGAAGACGATTTCACGAGGACTAAGGCCTCGTGAATTCCCGTACCCTCGTCCCCCACGAGGGTCGATGAACTCTCAATTCAATGGACCATACATTGATGGGAATTGCCCAAGACGAACTTGCGGCGTTTGGATTGACGACACTGCCAAAGCTGAGAACTCGCTGACAGATCCGCGACCTTCTTATTAGTTCATTAGCTAATAAATGGGATGCTACAGATGGAACCGACAGGAGTGAGCTTATACTTGTGCTCACCTTAACCAGATAGCCGATCGAAGCCACTAGGTGATGCGGAGCCTTCGCGTTAGTCTCATAGGAATAGGAATTCTCACCATGTTTGTGGTGTACGAGACCATAGCGAATGAGGGAGAAGAGAATGTGAGCCCACTTACATCGACAGAACTACGGTGGTATCTGCCAACGGAAGATGATTGTGTGCTCTTCGTTAGAGAGTTTGGCAAAGGAAGTCCTGTGGTTGTGTTGCATGGAGGTCCGGGACACAGTCACGATGTGCTTCTTGGTGCTTTCGATACCCACTATTCACAAAATCGATTTGTCTTCTACGACCAAAGAGGGACACTGTATTCTCCTTGCGATGCGGAGAAAGTTTCGTTCGAGTCAAATGTTCAAGACTTGGAAGCGCTGAGAAAGGAACTCAAAGTCAAGCAATTGACCCTCATTGCTCATTCTGCCGGTGCCCTCTTGGCAGTGGGATACATTGACAAGTATCCAGATCAAGTGAAGAACGCAATACTTGTAGGAGCACCCGCTTTTCGCCACCCTCGTAAGGATGAGTTAGAGTTGGGCGACCCCGTGATTCAAGATTCGGAAATCGATGAATTGATTCGTCAGAAAGCGTTTCGTCAAATGGAAATTGAGGGACTTTCCGATGTAACAGATTTTGAATCTTTGAGGGCTCTCCCCGCAAGAGAGAGATCGATAGCAGCCACCATATTCTTCGCGGCAAACTTTCTTCACGATGTCAGACGTTGGCGTAGCCTTAGAGGAGGCGGAATCTTCCACAATCCTGAAACCGAGAGCAAGATTGCGGAGACGCTCCCAGAAAAATGGGATTTTTCAAACGCACTCAAGAAATTCGATGGTCGATTGACAGTGATCAACGGTAAGAGCGAACATCGAGTGAATCTCCAACTCTGGCACGGCATCTATCGCGAGATTCCAGACCTCGTGTACCGTGAATTAGATGATGCAGGACACGCTTTGTGGATCGATCAGCCTAGGCAATTTGACGACGCGATTCGTAAAGCACTCGATCCTGTCGAATAGTCGATTCTCAGCACTTCGCGGTACGGTCATCAACACTGACTGTGAACGTATCTTGATGTTGTTAGAATCGAAAATCGCAGACTTACCACATCGTCTTTTTGCGGCATATGCGGACTAATTGCCAAGAATCTACGTTGTGAGTCTCGATTGTCAGTGATACCGGGGCGTGTAGAGAAACATGGAAGGAAATCAACCGATAGGAAGAATCGACCACATAGGAATCGCCGTCAAGAGCATTGTTGAAGCCCGCAAGTTCTACGAAGATCAACTGGGCGCAAAGTTCGTCCGCACATCGATTCATCACTCGGGAGAATTCAAGCTTGGCATTTTCGATCTCGATGGATTTTGCTTGGAACTACTCGAACCCATCGATCCCGAGGGTTTTCTCGCTCGCTTTATCGAGAAACGAGGCGAAGGAGTGCATCACATCACACTGCAAACTCCCAATCTTGAACAGGCTGTAGATCAGCTTGAAGAAGAGGGAGTACGGGTCGTTGACAAGAACTACGACATTGAAAAAGGTGGAGTCGATGCATTCATTTCTCCAAAAAGCACGAACGGAGTGCTTATTCAGCTTGGACAGAACATAGGCCCACTCAATACCCCTCCGTATTGGGAAGAGGACAACGAATAGCTAGCATTCAGCTGCGACGCAACGCGACTAGCAGTCTTGCTGACCACAACCAGCTTACGCCCCTAATCCGAGTGAGTAATCAAGCCATCGGCGAAGTGAAGTTTGTGCTGTTGCACCACGATGGCTGCACGCGTGCCAACTTCCACTACCGTATCGAACCGAACGGAGAAGTGCTCCATCTCTTTCCAACTAGCACTCGCGGTCAACATCCCAAGAGCTTAGGAATAGTTCTAACCGGTGAATTTGACACAGAAACGCCTTCCGACAAACAAATTTCAGCGCTCAAGAGCCTGCTCGTAGACTTGAAGCTCCGGTTTCCCTCAATTGCAGTCGGAGCTCACCGCCAAGTGCGAGGCGACTCGAAAACATCTTGCCCCGGCACCAAGTTTCCCATGAAGGATCTGTCTCAATGGACGATCAAGGAGCTCATCGAGATCCGAGATGAACGGATTCGAACGGATATCGAATCCCAATATGGCCCGTGAAACTCTAGATCCAGACTAGCCTATAGGGAGTCGGTCAACACACCAGCTTGAGTACGTCTTCAAACTGATCGATTACTTCATCCGCACCTAGTGGCACCTCGTCATCGTAGCCGTAGGATACCCATGCGAAGCGCACACCTGCTGCCTGGGCAGCCTTGGCGTCCACTGCTCCGTCTCCCAAGTACCAAGCACTTGTGTTTCCCTCTTGTCCTAACTCCCTAAGTGCTTTCCGTATTCCATGTGGCTGGGGTTTGGCGGACACTCCTCGACCAGGAAAAACGACGGAATCGAAGTAGCGCTCCAAACCTGTCGAATTTAACAATGGCTCTACAAGCGAACCTGAAAGGTTGGAAACGATCCCAAGAGGTATCGCCAGATCACGAAGTCGATTCAGCGTATCCATTACGCCGTCATATAGCGCGGGCCGGTCAACGTTTTTGACGGCTTCACGCGCAAATTTCGCTTTGCTTACGCCATGAGATCTGGCCAAGCGAATCACGTTTGCGCCTTCGCCTAGCTTTGATTCGATTTCAGATGCTCCAACTCCGGAGAGTCGTGCGATTGCCGTCGCATACCAAGGACGGCTATCCCACACTGTTCCGTCTAGATCGAGGAGGAGAGTTGATGCAGCCAAGCTTCGTATTTTGACTCGTTGCACGTAGATTCGAAAGCACATGCTCCTGTAACACGGTCTTCCGAAATCAACGCATTGCCAAGAGTCTCCTTCGATCCATCTGACCTAAATGTGGCAACAGGTTTCTTTTGCTCGCGCCCGAATCGATACGCGTTCATCGCTCCTCCGTCTAGCGCAGACTGAGCCACTAGCACACCATGTGAAAATGCAACAATCAGTTTGTTGCGCTTGCGCAGTAATAAGGAGGAAGCACGAAGTCCAAAACCGAATTCGCTTACAAAAGTTGCATTCGGATAGGCGAGCAATTTTTGCCACAACTCACGGTTTTCGGGGGGAAATACCAAATCAAGACCGCATGGCATTACACAAATTGTCCGGCCTCCAGCAGCATACGCTGCGAAGTGTCCAATTGAGTCAGCGCCGATAGCGAATCCGGACACAATCAAGATGCCTTTGTTCGCGGCCACCGAGGCAAACATGCGAGCAGCTTCGGCATAGGGCTCGCGGGTTTCACGCGATCCGACTACGGCGACAGACTCACCTTCACGCCAAATTTTTGGGTCACCCCGGACATACAGAACGGGTACAGGATTGTTGCTTGCATATACCCGCTCGGGATAGTCCGAATCTCCGTGAACCAGTATGGAAGCCGAGAACTTGTCGGCTCGTTCCAACTGATCGGCCGCTCGCTCATTCGCAACGGCCAAATCCGTGTCGGATAGAGCTTCAATGCCCTTTTGCAACTTTTCGCCCGTTCGGCCCGTGAATGGAAGAACACTTGGATTCTCAATTGCCACCAAGGCATCCACGCCAGACTCGTACATCGCTCTGAACTTTGCAGGCCCGAATCCAGATACGTGCTCCAATGCGTAAATCGCCCCTAGATGCTCTTTGTCAGGACACGATCTTTGCCAAGGTGGTTCAACTTTCGTTAAGTCTCGATCAAAGCAAAGCCTTTCTTCCAGAAGCAGTCTTGCGGCTTCGGATCGTGAAGGTTGAGACTCCTGTGCTGATCGCCATTGGTCTAGTTCTCGGAGAGTTCTCTCGTCGAGTCGTGTTTCGATGCGGTGAGTACGCGTTGGAAGCTCACGAGCAGATTCCTTTGACTTTTGCATTCCCTGCCTATATCGCATCCATATTCATAGCTTCCTTAAACCGCGAGCATCGCGGCCCTGTACTAGTGTCGGAAATCCAACTTACCCGTAATCATCTAAGGCAGATTCTGTGTTTCTTGAACTTACTATTGAGAATAGCGATCAGATTGAAGTGTACTCTCTGCACGTGCTAACACCAACAGGAAGACCTTTGCGCATCCGTGTTCTTTCAGTAGTGTTGCACAGATCTCAGCTGTGTGTCCTCGAGTCATCACATCGTCAAGTAGCAGAACTACTCGACCCTCGACGTCTCTTTCCTTGGTGCTGTTGAATGAGTATTGGGTCGCTAGAGTTGCTTTGACAACATCTCGCGATCTCTCTGGGTTCTCACTGCGTTTCAAGAATTCGGCTCGTAAAGGGATCTTGAGCCGATAACTCAGGTGTTTTCCCATAAGCAAAACAATGTCGGCCCCTCTTTCAGCAGTTCTTCGATCCGCTGCAGGAATGGGAACCATGTAATCGAGTTCTTGAATCCACTCCATACATGTGTTGGTTGCCTGGACATGGTCAGCTAGGATTCGTCCGAAAAGCGCGGGCATTCCCTGTTCACCGCGCTTGAGATTACGAATCAATTGCGACAATTTGTCATTGCGGTTGCTATCTCCAGCCCATCGATAGACACCGACTGCTGACACTCCTTCAATTGCTGTTACATTAGCTTCACGCTTGGCTTGTTCTAGCGTATACCGTTTAAGAAACTCGTCGCGAAGTACGACATGCGACGGTCCGCTCTCGAACCGACCAGCAATAGCTTTGTCGAATTCTCGAACTTCCTGGTCTGGTTCCCTTTGAATGACATCAATTCGCTCTTGAAACAGCGAGTTTAGTTGACGAGGTAAATTTGGGAATCGTTTCGCTGTTTCGATGCGTTGGATTGCACTTGGAAAGTCCCGTTCAGCAAGGTAGAGCAACGCGAGACGGTAGAGCGCGTACGCGAGCTCGGCGCCCCCTTCATCTACGTCCGCCGCACTTGCTTTGGATTGCTCAAAAGTCCTCGCCGCGTCGACGTAGCGCCCTCTTGTAGCATGTTTGAGTGCCTGCTCAATAAGCTTCGGCTGTAGTTGATCACGCATATTCGTTGAAAATTCCTTCGTCAGTATTACTACTCGCGTTCGGGTAGGCCTTCTCGTGTCAAGACTCACACTAGCAATTTGTCTAGATATCGCTGAATTAAACAGACTAAGGGGCCAGCCGTTACAGATAATCGTGAGCTATATCAAATCAAGTGTATTCTAGCGGCCCGAAAATTAGGTTTTGAGTAAACGTGGGTCGCGCGACAGCTACCAGCAAATCCCAAATTATTGAGCCACCGTAACCAGTTGGTAATAGACTGCCGCTTTCCTAATGCGGCGGGTTGCAGCTGCGACACGGCACTTTTGACATTGACTTACTCATTCTAGAGGCAACTTCAAACAGCTTCAATCGACAGTAATCTACCAGTTCAGTTACGCTAATATTCGCTCCTAGCCACCGTGTTTGCTCAATAGCCATGCACAACGACATCGCCTCCTACGAAGCCTGCCCAAACTTGGATCCGCTTATGCGGAATCTTGATGAGCACGGTCTCATCAAGCATGCCTTGGAACTGGATGCCTACGGATTGACGGTGATTCCACCGGAGACCATGGGCACGGACAACGATTTTCCGGATCGTCTGAGGGAAGCGATACTCAGAACTTGCGAGAGGCGCAACGAGATTGAAATCGGCGACCACACGACCGCAAGTCCCGAACAGGCCAAGGTTGCCTTCAAGAATTCGTGGTACCTGCTGCAGGAGGATGATGTCTTTGCTGAGGCCGCAACCAACCCGCGTGTGCTGACCATTGCGCGATGGCTGCTGGGACAAAGCGCAATGCTTACGGGGCACACCTGGATCATCAAGCCCGAATCAGCTGGTGGATTGGGGTTGCATAGCGACGCACATGGCATACCACCGGGCGGAGGGCACATTGCTCATGTGGCAAATCTCTCCTGGCTGTGCACCGACTACGCGGGCGCGGACGATGGTCCGACCGTCTTCGTGCCAGGGTCGCATCGCTACGGGAGGGCGACGCTTCCCCACGAGTCATCTCTCAAGGACACTCCCTTCAAGGTCGTGCCGTTGCATGGAAAAGCTGGGTCGCTGGCCGTGTGGCACGGGTCGACGTGGCATGGGTCTACGCCGAGGAAGAATCCAGGTTTGCGAGTCACGCTGGTCCAAGTGTTCATGCGCATGCACATGAGGCCTATCCATCAATGGAATCGCGACGAAATCGATCCCGATCTACTCAAGCGTTTTCCCGAGCTTGAGCGTGTTTTGGGACTCGAATCGCTCTATCCCTATCGAGAACACAACGATCATCCCGAGAGAGTGGGCCCCTTCATGAAGACTGGAACAGATCCATTTGCGTAGATCCGCCTAGTTAAAACTACACACCAAGGCTTGCACATGGATTTTGAAATTGTCGATCCGCGATTCAACGATGTCGTTGACCCATCTCAACAAAGAAAAACGCTAGCGGAAGGTTTTCAGTTCACTGAGGGTCCGATTTGGCATCCCTATGATCGCCATGTCACCTTTAGCGACATTCCAGCCGACTCCATGCATCGCTGGTCAGCGGAAGCTGGACTCTCGACGTACCGTTCGCCAAGCCACAATGCCAATGGCAATACCTACGACAAGCAGGGCCGTATCCTCACCTGCGAGCACGCCACAAGTCGAGTGGTTCGGGAGGAGCACGATGGCTCCATTTCGGTTCTGGCGTCACATTGGGACGGAAAGGAACTCAACAGCCCGAACGACATAGTTGTTCGATCCAATGGCGACATTTTCTTTACGGATCCCACATTTGGACGGGGTCCTGGAGTTGGTATCGTGCGCCCATTGGATCTCGACTTCCGAGGTGTCTACAAGATCGATGGAGCGACGGGTGAGCTTTCTCTCCTTGCAAAAGACTTCGTTCAACCCAATGGATTGGCCTTCAGCGTGGACGAGTCAGTGCTCTTCGTTGCCGACACTCCCCAAATGCATATACGCAAATTCGCCTGTGCCGAAGATGGCAGCTTGAGCGGTGGCGAAGTTTTCGCACAGCAAACCAGCGGCAAGCCTGGAGCGCCCGATGGGCTCAAGGTTGCCTCTACGGGTCATGTCTTCTGTGCTGGACCTGGCGGGGTGCATGTGTACGAACCAGAATCGGGTGAATTGCTTGGCATCTTTCTCATGCCAAAGTTCTGCGCAAACTTCACCTGGGGCGGCACCGACATGAAGACCTTCTTCATGACATCGACGAATCATCTTTACTGCGTTCAGACCAAGGTAGCCGGCGTTCCTCTGTTCTAGCCTCTACTTTCCGATCTAGACCCACTCTCGGAGTCGGTTTCTCTGGGAATTCCCGACTCCTGCAACTCACGCCGTATTCGATATGCCCTGAGCGTCTCGGGTATGAAAGCCAGAGCCAATATCGCGCCAAAGCAACCCAAAGCTCCCGAGGACATGCATGCAACCAGCATGGATGTCGCCTGAGCCAGCGAACCTATTGCAAACGGGCTGACAACCCCGCCAAAGTCCCCCATGAATCGCCAAACGCCAAGAAACTCGCTGCGACCATACCGTGGCGCGAAGTCTCCACCCAATGTCATGAAGATCCCGGTTCCAAATCCGTTGCCCAGTCCCGCAAGCATTGCCACCAATAGAAATGTGAGAAAGCCATTGGTCATTGGCAGAAGTGCCGTTGCAATACTAAGAAGCAACAAACATGCGATCAGGTTCGTCTTCCTTCCAATGTGATCAAGGATCATGCCCGCTGGAAGGAACATCGCCATGTCGATGGCAGAAGAAAGACTAACGACCAATCCAATCTCACCGGGACTCAAGCCAATAGTCGCTCCCCACACGGGAAGCAGAAACATTCTCGCGTTTCGAAGGTAGGAAAGAAAGAGCATTACCGACCCGCCCTTGAGCAAGGTGTCTCGAAAGCGGACAACCACTTGAATGATGCTTAGAGTCCTACGGGTTTCTCGTCGCACATGCGCTCTGCTTGTCTTCCACAGAACCACCAAGAGGGCTACTAGGAACAGAACTCCCACACTCACAAAGACGACTCGATATCCAAGCGTCTGTATGGCAACGCCAGCCAACACGGGGCCAACTAGCGTGCCGCCCCGCTCAATTCCAGCCAATACCGAAATAACTCGCCCTCGCTGTTCGAGGCGTACTGTTTCGGTTATGTGCAATAGGCGAGCCATGATCCACGACCCGCTGCCGACGCCTAGAACAAATGATGAGATGAGCAGAGTCACTGCCGATGCGTAACCGGTCAAGACGCCCAGAGCAGCAACAAGGATTGCAAGACCGGCAAGCATTACAACCTTGTCACCGAACTTTGAAGCAAAGAAGCCGGACGGTAGGTTAGCCGCCATCGTTCCAGCAGCGCGCAGTCCCACTACTCCCGCTGCTAGCGCCGGTCCACCACCTATCTCGAGGGCAAAGAGTGGTAGTGCTATGAGAGCTCCGCCTCTTGCGATGGCCGCAAGAACCGACGGCGCATAGATCGGTACGATCAGACCACGAATCGTACCTGTGATGGAGGATTGAACATACGGCATTAATGCCTCGCCTAAGTCTCCAAATGTGTGCCTTGCCAGCAGAGTTCCATCTCTGCCTTCATTCGATCAACCCGCAAATGTTAGGTTAGCTGATCTCGATAGGCAGCAATTGGGATCACGCGAAGCAATAGAGAGTTTGAATTTGAGACCAAGGCTACCAGGGAATGCCAAAGTTCAAGCCTCCACAAAAGAGCTGAAGCACCAGCACCACATCCGTGGCGAGCTGAAACACTCTCTGTGCGAGAGCAATCCCGGCAACATGCGACCGCCGCCCAGTGGAATGCGGGAACTGCTTGATCAATTAAACTTCCTCGGGGTTAAATTGGAAACTCGCTGCGGGAAATTCCATCATAACAAGCAGGTACAGGGTTCCTAGCGCAAGTATCGGCATTGGCGCGATGTTGTGTTGCTCCTCATTAATCGCGGAGTGGCAAGCAACTATCAAGAAACGAAAGAAAACTTTGTGGATTGCTCCGTGTGGCAACCGGTAAATGGATTGATTGCTGTTCGGTCGCTGCTTTCCATTGCAAGTCGAGTGAGCGGTTCGGTCAGGCTGCCATCTGTCAATCTGCGCTATCACAAACAATCATTTGCGCATCGCTTTTTTCCATCACGACGATTCGATTGATGTTGTGAACGTTGTGACCAAGAACAGGTTCGGAGGCTCACGATGAACTATGAGGTCGGAGAGGGACCTACGACCATTTGTATTCTGTGCGATTGAATTCAACGTTTCAGACTATCGCATTGTCGAAGAAATTGGTCTTCGACCTTGGCAGCAAGAGGGAGAAAAGAAAAACAATCGAGTTGACGCTAAGCAGGGAGGCGATAGCCGATTTTTTGGACCAAGAACGAAATTGATTTCGACCTTGATCTTAGTTCGGACACATGGGAGGGATCAAGATGAAGGTGTTGATCAAATTCATCTCAATTTTGGCAGTGTTGGTTTTTACAGGTTGCCAGGCAATGCTTCCAGCGGACTCTAGAAGTCCGTCGTTTGCGTACGATCAGACATCGTATTTTCAGGACGCTCCGACGGCTCAGTCCGGGTGGCGATACTACCACGAGGAATTTCGATTGGGTGCGTACAGTCATTCCGCGCTCGGTATGGTCATGCTTGAATCCGATCCGTCGACTATTACTTTGTACGTTTCGTCGAGTAGTGATAAGTACTACTACCCAAATGGGGCATGGTTGGATGGAGAGAGACTCTCCGCATCTAGAGGGAAGAATCACGATATCGTTTGGGACTCGATTTACGAAGTCTATGAATATCGGGAGACAGCCGTTATCAGTCTTCCCGTTGCAAAGGCAATCGAAGGCTCTTGCAAATCGGGTGGATTGCATTTGCGAGTCGTTGGGGATCGCGGAAATCGCGAGTTTAGGCTTACGGAGACTACATTACAGGGTTTTCTCAGCAAAGCCCAAGATCTTGGTGCAGATATTGAAACCCCCTGTTTTACGGATGCGGATTGATGGAGTGGACGCTACGGAAAATCAGCGACGAAAAGCCGTTGGCGAGGATTATTGCAACGGCAGAGGACTTGGATGGCCACGGCAAGGTTCGTGTCAAATGGTTGGATGATCGGCTAAATGGGTTGCCGATGTCCCATACAGGAGTTGGCGACGCCATTGATTCGGCTGTAGAGGCCCTTGATCTCTATAGGAACGATGTGGTGCTTGTTGAAGACCCTAAGAGACTTCGGTTGATAGACGAAAAGCTCTCAAAAATACAGAGAGCCGTAGCCCCGCGTCGCATCGGGGTTGTATGGGGAGTATTCTGGGGCATGACCCTCTTCTATCTAGTGTGGGGAACCATCACAATTCTCTTGTGGGGTTCTATATTTTCTCTACTATTAGGCAGTCTAGTCGATTAGGAAAATAGAGACGCTTGATACGACCACTCCAGATTTTCGGGGTGGTCGCGCTCCAAAACCCACGTGCCGCCCGGCGGCTGCGTCGGATTTCTAGATGAGTTCTACAACCTACGATCCTGAAGAGCTGCTTCGTCTTAAGACGATACGCGAGTTGGTTCGCCTATTCCCTCGCGTAGTCAAATTGATTTGGCACGTCTCGCCATTGACAGTCTGTTCCTTGCTTGCCGTTTCCACAATCACGGCTTTTGTCTCTCCCGCCGTAATTTGGATGACAAAGATCATTGTGGATCGAGTCGTAGCAAGCATTGGTTCACCTATCGATTGGGCATTCTTGATGATTCCCGTCGGAATCGTGCTTGCGATTTGGGTTGGAAACGCGGTCATCCAAGCTGTGCAAAGCCTGGTGAGTCAAGTGTTGTCGGAACATGTGTACACAGCAGCTAGCGAGAAGCTGATCAGCAAATCGGCCTCGCTCGACATGGCGTACTTTGAAGCTCCGAAGTTCTACGACCAGCTGAAGCAGGCCAATGACAACAAATGGCAGGTGGAATCCCTGATGTGGGATACCACAGGTTTGTTTCAACAACTGTTGTCGTTGACCGCCATGATCGGCCTGCTGTCGACCCTGCATCCGTTAGCCGTCCTTGTGTTGTTCGGAACCGTGCTTCCACGAATCTTCTTGGAGGCACAGCTGGCGCGCCGACGATTCCAGCTTGAATCCGAGTTGTCCCGCAACTGGAGAATGTCGCACTACCAGGACTCGCTGCTGACCGAACGTGAAAACGTAAAGGAAATTCGAATCTTCGGGTTGGCCGAAACTTTCAGGAATCGCTTCTTGGAATTTAGGGAGACTTACATACAAGCTTGGCTTTCCCTTTTGAAGAAATTCCTGAAGTGGGAAATGAGCCTGGAGAGTCTGTCGACGCTTGGCATTAGCGCCGTGGCGATCTATGCCGTCGTTCAAGCGGCGACCGGCGCAATCACAATTGGGGATCTCACCCTCGTCTTCTCTTCGAGCCAGCAGATCACCACTTTGATTAGGGGCATTATCGGTTCAGCGGGTTACACCTACCAGTCGAGCCTCGAAACTTCGCGATTCTTCGAGGTTCTAGACCTGGATCCGGCAAAAGTATCGGGTTCTCTCGAACCGTCCCGCTCCACAACGCCTCTTGTTGCTCCCCGGCGAATGAAGTCTGGAATTGAGTTCGAGAACGTAACGTTTTCCTATCCAGGCAACGACGAGGTAATCCTCAAGGATGTTTCCTTCTTCATTCCTGCCCGAGCCAAAGTCGCTTTGGTCGGCAAGAACGGTGCTGGGAAGACAACTGTGATCAAGCTTCTTGCGCGATTCTATGATCCGACGGGAGGATCCATACGACTTGACGGGCACGACTACCGCGACTACGATCTTGAGAGTCTCCAGACCAGCATGAGCGTTGTCTTTCAGGACTTTGCAAGATTCGACATCTCGGCGGCCGACAACATAGGAATTGGTAGTGTTGAACATGTAGAGGATCGAGAAAGAATCGTGGTTGCCGCGCGAAAGGGCGGGGCAGAAGAAGTGGTGAACGGACTTCCTCACGGCTACGACACGGTCTTGGGAAGAACGCTTGACGAAGGAGTTGACCTGTCGGGTGGCGAGTGGCAGCACTTGTCCATCGCACGCGCGTTCATGAGCAGCGCGCAATTCTTCATTCTCGATGAACCAACGGCCGCTCTTGACGCGCTACGAGAACGCGAACTCTACGAACGAATTACGCGCCTATCCGAAGACAAGACGGTGGTTTTCATATCCCATCGTTTCTCCACCGTGAGAATGGCGGATCTGATCGTCGTTATCGACGATGGCAGGGCCGTTGAAGTCGGCAGTCACGAAGAGCTGATCGAACGTGGAGGCATGTATCAGCTCATGTTTGAAACTCAGGCGCAGCGCTACCGATGAACGGCCTGAATCCTTTGCTCGGTTTAGCGCTTCGATCCTTGGGTGGAGGTTGAGAATTAGAGCTCTCTAATCCGCTATGGCCAGTTCAACCTTCAATATTTTCGACACCCTGAAAACCAAGTCGGTGCTTGAGGTTTTTGCACTCATACCTCGAGTCTTTGGCTTCATGTGGCGTTCCGCTCCGCTTCTGGTGGCGGGAACGAGCGCGCTGCGCATTGTTGAAGCCGTGACGCCTGCCCTCACTCTGTGGCTCATGAAGGTAGTTGTGGATCGCATAGTGGCAAGCTTGGGAAGCCCCGTCGATTGGTCCTATGTTCTCATGCCAATCCTGGTCGTCACAGCGTTGCGATTGGGCAATTCGCTTGTATCCCAAATTAACAACATTTGGGGACATATTCTGACCGAGCGAGTCTACTCTGCAGCACATTCGCAGCTATTGGCAAAGGCTGCCAGTCTGGACATTGCCTTTTTCGAAGCCCCGCAATTCTATGATCGGCTGACCCAGGCAAAACGCAACGTCAACCGAATTCAGTCCGTTGTATGGGGTGTTCCTAGTTTCCTGCAGCAGTTTCTATCGCTTTCCGCTGTGTTTGGGCTGTTGACAATTCTCCACCCGCTAGCCGTAGTGCTGCTGATCTGTGCAACACTTCCGCGCATCTACTACGAAGGGTTCACTGCTCGTCGACGGTTTGATATGGAAACTGAGATGATGCGCAACTACAGGTCAAGCGACTACTACGGGGATCTGCCAACACAGCGCGAGAAAATCAAGGAAATTCGAGTTTTTGGATTGAGGCAGTTTCTCGTAGATCGGTTCTACAAGTTCCGCGACACCATTGTTCGCGCGATTATCAAACTCAACATCAGGTTCTTGAAATTAGATATAAGTATCAATAACTTACCAACAATTGCAATTGCAATGGTCTGGGCGTATGCAGTCTACCGAACGGCGATGGGAGAAGTCTCTGTTGGAACTCTGACAATGGTGGTTGCCGCTGCTCACCAAGCTGTCAGTTCGTTGCAGGGGTTAATTTCGAGCGGAGGCAACCTGTTTCAAAATACACTCTTCATCACTCGCTTCTTCGAATTGCTGGATCTCGATCCAAAGTCGGTCAGAGGATCGCTGGAACCTCCTCGATCCAAGAGTCCAGCTAAGATTCCTTCACCGATCAGAACAGGATTGGAGCTGAGGAACGTTTCGTTTACCTACCCTGGCACAACCATTGAAATTCTCAAGGATGTTTCATTTTCGATCCCAGTGGGCACCAAACTGGCGATAGTGGGAGAGAACGGTGCAGGAAAGACCACTCTAATCAAACTGCTGGTACGGTTCTACGACCCTACATCGGGCAGCATCGCACTCGACCGAACAGACTATCGAGACTACGATCTGAGTGATATTCGTGCAAATGTCAGTGCTGTATTCCAAGATTTCGTCCGTTACCAGATATCTGCGTCAGACAACATAGGTGTAGGAAATGTCGGCCATCTCGCCAATCGCGATGCCATCGTGGAAGCAGCCAAAAAAGCTGGCGCCGACGAATTTGTTACGAAGCTTCCCAAGGGTTATGAAACGATTTTGGGCAAGACATTCGACGAGGGTGTCGACCTGTCTGGAGGAGAGTGGCAGAACTTGGCAATTGCCCGTGCCTTCATGAGCGAGTCTCAGATTCTCTTTCTCGATGAACCGACCGCTGCATTGGATGCATTTGGGGAAGCTGCACTCTACGAGCGTTTTGCACGGCTCACCGAGAACAAGACCGTGATCTTCATCTCTCACCGTTTCTCTACGGTTCGCATGGCGGATACGATCGTGGTCCTGGAGGACGGGAGGGTCATCGAACAGGGTGACCACGAGACTCTGATGAAGCTTGACGGAAAGTACCGACTGATGTTCAGCACACAAGCCGCTCGCTACGCATAGTGGTGTTAACCTTTCAAAAAGTTGTTCGCTTCCAAAGATGAACGTGCGCCAATCTCTTGTTCAACTTATGTCCACACGATCCAATGTAGCTGTTTTTGCGCTCGCCTGCGTGTCGCTGTCCATCTCGCCAGCTCTAGCCGAGGAAGCCGCATCTCAAGTCGAGGAGATCATCGTCACGGCGGAGAAGAGAATCGAGCCACTGAACGAAGTCTCACAATCCATTTCTGTGTTTGACACAGATCAGCTGGGAGACCTTCATGCCGATACGTTGGTGGACCTGAACGCATTGGCACCAGGCGTGAATATAGCCAAAAATGAGGGATTTAGGACGGTAGTCACCATTCGCGGTGTCGGAAACGAAGCGAACCAGAACACAATTGCGAATCCCTCGGTCTCCTTCCATTTGGATGGCCTCTACATGGCTTCGCCGTTTACACTGCAAACCGACTTGCTCGACATTGAGCGAGTCGAAGTGATCCGCGGTCCTCAGGGAGCGCTTTTTGGCCAGAACTCGACGGGCGGGGCGATCAATGTGGTGTCCGTATCTCCCGTTCTAGGGGAAGTTTCGAGTGCTGTTTCAGCCACGCTAGGCACCTATGGCCGAATCAAGACTTTCGGCGCTGTGAATGTTCCCGTTGGACCCAGTGTTGCTGTTCGAGCATCTGCAACCGTGAATCGACATGACGGCTTCAGCAGAAACGTCGTTCTCGATCAGGAATTGGACGAAAACGATAGTGCCATAGGCCGAGTTCGTCTGTTGTGGGAAGCGTCGGCATCGACCCAAGTCGAGGTGTCAGCGCAAGTCTACTCTGAAGACACCAACGGCTCTGCCCAAAAGGGAATTTTCGACCGAACACCAAATCCTAGGAGACTTGCCCAAGATTTTCCATCAAGTCATTCGCTCGACACTGCCATGCTTGGTCTTGTGATTACTCGAGATCTTTTCAATTCGACTGTGAAGTACCTTTTCAGTGTCCAAGAGGATCACATTGTTTCCTATCGGGACAACGACAGATCCGACTTGGTGTCGGTGGAATCTGGTGCGTTCTTGCCTGCAGCAGTCGCGCCGGAAGACGATACCCAGTCCACGACGACCCATGAAATTCAATGGATTTCCAAAGATGATTCAACTCGGGACTTTTCATGGATTGCGGGTGTTTTTGTTCTCGATACCTCTTTCGAAGTTCGCTTTAGAGAAAAGATCGACTTTGGCCGCGATGGAGTGTTCGATCCCGTTTCAATCGACCAAGTCCGTAGTTTTGCACCTGGCGACTATGGATTCATTTCAGATGCCATCACTGAGCGTGAATCTGTGTCGGTGTACTTCCAAGGAGACAACCCGATTTCTGATCGGCTGAATCTTGTAAGCGGGGTGCGCTTAACCGACGGCAACGTGGACGGAAGGGTCACAAATTTCTACGCTCGGAGTGGCACCGATCTACTCTCGATTTCCGGGTCCCGTTTGACCGGACGCACCGCACTCGAGTACACAACACCACGAGACATGTTGATCTATGGCTCCTACACCCGCGGGTTCAAACCGGGAGGCAGCAACTTAACCTACGGGCGCGAGGAACAAATCGCTCCCACATTGGTGAAACCAACTTTTGTCGATGAAGTTGTTGATGCGCTGGAGTTGGGAGTCAAGGGTCGCCTTTTCGACAACAGGATCCAAGTGTGGGCATCAGCCTACACGTACGACTACAAGAACATGCAATATCAGGCAACTGACCCCGAAGTGTTTGAAGGCGGTGTAACAAATATTCCTGGTTCGTCGATCAGGGGACTTGAAGTAGAACTCTTCGGGACAATCAACAGTAGCCTTCAATGGGAGGCAAGAGCATCGTGGTTGAAATCTGAAATAACCGAAAGCCACCTAGTACTTGACAACGTGGAATCGGATGCAGTGACCAATGAGCTTGTTGCCCAAGGGTTTCCTTTGTTCGGACTAGAAATCCAGCGCGCTCGAGCCGAAAGCGTTAAGGACGTCAAAAACAACCAACTGGCAAAAGCTCCCAGCTTTACGGCCAATGCCTCTCTCACTCACTCCGCAACCACTGCTCTCGGAGAGTTCCGCACCAATATTCAGTATGTATATAGAGGCGAGTATTACCACCGCATATTCAACAATGACACAACTGATCTCGTCGATGGCTATTCGGTTCTGAATGCCTCGTCAACTCTGGTAGCCTCTGCCAGTCCGTGGATCTTGACTCTTTCCGTGCTCAATATCACGGATGAACCGGGTGTAAATTCCAAATTTACGGATGCCTTCGGCGTAGGCGCCACTTCAGTTGAATTGATTCCGCCTCGACAGTTCCTAGTGCGGATTCAACGTCAGTTCGACTAACAAGCGGGGTCGAGAAAAGCCCGGACTGTTTGGGGAATCCACCCACCATACCAATCCTACCGCTAGAAGCTCTCTCAGAAGCCGAAAAGCTAGTTTGCATCAGTGGCCTACTGCGTTCCATGGATTGCATGAACGTTTGCGATTAGCAATTTGGACGGTGACCTAGGTAACTCACAGAAGTGTTGCTAGATATTGAATCGATTCGGTACAAGAGCCCCTGAATGTAGCTCAGTTGGTTTCTCCAGACGAGTCTTCTTCAATTACGTAGCCTTGCAACTCTGCAACCTGTGCATCCGTGAGAGTGACAAACGAACTGTCTTTCATCGACAGCGCTCTCTTCGCTGCCTCCGATCTTGCACGTTCTGTAGGCAAAGTTGGCATCTTTTCCACCAAGTCCACAGGATTGCTTGTCAACCATGTATACACAAGCCCCTGAAGGTAACCGACTTGATTCTTTTCTGGAAGTCGATTGGCAAGTTCAACTGCTTCCTTCGATCTGCGTGACTCGATTAAGGCTGTTCCCACGTGGTACAACGATGTTCGAAGCGAGGAATCCCGAATCCGGTCCAGCATCTCAATGGCTCGGCCAATTTCTCCCTGATCCACCAGCGATTCAACTACGTAAATCTCTAGACCACTTCCGAAATTCCAGGAGTGTGGCTTTTCGGCTAGTGCGACGTTCAGCGCTTCTTCGTAGTCAGTCTTTGCCAACGCGTACACGACCCGTTGCATCAGGCGCGCTCGAACACGGCTCTCGGCATCATAGGACTCCTTTGCCCACTTGCTGGCTGCAATTGGATCAATTTCAACCCACTCAAGGACAACTGTAAACGCAGCCTGCTCGTCAACGTCCCCTAACACCAATTCCATGAGCTTCAGCTGCTCAGCTGCCTGCTCTGGAGATTCCCGCGCGATTGGACCCAGAGCGCGCATGACTATGTCTTGCCGCATTTCCTGTGGAAAATCCAGGACCTTGTCTAGCAACTCCTGAGGGCTTTGCTCCGCCCATTCGTGGAGAACAGCCCATTGAGCCATTCTTCGATTAAAACTCGTTGGCAGTTGAAACGTGGATGCAAAAGCCCCTTCCGGATCGTCTCTAGCAATAGTCCCAAGCAAGCTAGCAGCTGCATCTCTTTGTTTTTCTATTGGCATCGAGAGGACAAACTCCCAAGCTCCCTGAGGGTCAAGTTCCAAGACTAGAGCTTCAATCCGTTTTTGCAACGGATAGCTTGCCGAAAATCGATCCAGTGGGCTGTCATGGTAGACACGATCTAGTAATTCCAAATCTCCTTGCTTCAGCCACCTGTCAGCAATCTTGAAAAGCAATTCTTCTTGGATATCGTCACTTATATCGTCGTGAACAACTTGGTCCCATGCCTGCGAGGGAGAAGCCATCAACTCCATCGCCTTGTCCTCGGCAATTCGCTGCTCAACTATTGCCTTAATTCCACCTGCTTGCCCTACGTCGGCAAGCTGCTCCCCCGAAATTTCCTCCATCTCGTCAAGAATTGCGTGCATGGCTGATTCATGTAGAGCACCGATCAAATCGCTAGCATGGGCTAGTGCGTTTCGCGGACTCCTCACAGCCCACTCATCAAAGACAACACTGATCAACTCCGACCATCTCGAGGCAGCAAATGTCCACGTTTTTTCGAGTGCCAGTTCAGGTTCGGACCGTGCGAGTTCCGCCAACAAAATTTCTTGAGTTTCAAACGCTAACGCGCTGTGTCCCAAATTGACAGACTGCTCAATAAGTCCGATGAGTTTGTCTCTGCTGGTGCCATCGATTTCAGCGTATAACGCCGCAACTAGCTGCGACTTACTGTTTACGTCGTACAAAGCATGCAAGTCTTGCAACTCAGTCGTGCCTAGCTGGCTGCCATAGAGACTTTGGTCGGAATTTCCATTTTTCGGCGCGGCTACTCCCCCCTCTCGCCGCTCGTTAAGCACTGCCGACATTGAAGAATAAGCCAGAGACCCAATGCAAATGCCAATCAAAAAGCCAAGAAGCATTGGAACAAAGGAGCTTTTACGTCTCCTGGAGTTATTTCTTACTCCTTCCATTCAACCCATTCCCGAGTTGGGACCTTCACGAGAGACTTGACTGCAAAGTGCACGGAATCTATGCATCTTCCTCAATGGACTTCAAATGTGCTTCCACTTTGTCGATTTGCTCTTTGGTCAGATCCCCGCCAAATTGCTGCTGTCTCAAGATGGATCGTGCCACCGCTGCTTGCTCTTTCTTACCAGGGATACGTTCCAACCACTCGACTAGTTGAACTGGGTTTGAGTTAAACCAGCCGGCAACGATTCCTTCAAAATAGTTTTCCCTGGCATCTTCTGGCAGTCTTAGAGCCATTCGGACCGCCTCACTTGGTCGATCAAATTCGATGAAATTTCTACCCACGCTCCATACTGCATCGGCAAGTCTCGGCTCTCGCACCTTGTGCAAGAGCACAAGTGCTTCATCAAACCGCCCATTAGCAGCCAATGCGGCTATGACACTGTCCTCTAATCCCGAGCCATCCTCAGATTCATCAATTGGTTGAGAAAGTGCGAATTCCATCGCCTTTGACGGGTCCTCAAGAGTCATTCGCTCAATAACGTCTCTCAATTGGTAGCTAAGCGAATAGGAGCTTGCATCGGAATTCCTGACCAGCCACTCTGCTGCCGACTCTGTGTCAATAAACATCCAAACACGAATAAGGGCGTCTACTCCCCGTTTGATGTCGTGCCCATTCGCCTTCATAGCGTCCAAATGCTCTCGAGCTACTTCCACAGAGACGTATCGAGCAAGTTGACCAATGGCAAAACCAATTGCGTCTGCTTGGTCCTCTTGCGGAAATGACGCCACGTGATCCAATACGTCGTACGGCGCAATTCTTGCCCAGCTTCTCAGAACCGCACCTTGGTGCACCATGGGATTTCGATGGGCAAATTGGAAGTTGGCATCGAGGGCTTCCATTGGATCTACCTTGACCCAAGCTACGAGAACGGAATCGTAATAGCGCATTTGCGCATCGGAAGAAAGCGAAAGCAATCTATCCCATGCTGCCTTGGGATCGAACTCCGCGGCTCGCTGTACTACAAGGCGTAACGACCCCAGTCCTCTCCATTCATCGTAGATGGCATCCATTGCTTGAAGAATTGGGACGAAAGCGTTAGCTCCTTCCAGCCTAACCCAAACATCCGCGATTTCAAGGAGCAGATCCAGTTGTTCGTTATCTTCTACTGAATCAGAAAGCACCGTTTGAAACGCCTCGGAAGGCTGGTCCATGAGCAGTCGAGCCCGTGCTTCGCTCAGAACTTGCTGAGTCATCGGTTCGATTCCATAATCTTTGGCCAACGCCAAGAGTTCACCTTCGGACGAACCTGCTCTGTTAGAAACGATCGACATCATGGCGGTCTCTCGAAGCAGTCCTTTCAACTCACTCGCGGCGTTAAAAGCGCTATCCATTTCAATCGTTGACCACTCGCCAAACACGGTTGCAACCAAGTCAGTCCAGAGTGAGCTATCCAATCGCCAGACTCTCTCTAACGCTCGATTTGGATCCGCTCGGGTCAGTTTCGCAAACATTGAATTGAGGGCTGACTGGAGCTTGCGGCCCTCAAGAAGCTCGGTCGACTCGGTGATCAGCGCATCAATCTGGTTTGCAGTTAGCGCGTCGAGAAGAAAAGACAGCTGTTTCTTGCGTTCCGCGGGGCTGCTGATCTGAGCAACTTCCTGGAGTGTGAAATTGACAGCTGATTTAGCCACCTCAGAACGGTTTACTTCTGGTGAAGCTGACCCTCCCTGGGCTTCCGAAATCGTGGGTGACTCTCCAAGCTCAAAGTGAGATCCAAGTGCCCAGCACACGAGCACACTAACGCACACGCCCAGAATTAGCCCAATTGCAAATCGGGCTTTTGCCTGGAAGATTTGGGAGAGAACTCTCATGCGTATAGACTTGCGCCTTGCCTATCGCCTTGGACTAATTTCGTCTGCAACTCGGTTTCCGTATTAGACATTTGGCTGTTCTTGAGAGGTGAGAAACTGCCAGCGGTCACCTCGAAATACAACCCGTTTTGCGGCTATGTGCCTGGCCCTGCCCTCTTATTCCTCGGACAGGCAAGTGGGAGGAGGGAGGGTCACGGACACAATCAGCGACACCTTGGATTTCGCGTCGCACTTCTCTGGGAGTCGTGCGACGAGCATATCCAGATTCGCAGCGTGCCCTGGTAAGTTGAGCCAAAGTAATGCTTAGTAGACCTTGATCTACATCCGCGCTCTATTGGTTGGGCAATATCAAGGCTCGCGTGGATACGGATTAACTCCGGGCGCATCTCGGCCCAAATATAGAGCCCGAACTCCCCTTGCAAGTCGAATCAAATACCAAGCAAAGAATGCAAAAGTAAACAAAACTACTATTACAATTAAAGCAATGAGATTTCCTGAAAACCCAATCCCACTTTCATTCAAAAGATTAAAACCCGTGCCAAATATGTCTAAATTGATTGAAGTCAACGATGAATCTGATGACGAAAAACTAGTAATATCATTGAATACTGAAAGTAACAGAACCGAAGAAACTACAAAGAAACCTATATAAATTGCAAAGGCAATCCAGAAGGTTCGAATCAAAAAACTAAAATGAGAATGCAAATATCCTTGTGCATCTTTTCGTAGAAAATATGCAAGGACTACTCCAATTATAGGGAGAATCGCACTTAAAAGTCCCGCGAAAAATAGGCCATATAGGATGATTGGACCTGCTACACCAAACCTCAGTTTCTCTTCCAATGTTGACGTTGAATCGGACATACTCATTGCTGGCTTACCTCAAGCGATTGAAAGATTTGCTTCATGTGTACGTAGTGGCGACAGAATACGTCTGTCGGACACCGTTTCCTGTACACAGGCAATTCTATGTAAAAAACGTGCCGAGTACCCACTTTTTGGTTCCAATGTCGATAGTGGTGTGCTTATCAAATCGCAGCAGCCGGCCTAATGGTTGCAGGTCCCCAAGACGACGCTTACAAGATTCCTTGGAAGGGGTAACTAGGCATTGACCGTGTGAGAGCCAGCGGTACATACAACGGATTAGAATGAACAAACACAGAGCTCAATCCCACAAGTCCAATTTGGCATTTGGGACTATGGGAGAGTCCGGTACGCAATTGTTCAATCAATAAGTGTTAAGAGTTGAACGCGCGACACGAGAAAATCGACAATCCCTATCAAGCGCCGAAGTCCACCCTGGCCGGCATTTCGGAAGCCAAAAGGGAATGGACCAATTCTTTCGTCAGTGAAGCCGAAGGATTCGCTAGGTGCTTGTTGTTTGGTGTCGGCATTGCAACCTCTATTTTCGTATTCGCTGCCGTTGGATTTGACTCCTTGCTGAATGGTTGGGCCGAGATTCTTTTCGGTACCATGCCAAATGGACTTCTGTTGATGACCGCTTGCCTCATCACAGTCGCGTGCACGGTTCCAATTAGCAAGCTTTACGTCCGCTACAGGAGCCGAAGGAATACCCTCCAGAATTTCGTTTCTGCACAACAAAGGGAGTTTAGGCGGTGGTATGGCGGACCGTTTGCAACCACTGTTGTGGTCGCCTGCGGCACCGCAGTGCTATGGCTATTTTGTGAAACACTTCGCAACTTGTGGAGTTTTGACTTGACACTGCTGGCGATGAGGTGCCGTGGTTTGATTGCCATACCGTTAGCGACGCCATTGGTGTACTTGGTAATGTGTGCAACCTTGCGCGAAGCAAGGAAACTAATCGAGCAGATGTCGTCCAATATTCATTGAAGAAAACGCTCAGCTCATGCCGGGGAATTGCGTCTCGTAGCGCTTCTATTACTACGTGTGACCTCTTCGGATCGCTATGCAATCGAGACTTAGCCACGACTTAGCACAGACAACAAGCGTAGAAAATCTGGACTGACAATCAATGTAGTAGTAGTAGTAGTACGATTTGACGATCATCACCGTAAATAAACAAAAATCAGGAAAGCAAGCTAATACTGGTCGAACGGGGGCGACGCATCGTATGCAAGTCTTGAATTCAATCGTTTGGATGGCGGTGTTTCAGGAAAGCTAATGCACTATTGGGCCGTGCCTCTAGAACCCAATTGCAATGGATTTCCCGCCCAATCCTCAATTGACTTACAGTTTGTTTGAAGCTCAAAGATCTCCCTTAGCTAGACGGAGAGATAGGAGAGCCAATAGCTCGGCCCAGTAGGATGGGAAAACCCACTAGTATATAAAGGCCACCACTGCGATTTGTTGCAATGCGAATAGCACAACTATAGGCAATACGATTGCCAAGCTAATCCACAAGTTCTTGTCAGTCCAACTCATGACACCGTTAACAGCTATGAAGAGCATCCAAATGAATGAGATTGGAATCCAGTAGAGGCCAAGACTCGGTCCGCCGCCCCAGGCGAACCATGGAAACAGTGCAAACGAGACGTACGGGTCTCTGCCCGCGAGGTTGAAGTACAAGACTTCGGCGATAGAACCCAAGATCGCCGGAACTGCCGTCCAGCACGTAAACCCCCACCATTTTCCCCAACCTGTGTCTAGCTTCAGCACCTTCCCTGCGACCCAGTAGTAGCTCGCCCAAACCAGCAAGATGCAGAGTGTCGAGATAACATTCCAAACCCACACGACTACTGCGCCAGTCCCCATAAAAAGTACAAGGTCAATATCTATCTTGTGAGCAACAGTGCCATCGCGCTGGGGAACTCCACTTGTCACATCGTCGTAATTGATGAATATGAACAACAGGCAGACAAATGAGACGATGAGGATCGACCACAACGGCAAAGCAAAAGTGGCTTTGTCTCGCATACCGTCGAAGACTTGACGCGGAGAGCCCAATATCCTAGCCAGACGTATCATCAGGTTCTACGAACTTGTGGATTTTCGAGAGTCACACCCTAACACATGCAGGGGAAGCTAATTCACAAGAGCAAGCAATATGAAGTCAGGTGCATTCCTGATGAGCATTCCGCTCTAACAAGCGAGGCTGAGCTCTTCAAGCACTGTTCGCGCCGCCCTGTTCGCTCGATTCAAACACTTGACTTTCCATATGTCACTCGCTAACTTATGTCGACTTTCCCCCACGGTCGATCCAGCTCCCGCATGCATGTTGTTGCCACCCGAGAATCGTCGATTGGCGAACTTCGTGCGGCTCTTGTTCCCGATAGCGTCGAAGAGCTTGTTAGTGACGGTTTTGATGTAAGCGTTCAATCGGGAATTGGCAGTGGCGCCGGCTTCTCGGACCAGGCATACGCCGATGCCGGAGCTACTCTAGAAGGTGATGTCTCCACGCTGCTGAATCGAGCAGACATAGCGTTGCATGTTCGGCGCCCGGACCCTGAAGCGATAGCCGACTTGAAAGAGGGAGCTGTTCATATCAGCTTCCTGGACCCATTTCAGGAAACTGAGCTTGTGGGGGCGATGGCACGCCAAGGACTAGTGGCTGTCTCCTTGGAAATGGTTCCCAGGTCTACACGCGCTCAGAAAATGGACGCCCTCTCGTCGCAAGCAAGCCTTGCTGGTTACGCTGCCGCCGTTACTGCTGCCCACCATCTACCACGCATCTTTCCCATGATGATGACGCCCGCAGGTACTCTTTCGCCCGCGCGCGTCTTCGTAATAGGAGCAGGCGTCGCGGGGCTGCAGGCAATAGCTACGGCGCATCGTCTTGGGGCTCGGATAGAAGCTTTCGACACGCGACCGGTGGTCGCTGAGGAAGTCCGATCGCTCGGCGCAAAATTCGTCGATATCGATATCGGCGAAACCGAGCAGACCGAACAAGGCTACGCACGTGAGCTCTCTCCCGAGCAAATCGAAATGCAGCAGCGAGGCATGGCAGCAGTCATAGCCAGATCAGATGTTGTAATCACCACAGCGCAAGTGTTTGGCAGACCAGCTCCGCGCATTGTGACCCGGGACATGGTAAAAGCCATGGAGGCTACCAGCGTGGTAGTAGACATGGCAGTCGAGTCTGGAGGAAACGTCGAAGGATCCGTTCTCAACAAAGTGGTTGATGTCGACGGAGTTCGCGTAATCGGCTTTGGTAATCTGCCCTCCCATGTGGCAACCCACGCCAGCGAAATGTATTCATCCAACTTGCTTCACTTCATAAGGGAGTTTCGTGTCGAAGACACCAACACAATCAATCTTGACCCCGAAAACGATATTGTCAAAGCATGCGTGATCACACGGAACGGGCAAGTTCTTCACAAACCAAAGTAAAGGAGTGCAGTTAGCCAGTGGAAGTCATATTTCTCGCACTTATTCTCGTTTTGTCGATCTTCTTGGGATTCGAACTGATCTCAAAGGTGCCTTCGACTCTCCACACACCTTTGATGTCGGGAGCGAACGCTATCTCGGGCATAACCTTGGTCGGAGCTTTGCTTGCAGCAGGCGCGGGTGCGGCCTCGCCCCTCTTAGCAACAGTATTGGGAGTGGTAGCAGTCACCTTTGCGACTATCAACGTCGTGGGCGGCTACCTCGTGACCGACCGGATGCTGGGAATGTTCAAGAAACGAGGAGCAAAGAAATAAGCCCTCTCAATCCGTTCATTCTTCCTCGGCTAGCCGACTAGGGCCAAGATCTTGCTGGGCAACGTCTACATAAACGCCGCGTACATATTTGCCGCAGCGTTCTTCGTTCTTGGCTTGAAGCTGCTAGGCAAGCCATCGACAGCACGAAAAGGCAATTTGCTGTCCGCTATTGGAATGCTTATTGCAATCGTGGCGACGCTCTTGTCCTACGACATTGTCTCCTGGAATTGGATTCTGGTTGGAGCGGCAATTGGGATGGTCGTGGGTGTAGCTGCATCCAGGCTAATCGCCATGACGGCTATGCCGGAAATGGTCGCAGTGTTCAACGGCTTGGGAGGGGGTGCTAGCCTACTAGTCGGATGGGTAGCTCTCTTTGGTTCTGTAGATCTGTTTATTTCGATAACCGCCATGATTTCCATGGTGATTGGAGGAATGACATTCTCAGGTAGCGCGATCGCATGGGGCAAGCTGTCTGAAACCATAACCAGCAGAGCTCTCGTGTTTGCGGGACAACGCTTCGTCAATTCGGCAATCCTCATCGCGCTCGTTGTTTGCGTCGTGATGTTCGTGCTGGAACCGGCGAGCGACTCGCCTTATCTCTACGCCGTAATTGGTCTGGCCCTGCTGCTGGGAATCATGGCCGTCATTCCAATTGGCGGAGCCGACATGCCTGTGGTCATTTCGCTGCTCAACAGCTATTCAGGACTAGCTGCATGTGCCGCGGGGTTTGCCATAAACAATGTCATATTGATCGTTTCCGGTTCTCTGGTTGGAGCAGCCGGATTCATCCTCACGAACATCATGTGCAAGGCCATGAATCGGTCGTTGCCGAACGTGCTGTTCAGTGGATTTGGCGCTGCCAAAGCCACAACCAAGGTTGACGGTGAAGTCAATCCGATTTCAGCCGAAGACGCAACGTTGATACTTGAAGCGGCTTCATCTGTCGCCTTTGTACCTGGTTACGGCATGGCAGTCGCCCAGGCGCAGCATGTACTATGCGAACTTGGCGAATTGCTCGAAGACCACGGAACGGAAGTATCCTACGCCATTCATCCGGTTGCGGGACGCATGCCAGGACATATGAATGTACTGCTTGCCGAAGCCAACGTCTCCTATGACCAGCTCATAGAAATGAACGACATCAATCCTCGGCTGGAGTCCATCGATGTGGCTGTCGTGATTGGCGCTAACGACGTGGTGAATCCAGCTGCCAGAACCGATGAGAACAGCCCAATCTACGGGATGCCCATCATCAATGTCGATCAGGCAAAGACCGTCTTCGTGCTTAAACGAACTATGGCATCAGGTTTTGCCGGAATCGACAATCCGCTATTCTTTGGCGCCAATACTCGCATGTTATTCGGCGACGCCAAGGCATCCATTTCCGCCATGATCTCCGAGTTCAAAGGCTAGCTCGCCGCCACTCATGGATTGGCCCGCCGCTACCGCAGGAAGTCAATAGTGTCCAAAGGGCTGCTTGAACGCAATCCCCTTCATTGGTTCTACGGTTCGGCGTCGATTGCTTTCGGCATCAAGAACTACGCATTCAGCTACCTGCTCCTTGTCTTTGCCACGCGCGTTCTTGGCATTCCCGCTGCCAGTGCCGCGATGGCCATTGGCATTGCAGTTCTATGGGACGCAGCGTCTGACTTGATTCTCGGCCATTGGTCGGACAAGACTAAATCACGACTAGGGCGACGCCATCCCTTTATGTATGCGTCGCTTCTCATTTTCCCTCTTTCTTTCTGGCTGGTCTTCAACCCTCCTTTCGAGATCAACGAATCCAATGGGTTTTGGTATCTCCTCGTGCTAGCCATCGTAATTCGGACCGGTACTACGCTGGTCGAAGTTCCATCGGTGGCGCAACTCCCCGAGCTCGAATCCGACTACGACCGAAGGAGCAGGTGGCTGGCTCTTCGTCAAACACTGGGTTGGTACGGTGGAAACGGCATCCATTGCATCAATTTCCTTTTTTGGGTAGGTGTGTACGGACTGGATTCTCACACTGGCTACAAGATCTTCTCCACTGTCGGCGCAGTTGCGATCGCATTGACCATCATCATTTCGTCATTGGGAACGCAGCGCTACGCGATGAGCTTGCCTCAGCCGAGCGAGAGCTTTCGCGTGTCCGAAATCTGGCGCGAATTCCAGCAAATGATTCAGTCATTGCGCAATCGGAATTTCGCAACCCTGTTCGGCTACGGCTTGGTAAGCGGCATAGCCGGAGGATTGAGTACGGCCCTATACATCTACAACACTAGGTTTTTCTTTGGATTCACAGAAGTGCAGATTGGCATTACAGCCATTGCAGTACTTATCGCTCCAATCCTTGCTTATTTCGTCGGGCCGTTATTGGGCAAGAAACTGGAGAAGAAACGTGCCGCGATCTACACGACGCTAACCTACATCGTGCTTTTTCCGATACCCTACATCCTGCTGCTAGCTGGTTACTGGCCGACACTTGGAGGCGGTCTGTCGCTCGCGATTTACACGACGTTCATCGTGGTCGAAGTCGCTTGCATCATTATTGGAGCCATGATGATGGACTCCATGATGGCCGACGTCGTGGAGGACAGCGAAATCAGCACTGCTCGGCGTTCGGAAGGCCTGTTCTTTGCAACACGGGCATTCGGTTCAAAGGCCATTTCGGCAGGAGGAATTCTCTCTGCCGGCCTAATCTTGACCTTCGTTGGGATGGATACGGTGGTATCCGCAGCAGATATGACCATGGCTCACCGCGTGAATCTCGCTACACTCTTTCTTCCGCTTTGGTGCGGACTGAATCTAGTGGCAATAGTGCTGGTTTGGTTGTATCGGATCGGCCGAAGGGATCACACCACCAATTTGGAGCAATTGGCTCAACGAAGGGACAGCGCAGCTGCCGAGTAGAGCTAGCGTCTCAAACTACGAAGACTCTACCGCAACAAGCCGAAAAAAAAATTTCTGTGCTTCGAGCTTCCTCTTTTTAAGCGCATGCTCAATCAGTCACGTAAGTGAGCTCTCCATCGGTCCATTGCAATCCTCCCCAACCAGGAATCGCAGCATAGCAACGATCATCGGCTGGAATGGCAAATCTTCCTTGTGGTCGTGAATCTTTGCTCGAGGACGTGAGATCAAACGTGTAGACGATGTTAAGCTCTGTCAAGTCTTCTCTACACTTGTTTTTTGCATACACGTTGCTCAGGGAATCACACTCATCCAGCGTTGCCGCCTTCATAGTTTCGATGCAGTGTTCGTCGAATGAAGCGCTGTTCTTTCCGTATCTTCTGCACTCATCTCGCATGATGTTCCAAGGCGTGGTCACAAATCTCAGCGTGTCGTCTACCACCTCCAGACTAGCTAGTGAGATGCCGTGCCGAGTCGACCCATCCCAAATGGGCACGATATCTTCGGAGTCCTGAACCTCACTCAATAGTTCTCTTGAAAGATTGCGATATTCTTCGTAAACAAGCAACCGTGCTTCTCCCCAAACTGAGTCTTCCTGAACGCCAGCTACTTGTAGAGCGAGATTTCGTGTAGTCGGATGGGCTAGCAGAGATTCTCCTGTATTGGAATCCAATACATGTATGTTCAATGCATGCACTATTACATATTTGCCGCCTTTGGAAAGAGACATCGAGACTAAATGTGGTATGTCAAAGGATCTTGTCCATAGGTCGTTAGAGGCTTCTTGCGAATCACGCTCAATCCACTGTCTCTTGGTAACAGAAACCTTGCCACCGAATCCCCTCTCGTCTCGCTCAACACTTAGCATGTACGCGACATTCCTCGATTCGAATCGGACAGTACCGAGGCCCGTCAAATCCCGTGACTTTTCGAACGGACTGTTGTGTTTCGAGTCCGCGCTATAGAAGGTTCGTGCATTCGGTTCTGAGATACTAAAGAACTCGATATCTCGGTAGTCTCTTGTAAAGTAGTGGCCCTGCCTTTGAGATGGCCACGACGCTAGCATGATCCGCTCATCCTGTCGCAATGGAAGGGTACGTGACTTGAGAATCTTTCCCTGCGAATTTCCTACTTCAATCGTTTTCGTGGAGTCGTGAAGACTGACCTTGAAGAATCTTGACCCATTGCGCGCAATCCCCCAATCACTGGCGGAATTCGACCTGTGGTCAGAGTGAATTGTCAGCCCATTGTTGACAATATGTAGATCGCCGTTTTCGACAAACCCAAGAATGATGTCACCTTGGGGATTCCGGCCAAGCTGGTATTTGGTTCGTATGCTTCGGGATTCGAAGCCGCCTTCAAATGCGACACCATTTGAATCGACGACCTGAAAGTGGGTGTATCTGTTTCGCCTAATCCAAACGACTGCCAAACCGCGGGTTTCCACCGCACCAACTTTCATTCTGCAGGACGTGTCTGAAAGCAACTCTTGAGTTTCGAATACAGAACTGAGCGCGGATGGTCCAAGCCGCAGAGTGGTTAGAGATTGTGGGTCTATTGCATCCGGCTCTACAGATTCTTCAGCAACGTCTGCATGTATTTCAGTAGTGCAAACGGTCAGCACGAGAAATGTGCCAATCGCGCTTGCCAAACGAGATGAGCCGAATGTCCTAGCTAAGAGCGTTTCTGTAGCCACAAGGTTGTGTCGATAGCCAAAGCGTAGAGGCTACCGCTACTCTAGCTGAAGCAAGTGGTCGGCCTCATACCCGAATAGTAAGACTTTTGTTGGGAGGCGTCGATCCAGTCAGAGCATAAGGCACTGTTGCATCGGTAGACTAGCCTAGAGATTGCCGGTTGCGATTGGTATGCTCCACGTCTGAATTTTTATGAACCCTAAAGCCTGACCGAAAGGAAATTGCCTGACATGGATCTTTACGACGCGATGCGAACAACCTTTGCAGCCCGAGAGTTCACAACCGACGATGTGCCCGAAGAGGTTCTTGCTCGTATCCTCGACAATGCGCGATTTGCTCCCAGTGGAGGCAACAGGCAGGGCTGGAAGGTCATAGTGATACGAGACGAGGCCAAGCGGCGAGCCTTGGTTCCTTTCATCACGGCTGTCATGAGTCGCTACCGTGCACAGGTCGCGGCAGGAGAGAATCCCTACAACACGATCCATCCGAGTCAGGTTACTCAAGCGCAAATTGACGCTGCGAACCTTGCCCCGTCCTATGTGACACAACTCGTCGAGGCGCCCGTTCTCTTGCTGGTTCTAGTGGATTTGACCGTAGTTGCATCCATGGACAGCGACCTCGACCGAGTGGGAGTGGTGTCCGGCGCATCGATCTATCCATTCGCGTGGAACATCCTGCTCGCCGCGAGATGCGAAGGCTATGGCGGGACATTGACAACTTTCCTAGCGCCGCACGAGCCGGAAATCAAGGAGTTGTTCAACATTCCAGATCAATATGCAGTTTCCGCTCTTCTTCCCCTTGGCAAGCCCGTCAAGCAACTCACCAAGCTATCGCGGAATCCGGTCTCAAGCTTTACCACCGTGGACAGTTTCAACGGCAACGAGTTTGAGTAGGTTTTTTCAATATTGCTGGACTGCAATTCTCCTCTCTACGATAGTTCGTATTTGTGTGCAGGCGTTATCATGGTAGATGGACCGATTGATCCATCGGATCAATGGATCGATGTGGTCGTGGTCCCAAGAAATCAATGTGCGGACGCCTCCATCTAGACTAGGGAAGGAGACCTCTTGGAACTTCAGGGCGAAGCGGACATCCCCGCACCTCTAGAGGAGGTGTGGAATGCGTTGCAGGATCCTGACGTGCTCAAGGAGTGCATAGATGGTTGCCAGGAAATGTCTCGCTCTACAACGACCGATTATGTAGCCAAGATCCGAGCGCATGTCGGACCAGTACGCGCAAACTTCTCCGCCAACATTCGCATGGTGGATGTTGTCGAACTAAGTGGCTATACACTTGAAGTTAGCGCCACTGGCGGAGCGGCCGGCTTCGGCAAAGGAGTCGCGCACATATCATTGCAGGAGGAGGAATCCTCTACAAAGTTATCGTATGAGGTCTCGGGAATTGTGGGAGGCAAGCTCGCCCAAATCGGTTCGAGACTTATAAACGGGGTGACCAACAAAATGGCTGCGCAGTTCTTCGAGAAGTTCGTTGACCGTTGGACTGCGAATGAATAGATCAATCCAAGGAGAATCTTATGGTTGACCTAACACTTAGGGTTAACGGAAAGAAACACTCTCTTTCCGTGGAAGACTCTTCGCTACTTTCCGAGACCTTGCGGGATCAGTTGAATCTGACAGGTACCCACATAGGCTGCGACACCAGCCAATGTGGCTCTTGCACCATTCACATGGACCGTAAAGCGGTGAAGGCTTGCACCGTGCTGACGGCTCAAGCGGAAGGCTGCGAAATAACCACAATCGAGGGAATTGGCGAACCTGGAGATCTGCATCCTATGCAGGAGGCCTTCCGGGAACATCACGCTCTTCAGTGCGGCTTTTGCACTCCAGGCATGATCATGGCAGCCATCGGGCTAGTCAATGAATCCGATGAACTTGACGGCGAGCAAGTGAGGAAGGGCTTGGATGGCAACTTCTGCCGGTGCACGGGATACCACAACATCGTCAAAGCTGTGCTAGACGCCAAGCAGCGGATGTAGGAGGGAAAAATGGCAGAACACACCGGAATTGGGGCATCTGTAAAGAGAAAAGAAGATGCCCGATTCATTACCGGCACTGGCCGGTACACCGACGACATCAATCTTCCAGGTCAAACCTACTGTGCGTTTGTCCGATCGCCACATCCGCGAGCGACCATCAGGAGCATTGACACTTCCCAAGCTAGAGAGATGAATGGTGTTGTCGATGTTTTTGTAGGTGCGGATCTTGCGCAGGATGAAATTGGCGATCTCCCCTGTGGATGGTTGGTGAAATCGAAGGATGGATCAGACATGATCGCACCGCCGCACCCGCCTATTGCTACACAGAGCGTCAACTACGTGGGTGAGCCCTACGCGCTGGTGATCGGTGAAACACCCGAAGCGGCGAAGAGCGGCGCGGAAGCTGTTAGCGCAGACTTCGAGCTGCAAACGGCCGTAATGGACGTGGCCACAGCCACTCAAAGCGAGCAAATTCACGAGAGCGTTCCGTCGAATCGTTCGTACGATTGGGAACTGGGCGACAGAGACGCCACCGATGCGGCATTTGAGCAAGCTGCTCACATTGCGAAAATTGACATCGTCAACAATCGGCTGATTCCTAATGCGATAGAGCCTCGTGCTGCTCTGGGTTCCTTTGACCCGGCGTCCGAGTCCTACACGCTCTACACAACGTCGCAGAATCCGCATTTGGAGCGCCTTGTTCTGGCGGCTTTTGTGAACGTAGCGCCGGAAGCGAAGTTGCACGTCATTTCACCCGACGTCGGAGGTGGATTTGGCTCGAAGATCTTCGTGTATGCGGAGGAGACGGCGGTGATTTGGGCATCCGCAAGGGTTGGCCGTCCCGTGAAGTGGACCGCCGAACGGTCCGAGTCATTCCTGGCTGACGCGCACGGCAGAGACCACGTTACCCACGCTGAGCTGGCGCTTTCGGAAGAGGGCGAATTTCTTGGTCTACGAGTCCAGACAATCGCCAACATGGGTGCGTACCTTTCAACCTTTGCTTCAAGTGTGCCAACCTACCTCTACGGAACACTCATGGCTGGCCAATACAAGACGCCTGCCATCCACGTCGAGGTGCAAGCTGTGTTCACCAACACTGCGCCGGTAGACGCATATCGTGGAGCAGGAAGACCCGAAGCTACCTACGTCGTTGAACGCATCGTCGAGACGGCAGCCCGAGAGCTGAACATGGATCCCAGCGAACTCCGACGCCGCAATTTCATTAGACCAGACGAATTTCCCTATGAAACGCCGGTTGCCCTGACCTATGACACAGGCAACTACGAAGCTAGCCTGGACCGAGCACTCGATCTTGCTGGCTACTCAGGATTCGCGGCAAGGAAAGCTCAATCGGAGGCGGAAGGAAAGCGGCGTGGACTGGGATTCTCCTGCTACATCGAAGCTTGTGGACTGGCACCATCCCAGGTGGCATTGTCGCTAGGGGCGGGCGTCGGTCTGTTCGAGTCCGCGGAGGTTAGGGTCGACGTCACAGGCTCCGTAACTGTCATGACCGGTGCTCACAGCCATGGCCAGGGGCACGAGACAACTTTTGCCCAGCTCGTATCCGACAAGCTGGGAATTCCGTTCGAAAATGTCTCCGTCGTTCATGGCGATACGCGTAGATCCGATTACGGCTTAGGCACATATGGTTCCAGATCAATAGCAGTCGGGGGGTCAGCAATCGCCACTGCTACCGACAAGATCATTACCAAGGGCAAAAAGATTGCCGCTCACATGTTGCAGAGCGAAGAAGAAAACGTTTCGTTCGACGACGGAATATTCACCATTCCCGATTCCAACGAATCCCTGGCTTTCGGCGAAGTGGCATTCTCAGCATACGTTCCCGGAAACTTCCCGCTCGATGAACTTGAACCAGGACTATCGGAAAAGGCTTTCTACGATCCCGCGAACTTCACCTACCCTGCCGGCACACACATTTGCGAGGTCGAAATCGATCCCCAAACAGGTTGCACTGAGATCGTCTCGTTCGTTGCCGTGGATGACTTCGGCAACGTCATAAATCCCATGATCGTGGAAGGTCAAGTGCACGGTGGTCTGGCCCAGGGAATCGGCCAAGCTCTCTTGGAGCATGGCATCTACGATTCAGACGGCCAATTGGTCACGGGGTCCTACATGGACTACACCATGCCTCGCGCCGACGACTTGCCCGACTTCACTGTCGACACGACGGTGACGCCCTGCACTCACAATCCTCTCGGTGTGAAGGGATGCGGAGAGGCCGGCGCGATCGGAGCGACTGCGGCAGTGATGAACGCAATGACCGATGCGCTTGGAGTAAAGAATCTAGCAATGCCGGCGAATCCAGAAACCGTATGGCGAGCAGCTCAAGGAGGATAGAAAGATGTATTCATTCAACTACCACCGAGCCCAATCCATCGACGAAGCAAGGGACATGTACTCGTCCGGCCAAGATCCCGTATATCTGGCGGGGGGCATGACGCTCATTCCGTCAATCAAGCAAAGACTGTCTTCGCCCAATGAAGTGATCGACCTCGGGGCGATCGACAGCATGAAGGGGACTCTGACATCCGGCACTTCCATCAGAATTGGCGGACTGACCACCCACAGCGAAGTGGCTTCGACATCGACGATTGCTGCTCTGGCCGCACTGGCTGGAGGGATTGGGGATCCTCAAGTTCGAAACCGTGGGACGATCGGTGGATCGATCGCCAACAACGATCCAGCCGCCGACTATCCGGCTGCGTTGGTGGGACTGGGTGCAACGGTCTTTACAAATGACCGTTCGATACCCGCTGACGACTTTTTCACCGGAATGTTCGAAACATCCCTAGCCGACGGAGAAATCGTCACGTCTGTTGAGTTTCCCATGCCAACTCGTGCAGCCTACGTCAAATTTCCAAATCCCGCTTCCCGCTATGCCATAGTTGGGGTGATGGTTGCGGAGACGGGCGGCGAGGTCCGAGTCGCCGTTACAGGCGCTGGACCGTACGCATTCCGTATGACCGAAATGGAATCGGCTCTTTCCAGCAACTTCGCTCCGAGTGCCGTTGCCGATACGCGAGTGGACCACTCAGACTTCAATGTGGACCTCCACGCGTCCAGCGAGTACCGTGCCCACCTTGTTAGAACGATGGCTCAGCGAGCAGTTGCTCAAATCGCTTAGTGGTGAAGATACGGACGTATCGGTGCCATGAGCTACAGGACGACATAGGCAGCATTTCTCTCGACGAAGTCGATCTGCCCGCGCCTGGACCAAATGAGGTGCAGGTGCGGGTCATGGCTTGTTCGGTCAATTTTCCCGATCTTCTCATGATTCAGGGAAAGTATCAGCACAGGCCGGAACTCCCTTTCGCGCCGGGAGGCGAAGGTGCCGGCGACATTGTTGCCATTGGTCGCGATGTATCCAACGTCAGAACAGGAGATGCGGTCGTTTTCGGATGCAGATCGGGAGGTTTCGCGGAAGCCATCAACCTGCCTGCTTCTTCGGTTCGCCCATTGCCGCCCACAATGAACTATGCCAAGGGGGCCAGCTACGGCACGGCGTACCAAACAGCATGGGTGGCGCTGTCCCACCGAGGCGAGCTCCGATCGGGGGAGTGGCTGCTTGTTCACGGCGCAACAGGCGGAGTGGGGTTGGCGGCCGTCGATGTCGGAAAGCTGTTGGGAGCCAAGGTCATTGCAACCGGAGGCCGTGACGACAAGTTGGCTGTAGTCAAGGCCCGCGGCGCAGACGAAGTGGTCAACTACACCATGCCCGAGGGAGCCTTGGGCGGCTTTCGCCAGAAGGTAAAGGACATTACCGGCACGGGCGGTGCGGATGTGATCTTGGACCCTGTCGGCGGCGATGTCTTCGACGAGTCTATGCGATGCATCAACCACGGAGGCAGGCTGCTGACGGTGGGATTCACCAGCGGACGCTGGCCTCAGGCTGCGGTGAATTTGATTCTCATCAAGGAGCTTTCAGTTCTCGGCGTTCGAGCAGGAGAGGTTGGCAGAAGGAATCCAGATTTGGGAAGGAAACTCACTGCACAACTGCGTGACTTGGCTTACTCCGGAGCAATTGACCCTCACGTCTGCGCGGGATTTCCGCTCGAAAACGCTGTCGATGCGTTGCGCATGCTTGAACAACGGAACGTTGTCGGCAAGTGCGTGGTTACCATGAATGGGTACGAATTCGAGCCAGAT
This sequence comes from Gammaproteobacteria bacterium, assembly GCA_026707735.1. GTDB lineage: Bacteria > Pseudomonadota > Gammaproteobacteria > Pseudomonadales > Azotimanducaceae > Bin55. The sequence goes on along the minus strand of JAPOWH010000002.1, from coordinate 23,494 downwards.
CAATAACGCTCGTAACAAAAACAAAGATAGTCCTGTGCCACCCAGGGGTCTAGCGGCTAGCCACAATTTGCCCTAATGCTGAACAAACGAAATCTGCAATCACGTTAACAACTGGAGACTCAATCATGGAATACTCGGCCATCTTGACGGAGACTCAAGGAAGAGTGGGAATCATTCGACTTAATCGACCGCAAAAGCTCAATGCGTGGAATTCCACGATGTCAGAGGAAATCGTTTCCCAAATGACCGAGTGGAACAACGACCCGGCTATTGGAGCAATCCTCATGACCGGCGAGGGACGCGCGTTTTGCGCGGGAGCTGATATCGATGGATTTGCTGAACGAGCGAAAGCCAACGCTCAGTCAAGCGGCGGTGAGCCCATACGCCGCGGCGGCGCTTCGCTCACACACTTCATTCGAGAATCCAAGCCTACGATTGCAGCAATCAATGGCTACGCGGTTGGCGTTGGATTGACAATGATTCTTCCGTTCGACATCCGAATTGCTTCGACGAATGCCTTTCTGAGCATTCGGTTCATCAAGATGGGACTCATGCCCGAACTTGGCTCCACGCGATTGCTTGCGGATCTCATTGGATTGGGACCGGCAACGGACATGTGCCTGACCGGGCGCATGGTTCCCGCTGACGAAGCGCTGGCGATGGGACTTGTGACTGCGGTCACTGAGCCCGATGATCTGGAAGCTACAGCATTGGCCAAAGCCAATGAAATTGCCAACAATCCGACGCAAGCCGTAATGATGATCAAGGAACTGTTGCGGCGCAATCCTACAGACCCCGATCTAGAAGCTGTAATGGAGCGGGAGAACATACGCGATCAAATCGCGCGCCGTCTGCCTGATCACAAGGAGGCAATTGCGGCATTCAAGGAAAAGCGGCAGCCTAACTTCAACGCATAGCGTCAAATACAATGAAAGTGGCGCGTATTCGAGTCTCTGAGCGGGCGTCGTATAACGGTTATTACCCCAGCTTCCCAAGCTGGAGACGAGGGTTCGACACCCTTCGCCCGCTCCAGCCAGCTATTGGTCGAACATTATGACGTTGCGGGCAACCTCACCGGTTTCGAGCTGAGTAAATCCATCGTTGACGCCATGGAGATGCATGTGGCCGGAAATCATGTCGTCCAAGTGAAGCTTGCCGGCCAAGTAGAAATCAACTAAACGCGGCATATCGACGCGAAATCTATTCGACCCCATGTTCGAGCCCTGAATTTTCTTCTCTCTCAATAGTTCAGGGCCATGAATCTCAATCTGCGTGCCGACGGGAATCATGCCTATTACCGTGGCGGTGCCGCCTGGACGGAGCATCTTCCATGCCTGTTCGGTCGTCACCTTCAATCCGATGGCCTCAAACGAATAATGCACGCCGCCGTCAGCCAGCTCCCGCACAGCTTCGACAGGGTCCACTTCGCTCGCGTCGACAATGTCGGTCGCGCCAAATTTTTTCGCCAACTCCAGCTTGCTCGCCAACGTATCGATGGCTATGATCCGGCCCGCTCCCGCCAATTCCGCGCCGTTGATGCTTGACAGTCCAACTCCTCCACATCCTATTACTGCTACCGTCGAACCTGGCTCGACCTTGGCTGTGTGAATCACCGCGCCAACGCCAGTCGTGACACCGCAACCTATCAGCGCGGCGCGGTCCAATGGCATGTCTTGGCGAATTTTTGCCAATGCGTGCTCGTGTATCAGCATGTGCTCGGCAAAGGAAGAGAGATTCAGGAACTGCGCGATTGGCTTGCCGTTCTGTGAAAGACGAGGTGCTTCAGACATCCCTCGTTGAAGTTCCGGTTCCTGACAAAGCGACATATGTCCGGTCAGGCAAAACTCGCAATGGCCGCAGAAGGCTGAGAGGCACGTGATTACATGGTCACCAGGTTTGACATAGGTGACATCGGAACCGACGGCTTCCACCACGCCGGCGGATTCATGTCCAAGTATGGTGGGAAGAAAATAAGGGTAGGCTCCGTTTTGGAAGTGCAAGTCGGAGTGGCAAATTCCAGCGGCAACCGTGCGTACCAACACTTCTCTGGCGAGCGGCTTGCTTATGGAGACATCTTCAATTTCCAGTGGCTTGGATACTTCATGAAGTACGGCAGCTTTCACAATTGGTTCCCTTTGTGTTGTAACCGAATTTTAATGTAGCGTTTCAAACCACTCAATCGTGTGCATCAGTACTCTTCGCAAAGTTCCATCCTAGTTCAAAGAGTGGGGGAACCCAGCTCGGCTGGCTCAGGCTGCAGACTGTTGGCCGAGCGTAAGCAGCGCTGTTTCCACCTCTTCAATGTGCGAGTGGTGATCGAGGTCTGTGAGGAGCTGCACGACTTCCTCGCTAACTGACAGCATCGCAGCCAATCCAGAGTTTCCAATTTCCTGCTTTTGCATGACGTTGTGGAGCTCTACTTTCGCCGCAGTGAGTTCGGGCAAAACAACAGAATGCCGTCCCCGCAGCAACGCCGGTTGCGGAATGGTGCGCTGTCGGTTGATATAGCCTCCCAACGCAGAAACCAAGCAGTCTCTTGCCCGCGACATGGCTTCGGTTGCGTTTTCACCTTCATTAAGAGCTTCTGGGATATCCGGGAACGTCACAAGAGTGGACCCATCCAACTGTTTAGACAATACTGCTGGCCATACCTGCATTTGTGTGCTAATTTCTGCGTTCATGTAACTTGCGCCGTTTTTATTAACTATGACCGATTGTCTGCCTCCCGCACTTCACCGTCGACCAACCGGTGCGCGAACTTGAGCTAGTTGCAATCCTCTTTGATCGTGCCGAATACTCTGGCTAGCGTCATGTCTTGAGGCGAATTCAATCCTGGTTAGTAGGACCAACGATATTGCGGAAGGAAAAATTAATACGAGGACCAACATCTCGGCTAGTTTTCGGCAGCTCATGCAACCAGTAATCTTGCATGGGTGCACACATCAGCAGCAGGCTGTTGTGTTCTAAGGTCACCGACAATCTCAAATCTCGGCGGGACCTGTGGCGTAGTCGCAATTTGCGGTTCGCGCCCAAACTGAAAGAAGCTATATTTACATCCGAGCCCAGTTCAGGCTCATTGTCTGCGTGCCATCCCACGCTGTGCTGGCCATTCTCATATAAGTTGGCAAGCACAGAATTGAAACGAAATCCCGATTGCTCTTCCAATTGCTGCCGAATGGCTTCAAGAAAACCGGGGAGTGGTCGCGGTTCGTGCACGATGTTTGAGTATGTGTAGGAATGGCCATGGCAACTGAACCATGCCGAACGGCGTGGCACATCGAGACTCCTGCCGTAGAGAACGGTGCGTTCCTGTCTCCATTGAATGGTCGAGACAGCACGGGAAAAGGCTTTATCCGCGAGGTCCTTGCATAAGAAACTAGGGCAGTAGTCTGCCTGTCCGTCGAAATCGACTATGCGTTGGCGTTTACCTATGCAGCTTCGTGCAGGCGCGTGCAATGGCAAAGCGATTTGCTGTCACCCGCTAAGCAGCCGTTCCCTGCGATTCCCCCGCAAGAACGCCAAGCTGATGATCATGATTATCACCAGAGCCATGCCGATCCGGTTTTGCAACGTCATTGCAAGAATGGTTCGAAAACTCTCGTTATCGATCACATGGGGGTTGAAGAAGGGCGTCCACACTTGTCGACCGGTTCCAAACCCCGTGATCACCACATTAAGACCAAGCGCAGCGACAGCGACAATCGCGCCGGATACCTCGCTACGGAACAATGTGGAGAATCCCAAAGACACCACCAAATAGAAGACTCCGATTTGGAGTGCGCCATACAACGACTCAAGGGGAAACGGAGTAAACATGAACCACGAGTACACGCCTATGATGATCTGCGTGGGCAATAGGATCATTATTGCTGCCAGCAATTTGATGAGCCAGACCTTTACCGCTCCCCCGGGGACCGTATATACGATTTCCAAGGTGCGCGCATTGATTTCGCCAGCTATGATCCTCAATCCAAGGTATATCCCAACGCATGCAAGGGGAAATCCCATCATGCGCACTTGAATGGCGCTCGGCTGTACCGGCTGAGTCCAACCCATGGCGAGGAAGAACGATTGGGGCCCGAGCCAAATAATCGGCACCAATATGGGAATCAGCCAAAACCGGTGCCCGGCATTGGCAATGGCAGCGTGTTTTAGCAAGTCGAATTGGTTTGCCAGTCTAATTCTGAGCTGAGAGAAGCTCATGAGGTCGCCAGCAACCATAGGTAGCCATCCTCCGGACGAGCTGCTAACGGAGTGGCATCCTGAGACGGTTCCTGGTTCCAAATGACTCGCTGCACAGTAGTTCCCTGGGCGTCAGGGGCCTCCTCCGCAAGAATCGCTCCTTCCGGCAGCGATTTGTCTTGCCCTTCGTCCACGCGACGCTCCCAAACACGTCCTTCAGCATTGAGCGCGAGGTCCGTCGGGCTGCCGTCAAAGCGCAGGCGACTTTTGGCAATTACCAAGACGCGCTCGCAGGATATGGCCACATCTTCAACAACGTGCGTTGAAAACAGCACAATTCTCGACTCCGCCAGACGAGCGAGCAAGTTGCGGAATCGAATTCGTTCTCTGGGGTCGAGTCCCACTGTAGGCTCGTCCACGATGATGATCGCTGGCAGTCGCAGCAGTGTTCGAGCAACTGCCACACGCTGCTTCATTCCGCCAGACAGTGAGCTAATCTTGTCGTCGATCTTCTCAGCCAGCCCCACTTCCGCAATCAAATTTGTAACGCGTTCGTGTCGTTCTTCAGGTGGAATGTCATAGAGGGCTGCGTAGTACTGCAGGTACTCTCGCGGTGTTAGACTCAGAGGAAGTCCGGAATCCTGCGGCAAGTAGCCCACCCAACGAGCTAGGACCTTTTGGATTGACTTCAATGGGACGCCACCCAACTTTACCGCGCCACTGGTCGGATCGATAATTCCCGCGAGCTGCCTCAACAAGGTGGTCTTGCCAGCTCCGTTTGGACCCAGTATTCCGATCATTCCCCGCTTCGCTGTGAAGCTCACGTTCCATAGCGCACGTATTTCATCCGCAGGCAAATCGAATCCTGCAATGCGCTTGCTCATTCGTCTCCACCACGTACGAGGATATTTCATGAATCCGCGTGTTACGCGGCCGACCAGTTCGCCACTGTCCTGCCGAACTGCGCTGCGCCGCATGAGTTGACCAATGCCAAGCACAATCGTCGCAACGATGGGCCAAAACAGACTTGCTTCTGGATCTTCCTGATTCAGCAAAGGCCGCGCAAAGGTTAAATAGACGAACCCAGCAATTGTGGCCCACGGCAAGAGCACCGCAGCGACGCCTTCAATGCCTCCTCGCTTGGTTCGGCCATCGTCAGTAACCAATCCCCGAAACTTCCTTGCTTCCAAGATAACTCGCGAAAGGAAAGCCGCAGCGATCAGCCAGAAGATTAAACTCCATCCAAACTCTGGAGTCAGCCAACCCAGTCCAACAGCACCCGCGGCTAGTATGAGGAAAACGAACGATTTTTCGAACGTGCCACGGCGCGTGAATACCTTTCCGCCTGCCTTTACAACCTTGGCGGCAAATTCTCGATGGGACGTCAAAGTCTTGCGAATGGGTCCGGGCAGACCGTAGACCTTGCTCAAATAGCTGACCTCAAGCTCCGGTGGCCCGTCATCAGTATGCGGTTCGGGAATGGCAACTCGGCGAAACGCAATCACAATGACCGCCAGCAGAACGCCGCCAACAAGAAGACCGCAAACTACCTGCCAGAACAAACCGCTCAATCCTGCAAAAGCAATTAGCACAAACATGATTGCGGTCAGTGCAACCATCCATCCGACTACGAGCCAGGGTCCTACTCGCCCAAAGAGAATGTCGAGTCGTCTTAACAGAACGTATCCCACAGGTACGATGATCAACGTTAGCAGCGCCGAGCTGGCCAGTCCCGACATGACGACGATTGCAAACGGCGGCCACATCTCGTGTTCGGCGCCTGTAGTAATCGACAGCGGCCACAAAGCGGCAATGGTGGTAGCAGTGGTCAAGAGAATGGGCCTCGTCCGCTCCTTGACTGCCGCGAAGGCAGCAGCGCCCGATGCGTAGCCGATTCGCATGAATTGCTGCATTCGATCAATCAGCAATATTGCGGGATTGACCAGCAGGCCAATGAGAACAAGCACCCCCGCCCAGACCATGGGGGCTTGTAGCGATGTTCCTGTGAGCGCTAGTCCCCACATCGACCCAATCACAGCCAATGGAACGGCGATGATGATCAGGAAGGGCAATGTCAGAGACTCGAATATGATTGCCAGGACTAGAACTAGCAACCCTAGAGCCACTAGTGCCAAGCGCTGACCCATGTTGGCGTTCTGTTCCATTGCGCCTCCCGGTATGTCTATGACATAACCGGGTGGCCGTGGGGTCGCTCGAATATGATCCTCAATCTGCTTTTCAATGGCCTCCCGGCCGGATCCTGATTCTGGCACCGAACTGGATAGCGAGTATTTCACCTTCATTTCCCTGCGCCCGTTCTTGTGGACTATAGTTGCAGGGGGTGGCATTTCGGTAACTCGTGTAAAGGCCGAAACAGGTATCACGCCGTTCGATGTATGGACTCTTAAGCGCTGCAGATCTTGTCGCGTCGCGCCCCTATCTCGCACGCCTTCGCGTTCGATTACGACGGGAATCTCCCTACCGCTAGAGAGCATATAGCTGCCGCCCTGCATTGTTCTTCCCATCGAGCCTGAAATGTCTAAGAGCGACGGCAGGGTGTCAGAGGCAGTTATTCCGAAGGCTTGCATGGCTTCGGCGTCGGGCTCCACCCAAAGCTCGCGACCTAAGCCTTCGACGGTGACGTTTGCATACTGGATGTAGCCAAGGGATTCCAACCTGGCTACGATGTCATTGCCAATATCGATCAGCTTACTCGGATTAGGCCCCGTGATAACGACTTCGTGTGTACCCGAACCACGATAAAAGCTTGTATATTGGCTTAGGTGGCTTGAATTCTCGTATTGCAACTCACCTTGACGTCCGATCCTAATACCTAAAGGACGGGCCTCGTTAGCTGCCACCTCGCGCACTCGTGCAATGCTGAAGTGTCTTGGGCGCAACTCCTCGTCTACGAAGTGGATGGTAATTGCGCCCATGCCCGCTTCGAGATCCAAAAGCCTAATATCGACGTAATCAACCCCTTCAACTTGCTTGATGGCTTGCGAGAAATACGAGGCGGTAGCCGTGGCACCTTCAAGGTCAATGTTGGCGGCATTGGGAAGCAGCATGTCGAGAACAATCCAATTGCTCTGTGGTGCGTCTGCAGGAGGCCGATTAAGTAATGCGATGGGTCCCGCTATGGCCACGGTGGCGACCACAGCTATGAGGGTACCCGCCAACCACGAAGGGGGTTGGCGCAAAGCATTGACTACAAATCCTTTCAGCAACAGACGTGCGCGATCAGGGACTAGCATCCCCGCTCGCTCAGCACGTTTTCGCTGTTGATCTTGCACGCGATGAAGAGCAGCAGGTGCCGCCAGTCGATGAGCCAGCAATGGGACCAACCCTATCGCCACAGCCAACGAAGCAAGCAAGGGAATGATTACAGCAACACTTAACACCTCCAGTACCGACCGCATTGTGGCGTTGTCAATGTCGATGAGAAGTATCGGAAAAAACACCGTTGCGGTAGTAATGCTTGCACCGACAATGGCTCTGGCGGTTTTTCTCAACCCCTCTCGAGCTGCGACTGTTGGTGACAAGCCTCGCTCAATTCCACGCAAAATGGCTTCATACACAACGACGCTGTTGTCGACAAGTAGCCCAACCGCCATCGCCAATCCGAACAACGTTAGAACATTTATCGAGTGGCCAAGCAAGTAGAGCGATGCCAAAGCAGTCATCAAGCTAACCGGTACCGCTATTCCGACGACTGCAACTGCGCGCCAATGCCTCAAGAACAGAAACAGCACTAGGAGGGCTAGTCCAAACCCTGTCGCGCCCAATCGCACAAGCCGCTGAATTTGGTCGTCCAAGGGTTCCGAAAGGTCGAACCCGACCTTGAGGTCCAAGCCTAGCGGCCGAATCTCCTCTCTAAGCTCGTCGAGTCGACTTTTCACGTCTCTGCCGATCTCAACCATGTTGGTGCCTTGCTCTTGGGTCAACGAAACACCCACCACCGGCGATCCATCGATCAAATGGAGACTTTGGCTGCGCGCGTAACCGATGTAGATGTCGGCTACATGCTCCAGCGTTAAAGGGCTTCCAGGAGAGATTTGAGTCCTCCTCAAGGTACCTAGAGAATCCAACGATCCATCCGTTAAGACGACAATACGGCCGTCTCCCGATTCGATATTGCCCACATACCGAACGCTACCCATTCGGCTTCGTATCGCACCGGTGACTTGCTCAACAGTCGCCCCGAGATTCGCCACTTTATTGGGGTCGACTGACACGATCATTTGTCGGCCACCGCCTCCGCTTGGCAATGCTCGAGCAACTCCAGGAATGGCTGCTAGGCGCGGCACGACTCGTTCGACGACCAAGTCATAGAGGATGTCCGTACTACGTCCCTCTCCTAAGACATTAATGTTCATGAACGGTAGCGCCATTCCACCTACGCCAACCTCAGCGCTCGATACTCTGATCCTTGTATTGGCGACGCTCGACTCTCGTTGCATACGGGAAGCAATGCGCCTCAATTCGTACTCGCGCACCTTGAGGTCAGTCCCACGATCAAACGTAATTCCCAGACTGCCTCTTTCTCCGTATATCCGTCCGATCGTCTCCTTTATCCCACCAAGTGCCCTTACTCGAGACGTGAGTGGTATGAGGAGTTCGCGTTCCACTAGATCAGCTGTACTTCCAGGTCGCTCAAAACTGACGCTGAGATTGCTCGTAGGAAGTTCTGGGAAGAGTTCTACCGGCATTCTGTCTACGCCAACCACGCCAAACAGCACGACAGCTAGAAACAGCATCGACACCGCCACCGGCCGTAGAACTGGCAAACTCAATAAGCCGCGAAATCCTGGTTTGCCTGCTTCAGCTATTTCTGCCAAAGTCGTAGAACCCTTGTTTGCATCGTATAGCTGCTAAGAATAGCGCATTCGTTAGAACATATGGCTAACTTCATCGAAGTTAGTGGCCACTCTTTCCGCATTCGGCGACGGCAAGAATTCGTGCAACAAAGACGAAGGATTGCGCTAATATTCGTGTAGGGGTGACAGCTTCGTGCTGTCTAAAAAGTTTGTATCGATAGTTGCGCGAGGGACACTATGGATTTCGATTTCATGCCATTCTTTGACTACCTAATGCGATGGGGACACATCGTCTTCGGCATCGCATGGATCGGTTTGCTCTACTACTTCAACTTCGTGCAGGGAGCCTTCATGGCCGCAGCTTCTAACGACACGAAAGTGGAAGCATTTACCCTTCTTGTGCCAAAAGCGCTATGGTGGTTCCGATGGGCAGCTGCCTTTACGTTCCTTACAGGCCTCTACCTGCTCTACGTGGTCATGAAGCAAGGAACTCTGAAGGAAGACACACTCGTCGCCGGTCTATTGGCGACTTTCATGGCGGCCAATGTATGGTTCATCATATGGCCCAACCAGAAGGTTGTGATCGCTTCGAACGAAGCTGTCAAAGCAGGAGGCGACGCGGACCCGAACCAGGCTAGCGCAGCCGCTACGGCTCTGCTCGCAAGTCGAACCAACACGCTGTTCTCCCTAGCTATGGTGTTTACGATGGTCTCCAGTGCGCACCACGTGCATGGGGCAGATGTTGGATCTTCTGGCGCATGGGCAAGCGCTTGGGGCTTCTACGCCGTGGCTGCGCTTGCAGTTCTAATCGAGCTGAACGCGATATTCGGCAAGATGAACCCTCTCATGGAGAGCGTGAAGGCTGTAATAGCCTCAAGCGTTGTACTAACCGCCATAGTTTGGCTACTGCTCTACTACCTCTAGAAATACCACAAACACAGCTAGGATTCGTTGAACTCAAGGGGGCAGACGCGCTGCCTCCTTGAGTAAAATTCGGTGGTTCCTCCTACCTTGCTTGGCTTGAGTTCTTCATGAGCGATCGTCCCATCATAGTTACCGACCCCGATGCAACCGCCAACGAACGATCGACCCGTCGAATTCGGAATCATTCCGGCGGTTCGCCAAATATTGTCGTAACCCTTCTGCTGATTGTTGCCGTAACGGCATCTGTCGTGTTGGGTTACTTTGTCTGGACACTCTTCTCTCTTCTGCACGAAACCAATGCCACGCTGGGCGAAGCTGCAAATCGCATCGAGCAGCTTCAAAGCCAAATGGCGTTGACTTCCAGCAACCTCACCGAAAGCGGCAGAGACACTGAGGAATCCTTGAATTATTGGGAGACGGAGACTCGCAAACTTTGGGACAAGTCCTACAAGTTCGACGAACAATTCCAAGAACAAGGTGAGGACATTGCCGCTTTAGAGCAGAGATTTGGCAGCGTCCAAGGCAGCATGACCGATCTTGAGAACTCAATCACGACGCTTTCCAGGCAACAGCAGGACCTGATTGACAGCATCAACACTTCGAACCAAGTCACGGCATCGCTGACGCAAAAGGTCGATGCGCACATTCGAAAGACCGACGATGCCATAAACGCGCAAGATCAGTCTCGAATTTCCAACAGCAGCCGGTTGGTGGACATGGACCGACGGTTGCGTGCTCTCGAGACCGGAAATTGATCAGAGCGGTACGCAGTCTTGGACGACTAACAAGGCGCAGAATAGTTAGGTAGACATTCATCGAAAGAGAGAATTGATATGTCAGAAAAGCAAGTAGCCAATGGCAGGTATACGTGGGAACTCCGATATCGTCACCTACGCGGAGATGAAGGACTTTCGGTTCGACTCCTTGGTCCGGTCGAAAATCAAACGCGGGAATTGGCGCGATTCGACTGCTTCAAGGAATCGCCTCACTACCATACCGCGGTGTATGACCACAACACCATACGACCCATTGAGGAATCTGACCCTGTGGCTTGGTTCTTGAACCACGTTAGGAGAGACTTGGCTGGATTGGTTGCGAGTTCAGGAGGCGATGCTCCCACCGAGCAAGAGTCGCAGAACCATGCCAATGCCGTGAGTTCTGTGGCTAGCCATTCCAAGAAGTTGATTGCTGAGGCAACAGCTGCCGCGTCTTAGTCGCATCCGCCGCTTACGGAACGCGGATATGTTCCGGATGGACTCGTTTGAAGTCTTATCGAACAGGCCTCGATCAGCTCCCGTAGGTGCTGGATTACCAGCTATTAGCAGTTAAGGCTCTAGTACCTGTGAGGTCTTACGTCGTATGCCTGCGATCATTGAGGGTCGCGCGTCAATTCACTTAGCAACGAAACAAGAGTGCAATTCTTGTGTTGTGTCGTCTAGCACGCCAATCCTCTCATCCCTACTCTTGTGAACGAAATTGCGAGATTTCAGCATCTTTATGCTTCCATAGCTCAATCACGCTAGTCTTGAGATCGCTCTTGAATTCGTCGGTAACTTCAATTGAGCGGACGGAGAGCGACACTTTGCGGCATCGACCGCAAAGCAACTCCCAGAATCCCGGCACCGTTCCTTCGTAGTTCAGCGTAAGATCCACAATCCTCGATGCTTTTGGACCAAGAGCATCGAGCACAAAGGCGAGCCCTCCCGTACGCGGATTGAGCAGGTGCTTGAACGGGGAGTGCTGCTTGCTGTGCTTGGTTTCGGTGAACCGAGTGCCTTCCAGAAAGGTAAGCACCGAAATGGGACGCTGAAGAAACTGTTGGGCCGCACGATCCATAGCGCGTCTGTTCTTGTCGAAAAGAGATCGGTCTCGACGCGCCGCTTCTCGTGAGAAGCGACGAACGTAGGGAAAACGTAGCAACCACATGGCCAGCCCAACAAAGGGCACCCAAATGAGCTCTCGTTTTGTAACGAATTTGATGGGTGGCGCTAGCCGCAGCAGAGCAACTTGGATCGCAATGACATCCGACCAGCTTTGGTGATTGCTTACGACCACCCACCAATGGTCTCGATCGCTCAAGGATCCGTCGACATCAATTTCGATCTCGATGAGTCGCAATGTATCCAGCAGCCAAGAATTGACCCCAACCCATGCGGAAATGACGCCATCCATGAATCCCGTAAGCGCGTCGCGAAGCTTGCGTAGAGGAGAAATCAGTCGAAAAAGCGCCGCGACATAAATCGCAAGACAGCAAAAAATGGTGGAGGGAACAATTGCGCAAAGAGCTATGCAGCCCTTAAGAACATGCCCTCTTGCATGGCTCTCTTTCCCTTCTGACATTGCAAATCCGCACCACTTTCGCGAACGTCCGCCGTAGCTCTAGCGAAAGTAGAAATAGCAAAGCGTGGAAATTATGGCAACTCCAATCAGATTCAACACAAATCCCTCCCTAACCATCCTGCTCACAGGGAATTTGCCTGTCGAAAATACAACAACATTAGGTGGAGTCGCAACTGGAAGCATGAATGCGCAACTTGCGCTCATTGCCGCGGCAACCATGAAGAGTCTTGGGTCAACAGCGATACCTGCCGCAACGGCGGCCAAGATCGGCATCAGCAGGTTCGTAGTTGCGGTGTTGCTGGTCGTCTCTGTAAGAAAGGTCACTCCAAAGCAAATGACAGCAATCATGACAAATGTCGGCAGCACCGCAAGTCCCGACATTTGATCCGCTAATGCGTCGCTCAAACCGGATTGCGTGAACGCTACGGCAATCGATAGTCCCGCTCCGAACAAGACCAACATTCCCCACGGAATCTTCGCTGCGGTCTCCCAATCGAGCAGACGTTTCCCTTCGCCGTCAGGTATCAGAAACAGCAGCAGGACCCCCGCAAACGCCACGATGTAGTCATTCGAATAGGGCACGTTGAACCATGATTCCCAACCATCGAACGGTGACGTTCGTAGTATCCAAGCAAGGGCTGTAAACGCAAAAACACTCAGTACGCGAATTTCTGCCTTTGTCCACTTGCCGACTTCCGGCAGTTGGATATTGGTCTTGTAGTTCAAGTTTCGAGTCAACCAAAGTGCCATTAGAGGTATGAAGAAAATTACAACCGGAACTCCCCACATCATCCATTCGAAAAATCCCACCTCGAGGCCCGTGGTTTCCTCGTATACGGCGCGAAAAACAACATTTGGAGGCGTCCCAATTGGAGTTCCAATGCCACCGACGCTTGCCGCGTGGGCAACGCCAAGCAGCAACGGAACTGCAATCCGCTCGTCTTTAGCCTGATCGATAAGAGCAATTGCGACAGGCAGAAGCATAAGCGTCGTAGCGGTGTTGCTGATCCACATGGAGAGGATCGCCGCGGTCGCCATGAACCCAAGAACGAGGCGCCGAGCGCTCGTGCCTCCGAAGATGCGAAGCATGGTAAAGGCCAGTCGGCGGTGGGCTCCGCTCTTCTCCATCGCGGTTGACAAAATGAACCCGCCAAGCAACAGCAAAATCAGCGGATGGCCGTAGGACTCTTGTACGTCCTTTATTGGTAATACCTGCAACATGGGGAATAATGCAAGCGGGATCAGGGAAGTAACGGGAATGGGAATGGGCTCGAACATCCACCACACCACAACGAGTGTGGTAATGGCACCCGTCAGGATTGCCGCTTTCTCGAACCCTCCTTGGTAAAGCAGCAGTCCAACTAGCAGACCCAGAACAGGCCCCAAAATCAACCCTAGCGTACGAACATTCAACGTCATTGTGACTCTGTGAAGCCTTACAGCCCTAGAACCCCGATCTCCCAACGTTCATTCTATTGGTACGACCTCGAGACAACTGGGACAAACCCTAAGCGCGACCGGATAATTCAATTCGCAGGTCAGCGAACGAACGAGGACTTAGAACCCATCGGGGATCCATGGACGCGATTTGTAAAGGTGCCTCCCGAAGTGCTGATCAAACCCGATGCAGCTCTGATTACGGGATTGGGGCCTAAGGTCTTGAAGAAGGAAGGAATTGAGGAGTGGGAGCTGTTTAGAGACCTTTCTGAGCAGTTTCAGCAGTCTAGAACCTGCCTGATTGGCTTCAACAACATTTCGTTCGACGACGAGTTTCTTCGGTATGGCATGTATAGAAACCTTCGTTCCGCGTATGACCATGAGTGGAGAAGCGGCAATAGTCGCCTGGACCTGCTGGGCATCGCTCAACTGACCTGTGCGTTGCGTCCCGAGGGCATCAATTGGCCAATTGCAGATGGAGTTCCATCATTCAAGCTGGAAGAGCTGGCGAACGCCAACGCATTAGACGCATCAGAAGCTCACGATGCCCTAGCCGATGTTGAATTGACCTTGGGGCTAGCTAGAGCAATCAAGCGTGCGAAACCACGGCTTTGGGAATTCGCGTCGTCTCTCAGATCGAGGGACACATTGCGGAAGTATGTATCCCTGAGCCGCTTCAAACCGATACTTCACGTTTCGAAGAACTACTCCAATAAGCGTTTCTGCATTGCGCCGGTTCTTCCCATTGCGGAACATCCACGCAATCGAAATCAGATCATCGTGGTGGACCTTCTTAGCGATCTCAATGTGGTTCTGGAGAATTCAGCTGAGGAAATCCGCTCAGCTCTCTTTGCGCATCGCGGCGAACGCGAATCAGAACACCCAAGACCTGCCATTCATACCATTGCGTTAAACCGAGTTCCCATGGTGGCTCCGATTACAATGCTGGGGGATAAAGAAGCAAAGCGATTGGACATAGACAAAGTAGCCATTAATTCAGCACTTGCCGCGATCTCCGCTTGCCCCTCTCTGCCTCAAAAGCTCAGAGAGGTTTATCAATCCGCACCGGAATACGACAAGCCTGCTGCCGCAGAAGAAGCGCTCTATGAAAGGCTCGTTCCAGATGCGGATGCCGAAAAGTGCCGCAAGTTCTGGCGCAACCGTGCCCGAGGGACTCTATGGCAAGACGTAGAATTCAGCGATTCGCGACTCGCTGACTTGGCCGACCGGCTCAAGACTCGGATGGCTCACGAATTAATGAGTGAAAGCGAGAAGCGCAGCTACTTCAGTTTCGTTCGCGATCGGCTAACTCAAGGAGAGGAAAACCTACCCGCAATGCGTCAGAAAGTGCAGGATTTACTCTCGCAAAACCATGAACCACCGAAGAAGGAAGTATTGACCGAACTAGAACTTCACATGAAGGAATTGGCTAACCACTATGGAATCTGAGACCGTCGTATCGTTCCAGGATGCCGGCAAGCGATTCGGCGAGAATTGGGTGTTTCGCAACCTGAACCTCGATTTGCCCTCTTCTCAAATCGTCGCGATTGTCGGCGAAAGCGGTAGCGGCAAAACCACACTTTTGCAGCTGATCAACGGCGTATTGCGTGCGGACGAAGGTGTAGTGCAGGTGATGGGCTCGGCCGTGCCAAGCGCTGGTCTTCACAGTTTTCGTCGGGGAATTGGCTACGCAGTCCAAGGAGGCGGACTTTTCCCCCACATGACCGTGTATCGCAACGTGACAGTCTTGGCACGACTTGAAGGCAGGGACCAAGCACGATGCCGCTATCGCTTCGAAGAGCTTCTGTCCCTGATGGGACTAGACCACTTGGAACTTCAAGATCGATATCCATACCAAATCTCTGGGGGACAGCAGCACCGCATCAGTCTGTGTCGTGCATTGATGCTCAAGCCACAAATTCTATTGCTGGACGAGCCTTTCTCGGCAATTGATCCAATGAGCCGCGGGGAAATACATCGTGAGTTCCTTGCCATTCAGGAGAAAGAACAAGTCAGTGCGCTTCTAGTCACCCACGACCTGCGCGAAGCCGTAGCGTTAAGCAAGTATCTCGTTGTGATGGCTCAAGGAACAATAGTCCAACACGGCGCGACGGAACAGGTGATCAAGGAACCGGAACGAGACTACGTTGCCAAGCTTCTGGAGACCTACCTATGAGACGGTCAATCCTGAAATGCTCTCTACTTATGGGTCTAGCGATCTCTTTGCTGTCGCCTACTGCCATAGCTAGTGAAGGCACTCAAGAGGATCCTGTAGTAGTCGCGTCGAAGACGTTTCCCGAGTCCTACGTTCTTGCCGAACTCCTTTCGCAACTGCTTGAAGCTGACGGATTTGTCGTCGATCGCAAGTTTGGATTGAGCGGTACGAACGTGTGCTACGAAGGCTTGATCAATGATGAGATCGATGTCTATCCCGAATATACGGGAACGCTTGCTCAGGCGGTACTCAAGCTGGATGAACGCCTCGACTATGAACAGATCAACTATCGCATTGCACACCTAGGTATCGAGGGATTGGAGCCCTTTGGATTCAACAATACCTATGCGATGGCGCTACGCAGGGAACTGTCGATCGAACTCGGGCTGACGAGAGTCTCGCAGTTGATCGACCATCCCGACTTGAAGGTTGCTGTTACTCACGAGTTTCTCGAGCGCGAGGATGGATGGCCACACTTGCAACGCATCTACGGCTTGACTGCTGTGCCCCAGGGCATCGAGCACGCGTTAGCCCTTCGAGCGATTGCGGATGGGTCCATCGACATCACCGACGGTTTCTCCACCGATGCTGAATTGCAGGAGTACGATATAGTTCTGTTGGAAGACGACAGGGGTGCGTTTCCTCTATATCACGCATTGCCTTTGATTCGGTCAGATCTTTCTCCCGCCATCCACCGCGCACTCGATCAGCTTGGTTCCAAGATTGACGAACCAATCATGCTACGTTTAAATCGAGACGTGGTCGTCGACAACAAGACGTTTGCTGAAGTAGCAAATTCGTTTCTTGTCGAACTAGGTCTTGCTAGCAAAGCAACGAACTTAGCAACGGGACGCGGCGGCAAACTCACAGCGAATGTCATACGCCATCTCCAACTGACAGGTATCGCGCTACTATCCGCAACGCTGCTCGGACTATTGGTATCTCTCGCCGTCTATCGAGTGGGATGGCTGTCTCGAGGTGTCGTCTACATTTGCGGCCTCATGCAGACTATTCCGTCAATTGCGCTCTTGGCGCTAATGATCCCGTTATTGGGCATTGGCATGAAGCCAGCTATTGCAGCTTTGTTCCTGTATTCGCTATTGCCCATCGTTCGGAACACCGTGACCTCGCTGTCTACCACCGATCCCATGCTGGTTCGTGTCGCGGAGGCAATGGGGATGTCCCAGCTTGAGCGACTCCGCTATGTTCTTGTTCCGTTGGCCATGCCTTCCGTATTTGCGGGAATTCGAACGTCAGCGGTTATCTGCATAGGAACAGCCACCCTTGCTGCATTCATTGGTGCTGGCGGATTGGGCGATCCCATCGTAACGGGGCTTGCCCTTAACGATACGGGATTGATACTGCAAGGAGCCATTCCCGCTGCCTTGCTAGCTGTCGCCACAGAACTGATCTTCGAAGGGTTGGAGCGTCTCGTGATTCCCGGCCATCTCAAGGTATTTGGAGCTAAACAAGCAGAACAAGGAACATAGGGCGCCCCGTGTCCGATTCCAAAGCCAAACCGGTCCGCAAAGCCGCAACGATCATGCTGGTTCGATCGGCGTCGAACGGCATCGAAGTCTTCATGCTGCAACGTCCAGGCCGCGGAGCATTTCCAGACTTGCACGTCTTCCCTGGAGGAAAGGTTGAAACAAGCGACGAAGGGTTCGACAGCCTGTGTGACTCTTTGTCGGATGCTGCCGCGTCGAAAATAGTCTCTGTGTGCGGCAACGGCTTGAGCTATTGGATAGCAGCGATTCGAGAGTGCTTCGAAGAGTGCAGCGTTTTGTTGGCCAATCAATGTGGTCAACAATTTGCGTTTCGCAATTCTGAACACATAAAGGAATTCGACGATGCGCGGCATGCACTCGCCAGCGATGAGCTGGATTTCAAGCAATTTCTAGTGGAGAACGGACTGAATCTCGCAACGTCCCGAGTCCATTACTTTAGTCATTGGATCACGCCGAAATTCGCTCCCGCTAGATTCAACACCCGATTCTTTCTCGCCGAAATGCCGGAACAACAATTGGCAGTCGAACATTCGACCGAATTAGTGTCGGGCACCTGGATTGCGCCCAAGCACGCATTGGAATTGCATGCCAAAGGCGAGTGGCAAATGATCGTTCCAACTTTGACCAGCCTTCGAATGTTGTGCGGATACGAATCCACTCGCTCACTAATCGACACCGTGCGCACCGGCGGTCACAAAATCCCCGTCACGCCGTCTCTGCACGTGCAGGGCATCCAGTACGACCCCAATCGGTGGCTATCCAGCTCGACAACGTAGGCAAACGGTTCACCGACGGCAACTCGGACCGGTGGGTGCTTGAGAACTTGTCATTCTCAATAGCTGAGGCCGAGTCGGTAGCGGTCATTGGGCCCAGCGGCTGCGGCAAGACCACATTGCTGAATTTGCTGTCTGGACAGCTTGCTATCGACGCCGGTACCGTCCAAGTCTGCTTTCCCGGAAAAGCAGCTTTTCGCCTCAATGAAGTGAACGCGAAGGATCTACTGCACTATCGGCGTTCCGACATCGGCTTTGTGTATCAATTCTTCAACTTGATACCGACTCTAACGCTCAAAGAAAACGTGCTTCTACCCGTCGAACTTACAAAAAGGAAACACCTCCGCGAGCAAGCATTGAGCCGCATAGCCACTTTGGGTCTGAACGACCGAATCGATGCTTTTCCGGAGGAGCTGTCAGGAGGTGAACAACAACGAGCAGCGATTGCTCGGGCGTTGGCGCATGAACCTCACATAATCTTTGCTGACGAGCCCACGGGAAACCTTGACGCCGACAATTCGAAGATCGTGGCAGATCTGCTATGGCAGGAAGTCACCAAATCCAATGCCACACTGGTCGTCGCCACACACAGCGACGCGATTCTCAGGCGTGCGAATCGAGTGATTGATCTGTAGGTGAAAACGCTGATTCTGAGCCAAATGCGAGACTTGCGTCGGCATTGGCTGGTAACGCTCTGCGTCGTCGCTAGTCTTGCTCTAGCGGCGATGGGCATTACTGTCGTCCACATAGCAAGTGTCGAGACCGTTCGCAACTTGGAAAGCACGGGAATTCGGACGAGCTATCAGTACGTGGTTCCCATTGCTACGAATGAGGAAAAGCACTACTTCGAACTGCGCAGGGACTGGCGCAGTGGTGCACTGCCGACCATCGAAGCCATGGTTCCAATCTTGGAAGGCACAACCGAGGCAGAAGGAAGGCTGGTGCAGGTTCTCGGAATCGATGTGCTGGCCGACACCAGTGGAAGTTTCGATGACAGCTTGAGCTCTCAAGACACTGGTTTCTTGACACAAAACACGCTTATCGCAATCGGGTCTGATTGGACAGTCGGCGACGTTGTCAACGGTTCTACAGTAATCGCTTCTACCCCATCGAGATACAACCTATTCATTGCAGACTTGCCTACAGCACAAGGCTTACTGGGTCGCCCAGGTCAGATTGATGCCGTATGGATGCGCAGGAAAGAAGCCGAGAAATTTTCATTCGTTGAACGGATTTGGCCCGGATTACTGACTGGCCTTGGCTATCGCGCTCCCCCTCTTGAAGTTGAGGGATATCAGATTCAAAGCATGTCGAGTTGGAATCCCTTGCACTCCTTTTCGGGATCCATCGCCTTCAATCTCAGTCTTCTAGGCGCGCTTGCGATTCTGGTCTCAGGCTTCATCGCATACGAGGCGTGCTCAAACAACGTGAGGAGGAGGAGGCTAGAAATGGATCGCCTAGGTGCACTAGGAGTGGATCAGTGGCAGCTCCGCGGCACATTCCTCATTGAAGCGCTCTTGATCGGCGCCATAGGCTCCCTTCTGGGAATCGGCATCGCGATCGCTTTCCTTCAATTGCTCCAACTTGTCGATGTATCAGACAGTTTCAATGTAGTACTCATTGCCTCGTTCAAGTCCGTAGCTGTCTCCATTGGCACTCTTCTGTTTGCCATACACCTAGCGACCTCGAAGTCGAACAATCGAATTCGCAAATCCATCTATGGGCTACTTGTCGCCATTTGCTTGGGCCTGTTGCTTTGGGGAGCATTTCCTGTTTCTGGTCTCCTTGGCGCTTTCGTGGTGATGGTAGGAATGTGCATTCTTCAGGTGCTGATCGTGGTTCCCGCGTTCGTTGGTCTCGTCAGCCGCATTGGTTTGGCGGTGTCTCTCACCAGACTGACTTGGCTAATGGTTCTTAGGCAAGCAATCAAACAGTTTCGGTCCTTTCGAGTTCCAGTAAGTGCGTTTTCGATAGCAATTGCAACTGCTATCGGAATAAGTCTGATGGTTACGTCGTTCCGCACGAATTTCGAAGACATGCTGGACGTAAGATTGCGACCAGGCTTGCACATCGAGAGCGCTTCTGAATTTGATACAAGCGTAGCAAGTGAATGGGAAGCTGTTGAGAACTTACGCAGCTACTACCGGACTGTAGGAAGATTGGCCAAAGGACCCGTAAACCTCACAGCGACTAATTTGGACGCGTGGGAGACTTCCCGCTACGGTTACGATTCAGCCATTGAGCGCGGCACAATGATCAATCGTCAGCTCGCCATGCAACACAATCTCAAAATTGGCGATGCGCTCAATATTGAACTGCCTCACAATCGGCAACTGACCGTTACCGTTGTCCATGTGTTCAATTCCTATGGAAGCAACGAGGGTCGGGCTATTGTCGATGTTGGCGCAATTGACACAGCCGGGTGGACCCGAGATCGAGTAACTATCAACCCAATTGCTGGAAGGGAGGCCGAGCTGCAGCAAAGGATCGCAAGTACTTCTTCAAACGCCATTGTCTCGGACAACTCGGAGCGCCGAACAGCCGCGTTGAGAGTGTTTGATCAGACGTTCGTTCTAACCAACGCAATCGCTCTAGTCGCTGTGATAATCGCCGTTGTGGGTCTGCTCTCGGCGGCATTGGCAATGTATGGAGCGCAGAAGCAGGAGTTCAAGCTGCTGCGGACGGTGGGAATAGGAGATCGGACTTTAGTGGTGTCCACCCTACTGCAATCTGGATTGTTTGGATTTTTGGCATGCGTCATTGCACTGCCCCTAGGAATCTCCATCGCGTGGGTCCTCTGTGAAATGGTCAACCCGCGTGCCTTTCAATGGACCATCGATTTGCACTTGGATCCCTGGGTTGTTCTCCGTCCTACCTTGCTTGCGTTTGGCGCTGCGGTAGCTGCTTGCTTGATTCCGTTTCTTCTGCAGAGAAAGCATCCGTGAGCAGTGGCCGCGATGGAAAAGCGACACCTACGGATCGACTGGCTCGTATAGCCACGATTCTTTGCATTGCACAGATTTGTCTATTCACGGGCTGCGAGAGTCGGAACAACGAGCCGAACGCCGATTTTGGCGAGTGGCTAGGAGAGTCAGTAAACGCGGAAAACTATGCGCAAGTCGACGGTTCCTACAAACTGACATTTCCCCGCGACCACAGGCCGCACAATGAGTTTCTTACTGAGTGGTGGTATGTCACATGCACTTTGGCAACTGACGAGGGGCGACGATTCGGCGTGCAGTTCACGCTGTTTCGTCGATCGTTGGCCGCAAGCATCGAGGAACCAAACTCGTGGCGCAGTGGACAGATCTATATGGCACATGTTGCTTTGTCGGATGTAAAGAACAAGAAACACTTTGATTTTGAACGGTATAGTCGCGAACACGCTGAACTAGCAGGAGTTGAATCAGAACCCTTTCGCGCATTCTTGGAGAATTGGTCTCTTGAGTCGACAACCTCGAAATTCTTCCCGTTGACACTTCGGATCAAGACTGATGCCTTCGAGGTGGACCTTCAGATGACTCAGACCAAACCCATTGTTCTGCAGGGCGATGAGGGCTATTCAAAGAAGAGCCCCAATCATGCCTCGTACTACTATTCGATACCCAGAATGGCCTCAACGGGCAAGCTTGCAGTTGGGTCACACACTTTCGATGTGAGTGGTACATCTTGGATGGACCGCGAGTGGAGTAGCGGCCTTCTGGGTCGTCAATATGAAGGTTGGTATTGGTTTGCAATTTCTTTTAGCGACGGCCGAGACCTTGTAGTTTTCTCATTGCGTGACCGGAATACCGGCTTCGATGACGATAGAGTCGCCCTTTGGATCCAAACCGATGGTTCGACCACACCCATTCGCAAAGACTCGTGGGCCATGGAACCATTGAGAAAATGGAAGCAATGGCCCGTGGAGTGGAAGCTGTCCATCGAGCAGGAGCGATTCCTCGTGTCCGCATTGTTCGACAACCAAGAAATGAACACTAGCATTCCCTACTGGGAAGGTATGGTCGATGTCCTGGAGCGAAATACGCCTGTAGGATCTGGCTATATGGAGCTGACTGGCTATTCCCCGAGGAATTGACCTGCGACGCACTTTCTAGGGGCGCGACCCTTAACTTTGGAGAGCGAGAAACATGAGCACGGAACATCTGAAGTGGGATCGTAGTCGCTCCGAGCATGGAGAGGACTTGGCGATTCTCCAAGTACGCCACGATTGGTTGCGCCACCCGCGAACTGGCAAGACCTTGAAGAGACTCGTTCTCGAATCTGTTGATTGGGTGAACGTCGTGGCGATTACTCCAGAAGGAAAGTCGGTGATGATTCGCCAGTATCGATTTGGCGTCGAGAAATGCACACTTGAACCAGCGGGAGGCATGGTGGACCCGGGAGAGTCTCCACTGCAAGCGGGCCAGCGGGAACTTCTTGAAGAAACGGGCTATGGAGGCGGAAATTGGTCTTCGTTGGGATCCGTTCAGCCGAACCCAGCATTCCTTCCCAATCTTTGCCACCACTTTCTGGCACAAGGAGTCAAGAGACTTAGCGACCCCACACCGGGCGAAGGAGAGGAAATCGAAGTTGAACTGTGTACGCTTGACCAACTCAGGCAGGAGCTACGCGACGGCAATCTCTTGCATTCACTGGCGTTGTCGGCATTGTCTCGGGTCTTTCCGCTGTGGGATGTTCCGTACGTTCAGACTAGTGTGCTCTTAGCAAATCGAATCTAAACTGGATTCCAGCAGCTGCTTGATTGATGCGGACTCAACTATGATTAGCGTCGTCAGTTGGCTTGCAAACATCGTTAGCCGCGCTGATTTCAATCAATAGGAAAACCAAGAATGTCCGGTTTTACAACCAAGATCGTTCACTCAGACCGCAGTGACCGGATCGAACATGGTTCGTTGCACAAGCCGATTCACGCCAACGTAGCGTTCGAATACGAAGACGCCAATGATCTTGTCGACGTTTTTCAAGGAAAGCAGTCTGGCTACTCATACGGAAGACAAATCAATCCGACGGTGTCAGCGCTCGAAGCAAAAATCTCAAAAATGGAGAGCGGTTCGGAAACTGTGTGTCTTGCGACCGGCATGGCGGCTATCGGCACGACAATCATCGCTTTGCTGAGCGAAGGCGATCATTTGGTGTCGAGCTCCTATCTGTTCGGCAACACCAACAGTCTGTTCAATACCTTTGCAAAGTGGGGGATTGACGTATCTTTCGTCGATGCAACCGCTGCGGCACATGTGGAAGGGGCGCTCCGAGACAACACTAGGATGGTGTTTGTAGAGACCATTGCCAACCCAA